>JADJQX010000007.1:0-1480536 GCA_016712525.1 Myxococcales bacterium
GACCATCGCGATCGGACAAACGGCGCATCGCGATCACCCAAAACGGGGATGCCGATCACCCAAAACGGGCATCGCGATCGCGGCATGAGGTGACGGTCTCTAAACGCTTCACTGGCGCCCGCGACGGCGGCATGGCGACCGAGTAGACTTCCGATGCACCGTCTACGAGATTTAAGGCAAAAGCTGGCCCTCGGCCTCAGCCAACGGAGTACGCGCGCTCGGTCGGCGTGAGCCCGAGCACCGGCGGTACCGCCGACGCGAGGTCGCACGGCCGACGGCGGCGAGCGGAGGCGCTCTCCGACGCGTGAGCTCGAGACGTACCTCTATCCCCCAGCTCCACCGTCGTGCATGCGTCCTGAGCCCGACTGCGCGGCGTTGCAATGCCATTTTGGCGACCGGGGTGACGCTCGCGCCCTGCACATGGAGAGTACCTGGCGGCCCAGCCGGACGGGTTACGGTACACCGCGTTCTGCGATCGCTACCGGGCGTGGCAGAAGCGATTTCACCCCGTGATGTGGCAGACGCACGCGTCGCGGCGACAAGATGTTCGTCGACTACGCCGGATGCGTCCGCGATTCGTGGAGCCCGAGACGGAGAGGTCGTCGAGGTCGAGCTGTTCGTCGCCGTTCTCGGGGAGCACCACACGCAATGCCGAGGCGACGCGGACGCAGCAGGTGCCCGACTTCGTCGCGAGAGCGTTTGCGCGGGCGTCACGTTCTTCGGCGGTGTCAGCGCGCGATCGTGCCCCGATCAACTCAAGAGCGCCAGGTGAAGGCGTGCCGCCACGACCCTGGCGTGCAACGCACACTGCCGAGCCTGCGCGCCACTACGGCATTCACGATTTGCCGGCGCGGCCGAAGTCGCCGCGCGACAAGGCGAAGGTGGAGGTCGGCGTCCAGGTTGCCGATGGTTGCTGCGCGCATCCGGGACGAGAGGTTCTCGAGCCTTGGCGAGCTCAACGCGCGCTTGCGTGAGCTTGTTTCGACCTCAACACGCGGATGAAGACGGCCAAGGCGAGCCGCCGCGAAATTCGAGCGCCTCGACAAGCCTGCCCTCGGGCCGCCCCCCCAGGAGTTCGAGACGCAGACGTGGAAGAAGGCTGGTCTTCAACGTCGACTACTACGCCGCGTTCGACGGCCACTTTACTCGGTCCCGCACGGCCTGCGTCATGACGACGCCGAGCTCTGGCTTCGGGCGACGCCAAGCGCGACGAAGTCTTCCACGGCGCGAGCGCGTTGCCGCGCACGTGCGGAGCTACAGCCGCGGAGGCTTCACGACCACGACCGAGCACATGCCGAGCAGCCACCGTGCTCAGGCCGACGTGGGATCCGCGCATCCTCGACTGGGCCGAGCAGATCGGCCCCTCACACACGCAGCTTCCTGCGAAGCCATCCTCGGAGGGCGTCATCACCTGAGCTGGGCTACCGCTCGTGCTCGGACTGTTTCGGCCGCGAAAAGTGCGGGAACGAGCGCGACTCGACGCGGCTCGCCGTCGAGCGCGCTCTACGTGGGCGCGCGCAGCTACCTGCTCCGTGCTGACGATCCTGAACACAACCTCGACACGTGGCCGCTGCCCCAGCCCGGAAGCCCTGCCGCGACTGGTCCAGTCTGACGAAAACGTCCGCGGCGCCGACTACTACCACTGAGAGAAACAAGGGAGAAGACACGCTGAGGAAAGAACCGACTCTAGAGAAACTTCACGCCAGCGCAGTTGGGCGTGCTTCGCCTCCGCCTGGCTCGAAAGCAGGACAAAGTCCTCCCGACACCTCGCGATGGCCTCGACGATCGCTTCGCACCCTCGTCGAAGCCGAGATGCTCGCTCGCGAAATGGCTCGGCCTGGCGAAAAATCTCCGCGACGCGAAGCCCGATCACCGGACGCGTGCATCGAGGGAATCTCCTTCGCCCGTGAGCGTCAGCTCGACAAGCCCATGGTGCGCCGGCTCTCGCGACATGTCGTTGGGTCACCGAGCACCAGACGGTGACGTCACGGGAGCCACCGGGACGGGCAAGAGCTACCGCATGCGCCTCGCCCATGAAGCGTGCCGCAAAGGCTTCCGCGTCGCTCATCGACGTGGCGCGGCTCTTCGACGAGCTCCGCATCGCGCGCGGACGGCAGCTAACACTGCGTCCTGTCTCGGATCGCGAAGGCGGACGTCTCGCGTTCGACGACTTCTGCGCTCGCCTCTACCGAGGTGAGGCGCGCCGAGATATCTGTTTCGAGATCCTCGAAGACCGCTACGGCCTTCGCGCGACCGTCTTCACGAGCCAGATCGGACCCGACTGATGGCACGCGCGTACCTGGCCGACCCCACCGTCGCGGTACGCCATCCGCGATCGTGTGCTCCACGGCGCTTACAAGATCGCAGGCCTACTGGCTCCCTCGCGGCGTAAGACGCAGGAAGAATCGAAGTCAGAAACTTGAGCTTCAGGCAAGGCGGGTCGCCATCTTTGTTTCTGCGTGAGCTCTGGAACCGATCATCCAGAGCTTTCAGGGAGACGCGTGGTTCGGCGAGGTGCGCGATGCGCCCTGAGCACCACCGCGCGTGGGTACAGCAGGCGCAGCTCGACGCCGAGCGCGGCGTCATCGCCTGCCGCATGTGCCAGCGCCACGCGGGGCTCGACGAGACCACCACGCTCTGGCGCAACGGCCAGTTGGTCTTCGCGCTCTGCGACCGCTGCGCCTCGTGCCACGACGTCATGTTCTCGCCCACGGAGGCGGGCGTCGAGGTGCGCGCCAAGCGACGAGCCCCTCGTCCTCGGAGGTGGCCCGTGAAGCTGGTTCCCTCGGCCAAGCGCCCTTGTCGCCTCGAGCGCGGCGAGATCCGCCGTGTCCCGCAGGACCGAACGAACCTCCTCGTCGGCTACCACGTCTGCTGCCTGCGCTGCGGGTTCAACACCCCCGCGCTCGCTGGCAACGATGGGCTCGACATCGACGAAGGCGACGCGCCCGACGACCTGACGTTCTCGAAGGCGCTGCGCTGCACGTTCTGCCGCGTGCTGATGCACGTAGCCCACGGCGAGCTGCGGCTCGAGGAGGACGCCGATGTGCGGCACATCCGCTTCCGCTGATCGGCTCCTCGTCGTCCACGAGGCCCGCGTCGCCGCCGACGAGCTCGTCGAGCGCTTCCTCCGGCTCCCCGTGGCCAAGGCGATGAATCTCGGCACCCGCGCCGGGTTCGATCGCGCCGTGGCGCTCCTAGCCGCCCAGCTCCAGCGCGCCACCGGGCGTGCCGATGTCGACGCCGTACGCGAGGCGATCGCCGTCCTGGACGTCGATTGGGCGCACGACCGCCCCGAAAGACGGCGCCTGGTCTCCGAGGCGATGGCCGCTGCCGGTCGTGCCACGGCGATCGTGCCCGCGCGCATCGAGGCTCCCTTCAACGACGCCGCGCAGGAGGTGGTCGCAGCCACGCGCACCGACGCCCGGCGCCGCCAGCGGCTGGCGATCGGCGCCGAGTTCAACGCCGTCGACCGCCGCGTCGTCGCGCACGTGACCAGGTCCCAGGGCAACTTCGTCCGCGACGAGTACGGCCGCCGCATCGAGAGCCTCGAGGAGGCCCGGCGCATCGTGGCGGCCGGGCTCGAGGAAGGCCTCGGGCGAGACGACATCGCCGACGCGCTGGAGCAGGCCGCCCGCGCCGCGCTCGTCGACCGCGCCCCGTTCTACTGGGAGACGGTCGCCGCCTCGTTCATCGCGCAGGGCCGCTCCTACGCGCAGATGAGCAGCTACGTCGAGGCGGGCATCCGGCAGTACCGCATCGAGGCGGTGCTCGACGAGCAAACCACGAACATCTGCCGCTACCTGCACGGCAAGACCTTCTCCGTGGCGGACGCCCTCCGGCGCTTTGACCGCATCGAGCAGCTCGAGGACCCCGAGGCCATCAAGCAGGCGATGCCGTGGGTCCGCGAGGCCCAGGATCGCGAGACGGGCCGCACCCGGCTCTACGTGAACGGCGGCGGCGGCCGACCGACCTCGCCGAGGTCACGCGCTCGGCGATGGGCACCCGGGACGATCGGGGCGACTTCCGTGCGCTCGCCAGCGACGGCGCCTTGAACGAGGTCGGGATCGGCTTCCCGCCGTACCACGGGCTGTGCCGGTCCACGACGCTCGCGGTCGTATAGCCACGGTCAGATGATGATGGCGAGGTCGCCGGCATAGTCCGGCTGAAGCTGAGCAAGCGTGATGGCACGAACCGATGCGGTGCCGGATCCGCCTGATGCCAACTCCCGGTGTCGAGAGGACGACAGTGATGTGCGCAGCGCGGATCCCGCTGGGCAGATTCACCCCGTGGGAGATGGAAACCCGCGGCCGCGCTCGGCGTCGCCGATGCCCAGGCTGCCGGGTCCACCGGAGTGAACCGCTGTGCGCTCGATGACGAGCGAAGTGTAGCGAGGGCGGCCTGCAGCGAGTCGAAGCCGTTGTTCCCTGCCCGCATCCCTTGCTGAATCAGCGGGTCCAGAGCCTGTTGCGTTGGGGCCTGCTTCTGGAGCCAGGTCAGGAGGCTGCATGCCGAGGCCGCGATGCACGCGTCCGTGGATCTGCTGCTGGATCGGGAACGACATTGGGCCAGCGAGCCACGAGAGCCGTCTCGAACGCAACCGAATCTGCGCGCGTGTCCCCTCCGCGCGAAGTCGGCGGCTTTGCCCTCTGCGGAGGACGACGCATGCCCGACACGAAGCCGCGCGAGCCCGAGACGACCGCCCCGACCACCGGGGACGGGACGCCTGCGTCGGCGCCTGGGCGGACCGGGGACAAGACGGCGAAGCAGGACGCGCCCTTCGTGTGGCCGCGCGACCTGAACGCGCCCTCCAGCGACAAGCCCGAGTGGGGCACCGACCCGGAGGCGCTGCGCGATGTCTGACCGCCGCGAAGCCGCCATCGCCCACGCGCGCCGCATCCTCGCGGTCAACCAGGGGGTGCGCCCGGACGGCGCCGAGGTCGAGAAGACCATCTGGGGCTCGCCCGCCGGCAAGAAGCGCCTCGCCGATCGACTCGCGGCGATGCTTCCCGCCCACAAGACCTACGTCGAGCCCTTCGCCGGCAGTGCTGCGGTGCTGTTCGCCAAGGAGCCCGCGGAGGTCGAGGTCATCAACGACGCCGACCTCGAGATCGCCGACGCCTACCGGCTCATCAAGAAGCTCACGCCCGAGGGGCTCGCGAAGCTGAAGAAGCTGCCGTGGGTCGGCGACGAGAAGACGTTCAAGCGGCTCCTCGACGTCGAGCCCGAGGACGACGTCGAGCGGCTGCACCGCTTCCTGTACCTGACGCACTTCTCCTACGGGAAGATGCGCGGCAAGAGCTTCAGCCCGACGGTTGTCGGCGTCGAGGCGACGACCATCAAGCGCATCGAGAAGTTCGCGCCGCGCCTGAAGAAGGTGAAGGTCTACGGCGGCGACTACGAGAAGGTCGTCCGCAAGTACGACAGCAAGGACACGGTCTTCTTCCTCGACCCGCCGTACCCCGGCTACAACGTCGACGTCGGCGAGAGCGAGTTCGACGAGGAGCGCTTCTTCAAGCTGCTCAAGTCGCTCAAGGGCCGCTTCCTCATCACCTACGGCATCCGGGGCAAGTTCCCCGAGCTGGTGAAGGGCTCGGACTTCTGGTCGAAGCGCATCCGCACCCGCCGCTCCATCGCGCACATGCGCGGCGTCGGCGGCAGCTCCGTGCTGACGCAGCTCCTGGTCGCGAACTACGAGCCGACCACCAAGGCGCTCGACGACGAGTTCGTCCTCGACGACTGGGACGGCGCACTCGACGAGGGTGACGACGACGTCGAGAAGGCGCAGCCGTTCGGCACGTTCGGCGGGTCGTTCCACTACGCCAAGCGGATCGTGCCGCTCATCCCGGCGCACAAGACCTACGTCGAGCCCTTCGCGGGCGCGGCGGCGGTGCTGCACGCCAAGGACGCGAGCGACAAGGAGGTCATCGCCGATCTCGACGACGACGTGGTGTTCCTCCACCGCAGCATCAAGACGATGACGCCCGAGCGCGTCGAGGAGCTGCGCCGCCGCTTCGAGTGGACCGTCACGCAGGAGAGCTTCGCCAAGGCCCGCGACATGACGCCGAAGGACGACGTTGCGCGCTTCTACAAGCTCGTCTTCGTGCGCACCCACGCCCGCGACTGCCGCCCCGACGGCACGCACCCGGCGCAGCAGCACCTCGGCTCGACGACCAACCCCAGAGAAGTACCTCAAGGCTGCCGAGCGCCTGAAGGGCGTGAGCATCCTGCGGCAGGACTACCGCAAGACGCTCGAGGCCTACGACAGCAAGGACACGTTCTTCTTCATCGACCCGCCGTACCCCGGTGAGTGGTTCGACAAGGACAAGGTCATCGACCTCGGCGAGTTCATCGATGCGCTCGCGAAGGTCGAGGGCAAGTTCATCGCGGTCCTCAACCCCACGCCCGAGAACGTCGCGGCGTTCAAGAAGGTCGGCCACGTCTTCCGGCTCAAGGTGCGCGAGGCCTCCGGGCGCGGCGGCGCGAAGCAGGCCATGCGCCTCTTCGTCGCCAACTACCCGGTGCGCAAGGCCAAGGATTTCGAGCTCGTGGCCAAGTGCGAGCACCTGCCGCTCGACCCGAGCCTCGACGAGCTGGTGTTCGACAAGCCCTCGCGCCTGGTGAAGGGCGTCGATCCGAACGACGAGCGCTTCGTGCTCGGCATCGTGCTCGAGCCCGAGGTGGTCGACGCGCAGGGCGACATCTACTCGGCCGAGGAGATCCGCGCCGCCGCCCACCGCTTCATGGAGGACTTCGGCGGGCTCGGGCTCATGCACCGCCTCCGTGTGAACGGCCAGGTGAAGGTGCTGGAGAGCTACCTCGCGCCCACCGACTTCACTATCGGCGAGCTCGCGGTCCGCAAGGGCACGTGGCTCCTCGCGGTGCGCGTGCTCTCCGACGAGCTGTGGGAGCGCGTGAAGTCCGGCGACCTCACAGGCTTCTCCATCGGCGGCTCGGCCCGCCGCGTGCCCGAGGCTGTTCCGACGTCGGAACAGCCCCCCGACGACACCGCCACCCACCAACCGGAGGCCGCCGCATGACCACCGAAATGCACAAGGCGGACGGCGTGCATCGCCTCGTCGACATGGTCGTCGAGGAGGTCTCGCTCGTCGACCGCGCCGCCAACAAGCACCGCTTTCTCATCGTGAAGAGGGACGAAGCCATGGACGACGACAAGACCCAGAACACCACCGCGGCCGAGCCGTCGCCGCCCGCTGCGCCCACGGCGAAGCTCGACGACAACTCGGCGCTGAACGCCGCCCTCGCAGCTCTCGAGAGCCTGACGGGGCTCGTCGAGCTGCTCGGTGAGCTCGGCGCAGACCAGGCCGACGCGCGGCTCGCCGGGCTCGCCGAGGAACTGCGCAGCGTCGCCATGCAGCTCCTCGAGCGCACGGACGGAGATGGCGTGAACGAGGCCGACGAGGTCGTCGAGGCTCGCGTGAAGAGCGAGCCCGCGACGTTCGCGACCAACATCGCTGCCGCGAAGCAGGCGCTCGCGCGGCTCGGGGAGCTGGCGAAGCAGGTGCCCGCGAAGACCGACAAGCCCGCCGAGCCGAAGCCCGAGCCCGCCCCGGCGGCGAAAGCCGGTCGCTTCCGACGTGAACGAGTCGCTCGCGAAGCTCGCCGACTCTTTCCGCGCGCTGTCGGAGACCGTGAAGGAGCAGCAGCAGCGGCTCGGGCGCGTCGAGAAGCAGTTCGGACTGCCCAACAGCGCAGCGCCCGCCGAGCGCGTCTCGAAGGCCACCGTCGAGGACGTGGGATGGCCGCTCGATCTCAACAAGCCCAAGGACCGGGAGAGCGTCGACAAGGCGATCTCCTTCCACGACCTCTGAACCCCGCCGGAAGGAGACCCTCATGAGCCACCTCAGCAACCGTTCCATCCTGGAGAAAGCCGACCTCGCGCTCGCCGACCTGACGGCGGGAGGCGGTCTGCTCCAGCCCGCGCAGGCCCAGAAGTTCATGCGCCTGCTCATCAAGCAGTCCGTCCTCCTGCAGCTCGCGACCGTCGTCCCGATGGCCTCGCCGAAGCAGCAGATCTCGAAGATCAAGTTCGGCGCGCGCGTGCTGCGCCCGGGCCAGGAGGGCACCGCGCTCGGCGCCGTCGATCGCGTGAAGCCCGACCTCTCCGACGTCGAGCTCGACGCCAAGCTGTTCAAGGCCGAGGTGCGCCTCTCCGACGAGGTGCTCGAGGACAGCATCGAGCGCGGCGAGCTGCGCCAGACCATCATGGAGATGCTGGCCGACGCCATCGCGCGCGACATGGAGGACGTCGCCATCAACGGCGACACGGCCTCCGTCGACCCGTTCCTCGCGACGATGGACGGCATCCTCAAGCAGGCGACGAGCAACGTCGTCGACGCCGCGGGCACGCCGATCACGAAGGACATGCTCCGCGACATGCTGAAGACGCTGCCGAGCGAGTACCTGCGCGACAAGAAGGCAATGCGCTTCCTGTCGAGCGTCGACGCGGACCTCGGCTACCGCAACACGCTGGCAGATCGCGCCACCGTCGCGGGCGACCGCTTCCTCGAGGACGACACGCCGGTGCTCTACTCGGGCGTGCCGCTCCAGCCCATTCCGCTCTTCCCCGAGAACCTCGGCGTGGGCGGCGACCAGACGGCCATCGTGCTGCAATCCGAAGAACCTCCACGTTGGGATCTGGCGCCAGATCCGCGTCGAATCGGACCGCGACATCTCGGAGGGCACGCTGAAGATCGTCGCAACGCTCCGCTTCGACGTGAAGTTCGCCGAGGAGCCGGGCGTGGCCAAGGCCATCAACGTGCAGCTCTGAGCTGAGGAGAACGAGACATGACCGACACCCTGCTGGTTCGCCTCAAGCCCTATGACCCGCGACGTGGCTTCGTGCTGCGTCGCTTCACCTACGCCGGCATCCGCTTCCAGGACGAGCGGGGCTGGTACCGCGTCGAGCGCAAGGTCGGCGAGCACCTGCGTGCGGTGCGCACGGTGCCCACCGACAAGTACGCGCCGCTCGCGTTCGACGTCTGCACCGAGGCTGAGGCCAAGGCGCTCGACGCGGGCGAGAGCGAGGCGGCGAAGGTCAAGCGCAACGCCACCGACGACCTCAAGGTCACGACCGCGCGCGGCACCGTCACGACCGACGACCTGCCGAAGAACACGCCTCCCGTTTCCGCGACGCCGCCCGCGAAGGACGACGACGGGCAACAAGCGCGGCAAGCGCGAGCGAGAGTGACGTGTACGCCTCGGTTGCCGACCTGCGCGCCGAAGGCGTGACGGCGGCCGAGGCGAGCGACGCCCGCCTCGAGCTGCTGCTCGCCGAAGCCTCGAGCCTCATCGACCGCGTGACGGGCTGGTTCTTCGAGCCGCGCCTGCTGACGCTGCATCTCGCCGGGCGCGGCGCGCCGAGCATCGAGCTGCCCGTGCCGCCGATCCGCGTCGACCGGCTCGTACTCGGCGGCGCGGAGCTGTCGCTCGACCCGAGCGAGCTGCTCATCGTCGGCGCGCCCGTCCAGCCTGGCTTCGACGGCCCGCGCTTCACGCGCCGCCACGGGCGCGTGTTCCCACGCGGCCACGGCAACGTGGTGGCAGAGGGGCTCTGGGGCTTCACCGAGGACGACGGCACGCCCACGGGGCGCACGCCGCCTGCGATCCGCCGCGCGACGATGCTCCTCGTCCTTCGCTCCATGGCGCCGCTCGCCGACGACGCCTCGTTCGAGGCACGCAGTCGCTGGCGCATCATCGAGGAGCGCACGCGCGACCAGAGCTACCGGCTCGACCCCTCAAAGGCTTCGGCGTCGGCGAGCCTCACCGGCGACCCGGAGATCGATGCGCTCCTTGCGCTCTACGTGAGGCCCACTCCCCTCGGAGCGGCGTGATGCGCGGTCGACTCATCTTCCCGTTCATCGCGGAGCTGCATCGCCTCGACACGCAGGCGATGGCGCCCGACTACGATGAGGACTTCAAGGAGCCCGTCCTCGTCGACTCCGACGACGATGGCGTTGGTGAGCCCTTTCGTCGCGAGCATCCGCCGGTGCGCGTCCCCTGCCAGGTGGAGCCGGAGGCTTTTGAAGCCTTGCGCATGGCGACGTCCGGGAACACGCCCAGGTCGAGCTTCGACCTGGTCTTCCACTTCAGGGATCTCGAGCAGCTCGGCCTCGTCGACGCCGCCTCGGGCGACGCCCTGATTCGCCCGAGCGACAGGCTGGGCGCGCTCTACGCGCGCGACGGCCAGCTCGTGCAGGCCGTGCGCACGCCTCCCGGTCTCTACGTGACCGAGGCGCGTCCCATCGGCTTCGGGCTCCACCGGCGTCGGCCCAGCCGCAACCTGCTGCTCGTCTCCTTCCAGGACCGCGCAGCCGCACGGAGTGGAACATGATGCAGGCCCTCATCTTCACCGCCCTGGCAGCGCCCTGTGCCTCGGCGCGCACTGCCGACCCATCGACGGCTGCGTCCGGGGCGCCACGCGCTGCAGCACCAACACCGCCGAGATCTGCGACGCGGACGGCAGCTACCATGAGCTCGCCGACTGCGACGACGTGAGCGAGCGGAGCGGCGCGCCCTTCGTCTGCGCGTACGTCGACGAGACGACCGAGGACGGCCACATCACCGGGCACACCTGCGTGCCCGCGAGCGAGGCCGATGCGGCGGCCGGAGGTGGGCGATGAAGGGCTACCTCCAATCCCTGCCGGTGGTCGGCAAGATCTTCCTCGACGTCCAGCCCGAGGAGGTCTGGGCGTTCTGGCGCTTCATGCAGGACCACTTCCGCACGAGCGTCATCAACAAGCGGAGCGCGCTCGAGATGCAGCTCGTCGCGCGCGGTCTCGAAGCGCTCGGCATCCAGAGCAAGGACCGCTTCCTCAAGAACTTCACGACGACCATCGGCCGGCGCATTTACACGCCGTTCGAGGTCGGCTCGCCCAAGGGCGGCTGGGATCTCTGGCACCAGATCGTCATCTGCGTGCACGAGCACCAGCACGTCGTGCAGCACGATCGAGAGGGGCTGGCCTACGAGGTCAGCTACCTCGCCGATCGCGCCGCGCGCGCCCGCTGGGAGGCCGAGGCCTACCGCTCGAACCTCGAGCTGCAGTTCTGGCGCACGGGCACCACGCCCTCAGCCCAGCGCACCGCCTCGGTGCTCAAGGACTACGGCTGCCGCGATGGGGACATCGAGGTCACGGCGAAGTCGCTCGCACTCTCGGCGCTCAGCGTGAAGAAGGGCGCGGTCATCAACGAGGCGACGCACGTAGCGCTCGGCTGGCTCGACGAGCACGTGCCGCGCCTGCGCTTCAAGCAGGGGTGAGCGATGGCGGTCTCGCGCACGGGAGACTGGGCACGGGCGCGTCGGCTCCTCACCGCTGCGCCGCAGCGCCTGCAAGCGGCGATCGGCACCGCCGTGCGCCAGGAGGCTCACGCCCTGCGCAACGAGATCGTCCAGGGGCTCACGCGCCAAGCGCCGGGCGGCGAGCCTCTGAAGCCGCCGTCGCCACTCACGATCGCGGCCCGCGAGCTCGAGGGCTTCGGCGGGACGAAGGCGCTCATCGTGCGGGGCGACCTCCGCAACTCCATCACCGTGGTCGTGCAGGGCGACGAGGCGTTCATCGGCGTTTCGCGCTCGGCGCGGTCGAAGGACGGCGCCTCGATGGTGGACCTCGCCAAGCTCCACGAGTTCGGCGGCCCGCCCGTCATCATCCCGATGACACCCAAGATGCGCCGCTTCCTGTTCGCGCTGCTCCGGCAGGCCGGCAAGGAGCCCACGGGTGGTAGCGGGCGCGGCGTCATCGTCGTGCAGGTCCCGGCGCGGCCCTTCCTCCGGCCCGCCTTCGACAAGTTCCGCGAGGGGGCCAGCCGTCGCTTCCTCGACCGTATCGCCAGGGAGCTGGGCCTCGCGCCCTGACGTGAAGGGGCGCGTCCCCTGAGCACCGGGTCCCGTGGCTTTGCCTCCGCGTGGCCCTCCCGACCCTCAGCTCCGTGCAGCCCGTAGCCGGCCCTTCGAGCGGCGGCGACCTCGTGCGGCTCGTCGGGACCGATCTCGCCGACCGGGTCCGGGTGCTGTTCGGCGGCGTGCGCGCCGAGGTGCTGTCCGTTCGTGACGAGGCGGGCCTGCGTGTCGTCGACCTCCGCACGCCGATCCACGCGGTCGGCGTCGTCGATGTCGAGCTGTCGAACCTCGACGCGGGGGGCGACCCGGTCCCCGGCGAGTCCGTGGTGCTCGCGGGCGCCTACCGATTCTGCGCCCGACCGTCGCCCGGGAGGCCGACCTCACGCGCATCATCCGCCAGCTCCTGCGCGAGCTGAAGCGCCAGGTGCTCGGCAACGTGAGCGCCACGGTCAGCGTCGACTACGACGACACCACCCTCGACGGCCTGAACGTCATCGCGATGGCGAAGGTGCCGTCGCTGGTGCTCTCGGGGCCGACGCTGCGCCCGAACCGCTTCTACTCCGCGAACGTGGCCCACGAGGACGTGGTCGGCGGCGTCTCGGGGCCCGAGCTCGTTCGGCGTAAGCCCCCGTACACCGTCGACCTCGTCTTCACGCTGACCGCCGCGTCGGAGCGGACCGCCGAGCTGTTCAACCTGATGGCGGCGGTCGCGACGTTCCTGAACCGCAACCGCTGGCTCGAGCTGCAGCGGGACCCCTCCGACGCCGCCCGCGGGACGGCGCGCTGGGAGCTCGACGCCGATGGCGAGTTCCGCACGCAGCTCGCGGGGAAGGACGACGTGCGCGCGTTCACCTGCGGCTTCGTGGTGCGCGGTTTTGACGTCGACGAGGGGCTTCCTCTCGATCTCGGCAAGCGCGTCACCGAGCCCGAGCTGCTCCCGACGCAGGCCATCGCCACCGGAGGTGCTCCGTGACCGTTTCGCTGACCAACACCAGCGGGCGCTGCATCGTGTTCGTGCTCGTGCACGAGACCTACTGCCAGGCGCTCGGCGACTGCCGCTGCGAGGTCGAGCAGGGACGTCGCGCGCGACGCACGGCCAAGTCGCTCACGCTCGCGAGCGGTTTGACGAGCCCTGCGCTGGATGACGCGGTGCTGACCATTCCCGAGGTCGTGCGCGCGGTGAAGCGCGGCGACCTCTCGGTGAAGCGCCACGTGCCCGAGCTGCCCAAGCCCGCCGTGGTCGCGACGAGGCCTCCCACCACGACCTCGCTCGCCGAGGTCATCCGCGCTGACGTGAAGGCGAAGAAGAACAAGCGGGGTGCATCGTGAGCGGACAGCTCCTGTCGTCCAAGGTCGTCATCGTCGAAGAGGAGCCGAAGGTTCGCGGCATCCCCTCGGCTCCTACTTCCGTCGCGGGCGCGGTCGGCGTCACCGAGCGCGGCCCCATCGGCGAGGCCGTCCTCTGCACGTCGTTCGACGACTTCCAGACCAAGTTCGGCGGCTTCACGCCCGACTCCGACCTCGCACTCGCCGCGATGGGCTTCTTCGAGAACGGCGGGGCGCAGCTCTGGGTGGTCCGAACCACGCACTACTCGAACGTGGCCAACGCCGCGACCGCCACCGCCGTGCGCGCCGCGGGCTTCCTCGTCGCTGGCGGCGGCCCCACGCCGGGCATCCTGCTCGGCGCCGTGCCCGGGCCCTTCGTGCTGCACGACGGAGACGTCGTTCGCCTCGCGGTGGACGGCGCGCCCGACGCCGACGCGGTGTTCAACGGCTCGGCGGCCGCAATGGCGGCGGGCGGTGCGGGTCCGTACGCGCTCGCCGACGGCATGGAGCTGCTCCTGCGCGTCGACAACGGCCTCGAGCAGACCGTGCTGTTCTCGGCTGCCGACTTCGCCGACATCGCCAACGCCACGGCCACCGAGGTCGCCGCTGCCATCAACGCGGTGATCGTCGGTGGGCGCGCCACCACGCCGGGCGGCATCGTCAGGCTCGCCAGCGACACCGAGGGCACCGCGAGCCGCGTGCAGGTCACGGGCGGCACGGCCAACGCGGTGCTCGCGTTCCCCGGCGCCGCCTCGGTCGGCGGCGGCAACGTCGCAAACCTGCGCGCCGTCGAGGTCGCCGAGGTGAAGGCCGTCGTAGAAACGGCGATCCCCACCGTGACCGTCGACGCGGGTGTGGGCGGCGTGCTCGACATCCGCACCGTCGCGACCGGCCCGGGCGCCAGCGTCCAGGCCGCCGCTGCCACGGCGGCCGCGTTCGGGCTCGACAACGCCCTCCACTCCGGCGCGGCCTCGGGCACCGCCAACTCCGTGCGCGTCGAGGGCAAGGACCCTGGCGCCTACGCGAACCGCGTGGAGGCCGAGGTGCGCAACGCCACGAACGGCTCGCCGAGCGCGTTCGACCTGCTCGTCGTGGAGGACGGCGCCTACCGCGAGACCTTCCCGAACCTCTCGATGAACCCGAGCGAAGCTCGCTACGTCGAAACCATCGTCAACGACGCGCGCAACGGCTCCGTCTACGTGCGCGCCATCGACCAGCTACTCGCGGGCGCGCCCCTCCCGCCGCCCCAGACCGTGGCGCTCGCGGGCGGCAGCGACGGCCTCGTGGGGCTCGACGACAACGACTTCATCGGCAGCGAGCCCGCCAAGACGGGCCTTCACGCGCTCGACCAGGTGCAGGAGCTGTCGCTGCTCCTCGTGCCCGGGCGCGCCACGCCCGCCGTCCACAACGCGATGGTGCGCTACTGCGAGGTCGACCGCGACGGCACCGCCTTCGCCGTGCTCGATCCGCCCGCGAACCAGGGCGCCACGGACATCGTCACCTACGTCGCCACGACCGCCGCGCTCGAGCAGCTCTCCGAGTTCGGGGCCATCTACTGGCCCCGCGTGAAGGTGCTGAACCCGGCCAAGAGCGTGTTCGGCTCGGGCGAGCAGCTCGTCGTCCCGCCCTCGGGCATCCTGGCCGGCGTCTTCGCGCGCACCGACTCCGCACACCCCGGCGGCGTCTACGATCCGCCCGCCGGCATCGAGGCGGGCCGCATGTTCGGCGTGCTCGGCTTCGAGACCGACGAGGTCCTCGAGGAGAACAAGCGCGACCTCGTCTACCCGCACCGCATCAACCCGCTCACCACGGGCCCGGGCCTGCCGCGCTACATCGACGGCTCGCGCACGCTCAAGGGCAACGGCAACTTCCCCTACGTCGCCGAGCGGCGCGGCGTCATCTTCATCGAGCGCTCGCTGAAGCAGGGACTCCAGTTCGCGCGGCACAAGAACAACACCGAGGGGCTGCGCGCGCAGGTACGCCGCACCATCACGGCCTTCCTGCTCGCGCAGATGAACAACGGCGCGTTCCGGTCGAAGACGCCGAGCACCGCGTTCTTCGTCGACGTGAGCGAGCAGCTCAACACGCCCACGGTCATCTTCGCCGGCAAGCTCGTCGCCCGCGTGGGCCTCGCCACCAACAAGCCCGCGGAGTTCATCATCCTCCGCATCAGCCAGGACACGCGCGCGCTCGAGGCCGAGCTCGCGGCCGCAGAGGGATGAGGAGATAGCCCATGACCGTCATCGGCAACCCGCGCAGCTTCCACAAGAAGTTCAAGTTCATCGTAGAGATCGACGACGTCGGCCACGCTGGCTTCCAGAAGGCCAGCGAGCTCTCCGTCGAGGTCGCCAACGTGCAGTACTTCGAGGGCGGCTCGCTCATCCCGAACAAGAGCCCCGGGCGCCTCACGTTCTCCGACGTCACGCTCGAGCGCGGCGCCACGCAGGACCGCGATCTCTTCGACTGGTTCCAGGACGTCGCCATCACATCGAGCGGCCTCGGCCTCACCGACGTGAACTACAAGCGCAACCTCGACATCGTGCAGCAGGACCGCGACGGCCTCACCCTGCGCCGCTGGTCGCTCTCCCGCGCCTGGCCGGTGAAGTTCGTCGCGGGCGAGTGGGACAACGAGAGCGACGAGAACATCATCGAGTCGGTGACGCTCACGTACGACTTCTTCGAGCTGATCCAGTGACGGGCTGGGTCACAGGAAAGCCGTGGGGATTCGGCCTCTTCCTGCGCTCGATGGGGGTGTAGTATCGGTGGCTTCCCGAGGGCCGACCACGATGAAGATCTACACGGAAGGCGGCGAGCCGCTCCACGAAATCCTGAAGGCAGCCAGCTCCGACCAAGGCGCGACCCTCCTGGTCCCCGATCTCCAACGCCCCTACGTGTGGACGCCGAGCCAGGTCACGCTGCTCGTCGATTCGCTGCTTCGCGGCTGGCCGTTCGGCACGCTGCTGCTCTGGAGCGTCCACAAGGAGGAGCTGGCCGGGATTCCGTCACGGCCGTTCTGGCGCGTCGTCGACCGCACTGGCGAGTTCGATGATCAGCAAGTCGGCAAGAGCAACCCGCCCGCGCAGTTCCGCATGGTGCTCGACGGACAGCAGCGCCTGCAGAGCCTGCTGCTCGCGTTCGGTGGCGACGCCTGGGGTTTCCGACTCCTCGATCAGGAGTGGTCGAGAGTGCTTGATGCAGAGCGCCCCAAGGGCAAGAACGCTTGGCGCCACTGGTCGCTCGGGCACCTCTGCCTCGACGTGTGGGCCTTTCGTGAGCGGCTGAAGAACGCGGGCGACATCGACAGCATCGACTTCCGCGACGTTCTCTCGTGGGTCGTGCAGAACCCAAACGAGGGACGCTCCGCATGGCCGCGCCCGGCGAACTACAAGTTCCCCATCACAAGCGCATTCGACGCGGAGAACAAGGGCCGCTTCGTCCGCGTGAGCCGTCTCTGGGATCTCGCGCCGACGCAGCAGAAGCCTGCCGAGAAGGTGTTCCGCGCAAAGCTCGAGCCGCTCTTGAACGACCACGACGTTCCCAAGGACGTCGTGGCCGACGTCTTGGACTCGCTGGCCGAGCTGATGATCAAGGTCGTCGACATCAAGCAGGCCACAGTGTCGTTCCTCCAGCTCTCGCCGTTCGACGCCGACGTGGGCGGGAGCCAGGACGTCTACAACGACGCGATCGTCAACATCTTCACGCGCCTCAACACCGCCGGTCGCGCGCTCACCAGGCAGGAGATCACGTTCGCGTGGATCAAGACTGGCTGGGGCGATGGCAGCAAGACCGGAAACCGCACCGCTGGTCGGTGCTTCGAGGATCTGCAGGCGTCCCTGTCAGAAGCAGGGGTGAGCATCGACATCGACGACCTCGTGGGAACGGTCTCGGCGATGTGGTCGGTGGTCCACCGTGACGGTGCGCTGCTCACGGCGAACGACTTGCTGCGAGGCGAGAAGGTGCGCCCGATGGCGGCGGACCTCGTGAAGAGCTGGGACACCGTCGCCACCAACACCGTGGAGGGCGCGCAGCTTGTACGCGATCGTGGCTTCCTCTTCGGCACCCACTACCGGTCGTTGAACGTGCTCACGCTGCTGCTCGCGTGGCGGCTCCTCGGTCGCCAGTGGCTCGCGGGGCACCCGCTCGCGGTTACGGTTCACGACGGGTTCGAGAAGGCGCTCGACGCCGCGTTCAAGGACAACTGCGACCGTTGGATCTTGATGTCTCAGTGGTCCGGGCGATGGGGTAAGTCGACGGACAAGGCCTTCGCCGACTACGTGAAGGACCTCGCAGTCGACTGGGCGAAGATTTCGAAGCTCGCCACGCCCGATAATGTCATCGCCATTCTCAAAGCTCGCATGGAGACATGGCTAGCGGCTCTCGAGACGGAATCGTCGAAATACGTCGACGACCTCGCGGTGCTCGATCGCAAGCGTGTCCATGACTACTACCTCGCGCTGTGGCTATGGCACCGCCTGGACGCGACCAGGTGGAAGGCCTCGGCTCTCCCTCTGCGTGAGTCGAAGCGCGGCAGCCTGAGCCTCGACGTGGATCACGTCGTCGCGGTGAAGCTCTGGGAGACCCTGCCTGGTGCGCAGGCTCAAGCCGACGACGAGGACGAGAACGCGCTGAGCGCCGACGACCTCTCGACGACGATGAACGCGCTCGGGAACTGCTGCTTGCTCGAGAAGTCGTTCAACATCGCCAAGGGTGCCGAGCCGCTGGGGGCCTTCTTGAGCCGCGTACACGAGTTCAAGACGAACACCCTGACCGTGGATGGGTGGACCAAGGATCTCGGCGTGGATGCGACGCTCGTGGACCCGTCCGGCAAGGCCGCCGCCGACGTTCGCGTGGTCGTCGAAGCACGCACGGCCGCGATGAAGTCCGAGCTCAAGGAGTACTTGGCTGGCACACGGAAGCGCGCCGACGTGTAGCGCACGAAACGGAACCCCCGGTTCCCTTTCGTCGCCTGTCCCCCGCGTGCCCTCCGGGCGGCTTTGCCCCCGTGGAGGCAGCGCATGGCAGACGTCATCACGTGCCCTTCGGGGCTCCAGGGCCGCGTTCGCGGCATGAAGGTGCGCGAGGAGCGCGTCCTCGCCGACCGCAAGCTCGCCAAGAGCGGCGGCCAGGTCGACGAGCTGCTCGCGGCCTGCTGGGAGGAGACCCTCGACCCCGGGCCTTACGCGCTCGCCGAGGGCAGCAAGCTCGACCTCGGGAAGGTGCTCCAGGGCGATCGCTTCTTCGCGTTGCTCATGGTGCGCGCGCTGACCTACGGCCCCGAGTACGCCTTCGGCGTCTCGTGCCGGAACGACAACTGCCGCGCGCGCATCGACTGGGAGGTCGACCTGACGAAGCTCCCGGTGCGCCAGCTCTCCGAGGAGAGCCGCGCCGCCTTCGTCGGCGGGAACCGCTTCGAGACCACGCTGCCCGACGCGGGCAAGAAGGTCGCGTTCAAGCTGCTGACCGGCGATGACGAGCGGAGGCTGCCTGCGCTCCAGCGCTCGGCGCCCGACAAGCTGCTCTCGGCGGTGCTCGCGTACCGAGTGCTCGAGATCGACGGCGTGGACGCGAAGGCGAAGCGCCAGTTCCTCGAGGACCTGACGATGCGCGACGCCGACTTCCTCGTCGACGAGTTCGACCGCGTCGACTGCGGCGTCGACACCACCATCGAGATCGAGTGCCCCGAGTGCTTCCAGACGCAGGAGGTGGAGCTCCCTTTCGACAAGGGGTTCTTCCTGCCGGGCAAGGACAGGACCGCGAGGCGGAAGGCCCGGAGCAGCTCTTCCCCGACGTGAACATGGAGACGTGGCGCGAGGGCCTCTTCCAGCTCTGCTGGCAGCAGCACGGAGGCTCGGGCCTCGCGGTGACGCTGGAGGACGCCCTCGACCTGCCGACCACCGATCGCGACTGGCTCATCGAGCGGATCGGCAGCCAGCGCGCGCGGGAGGCGAAGGAGCTGGAGAAGGCCGCGCGCAACGGTCGAGGGAGGAAGTGACCCGTGGCGCTCAACAACCTCGGCCTCGGCTTCGTCTTCACCGCGCGCGACCTTGCTTCGGGGGCCATCGGGAACCTCGAGCGCAACTTCATGAGCCTCGACCGCCGCGTCGGGCTCGGCACCGAGAACATCCAGAGCGCGTTCCAGCAGCTCGGCGTGGGGCTCGCCGTGTTCACGGCCGGCGCCGCGACGGTGGGGGCCGCGTTCTCGCTCGCCAACGCAGCAGGCCGGTTCGAGCAGGCCGTCGCCTCCGCAGGCGCCATCGCGGGCGCGACCGCCGAGCAGCTCACGCAGCTCCACGACGCCGCCATCGAAGCGGGCCTCGCCACGCAGTTCTCGCCGACGCAGGCGACGCAGGCGCTGCAGGACCTCGCCGCCGCCGGCTTCAACGTCACCGAGTCGGTCCGGCTCCTGAACCCCGTGCTCGACCTCGCGGCGGGCTCGCTCGGCCAGCTCACCCCGTCTCAGGCAGCCGGGCTGGCTTCGCAGGCCATGAAGGCGTTTGGACTCTCGATCGACGATGCCTCCGTCTCCGTCGACCGGATGCTGCAGGCGGTCAACGTGTTCGCGCTGGATGCGAGCGAGCTCCCGCTGGCCCTCGGCACCGCGTCGCGCGGCGCGCAGGCTCTCCACCAGTCGCTGTCCGAGACGCTCATCTCGCTGGGCCTCGTGAAGAACGTCGTGCCCGGCGTCGAGCGGGCCTCCACCGCCGTCGCCGTCGCGATGGAGCGCATGGCCGATCCGCGTGTCCAGCAGGCGCTGCGCGGCGTCGGCGTCTCGGTGACGGACTCGCAGAACCGCTTCCGCAGCTTCCTCGACATCCTCGGCGACCTCGCTCCTCAGCTCGACCGGATGAGCGAGGCGCAGCGGTCGGCCTTCCTGCTGTCGACGTTCGGACGCGAGGCGCTCGGGGGGCGTGAACGCCATCCTCACGCAGGTCACGAACGGCGTACGCACGAACTCCGGTGAGACGCTGCGCGGCGCAGCGGCCATCGCGTACCTGCGCGATCAGTTCGAGAACGCAGGGGGCACGGCCGCGCGCTTCCGCGAGCAGATGCTCAACACCTTCGAGGGGCAGAAGCAGCTCCTCGCAGGCTCGCTCGAGACCCTCGCCATCGTCGCGGGCGAGCCGTTCGCGCAGGTCTTCAAGCCGCTCGTGACAATCGTTGTCGAGGTCGTGAATGCGGTGCTCAACGTGTTCCGGCAGCTCCCGGCACCTGTGAAGCGGGCCTTCGCGGCCTTCGTGGTCGGGGCGGGCGCCGTCGTCGCGCTGGTCGGCGCGGTCATCGCTGCCAAGGCGGGCTTCGCCCTCCTTCTCATCGGGCTCAAGGCGGCGGGCATCACGCTCGGCGGGCTGATGGCCACCATCCTTCCGGCCATCCTCATCTTCGGCGTGCTCGCGGCGGTGGTGGCGGGCTTCGTCGTCGCGTTCCGAAGCAACGTCGGCGGCATCGCCGACTTCTTCGCGCGCGTGTGGGACCGCATCAAGCTCGCCTTCCGAGGGCTCGTGCAGCTCTTCGAGCAGGGCGGCTTCTCCGGCGCGGTGCGTGAGGAGCTGAACCGCGCTGAGAACGCGGGGCTCAAGACGTTCCTCATCCGCGTCTACCAGATCGCCTTCCGCATCCAGCGCTTCTTCCAGGGCATCGGCGAGGGCTTCAGCGCCGCCATCGAGGCAGCCGCGCCCGTGTTCGAGGCCTTCGTCGGCGCGCTCACCAGGCTCGGCCAGGCGCTGGGCCTCGTCGCGGGCGAGTCGGCCAATGCAGCGGCGGGCATCCCGTCCGACGACTTCGCCGCGTTCGGCCGCATCCTCGGACAGATCGCAGGCGTGCTCGTCGAGGTCTTCGTCGGCGCGCTCACCTTCGTCATCGACGTCGTCACGAGCGCCATCAACACCTTCCGCTCGGCGATGGCGCCGCTTCAGCCCGTGTTCGACGCGGTGAAGAACGCGGTCTCCCTCGTCTTCCAGGAGCTCGGCAAGCTCGGCGCGATGTTCGGCTTCACGTCGAGCGCCAGCGGCCAGGCGGGCGGCTCGCTCGATGCGCTGCGCTCGGTGGCCGAGTTCCTCGGGCAGGTCATCGGCTACGTCGCCGCCGGCATCGCTGGCGCGATCGGCGTGATGGTGTCGTTCGTCGTGAACCGCCTCGCCGTCATCATCGCGGCGTTCCGCTCGGTGGTGGGCTTCATCGGCGGCGTGGTCGACATCCTCGGTGGCCTCGTCACCGGCAACTGGGCGCAGGTGTGGGTGGGCTTCAAGAAGGTGGTGCTCAACACCATCAACTTCCTCGCGCAGCTCCTGCTCGGCTTCGTCGAGACCATCGCGGGCGTCATCGACACCATCGCCGGCGTCTTCGGCGCCGACCTGGGCGGGGCCGACGCGATCCGCAGCCTGCGCCAGGACATCGAGCGCGGTCTGCTCGAGGGCGTCGACGAGGTCACGGCTGGCGTGACCGTGGCGCCCGCTGGTTCGACGCTGACCGCGCTCGACGCGGCCACCTCCACGATGCCTGCCGTCGCGGCGATGACGCCCGCCGTGCCCGCGTCCTTCCCGATGACGCCTGCCACGCCGCCCGCGTCGCCGCCCATCACGGTCAACCTCCAGGTGGACGGCACCACGCTCGCCACCGCGGTCCATCGAGCGGACCGCGACACGGCCACCCGCTCGTTCTCGCCGGTCCCGGCGTACTGAGGAGGTCAAACGTGTCGTTCGACGGAGCCATCGCCCGACCACCGCGCTGCGTCCTCGTGAACGTCACGAGCGGCGAGTCGATGGAGTGCCTCTTCAACCCGACGCAGCTCTCCGAGAAGCTGCAGGTGAACTGGAACCGCCTCGCCGTGCCGGGGCTCTCGCACCAGGTCCTGCAGTTCCAGAGCACGGCGAACCGGCAGCTCTCGGGCGTCGAGTTCTACCTGGACCGCTACTTCGCCGCCGAGCAGCCGGGCGATGTGAACATCCTCGAGTTCAGGGCATTCCTGCGCGCGCTCACCGTGCCACCCGAGGGGACCGAGGACGTCGCCGCGACCGCGCCGCCGCGCGTGCTCTTCATCTGGCCCGAGGTCGTCACCGTCGAGTGCGTCGTCGCCAGCGTCGAGTTCACCTACAAGCAGCTCGCGGTCGATGGCACCGTGCTCGTCTACGCGGCTAGCGTGACGTTCGAGGAGATCCTCGACACCCGTGTGACCAGCGAGGAGCTGCGCGAGGCCGAGCTGTAGTCCCCGAGAGACTGGGCGCGCGGCTTTGCCTCGGCATGGCCCCTCGCACCGGCTCTCGGCACTCCTTCGCGCTCGGCGTGCCCGACGGGCTGGGGCGCCGCTTCCTCAGCGAGCGCGAGCCGTACCGTTTCAGAGAGCACACGGACACCCGCGTCCACGTCGTCGCGCAGGGCGACACGCTCGAAGGCCTCGCCGGCCGCTACTTCGCGCCGCTGCCGCGTGCCTGCGGCTTCTGGTGGGTGCTCGCCGACTTCCAGCCCGACCCCATCGTGGACCCGACCCTGGAGCTCGACATCGGCCGGCGCCTCGTCGTGCCCAGCCTGCGCGTGCTCACCGACGTCATCCTCAGTGAGCAGCGCCGGAGGTTCGACGCGTGACCATCGTTGACCGCAGGGGGCCCGGCGTGCGCATCACGCTGCTCGACAACGAGCGCGCGCCGAGCGGCGAGCCGCTCGACCTCGCTGGGCGCATCATCGCCTTCACCTACGAGGACGCCGAGAGGAAGGCCGACCAGGTCTCGCTGCAGCTCGACAACTTCGACCTCGCGCTGTTCGAGCGTGCGGAGCTGGTGGGCGGCGCGACGCTCGAGGTCTCGTGGGGCTACCCGGGCAACATGGCGCCTCCTCGCCGGGTGGTCGTGAAGAAGCTCAAGGGCTTCCAGACGCTGACCATCGAGGGCCAGGCCACGAGCGTCTTGATGAACCGCGAGGCGAAGACACGCTCCTGGGCGAACAAGTCACGCGCCGACGTCGTGCGGGAGATCGCCGCCGAGCACGGCTACGAGGGCGAGTTCCTCGACGTGGAGGACACCGGCGAGGTGCTCGACACCATCAGCCAGAGCGCCGAGACCGATGCGCGCTTCCTGCGGCGTCTCGCCGCGCGCGAGGAGTACGAGTACTTCGTCGACGACACGGGCTTTCACTGGCGCTCGCGCGATCAGGCCGGCGCGCCGAAGCACGTGCTGACGTGGTTCTCCGACCCGGGGCGCGGCGACATCATCTCGGTCAGCGTGGAGAGCGACCTCCAGCGACGCGCCGGCCGCGTCGAGGTGCGTGGGCGCGACCCGCTCGCCAAGACCACGGTGGAGTCGGCGGCGACAAGCGCCACGGTCGAGCGCGCGACGCTGAGCGACGTCCTCGAGGTGGTCGATCGCGAGACCGGCGAGACCTCGCTCCAGGAGCGCAACGCGACGACCAGCGTGCATCCGACCTCCGCGCCGACGCCGGCTGCCGCCGAGCGCGAGTCGGCCGCGCGCTTCCGCCGCGCCGAACGCGAGACGGTGAAGCTCGCGCTGCAGGTGGTGGGCGACCCGACGCTGCGGGCGAAGCAGGTCGTCGAGGTGCGCGGCATCTCGAGCCTGCTCTCGGGCAAGTACTACGTGACCGAGGCGAAGCACGTCATCTCGTCGTCGGGCTACGTGGTCGACCTGAAGCTCACGCGCGACGGCACCGGCGCTCGCCGAGGCGCGGGCCCGAACGCACGAGGGCAGCCGCAGGGCGGTGAGCCGAACCGCACCACGCCGACCAGGGGTACGAGCACGGTGACCGAGCTCGAACGCGTCGACCCGGAGACGGGCCGCACCGTCATCGAGTACCGGCACGACGGCAACGTCGTCGGCGTCGAGGACCCGGAGGCCGGCGTCAGCCGCATGTACTGAGGAGCCAAGCGATGAGCACCTTCGACGACGACATCCACACGCACGACTCGCGGCTCTTCGGCATGTACGTGGGCTACGTGACCAAGCGCGACGACGAGGAGCAGCTCGGGCGCGTCCGCGTCTGCATCCCCGGCGTGCTCGAGCCCGAGAGCGCGTGGGCGTGGCCCCTGGGGACGAGCGGCGGCGGCTCGAAGGACCGGGGCTTCTTCGCGGTGCCCGAGGAGGGCGCCGAGGTCGCCGTCTTGTTCAACCAGGGCAACGTCGACGCGCCGTACTACCTCGCCGCGCACTGGGGGAAGCCGAACGGAGAGAGCGAGGTCCCCGAGGAGGCGCAGAGGAACCCGCCCGACAACCGCGTGCTCGCGACGCAGACCTTCCGCGTCGAGCTCGATGAGACGAGCGGCGGGCGGAAGCTCCGGCTCACCAACAAGAAGACCGGCGACCACCTCGTCTTCGACGCAGAGGAGAACAGCGTGACGCTGCAGGCGACGACGGCGCTCACGCTGCGAGCGGTCGGCGCCATCAGCATCGAGGGCACGCAGATCACCATCGGCGGCCGCGTCGTCCGGCCCATCGCCGCCCCCATCTGAAGGAGACGTGCTGTGCCCCTCCCGATCTGCCTCGAAATCCCCGAGCTCGGCGACCCGCCGGTCATCACGCTGCCCGGCGGCGTGAGCATCCAGCAGTTCAACCTGATGGAGGCCATCCAGCCGGCGCTCACCCCGCTGATGCCGGTGTTCGACATCATCGATACCGTGGTGGCGGTCTTCAACTGCGTGAAGGCCATCCCGGACTCGCTCGGGCCGCCGCCGGACCCCACCGCGCTCGCCGCGTGCATCCCCGAGCTGGCCGAGAAGGTCTCGAAGCTCTTGAAGCTCATCCCGCAGCTCTCGCTGCCGTACACCATCATCGGCATCATCGACCTGGTCATCGACACGCTGAGGCAGGCGCGCGATCAGCTCCTGCACCTGCAGCAGCAGATGCAGCAGATCCTCGGCGCCATCGATCGCGCGACCGAGCTCGAGGACGCGGGCCTCATGGCCATCACGAGCTGCGCGCAGGCGAACGTCGCGACCGAGGCGGCGAACGTCGGCAAGGCGCTCGCGAGCCTCGGCAAGCTCATCGGCATCCTCAACATCTTCCTCGGCATGGTCGGCGCGCCCGAGGTGCCCGACCTCTCGAACCTCGCCGGGCGTCCGCTCGACGAGGTGGTGCCGCCGATCGACGCCATCGTGAAGGCGCTACAGGACGTGCGCGGCGCCATCCCGGTGCCGTGAGGAGAACGCCATGAGCCGCGAAGCCCAGAATCTCCTCATCCCGTTCAGGCGCGACAAGAAGCGCGACTTCGCCGTGGGCAGCGGCGAGGCGCTGCTCGCGTCGAAGGTCCGCCAAGCCCTGCTCACGGAGGGCGCCACGGCGCGCTCGTCGGGTGAGCTGCCCTGGCGCACCAACTTCGGCGCGGGGCTCGCTCTCCTACGCCACCAGCGCAACGACGCCGCCCTGAAGGAGCTGGCCCGCGTCTACGTGCGCGACGCCCTCAAGCGCTGGGTCCCGGGCGCCACGCTCGTCAGCCTCTCCGTCGAGCAGGACGGCCCGGCGCTCACGCTGCGGGTCCGCGTCCGCGAGCGCGAGACCTCCGCAGCGGTGGACGTGTGGATCGAGCGGTGACCCCGTCCCCGAGGGCTGGTTCTCCGGGGCTTTGCCTCCCCGGAGGCATCCCGCCGTGGCCACGCTGCCCGAGTCCGTCGACTACACCGACAAAGACTTCGACGCCCTTAGGGCGCGGCTGATCGCGCTCATCAAGAGCGTGTTCCCGGACTGGACCGACTTCGACGTCGCCAGCTTCGGGAACCTGCTCGTCGAGCTCTATGCCTACGTCGGCGACGTCCTGACCTTCTACCAGGACAACCTCGCCCGCGAGTCACGCCTCGTCACGGCCACGCAGCGCAAGAGCGTCATGGCGCTGGCGAAGATGCTCGGCTACCGGCTCCACGGCGCGCAGGCGGCGACCGCTGAGGTCTGGCTCCAGCTTGCGCGTGTGCCGGTGGCGAGCGTCACCATCCCGGCCGGCACGGTGCTGCGCACGCAGGAGGTCACCGAGCCGGTGCGCTTCCAGCTTCTCGCGCCCGCCGTCATCGGGGCCGCCGCCGATCCTCCGCGCGTCGTCGCGCTGGTGGAGAACTCGAAGGCGCACACGCAACTCTTCGACGCGCGCGGGCTCGCCGACCTCGAGCTGCATCTCGACTTCGCCCCGTACCTCGACGACTCGGCCGTCGTCTCGACGCCGCAGGGTGCGTTCACCGAGGTCGACAGCTTCCTCGACTCGCGCCCGAACGACCGGCACTTCGTGGTCGCCGTCGACCAGAACGACCGCGCGACGCTGCGCTTCGGCAACGGCGTGAGCGGCATGCCACCGAGCGGCACCGTCTCGGTCACCTACAAGACCGGCGGCGGCAGCGCGGGCAACGTCGACGCCGAGCGCATCGCGGTCATCGAGGGCGCCTTCAAGGACGCCTACGGCAACGCTGTGCAGGTCTCGGTGCGGAACCCGGCACCAGCCTCGGGCGGCGCCGACCGTCAGACCGTCGCGTCGGCGAAGCTGCTCGCGCCCGAGAGCCTGCGCGCGCTCACGCGCACCGTCGCGCGCGAGGACTTCGAGATCAACGCGCGCCGCCTCTCCGGCGTCGCCCGCTCGCTGATGCTCACGTCCAACGAGGACCCGACCATCGCGGAGAACACGGGAATCCTCTACGTCATCCCGCAGTCCCAGGCGTCTGGCGCGATCCCCACGCCCGCGCTCAAGAACCTCGTGCTCCAGCAGGTGACCGAGGTCTATCCCTGCACGCTCACGTTCCAGGTCAGCGTGCAGGACCCGGTCTACAAGACCGTCGACGTCGCCGCGCGCATCTTCCTGCGCCAAGGCTACGCCGGCAGCGACCTGCGCGACCGCGTACGCGCGAACCTCACCGCGTACTTCCGCGTGAACGAGCCCGACGGCACGCCGAATCCGCTCGTCGACTTCGGCTTCAACATCAAGGACGCGGAGGGCAACCCGGTCGGCGAGATCGCCTGGAGCGACCTCTTCAACGTCATCCGCGACACGCCAGGCGTGCGGAAGATGGGCGACGCGCGCCTCGACCTCACGCTCAACGGCCTGCCCGCTGACGTGCGCCTCAACGTGCGCGAGTTCCCGGTCCTGCGGACCGTGACCCTGACCAACGGCGACACGGGGGAGCTGCTCTGATGGCGCTCGAGAACCCCAGCTTCGAGGACGCGGGCGCGCTGCCCGGCGAGGCCGAGCACTGGCTGCTCACGGCAGTGACGAGCGCCGAGGAGCTCGCGGGCTTCGGCACCGCGCCCGAGGAGGCATGGGAGGACTTCGAGCGGTGGTTCGAGCTGCTCGACTCCATCGATGACGTCGTCGTGGTGCTCGCGTTCTTCGACAGCGCGCTCAAGGGCTACGAAGCGTTCGACGCGGGCTGGGCGAACGCCGTCTACCTCTATGACCTTCCGCCCGCGCAGCTCGTCACCGCGACGTTCGACGCAGAGCCTGCCGAGGAGTGCGAGACGGGCTGGAGCAACGTGCCCTACGCGCGCGAGTGGGCGGACGTCGCGAGCGCGACGGGCGTCTTCGACGGCGAGCCGCGCGAGGACTTCGAGGACCAGTGGCGCAGCAACCAGCTCTACGCCTGGACGTGGGCGGCGGTCACCTCGAGCACGACGATGTTCGACGCGGGCGCGCAGGCCGTCGAGGACTTCAACAACGCGTGGACGAGCATGACGACCCTCTGAGGAGCGAACGATGGCCGAAGCAGACTGGACCTACTTGAACGACGGGCTCGACATCGCGACGGTGGATCGCGGCGTCACGGCGGGCATCGCGCGCCCACCGGGCGGCGGCAGCTTCCTCTACGCCTTCAACTCGCTCGCTGCCGTCGAGGGTGCGGTGGGCCTGTTCGCCAACCTCGCGAGCTTCGCGCCGATGGCCAAGGGCGGCTCGATTCGCGGCGTCGTGCAGCGCGGTCCCGGCGGCGGCCCCACGGGCTTCTCGCCGTTCCTGTTCCTCTGCTGCCAGGGAAACTCGGTCAACGACAGCGCGTACCTGCTTGGCCTCTCCGACGATGACCCGCACCGCGTCGTGCTGCGCAAGGGCGCGGTCACGGTGGGCCTGCCGACGGCGGACGGGCCCGGCGTGCTGCTCAAGTCGGCGGCGTCGTTCGCGCAGGCGACGTGGCTCCACCTGCGCCTCGACGTCATCGTGAACACCAACGGTGACGTCGTCCTCAAGGTCTTCCAGAGCGATCTCGCGCTGCACGCGCTCGGCACGCCGCCAGACTGGCAGCCCGTGTCCGGCATGGTGGAGTTCATCGACGACCACCTCGGCATCAACTCCGGCTCGCAGCCGCTCACGTCGGGGCGCGGCGGCTTCGGCTTCTCCGTGAAGGACGTCACGCGGCGCGCGTACTTCGACCACCTCGAGCTGTTCCGGCAGGTGTGAGCGATGGCGCTGACCGCGTTCACCAGCCGTCTCGGGCGCGGACAGGGGCGCCTCGCGACGTCGAAGGCGACGGGCGGCGACTACGCCTTCGTCCTCGGCGATGCCGAGCTCGGGCGCCTCTTCGAGCTCGCACCCGGCGACCACGCCGAGGTCACGCAGCAGACGGACCTCACCGGCGTGATGCTGGTGCGCGCGCTCCTACGGCTGCGCGTGCCCGCGTCGACGTCACCCGGCCTCGCGTGGGAGGCGAGCATCATCGTCGACGGTGCCAAGCACGCGACCATGCGCGCCAAGCCCGGCCGCGAGCGTCTCGTCACCGACCTCGCCGCGAACGTCTCGAAGCTCTCGGGCCTGCATACCGCTGGGGTGCGGCTCGAGCTGGTGACCGCGTGAGGAGCCCGGCATGAGCACCCTCGAGCTACCCGCGCTCTACGTCGACTCGGTGGCGCTCGTGGTGACGACGCCGAGGCTCGTGCTCGTGAACCGTGACCCGAGCCCCGGCGAGAGCGGCGTGCCCATCGACGCGACCATCGCCCTCGAGCTGGTCGACACCGGGCCGGACGGCGTGGAGCGCTCGACCGCGCGCGTGTGGATCGACGGCGTCCTCGCGTTCGACGGCAGCGCCGTGCCCGAGCTCGCCCCGGCCTTCGCGGGCCCGCTGGCCAGCGTCACGCAGACCACCGACACGCTGCGCGTCGTGCTGCATCCGGTGGCTCCGCTCGCGAGCCTGGCCACGGTCCACGTGCGCGTGCTCGCTCAGACCGTGGGCGGCGCGGCCTCGCTCGACGAGGTGTACTCGTTCGTCGTCGAGGACCGGACTGCGCCGCGTGTCGTCGGCGCACAGGCGCTCGCGCAGAAGACCGTGCGCGTGGGATTCGACGAGCCCGTGCTGGTCCCGAGCGGGGCGAGCTTCCTCCTCACGCCGAAGGGCGCGCCGGCCGTCTCAGTCACCGTCGCCGGTGTGAACGTCGAGGGCAGTATCGTCCTCCTCACTCTCGACACCGAAATGACGCCCGACGTGCTTCACGAGGTCGTGGCCGTCGGCGTGACGGATCTCTTCGGCAACGCCGTCCTCGGTCCCTACGACCGCGCCACCTTCACCGGCTTCCGTCCCGCGCGCCCGGAGCGGCGCCGCTTCGATCTGTGGCGCATGCTGCCGAAGCACAACCGACGCGACGACCACACCGGCGACTTGTTCCGGTTCGTCGCGTGCCTGCAGGAGGTGACGGACCTCCTGCTCGCCGACGTCGATCGCTGGCCCGATATCTTCGACCTCGAGCGCGCGCCCGAGGCCTTCGTCGACCTCATCCTGCGAGACCTCGGCAACCCGTTCCCGTTCGAGCTCGACGCGATGGGCAAGCGGCGCCTCGCGTCGGTGCTCGTCGAGATGTACCGGCAGAAGGGCACGGCCAAGGGCATCCAGAACGCGATCCGCTTCTTCCTCGGCATCGACATCTCGGCCATCACGCCCTTCAACGCCGACACGCTCTATCTCGGCGAGTCGCTGCTCGGCGTCGACTGGGTGCTCGGCCCCTCCGACCGCTTCGCGCGCTACGCCTTCAACGTCGAGGTCGCGCGCATCCTCACCGACCGCGAGCGCCAGCAGCTCCGCGCCATCGTCGAGTACCTGAAGCCCGCGCACACCCACTTCGTGGACCTCGTCGAGCCGCTGCCGCCGGTGCTGCCGAACCACTGGGAGCTGGGGCTCAGCGACCTCGGCGAGACCACGGACCTACACTGAGCGGAAGGAGGCCACCTACGGCGTCTGACGGTTCCAGGGGCGGCGATGGGGCGTGACCTGGCTGCGCAGATGATCGCTGAGGTAGTTGTCGGTTTCGATCACGTAGCCCGACACGAGAACGACTGCCTTGGTGAGAACGGCGAAGTGGACGTACTTGGCTTGACCACCACGGTGGGCGACCTCGCCCCTTGCCGAAACGAAGTTATCGATGGGCGTGGTGCCGTTGCTCCACTGTGTCCCGACGTCGGGAACGCAGAGCATGGTATCGAAGAGAGGCTTCAGCTGCTTGTGCTTCGGGGTGTTCAGTCCTCCCACGCCGCCCGGTGGACCAACTGTCTTGAATCGGACCGCCTCGATCATTGCTGCCTCGAGGTTCGCGGGCAGGGTCGCGGCGGTGAAAGTCGACTTGCCGCCGTTCACGAAGTCTTGAACGAGCTTCTTGGGCGAAGCCGGCAGCGTCGCGAGGGTGTGTTTCCTGGCGAGGAAGGCGGCTCCCTCCTCCAGTACCGACTCGACGTAGCGTTCCCAGGCTGCGCAAAGCAGAACGATTCCTCCGCGCGTGAGGTGCCCGAGACCTCGCTTGCCGCGTGTGCCTGTGCCGTTCGGTCGGCTGAGATTGTTGTGGAGCGAGACGAGCCGCTTCACGTCGGTGAGGTTTTGCTGGAACTCTTTGTAGCTATCTGACGGCATCCTGAGCGGTCCTCGGGTTCGAATCCTACGGGACAGCGAGCGCCGCTGCGACATCGGTCGGGGCGCTGTCCCCAAGACGCCGCCCGACAGGCTTTGCCTCTCCGAGGGCCCCGTGCCCGCTGAGGCAAGGACATGGCCGATCGCGTCGACTTCTACTTCCGCCAGCGCGTCACCGAGGCCGAGCTCGACCTCGCGTTCGCGTTGCTCGAGAAGGCGGACCGGGACCTCGCCGCCGACCTGAACATCTACGGCATCGTCTCGGGCGCGGTCCCCGCGCCGCACTCGCCGGTGCCCGACCTGACGGTGGACCTCACCGCGCCCGGGCGGGCCTACGACAACCTCGGTCAGCGCATGTTCTTCGGCACGGGCCAGACCGTGGACTGCGCCGTCGACCTCGTGGGCATCCCGACCGATGTCGCCACGGTCGGCAACGAGCGGTGGCTGGGCATCTTCCTGCGTTTCAAGCGCCAGCTCTCCGACCCGCGCACGGACGGCAACTCGCAGCAGGTGTTCTTCCGGCGCGACGAGTCGTTCGAGCTCGTCGTGCGCCAGGCTCCCGAGGGCGCCATCGGCGTCGCGCCGAAGCCCGCGCTCCAGGCGGACGAGCTGCTCCTCTGCGATGTCCGCCGCCGCCCGGGGCAGACGCAGATCCTCGTCGCCGACCTCGACACCTCGCGCCGGCAGGCGTTCATCTTCGCGCAGGGCACCTCGGTGGCCGTGACCACCGGGACGTGGAGCATCCTCCAGCCGCTCGCCGCGACCGTGCAGGCGGCGTTCGATGAGGCAGACGCCGAGCTGCGCGACCACTTCACCGCCGTCGCCCGGCGCCACGCCGCGACCGCCATCGACTACGCGCCGCACGGGTTCGTGGGCGCGGGCAACGTGCAGGCCGCCGTCGACGAGCTGATCGACGACCTCGCGACCGGAGCGGTGGGCAGCTCCGGTGCCTCGCGAGTCGGCGTGGATGCGGCGGCGGGCGCGCCGAACGCGCTCCCTGCGGGCTCCGTCAAGAGCCAGCTCGCGCAGCTCCTCGGCTTCCTGAACACGCACGTGAGCGCGCCGACCGGTGCGCACAACGCGGCGGCCATCGCGGCGACGCCTCACAACAACGTCGCCGGCACGAACGTCCAGGCGCAGCTCCAGGAGATCGTGACAGACCTCGTCGCGACCGGGGCAGCGTCGCCGGGCGCGGGGCTCGTCGGCGTCGATGCGATCGCGGGCGCGCCCACGGCGATCGCTGCGGGCACGCTGCGCGCAGCCCTCGTGACGCTGCTCGGCGGGCTCAACGGCCACGTGAACCAGGCGAGCGGCGCGCACGCGGCGAGCGCAGTCTCGGTCGCCGATTCCGGCAACAACCTCAACGCCGCGAACGTCGAGGCCGCGCTTGCCGAGATCCTCGACGCCGTCGAGGGCGACCACTTCCGAGGCAACGAGGCGAACGCCGGCCAGCACCGCGCGATCCGCCAGCCGCCGCTCGGAGGCACGAAGGCGCTCATTCTCGACTCGAACGCCTCCGGCGCAGCGGCGACGCACCTCCGCATCTACGCGGACGGCTCCTCGGTCTGGTTCACGCTGAACGCGTCCTGGGACGGCGCGCAGTGGGTGCGCGACTCGGGCGGTACCTTCTGCGGCGCGTTCCGCTTCGCGCGCAACGAGATCGAGTTCCTCCACGAGGACTCGTTCGCAGCGACGTTCACGACCTGGACGCGTACGTGGCGCCTCCCGATGAGCAGCACCGTCAACTCCGCGTTCGAGCTGACGGGAACGGTGCGTGAGGTCGGCCGCGTCGGGATGGAGTGGTCCAACGCCGACAGCGCGACGCGGACGCTCGCCGGTGGAGGCTCCGTCACGTTCCGCAACCGGTTCCCGGCGACGCCGTCCTCGATCACGTTCAGCGCGCTGAACACGAGCAGCGGGTTCTCAGGGAGCCCCTCGTCGTACTTCGCCGACCGCGATGGGTTCGGCGTCTTCAGCTACCAGACCATGGCGAGCCTCTCCACGGTCTGGTGGTTCGGCACGTACACCGCGATCGCGTGAGGAGCATCGATGGCCATCCAGGAAATCACCGACCTCGAGATCGTCCAGCGCTGCGCGGGCTGTGATCGCGAGAACCGAGTCGCACTCGCGAACCTCGCGGTAGGCGTGGAGCGCGCCGAGCAGGTCGAGGACGGCGTGGTCCCGCTGCCCGAGTGCCCAACGTGTCGCTCGCGGGAGTTCCTGGTGCGCTCGCCCGCGAGCGAGCAGGCGCACCCGGCACAAGGCAGCTCCGGGCACCTTCACCGTCTGATGGTCGACGAGCTGCACTCGCAGCTCGTGAAGAAGGGGCGCGTCGTCGAACCTCTCGTGGGCAAGGTCGCGCAGATCGTCACCAAGCCTATCGCCACCGAGGTCAGGGCCCGCTTCTTCGACACGGGACTGAAGCTGCCGGTGCGTGCCGTCGAGGAACTCCAGGGCAAGGAGCCCGGCCAGTGAGCGGCGGCTTCATCGTCGGCGGCAAGGCCACGTGCCCGGTCGAAGGCCTCTCGATCCGCACGTTCGCCGAGGACGGCGTCCATCGGTTTCCCTCGAAGGGCAAACGAGCTCGCGCGGTCGAGCTCGTCATCCACGAGACCGTCACGCGCAGCGTCGACTCGACCATCGCGGTGTTGAAGAAGCGCGGGCTCAGCGTCCACCTCGTGATGGGCGCGGACGGCGCGCTCACGCAGCACGGAGACCTTGCGACGGACATCCTCTGGCACGCGAGCCAGCACAACGGCCCGTCGTTCGGCGTCGAGGTCGTGAACCCCTACTACCCGAGCTACCTCAAGCTGGGCCTGCCGTGGGACCGCGTCATCAAGGCGCCGTGGGCGCACAAGGGTGAGTACGTCCTGCCGACGCCCGCGCAGGCGGAAGCGGTCGCCGCGCTCGTGCGCTGGACGACGAGCGCGCCCGCGCCGGGCATCGCGGTGCCGCGCGTGTGGCCGGGGCTTCGGGACGGACGCTTCGCACTGGGCCTCGTGCCTGCCGCCGCGAAGGCGCCGCTGCCGGGTGTGCTCGCGCACCAGTACTTCGGGCACGCGGACGGCTCGATGCTCGTCCTCTACGCATGGCTGCGCCTCGAGGCCGGGCTCGCGCCGGACGTCGCGTTCGAGGAAGCGGTGAAGCGCGCGACCGGCGTGCGCCGTGCCGACGTTCGAGACCTGCTGCCCACGCCCGCTGTGGCCTGACCAAGAGGAGAGACGGATGGATACCTTCACCAGCGTTGCGACGTGGCTTCAGGCGACCGGCCCCTACGGCCTCGTCGCGGTGCTCGGCTGGGCCTTCTGGCGCGTGAACGAGAAGAAGGACGCGCAGCTCCGCGAGCTGTTCGACAAGGTGGCCGAGATGGGGCGCGTGCAGACCGAGGCCGTGACCAAGGTCGAGGCCGCTCTCGTCGCGCTCAAGGACGCCATCGAGGACCTGCACGACAGGGCCGCGTGAGTACTGCTTGCGGAGTTCTCGCCAGGTAACGCGGGCTTCCGCGCGCCGGTCGATTTCTCGCTTCTTCGCCTTGGAAGGTCGCCAGAAGGAAGCCTGTATGTCGTCGCGAACGGGGCGCACCGCATGAACCACCCCGACGGAGACGACGACATGAAGGTGAGCGAGCTGATCGAGTTGCTGGAGGAGCAGGACCCGGACGCCGAGGTCCTCGTGATGATGCAGCAGAGCTGGCCGTTCGAGTGCTCCTTGGCGGGCGTGACGACGCGCGAGGAGATGCTCAGCGCCGATCGCGACGAGGACGTCGATGGCGACGAAGACGAGGAGCCCCGCCTCGAGCGCGGCACCGCCAAGAACGACGTCTTCCTCGTCGAGGGCGAACAGCTCCGCTACGGCTCGAAGACGGCGTGGAGCGTGGCCACGCGTTGAGCGCGTTCGCGGTTCCCGGCGAGCTCGATTCTTCACGGAATGACCTTGCTGGGGGCGCGAACGGAAGCCTGTATGGCGAGGCGATCAACGCGGAGGACGACGATGCAGACCACGAACAAGAAGCGCCCCGGCAAGAAGGAGCCGACGGTCGAGGAGCTGCTCGCCGCCATCGCGAAGGCGACGCTCCACATCGACACGCTCGAGACACGCAAGAGCGACTCGCTCGACTTCCACGACGTCGCGGTCTGGTCGGTGAAGGCCGCGCTCGAGGCCGCGTACCGCGCGGGGCTCGCCGCCGCCAAGGAGGACCGATGAAGACGCTCGGCAGCACGACGACCTACGACGGCACCGAGCACGGCTACTTGCGTGGCCACAGGGTGCGCATCGTCGCGGTGCTGAAGAACGCGCTGCGCGCCGACTACGACCCGGACCAGGACGGGCAGTACGTCCGCGACGAGGAAGACCTCGAGCGCGCGGGCGGCGTGACCGCCGACGACCGCGTGGAGGTGCAGCCCTGGCTCGCAGCAGAGGGACGCTTCAGCTTCGTGTCGAGCGACCCGCGCGCCATCGACCTCGCGTGCTTCGCGAGCCTGAAGCGCTGACGACCTGAACGACGACGCGCTCCATCACGGAGCGCAAGCCCACCACGCGAGCCACGGGCGCGCGCGTGAAGGGCGACGTGTACCCAGCGCCCGACGAGGAGAGCAGTCATGAGCACGAAGACCAAGACCACGAAGGCGAAGTCCAAGAAGGAGAACCTCGCAGCCCTCGGGCTGCCGGCGCTGTGGGAGCGCTTCAAGGAGGCGACGGGGGAGACCACCAAGAGCCCGAACAAGAAGTTCCTCGTCCGGCGCATCGAGGAGGCGCTCGCCGCGCGCGCGGTCGAGCCCGCGCCGGCCGAGGAGCCGCAGCGCCCGACGCGCACCAGCGCGCACGCGACGCCGGTGCCCGAGCCCGAGACGACGCTCGCCGAGAGCACGCTCCCGAAGCCGCGCGGTCGGTTCGCGTCGATGACGGTCGAGGAGCTGCAGACGAAGTACCTCGAGGTCGTCGGTCGCTCGACGGGCAGCGACGACCGCCGCTACCTCATCTGGAAGATCCGCGAGGCCGAGAAGGGCCGCATCAACGTCGGGCCGCGCAAGACCCGCGCGCGCGATGGCGAGCCGCTCGATGTGAAGATCCTCCCGCTGCGGCTCGAGGCGGACGTCGCCGACAAGATGGACGAGGCCTGGCGCGCGAAGGGCATCAAGAACCGCATGGAGTTCTTCCGGGGGGCCATCGGCCACTACCTCGCGCATCTCGGCGCGCGCGACGCGGCCGCGCTCTTCACGAACGCGGGCACCGCGGGCGCGTGAACGCGGCGGAATCGGCGGGGCGTCGGCAGGCCTACAACGCCTCCGACGCCCCATGTCCGCGGAACCTCGCGGTTATTCCAAGCGCCTGAAAACACATGCGAAATCAACGTGTTCGGCCTTGCCAGGGGTGCGAACGGAAGCCTGTATGTCCTCACGCGACGGGCACTGGGCCCCGCGCGAAACGCGAGGACGACCACGATGAAGGCGCTGCGATTCGGGATCGAGATCGAGACGGTGGGCCTGAGCCGGACGAAGCTCGCCGAGGCCATCCACAGCGTGGTGGGCGGCACCATCTCGAACGACTACCGGGACGTGCGCATCACCACCGCGAGCGGGCGGACCTGGAAGGTCGTGCCGGACGGCTCGCTGAGCGGCGGTGAGAACAGCGGCGAGATCGTCTCGCCGGTCCTCGGCTACGAGGACATCGAGGAGTTGCAGAACATCATCCGCGCGGTGCGCACGGCGGGCGCGAGGACCGACCACTCGACGGGCATCCACATCCACGTCGGAGCGGAGCGCTTCGACGCCAAGAGCGTGGTGAACCTGGTCAAGCTGGTTCACAAGCAGGAGCGCCTCCTCGAGCACGCGCTCGGCGTCAGCGAGCAGCGCCTCGCGCGCTACTGCCGCCCGATCGAAGCCCGCTTCATCGAGGCGCTCGAGGCGCGCCGCCCCAAGACGATGAGCGACGTGCGCGACGCCTGGTACGGGCGCAGCGGCGAGACGCCGAGCCGCTACCACAGCAGCCGCTACCGCGGGCTGAACCTCAACAGCCTCTTCTTCAGGGGCACGTTGGAGTTCCGCTACTTCAACGGCACCCTGCATGCCGGCGAGGTGAAGGCCTACGTGCAACTGGTCCTCGCGATGGCCGCCAAGGCCCTCGCCTCGAAGGCCGCATCGAGCAAGCGCCGGGAGTTCAACCCCGCCACCGCGAAGTACGACTTCCGGGTGGTGCTCCTGCACCTCGGCCTGATCGGCGAAGAGTTCAAGACCGCGCGCCTGCACCTCACCAAGAAGCTCGCGGGCTCGGCGGCATGGAAGGGCGAGCGCCGCGACCGCCGCCCGGCCGCGAGCGCCCCCGCGAGCGAGGAGGTGGGCGATGCCCGAGCAGCAGCGTGAGGGCCGCGGGGCCGGCCACGACGCCGGCCCTGGACTCGGCCGCCAACGGAAGCGATGGATGACTACGGCGGGCCTCGGCCCGCGGCGAGATGAGAAGATGGGACAGGTGCTCTACTTCGCGTACGGCTCGAACCTCGACGACGAGCAGATGCGCTCGCGGTGCGCGAGCGCGCAGCCCGTCGCGCGCGCCGTGCTGCCCAACTACGCGCTCGCCTTCGGCGGCTTCAGCCACCGCTGGGACGGAGCGGTCGCGAGCGTCGTGCGGGCCCGAGGCGCCCGCGTCGAAGGGCTCCTCTACCGCCTCGACGACGCGGACCTCCGCGCGCTCGATCGCTTCGAGGGCCACCCGTTCGCCTACGAGCGCGTCGTGAAGCTGGTGCTCGACGAGCACGGGCAACGCCGCCGCGCGACGACGTACCTGCAGCCCGAGGACGGCTTCGAGCCCTGGGCGCCGCAGCCCGGCTACTTCCGCGTCCTGTGGCGCGCGTACGCCCGCCTGGGCTTCGACGTCGCGCCCCTGGCCACCGCAGCGGGGGTGGAGCCATGAACGCGCCCAAGGGCCAGCGTGGCGCGCCCACGCGCGTCTTCGTCTACGGGACGCTCCTCGCCGGCGAGCCGAACCACCGACTCCTCACGGGCGCCCGGCTCGTCGCGGAGGCGAGGACCAAGCCCGCGTTCGAGCTGCGCGACCTCGGCGCGTTCCCCGGGCTCGTGCGTGGCGGCGAGCACGCGGTGGCCGGCGAGGTGTATGAGGTCGACGAGGCCACGCTCGCCGCGCTCGACCGGCTCGAAGGGCACCCGCGCTTCTACCGGCGCACGCGCATCGCCCTCGAGGACGGCGCCGCCGTCGAGACCTACCTCCTCGCGCCCGAGCAGGTCGAAGGTCGCCCCGTCATCGACTCGGGCAGCTGGCGAGCGCGCCGGAAGGAGACCGCAGCATGAAGATCGTGATGAGAGACGGGCGCGTGTTCCAAGGCACCGCCCTGCAGATCGTGAAGGCGATGCAGGACATCGCGTTCGGCGTCGAGGACTTCACGGTGCCGAAGTACATCGAGTGGGTGATCGCCAACGCGCGCAAGTTCGAGGAGGTCGAGCTCGACGTGAAGGGCGGGACCGACGAGGAGCTGGCCGCGTCGCTCGTCGCCGAGATGCTCCGCACCGGGCTCACGCGGCGGATGTAGGCCGTCGGCCTCCGTCGGCCGGGCAGCCCGAAGGGCGCGGAACCTCGCGGCTATTCCAACCGCTCGAAAAGACATCGGAAACCGACGTTCTTGGCCTTGCTAGGGGCGCGAACCGAAGCCTGTATGTCCCTCGCAACGGGCGACGAGCCGCCCTGCAGAACGCGAGGACGACGATGCGGACCACGAGCCAGAACACGCAGACGACGAAGACGGTGAGCCAGGGCGAGAGCCGCTACGGGACGGCCGAGCCGCAGATCGAGATCCGGCTCCCGAAGGGCACGAGCCACCGCCTGGTGAGCGCCGCGCTCCACAAGCTCGCCGCCGACGTCGAGCTGGCCACGCCCGAGCGGGAGCGCTGGATCGTCCAGACCGAGAGCTTCTACGACGCCCGCGGCCGCGTGTACCTCGAGCTCGCCGACGCGACGCCGGCCGAGGTCGAGCGGGGGATGGCGATGCTCAGGAAGCTGGTGGGCTGAGCGGCTCTACGCAGCCGTGAGCGCATCCCTGGGGCAATTGCCGCAGGACGGGCAGACGAACCCGATCTCCGTGCCGACTACCCAGGGGACCGCGAGCACGTCAGCCCCCAGCATCCGGTCGATCCACCCCGGTTCGCCAGCCAGCGTCGTCCAGGCCGTCCCGTGGAGCCGCAGCACAGGGATCGACTTCGAGCAGCGACCGCAAGCGATCGTGCCCCACGTCGTCGAGCAGTCCGAGCACGTGCAGGAGAAGTGCTGGCCCATCGACTTGAAGTCGCGCCGCGCATCCGCGCGCGTGTTGCAGGTCGGACATCCCAGAAGGTCGTCGACCACTTCGACCGCTCTCGACAGCTCGCGCTCGAAGCGCCGGAGCGCTTCGAGCCTCTTCTCCGCGTCGGTGATCTCCGCGTTCAGTTCCTTCTTGCGCGCATTGACGACGCCGGTCGCTCCACGGTCTCGAACCGCCTCGCGAAGTTTGAGAGAGACGCTCTCCCGCTCCTCCTCGAGCCGCTTGAGCTGCGCGGCGGCGTCATCGACAAGCCGATTGGCAGGCACCGCATCGTTCTCCAGCGGTGCGCGCACGATGCGGAGCTGATTGCCCGCGACCTCGAACCACGTGTGCCCGCGGCTCAGCTCCGGCGAATCCGGCCTTGCGATCATCGGTGGATACGCGAGGAACGTCGGGGCCGTCGTGACCCAGCGAAGCTGGCGTGCCATTCGCTCCACGCTGCCGATGTCCCACGGGGACACAGGCAGGAAGCCGACGGCTCGCTGACCGGCCTTGCTGACCTCGTGGGCCAGAGAGCGAAGCCGCCCAGCCAGCTCCGGGGCGAGGTGCTCGAACGCAGCGGCATCGGAGGGCGACGGGTAGAGGATGACCGTCGTCGCGCCGTTGACCGCGTGCGCATCAGCGTCGGCGAGCACGCCGCGGAGCTGCTCGTCATCGAGTGCCGCGAGGGAGCTGCACAGCGGGACGATGCGCAGCAGCTCGACGCCCTCTCCGTGAAGCGAGATCGCGCCGTCGGCCATAGCCCACGACAAGCGCACGACGCGCGAGCCGTGACGCACCTCTGCCTCGGGGCCCGAGAGCAACCGCTCGAGGTTGGTCGGTTCGAACCCGAGTTGGTCGAGCGCCCGAAGCGTCAGCAGCAGCGCGAAGCTGTCGAACGAACGACAGAGATCCTGCATCTCTTCAAAGTACGCTCGCGGCCGGACGGCCCGCTCCTGTCCGAGCCGGGCCCACTCGAGCCAGAGCTCGGCGACCCGCTGATAGTGGGCGTCGTCGCTCAGGATGTTCGTCATCGTGAGCGTGGTGCCCACCGTCGCCCTTCGTGGCACCTCTCGGTAGAGCACCGAGTCCTTCATCCCGGAGATCGTGAACAGGAGGTGCTTCAATTGCGCGAGGGTGCGCTCGGCCTTCCGCTTCGCCTCACTCGCGTCGAGAGTCTCGCCCCACAGCTTGTAGATGCGCCCCTGGCGCCAGTGCGAGCCAGCGGCCGCCGCGCCGTGGTTCCCGGCCGCCTCCTCGAACACACGCAGGAGCCGCGTCACCTCGTGAACGCGCCGGCGCAGGTACACCACGAGGTGGTCGACAAGCCGCACTGCGACGCGGTTCTCGTAGATGTCGAACTGGTCCTCGCGGACGGTGGCGAGGATCCTCTTGGGGACCACGGAGCGCAGAGTTGGCCGCTCCCAGTCCTCCGTGTGCGCGGCGAGGTAGTTCGCGGCCTGCGCCGGGAACCGGCGGGCGCGCGAGACGGCCATCCGCTCGACCTCGACGCGCAGGTGCGTCCTGGGCTTCCTGCACACCTCCGCGAGATGCCCGACGTTCTCCTTGAGCAGTTGCTCGAACGGCTGGAACTCAGCGCGGTTCGACATGCCCGGAACCAACGGCGAGACGTCGAGTACATCGAGCCATGTGCCGCCTTGCTCGATCAACTCGCCCAAGCTGCGTCCGACCGTACGAATGCTTGCGACGTCCAGCGGGTCGAGCAGTTGAGCGCGCGCAAAGGTGCCCTCGACACGCTCAGCGCCGCGCAGCAGGTGCCAGCGTCCAGCCGACTCGGGCACCAAGAACATGCCGTCGTGGGCCGGGAGCGAGTTCATGAACAGCTCGCCCGGGGCACCCTCGCGCACGACGAGGCGGCCCAGCAGCGCGGCGCCGGCGCGGGCTTCTCCGATGGCGCCGAGGCGGTCGCGGACTCGGATACTCACGCCTCTTCCTCAGCTCCGAGTCGGCGCAGCTCGTCACGAACGATGGCCATGGAGCGCACCGCGCCGGTGGTCTTATCCAGCTTCGGCCACGCCTCTGCGATCCGTTCACCGAGGGCCGTGAGGTCCTCGGGCCGCGTGTCGTGCCGATCGCGGACCTTGCGCAGGAGCTTGGTTGCGAGGATGTGGTCGACAGCCTCGCCCACCGTGCCACCCGCCGCTACGACGACCGGAACGAAGTCGAGCATCTGCCGCTCGAGGCGATTGCCCCAGCCCACCCCGAAGCGACGCCCGAGGAGGTCTGCGAACGAGCCGTCGACGAACGCGTAGGCCTCCTTGGCCTTGGCTTCGTGAGCCTGCTGCGCCTTGGCGAACGCCGCGCGAACGGCGTCGAACGAGACCGGCGCGCGCGCGGGCAGGCGCTGCGGCTGGAACTGCGCGCGGTTGCGAGGCAGCTCCATCACGTGCGCGCGGTCGTAGGTCTTGTCTGCGAAATCCTTGGTCGTCTCGTCGTGGTTCGCGGTGCCAACGAACCAAACGTTCTGCGGGATCGTGAGCGTGCGGCCGTTGCGGAGGTTCGCCGGGGCAGGCTCGACCGGCGCGGTCATGAGATCGAGCTTCTGGAGATGCGGATCCTGCTCGAGCGCCGAGAGCAGGTCCGCGAAGTACTGCTCGGGGTGTGAGAGGTTCATCTCGTCGAGGACGACGATGTTGACGAGCCCTGAATAGCGAGGGCATTGCGCGCGGTAGAGAGCCTGCAGGAACTCGGACTCGTAGAACCGCCGCTCGAAGGCGTTGAAGTGCCCGACGAGGTCCTGGCGGTCTCGCCAGCCGGCCTGCACCTCGACGAGGGTCGAGCCCGCACCGAGCGCCCGCGCGACCGCGAGGGGCAGACTCGTCTTGCCGGTTCCGCTGATGCCTTGCAGCAGGTGGAGTCGGCTCATCGCGAGGCCGCCCAAGAAGCAGCGGATGTCACGCAGCTCGTAGAACAGCACCTTGTCCGGGTTGGCCGGATCGATGGCGATGCGGTGCTGGAGATCCTGGCAGAACGCCTTCAGGTCGGAGATCTCGTCGGTCACGGGCGTCTGGGTCTGGAGCCCGCTGTCGCCGTCCATCTGGCTGCATGCCGGGAATGGGCTCACGCCGTCGGCGCGTCGAATGCGCTCGTTGACATCCTTGCGTAGCTCCTCGAGCGCCGTATGCAGGAGGTCGCGGGCGCTCTCCAGCGCAGCCTTCTGGTCGCGAAGCGTCTCGAGCTCCGTGACGGCGATCGACGCCTTCGCGAGCGCGGTTCTGGCGGCGACGCTCTCCTGCGTGAGCCGGGCGCGCTCCGACTCCCACTCCTCCTGCGCTCGCTCCAGGCTAGCGAGCCGCTCGGTAACATCGTGGTTCGGACGCTTGGCGAGCAGCGCCTTCAGCGAGTCGCGCTCCCGGATGAGGCTGTCGAGCTCCTTCTTCACCTCGTCGAGAGGTCGATTGCCCAACGCGCGCTCTGCTTCGTCGCGAAGACGCAGCTTCTCGTAGAGCTCATCCCTGCTCGCTTGCGCGCTCGCGAGGCGCGCCTCGACGTCCTTCTGCTTGGCCTTCGCCGTCTCTAGTTCGTGGGCTGCACGGCGCGCCACTCGCTCGTCGAACGCCTCGCGGTCCTCACGCAGGACATCCCGCTCGAGCTCGACCTGCGCCGCGCGCTTCTTCAGTTCCGCGCGTTCCTTCGAGAGCAGCTCGCGCTCGACGCGGAGCTGCTCGGCGCTCGAACGCTCCGTCTCCGCGAGGGCACTCTCGTGCATGGCTGCGGCTCGCTTCTGCTCGTCACGCCAGCGCTCGTCCTCAGCGCGGCGCTGGGCCTCCCAGTCCGCGCGCTCCTTGGCGATCTGCGCCCGCGCCTTGGAGAGCTCGTCGCGGAGCGTCACCGCCTCGTCGTCGAGCTGCTTCAGCGATGCCCTACGCTCGGCCGCGAAGCCCGCCTCTGCGTTCAGCTCGCGCTCGCGAATCGCAACCTCGCGTCCCTGGAGGTCGAGCTCGCGCGTCCGCAGATCCTCCTCGGCCTGCTTCGCCCTGGCGTGTGCCTCCTTGGCTCCTCGTTCCGCATCCTCGAGCGTAGTCGCGCGCGCGTTCAGCGCTTCGTCACGCGCGAGCACTGTCCCTTCGAGCGCGCCGAGTTCCTCTTCACGCTTCGCGAGCTGATCGCTCCGGGCCTTCAACAGCGCGAGGGTTTCGTCGATCCGCTTCGCCGCGGCGATGAGATCGAGGTTCGACGCCTCCGAGGATGGAGGGGTAGCGAGCGCGACGTTCAGCTCTTCCTCCGTCGCCTCGGCGACGACAGCGTCGTTTGCTTCGGTGATCGCCGCGAGCGCAGCGGCTGGCGTCTCGGGGGCCGCAGGGGCTACGACGAGCGGCGTCGCCTGTGCCATCGCCGAGGAACTGGGGGCCTTGGCCTGCTGTTGCTGCTGCTGATGGCGGTGCTTGTTCTTCTTGCTCATGGTCTGTCAGATCCTCGCGGAGTCGAGCGGCTGGCCGAGGCCCGAGAGCAGACCTACGGCGCGGTGGACGTCGGCGACGACAGGCAGCACCGACTGAAGGGATGGACGCTCGGCGCCGGCGTGAACCGCACCGCCAGCCCTCGCTACGCCGTCGAGTAGTTCGAGGAGCTTCGGCTCTTGCGCTGCGGCGCGACGAAGTGGATGCGCGCGGTCGTCGCGCGCTGCGAGCACGGCGGCGATGATCGCGCCGCGAAGACGCCAGTTGCCGTCGGGGTAGCACGCGGCCTTCACGTGGTTAGGCTTCACGCGAGCGAGCGCCTCGGGCAGCGGCACGTGGAAGCCAACGGCCTTCGCCGACGCCTCGTAGACACCCTGGCAGTAGACGTCGTCCTCGACAGGCCGACGATCCGTGTAGACGCGTCGCCAGACTTGGCGCGGCGGATGGCGCTGGAAGATCGCGCCGAATGTGGCCTCGAGCGCGCGCCGGGCATCGCCGACGAGCGCGCGGAGCTTGTGGTCCGGGCACGAATCGCCGAGCAGCTCAGCCTCGACGTGGGCGTACTCGAGCGCGACGAGGTCTTCGTACTGGGGCAGATCGCGCGCACTGATCGACAGCGCCTTCTCGACGTTGTTGATCGCCATCGCGCGAATCTCGCTTGCCCAGCGCTGCTGGTCCTGGATCTGCTCGTCGAGCGAGCGGCCGATCATGCCCTCGAGCACCGAGCGGAGACCCGATGACGACCGCATCTCGCGTTCGAGCGCTCGTCGCAGCGTCGGGCTAACGCCAAGTCCGAAGGGGTCGCACGCGTGCCACTCGCCCGCGAGGTCACCGGCCTCGGGCAGGTACATGAAGCTCGTGACGAACACCGGCGTGGGCCGATCGTCCACGAGCGACACGCGCTCGAGAACGACGCTGCCCGCATGCGCGAACGTGTCGTCCTCGTCGGCGCTCTCATAGGACTCCGAGCGTCGAAGCGCCGAGCGATGCCGACGGGTGACGCGAACGATGTCGGAAGCACCGGGCGCCGGCGGGATGGCGAGGTCGCCGGGGAGCACCATGAATGCTCGCTCCCGGCGGGGCTTGCCCTTGGAGCCGAGCACGAGGTCGGGGAACCCGTTGGGGTTCTGCTGCAACTCGACGTAGTCGAGCTTCTCGACGAAGCGCGGCCAGAGGTCCCCGGACCACGGGTCCTGGAACACGTGGCCTGTGACCATCCGGCGCGCATCGAGGGTCTCCTCCTCGAAGAGCTCGCGTCCCTTCTCTGTTGGTAGCCCGTTGCTGCCGAGCAGCCCGCGCTCCTGCAACTCCAGGTAGATGAGCGCCGCGAGGTCGGGGTGAATGTGGAGCCGATCGCCGATGCGTTGCACGTTGGTCGTACCCGCACGGCACATCCCGAGCACCGCCTTCTGGAGGACGTTGAGCTCGCGGTCGCGCACCTCGGGGGCCACCACGCGGTACATCAGTGCGGGCCAGAGGACGAAGCGGCGCTCGCTCCACCGCATCCGTTGGTTCGTGCTGGGCTCCTTGGGCAGACGCGGCCCGAAGTGGAGGACCGGCGCCTCACGCTTGAACAGCAAGGCCATGTTTCCCTCCACAGAGTTCACGGAAAGCGACGAGGCCGCGCAGCGCCTTCTCCGACGCTTCGCCCCTCAGCATCGCCGAGTCTCCGATCACGACGAGAAGCCGTTGCTGCCGGCTCATCGCGACGCACAGACGGTTCTCGAGCATCAGGTGGCCGAACTTCCGTCGGAGGGAGCGCTCATCCGACACGGGCAGGTCGTTCGCTCTCGTCATCGACAGGAACACGACGTCGAACTCCTTGCCCTGGAAGGCGTCGACAGTACCGACGCGCAGTCGCTCGATGAGCCGCCCGTCCTCGCCGCGCGTCTCGCGCCAAGCGTCCTTGACGCGGTAGGAGCCGTCGTCGAGCCGCTCGGACATCCCACGCTTCTCCATCGCGAGCAGCACCTCGTCGACCTGTGCTGAGTAGAACGAGATGACGCCGAAGCTGAGATCTCGCCGCGCGGTCGCGAGGCGCTCGACCTCCTTCGCGATCCACTCGGCTTCGACAGCGCGCCGTTTGCTTTGACCACCGTGCTCGCGGCCGCGCGAGAGAGGCATGTCCACCCACGCGGCAACGCGCCCGGCGTATCCCGGCAGGTCGTGAATGAACTCCTCCGGGCGGCGGGGAGACTCGAAGCCCTCGCCATAGGGCGCGTAGAAGGTGTCGCTGACGAACGACCCGAGCACGGGGTGCATCCGGTACTGCTTGTCGAGCGTGACCGTGCGCTTGATGCCGTCCTTCGCCTCTCGCTCCTTCATCGCCTGGAACAGGCGCTCGAAGAGGCTGCGACGCAGCGCGGCCGTCGTCGCGTCGGCGACCGATTGCTCGAGCTGGCTCTCGATGTCGGGCTCGAGGATGTGTGGAAGCTGGCGGTGATCGCCGACCAGGATGATGCGCCGCTCCGCGCGTGACATCGGGATGAACAGGTCGAGCGGGTTGGCGCGCGCGGCCTCGTCGACGATCACGTTCGCGAAGACGGTGTCTTCGCCCTTCGCCTGGCTCATCTGGAAGCCGACCGACTGCTGACAGGTGGCGGCGAGCACGACGGTGTAGCTCCGCACCGCGTCGCGGACCGCATCGATGTCGTTCTCCAGGTCGTTGAGGTACTCGTAGAGGACCGCGTCCTCGCCGCCCGCTGACTCGCGAGCCTTGGCGTAGAGCGCGTCGACGATCTCCGGGAGAAGGCTCTCGAGGTCGCTGTGAACCATCGGAGCGCCGACCGGCTTCTCGGCCGAGAGAAGATCGATCAGACCATCCTGCAGCGTCTTCAGCTCGGAGAGGAACGACGGCGCGTCGTCGCTGGTCCACTCGGCCGCTTCGCTCAGGACTCGGTGCTTGCCCTCGTCGTAGAGACCCATGCGCTGAAGCCGCAGGCGTGCGCGGCCAGCGTTCCGAGGACCATCATCGCCGAACGCGATGGGGTCGGTGCGCAGCGCGCGAACTGCCTTGAGGGCAAGAGCGCGGTCGTCGTCCTCGGCATCGTCGATCTGCGGGGAGCGCGAGAGCTCCTGACGAAGCACGTCGAGCCGGTCGTTCAGGGTGGGCGGGACGTAGCTGCTGCAGAGGTCCTGCACCTCGCGAACGACGCGCAGCGACTCGTCGGCCGTGAGCGGCGACGCGACATAGGCGGCGGCGAGCGTTCTGACCTTGCGGAGGACCTCTGTCACGGGGCGTTCGGGGAGGGTCGACAGGTCTGCGCGCACAGCGTCAGCTCTCTCCCGACGCCAGCGATCGAAGCCGTCGCTCTGATCGGTGGTCCCTCGCTTGCGCCCGACCTTGATCGCCGGGAGGCCGAACACGAGGGTCCGTGACGCCGCGTTTTCGACGGCGTCGTGTTGGTAGCTCGTGAGCAAGGTCTGACCAGCGAGCTCGTCTTCCGAGAGCTCGGCGAGGCGAGCCTCAAGGGCCGCGATCGTCTTCGTCTTGCCGGTGCCTGGCGGGCCCTGGATCAAGGCGATGTCGGGCGTGTTGAGCGCTACGCGCAGCGCCTCCACCTGCCGCGCCGTGGGGTCACCACCGAACACCGCGCGTGCGGCGACAGAGAGTGCGTCCTCCGTCTTTCTGCGGCGCTCGGGGACGGCGCTTCCCTCAAGCAAGAGGCCAAGCTGGGGCATCGGGCACTCGGCAGACGCGATGAGCGACTGCGCGTGCTCGCGCCGTTCGAGGCGCTTGCGATCGCCACTCACGCTCAGGAACAACACGCCGCTCTCGGGCGGCTCACGGTCATCGCTGTCAATCGGGGGCTGCAGGTCGATCGTGCGCCGCTGGGGCTCGGCGCCCGAGAAGGAGCCGACGAAGATCCGCGACCGCTGGGAGCGCGCAGCGCCGGCGTCGGTCGTCGTCGCGGCGTCGTCAGTCGCCTGCTGCAGCTCGGGCGGCGGGTTCTGCGCGGCCTCGAGATCGACGTCCTCCGCGTTGCGCAGCACCTGGAGGGCGGTCTCGAGCTGCTTCGTGTCCTCTACGAAGAAGCGCCACCGCCCGTCTCCCTGCAGCAGCCGCTTGCTGTACCGAAGCCAGCCGAGGGTTCGCGCGCGACGCAGCACGCTTTCGCGTTCGAGCTTGTTGTACTCCTTCCAAACGTTGAGATAGCTGCCGGCCTGCTCGACGAGCTGATCGAGCTGAGTCCGCGCGGCGCCACGAAACGCGCCCGCGATGGTCGCATCGCAGAACCGAATGCGCCCGAGCACGAGCACCACGGGGCGGCGCTCGTCGGGAGAGGTGCCGCGCTTCGCCTCCACGACTCGAGTGGCGAGCAGCTTGTCGTCGCGCCCCTTCGCCACGTCGACTGCGTACCCCCGGCCGTGAAGCCGGAAGGCGCCACTCTGGTCGGTCTCCGGCGTCGGGCTTCCCGAGAGGAACACCCTCGCAGTGCCATCGTCGGCCTGGAGGAGGAACCGATCGTTCAGCCACTGGGTGGCCTCGGCAGCCGTGACGCTGCGGGCGAGCTTCTGCCTCACCTGCTCGACGAGCTTGTCGTCGACGCCGATGTCGACCGGGTCGGGCCAGTCGTAGCGCGCGGGGAACTCATGCACCTGCACGAGCACCGCTTCGCTCTTCTTCCCCTTCGGGCGGACGGAGGCGACCCAGGCGACGCGCGGGAGGTTGCGGTCCCGAAGTCGCTGGAGCGCCTCGATTGCCCGCTTGTCAGCGCCGACGACGCTCCACGCACTCGCGCCGATTCGCAGCAGCGAGTCGCCGGTGACATCGGAGAACTGCAGTGCCGCCTCCGCGCGAGCTTCGATGACGAGGTCGAAGTCGGCTGCCGCGCTCGGCATGACCTCGAAGGTCGAGACCTCTCCCGAGGCCAGGTCGTTGATGTTCATCGGGCGGCTCCCGGTCGAAGTTCGAAGTTGACGACGCGGTGCAGGCTGTCGGGTGAGCCGAGGTGGAGGCGCCACGAGGCCACGCCGGGCTCGAGCCGGATCTCCTTCACGCGGTCGGTCACCTCTGCACCTCGGCCGCCGCTGGGGGACGAGAGCCGGTAACGACCGCCGTCGACGCTTCGCAGCGAGAGCCGCGTGCCCGAGAGCTGGAGCTCAATGACAGGCCGAGCACCAGCAGCACCGTCGCGCCCATGCGCGAGGCGTTGCGTGACCGACACGGTCTCGCCGTCGGTCAGTCCGAGGACCGCAGCGACCACTGCACGACGGCGGTCACCTACGGGCTTCTGCAGTAGCTCGCCGCCCGCACCGACAGAGGGGTCCCACAGGTTGAAGGCGGCGGTGGCGAACGCAGGCCGAGGCTCGTCACACCACGGGCAGAGCTTCTCCGTGAAGTAGTAGGTCCCCTTGCACGACGCGCAGGACAACGTGGCGTCGGCGGCACCGTGCAGGCACTCGGCCCACTCAGAGACGCCAGGCCGCTTCGCCGCGTCTCGGAGGCCGGCGCCGAAAGCGCGCTCGGCGAGGTCGAGGAGCTTTCGCGACAGCACATTGGGCCGGGGGATGCCGTAGGACGCGCGATTGGTCTCGTCGGTCGGGTGGTCGATCCACGGCAGGCGTCCGCCGAGAGCCTCCTCCTCTCGCTCGGGAGGGCCGTCGTTGACTGCGTCGCCGATGAGCGGATGGGCGAGGGACAGCGTCTGGAACGCGAGCACGCTGAAGGCGTGAGCGTCCGTGAGCGAGTTGACGCCGCTCGTGCACCGCACGAGCTCGGGCGCGCCGTAACCGGGGGTGTAGACGGCGGGCACGCCCGCGACCGACGCGTAGTGGATGTTGTCCGCGTCGATGAAGCGGACCTCCGTCGCCGCGGGGCTCTCTGAGACGAAGATGTTGTGGGGCGACGGGTCGGAGTAGACGAGCCCTTTGCCGTGCAGAGCCGCGAGCGCGTCGGCACTGCGAGCGAGGAGCTGGAGTCGCCGCCGCAGACCACCGCCCGCGAGGTACCACGTGGCGGGAGAACTCTCCTCCTTGGGCACAGCCCCAAGCGCCTTCAGCGGCTGCATGCCGGTGAGCAGCTCCATCACGTAACCGAGCACCGGCTCGCGAAGCATCTCGATGGGCCGGGCGATCTCGAGATCGGCGAGGGAGAGCCGCTTGACCTGCGTGAGCTGGTTGCGCAGGCGCTCACGCCGAGCTGCTGAAGAGTCGAAGACGATCTTCGCAGCGAGCCTGCCGCCGTCGACCTCGTAGACGGCCCCCTGGCCTCCGCGCCCCAACTGCCGGAGCAGGGAGTAGCGCACGCCGTTGATGTCAGTGACCTGGCGCGGAGCAGACGTCATGCGAGCACCGCCTCCCGCTGCGTGAGGACGACGAGGGTCTTGTCATCGGTGTGGTGGGGCGTGGGCCAGTCCTTCAACTCTCGCTGGAGCGCTCGCCAACGCTGGCTGGGCGCCATGCCGGCGAAGTCGTCCATGAGCCACTGCACGAAGCCGTCGATGCGCTCGGGCAGCAGGTCGTCAGCGACCCCGTCAGTCGCGAGCACGACGACCTCCCCGCCCGCGCGTGGGAAGCTACGGTGCGTCCACGACGCCGAGTGGCCGAGTGCGGCGGTCTCGTTGGCGAAGCCGCCCGAGCGCGGGCCCACGATCCACTCCAGCCCACGTCTCGTTCGCAGGAGCGCGAGGCCGTCGCCGATCGCCGCCACGTGAACCTGCCCGTAAGCGTGCGCGAGCGCGAACAAGCACGTCGCCGCACAGTCGCGAGCGGTCGACGGAGCGATGAGCGAACACCAGACCGGCTCGATGCGGACGAGGAGCTCGTCCAGGTCCCGTGCGCCTGCCTTGTGCCACGAGCGCACTGCATCGAGCACCGCCCGGCAGGCCAGCTGAGCGCCACGACGGGCCTCGCGTCGAGAGCCCATCCCATCACTGACGACGACCAGCGTCCCGAACGCTCCGCGCGCTCCGAGCCAACTGTCCTCGTTGGACTTGCCTTCGGCGCGATGGCGCGGTCCGACCACGCTGGCGCCGAAGTAGTCGTCGGGTAGGCGGTTTGACACGAAGGCCTCGGCGCGCTCAGAAGTTGAAGTCATCGAGATCGGTCGGCTCCGCGGCGATGACGCTGTCAGGGTTCGCGCTCCGCGAGCGCTGCGTGACACTCATCGTCACCCAGCGGAAGAACTGCTTGATTTGCCTCGCCTCGTGAGCCCGGTAGACACGTGCCTCGGGCGTCGCGAGGAACGCGGAGAGCATCGCCTCGTCGGCGTCGTCGCCGATCCCCATCGCGAAGCGAGCCGCCTTTGACGCGCGCTCCGCGCCGAGGAGCCGCTTCAGCGGTGCCTGCCACTCGTCGGTGGGCTGGCCATCCGAGACGAGGATGATCGTCGGGCGATACGCGCGGCTCGGGATCTGCGCGCGGTCCTCGATCATGCCGGTCGCCGCATCGAAGGCGGCGCCCATCGGCGTCCCACCGGCCGCCGTCATACGGGTCCACTGGACCTTCGCGGCAGGTGCGAGCGGCTGGTGAACCTTCGCGCCGTCCTTGCCGAACGTGACCACGGAGACGTGGATCTCCGCGCGGCTGTCGTCCTCACCGCCGAAGCTCTCCAGCATCTCCTGCACGGCGTCGTTGAGCGCGTCGATCTTCCCGTTCGTGCTCATGCTGCCGCTGACATCGGCGAGCAGCAGCACCGGCAGCGGCCTCGCGCTCGACGCGGTGAACTCCTTCAGTTTGCTCATGGCTTTGTCTCCAGTCTTCTTCGGTGCGGCCTTCGGTGGCGTTCGGCGCTCTGCCACCTGCTTGATCTCTGCTTGAACTCGTGAGGTCCCGTTGCGGCGGCTGACGATGTCCTCGAGGTACTTGGCCCATCCCATCGCTCACCTCACCGCCGAAAGCTGCGACGACGGCGCGTGCGCAGGCTCCTGAAGTCGCTGTTCCGGTACACCGTCATCACCGCGCCGCTGACCGTGACGACCACCTGCGTCCCCTCGAACTCGCGCAGGTCGACGCCGTCGCGCCGGTACTTCTCGACCTCCTTGCGACCGATCGCGAAGATCTGGGCGCCGCGGATCTCCACGCAGCGCCCGAACTCCAGCGCGGCCTCGATCGCGGTGCGAGAGATCGAGCGCGTGGTCATGCGTTCGTAGGCGTGCTTGGAGAGAGAGAAGCTGCCGAGCGTCGAGGGCAGTGCAGCGAGGGCAGGCGACATCGAACGGCTCCTTTCGGTTCTCGCCGCGTGATGCGGCGACCGAGGGCCGTAGAGCGAAGGACGTGCCAAGCGGATGAGCCGCCATCGCCAGGCGCGCGCTCATCGCTTCACCTCGTAGCGTTGGAGCCAGTTCGTGAGGGTCTGGTAGCTCGGGAGGCCAACCAGGCCCGCTGCCTTCGTCTTGTTCCCGTCCGCTTCATCCAGCGCGCGCTCGAGGTAGTGACGCGCGACTTCCGCCAGCAATTCCGGGAGGTTGAGATCCTCGCCCAGGGGGCGACCGAGGACGTCGGTGCGCTGTGTCGTGGGGACTGCAAGGAGAGCCTCGCGCAGGTCTTCGGTGGTGATCGTCTCGCCCTCGCTCCAGATGGCGGCGCGCTTGAGCGTCAGCAGCAGCTCGCGCACGTTGCCCGGCCACGGATGCGCGAGCAGAAGACTTCTTGCGCCTGCGGAAAGTTTCTTGTCCCGATATCCAGGCTCGCCGATGGCCTCGTGGTTTACCTGCTTCAGGAGCTCGTCGACGAGCAGGCCGACGTCCCCCGAGCGCTCTCGGAGGGGCGGCAACTTCAGGACGGCGACCGCGAGCCGATAGAAGAGATCCTCGCGGAAACGGCCGGCAGCGACCTCGTCGACGACGGAGCGGTTCGTTGCGGCCACGATCCGAACGTCGATCCGCTTCGGTTTCCTGGCGCCGACGCGCGTGACCTCGTTCTCCTGCAGGACTCGGAGGAGCTTCACCTGAACCGGCAACGGGAGCTCGCCCAGCTCGTCGAGGAACAGCGTTCCCCCGTCCGCCGCCTCGAAGTACCCCTCGCGAGCGTCTACGCCAGTCGCCGCTCCCTTCTCGACGCCGAAGAGCTCGGACTCGACCAGGCTCGCGGGGATCGCTCCGCAGTTCACAGGGATGAAGGGCTTGCTCTTACGCGGGCTTGCCTGGTGGATCGCCTTCGCGAGCAGCTCCTTGCCGGTACCGGACGCGCCCTCGATCAGCACCGGGACGTTGCGCAGCGCCACGCGGCGCGCGCGTTGGATGAGCCGCGCCATCACCCGGCTCCGGTGGATGATGGTCTTGAACTCCGGGGCGGGCGGCGAGTCCGCCGTGCTCTGCGCGCGGAGGCGTTCGTCCGGCTCGCGCAGAAGATCGGGTAGGAACTCCGCCGCGATGTCGAACGGCACCTCGGCGGTCTTCACGCCCTGCTCGCGCGACGACTCGATGAACTGCGCCGGGAAGATCGTCTTGCCGAGCAGCATCCACACGGCCGCCATCGGTGGCGAGCCGGGACTGAGGTGGAACGTGAGCGTCGCGTCCCTGTGCTGCGCCAGCACCTCTTGGCAGGCTCGGCGCGCAGCCTCGTAGATGCCGCCGAAGTCGGTCGGCCCGCGCAGCGTCTCGCGCCGTTCGACGATCTCTGCCGGGGTGCGCTCGCGCAGCCAGGCGATGAAGCCGGGCAGGAGCTTCTGATGGTCGGCCTTGTCGAAGAACTCGAGCAGGACCACCTGGTCGAACGAGCGTGCGGCGAGCGCCTGGGCGATGGGCCCAAGGTCGCCCGTACCTGCCTTCTCAGGTCCCTTCAGGTCGGAGACGCCGACCCACGCGATGAGGACAGCCCGCACGGTACGACGGTACAAGAAAGCTTCGGTCGCCACAACGAACCTTGTGGACGCCATCGGGCGCTCGGCGGCGGGATCTTGCAGCTCCTGCGTGGGCACCGCCGTCGTTCGCCCGCCTCGGACCGAATAGCCGCTTTGACGGGGAAGCGGCTATTCGCTCCGGCACCCTCGAGCCCCGCGCGCCGATGTCGTCTCGGGGCCCGCGCCCCGAGTCCGGGACCGACTTTCGTCGACTCTGGCCGGCCCTCCTCCGCGCTCCTTGTGGGATGTCCGGCGAGCGGCGTACCATCAGGGATCCGCGAGGAACCGTCCGATGGCAGAGCCCTGGGTATCCGTTGAAGACGTCGCTGCCCATCTCGGGGTCGCGAAGGACTCCGTGTACCGGTGGATCGACGCGAAGGGTCTGCCCGCCCACAAGATCGGCAAGCTCTGGAAGTTCAAGCTCTCCGAGGTCGACGCGTGGGTGCGTGGGGGCGGCGCGCTCGAGGGCCACGAGACGCCCACGACGCCGAGGAAGTCATGACGGCCGCAGCATCGACTACGCCGTGGAGGATGTGCCAAGCATGCGGGCACTGGCAGCGGGCACCGGAAGACACCGCGTGCTCCGTGTGTCAGTGGTCGCGCCTCGCGCTGGGCGCCCCCGGCAGAGATCTCGCCGAGCTTCGCGTGCTGGTCGACGCCGAGCTGCGCTCCGATCGCACGTGGCACATCACAGGGATCACCACACCGCGGGTCGGCGCCGCCATCAACCAGGCCATCGTTCTTCAGCGACTCAACGACGACGGCCTTCGATCTCTGCTGGGCGGGTCGGCGACGAGTGGGGCCTCGTTCCCGTCCGGGCGTTCCTGGGAGGTGTTTCGCGAGCTCGCCCGGTCGCTGCTCACCGACGAGTTGAACTCCCTCATCCGTCGAAGTTGGGAAGGCCTCCGGCAGCCTTCTGCAGCGCGGGTGCTCGTCTCGATTCGTGCGATGCTCCTCGACCCCGACATTGCGCTCGCCGAAGGGGAACCGGCGCCTGCCTGGTTGGAGGTGGTGCCGTTCGACGCGGCTGCGGCCTCGGCAGCAGCAAAGCTTCGCGACGGCGATGTCACGTTCGATGTGACACGAACGCAGGTGAGCTTCGCCCCCGGAGGAGACCGCATCGAGGTTGCGGTGCGGACTCCCCGCGAGATGCTCATCCACGAGTGCAAGGTGGTCTCAGGCGACAAGCCACTCCTCGTCGCTCCGCTCACTCGGGTCGTCCGTCGAGACGCACTCACCGCGTTGCCGCCGATCGTTCTCTCGGCCGAAGCCGTGCGCGGCTTCGCGGCGAATGGTGCCTCCGGCGGCGAGTTGCTGCTCTCCGTGCGCGGTACCGAGAAGAGGTTCGCCACGCGCATTCCTGTCGCGGCGCTGCCCGCCTTCTCAGCCGTCGCGGATATCTTCCTCGACCTCGGCTCGACGAACACGAAGTGGGCGCTTCGCCTCGAGGGGAAAGAGCCCGTCGAACACGATCAAGACACTGCGACGCTGACCGAGGTGTGGGGGATCGACGCGTATCGAAAAGCGGAGCTCCTCTCCGATTCTGCCGGGGACCGGTGGAGCGAGTGGGTTGCGCGCGCTCTGCCCGCGCTGCGGCACTGGGTCGGCCGCGAGCACAACGCGTACCTGCGCAACGTCCACCTCTCGCTTCCTTCCACCGAGCAGTTCGACGTCATCGCGCTGGGGAAGACCTTGCGGGACACGGCGCGCTCCGGAGATGGCGCCTCGCGTTCGCCGCAGGATGCGCTGAGGAGGGCGACCACCGAAAACCTGGTGTCGCAGGGAGCGGTGGTCGTCGTGCCCGAGCATGAACTCGTCGCTGCACACTACCTCGGCGTTCTGCGTATCCTCCAGAAGGCCGCCCAGGCGTACGCGGGGCGGTTCAAGAGCCACGAAGCTCGGTGCGCTGATCAAGCCCAGCGCCAGCGGACCTGGGATTCCCGCCAGGCAGCCGTCAGCGACTACGAGTCTCGGTGGTTCGGGTACCGCTGGTTCAATGACCGCCCTGCAGGACCAAGCGGCTCAAGACCGTCCGTCGACACCAAGATCACGAATCCCGCTGAGTGGATGAACGATCTCGTCGAGCATCCCGAGCAGTTCGACCATGTCGTCTTGCTCGACGCAGGTGGACTCAGCCTCGATATCTCGGTCCTCGAGAAGCACGAGCTCGTTCGCGCGCTGAGTCGCAGCGACACGGGGTGCGGTGGAGAAGCGATCTCGTCGCGAATCGGGCGGCACGAGATCGGACCGCGTGGCACCAGATATAAGGCCCAGCTCGGACTTCGGTGGCTGCCCGCGCGAGACCTCAGCGATCCGGCGCAACGCGAGTACCGAGACGCCACGCGCGAACTCTATGGCCCGGTGCTGACGCGCGTCATTCGATCTCTCGGCGAGACGCGCTGGAAAAAATCCCGCCACTGCTGCGTGCTGCTCACAGGTGGCGGGTCGCGCAACCCTCATCTCGCCGAGTACATCAGCGAGCTCGCGTCGGACGCGGGGCTACGCGCCAACGTCGTGGACGCTCCGACCGTCCAAGACCTCATTCGTCAAGCTCGCGAGTTCCCTGAGCCACTCCAAGAACTCGGCTCCGAGGAGGTTCGACGCTTCGAAGCCACGCAGGTCTGGTCCGAGCGCCGCGAGCGCCAGCCACTCGCGCGCTACGACAAGTTCGCCGTCGTCGGCGGGATGTGCGCGCTGGGAGGCAGGCGACTGTGACGAAGCCGAGCTGCGATCAGCTCCTCGACGAGGCCGTCCGCTGGCTCGCCAGCAGGATCGATAGCGCTCGCGAACGCGCACGAGATGCCGCGCACTCACCGCCCCCCCCGCAGCGAGAGAAGGGGCTGATCAGAAAGGTCGCCGGGACGCTGCTTGGCTCTTCTCCACACGAAGAGCGAGCTCGCCCACCGAGGATCGATCAATGGGCGGCGAGAGATGAGGGGAAGCGGAGGTTGAAGTCTGGAGCTGCGGCCCCAGGCGATGCGGACGCCGTCGCGGACCTCGCCGCAGAGATCTGCCTCAGATGGAGACACCCGAAGTCCGCGCCGCTGGCGCGCGCGTGGCTCGCCGAATCGAAGCTCGATGTGGAGACGCTGATGGACATGGACGGTCGAACTCTGGCGCTCATCGTCGGTGTCGCGGCAGCCGCTGCTGTGCTTGCGTTGGTGATCGTCGTGCGGCGCGGCCGCAACATCTCCATCGCTCGCCACGAACTCGCCCCTTCGCCCGACTTTCGCGCGCTGGTGATCCTCGCCGAGGGGGAAGGCGAAGCGGCCGCGATCGCGACCCGCATCAAGTCGGAGGTCGCAGAGCCGTGGTCCTGGCGGCTGACGGACGGCCTGCGTGGGCTCTCGGCGGCAGCCAAGCGCAGCCTGCTCCGCGCGCTCGCAGAGCGCGACCTCTGCGAGGTGTCGGCCTTCGCGCCCAAGGCAGGCGAAGACTTCGATGCGAGCCGGATGTCTCCCGCGGTCGCCCTCAACACGGACGACCTCTGGGTCGTGGCGAGCAACACGCCGGACGACCGACGAGGATACCGCATCGCCGATCGCGTCGAGGTTCTTGCTGAAGTCGAGGCCTGCACCGCTGACTGGTGGGTCCTTTCACGCACAGGCTGCGCGGTCGGCGAAGCGATCATCGAGCGGGCCGACAATCTCATCGCTGGAGGTCTTTCCAAGGCGGCGTCATGGCGGGCGCCGTGGGGGTTCACCTTTCCTGAGGACCTCCGTGGGCTGCCCGAGACAGTCCTGGATGGGTGGCGGCAGCGGCTGATCTCCGAGCTCAACCCCCGCTATCGCGATCGCCCGGAGCGGCAGCTCGTACTCGTGGGAAGCCCGGGCGAGCCATTCGAGTCTTCGATGGAGACCGAAGACGGACGCAGCCCGGTCGGGGATGCGGTCGTCTCCGAGGTGGTTCTGCGTGACGGAGTTCCGCAGTACGGCCTCGCATGCCCTGGGGGCAGTCCGCTTCTGGTCGCGGTTGTGCGCACCAAGCCTGCGAGGAGTGGCGCATGACGAACCGAAAGCCGAAGGGCAGAAGGACCGTCGATCTCGATGACGCATCGGCGGTCGAACTCGAGTTGATTCTCGGCCTCGGCTCGGAAGACGCAGAGCTGGTTCTCGCCCCGGAGACGCGCAGCCTGGATCTGCACCCCTGGCTGCTCGACTGCGTCGCGGTCCAAGTGAACTGCCTTGGACACCAGGACGAGTTCCCGCGCGCGTGGGACTGGGAAAACGTCCTGACGCTCCTCGAGCCTGGGGAGGAGCTGCTCTACGTACTCGACCACGTCCGCGGCGACGGCAACCAGACAGGGCGCGCATTCACGCTCTGGCTCGCGGTTCGCTTTCCACAACGTCAGGCGCTCTCGGCTGGCGATCTCGACCGCCGTCGGAAGCGCGCGAGGATGATCGTCTCGCAGTTCCAACGACAAGCATTCCCGGGTTCCGACGTGCGCTGGGTGGATCCCAGCGAGCTCCAGACGTTGCTCGGTTTCTCGACGGGTGGAGAGCAGCGATGCGTGTGTGTCAGCGGACTCCCGTCACCACGTGACCTCGAAGACGATCGACGCGAGATCGAGCGCGCCAATGCCACGCGCAACTACCAGTCGCTCAACGATGTCGCGGAGTCGCTTGTCGACCTCAGGTGCGACTACCGTATCGCGTTCGTCATTGAGCGCGTCGACGCCGACTCGCTGAAGGTGCGACTTGGTCAGGCCACGCAGCTACGCGACGCGATCCATCCCCACGTACGCGGAACCGTTCAGGCCGGAGGCAGCAGGGGGACGAACGCCTCGACGTCGAGGTCCGAGGCGGACGGGACCAGCCGAACGAAGCAGACGACGGATAGCAGCGGCAGCAACGCTTCTGAGCAGAACGAGGACGGCTGGGCAAAGCGCGCATGGGACGGCGTGAAGAACGTCTTCCACCCCATTCGTCGGCACAGCACAGGACCTCGCACCGAAGGTCGAACGTGGACGCGCAGCACCGGCGAGACGGATGGCGAGTCTAAGACGGTCACTGTTGGCACATCTTCTGGGACCTCCGAGGACACCAACTGGAGCGAGAGCCAGGAGCGCCTGCGGTCGATGCTTGAACTCGCCGATCGCTCCCTCGAGCGTACCGTCGCGGCGCTCCATGAGGCCCACGGCACGGGCGGCTATCGCTGGTCCGCGTTCATACTTGCCGATGGAAAGAACGCAGACCTGATCAGCGGCGCGCTCGTCGGTGTTCTCGCCGGTTCGCGTACGAAGGACTACCCGTTCAACCGCTTCGCCGTGCAAGGCGCAGGTGCCGAGCTGCTTCTTGGGAATGAGTCGCTGCTCGACCTCGTCGAGGAGGCGGCTCCAATCCTGCCGCTCTCGCGCGCCTGTGAAGCCTTGCTGCTGCCAGAGGCGGAGCTCCCCGGTGTGCGGCTTCGTCGAAATGTGTTCCTCGGCAGAACGTTTAGCCCGCCGGAGGACGGGCAGCCGCGGGTGGGCCTGGGCCCCGATGCCTTCTCTGCCCTCACCGGCGACGAGCATCCCGAGTTCATCGAGATCCCTCGACGGGACCTGTTCCGTCACATCCTCGTGGCCGGCACGACGGGTTCTGGCAAGACGACGCGGGTTGTCGAGATCCTCAACAACCTCGAGGACGATCACCTCAGCGTGATCGTCTTCGAGACGGCAAAGCGGACCTACCGAAAGCGACTCCAGCGGGCCGGCCGCCCTGCACCACTCGTGTACTCGCTCGGGAGCAGTCGTGACGTTCCTGGGGACCGGTACCGACCGCTTCGGCTGAACCCGTTCTTCTTTGAAGTCGGCACGTCGCTGAAGCGACACATCGCCGTGCTCTCGGACGCGCTCGCGGAGTTGATGCCCACGGAGGCGATGATCGCGCCGCTCATGAGGAAGGCGGTCGAGGCCTCCTACGTCGAACGTGGCTGGGACATCGAGAGAGGTCTTCCGACTGGAGACCGGTCCCCCTCGTGGCCCTCGGTCTTGGACTTCGCCGCCCATGTCCGGCAGGTGGCGCAGACGTTGAACTACGGGCCGGAGGTGATGGCGAACTACCGAGGCGCCCTCGAGAGCCGGGCGGCGCTTTTCGTGGACGCAACTTTCCAGGACATCTTCGCTCACGGCGGCAACGTTCCCGTCGACGAGCTCTTCCCAGTCGGACACGACGCTATCGTCGAGGTGGAGGATCTTCCGCCGAGCGAAGTCGACATCCGCGCCTTCGTGATGACGCTCCTGCTGAGTCGACTGCGAGCTGTGCAAGCCGCTCGTGGCTCCCAGCCCCTGGCCTCGGAGTCGAGCCCCCGACTGCTCGATGCGCCGGCCACCTCTTCCGAACCGGATGGTGAGCACGCCACAACGCTGCGGCGGGCGGTCGATGAGCACCTCCGTTCGATCGGCCGGTACGCGAAGGCCGATCGCAAGCGGTTGTTCAAGAGCGGCGACGTCTCGGTGAACGGGGGCGTCGCCACCGATGGTGACCGCCGCCTGTCGCAACGCGACCGGGTCGTCGTTGGCGGCGTGCAGATCTGGCCGAGGAGCGATGGGCTCGAGCCGTCTTCCGCGATCGGACAGCCGTTGCCGTCCGAGGCCACGACTCGAGAACACGCGCTGCAAGTCGCGGCCGGCCCACGTCGCTGGCTCGTCGTCGTCGAAGAAGCGCACAACGTTCTCGATCGGTCCTTCGAGGTCCGACGCCCCGCCGACGAGAGCAACGCCGGACGCACCCTTCTTCGGTGCATCGACCGGCTGCTCCAGGAAGGGCGTGAGATGGAGCTGGGCGTGATGGTCATCGACCAGTCGCCGGCGAGCCTCGCGCGCAGCGTCATCTCGAACACCGGCACCAAGATCGTCATGCGCCTGGAGGACGGCGCCGAGATGGAGGAGATTGGGAGAGCGCTCGGGCTCGAGGAAGACGCTTGGAAGAAGCTCGGGTACCTCCAGGAGGGCGAGGCGATCATCAAGGCGTCGTTCATGGATGCCCCTGTAAAGACCGCACGCTTCAACAACACGACGTCGGGACCCAGTGAACACGAGCGGACGAAAGCAGGCACGGTGCCCCGCTATGCGGAGCTGGGCGACCTTTGGAGCGGCGTGCTCACCAGCGCGCGCAGGCCGGACGAGGCCTGGCTGAAGGACATGCTCGCTGCCGCCGACGGCAGGGTGAACCTTGCTGCCTTCGTCGGGGTGAAGGGGCTCCTGGAGCAGCACCGTAACGACGCTGAGATCCTCGCCAAGACCCGAGAGCTGCGAACGGTGCTCGCCGCGGATGAGCCTGGCGGAAGCCACCTGTTCGATGCCGCACGGGAGACGTTCAAGCGGAGCGTCGTCGTGGCGAACTACCGGCCGCTCCTCGACGTCGCGCGCCTCATGTTCCGCGCTCTCGTGAAGCCTGCAGCAGCCGACACGGCGATCCGTGTGACGGGAGTCGGCATTCAACGCGCGGCGGACCTGATGGCGCTCGCCGGCCTCGGCAGCCCCGAGAAATGGCGTGCGCTCCTCCTGGGCCTATCGGGCCGGCCCGGGCTTCGGTGGCAAGATGCGTGCGGGAGGTTCGCGGGCTACTGCAACGAGGTGGGTCGGTCGGACGCGACGACGCCGGTTCGGGTGCTTCTCCTGTCTGCGGAGACCGCGCACAGCACGATGGCGAACGGGCACCATGCAGACCCCGTCGAGTTGGTGCTTCACGCCCAGGCCTTGCTCCAGCCGTTGATCGAGCTCGGCCCGCAGACAGAGGAGCCGGCCGTCACCCAGCGGTGGCAGGTCCTCGCCGATCACACCGCGCGGGAATTGGCGCTCGACATGGCGTCGCGTCATGGGGACGGAGTCCGAGCGGCTGTTGCGGTACTCTTGGACGTGGAGGCCACCAGCGATGCCTGAACCGATCACGATGGCGACCGTGGCGGCGGTGACGGAAGCCGGAGTCGCCGCCGGTGAGGGGGTTGCAGCCACGTCCACCGCGTTGAGCGCAGCGGAGGTCGGCGGCCAACTTGCGGCGGTGGAGAGCGTCGGCCTGGGCGCGGCCGGGGCGTCCACCGAAGCGTTCGTCGGGTCGCTTGAGCTTGATGCAGCGGGGCTCGGAGAGGTGGTGCTGAGCCGCGCCGAGACTTCGGGGGCAGCGCTCTCCGAGGCGCTGCGCAAGGCGGGTACGGAGCTGCCGCAGATCGCGAAGCCGTCGATTGACGCTGGGGGCGGGACGGCAGCCTTCGACGCTGCTCGTTGGTCCGACTGGAGCCCTCAGGCCGGCGAGCGCGTAACCCCGCCGAGCATCGCAGAGAGGTTCCGTCCGCTCCGCGATCCGTCCAACCTCGAGTCCTACGCGCGCAACCTCGAGCAGCGGGACGCCGGCTTCGCGAAGGAGCTGGCCCGCCGCCACGAGCAACTCCAGGCGGCCAAGTCGCCGGCCGAGCTCGATGCCGCGCTCCAGCAGTTGCGCAAGACCACCGCCGGGAAGCTGGGCGAGTCGATCGCCACCGACGGACTGAAGCCCTACTTCAACGGGCTGGAGCTGCAGCGGCGCGTTGAAACGGCGAACGGCATGACGTTCATCGACGGTCGCTTCACCGAGGCGCGTTGCCCGATCATCTTCGGGCGGGGGCACAGTGTCGCAGAAGGAGGCACGCTCTCAGTCGAGGTCAAGACCGGCCAACCGGTGTACCTCGAGCGCGAGGTGAGCCACATCGCTGGTCGCCAGGTGCAGGGGCACCTAGCGGCGGGAGACAAGTCGCTGGTGCTGGTCTCGCGGGATGTGTACGCGATGACCGGCGAGCGCGCTGCGCGAGACACTGTGGCCGAAGCCGGCTCGCGCGTGATGGCGCTGCTCCCCGAGAAGCGGACGATGGATGAGGCTCTCCTGCGACTCGTGCGAGACAGGGTGGAGAGGGCATGACCATGAAGTGCATCTACGCGATCCCGCCCGACGCTTCCGAGGCGGCGAAGAAGCTTGCCAAGCGGTACACGCAAGCGCTCTCCAAGCTCTCCGACGACGTCATCGCGCTGGGCGACGACCTGCGCGCGTTCGCCGAGATGCACGGCGCTGCGGTCCTCAAGCTAGACGACGACGACTGGGCCAGCGCCACCGAGGGGCTTACTCAGCCCGGTGACCGCGACCTGGCGGGCGAGCTGTTCTGGTCGCCGGCGGATGCTCAGCGCTTCCAGCACGCGCTCGATGGGAGTGCTGACCTCGCAGCGAGGCGCACCGTGTCTGCGTGGCTTGGCACCCAGGCGGGCCGTGAGCGTTCCGTCCTTCTCGTGGCCACATGAGCGCGCGCCGAGAGTTGCGTGCTCTGGAGCGCCGAGGATGAAGCTCGGCGTCTACACCGGCTCGCTTGTCGACCCAGCCATCGGCGCGCACGCCGTCGTCAACGCATCCAACCCAAGCGTCGCCCTCGGAAGCGGCGTCTCGGGTGCGCTTCGCGAGGCCTGCGGCGGTACCGCCTTCCAGCAGGAGCTTCGCGAGCGGCTCGAGGAGAACTTCGACGCGGAGCTCGAGCCGGACGACTGCCTCGTCACTTCAGCGGGCACCAGCACCGCCTTCCGCTGGGTGCTGCACGTGCCGGCGGTCGACTACCGGAGGCGAGACCCGGAGACCGGAGGCCCCTCGGGTCCGCGCCGCGTTCGTGCGTGCGTGCGTGCGTTCCTCGATGCTGCCGCATCGCTCGCCAAGGAGAACAACCTCACGGGGCAGTTCATCTTGGCGACGCCGCTCCTCGGGGCTGGCGCCGGTGGCCTGGGACCGGTCGCATCGGTGGACGCGATGATGGGCGCGGTCCACGAGCACCTGCGCGCGTCGCCGCCCGAGCAGCGCGATGGGCTCGCGAAGCTCGTCTTTGTCGTCCTCCGGCCGGAGGACGCGCGCATCGTCGAGGGGGGCGCCGCCAAGCACGGCTTCCCCCTCGAGCGGGAAGCAATGTGACCGGGGACGCGATCCACGGGCCCTGCGTTCCTCGCGGGACGGTGCGAACCCTCGAGAGCGTCCCGGCTCTCGTCGCGCAACCACCTGGATTCGCAGGCGTTCGCATTTTCGGGACGCTGCGAGCGCAGCGAACCCGTCCCGCCGAGAGCCCCACGAACGGGTTAGCATGCCGCTCCCCATGCGGAGCCACGTCTTCCCCCTCGCGAACCTCGCGAGAGGCGTCGGCAACCAGCGGCCCCCAGGAGCGATCCTCGGGGCCGTTTCGTTTTCCGGGTCGGCGAGCGTCGCGTGCGCGGGGATGGCGATCTCGCCGCGCGCGCGACGACGAGCGGGTCGAGGGCGCGCGGGACGGCGTTCGCGCTCTCATCTCGGTCCCGTGGGGAGAGAGAAGCCGAGAGCGGCTAACAGGTGGTGTTAAACGTTCAACGCGAGCCGGCGGCGTTGGTCTCCTTGGAGCCATCGATACCGGTAGCAAGTGCCGGCGGTCGGCCATCGAGCGGCTGACAGGGGTGATGTTCTCGGCCTCCCCTAGACCCCGAAGCGCATACCCTCAACCCTCTCCGTCCCCGACAGCACGTCGACGAGATCGTGGAGCGCGCGACCGAGTTCCTGCCACGGCTGGTTGAGGTTCAGCTCGAGCGCGTAAACGTCGTGGCCGAGCAGACGCATCCGCGTGCACGGCACCGTCGGCCGGTCAACGGCGTACAGGAGCACCCCTGCGAGTCGGTCACCAGCGGCGCGGAAGTTCGCGAGGTAGGCTACCAGTTGGCACACGTCCTTGGACCGGAGCGTCGCGCTGTTGCCGAACTGCCCAGACACCAGCGGTGCCCCGTAGCACTTCGTCTCCACCACGACGGCTTGCCCCGGACGTCTGAGCGTGATGTCCGTATCAAGGCCCGGCAGCAACCCGTTGGTCTCGCCCTCGACGACCCATCGGATCCGCGTGCGCTCGACCTTGGGAAACACGCGCTGCTCCCGCGCCAGGAACTCGCGCACGAAGCTCTCGAACAACAACCCCATCTCCCGCTCGTCGCCAGCAAACGAGCGAAACTGCCAGCGGCCAGTCCGCTCGTCGGGCAACAGGCACCGGTGAAGGAGCGCGCAGACGTTCAGCGCGAGGCGGTAGCGGCGAAGGTTCGAGTGAATTTGAACTTGTCGAAAGTCCTGTGCCGAGATCGGGACGTCGGCGACGGTTGGCATCTCTCGCGCGATGGTGAGGAGCCCGTGCCTCAGCTCCTTGGAGAGCCCATCGACCATCGCTAGGCGCTTCACCGTCGCCTTGATGATGCGGTTATGCAGGACGTCTTCCGTCGTGTCGTCAAAGCCGCACTCCAAGACTCCACGAACCTCGACGCCTCGAGCGGCGGTGCGAGCGAAGTGGATCTTGCCGCGTGGCCGACGCAGGTCGTCGACGTCCGCGCGGTAGCCGCGGTCGAGGCGCTGTCGGAGCAGTCGCCTCGACGCGCTCACGAGCACGCGAGCGAAAAGCTCCTCCGCGGTTCGGGCGTCATCGGCCGCGATTTCGACGAGGTCGCGTTCCTCGAAGTGCCCCCACGCGTAGCAGAGGAGGAAGTAGAGGTTCTCGACGCGTACCTGCAAGGCTCACCCGCCCCGGAGGTCGGCGAGCGCCTCGTCCAGCTTGGCCGGGCTGTCGAACCAGTACTCACGAAGGAGCGGCACGATCTCGTACTCGACGATGCGTCTGAACCACGCCTCGTCGTAGGCGTCCACACGCTGACAGAAGTAGCTGTGACCTACTCGGAATCCAAGCCCCAGCGTGGGGTCGGACGCGATCCGCGCGTTGAGAGCCGTGAGCCGTACTTGAATGGTCTTGCGCAGAGATGCTTCGACGCCCCGGCGGGTAAGGTCTGCTTCGAACCGTTCTGTACCGAATGCGGGTTCGAGATCGAAGAAGACAAACCGCCGACGGAGCGCGTAGTCGACGAACGCCAGGGACCGATCGGCAGTGTTCATCATCCCGATCACGAACATATTCGGCGGGACATGGAACCGCGGCTCGTCGTCCCGGGCATATGCGAGCGTCACGCCGTAGCGAGGGTCGCGCTTGTCCGCCTCGATGAGCGAGAGCAGTTCTCCGAGGATCTTGCTGACGTTACCCCGGTTGATCTCGTCGATGATCAAGACGTAGGGACTCGCCTGATCTTCGAGCGCATCCTTGCAGAAGCTCAGAAGTGGGCCGTCCTTGCGGACGAAGCCGCCGCCTTCGACTGGACGCAGCCCCTGCACGAAGTCCTCGTACGAATACGAAGGGTGGAACTGCACGCGCTGCACCTGCTCCTCGTTCGTGCTGCCGATGAGCAAGTGCGCGAGACGGCTTGCTGCAAAGGTCTTTCCGACGCCGGGCGGACCTTGGATGATGATGTTCTTCTTGTAGCGGCAGAGTTCGAGGAGCTCGCGCAGCTGCTCGCGCGCCAAGAAGAGATCCTTCTCCGCGTCCTCGAACACGTAGGGCGGCGCGACCGGCTTCTTGATGGTCTCGACTTCCTCGTCGACTTCGTCGGTCGCACCAATCGCCGCGCGAATGTCCTTGAGGAGACCTGGGTATCGCCCGATCTCGGTCAGCGTCTTCATCGCGAGCGCCTTCTCGCGAGGTTTCCATTCTCCCCGGCCGAGCCAATTTACGGCACGAAGATTCGCGAGGGGGCGCCCGGCGTCGTGGCGATAGCCCGAGGTGATCACACCGTGCCCGACGATGCAGTGGCGCCCGCGCTTCACGTAGACGATGTCACCCTCCTGCATGACGTGGGCGAACTGCCAGCACGCGAGGCCGGCGTTCATAGGGTCTACGTCGTCCTCGCGTTCCTCGCGAAGCTTGGCGCGAACAGCGCCCAGCGATGGATACTGGAGAAGATCCCCGAGTCCGTTCCAACCAATCGCGATGATGCCGTCGCGGTAACACGCATCCCACTGGTCGGCGTTCCGACCCAAGGCGATCAACCAGACCCGACCCTCCGTGGGCTCCTCAGGTTGGTCTTCGTCGGGATTCGCGGGCGCCGGAGCAGCGTCGTCACGCTGGGTCCAACGAAGGAGTGACTCGAGATCCCACGAGGGCACCTTGAGCGCCTTCTGTAGCTGCAGGAACGCCTTACGGAACGCGATGTAGTCATCCGCGACGTCGAGACCGGTCGAGTCGTAGAGGCCGTCAGCCGCGAGTGCGGCCCGAGCGGTCTCGTAAAACGGGGGCCAATCCTCGGGCTCCTGCACGTGCCACAAGCTGCTCGCGAAGAACCGCAGCCGGCCTTCTTGCGGCAGTTTGGATCCTGACGGCGCGTTTGCGCGCGCTGCCGCCAGGTACGCAGCGAACGATCTGAGCGCAGCGGCCGCTGAGCTGTCGTCCTTGGGTTTCGCGAGCAACGCCTTCAGCTCCGTGTCGGCGCGAGCGACGTCAGGGGCGTGTTTCGCGAGCTGGTTCAAGACCATCGCACCGCTCAACCCCTTCGCACCGAAGCTTGCCCATTCGCGCCGGGTCTTTTGGTCGAAGATTGCGCGGAACTCCTCTAGGGTTGTTGCGCCGCTCATGTAGCGTCCGAGCACATCGAGGATCTCGGGACGAATCTGCCGTCGTGTCGCGTTGGTTGCGTCGAGGTCCGTCGCCCACGTTGTATCGGCACGGAAGGCCGCTAGGCGGTCTCGCCAGACGACGGCCTGGTTCTCGTCAGAGATGTCGGTGATGCGAGAGATCTGCTCTTCGGTCAGCGCGTTGGGGTGAGCCTGCACGAACGCACGGCCGGTCTTCGTCAACCGCCAGGTCCCGAACGTTGAGCTCTCCGAGAGCCCGGCACGCTTGAGACGGTCGTGCGCCCAACCGTTGCGGTTCTTGAATGCAGGTTGCTGACCGCTGGGAAGTAGCTCGGCCTTGTCAGCATCGGACAGGCCCAGCCGCGTTGCGACCGCCTCGTGCGCGGAAGCTGTTCGAAGCCCGTCAGGGCTCTCCGCGAGAACCCGTAGTAGCGGGTCAACGAACAACTGGTAGGGCGGGACAGGCATCGGTCGGCGATTCTACACTGTCGCTGAGCGGGCCGGCGAAGCGTGGGCCGGCGGAGCCACGACCTGCCCCCGGGCCCTCAACCCCCTTGCAAAGACCCAGGCACCGGTCTATGGTGAACCACATGGTTCAGTATATGGATCATCGCCTCGACGCCTCGTTCGCGGCCCTTTCGGACGCGACCCGGCGCGGCGTGCTGGCCGAGCTCGGGCGCGCCGACGCGTCGATCTCGCACCTCGCCCAGCGGTTTCACATGACCCTGACGGGCATGAAGAAGCACGTCGGCGTCTTGGAGGCGGCGGGGCTCGTCTCCACCGAGAAGGTCGGGCGTGTGCGGACCTGCAGGCTCGGCCCTCGTCGACTGGACGAAGAGAGCGCGTGGCTCGAGCGCTACCGCCAAGCGTGGGCCGCGCGCTTCGACACCTTGGACACGATCGTCGACGAGCTTGCACGGAGGGAGAAGAGCCATGGCCGAACGAAACGATAGCGGTGCGAACCCCACGAAGAACCCGACGAGCGCCGAGCGGACGTCCGAGCGCGAGCTCGTCGTCCGGCGCACCGTCAACGGCCCCGCGCGCCTCGTGTTCGAGGCGTGGACCCGACCCGAGCTCTTTCGGCGGTGGTGGGTGCCGGAGTCGTTCGGTCTCACGCTGCTGTCGTGCGAGATGGATGTTCGCGTCGGGGGTCAGTATCGCCTCGTGTTCGAGCACGGCGGCTCGACGATGGCGTTCTTCGGCACGTACCGCGAGGTGGTCCCGGCCTCTCGCCTCGTGTGGACGAACGAAGAAGAAGGCGGCGAGACGGTCACCACCGTCACGTTCGAGGAGCAGGACGGCAAGACACACGTCGTCGTGCACGACCTCTATCCCTCGAAAGAGGCGCTCGACGCCGCGATCGCCTCGGGGTCGACCGGCGGATTGCCCGAGCAGCTCGAGCAGCTCGACGCCCTCCTTCCGAGCTTCGAGAGCGCATGACGACGCCGCCTCGCGTGGGGCGTCGCGCCTCGGCGGGATGGTCGTGACGCCTCGGCGAGGATAGCCTGCCGCCCATGGGTCTCCTCACCTTCGGCCTCAACGTCACCCTCGACGGCTGCATCGATCACCAGGAGGGCATCGCCGACGACGAGACCCACGCCTTCTTCACGCGCCTCATGGACGAGAGCGGCGCCATGCTCTGGGGGTGAGTCACCTACGAGATGATGGAGAGCTATTGGCCGGCCGTTGCGCGTGGCGACGAGGCCGCGCCGCCCGCCATGCGCGACTGGGCTCGGAAGCTCGAGGACAAGCCCAAGTACGTCGTGTCGACGACGCGCACGAGCTTCCCCTGGACGAACAGCCACCACGTCGAGGGGGATCTGCGCGAGGGCATCCAGAAGCTCAAAGACGCGACCCCGGCCGGTGTGCTGCTCGGCAGCGCCGCGCTCGCGAACGCGCTCGACCGCTTGGATCTCGTCGACGCGTACGTCTTCCTCGTCCACCCGAGGATCGTCGGCCGCGGCCCGACCCTCCACCAAGCCGGACTGCCCGAGACGCGCAAGCTCGAGCTCGTCTCGTCGACGCCGCTCCGGAGCGGCGCCGTGGCCATGCGCTACCGCCGCGCGCATTGAGAGCGTTCCCGCTCGTCCTCTCGTCTCGGCGTGCGCGCCGAAGTCCGACGAGGTCGGTCCGCTACCAGCGTTCGGAGCCGTGGGGCGCCGGCCCGAGGTGACGGTTCATCCAGTCGACGGCGTACTCCACGAAGGGCGCGGCATCGAAGAGCTCGGCCTCGCACCGACCGACGGGCCCCACGCGGACGGCGCCGGACGCGCGGTAGTCGAGAAAGACGCGCGGGAAGTAGTCTCCACCCTCCCACGTCGCGATCCCGTCGGTGTCGTCGAGGCTCTCGATCCACACCTCGCCCACGTCCGCGCGGACGTAGCGGCGGCGGACGCGGATCTTGTCGGGCACGTCGGCGAGGTACTCGGCGTAGTGCGTGAGGGTCACGGTGTCAGGGTTCGCGCCGAGGCGGAGGACCTTCCCGCCGCGCCGGGTGAAGCGCTCGAGCACCGAGCCGGGGCCGTGGTAGTCGTCCGAGGGCGTAGGCTCCAAGAGGTGCTTTGCGCCCGGTCCCAGCGCCGCGAACCGGTCGGCGGGGTGGTCGTTCACCGCTACCCCGGGGTACGTCCGAAAGACCTCGGCGAAGATCCCCATGTCCGCGACGTCCACCGGGGAGCTGAGCGCGTCGAAGGGCACGTCCTCCGTGGCGCTCAGCACCATGAGCAACGTGCCCCGTGAGCCGACCGCCGAAGAGAGCGCCTCCACGAGCCCGGCCGCGCGCCCCACGACGGGGCCGACGCGCCGCATGCTCGCGTGGATCATGACGACGTCGCCCTCGCCGACGCCGAGCGCCCGAAGCTGCCGGGTGAGGTCGTGAACGGAGGTGGGAGAGCTCATCGTCGCCTTTCTCGCTGCGCGCTCTTTCGGGAGTCGTAGGGGGCGTCGGCCGAACGTGCGGGGCGTCGTCGTAGGGCAAGGCCCTGCGCGCCCTCGTGAGCCTGGTCAGCGTAGCTTTCGAATGAAGAGGTGCATGGCGTTCTCGCCGAGCGTGTGAGAAGCCACCTCGTATCCGAGGGCCCGGAGATCGAGGCCCGCGAAGGGCGCCTCGCCGGAGCCGAGCAGCACCGGGCTCACCGCGACGTGGAGCTCGTCGACGAGCCCCGCCTCGACGTACTGGCGGATGGTCGCCGCGCCACCGCCGATGCGCACGTCGTCCTCGCCCGCGGCCGCGCGCGCCCGCTCGAGCGCCTCGTGGATGCCGCCCGTGACGAAATGAAAGACCGTGCCGCCCTCCATCACCAGGTCGGCGCGCGGGTGGTGCGTGAGCACGAACACCGGCACGTGGTAGGGCGGGCTCGGTCCCCACCAGCCCTTCCACGCGTCGTCGAGCCATGGTCCGCGCACCGGCCCGAACATGTTGCGACCCAAGATCCACGCGCCGATGCCGCGGAGCGCCGCCGCGGCGACGTCGTCGTCGATGCCCGTCGCGCCCGTGCCGCCGGTGCCGAGGTGCTCGTGGAACGTCTTCGTCTTCGTGAACCACGAAGCGACGGCCATGCCGTCGACGCCGAACGGGTTCTCGAGAGACTGCCCCTTCGCGGCGCCGAAGCCGTCCGCGGAGATCGAGTAGCTGCTGACGCGTACCTTGCCCATGCGTGTCCTCCGCCGGGCGAGCCGGCCTCTCGGGTCGTGCGCTCCGTCGTAGCGCGGTTCGTGCGATCCGCGGGCTCCCATCGTCGCGGTCCGCCTCGCCTCCGGGACCGAACGCGGCACGAAGGGGCCGGCTCGCGGCGCCCGAAATGGGGTCGATCCGGGCCCACTGTTACGGCGCCGGAACAACGACGTGATCCGAACGATCTCGTACGGTTACTCGATAGTATCTCTGGGATGAGTCGCGCCCCTCCGGAGCGCGCTCGAAGACGGCTCGACAGGTACCCTCGGTCTTGGCCTTTCCGGCGCGGACGGCGCCCCGCGAGGAGCTAGGATCCTACGCCATGCCGATCCCCCGAAGCCTCGCGCGGCGCGCCGACGCCGCGGACGTGCCGCTCACCAAGGCCCAAGCGCCGCTCCTCGCCGAGGCCCTCCGCCGGGGAGAGGCGACACGCAACACGATGGAGGACGCGCTGGTCGAGTACGGCCGCTGGATCCTCGTGAATATCTTCGACGACGACGCGTCGGCGGCGCTCGACGCGAAGAGCGAGAACGTGCTGTGGCGGGCGCTCCTTGCGCGGGCGGGCGGGCCGACGCTCCGCATGTCTCGGAAGGTGCTCTACGTCGCGGTCGAGATCGCCGCGCGCGACAAGCGCATCAACGACGACATCTGGCGAGGCCTCGAGCCCGGGCGCAAGGAGCTCCTGCTCCCACTCGAGGACGAGTCGCGCATGCGCAAGGCCGCGAAGCACGTCGTCGAGATGAAGCTCTCGCAGGACAAGACCCGGGAGTACGTCACCGCGCTGCGCGCCGAAGAGGGCGAGGGCCCGAAGCCGCGGGCCACGATGCGCGCCGTGACGAGCCGCGTGCGCGCGTTCCACACGAAGCTCGGCACGTCCTTGGCGCTCCGCGCGTTGAAGAAAGAATCACAGCGCGCGACGGACGAAGAGAAGGCCGCGTTGCGTGCCGAGCTCGACGCGGTCGCTGCGTGGGTGGCGTCGGCGCGCCAGGCCCTCAAGGGCTGACCCAGGAGGGGACACGAGCCCGGCTCGCGGGTGGCCCCGAAGGCCTCACATGGTCGAGGCGCGCTCCGAGCCCGCGTCGGTGCTGCTCCCGTCGGTGCTCGCGCCCGCTCCGCTCCGCTGGGCGCTCCGCTCGGCCTCGGCCCTCCGTGTGAGCAGCGCGCGCTCCTGGGCGTTCGTCGTGAGGCTCGCGGCGGACGCGAACGCTTCGGCGGCCTCGGCGTGTCTCCCGAGCTTGGCGAGGAGATCGCCGCGCACGGCAGGGAGGTAGGGGTAGGCGGCGAGGGTGGGCTCCTGGGCGAGCTCGAGAGCCAGCTCGAGCGCCTCTTCGGGCCCGTAGGCCATCCCGACGGCGACGGCCCGATTGAGCTCCACCACAGGGGAGCCCGTGAGCGCGACGAGCGCGTCGTAGAGGCCGACCATCGCGACGAAGTCGGTCGAGGCGAGGTCGGTGGCTCGCGCGTGGACCGCGGCGATCGCGGCCTGCAGCGTGTACGGTCCGAGCGGCGCGGCGAGGCCCTCGGCGCGGCGAAGGCCCTCGAGCCCGCGGGTCACGAGGAGGCGATCCCAGAGGCGCCGGTCCTGGTCGGCGAGGAGGATGGGCGTTCCGTCGTGTGCGACCCGAGCGCGCGCCCGTGACGCCTGGAGCTCGAGGAGGGCGAGCAGGCCATGCGCCTCGGCCTCGTGCGGGAAAAGCCCGACCACGACGCGCGCGAGCCGCATCGCCTCGTCGCACAGCTCGGACCGGACGACCGCGTCGCCGGAGGTCGCGGAGTAGCCCTCGTTGAACGTGAGGTAGACGACCTCCAGCACCGGGCCGAGCCGCGCGCGCAGATCTTCGCCCTTCGGGACGTCGAACGGCACACGGGCCTCCGCGAGCGAGCGCTTCGCGCGGACGAGGCGCTGCGCCATGGTGGGCTCGGTGGTCAGGAAGGCGCGCGCGATCTCGGCCGTGCCGAGGCCCGCGACGTAACGGAGCGTGAGCGCCACGCGCGCCTCGCGCGAGAGCACGGGGTGGCACGTGGCGAGCACGAGGCGCAGGACGTCGTCGCCCACGACGTCGTCGGGTGCGCAGTCGTCGGGGACGAACGCGCGCGCCTCGCCGGCCTCGAGGCGCCCGTGGCTTCGGTCTTTCGCGCGCTCGTGACGGAGAACGTCGAGAGCGCGTCGTTTGGCGACCGCCATGAGCCAGGCGCCGGGGTTCTTCGGGACGCCCTCCGTAGGCCAGGTCTCGAGGGCCGTGACGAGCGCCTCCTGGACGAGGTCCTCGGCCCTCCCGAGATCCCGCGTGAAGCGGACGAGGCCGCCCATGAGCCGCGGGGCCTCGACCCTCACGACGACCTCGATCGCGCGTCGCGTCGCTTCGTCGGTCATCCGCCGTTCTGCTTCGCGACCTCGGCGCGCAGCCGCTCTTCGCGCTCGCGAACCTCGTCCGTGACCGCATCGCCGAAGTCCTCGAGCTCGAACACGGGGCGAAGCTCGAGCTCGGACTCCTCGCCGGGCATCGGGGCGGGGCACTTCTTCGCCCACGCGAGCGCCTCGTCCATCGAGCGGACCTGCCAAATCCAGTACCCCGCGATGAGCTCCTTCGTCTCGGCGAACGGCCCGTCGACGACGGTGCGCGCGCCGCCTGCGAAACGAACGCGCTTGCCCGCCGAGCTCGGCTTGAGCCCGTCTCCGGCGAGGAGGATGCCCGCCTTCACGAGCTCCTCGTTGTACTTCCCCATCGCGACGAGCAGGTCCTCGCCGGGCATGACGCCCGCTTCGCTGTTCTTCGTGGCCTTGACGATCACCATCACCTTCATCGCACTTGCTCCTCTCGGGGGTCGTGAGCCCGTCCTCGCCGACCTTCGGCGCGGACGTCTTGCCACGTGGACGTCGTGGTCGTCCATGCGACGATCGACCGGCCCCCGGATCGACACGGCCCTGAAGCTTTTTTCGGCGGGGCGCATCGGGCCTGCCCGGCTCCCACGTAAGTGCTCGGTTCTTGGGTCGATTTGCGCGTTCGGCACGGCGCGTCGAGGGCGCGGTGCGTTTTCTTCGTGGAGGCCGATGACTTTTCGTGCCGAGGCCAGTCGAAAGGAGGAGAAGAGGTCTCCCATGCCCGAGCTATCCAAAATCGTCCCCTGTCTTTGGTTCGACGACCGCGCCGAGGACGCGGCGCTTCTCTACGTGAGCCTCTTTCCCGGCTCGGCGATCGACACGATCGTGCGCTTCGGTACCGAGGGCTTCGAGCACCACGGGAGGCCCGCGGGCTCGGTCATGACCGTGGCGTTCCACCTCGGCGCGCAGCGCTTCACGGCGCTGAACGGCGGGCCGAGGTTCACGTTCTCGGAGGCCGTGTCCTTCCAGGTGATGTGCGAGGACCAGTCCGAGATCGACCACCTGTGGGACGCGCTGACGCGCGACGGAGGGCAGGGGAGCCGCTGCGGCTGGCTCCGGGACCGGTTCGGCCTCTCGTGGCAGATCGTCCCTCGGTCGCTCCCGGCGATGATGTCCGACCCGGACCCGGCGCGCGTGGCGCGCGTCACGAGCGCCTTCCTTCCTATGGAAAAGCTCGACCTCGCCGCGATCGAGAAGGCCTACCGCGGCGCGTGAGCCGCTCCACCGAACCCACGAAAGGAACGAACCTCATGGTCAAGACACTCGCCCCACACCTCAACTTCGACGGCCGCGCGAACGAGGCCATCGAGCTCTACGTGCGTGCCTTCGGCGCCGAGGTCCTCGACAAGCGCACCTGGGGCGACATGCCCGGCGCGGGGGACAAGCTCCCCCCCGAGAAGCGCGGCAACGTGATGCACGCGCGGCTCCGCGTCGGCTCCGCGCTCGTCTTCATGAACGACGCCATGCCGGGCGGGCCCGATTTTCCGCGCACGAACGGCACGCAGATGGTCGAGATCGACGACCCCGCGGAGCTCGCGAAGGCCTTCGACGTGCTCGCCGAGGGGGGCAACGTGGTGATGGCGCTCCACGACGCGTTCTGGGGCGGGAGGTTCGGCCTCCTCGTCGACAAGCTGGGCGTGCCCTGGATGTTCCACGGCGCGTCGAAGTAGGTCTGGACGGGCGGGGGAGGCGGCCCTAAGCGCGCCGCATGGAGCAAGCGCCGCTCCCCAAGCTCGCACGTGTGCTCCTCTGGACGGACGGCCTCGCCGGCGCGTTGGTGGGGGTCGCCGTCCTCGCCCTTCACCCCTGGCTCGCTCGCCTCTACGGCTTTTCGCCGACCCTCGTGCTCGCGCTCGGGGCCGCGAACCTCGCCTACGGATCGTATTCGAGCCGGCTCGCCGTGCGGATGGCGCGCGGCACCCCACCCTCGGCGCGCGCGATCGACCTGCTCGTCGCGGCCAACGGCGCGTGGGCCATCTTCTGCTTCGTCCTCGCGGCGGCGCTCGGCTCGCGGTCGACGGCGATCGGGGTGGCGGTCCTCGTCTTCGAGGGGATGTTCGTCGGCGGGCTCGCGCTGCTCGAACGAAAGCACCTGCGTCCGCTCCTCACCTGACGCTCGGGCGCCTCCGGGCGCGCCACGATCGACGTCCGAGCGTGCAGAAAGTCGGCGCGGCGCAACGGCTCGGCTATCCTTCCGGCATGCGCTCCATCCTCCGCCATGCCGCCCTCGTCGCTCTCGTGTCGGTCCCCGTCGCCTTCGTGGCCTGCGTCGGAGACGAGGCCGTTCAAGGTACGGTGGACGCCGAGGCCCCCAAAGACGCGGCCACCTCGGACGACCGCGCGACCCCGACGCCCGACGCGGCCCCCACGCCCGACGCGGCATCCCCCGACGCGGCCCCGACGTGCACCGCGCCGACCGTCGCCTGCGGGACGGCGTGCGTGGATCTCGCGACCTCCGGCGAGAACTGCGGGGCCTGCGGCCGATCGTGCGGAGGTGGCACCTGCACCGCGGGCCAGTGCGGCGTCGCGACGGTGAAGGACAACATCGTCGACTCGAACGGCTTCGGTATCGACGAGACCTCGCTCTACTACGGGTCCGCCGACAAGATCTTCTCGTGCCCCATCGCCACGTGCGGCACGGCCTCGCCGAAGCAGCTCGTCGCGATGGTCCAGTACGCGGCGGAGCGCCCGTACGTCGACAGTGGGTTCTTCTACTTCCAGAGCGCCCCGAACCAAGCGACCCAGCGCCCGGCCATCTACCGATGCCCCGTCGCGGGCTGCCCGAACCCCCCGGCGTCGATCATGAGCGACGGGCTCAACGGCATCGGGGACTACCGCACGTTCGCGCGCTCGGCGTACGCGAACCTCGGCGGCTCCGGCGTGAACCGCGTCGACTGCGCGTCGGGTGCGTGCGGTGCGCCGGGCGTCGTCGTCCCTCGCCCGGTCGGGAAGTTCGCGGTCGACGCGCAGCGGGTCTACTTCGAGGACACGACCGGCGGCGGAGCGGGCCTCGCGAGCTGCCCGCTCGTGGGCGGCTGCGCGACACGGACGCCCATCACGACGATGCGGGTCCTCGGCGGGATCGAGGTGGTAGGAAACCTCGTTTACTACGTCGGGCCGGGCATCACCCAAGGAGGCATGGGGGTCTACGCGTGCCCCACGACCGGGGGCTGCGCGGCGCCGACCCCGCTCACGCGCCTCGCGGGGCCCCTCGGCAACCTCGCCGCCGACGCGAAGGGCATCTTCTGGACGGAGGACGACAAGCTCCAATCGTGCAGCGACGTCGCGTGCCCCGGGGGCGTGCGCACCGTCGCGAGCGGCCTCGCGAGCGTCGGCAACGTCGTGCTCGACGCCAAGTTCGTCTACTTCGAGACCACCGGCACGGCCGCGGGCTCTCGCGCCGTGCGCCGCGTGGCGCGCTGAGCTCAGCAGCCCGTTGATTTAGGGACCGAGGCCCGTCGTCGCCCGCGCCCGCGCCGCCGAGGCGCGGTCCGAGGAGCCCGCGGAGCCTAGTTTTCTAGGTGAGCAGGCACCGGAGGAGCGGAACGAAGGCGGGCGGGATGCAGCGGCGACGGGCCCGACGACCCTTGGAAGTCCCCGACGGGGGACGGGAGAAAATCAACGGGCTGCTAGTGTCCTGCGCCTGAAGTTCGTTCACAAAATTCGTGGAGGCGCTCGAAGATCGCTTCGGGCGTCGCAGTCCAGACGAACGGTGCGCCCTCGCGGGCCTTGAGGTAGGCCGAGATGGCAGCCTCGAGCTCGCGCACCGATCTGAAGGCACCGCGCCGGATTGCCTTGTCGGTGATCTCACCGAAGAGTCGTTCGACGAGGTTGAGCCAGGAGCTGTAGGTCGGCGTGAAGTGAAGGTGGAACCGGGGGTGCTTGAGCAGCCAACGGTGCACGCGCGGCGTCTTGTGCGTGGCGTAGTTGTCGATGATGAGGTGCACGTCGGTGCCGCGAGGAACGCGCTCGTCGATCGTCGCAAGGAACCGAACGAACTCCTGCTGGCGGTGCTTTCGGTACATCTTCCAGATGACGTCGCCACGATGAGCGTCGAGTGCCGCGAAGAGCGAGGTCGTGCCGTGGCGCTCGTAGTCGTGCGTCTTGCGTTCGGGCTGTCCAGGCCGCATCGGGAGCAGGGGTTGGGTTCGGTCGAGTGCTTGAATCTGCGACTTCTCGTCGACGCAGAGGACGACCGCGTTCTCGGGCGGGCTCATGTAGAGCCCGACTACGTCGCGCACCTTCTCGATGAAGTGAGGATCCGATGACAGCTTGAAGCTGTCGACACGGTGGGGCTTGAGGCCGAAAGCTCGCCAGATGCGCCCGACCGAGCTGCGAGACAGGCCACTCTCCGCAGCCATCGTCGCGCGACTCCAATGGGTTTGGCCCTGCGGCAGCGACTCGAGGGTGCGGGCGATCACACGTTCGATCCGTTCATCGTCGATGACACGAGGTGCTCCAGAACGTGGCTCGTCCGACAACCCTGCCAAGCGATCCAGGCGGAACCGCTCGCGCCACTTTCCGACCGTCGGGAGCGAGACTTGGAGCAGCTCGGCGACCTCGGTATTGGATGCCCCCGACGCGCACGCGAGCACGATCCTGGCGCGAAGAGCCAACTGCTGGGCGCTCTTCCGCCGCCGCGTCAAGCGTTCGAGCTCGACCCGCTCGTCGTCGGAGATGCTCAAGGGCTTGCGAGGTCGACCCGGGTGCACGATGGGCTGTGTCATGCACCCCGAACGTCCGTACCACAACGCAAATTCCCGGACATTTTAGAAACGAACTTCAGGCGCAGGACACTAGCCCGCGACGAAGGCGACGATGGCGTCCTTCGTGGCGTCGTCGAGGTCGAGGAACATCCCTCCGATCCCGCGCGACTCGAGGTCGAGCGGGTTGCCGTCGCGCAGCGAGCGCACCTCGATCGTGGCGCGAAGGTCGGCGCGCGCCCCGGGGAGCCGAAAGGTCACCTCGAGGCGCTCGCCGACGACGAACCGCGCTTGGGTCGTGACGAAGAGCCCCGTGACCGAGAGGTCGGCGAGGGTGCCCGTGACGCGGGAGCCGTCCGACCTCTCGAGGGTCGCGAGGCACTCCGCCTCGACGCGCCCGGCCTCACGGCGGAGCCGCGTTCGCACCGAGTCGGGGGCATCGTTGTCAGGGTCGCTCATGCTCGTCGTTCCTTCCTGTCTTCGTTCGTGGTCGCGCGTCAGTAGGGAAAGAGGCGCCCGTCATGGTTGACGAACGCGCCGTTGTCCGAAGGGCCGAACCCGTCGATGCGCGCGAGGAGGTTCTTGGCCGACACCTCGACGGGCAGCGGGGCGCCTTCGCCGCCCATGTCGGTGCGGACCCACCCCGGGTTCATCACCACGCACACGAACCCGCGCCCCGCGAGGTCGACGCTCATCGACTTGTTCGCCATGTTCAGCGCGGCCTTCGCCATGCGGTAGGCGTAGGCGCCGCCGCTCGTGTTGTCCGAGATGGAGCCCATGCCGCTCGAGATGTGCACGATGCACCTCCGGGCGCCGCGGCCGAGGTGCGGGAGGAGCGCGCGGCTCACTCGGAGAGGCCCGAGCGCGTTGGCGTCGAACGTCTGCATGGCGTCGTCCAGGTCGAGGTCCTCGAGGGAGGTGAGCCGCCCCATCACCCCGGCGTTGTTCACGAGGACGTCGACCGGCGCCCCTTCGAGGCTCTCGGCGAACGTGCGGACGCTCGCGTCGTCGCGGACGTCGCACGCGCGGACCGTGACGCGGCCGGCGTGCCGCTCCGCGAGGTCTCGCAGCGCGTCGGCACGAGCGACGTCACGCGCCGTCGCGACGACCTCGTCCCCGCGCTCCGCGAGCTGCCTCACGAGCTCGAGCCCGATCCCGCGGTTCGTTCCGGTGATGACCCACCGCATGCACGTCTCCTCCTCGATCGCGTGGCCTCGCGACGGACCACGATGCCCCGAAACGGCGGCGCATGGCGAGTGGTTCGGCGAGCCCGAGCGCGTCGCTCCCGTCGACGGGCACCTGAACGGTGACGCGGCATCGGTCTTGCAACCGGCGCGGAAGGGAGTAGGTTGCGCGCCCCTACATGACCATGGCCGACGAAACGAATTCCCTTGCCGACGTCCCCTCTCCCTTCCGTGAGGCCCTCGTCGCCCGGGGTTTCGCCGACCTGACGCTCGTGCAGAAGGCCGTGCTCGAGGCCAGCGTCGAGGGGGTCGACCTCCGTGTGTCGTCGCAGACCGGCTCCGGGAAGACGGTCGCGCTCGGCCTCGTGCTCGCGAAGCTCTTCCTGTCGGAGGGGCTCACTCCAGGCAAAATTCCCTTCGGGATCGTCATCGCCCCCACGCGAGAGCTCGCCGCGCAGGTCGCGGGGGAGCTGTCGTGGCTCTTCGAGGGCGTCTCGGCGCGCGTGGTCGTCGTCACGGGCGGCACCTCCGGCGGCGCCGAGCGTCGCGAGCTCTCCCGCGGCGCCACGATCGTCGTGGGTACCCCGGGTCGCCTGCTCGATCACCTCCGGCGCGGCTCCCTCGACGCGACCGCCGTGCGCGCGGTGGTGCTCGACGAAGCCGACCGCATGCTCGACATGGGCTTCACCGAAGACCTCGAGGCCATCCTCGACGCCGTCCCCGAAGGGCGGCGCACCCACATGGTCTCGGCCACGTTCCCCCGCGAGGTCCTTCGCCTCGCCGACACCTACCAGTCGAACGTGGTCGACGTCGAAGGCACCCGCCGCGGCGACGCGAACGCCGACATCACGCACGTCGTCCACATCGTGCCCTCGGCCGACCGCCCCGCCGCGATGATCAACGTGCTGCTCTCGGCCCCGGACGAGGCCACGCTCGCCTTCACGAAGACCCGCGAGGGCGCCTCCGAGCTCGCGGCGTTCCTCGTCCGCGCCGGCTTCTCGGCCTCGGCTCTCACGGGCGACATGGAGCAGAGCGAGCGCACGCGCGCCCTCGAGTCGTTCCGTAGCGGGCGCACGCGCATCCTCGCCGCGACCGACGTCGCCGCGCGAGGCATCGACCTCCCCGACGTGACCCGCGTCATCCACGCCGATCCCCCCGGCGATCCCGAGTCGTACACGCACCGGAGCGGCCGCACCGGGCGCGCCGGGCGCAAAGGCACGAGCGTCATGTTCGTGCCCCCCGCCGAAAAAGAGAAGGTCCGCAGGCTGCTTCGGCGCGCTGGGATCTACGCGAATCTCTTGCCGATTCCGTCGTCCGAGTCGGTGCGCGAGGCGCAGGCCGAGAGGCTCGTGGCCGAGCTCTCGGAGCCCGAGGGTGAGGTCGTCGGCGCGCACGCGAAGATGGCCGATCGCGTGGTCGCCGCCCTCGCGGGCAAGGTCGACCCGGACACGCTCGTCCGCCGGCTCCTCTTGCGTGTGCTCGCGGGGAGCGCCGAGCCCCGAGAGCTCTCGGCCCCTGCGCGCGCGGTCCGCGCTCCCGAGCTCGACGAGCGCGGGGGGGACCGGCCCGACGCTCGTCCCGCCCGCGCGCCGCGTGTGGCCGACGGCGAGCGCCCCTCGAAGCTCTCGGCCCCCGCGCGCGACGCCGCGCCCAGGACCGCCTTCGAGGCCGCAGGTCGCCCGGAGCGCATGCGCGCCCCCAAGCCGAGCGACGAGGTCGACTTCGTCGCGTTCCGCGTGACCTGGGGCTCGCGCCACGGCGCCGACGTGCGGCGGCTCATGGCGATGTCGTGCCGGCGCGGCGACGTGCGCGGCGCCGACCTCGGGGCGATCCTCGTCGGCCCCGACACCTCCATCGTCGAGGTCCGCGCCGACGTCGCCGACGACTTCGAGCGCGCCTCCAAGAAGCCCGATCCCCGCGATCCGCGCGTCCGCTTCGCGCGGACCGAGCACGGGCGTGACTCGCGCCCGGGCGAGGCGCCGTCGAGCCCCTACCTCCCCGTCCTCGAGGACGAGCCGCGCCCGCGTCCGCGCTGGGTGGGCGGAAATACGCGCCCGAAGCACCCGGGCAAGCGCCCGCCTCCGCGGCGCTGACACCCGGTCATCGAAGCACGAGCCCACGACCGCCCCGGCGCGCGCGGCCTCGCCTCGGAGGACGACGGCGAGTCGTCGTCGTTGCTACCCGAGGCGCTCGCGGCGTGCGATCAGGGGAACGTCCCGGGGAAACCACCGTCTGTCTCACGCGCGCGAATGAGGACCACGCGCTTCGGCGCCTTGCCGGGCGGGGGCTCGGCCTCCTCCAGCACGAGCGCCTTCGGGCACGAGTAGACGGTCACCTCGTACGTCGTCTTCCCTCCTTCGAGGGTCTTCACCTCGATGCGCCGCCGCTTGCCCTCGGGCACGGGATCGAAGATCCCGTAGAGCCCCTGGTGCCGGACCTCGGTCCCTCGTGTGAGCTTCCCGGCCTCGTCGCGACGGAGGAAGTACATCCGGCAGCCGGGGGCCAGCTCGACCCCGAGGGTGTCCGAGGGCCCGAGGTTGCCCGCGCAGTAGAGCCAAGGTCCGCCTGTCTGGTCGATGAACGACTTCATCGTGGGGAGGTCGGCCTCGTGGGCGTTTGGGGCCGGCGCGCAGGTGCCGCCGCACTCGACGGCCTGCACGGCGGCGACGTCGTCGTCGATCCACTCCGTGCATCCTGCACGCGACACGGTGACCGTGGCGTCGGCGCCGAGGGGCGCGGGTCCTGCGTCCGGCGATGGGGAGTTCTCCCCCAAGTCGAGCACACGCGCTTCGCAGGCCCCGACGACGAGGGCGAGGCAGGCGGCGGCTCCGGAACGAACGACGAGACGCGCAAGGCTCATGGAACGGCTCCAGCCGCGAGGACGGCGGGCAAGAGGATGCTCTCGGGGTGGTCTTTCTTGAAGCGTAGCGCGCGCGACCTCGCCTCGTCGGCCCTACCGCTCTGAGCGAGGGCCTGCACGGCGATGGCCTCCCGCTCCTCGGAGAGCGCGCCGCGGGGAAAGCGCCTCGCGTGCTCGTCGGTCGACGCGAGGGCGTGCGCCGGATCGCCGCGGCCAAGCGCCGTCCGCGCGACGTCGAGCACGGCGCGCTCGGCCGAGAGATCGGAGCCCCCCGCCGCGCGCGAGGGCGTGGCGCTCGGTTTGCTCGGAGGCGGTGCGATGCTCGCGGTCGGGAGGTCCTCGGGGCGTAGGGTCGACGATCCGCCGCTCGCGGCGCCCTCGGTCGCCTTCGGGAGCGCGGCGAGCGCGCTCTGTGCCGAGGTGGGCGCTAGGCTCTCCGTGGCCTTTGGCGGCGCGGTGGGCCCGGACGTCACGAGCGCGCCGGCGCCCATGCCGAGCACGAACGTGGCCGCCGCGATCCACGCGGGGATTTGCGGCATTCCAGGCAGAGGCGCGGGGCGGGCCGGCGGTGTCGGGTCCGAGGTCGTACCCCCTCCGCCGCCTCCCGGCCCCACGGGGAGGGCCGCGAGCATACGAGACGTCATGCGCGCGCGCACCTCGGGGGAAGGGCCGCGCACCTCCTTGGCGGCCCCGAGCCAGTCGACCAGATCGTCGGGGAGCTTGTCGTCGTCGACGTCGCTCATGGGAGACCTCCGTGTGCGGATGAGGGCGTGCCTCGGCGCGCGAGCTTGCGACGAATGGCGGTGGCGAGCTCTTGGCGGGCGGTGCGCAGCCGCGAGTACCCGGTGTTCAGCGGGATGCCGAGCGCCGCGGCGATGTCGGGCATCGATTGTTCGTCGAGGTCGGCGAGGACGAGCACGGCGCGTTTTTCCATGTCGAGCGCGGAGAGCGCCTCGTGCACGAGCGCCTCTCGCTCGCGTCGGGCGTCCGCCTCGTCGTTCTCGCTCGTCGCGTCGCCGGGCTCGTCGTCCCCGAAGAGCGCCGTCTTGTGGCGGGCGAGCTTGCGGTAGTCCGAGGCCTTTCGAAGGGCGAAGGCGAAGAGCCAAGGTTTGGCCGGGCGCGTGCGGTCGAAGCGGTCGAGCTCGGCGTACACTTTGAGAAAGGTCTCGTGGGCGACGTCCTCGAGGTCCCGCTCGTGCACGCCGAGCCGCCGGAGGGTGGTCCACACGTACGCGAGATGCGCCTCGAAAAGTGCCGTAAATTCGGCAGTTTTCGCGTCTTTCTCACGGGGGGTCGCCATGGGCTCGCCGGGGGCTTGGGCCATGGTCGCGTGTTCCGTCAAAAAAAGAGCACGGCCCCCGCCGCGGCCCTGCCCGAAAAGGGAGACGACGAGAAGACCTCGGCCCCGTTCACGGTGAGCCCGTAGGGCGTGAAGTGGCCGAGGCCGTCGAGGGTCCCGCGGATCGAGAGGCTCGGCGCGAGCGGCACGTCGAGAGAGGCGCCGAGGCCGGCCGCGGCGAACGCCGTGGACGACGAGCGTGGCAGCGACACGTCCCGCGACTCGGCGAAGACCGCCCCGAGCAGCACGAGCCCACACGCGGAGAGCGCGGGCCCTCCGCGTGAGCCGAGCGGAAGACGCGCACAAACCCTCGGCTCGGCGGCGACGAGCGTCGCTTGGACCGAGCCCCCTTGGCTCGACGAGGCCGTCATGGGGGCGTCGAAGCGCGCTCGAAGGGCGGCCATGAAGCGCGGCGAGGTCACCTCGAGCCCGACCTCGCCGCCGGGCGCCGCCGAAGGACCGACACCGAACGCCGCGTGCATCTCGGCCCCGAGCCCGAACCGGAACACCGGGGCAGGGGGCGACGCTCGCTCAGCGCGAGGGGGCGGGACCACGGCCGGCGGAGGGCGCGGGGGTGGCTCGGGCGCACGTGGGGGCTCGGGCTCGGGGTCACGTGGGGGCTCTGGCTCGGGCGCGTTCGGCGTCGTCGCGGGGGTCGGCGAGAGCACGCTCACCGGATCGATGGCGATGCTCATCGAGAGCGCCATGGCCGACGTGAGCTCGCCGCAGTCGCCTGCGCGGCTCTCGAGCGTCCGCGCTCCCCGCTCGACGCCGCTCGCGTCGACGAGCTTCACGTGCCCGTGAAATACGCCATTTTCGCGCGACACGTCGGCCGTGAGGGTCGTGTCGGCGACGACACGAAACGGATCGTACCCGAGCCGGCTCGCGACGGCCTGACGCATCGAGGCCTCGTCGGCGCACGACTCGGCCCCCGCGCCGCGCACGTAGACGAGCCTCGCCGTGGGGCTCGCGTGCACGGAGGGCGCGACGCCGAGCACCCCCGTGGCTGCGACCCACGCGGCGACCGTGCGCCACACGATGCTCCGCCGTGGACGTGGGCCGCGGCGCTGGGCGAGGGGAGGTGTCGGCGCGGGAAGCATGCGGCGGCGCGGGCGACGATAGCCGCGGAGGCGCGGCCGCGCGAAGAGCAATCTCACGGCGTCCTAGGCATGTCGAAGCGGCATTGGAGCTCGACCACGACCTCTTGGCCGTTCGGAGGGGCGTCGATGCTCGCCTCGCGCACGGCCTCGTCGACGCAGCGGTCGCGGTCGGCGCAGGCTGGATTTCCCCGTACCACGTTGGCCTCGGTCACCTGGCCGTTGCCGTAGATGCGCACGATGTAGGTGGCCTCGGGCGACGCGCAGCGCGCGGTGCACTCCTCGGCCATTTCGGCGAGCTGGCTCCCGAGGCCGCGAGCCTCTCGCTCCCCGAGAGCGGCGAACGTGCCGGCCTTTCCGTTCGCGAAGGGCGCCGAACGCGTCGCCTTGCAGTGCACGTCCTGCGTCTCGACGAGCTCCCGCCACGTCCCGTCCTCGGAGCCGGCGTCGTCGTGATTGGCACCCTCGTGGCCGGCGTCCGCGTGGGCCGTGCCTTCGTGGTCGGCCCCTCCGTGACCGCCGGGCGGAGCGGGAGGCGCCGCGCCGAGGTGCCACGCCAGCGCACCCGTCACGACGAGCGCCCCGAGGCCTCCGACGCCACCCAGCACTGCCACGCCCAAGGCAACCCAGACGGCCGTCGGAAGGCTCGCGCGTGCGGTCGAGGCGTGCGCCTCCGGGGCAAAGGCGCCTCCTTCGGCGCGCGGAGGCGGCGCTTCGGTCGAGGGGCGGCCATCGCCCGCGACGCTCGCCGCGAGCGCGGAGGGGAGGGACGATGCCGGCGTGGCGTGCCTGGTCGACCGGACCTGGCTCAGGCTATCGAGCGCAGCCCGCATCTCGCCCGCGTCCGCGAAGCGCGCCGCCGGATCCTTGCAGAGTGCACGGTCCAAGATCGCGACGAGGCGAGGGTCCGCGCCCGGCACGAACGTCGTCGGGGGCGTGTGCGGCCTCGTGGCGAGCCAGTCGAGCAGCTCCCCGAGGGACCGCGCGGCGAAGGGGAGGTGGCCCGTGAGCGCGTGGTAGAGCGTCGCGCCCGTAGAGAAGAGGTCGGCGCGATGGTCCACGTCCCGCCCCGCGCCCTGCTCGGGCGACATGTACGCCGGTGAGCCCATGAGCGCGCCGTGGGCCGTGAGCGGCGCGTCCCCGACCAGCTTGGCGACGCCGAAGTCGAGCACCTTCACCATCTCCGTGCCCCCGGCGAGGCGCGTGAGGAACACGTTGTCGGGTTTGACGTCGCGGTGAACGATGCGCGCGCGGTGGGCCGCGGCGAGCGCGTCGAGGAGCTGCACCCCGATGCGAGCGACCCGGCCGGCCTCGAGCCGCCCTTCCCGCGCGATCGCCTGCCTCAAAGACTCGCCCGACAAACGCTCCATGACCAAAAATGGAGGGTCGAAATCCGGCCTAAAATCCGTGACTTGGACGATGTTGGGGTGGCCGAGCGCGGCCGCCGAGCGCGCCTCTCGCCCGAACCTCTCGAGCGCCGCACGGGACTGCCCGCCGCGGGCCTTCAGCACCTTGATGGCGACCGGGCGCCCGAGCGCCACCTGCGTGCCCTCGTACACGGCCCCCATCGACCCTTCGCCCAGCAGCGCGCCGACGAGGTACGCGCCGCCCAACGTCGCACCCGAGAGGCCCCCCTCGTTCGCCATCGCGCTCAGACCTCGGCGCGCGTGGGCCGCCGCGCGGCGGGATCGTCCTTGGCGAACACCGTGGCGAAGACCGCGAACGCGAGCCACAAAAGCGAGAAGTGGAAGATCATGGTGCGGCCTCCGATGCGCTCGAACACCATGCCCGAGAGCGGCGGGCCGATCAGCATGCCGGCGGCGTAGAACGTGTTGTAGATGGCGTTGGCTCGGGCGATCTCGTGGCGCTTCGTGATGGCGCCCTGCAGCGCGAGGGAGACCGGCGAGATCGACGCGAGCGTAGCGCCCACCACGAACACCGTCGCGCACATGAGGGAAAATCGCGACAAGAACACGAAGCTCGCGACGCAGAGGAACCCGATCGCCGAGAGGTTCCGCATCACGGCGAGGTGACCGTACTTGTCCCCGAGCTTTCCGGCGACGTTCGAGAAGAGCAGCATGCCGAGCGCGAAGAACGCCGTGACGAGGATGGTGTCCTTCTCGGCGACCCCGCGCTCTTTCATCAAGTAGAGGGGCAAAAAGAGCACCGCGCTCGACTGGAAATACCCGTACGCGAACGTCGCGAAGAGCGAGGTCTTCGTCCGCCACGCGAGCGGCCTCTCCGTGTCGACCGAGAGCGGCGCCACGTCTCCCTTCGGCGTCTCTTCGCGCGGCTCGTCCTCGTGGCCGCCGATGCCTCCGTCGAGGCGCGTGGCGATGCCCGTCGCGACGAGCGCGATGATCCCCGCGAGCACGAAGGCCGCCTCGAACCGAAACGCAGCCACGATGGCCTTCGAGAGAATGGGCCCGATCACGTACCCGATGGCGAGCGACATCGCGTAGAGGCTCGTGACGAAGGCCTTGTTCTCCTTGCCCGCGCGCGCGAGCAGCACGGTCTCGCAGCTCACCCACACGCCGACCGAGAACGCCCCGTCGAAGAACCGCGCCGCCGAGACGGCCGCGAACGTCTTCAAGAAGGGGAAGGTCGACACGCACACGGCGTACCCGAGCAGGCAGGCCACGAGCGTTCCCTTCGCCGAGAAGCGCCGCAGGATGCGCCCCATCGGGAGCGACAAGAGGCAGATCCCGGACGCGAAGATGGCGGCGAGGCCCCCCATCGCGGCCTTCCCGAAGCCGTGGGCGTCGAGGAAGAGCGGGATGATGGCGATGGAGAGGCCGTAGGCGATGCCGACCGAGAAGATCGCTCCGTAGACGAGCCAGATGTTTTTGTCGCGGATGCGGGAGGTGAGGGACACGGGCGCCGCAGGATACGCGCGAACCCGGCCACCCGACGCGCACCTGCCGAAGAAAAGCGCTCCCTCGGGCCGGGTCGAGCGACCGAAGGTGGGAGCTTGGACTACATCATGCTCTCGGCGCCCGGGCACGAGCCGACGCGCCTGGGTGGTTCGTGTGATCCATGCCCTTTGGATCGCAAGTCACCAGGTGCGCCCCCGCGAAAGGAATGGCAAACTCGTCTCATGGCCTTCGCAAAGCTCGTCACGGGTCTCGCGTGCATCGCTTCGGTTTCCGCTCTCGTCGTCGCGTGTGGCGGCAGCGACACGCTCCCCCCTCTGGATGGGCTCGACGGCAGCGTCGATCCGAACAACGACCCGAACGGGACGGACAAAATCTGTCTCCTCAACAACTGCGACACGGATCGCCACTGCCAGGACTGCACCGGCGGTCGCACCGTCTGCAACCAGAAGGAGAACCGCTGCGTGGCCTGCGGGCCCGACGCCGGCGGGAAGACCTGCGGCGCAGGACAGACGTGCACGAAGTACGGCGACTGCGTCGGCGGGGGCGTGGCCTGCGCCGAGGACGTGAACGGCGTCCCCACCATCACGTGCAACGCCGACGCCGACTGCGCCGCGTGCGGACCGGCCTTCAAGGTGTGTGATCCCGCCGCCAAGAAGTGCGTCGGGTGCACGACCACGAACGTCACGAACTGCCAGTCGACCGACGTCTGCAAAGACAGCAAATGCCAAGCGGCCTGCCCCGACAGCTGCAAGACCGACGCGGACTGCAGCGAGTGCGGTGGCAAGAACGGCGCGCCCGCCAACAACGCCTGCAACCGCGGCGTGTGCGCGAAGTGCAGCGAGTCGAAGAAGTGCCCCGGCTCGAACGAGATCTGCAACGACGTCGGCGATTGCGAGAAGATCTGCGGCGTCGCCGGCAACCCCAACAAGTGCAAGGCCGACGCGGACTGCGCCGCCTGCCAGGGTGGCCTCACCAAGTGCACGGGTGTTCCCATCGGCGGCGGTCTCGGCACGTGCGCGGCCCCCGCGGCCGGCTGCGAGGACCTCGGCAAGGGCGTCTTCGTCCTCCCCGATCCCTTCAGCCGCGTGACCCAGGCATGCTCGACCGACGCGAACTGCGCCGGCGTGAAGGCCCAGCTCAACGTGGGCGCCCTCATCAAGAAGGCCACCGGCCTCAACGTCAAAGACGCGAACATCGACTACCCGATGAACGCCTGCGCCAACGTCGACATCCTCGACGGGAAGAAGTGCGGCGTCTGCGTGCCCTGCAAGAAGGACGCGGACTGCCAGGCGATCGATGTTCAGAAGTTCGCCGGTGACGCGTTCGGGCCGATCGGGAGCATCGCGGCCGCGCTCCTCCTCGACAAGGTGTTCGGCCCGACGGACCGCAAGGTCCACATGTACTGCCAGATGATCGCGGGCGGCTACGGCGCGTGTGTGCCCTGCCCGAGCTTCTTCCAGCGGTGCGGCGACGCGGCGGTCGCCGGCGAAGAGCCCGCGACGGCCTGCGACCACGACGTGTGCACGCTCGGCCCCGCGCTCGGCGCCACCTGCGAGCAAGGCTGCGCCGGCCGCGTCGGGATGAAAGATGCATTCTGCAACTCGAAGATGGGCTTCTGGGACCAGAAGTGCAAATCGCTCGTCGAGACCGAGTGCACGAACAAAACCTGCTTCCCCGACAGCTGCGCGTCCCCCAAGACGGCGGGCTGGTACTGCAGCGACAGCAACAAAAACGCGGGCTACCGCTGCGCCGGTGACGGCAGCGTGACCATCGCCGAGGGCCACTCCTGCGCGACGCAGCCCAACCCGACCTACTGCCACCGTCAAGACCCGGCCGACATCCGCTCGAAGGCGGTCCTCGACACGAACGGTCGTCCGCGCTGCTTCCCGACGGCCCAGTGAGGTCGCGGGTCGCGCGGGCTCTGTCCGTGCTCGGCACGGCGCTCTTCGCGTTCGCGGGGGGCGCCTGCCGCGACAAATCCTCGCCGTCCGAAGGGGCGACCCAGGGCGCGCCCTCGGCCGCTTCCTTCGTCGAAGTGCGTCCCAAGCCGTCCGAGGGGTCGCTCGCGGTGGTGCTCGGGAACCACGTCGAAAAAGCCAAGGCTCTCGGGTATTTACCCGTCGTGGAGCTCGGGGCGACGTGGTGCGGCCCCTGCCGTGAGCTCGAGGCGAGCATGAGCGACGCCCGCATGCAGGCCGCCTTCAAGGCGACCTACGTCGTCCACCTCGACGTCGACGCGTGGGGGGGCTCGCTCGGAGCCGTCGGGCTCGCCTCGCCGTCGATCCCCGTCTTCATCGTGCTCGACGAGAAGGGCCGCGGAACGAAGCGACGCATCGACGGGAGCGCGTGGGACGACAACGTGCCGGCGAACATGGCGCCGAAGCTCGACACGTTCTTTCACACGAAGGTCTCCCCGTGAAACGTGCGAGCGTCGGGCTCGCGGCGGCGCTCTCGTGCGTGGCCGGGGTCGCCCTCGGAGGGCCGACGCGTGAGCCTCCGGAGGCGAGCCGCGCGCAGGTCGCGAACGCCGTCGCCGTCGTGTCCTCGGTGCTCGCCCAAGCCGCGACGGGCCACGCCGCCTCGCAAGGATCCCTCGAAGAAGCCATCCGGCGCTACGTGCCCACCACGGTGCACGCCGTCGACGAAGGCACGATCCCCGCGAAAGGCTCGGGCACGTGCCCGGCGGACATGGCCAAGGTGGCGGGGGCGTACTGCGTCGATCGCTACGAGGGCTCGCTCGTCGAACGCCGCGCGGACGGCACGGAGGTCGAGGTTTCGCCGTACGGACCGCTCGCGCCGGGGCGTGTGCTCGTCGCGAGGAGCGTCGCGGGGGTCGTCCCGATGGGGTACGTGTCGGCGGCCGACGCGGAGGCTGCCTGCCGCAACGCGAAGAAGCGCCTCTGCTCACCGCTCGAGTGGCGCGTCGCCTGCGCGGGCTCGAAGGGCACGGCCTACCCGTACGGCCCGGCGCGGGCTCCCGGCAAATGCCACGACACCGGCAAGAGCCCGATGCTCACCTACCACGCGGACACCATGTCGCGCGGGTGGGGCATGACCGAGCTCAACGACCCGCGCGCCAACGCGCTCGAGGGCGGCCTCGACAAAACCGGCGCGAGCTCCGCCTGCGTGAACGACTACGGCCTCTTCGACATGGTCGGCAACCTCCACGAGTGGACGTCGGACCCGAACGGCACATTTCAGGGCGGCTACTGGCTCGACACGACGCTTCACGGCGAAGGGTGCGCCTACCGCACGGTGGCGCACGGCGTCACGTACCACGACTACTCGACCGGCTTTCGCTGCTGCGCCGACCTCACCCCTTGACCGGGACGATGGCGGAGCTCACCGCGCCCTGCGGCGTCGCGCGAGTGTCGACCCGACCGCGAGCGCGAGCACGACGGCCGCTCCGGCGCCACCCGAACGAGAGGACGAGGCGAGGTCGCAGGAGCACCCGCCACCGTCGCTCGAGCCGTCCGCGCCCGCCGCGCCGCCGTCCCCTCCGCCGGATCCAGAAGGCCCGCCGGGGCCGTTGGGCTCGGTGCTCCCCGGGGGCGCGTTCTGGAGCTCGACGCCCTTCTCCTCGGTGACCGTGCAGCCCGCCGACGCAGGCGCGACCCGAAAGACGAGCGGCTTGCCCGCGAGCGCCCCACCGGCCACGATCTTCACCGCGCACTTGCCGCCCTCGGCCGTCGTGGTCACGGTCGACTTGCCGTCGGTCTCGGGGGCATCGAACACGACGTGGCGTGCCTCGGCGTCGGCCGTCGCGACGTAGGCGAGCTCGGGGCCCGCCGCGCCGTCTTTCGCCGACGACGCGACCACCACCGTCCGCGAGCCCCTCACGACCTCGGCTCCGACGACGCCCGTGTTCTTTGCATCGACCTTGGTCACGTCGCTCACCGTGGCCGCGGCCTCTCCCGCCTTGAGCCCGTCGAAGACGGTCACGGCGAGCGCCGAGGGGCCGGGCACCTTGAACCGGTACTCGTCCACCGGGAAACGCGCGGCCGTGCAGTTGTTGTAAGGTGCACCGTTCTGGCACGTTCGGGAAACCTGCGTAATCTTTCGAACTTCTGGCGTCCCACCGCTCCGCGTGACCTGGTGGATGACGAGCTCGGAGCCACCGACCGTGCCCTTCGCGCCGTCGGCCGTCAGCGTGAGGGAGGCCGCGCTTCGGAAGCGGACGTTCATGCCGCGCGCGGCGGCGTCCGTGCGCGCGCGATCGATGACGACGATCTCGCCCGAAGGCACGAAGACGAAATCTCGCTTCGCGAAGGGCACGTCGGTCTTGTCTTGGTAGTCGCGGAACGCCATGGCGATGTCGGCCCGCGCGGCGACGACCCCCGATTCGAACCCTCGCGCCCAAGGCATGTCGGCGCGCCCGTAGTGGCCCTGCCCGGGGCGGTAGTCGGGCTCCACGGTCTGCGAGTCGACCGCGAGCGCGTTGCCCGTGAACGTCGAGAGCGAGCCGTACGGGCTCGGATCGGCGACGAGATCGTCTCCGCCGCGCGCGAGCACGAAGCTCGACGCGTTGAACTGTTGGTGGTCCGGCCCGAGGCGCGGCGCCGACGTAAACACGGTAAAATACGCGTCCGCGGCCCAGCTCGAGCGGGCGTAGAAGTTGCGAGTCCCCCGCGCGAACGTGAACGTCGGCGGCTTCTCGGAGACATAGTCGACGGGCGCGACCTTCCGCGTCTCGGCGATGGCCTCGCACATGAGGCACTCGTCGAGCTCGCCCGTCACCGGGTCGGCGAGCATGGCCGACGCGTGGGCCGCACGTTTCGCGTCGGCGCCGCCGAGGAGCGAGCCGAGCGCGGGCCTCCGTGTGATCGTGGCGTGCCGCGAGGCATCTCCCCAGTCGCCGCCCTCGTAGCCGCCCTTCGTGTCGGGGAAGAACGTGTGGCGATACAGCGGGACGACGTCGTCGAAGAACCTATCGACCTCCGGGAACGCCGCGCCGTGCTGCTTGGCCGCGCGCCACGCGAGCCCGTAGCCGACGAGGCTGAAGGGCGCGTACTCCCAGCCCTCGGGCCAATCGCCGTCGCGCAGGATGCCGCTTGCGCCGAGCCCTTTGTCTTTGATTTGTTTGCCGAAAATGTCGTCGACGGCCTGCGTCCAATACGTGGCCGCCGAGGGCTCTTCTCCGGCGAGCGCGAGGGCCGCGAACGTCTTCGCCGAGACGAACCCCGCGTGCATGTTGCTGCCGGGCATGTCCCGCAGGTACCCGTCGCGCGTGTGCTCGTCGATCCAGTACTTCCCGCGCGCGCGGGTCTTCGCGGCGTCGACCCCAGCCGTGCCCGCGAGCCAGTCGTAGAGGAGCGAAGCGAACCCGTGGTAGCGAATGGCGTACCCCGCGTCGCGCTTCGCCACCTCGTTGCCGCCGGCGCGATCGCCTATGGTCTCTTGGTCGTCGAGGAGCGCGTTCAAGTAGCGCACCCCTTGGGCCCTGTGCGCCTCGTTCCCCGTGATTTTGTAGGCCAGCGCGCACGCCGAGCCGTTGAACGCGAAGCCGTACCCCATGTGCACGCCGGACGCGTAACGCCCCGGGCTCGCGACGATCGCGTTGCAGTGGGCGACGGCCTTGGCGGCGGCCGAGCTCGGGTCCTGCGCCTTCGCCTTCAGCGCGGCGAGGGTCGGCGCGTCGAGCAAGATACGCGGATGCGGGCCCGTGGGCAGCGGCGGCGCGGCGGCGGCGCTCCCTTCGAGGCTCGCGAGGAGGCCCGACGCGGAGAGCAAGGAGAAGATCGAGGCAAGACGCGTTCGCATGGAAGCTCCGTACCGTCGCGAGGCGACGCTGGGACGAGCTTAGCGGAAAATGGGGCGTCGGCCCGCGCCGCACGGTTTGCGCGGGATCCGGCTCCCCGTGGCGTTCGCAAAAACGTGGGACCGAGCCGCCATGGTGGCTTTCGCCTCGGCCGCGGGTCGTGTAGAACCGCGGCCAAATTCGGAGGTTTCCCATGGCCAAGCGTAAGAAGATTTCTCTCATCGGGGCGGGCAACATCGGCGGCGAGCTCGCGCGGCTCTGCGCGAACACGCAGCTCGGCGACGTGGTCCTCTTCGACATCCCGGCCAAGGAGAATTTCGCCAAGGGCAAGGCGCTCGACCTCGAGCAGAACTCGAGCGTGCTCGGCTACGACGCCAGCATCACGGGCACCTCCAAGTGGGAGGACGTGGCCGGCTCCGACGTGCTCATCATCACCGCCGGCATCCCGCGCAAGCCCGGCCAGTCGCGCGACGACCTCGTCGCGACGAACCTCCCGATCATCCGCGACGTCGCGAACAACGCGAAGGAGCACTGCCCCGACGCGTTCGTCATCGTGATCTCGAACCCGCTCGACGCGATGGTCTACGAGTACATGAAGGTCACGGGCTGCTCGAAGAAGAAGATCGCGGGCATGGCCGGCGTCCTCGACTCGGCGCGCTTCCAGCTCTTCCTCGCCCGCGAGGCCGGCGTGAGCATCAAGGACGTGCGCGCGATGGTCCTCGGCGGCCACGGCGACGACATGGTCCCCGTGCTCTCGATGTGCACGATCAACGGCGTGCCCGTCACGCAGTTCATCGCGAAGGACAAGCTTGCCTCGATCGTCGAGCGCACCCGCAAGGGCGGCGGCGAGATCGTGAACCTCATGGGCACGAGCGCCTACTACGCCCCCGCGACGAGCGCGGTCGCCATGGCCGAGGCCTACCTCCTCGACCAGAAGCGCCTCCTCCCCGTCGCGCGTACCTCGAGGGCGAGTACGGCTACAAGGACCTCTTCATGGGCGTGCCCGCCATCATCGGCGGCGACGGCGTCGAGAAGATCGTCGAGATCCCCCTCACGGACGAAGAGAAGGGCATGCTCGCGAAGAGCGCTGCCTCGGTGCAGGGCATCGTCGACGTCGTGAAGAAGACCCCGGCCTGAGCTCTCCCCACGAAGACCCGGCCTCGTGAGGCTCCGGGTCGACCTCGAAGGGCGCACGAAGCCTCGTGTGCCCTTCGGTCTTTTGTGGGGAAATGTCGGCGTGTGTGGACCGAGCTCAACCTCGTTTTCTCGATTGCTCGCGAGGGGGACCTCTCGCATGCTGAGCGCGATGCGTCGCTCCACCTTCGTCGTGCTCTCGGCCTCGGCTCTCCTCTTTGCGTGCGGCGGCGCGACCGCCACCGATCTCTTCGGAGATCCCTCGCCGGCCGACTCGACGGCCCCCACCGCGACGACGCCCGGCACGACCCCGACGTCCACGAGCACGACGCCTCCCTCGCCCACGTTGCCCCCTCCGGGGCCGACGACGCCCCCGACGACGCCCCCGAAGGACGCGGGCGGCCCCCCACGCGACGCGAGCGTGCCCGACGCGGCCAAGCCCGACGCCTCGACCGGCGCGGGCATCGCGTGCGGCACCGTGGGCGCGTGCCCGCTCACCGACACGTGCTGCGCGCTCTACCAAGCGGCGAGCCAGACGTACCGCTACGAGTGCCGCGCCGGGAAGGTGACGTGCCCCGAGCCGTCGACCCAGATCGAGTGCGACAGCTCCGAGGACTGCCCCACCGGGGCGAAAATTTGCTGCGGCGACCGTGTGCAGATCGGCGGCGGCGGCTACTACGACAAGCTCGAGTGCAAGTCCTCGTGCGGCGGGAACGACATCACCTTCTGCAACCCCGCGTCTCCTGCGGCGAGCTGCGGCGCGCGCGCGTGTGTCGCCTCGACGCTCCTCCCGGGCTACTTCGCCTGTCAACAGTGAGGCTCGGTCGTGCGTGCATGATGCACACGTAAATCCGTGTGCTGTGCACGCGTGCGCGCGATACGGGCAGCTGCTCGTGCGATGCCGTCTCGGAAAAAGCCGAGCTCCGAAAACGAGAGAGGCGACCCGGGAGCTCCAGGTCGCCTCTCGTCATGTTCGGGGTCGAAGGCCGGTCAGTCGCGGCGGCGGCGGCGACCCATGGCCGCGACGACGACACCGAGGCCGACGAGCATGGTCGCGGTGCCGCCCGCGACGGAGCCCGACGACATCGAGCAGCCGCCCTCTTCCTCGGCCGGCGTCGGCGTGGGCTCGGGGGTGGGGGTCGGCGTGGGCGTCGGCGTGGGCGTCGTGGGCTCCGGGGTCGGCGTCGGGCCCGCGTCGGGGACGGGGTTCGACGGCTCGCACGTGCCGGGCTTGAGGTCGACCGAGGTGCACTTCTGCCCGTCGGGGCAGCCGTTGCCCGCCGCGTCGCCGCGGCAGCCGTCGGTGCACTTCAACGTCGACGCGAGGCAGATCTTGCCGCTCTTCTTGTCGCCGCAGTCGGCGTCCTGCTCGCAGTCGTCGGTGCAGCGCCCGGTGCCCACGTCGCAGCGCGGGGTCGCGCCGCCGCACTCGGCGTTCGTCGTGCACTTGCCGCACGCGCCGGCCTTGGCGCCGGTGGTGAAGCACGTCGGGTTCGCGGCGGGGCAGGCGGGCATCGTCGCCGAGCCGTTGTTGCCCGCACACGGCTTGCACTCCTTCAGCGTCGTCGAGCCCGCGATGAGCGTGCAGAAGGGCGAGGTCTCGGGGCACGCGCCCGCGCCGCCGTCACCGCCGAAGTCCGAGGTGCACGACGTCTTGCACGCGCCCTTCTCGGCGCCCGCGGTCTGGCACACGGGCCTGTCCGCCGGGCAAGCGATCGCCGGAGCCGCAGCCCCCGCGTTGCCCGTGCACGCCGCACACTTGGCGTTGTTCGTCGCATCGCCCGGCACGCACACCGGTGTGGTCCCAGTGCACGCCGTGTGAGGCGCCGTGGTCGCCGGGGGGGTCGCCGGACAAACGCCAGTCGTGAATCGAATGTCGTCGATGTCGAACGCGGGGTTGTCGGCCGAAGCGCAGGTCGCGCTTCCACAGTAATTGAAGAACTGCGTCTGCGCGAATCCCGCTTTCCCCTTGAACGAGTTCGCGACCCAGTGCCACTCGCCGTCTCGGACGATGTTGGTTACGGAAACTCCGTTGCAGGTTTCGGCGGCGCTCGGCGCTTCGGCGCTGGCGGCGAAGCAAAGGCCGGTGCGCTTGTCTCCGCCTGCGACGCCGGCCATTCCGGCGTTCGTGGGCGTAAAGTTGATGCCGAGGTAGGGTCGCGACCCCGGTTGGGCTCGGATCCACGCGCTCAAGCAGTAGTCGGTGCCGGCGGTGGAAGCGACGATGTTGGTGCCAGCGGCGTACTGATGCCCAGCGACGGCTACCCGCGTTTCCCGCGCGTAGCGGCCCGCGCAGGCTGCGCCGGCGCCCTCGTCCGCGATCGAGCTTCGAAGCACGATGTTGTCCTCCGGCGCACCCGGCACGATGTACGTGAGATTGCCGGTCGAACTCGTCGAAATCCACTTGCCGGCCTGGACGCCGTTCTCCCAGCTCTCGGCAAGCTGCGCCGAGGCGATGCTCGGGAGCGCGGCGAGCGCGGCCCCGCACAAAAGTCCGACCACGGTCGGCGACAGGCGATTCTTCAAGCTGAGGTTCTTCATGGCTCTCCACTCCGAAAGGCGTTTCGAAAGCAACCCGCGGCTCTCCTCCGAGCCACGTCACGACGCTTCAACGTAGCGTATCCCGAGAGGCCTACGCACACGGAAAACTCACGCAGCGCGATTCGGCACGCCCTCCCACCCACGCGCACCCTGGCCCAAGCTCGCCCACGATCGCCACGATCACTCTCCCGCGCGCCATTTCGTGCGCTATTCTCGGCGGATTCCGATGCCCTCGGCCCCCCCTCGCTCCCTCGTCGTCCCGTCGTTCGTCGGCCTCGCGGCCCTCTCGTTTTGTGGGTGCGCTCCGTACAAGCCCCCCAAGATCGACATGGTGCCCATCGGCACCAACGCCCCCGACGTGAACGAGGACAAGTACCCCACGAACAAGCCCCCGCCCGTCGTCGACAACGGCGCGGCCAAAGGCTGCGTGGTGAACGAGGCCGAGGAGATCGCCGACTGGCTCAAGAACGACAAGTGCAAGATCGCCGCGGGCGACGCCGATCCGACGCCCGGCCTCACGCAGAAGCTCGACGTGAAGCTCACCGCCTCTACCGCCGAGATCTCCCCGGCGGCCGCGTCGACCTCGTGCTCACGATCAAGAACAAGTCGAGCGAGCAGGTCGGCCTCGTCTTCTCGGTCGACGGGCCCGCGTTCGTCGTTCAAACGTGGGACGCGAAGGGAAAACGCGTGGGCCAGCCCGCCGGCAAGCCCAAGGCCCCCTCGGGCGTCGTCATCGACGAAGACTCGGTGCGCACCGTGAAGCTCCTCGTCGGCTCCGGCGGCACCCTCAAGACGAAGCTCTTTTGGGACGCGGTCAAGTACCGCTGGGCGCCCGACAAAATCGAGGGCTCGGTCGTCACGATCGGCACGTTCCCGGTGGCCTCTGCGGGCAACCTGCCCGTCGGAAAGTACACGGTGCGTCTTGGGAGCTCGCTCAGCGGCCTCCCCGACGAGAGCCTGCCTCGCGTCCCGGTCGAAGTGGTCAAAGAGTAGCCGCCTTCGAAAGGCACGAGGCCCGCACATGACGCTGCGGGCCTCGTCGACGATCGTGGTGGGCGTGACTACTTCTTCTCGGCCTTCGCCTTCTTGCCGTGGCCGCCGTGCCCATGGCCGCCGCGGAGCTGCTTCGCGACCTCGCGCACCTTCTGGGCCTCTTCCTTCGTGACCACGTTGTCGGCCACGGCCTTCTGGACCTCGGCGTTCAACGTGGCGACGCCGGCGTTGAACTTGTCGCGCACTTCCTTCTGCTTGTCGGCCGGGAGGTTCGTGACCCGCGACTCCATGTGTTGGCGAGCCTTGGCGACGCGCTGATCGACCTTGGCTTTGAACTCGGCGCCCGCCATGGGGAACTTCTTGCCGTGTTTGCCGCCGTCCTCGGCCGCGGGGGTGGCGCGTTTGGCGCCGGTCTCGGCGAGCGCGGGGACCGCGACGAGGGTGGCGAGGGAGACGACGAGGGCGGCGACGACGGACTTGGCAAAGCGCATGGTACGGCTCCTATGTAGATCGAAGGTGCGGAGGGCGCGAGTGGGAAGCACCGGCTTCCCGTGGGGTCGTTCGAGGTCGTGGTCTCGTCGCCGCCCGCTTCGTTCTTGAACGGTCAGACGGGGGTTCGGCCCGCCCCATGCTCCCCTTCACGGTTCTTTACCGGGCCGTGGCGGTCGCGCAGCGCCCCGAGGAGCCCGGCCCAATCGACCACGGGGCGCGGCACTTCGGCGAGCGAGCCGTACCGGAGGATCTGGATGGCCACGAGCTCTAACCTCTCGTGAAGACTCAGTTTTTCGAAGCTCTCGACGGCGTCGAGGCCCTCGAGGCCGGGAGCCCCGCGTGCCCGGAGCGTGAGCGAGTACGCGGTCCGGGCGTTCGTGGCGCCCTCGCGCATCGGCCCGCCCCAGTGGAGCGAGCACGCGTCCCAGAAGAGCGCCGAGCCGGCCTCGAGCGGGTAGGGGCGCGCGTGGGTGACGTCGAACGGCTCACGCCGGAGCGCGTCGGGGTAGCCCGGATCCTTCGTGAGCGGCACGACGTGCATGCAGGCCGTGTCGACCGTCACGTCCGACAGCGCGATCCACACGTTCACGACCGAGGGCCTCCCGTCGCTTTGGCGGAGAGGCTCGTAGACGCCGCGGTGAGGTGCCCAGCCCGAGAGGCCCGAGCGCGGGGGGATGTTCCACGCCCACCCGTCCGCGAGCACCTCCGCGGGCCCGATGAGCTCTTCGACGATGGGCACGAGCCTCGCGAGCGGCTCCCAGAACGCGTCGAGCGCGTAGACGAACACCGGGGGCAGGCCAAGCTCCTCCACACGGCATAGCGCCGCCGCGAGGGCCTCCGCGCGCCGCCGAGAGAGGAGCCCTCGCACGACCCCTACGCCCTCGGTCGGGAACGTGGCGAGCGCGCTCGTCGCGTCGGGGAGCGCGTCCTCGTCCTCGCCGAGCGGTGCGCCGACCGAGGTGGTCCACGGGGTGCGCTCGAGGAGATGAAAGAGCTCGCGGAGGGGGTCGGGCATGAAGGGCTCGGTCGAGTCGAAAGGAGAGGGGAGTCGCCTGGGATGCGCGGCGCCCGAGAATTCTCCACGACCACCGCCTCGCCGTCGAGAACCACGGCGCGCGCGACGGTCGGACGACGCCGCGTGAGGTGCCCGCGAAAACTCCGTGGTCGAACGGCGGGAGGCTGCACTACTGTCGGCGTGAACCCGAGACGCGACACACGCACCCGAGGCGCATGTACTCGACCTACGATTTCGGCCGCATGTTGGCTCACCCCCGGGTGAGCGCGTACACCTCGGCGCTCGCGCGGGCCGTCCGTCCGGGCGACGTGGTCGTCGACATCGGCACCGGCACCGGGTACTTCGCGATGGTCGCCGCGCGCCTCGGGGCCCGCAAGGTGTACGCGATCGAGGGTATCCGGCAGGCGTGCCAAATCGCGCGGGCCACCGTGCGCGACAACGGCCTCGAGGGCATCGTCGAGGTCGTCCACGGGCTCTCGACCGCCCTCGAGCTCCCCGAGCGCGCCGACGTCGCCTTCGGGGATCTCCGCGGTCGCCTGCCGACGTTCGGGGCCAACGTCGCGTCCATGGCCGACGCACGCGCGCGCCTCTTGAAGCCCGACGGCCGCCTCTTGCCTCTCCGCGATCACGTGCACGCCGCGCTCGTCGAGTCCGACGAGCTCCACGAGCATTTCTTCGGTGGTTTTCGGGATCCGGCCTTCGACCTCGGCGCGTGCCGCGCGGCCGTCGCGCACGAGATCCACGACGACGACAAGTGCCCCATCCGCCCCGAGCACCTCGTCACGGCGTCCGCCCGGCTCTTCACCGTCGAGTACGGCGTGCCGTGCGACGTGTTCCGCGGAGACGTCGAGCTCGTCGCGCTCCGCTCCGGCTTCGCCCACGCCATCGCCCTCTGGTTCGACGCCGAGATCGACGCGGAGGCGGGCTTCTCGAACGCGCCCGGCGGCAAGCTTACGGTGTATGGGCGGGTCGTACTCCCGTGGGACGAGCCCATCGCTCTCGTCGAGGGAGAGCGCGTCCGCATGAGCGCCGTCGTCCGGGCGAGCGGCGACGATCACCTGTTCAGCTTTGCCACCACCACGAGGAGCCGCCGGGTGCGCCAGACCACGGTCGCTCTCACCGAAATCACCGGGGTTTTGCCCCCCTCGCCCCGCGCATGAATACTGTGGTAGGGGTAGGCATCGTATCTTTTGGCCTGTTCGTTCGTCCCCCAAGGAGCTTCGCCCATGTCCGTCCGTGAGAATTCCGTCGAGGCGTCCAAGCCCGCGCCCAAGAAGCCGTACGCCGCTCCTCAGCTCAAAGAGCTGGGCAACGTGCGCGACCTCACCCTGGCGGGTGCCGGCAGCGTGAACGACGGGCTCCTCAAGATGGCGATGTGATCGAGGTCGCGTGGGGGGCCGCTGCGGCCGCGCGAGGGCGCGCCGACGGCGTTTTCTACACGTGCACGGGGGCACACGAGACGGGCGACGGGGTCCTCCGCGAAGGCGACGCGGGCCCCGGCTTCGATTTGACCGTCCATGTCCGCCCCGACGGGCTCGACGCCGAGCGGCCGACCTACACGACGCCCTTCTTCGTCACCGACGGAGGCGGCTCCGGTGGCCTCGGGTCCACGTCGCTGCGCCGCCTCGTCGCGGCGCTCCCGCACGTTCGCCTCGACGCGGACGCGCTCGCCCGTTTCGTGGCCGACGAGACCGCCAGCGGTGAGCTCCGCACCATCTATCGCGGTGTCTCGAGGGTCCGCGGAGGTCGGCGCCTCTCCGTTTCCCGGGCGGGCCTCCGTGAGGTCCCGAGCACCCTGCCGAAGAGCCCGACCACGCCGAGCCGCGGGTCGGTGGTCGAGGCGCTCGCCGAGGAGCTCCGTTCGGCCGTGGTGCGCGGCGCGCGTGGAGACTCGCCGCTCGCGATGCCGCTGAGCGGCGGGCTCGACTCTTCGGGGCTCTTCGCGACGAGCCTCGAGCTCGGCTACGACGTGCGCCCGTTCACGATCGACTTCGCGGGCACGCCCGACGACCGCCCGCACGTCGCGTCGATGGAGCGGTTCTTCGGGGTGGAGGTCGCGCGTTACGCGCCCGAGGCCCTCGCACCTCACGTGGCGACGATACTTGCGTCTTACATGCAACCATCGGTCATGCCGAACGCGTGTCTCGAGCTCGGGGGGGCGGCGCTCGCGCGAGGTCTCGGCTGCGCGACCTGGCTCACGGGGGTCGGCGGCGACGACGTGTTCGGCGGCGATCTGCGGGCGTTCGCGGCGGAGGTCGGCCCGAGGCCGGTCCGGACGATCGCGACCGCGCTCGGCCTCCGCGTGCCGTGGTCGGACACGGCGCGCACCCGGCTCCAGCACTGGCTCCTCGAGCCGCGCTTGCCGGCCGTCCTCGGCCGCGCCATGGCCCGGCGCCGATTTCGGTTGCACCGCGCCAAGGTCCCCTTTGCCGGCCCGCGGGTGCGTCGCGCGTTCGACGAGTCGCTCGCGGAGCGAATGAGCGCCCCTCCCGTCGGTCTCGAACCGGAGGAGCGCGTCCGCGCCTACCTCGAGCAACCGTTCCTCACGGAGGCCGCCGAGGTGCGCGCGGACGTCGACGAGCTCGTCGGTGCGCGTCGTGTCGACCCGTGGTTCGACGGGCGTCTCTTCACGTTCCTCTGGCGGCTCCCGCTCGAGTGGCTCGAGGTCGATGGTCTGCACCGAGGGGCTCTACCGCCGCGCGCTCGCGGGGCGCGTGCCCGAGTCGGTCCGCCTGCGCACGGACAAGGGCATCGCCGAGCCGTTCGTCGCCCGCGCGTTTCGTCACGCCGGGGGCGCGCAGATCTTTGCGCCTTACATGGACTTTTCGGCGAGCGCGGACGCGGGGCTCGTCGAGCCGTCGCGGCTCCGGGAGTGGCTCGAGCCGCACCTCCGGTCGTCCACGTTCTTCGAGTCGGCCCCGTTCTGGGCGCTCTGGCGCCTCGTCGGCGTCGAGGCACTCCTCCGGAGGTACGGGACATGAGCCCTCCGGGAGAGACCACGTGGCATACGGTGGTCGACGAGCCTCGGGGAGGGCCCGCCTACCGCGTGGGAGAGCGTGACGGGCTGGTCGTGGCCGAGTGGGGAGGGGGCGCCGTCACCCTCGAGGTCACCCGCGCGGGCGAGCGTGTTCGGCTGTCGGTGGCCGACGGCGTCGATCCGTTCCTCCTGCGCAAGCTCGAGGTGGGGCCGATCGAGGCGCTCGAGCGTCGTCTCCGCGGCGAGCTCACGTTCCACGGCGGGGCCGTCGCGTACGCGGGGCGCGGCCTCTTGCTGCTCGGCCCGAGCGGCGCCGGAAAATCGACCACGGTCGGCGCCCTCGTCTCTCGGGGGTGCGCGCTCGTCTCCGACGACATGGCGTGGGTCGACATGCACGATGGGTCGCCGAGGCTCGTCCCTTCCGAGTCGCACCTCTACCTCCAGGAGGGCCCGACCCGTGCCCTCGGCCTGCAAAAAGAAGGGGATCACGTCTACTGGGACGAGACCACCAAGTGCGGCGTGCCGGTGCCGCACGCCGACACGAGCGTCCCCCTTCGCGCCATCGTGCGGCTCGCGTGGGGTCCCGCGCTCGTGACCCACACGAACGTGGGCCTCGGCGCCCTCGACGTGCTCTTGCCGCACGTCGTCCGCTCCGGCTTGCCGTACCGCGAGCTCTGGGCGAACGAGCTCGAGCTGCTCGGGCGGCTCACCGAGCGCGTGCCGGTGTATAGTCTCGAGCGCCCGGCGGCGTTCGAGCGCCTCGTCGAATGTTCGACCGCCCTCATGCACCTCTTGGAGGCCGAGCCATGAAGCTTTCTCTCTCTCCGCACGTCTTCGCCCGCGAGTTCCAGGGCGAGGTCGTGCTCCTCGACCTCGACGGGGGCGCGTATTTCGGCCTGGATCCGGTGGCGGCGGCCGTCTGGAGGGCGCTCGAGCAGACCGGCTCTCTCGAGGACGCCGTCGCCGCCGTTTGCGCCGAGTTCGACGTCGACGAGGCCCGCGCCCGCGTCGACGTGGGCGCGTTCGTCGATCGCCTCGTCACGAAGGGGATCGCGACCCGGAGCGCCTAACGCGGCAATGCGAGCCTACGCCTTTCTGGGTACGCCGCCGGCTGCAACGGGCCCTCGAACGTGCCACCGCGTCAGCTCGACCACGGATGCGAGCGCCGTCCCCAGGCAAACCTGCTAGGATACCTCCAGGAGAATCTCGATGCGACTTCGACCGCTTGTCTTCCTCACGGTCATGCTCTCCGCCGCCTCGGTCGGCACCATGATCGTCTCCTGCACCGGCGACGACGGCTACACCCCGAGCGACGCCTCGGCCGACGTCGGCCCGAAGGACGTGCTCGTGCCCGACGCCAAGCCGGTCGACGCGGGGACCGACGCGGCCGACGCCGCCGACGCGCGCGACGCCGCCAACGCCGACTCGGGGGACGCGAGCGACGCCGCCGACACGTCCGTGATTACGCCCGACGCGACGGTCATCCTCGCTCACGCCCAGAACGAGATCGAGGCGCTCTGCACCCTCACGCGGGGCTGTTGCCTCGCGGCCGGTCAGGCCCAGTTCGACATGGCCAAGTGCCGCACGCTCTACCAAGGGTACGGGTTCCAAGGAGACCTCGTCACCGTATCCGACGCGGTCCTCCGCGGCGGCCAAGTGACGGTCGACACGGGCAAGGGCGCCGCCTGTTACCAGGGCATCCGAACGCTTGGGTGCAAGAACATCACGTCGAGCACGTACTCGGGGGCGCTCAACCTCTGCCAGACGACCCTGCAAGGGACCGTGCCGGTCAACGGCAACTGCCGCGCCACGGTCGAGTGCCAGACCGGCCACTACTGCGAGGCCTTCGCCGACGGCGGCGTCTTTCCGAGCGACTCGGGCACCGGCGACGCAGCCGTGGCGCCGATCGTCGGTCGCTGCCGCCCCATCAAGGCGATCGGTGACACCTGCGCGAGCGACGAAGAGTGCGCCTACCGCCTCAACGGCAACGCGTGCGACACGGCCACGAACAAGTGCGTGGGGCCGCTCGCCAACAGCTCCGCCTGCCGCTTCTCCGGTCAGTGCTCGAGCAAGATCTGCCTCGGCACCTGCGAGCCCCAGATCACCGATCTCATCACCGCCGCGGAGTGCGACATCTTCCGCTGAAGCGTCGACCGACCGGGAGAGCGGAGAGCCGGCTCGGTGCCCGCTCTCCGTTTCTTTTTCCCTCCGTCGGCAGCGAAGCATCGCCGGCGATGGCGCGAAGCACCGCCGGAGGTGCTTGGGTCCGTGGAGCACGACGCGTGGGCAAGGGCTCCCCTTCGGCGCGGGCGGGAGGACGGTCACGTCGGTGGGCTTGGAGCATCGCCGGCGATGGCGCGAAGCACCGCCGGAGGTGCTTGGGTCAGGGGAGCACGACGCGCGGGCAAGGGCTCCCCTTCGGCTCGGCCGGGAGGACGGTCACGTCCTCGGGGCGCCCGTACGCGGCGAGCAGCGCGAAGTGCTCGTAGGCGCACGGAGCCACCGCGAACGGTCCCGCGCCGCGCAGGGCGAGCCCCCGAGCGACCTGCGCGCTCCGATCCGCGTCGCCTCCGCCAGGGGCCTCCGTGGCCGCGAACCGAAGCGCTCCGGCGAGCCCCAGCGCCACGGCCACGGCCCCCCACGCGCGGCGTGACACGAGCCCTTCGGTCGCACGCCCCGCGCCGAGCGCGACGACCGCGGTCACGACCCCAAGCCACGCGCGCTCGGCGTGGTGGGTAGGGGCGCCGTCGTTCACGTTCCCTACGACCAGGAAGGCTCCCACGCCGAGGAGGCCGACGAGGACCACGCGCGCCGCCGCCGTGAGTCGCGCGGGCACGCGCACGACGAGCAGCAGCGCCGCGACGAGCGCCTCCGGGAAGTGCACGACGAGCAGGCGAGGGTAGGCGAGGAGGCGCTCCGAGAGCGCGATCTCGGGCCCGCCTTGCGCGAGCATGCGTTTGTACCTCGCCACCCGAAAGAGAAAGTGCGTCGCCGAGCCGTGGCTCCAGCGGTTCCACACCATCCAGCCGAGCGCACCCGCGAGGCCGAGCCCCACCGCGAGCGCGAGCACCCGGAGGTCGGCTCCCCGCTCCGCGCGCCCGAGCCACGCGAGCGAGATCGCCACCACGACCGCCGCCGGCCACGCCTCGTACCGGCAGAGCGTCGCGGCGAGGGCCAGCGCTCCGGCCGTGAGCCTCGTCGCGCGATCGGCTCGCCCCGGGGGCAGCGCCGAGAAGAGCAGCGCCGCCGCCACGAGGCCGGCGGTCGGGGCCTCCGGCACCGTCGCCGCGGAGCAGAAGAGGGACCAGGGCAGGAGCGCGGCTGCCGCGAGCCCGAAGAGCCGCGCGTGCCGAGAGAGGCCCGTCCGGAGGAGCGCGACGTGGAGCGCCACCTGCGAAGCAAGCACGAACCCGACCGACGCGACCCTCGCTACGGCGAGCGACCTCCCGAACGCCGCCATCGCGACGCCCATCACGTGAAAGGGGAGCGGGAGCCAGCTCGTCCCGCTTGGATCCAGCGCAGGAGACGCTACCCACCGCTCGGCGATCACGACCCGTGCGTAGTCATCGTCGGACACGGCCCGGAAGCCGAGACCGAGCACGACCAGCACGAGCAGCGCCCGCACCACGAGCGCCCCGGAAACCTCGAGCGCGAGAGCTCGGCGCTCGTCGGCGACCGGCACGGCGGAGGAGAGTTACTTGGCGGCGTCGGGCGACGCAGCGCTGGCGGGAGCCGCGGGCGCGCTCGGCGCGGGGGCCTCGGCTCCGGAGGGGGCGGGCGCGGCGCTCGGTGCCGGTGCGGCGGCCGAGTCCTTGGCGCGCGCCGTGCCGCTGGCGCCCTTCTTGTCGCGCTCTTTCTTCTCCTGAGCCTGGCGGTCCTGGAGGGAGCGATCGGTCGTGAAGTACGCGATGGCCACGCAGTTCAGCATGAAGAGCGCGGCGAGCACGGCCGTGCCGCGCGTGAGGAAGTTGCCCGCGCCCCGGCCGCCGAACACCTGGTTCGATGCACCCCCACCGAGCGCCGCGCCCATGCCGCCTCCTTTGCCCTGCTGGACGAGGATGAGCAGCACGAGGATGAGGCAGATAAGGACGTGGAGGATGCTGAGGAAGGTGTTCACTTCGGGGCTCTAAAGGGCGAGGCTCAGGCGGGCGTACGGGTGGCGAGCGTCTCCGCCGCACGGGCGATAGCACCGAACTGGGCGGCATCCAAGCTCGCTCCACCGATAAGACCGCCATCGACGTTCGGACAGGCCAAAAGCGCCTCGGCGTTGTCGGGTTTCAAGGAGCCGCCGTAGAGAATCCTCGTCCCCTCGCCGAGCGCCGGCGCGGCCTTGACGAGCTCGGCTCGAATGGCCGCATGCACCTCTTCGGCCTCCTTCGGTCCGGCGACCTTGCCCGTACCGATGGCCCAGACCGGCTCGTACGCGATCGCGACGGGGCGCGTGGCGCTCTTCAAGGTCTCGAGCACGGCCGCCACCTGCGCGAGCACGACGTCGAGGGTCTTCCCGGCCTCGCGCTCCTCGAGCGTCTCTCCGACGCAGACGATCGGCGAGAGCCCCGCCGAGAGCGCCGCGGCCGTCTTCTGGTTCACCCACGTGTCGGTGTCGCCGAAGAGCTGACGCCGCTCGGAGTGCCCGACGATGACCCACGTGCACCCCGCCTCGGCGAGCATCGCCGCACTGACCTCGCCCGTGAACGCGCCCTTCTCTTTGTCGTGCACGTTCTGGGCGGCGAGCAGCACGCCGCTCCCGTCGCACTCGTGGGCCACCGCCGCGAGCACGGTGAACGGGGGAGCCACGAGGAGCTCGACGTGCGGCACGCTCTTGGAGAGCGCGACGACCTCGGCGGCGAGCGTGATTCCGCTCGTGCCGCCGTGGTGCATCTTCCAGTTGCCTGCGATGAGGGGGGTGCGCTTCGGGTTCATGAGGCTCGTGGATCGCTGGGGTGAATCGTAACTATTCGATATGAATGGATAAACAGAGTCGCCTCGGGAGGCGGCCCGTCACGGGGCGGTGCGGAGGACCTCGATGCCCGGGAGCTTCTTGCCTTCGATGAGCTCGAGCGACGCGCCGCCACCCGTCGAGATGTGGCTCATCTTCGAGGCGATGTCGCCGCCCGCCGCGTGCACGGCCGCCGCGCTGTCCCCTCCGCCGACCACGGTGAAGGCGTCCGAGGCCGCGAGCGCCTTGGCGAGCCCGAACGTGCCGGCCGCGAAGGGGGCCTTCTCGAAGAGGCCCATCGGCCCGTTCCAGAAGACGGTCTTCGCGCCGCCGAACGCCGCGGCGAACGCCTCGAGGCTCTTCGGGCCGATGTCGAGCGCCATGTGGTGCTCGGGCACGGCATCGGCCGCGACCACTTTGCCCTCCTTGGCCTCGAGGCTCTGGGCGACGACGAGGTCGGTCGGGAGCAAGAGCTCCACCTTCTTCGCCTTGGCCTTCTCGAGGATCGTGCGCGCGAGCGAGAGCTTGTCGCCCTCGATCTTGGAGGCCTGGAGGTTCTTTCCCTGGGCGGCGAGGAAGGTGTTCGCCATGGCCCCGCCGATGACGAGCACCTGCACCTGCTCGAGGAGGGCGTCGACCACCGCGATTTTGTCGGACACCTTCGCGCCGCCGAGCACGGCGACGTAGGGCTTGTCGGGCGCGGTCACGAGCTTGCCGAGGGCGGCGATCTCCTTCTCGAGAAGGAAGCCGCACCCGCGATCCCGAAAGAGCTTCGCCATCCCGTGCACGCTCGCGTGGGCGCGGTGGACGCACCCGAAGGCGTCGTCGACGTAGATCTCGGCGAGCTCGGCGAGCTTCTGCGCGAAGGCCTCGTCGTTCTTCTCTTCCTCGGGGTGGAAGCGGAGGTTCTCGAGCAGACAGACCTGACCGCCGCGGAGGTCTTGCACGACCTTCTTGGGGGCGTCGCCGATGCAGTCCTCCGGGAGGTGGACCTCGACGCCGAGGAGCTCGGCCAGGCGGGCGCCGGCGGGCTCCAGCGAGAGGCCTTCGGTCTTGCCGGGCTTCGGTCGGCCGAGGTGGCTCGCGAGCACGAGGCGCGCGCCGCGCTCGAGCGCGTGTTTGATCGTCGGCAGCGCCTCGCGGATGCGCGAGTCGTCGGTGATCTTCCCGCCGTCGAGGGGCACGTTGAAGTCGACGCGGACGAAGACCTTCTTGTTCTCGATGGGGAGGTCGCGGATGGAGGAGATGCCGGCGAGCGGATTCATGAGCGCTTTCCTTGGGTTACGAAGGTCCGTGGCGTGGGCTCGACGAGGGCTGGGGAGCGAGCCCGTGCCACCCGACGAGGGCGGGGCACGGGCAGCGCTCGGCCGACGCTCAGAGCTTCGCGGCGACGAGCTGCGCGAGGTCGATCATGCGGTTCGAGAAGCCCCACTCGTTGTCGTACCAGCTCATGATCTTGGCGAAGTTGTCGCCGAGGACCTGGGTCACGGTGGCGTCGAAGATCGAGGAGCGCGGATCGCCGATGAAGTCGCTCGAGACGAGCGGCTCCTCCGTGTAGCCGAGGATGCCCTTCATCGGGCCCTTGGACGCCGCCTTGATGGCCGCGTGGATGGCGTCCTTCGACATGGGCTTCTCGGTGGTGAACGAGAGGTCGACGACCGACACGTCCATCGTGGGGACGCGAATGGCCTGGCCGTCGAACTTGCCCTTCAGCTCGGGGACCACCTCGGCGAGGGCCTTGGCGGCGCCGGTCGACGACGGGATCATGTTCTGGGCGGCGGCGCGCGCGCGGCGGAGGTCGCCCTTGCGGTGCGGGATGTCGAGCACGGCCTGATCGTTCGTGTACGAGTGCACCGTGGTCATGAGGCCCTGCTTGATGCCGAACGCCTGGTGCAGGACCTTGGCGACGGGGGCGAGGCAGTTGGTCGTGCACGAGCCGTTCGAGAGCAGGTGGTGCTTCGAGGTGTCGTAGAGCTCGTGGTTGACGCCCATCACGATGGTGAGATCGTGGTTCTTGGCGGGGGCCGAGACGATGACCTTCTTGGCGCCGGCGTCGAAGTGCGGCTGGCACTTCTCCTTGTCGGTGAAGAGGCCCGTGCACTCGAAGACGATGTCGACGCCGAGGTCCTTCCAGGGGAGCTTGCCGGGCTCTTTCTCGGCGAGGATCTTGATGTCCTTGCCGGCGATCGTGAGCTTGCCCTCACCCGCGGTGGCGCGCTGCTCGGCGCGGCCGTGCACCGTGTCGTAGTTGTAGAGGTGCGCCAGGGTGGCCGGGTTGGTCAAATCGTTGATGGCGACGAGCTCGAGGTCTCCGACCCCGCGCTCGTGCAGGGCGCGAACGACGCAGCGGCCGATACGTCCGAAACCGTTGATGGCGATCTTCTTCGACATGGCTCAGAGCTCCTTCTCGGGGGCCGGAAGGTAGTCAGAAGTACGCCCCCGGGCAACCCTCGACCGCGGCATTCTTCGGGCTTTTTTCGGCGCAAGGACTGCTCCGTCGCGCAAATGCCGCGTGTCGACCGTGTGGCGTTCGGGTGACATTCGAAAAGACGAAGGCCCCTCGTGGGAGGGGCCTCGTGGGTCGTTTCGTGGGTGCGTAGGTCAGGTGCTCGTGGCGGGCTTCGGAGGTCCGCCGAAGATGCTCGCGGCCTTGCGCTTCTCCTTCGCGGCCTTGTCCTTGTCGGCGTACGAGGGGATGACGACCTTCTCGCGCGCGGGGAGCTCGCGGCCTGCGATCACCGCGTCGAGCTCCTCGGCGTCGAGGGTCTCGCGCTCGACGAGGGCCTTCGCCATCGCCTCGACCGTGTCCTTCTTCTCGACGAGGATGGCGTGCGCGCGGTCGTACTGCACCTGGACGATGCGCCGAACCTCGCGGTCGATCTCCTCGGCGGTCTGCTCGGAGTAGTCTTGGCTGCGCTGGGTGTAGTCGCGCCCCAAGAAGACCGACTCTTCGTTGCTGCCGTAGGTGAGCGGCCCGAGCTTCTCGCTCATGCCCCACTCGCACACCATCGCGCGCGCGATGCGGCTCACGTGCTTGATGTCGCTCCCGGCGCCCGTCGTGAGGCGCCCGAAGAACACCTCTTCGGCGATGCGTCCGCCGAGCGCGCTCGCGATCTGGGCCTCGGCCTGCTCGCGCGAGAGCGAGAGCTTGTCCTGCTTGGGGAGGTAGAAGGTCACGCCGAGCGCGGGGCCGCGCGGGATGATGGTGACCTTGTGGACCGGGTCGTGGTGGGGGATCGACAGCGCGACGAGCGCGTGGCCGGCCTCGTGGATGGCCGTGTTCCACTTCTCTTCGTCGCTGATCACCATCGAGCGGCGCTCGGTCCCCATGAAGACCTTGTCCTTCGCCATCTCGAAGTCGATCATCGACACCGCGTCCTTGTCTTGGCGGGCGGCGAGGAGGGCGGCCTCGTTGACGAGGTTCTCGAGGTCGGCGCCGCTCATGCCGGGCGTGCCGCGCGCGATGACCTCGAGCTCGACGTCGGGCGCGAGCGGGGTCTTCTTGGCGTGCACGCGGAGGATGGCCTCGCGGCCACGTACGTCGGGGCGAGACACCGTGATGCGGCGGTCGAAGCGGCCGGGGCGGAGGATGGCCGGGTCGAGCACGTCGGGGCGGTTCGTCGCGGCGATGATGATGACGCCGTCGTTCGCCTCGAAGCCGTCCATCTCGACGAGGAGCTGGTTCAAGGTCTGCTCGCGCTCGTCGTGACCGCCGCCGAGGCCCGCGCCGCGGTGGCGACCGACGGCGTCGATCTCGTCGATGAAGATGATGCAGCGGTGCATGTTTTTTGCCCTGCTCGAAGAGGTCGCGCACGCGGCTCGCGCCGACGCCGACGAACATCTCCACGAAGTCGGAGCCCGAGATGCTGAAGAAGGGCACCCCGGCCTCGCCGGCGATGGCGCGCGCGAGCAGCGTCTTGCCCGTGCCGGGTGGGCCGATCATGAGCACCCCCTTCGGGATGCGGCCGCCGAGGCGCTGGAACTTCTTGGGATCCTTGAGGAACGCGATGATCTCTTCGACCTCGTCCTTGGCCTCGTCGGCCCCGGCGACGTCGGCGAAGGTCACCTTGTTCTGCGAGTCGGAGAGCATGCGCGCCTTGCTCTTGCCGAAGCTCATCGCCTTACCGCCGCCCGCCTGGAGCTGGCGCATGAAGACGAAGAACATGAGCACGATGAGCACCATCGGGATGAGCGTCACGAGGCCGCTCGACCAGAAGGGCGAGGTGTCTTCCTTCTCGAAGAAGATCTTCGGTGCGGGCTGGTCTTTCGAGTCCGGGCGGAGCTGGGCGAGGAGCGCCTCGTCGGCTTGGGGGCCGGTGGTCGACTTTTGGGCCGCGCGCGGGTCGCCCTCGGACAGCGTGTAGAGGTACTCGCGGTCCTTGATGTGGATGTCCTTCACCTTGCCGGCGTGGACCTCGGAGACGAACTCGCTGAAGGCGACGGCCGTCTTCTTCTCGGTGTTCCCCAAGAACTGCCAAATGGCGAGGAACATGAAGATGAGTACGACCCAGAGAAGAAGCGTCTTGTGCGATTGCTTCACGTGTGACCTCGGCCCTCGGCGAACGCGAGGGGGGAGCAGAGGTGCCGACCGGCGGACGGGCGGCTCGAGACGAAGGGAACGAGACTTCTAGCTTACTATGGCTCCCGAAGGCCCGAGGCACGAGTTTCGGGAGGTCTTTACGGGCCTTTACGAGGAGGCCGAGTGGGCGGGGGGGCGGCGGAGGAGGCGGTTACGGGGGGCGTGCGCTCCCGAGAGGGAGGTGTGTCCGAGGGCCCAGGAAGGATCACGACGCGGCCCGCAGGACGATCATAGGTCGCGAAGTGCCCGTTGGGGAGCGCTACGGCCATTTTTCGTGGCCCGCTGGGGCCGAGGCGGTCGAGCTCGGCCCTCGCGCGGCGCCCCGCGCCCGCGGGGGACGGCGTGAGCACCCCGTCGCGGCGGAGGGCGACGAGCTCGTCGCACACCGCTGTCACGTGCTCGACGAGCCGCGGGTCGAGCGCGAGCAGCTGCGGCACCACCTCCGCGCGGACCTTGGCGCGGAGGTAGCGTGGGTCGAGGTTGGACGGGTCGCTCGCGTAGGTAAGGCCATGTCGGGTAATGTGCGTCATGATGTCGGCCTTCCGCGCGCGGACGAGCGGCCTCACGAGGTGGCCCTCACGTGGCGGGAGCACGGCGAGGCCGTAGAGCCCAGCGCCTCGGGCGAGCCTCATGAGGAACGTCTCGGCGCGGTCGTCGGCGTGGTGCGCGGTCGCGACCAAGGTCGCGCCCGCGCGCCCCGCCGACGCCTCGTGGGCCGCCTCGAGCAGCGCCGCGTGCCGAGCCTCCCGCGCGCGCGCGTGGAGGTTCGGCCCGGGGCGCACCGCGACGCGCTTCGTGACCCACGGCACCCCGTGCCGCGCCGCGAGCTCCGCGCCGAGGCGGAGCTCCGCCTCCGCCTCGGCGCGGAGCCCGTGGTCCACGCCGCACGCGACGAGCGCGAGCCGCACCCCGTCGCGCTCGCGCGCGGCCACGCGCGCGAGCGCGTCGAGGAGCGCGATGGAGTCGGGGCCGCCGCTGACGCCGACGAGAAGCGTGCATCCTGCACGCTTCTCGTCGGGCGTGAGGGTGGCGAGGAGCTCACGACGCGCGAGCGTCGTGAGCGACGGGGCGTGGGAGCCGCGGGGGCCGCGGGGGCCGCGAGCGCGGCTCACGAGCCGCGCTCACGGGCGCGGAGGACGGCGAGGGTCTCGACGTGGCTCGTCTCGGGGAACATCTCGAACACGGTGAGCGACACGAGCTCGAAGCGCGCGTCGAGGATCCCGAGATCGCGGCCGAGGGTCGGCGGATCGCAGGAGACCATGACGACCCCCGTGACCTTCGAGCGCGCGAGGCGCTCGCACACCGCGCGCGCGCCCGCGCGCGGTGGGTCGAGCACCACGACCCGCGTCCCGTCGGGGATGGGCGCGTCGTCCGCGTTCGCGTGGACCACGCGAACGCGGCCCCCGAGCCCCCGCCCCCCGAGGTTCGTCCGCATCGCGTCGCACGCATCCTCGGACGCCTCGATCGCGACCATCGGCGCGTCCGGGAGCGCCGCCGCGAGGGCGACGGTGAGGTTCCCCGACCCGGCGTAGAGCTCGAGCACCGACTTCCCCTTCGTCGACGCCGCGAAGAGGCGCGCCGCCGCAGCGCCGACCGCGTTCGCGAGCGCCGCGTTCGTCTCGCCGTTGGCCTGCGCGAAACCTCCCGCGGGAAAGACGAGGTCCTTCCCGTCGGCGCCGAGCGTCGTCGGACGGACGTGCCCGACCTTCGCGCCGTCGAACGAGATGCCAGCGAGCCTCCCGTCGCGCACGGCCGCCTCGGCGCGCGCGAACACCGCGCCTGGCAGCGGCTCTCCCCGGAACGTGACCACGACCGTTGGGCGTGGGGCGCCGTCGGGCCCACGGCCCATCGCGAGGTGGGCCTCCCCCTCGCCGGACGCGCCGTCCAGAATGTCGACGAGCAGGTCACGTACGCGGTCGAGGGCGGGATCGAGCACGACGCACGACGCGATGCGAAGGGTCGTGTGGGTGCCGCGGGCGAACATGCCGACGACGGGGCGCCTCCCGCGTCGTGCGTCGATGTGCACACGCGCTCGCTCGCGCGCGCCGAGGGCGCGGCCCGTGGGGTGACGCTCGATCGCCGCGTCGCGGAGCCCTGCCGGCAAGCTCGCCCGCACGATGGCGACGTGCGCGTCGCCTTGGGCCTCGGCCCGGAGGTGCATGAAGTCACAGGCCCCGCAGGCGTCGAGGTGCGCGCACGGGATCTCGCCCGCCGGGCGCCGATCCGCCGATGGCGCCGTGATCTCGAGCACCCTCGCGCGAGCCGGCCGCGAGCCGAACGACACCTCCGCGAGCAAGCGATCGCCCTTCGCCGCGTGGGGCACGAACACGGCGCGCCGCTCCCCTCCGTGCTCCACGTGCGCCACCCCGAACCCCCCAGGGGCGATGCTCGTGACCTCGAGGGACGCCGTGACAGGCCGGCCGGGGGACTTGGGGCGGGACATCCCCGCACCCTACACCGACTCGGGCGCACCGCCGCGTGGCGCGCCCGCGTCCCGGCAAGGTGCGCCCGTGCGAACGCAAAAACGTGAATGAATCCTGATGTTTGTACGCGAAGGCTCCGCCCTCGTCCACGCTCCGCGGCGCCCGCGGACGGTGGCGGGGCTCAGGGAGCGCACGCGAACACGGCGTACCCACCGACGGGCTTGTTCACGTCGATCTTGGACGCGGAGCTCCACGCGACGGCGACGCGCGTGCCCGACGTGGCGATGGCGACCTTGCCGTCCTCGATCTTCGCGATCGACGGGATGCGGCTGTCGCGCAGGAACGAGACGACCCTCGGAGGATCGAACGGGGTCGGTTGCGTCGACACTCGGTCCAGCGCGGCCAGCGAGATCTCGCCTCGGCGCAGCACGGCCACGAACGCTCGGTCGCCCGAGACCGTGATGTCTCCGGCCGTCGCCTCGCCGATGCCCTCGACCGCGATCGGCGTCGCGCTCGTCACGAGGCGGCTCCCGTCGAACGCGTGCACGTCGACCGGCGCACCCTCGAACTCCGAAGGTGCGACCACCAACACACGCTTCCCGACGACGGCCATCGAGCCCCACTTGGCGTTGTTGGCGACCACGACCGAGCTCGCCGAAGTGAGCTTCGTGAGGTCCGCGAGATCGTCGCTCGTCTTCAAGCGGAGGGCCGAGTCGGACGTCGGAGGAGGAGGCGCGCTCGCGTCGCGCGAGGCGTCGGCGCCGCCGTCGCTCGGGCCCGCGTCGACGGGCGGCGGTGGGGTGCCTCCGTTCGTGCCGACGGACAGGAACGCGATCGTCTTGTCGATGGCGACCCAGGCCGCCGTGGCCGTGCCTCCGAACTTGCCACGGCGCTCGGGCGCCTCGAGGTCCGCCCCGTTGACGCCCGCGACCTCGGCCTGCCCGTTCTGCACGTACGCGAGCACCGGGGTGGCGCCCGCGCGAGCCGCGAGGGCGCGGGACGGAGACAGGCGGAGCGCGACCCCTGACCTCCGGAGCGTCCGAAGCCCGTGATGATTCCGGTCGGGTCGGTCGGAAAAATGTCGACGCCGCCGATACCTCCGCACGCGGGGTGCGACACGATCGCCGTGCCGCCTCCGGCGCCGAGCACGAGCGCCGCGCCGTCGGTCATGGAGGGTGCCGCGTCGATGCAATAGTCGCGGAGGAGGCCGCCTGCGAGGCGAGGGCTCACGAGGGGAGGAAGCGCCCCTCCGCCGCCGTCGAGCGGGATGAGCGTGAGCCTCGCGCCGCCCTCGGTGTCGACCTCGCGGTACGCGATGAGGAACCCCGTCGAGGTGGGCACGATCGCCGGCGCGGACACGTACTCGCCGCTCGTCGACAAGAGGTTCCCGAGCGGGCCGGCGCCGATGAGCGCGAGGGAGCACCCCGCGCCGATGGTCTCGTTGTCGTTCGAGGGGACGCAGCGCCCCGCCGTGCACTTCGAGGTCGTGCCGCATGCTCCGGGCGTCTGCGCGACGGGATCCATCGTGATGCGGATCTCGCTCTCCGAGCCCACGTCGACCTCGGCGCACCCGCTCGCCAGCACGCCGCAATCGTCCCGGCGCGCGATCGCGGCGAACGCGTAGAGGCCTTTTTTCAGGCTGCCGATCGCGGGAGGCGCGGCGTTGTCCTTGCGGAAGGCCACGCGGGCCGCAGCGCCGTCGAGTGGAATGCCCGACGACAGGATCGGCTTGACGGCCTGGCAGTACCCCTCGGAGAAGGCGCCGATCTCGTACCAGGTGGCCTGGTCGGCGATGCCCTTGGCGATGTCGAGCTCGAACGAGACCTCCGAGCCCCCCTTGCACGAGAGCGCGACGGCCAGGGCGAACGCCACCCCGAGCGCCCGAGCTCGCCGCGGGGTCGGTCGTCCGCGACGATCGCCGGGCGCCAGATGACCCGCGTGCCTCGGCCCCGTCATGGTCACAGGCTTCCGCGAATCTCCACGGACTGGCCCGCCTTGATCGTGACCGAGCGCGTGTCTTTTTTGCCGCCAGCCGACCGAGAGACCGTGTGGTTTCCGGCCGCCACTTCTTTGCCGTACACGTTGCCGGTCCCGATGACCGCGCCGTCCAAGCGCACTTCTTCGCACTTGGGCATACATACGACGGTCAGCGTGCCGGGGCCCGCCGCGGGCTTCGCGGTCCCGAGGGGAGTGGGCCCAGGACCCGGCACCGGGGTCGGGGAAGGCGCCGTCGGCTTCGTGGTCGCGACCGCGGTCGGGGCCTGCGTGGGAGCAGCGGTCGGGGCCTGCGTGGGAGCGGCGGTCGGGGCCTGCGTGGGAGCGGCCGTGGGGGCAGCCGTCGGGGCCTCGGTGGCGACGGGAGCCGTGTCGGGGGGCGGCGCGACGGTCGCGACCGTCGCCGCGACCGTCTCCACGACGGTGGGCGTTGGCTGCGGGACGACGACGACGGAAGCCGCGGGCTCGGCCGACACCGACGCGCTGGGCGCGGGTTTCCCGTCGGCGGCCGTTCCCCTCGACATGACCATGAGCACGGCGGCGACGATGGCGAGCACGACGGCGCAGGAGATCGCCGCGATGACCCACATCGGCGCCCTCTTGGGCTGCGCGCTCATCGAGACGCTGTTCACCCCGACCGCCGACTGCGACAGGTTGAGGTCCCTCATCGCAGGCATCGTCGGGGCCATGCGAGAGGGATTTCCAGGTCCCATCATCGCGTTCGGGCCCTGGGCGCCCATGTCCATCCCCGGGTTGCCTTGCGGCTGGCCGAAGTCGAACGGGCTCGGAGCCTGAGGAGGTCCGAACGGCGAGCCCATCATCGGCTGCGCGCCGCCCATGTTCGGGCCGCCCATGTTTTGGCCCATGGGGTTCTGACCCATGTTTTGGCCCATGGGGTTCTGACCCATGTTTTGGCCCATGGGGTTCTGACCCATGTTTTGACCCATGGGGTTTTGACCCATGGGGTTTTGACCCATGGGGTTTTGACCCATGCCCATCGCTCCCTGCGGCCCGCCGGCAGGTTGGAAGTCGAAGGGGTTCGTCGCCGTCGTGATGGGCGGCTGAGGCGCGGGCATCGGCACCTGCGGCTGCAGGGCGGTCGCCATGAAGGCAGGGTTGGCCGACGCTCCGAGGGCCATCGTCGAGCCCCCGAAGAGCGCCGTGCTCGGCGGAATGCCAGGCGCGCCCGCTCCGCCAGGGAGGGGCGGCGGGGGCTTCGTCGCCGGACCCTCCGCAGGTGCGCCCGGGGGAGCGAAGCCGCCCACGGACGTCGCCTTGGAGACGTTCGGTGCGCTCGGCGCCGCCGCGGGCATGCCGGCCGCGGGTAGGGGGGGGCTTGGGAACGCTGGCCCCGAGGCCGCCGCGGCCGCGGCCGCGCCGCCGCCCATCTGCACGATGGTGGCGTCCTCTTGGTCTTCGAACGGGTCCTCGTCGAGCACGGGGATCGACGGAGACGGTGGGCGCGGGGGTGAAGGCTGCGCAGCGGCGACCGGCCTCGGAGGAGCGGGAGCAGGCGCGGGCGCGGGATCGCGCGGCGCGACGGCCATCATGGTCGGTCCGTCCTCGCCGGGGCCGGACGCGGGGGCGTCGTCCACGTCGGCTTGGATGGTGGGACCGTCAGCGTCGGCGGGGTGGACGTCGTGCACGATTTGAGCTTGAGCGGGTGGCTTAGGCGCCATGGAAGGGCGGGGCGGCTGGGCGGCAGCCGAGGGTCGCGGCGGGCTAGGGGCTGGCGAGCTGTGCTGGGCGTGGCTGCTCCTGCCCGAGCCGATGTCGACCGGGCGCGGAGCCGCAGGTGCGCCAGCTGCCGGGAGCGGTTTCGCCGGCACGTTGCGGTTCTTGACGTCGGAGCCCTCTTGGGACCGACCGATGGCTTTGGGGACGGCGTCGAGGGGAGGTGAGCCGTCGACGTTCACCGTCTGCGTGACCTCGGAGGCCCACTTGAGGTGCTCGTCACGCTTCTTCATGCGGTCTTGGAAGAGCGCGCCCACGTACTGCGCGACCTCGTCGCTGGCGATGAACAAACCGCGCCGCATGAGGAGCTGCTGGAGGCTGCGGGACAGCTCTTTCGCCGTCTTGAAGCGCTCGTTGCGGTCCTTCGCGAGGGCCTTCATCACGATCTTCTCGAGGTCGATCGGGTACCCGCGAATGAGCGCGCTCGGGCGCGGCACGTCGCACTCTTGCACCTTGGCGAGCGTGTCGAGGTCGCTGTCCATGCGGAAGAGGCGCCGCCCGGTCGTGAGCTCCCAGAGCACGACGCCGAGCGCGAACACGTCCGTGCGGCGGTCGAGCTGCTCGCCGTGGACCTGCTCGGGCGACATGTACGCGAGCTTGCCCTTGAGCGTTCCGGCCTTCGTGTGCGCAGCCCGCGAGCTGAACTTCGCGATGCCGAAGTCGAGCACCTTGGTGATGCCGTCGTAGGTGACGAAGAGGTTGTGCGGCGTCACGTCGCGGTGCACGAGGTTGAGCTGCTCGCCGTTCTTCCCGGTGAGGTCGTGCGCGGCGTGCAGGCCCTCGGCGGCGTCGGCGATCACGCGGCACGCGATCTCGGGGGGCATCGCCGTGCCCACCTCCTCGGTGCGCCGCATGATCTCGCGGAGCGGCTCGCCGTGGAGGTATTCCATGGCGATCCAGTAGGTGTCCTCGGTCTTGCCGAGGTCGAACACCTGCGCCACGTTCGGGTGCGAGATCCGCGCGGCGACCTGCGCTTCGTCCAAGAACATCTGGATGAAGGAGTCGTCCTCGATGAGGTGCGAGTGGATCTTCTTGATGGCGGCCCATCGCTGGAAACCGCCCGGGCCGTCCATGCGCGCGAGGTGCACGCTGGCCATGCCGCCGATGCCGATCTCGTCGACGACGCGGTAGCGCCCGAGGAAGTACGTGCCGCCCTCGCTGCCGCTCATCGCCTGGCCCCCATGCGAAGCGCTCGCGCCGCTCCGCGCGAAAGAGTCTTGGCGTTGTGCACGGTCTTGAGCCACGGAGTTCTCCTCGAGAGCTTAGCAGGCGACTTCATCGCGCACGCACGGAAACTGCACCCACGGTGACGTCGTCGCCAGGGCGGGTCAGGATGAAGACCGTGGCACCTGCGCCGGCGAGGAGCGCTCCTCCCACAATGTAGGTCCAGGGGGAGCTGAAGAACCCGCCGCCCTCCTTTTTCTGGGGCGCGGGCTTGGCCGGCGTGCCCTCGGGGCCTTTGGCGACGACCACGGGTTTGGTCCCCGTGACCTCGACGCGGCTCTCGGCCGACGCGAGGCGGTTGTCGTGGCTGTCGAGCGCGTCGACCCGCACGACGAGCGTGCCACCGGGAACGACGGATTCGGCGGGGACCTCGAACTCCACCACGGGGGCCGGCTTCGCGGAGAGGTAAAGCTCCTTTCCCGACCCGTCTTTGGTGGAGAGGCCGAGGCGCGTGAGCACCCGCGAGTGGGTATCGTCGATCTTGGCGCGCACGCGGAAGGCCTTTCCGCCCTTCACGCTCGAAGGCGCCGAGAGGCCGAGGACGAGCGTGCCGACCGCGGACATCTCTTTTTTCGCGATGGTGGCGAGGGTCTCGGCCTTCGGTCCACCTTCGCTCGGCACCGAGAAGGCGTTGTCGATGACGGCCGCCGCCTTGTACGCGGCGAGCGCCTGCTCCTTGCGGCCGAGGAGCAACCTGGCCGTACCGAGCCGCACGTAGGCCTCGAGCACCTCGTCCGGGGCGAGGCCTCCCTTGGCGATCGCCTCGCGGTAGAACACCTCGGCTCCCCCCATATCCCCGGCGGACCATGCCGCTTTTCCCTTCTTTTCGGCGGGGACGCCGGCGGGCTTCGGGGGCTCCGAGACCGTGGGGGCGTCGGCCGTGGGGGGGCTGTCTCCGTCGGCCCACGCGGGTGCGGCCGCCGCCAAGAAGCCGACGGCGCAGGCGATTCCGACGACTCTGCGGGCCACGTGCACGCCCTAACGGTATCGGCCTCACCCTCGCTTCGCAAGGTTCAGGAGGCGGGGACCTCCGCTCGGCCCGGGCAGGTCCCCGACCTCGACCCACCACGAGGACCTCGCGGCTCCTCGCGAGGGGCACGTCACGGGAAGGGCTGGGACGGGCGCGACCTTCGGAAGAGGAAGTCGAACGTACCGCGCAGGTGGCCCCGGCATCGCGGGGGGGCGAGGGTCGCCCCGTTCACCTCGCGCGGGTCGGCGAGGTAGATGTCGAAGCAGCCCCGGGTGCGCCTCGGCTCGGAGTCGAGCGTCGCCGTGTCGCCCGCGAAGATCGAGTGGAAGACGATGCGGCTCTTCCCGTCGCCGCGCGGGTCGGTGGAGAACGGCGGGGTTTCGCACGCCGGATCGATCGTCGCGCCCTCGGGGCGGGTCACGTCGCACGCGGCGCCGGCCCCGTCGAACGACACCTCCCTCACGGCGTGCAGGGTGACGGGCTGCGTCTTGCAAGTGCGCAAAAGGTATAGGGAAAGGTGAACGTTGCCCGGGTCGTCGGTCGGGGAGATGGGCACGCCGGGTGCGGTCACCTCGGGGGGGAGGGTGACCACGAGCGGGCGATCGAGGGAGGACTTCACCTTCTCGATGTCCTCGACCACCATCAAGGCGCCGTCGCTGTAGGCCTGGTTGTCGCTGCTCTGCTGGATGCGGAACATGACCTGCGACCGGTAGGCGATGGTGCCGAAGAAGTCGGGAGCGAGGTCGAAGGGGCCCGTGAGGCAGGGCGGGGAATCGAGTGAGCCGTAGAGCGAGCCCTCGCCCTCGGGGCTCGTGCAGGCGGGGACGAGCGCCACCCCGAGCGCCAGAGCGAGAGACGCGAGAATCGGTGTGCGCCTCGAGGTCATGGGGCGACCTCGGCGCCGACGCGCACGATGCGGCCGCCCCCGAGGACGGCGTCACCCTCGTAGAAGACGGCGATTTGCCCACGAACGGCCGCTCTCACGGGCTCGTCGAGCACGACACGTGCGCGGCGTTCTCCCGGCGGGCCGAGCGGGAGCACGTGCCCGAAGGCGCCTTCGTGGCGGTAGCGAATCCGCACGCGCGCCCGGGAAGGGAGCGTCGCGCCCTCGGCGAGGTGGACGTCCTCGAGGTCGACCTCACGCGCGAGCAGGTCGCCCGCGTCCCCGAGGGTCACCGTCCCGGTCGACGGATCGATGCGCGACACGAAGGCGGGTTTGCCCACGGCCACCCCGAGGCCGCGCCGCTGCCCCACCGTGTACCTGTGCACACCTTCGTGCCGACCGACCACCCGGCCGTCGGCGTCGACGATGGGGCCGGGGCGGATGCGAGCCTTGTCGGCGCGCTCTTCGACGAGCCCCACGTAGGCGTGATCGCCCTGGCCGACGAAGCAGAGCTCTTGGCTCTCGCCCTTCGTGGCGCCGGGCAGGTCGCGCGCGACGGCCTCGGCGCGCACCTCGGGCTTGTGGCTCTCGCCCAGAGGAAAGAGCATCTTTTCGACGAGCGAGTGGGGCGTTGCGTAGAGGAAGTAGCTCTGGTCTTTGCGCGCGTCCTTGGCTTCGAGGATGCGGGCGTGCCCTTGGGCCGAGCGGCCCGCCCTCGCGTAGTGTCCGGTGGCGATGCGCGTCGCGCCGAGACGACGGGCGATGCCCTCGAGCTCGCCCAGCTTGACGGTGCGGTTGCACGCCGTGCACGGGCTCGGCGTCTCGCCCTCGAGGTAGGCTTCGACGAAGGGGTCGACGACGCGCAGACGAAAGAGCTCGCGCCGGTCGAACGTGTAGTGCGGGAACCCGAGCGCGTCGGCGGTGCGGCGCGCGTCGTACTGGTCCTCGGGGGCGCAGCACCGGCCGTGGCCCCCCTTTTCGTCGGGGGAGTCGGGGTAGTCCCACAAATGAAGTGTGACACCCACCACGTCGTACCCCTGGTCGACGAGGCGCGCCGCGGCGACGCCGGAGTCGACTCCGCCGCTCATGGCCACGATCACCCGCTCGCGCTCACCGGCCATCGAAGGTCGAAGCCTCCCCGCGAGCCCGCGCGCGTGACGCCAGGGTCCAGGCCCAGGACGCGAGCCCGCTCCCCGCGACGTTCACGGGCCGGCTCCGACTGGGCGTCGATCGAGGCGCTTCGCCAGGTCGCCGACGACCCTCGCGAGCACCCTGCAGACCCACGATTTGTGCAAGCCGAGGCGTGCCCCGATCTCCTCGAGGGTGAGGTCCTCGAAGTAGTGGAGCCGCACGATCTCGCGCTCGGTCTCCGGGCGCTCGGCGAGGGCGTCCTCGATTTTTCCGAGGAGGAGCTTCTGTTCGAGCGCGGCCGCGGGGTCCCGTTCCTCCGGGACGTGCTCGAGGTCGTCGGTGCCGCCGGTCCTCAGCATGCTCATCGCCATGGCGGTCGCGCACGCGGAGAGGCGTTCGGCGAGGGCGCGGTCGGCGTCCTCGGGGGAGAGCGGGGCCTTTCGCGCGCCATCCTCTTCGGCGGCCGCGAGGGTGATCTCTTGTGCTTTTTCGTAGGCGCGGACGCGGCTCATGCCGGCGCGCGACAGGTTGCCGGCGCGCCTCACGTGGTCGAGCATCGCTCCGCGCACGCGGTGGCTCGCGTAGGCTCGGAACGGCACCCCTGCGGTCGGATCGAAGGCGCGCGCCGCGAGGAGGAGACCCATGCGGCCCGCGCCGACGAGATCGTCGAAGTCCGCGCGAGGCGTGAGCCGTTTCGTCGAGCGCGCGAGCTTCTCGACGAGGTCGAGGTTCTCCGTGACCCGCGCGGAGACGGCGGGGTCGTTCGGAGACGGGGCGTTCGGCGGGCCTTCGGCGCTCACGGGTCCGCTTTAGCTTACCGCGCTTCGTGCCGCGGCGGACAGGATAAGGCGATGCGCCGGGCTCCGTTTGGTGCTAGCACCCCGGCCTCATGCACGGCCCAGCCGAGGTCACGGCGAAACTCGCACCCCGCGTTCGCGCGAGAGGCGCCCGTGGATAGGCCCGACCTCGAGGGCCGCTGCGGTTCGTGCGCGCGGTTCGTGCGCGTGATCGAGGACATCGACGCCTCGGGCGAGGTGAAGCGCCACGGCGAGTGCCTGCTCGCGATTTGGCCCGCCCCCCTCTACGAGACGTCGACGTGCTCCAAGTACGTCAAAAAAGGCACCTTCACGCTCGCGCCCAAGAAGCCCGAGCGCACGCCACGCGCGTCGCGAGGCGACCGCACGAAGACCCACGACCGCCCCGAGGTGGTGATTCCGGAGGAGTTGCTCGACATGGACGCCGATGAGTTTCGCAAGGTTCTTCGCCAGGTCATCCACGAGGAGCTGGTGGTCGCCCCCGTCGACCTGGGCGGACGGTGGCAAGGCGGCGAGCTCGTGCTCGTCCCGGGCAACAAAGAGACGGCCGAGAAGCGCGTCCCCCTCGAGACGTTCTTCCACAAAATCGTGATGATCCGGGACAGGCTGCGGGTGCTGGAGCAAAAGGTGAACGGCACCGCCAAGCTCACCGACGAAGAAAAAGTGCAGCTCCAGCAGTACATCACGCAGTGCTACGGAACACTCACGACCTTCAACGTGCTCTTCGCCGACAAGAACGATGGTTTCGTCGGGCAAAAAACGGACTGACGCCGGCACGGGGCGTCGCGCGCTCTTCGTCGCCGTGGCGGCGTGCTTCGTGGCGTGCGGGGGAAAAGGGCCCGAGGTCGCCCCGGTCGCGTCACGGGAAGACGCTCGTCCGTTCGTGTTCGATTCGCTCGACGAGCGCCCCGTCTCGAGCGAGGCCTTCCGCGGCAAACCCGCGGTGCTCGTCTTTCTCACCACCTGGGACGTGGCGAGCCAGGCCGAGGTCGGCATCGTCAGCCGCATGGCCCAAAGGGACGGCGACCAGGTCCGGTACGCCATCGTCGCCCTCCACGAGAAGCACGAACGCGAGCTCGTCGAGAACTACGCGCGCGCCCTCAAGGTGACGTTCCCCGTCGCCCTCGGTGACTCCGAGTCGCGTGTGGGGCGGGGCCCGCTCGGGGACGTGCACGCCATCCCGACCGTGCTCGTGCTCGACGCACGCGGTCGCATCGTCCAGAGGCACGTCGGCATCACGAAGGCCGACGTGCTCCGTCCGTCGATCGAGGCCGCCAAGCTCGACGCCCCGTGAGGCGCGCTACTTCGGCAGCACGGGCGCGGCCGTGGTCGACCCTGCGCCGAAGAACGACAGCCCCGCGGGCGCCTGCGGGATCGTGATGGTCGACAGCGTGAGCGAGCCGCCGTTCACGATGACCTGGAAGAGGTTCCCGGCGCGGTCGAACCCGTAGACGGCGCCCGCCCAGAAGGCGACGCCGAAGACCGCCGTCTTTCCGTTCAACTGTCCGAAATTCCTGAGGATTTTCCCTGTCTTAGGGTCGACCTCGACGAGGCAGTCGGCGGCGTCGCATTGGGTGTCGTTGCCGGCGCTCTTCACGGTGAGGTAGGTCGGCCCGCCGATGACCGAGACGATGTCGCCGCTCGAGATCAAGCGCGACGAGCCGGTGTCGAGCTTGCCGATCGACGAGATTTGCCCGGTCTGAGGATCGATGCGCACGTACTCGTCGTCGACGTAGCCGACGAGCGCCTCGCTGTTCGCGTCGAGCGTGCCCTTGGGGACGAACGAGAGGGAGTTCGGGAACTCCTTGTTCCCGACCGCGGCGGCGATCTTCGTGCACTTCGCGGTGGCCTTGTCGATCTTGAAGAGGCCGGTGCGGGTGGTGCCGAACATGGCCGACTTCTCGTCGAGGGCGATGTCGAGCACGGCCTCGCTGGGCTCGTTGCAGCCCGAGAACGTGCCCACGGTCTGCGCGGCCCGCGTGTCGGGATCGAGGCGGTAGAGCGTCGTGCCGGAGTGCCCGAAGACCTCGGCGGGGCCGGTGGGCGGCTTGGCATCGTCCAGGCCGGCGTCGGTGAAGACGGGCGGCTTCTCTCCGCCGTCGGCGGGGATGACGACCGCGGCGTCGGGGCCGGCGTCGTCGTCGAAGGTGGTGCGTGGGGTCGACGCACACCCCGCGGCGTAGCCGGCGCCGGCGAGCGCCAGGGCAGCGAAGGGGACGAGTCGCGAGGTCACGCGGAGCGTGTCGAACCAAGAAGAAAATGAAGACGAAGGCACGGTCTCGCTACCCTAGCACTTCGCTCGACCAGGGCGACCCACTACGAACGCCCATTTCCGTTGCCGGCATGCCTACCGTGTCGAGGGGTCGCTGGCCGTGGTTTCAGCCGGCCGCCGCGGGGCGGGTGAGCTCGGCGACCAGCGTCGGCTTGACGACCTTGCCGAGCGGGTTTCGCGGGAGGGCGTCGCGCACGAGGAACGCCTTGGGCACCTTGTAGGGCGCGAGCCGCTCTCGGCAAAAGGCGCGGAGGTCGTCTTCGGTCGGAGGGGCGTGGCCGTCTCTCACGAGCAGGCAGGCGACGACACGCTCGCCCCACGCCTCGTCGGGGAGACCCACGACGGCCGCGTCGAGCACCGACCCGTGCTCGCGGAGCACCTCCTCGATTTCGAGGGCCGAGAGCTTGTAGCCGCCGCTCTTGAGAATATCGACGCTCGTGCGCCCCAGGATGCGAAAGGCGCCCGGCGAGCCATCGGGGCCGACGTCGCGAGTCACGGTGTCGCCCGTGCGGAACCAGGGCCGCCCGCCTGCGGGGTCGTCGACGAACGCCGCGCGGGTCTCGTCGGCGCGCTGGAAGTAGCCCGCGAAGACGCTCGGGCCGCGCACGAGCAGCTCGCCTTGGGGGGCGTCTGCGAAATGCTCATCGACGATGCGCGTCTCGACGGTCTCGAGCGGGAGACCCACCGTGCCCGGGCGCCGCTCGCCGACGAGCGGGTTCGTGAGCCCTACGCCGATTTCGGTCATGCCGAATCGCTCGAGCGGGTAGGCCCCCGAGATCGTGCGGAACGCCTCTCCGAGCGTGGCCGGCAGCGCGGCGCTTCCGCTCGTGGCGAGGCGGAGCCCGCGTGCGTTTCGTTCCCATCGGGCGCGCGTCTCGAGGCTCGCGCCGTCGTAGGCCACGACGAGCCTTTGGTACATCGCGGGCACGCCCATGAAGACCGTGGCGTGCGCCATCTCGTCCCACACGGCTTTGGCCTCGAACGGGTGGAAACGCGTGCACGCTCCCGCCCCGAGCGCGGAAAACAGGGCGATCACCAGCCCGTGCATGTGGTGAAGGGGGAGCGTATGAAGGAGGATGTCGGCGGGCGAGAAGCCCCACGCACGGCCCACCGCGCTCTGCTGCGTGGAGAGGTTCTCGTGGGTGAGCACGGCCCCCTTCGGGCGGCCCGTCGTGCCGCTCGTGTAGAGCTGCAGCGCGGGGGCGCTCGGGCTCTCGGGGAGGGTGAAGGGCGCGTCGGTCGCGCCGACGGCGGACGGGCTCACCACGCGTCGCCCGGGGGTGTGTGGGCGTGCCGTGTCTTGCATGTCGTCCGAGACGAGCAGCGTGTGCACGCCAGCGTCGTCACAGAAATACGCGCGCTCTCGCTCGGGATAGAGCGGCGTCAGCACGACGCCCGTGCCGCCCGCGAGCACGACGCCCATGACCGACGCGACGAAATCGGCGCCCGGCGAGACGAGCACGGCGACGCGCTCTCCTTCGAGCGAAGCGCGCTCTCCTCGGAGCGCGGCAGCGACGCGCAGCGAGCCCTCGACCACCTCGCCGTACGTGTGATCGCCGCGGCCGTCGATGACGGCGAGGGAGGTGTCGTGTCGTCTCGAGAGCCACGCGTCGACGAGCTGGGTCGGCATGGCCTTCGTCTTTGCCACGCCCGGTCGCGCGTGCCGAGCACAAAAAAAGCGCGCCCCGCGGGGAGCGAGGCGCGCGTACGGAGAGGCTCGTAGGTCAGTTCGCCGGGTCGAGCACGTAGGCGAAATACGGCACGATCACCTCTTCGGGGGTCGCGCCACCGTCTTGGGTGCGCCCGTCCTCGTGGAGCACGAACCCGTGGTCTCCGAAGACGTAGAGGAGCGTGCGCTCCGGCGTGCGCGGGCCGAGCGGGCTCTTGCCGGAGACGAGGCCGTGCGCGTGGCGCGCGATCGAGCCCGCGAGGGTGTCGACGAGCGTCGCGACCTCGAAGGCGAGCCGGGGCCCACGGGCGAGCGGGGCGGCGCGAAACGCCGCGATGGTGTCGAGGCTGAAGAGATCCCGGGCGCCCATACGGACTCTCCGGAGCGCTCCGCGCGCGTGCCACTCGGCGTCCGGTAGCGACTCGTCCGGGCGGGGCGAGCCGAGGGCGGCGGCGCCTCGCGCGAGGGTGTCCTCTTGGCGGGCCGACGTCGTGGGGAGGGCGGCGAACAGGAGCCCCGACTCGACCTCCGCGTCCTCGGGGAGCATCCTCAGGAGCGCGTCGTGGGCCCGACGGCCGAGGTCGACGCGGAGCCCTGGAACGAGGAGGAGGCTCGTCGAGCGTGCCCCGCTCGCGCGTGCGAGCCGCGTCGCCTCTTCGAACGCGTCGAGCACCATCTTCGGGCGCTTCCCGGTGAGCGCGAACGTCGGGAACGCGTCCGAGTACGCGCGCTCGAAGTTGCGACGAAACCCCGAGTGCACGGCGGCGACGCGCGGCTCGACCTCGACGCCATGCGCGCGCGCCTCGAAGAGGATCTCTCCGAGTGGGAGATAGTGCGACAAAAAGCACGTCTTCAACACGGACAGGGGTTGGGGCCCGCGGAGGTCGGCGAGCGCCCGCGCGTGGCCGAGCGTCACGTCGCGGTCGACCGGTTCGTACGTCGGGAGCTCGACCGCGGGCTCGTCGTCCGCTTCGATCGCGCGCGCCGCTTCGGGCTCGTCGCGGAGCTCTCCCTGGTCTTGTGCCTCGAGGACGGGGGCGGGCTCGCTCACGGTGGGCGGGGCCTCGTCGTGCTCGGTGGCGGCGGCGAGCGTGTCGTCCGTCGTCGCCGCCGCGGGGGGGCTCGGGCTGGCGAGCACCTCCGCGATCGCCTTGATTTCTTCGGCCTGCGCGGGGATCGCCGGTGGCGCGGCGGGCACGGAGGGTCGGGGCGCGGGGACCGTCGCGACGAGCCTCGGGTCGAGCAGCGCGAGGAGCGGGACGGGCCTGCCGTAGGCGGGGGCGTCGGCGTCGTCGTCGTCGAGGAGGAAGACGAACGACCGCGAGCGCGTCGCGTAGGCGAGCGTCGCGAGGGTCGTCGAGTCCTCGGGGGTCAGGGCCGGCGAACGGATCGCGCGGAGCGGGTCGAGGGAGAGGACGATGCCGGACGCGCCGATCGCACGCGCGCGAAAGAGCTGATCGCCGAGTGTATCGTCGACTCCGGGGTAGGGACCCGAGGCCCCGAGCGCGAGGAGCTTTCCTTCGATCGCGTCGTCGAGGTAGGCCGCGAGGCGGCCGCGTTCGGCGCGCGTGGGGGAGGGGACCCGCACGACGAGCGCTCCTTCCCCGAGGAGCTCCACGGCCCGGCGCTCGCGGTGCTCGGCGCTCCCGAGCTCGACCTCTCCGCGCAAGCGAGGCGCCGCCCCATCGGTGTCGGGCTCGCGTGCCAGGCTCACTTCGTCGCGCCCCGGCCGCGGCTCGTCGTGCTGCGGAGCGGGCATGGAAACGTCCGTCGTGGTCATGGCGCAACGTTCCCCGACACCCCCCTCGCGGGAAAGTTTTCGGCGCGTTTTCCGGCAGAAGCGCCCCTCGCTCGCCTACGCATCTTCGGCGGAGGCATCGCGGGGCGCGTTGACGGGAAGGGGCGGCGCACTTAGGGTGAGCCTTGCTCTTCCGTGCCGTTCGCGTCGCGGCGTCATGGATCCCTTACGATCACGAACCAGGGTTACGACGGAAATGCGGTGTGCACGCCGGGCCTGCTCTCACGAGCCGGATAACTCGGAAGCCTGAAGCGTCGCCTGAGTATCCCACCTAGCCGACGGCTAGGGGTTCATGGACCGTGCGTGGGCGGTGCGGGAGGGCGCTCGATGACCCGTCACGGGCAAGGCGGCAGCGCGTCGATCCACGCGCCCAACAGCGCGACGCCGGTCGCGTCGACCTTGTGGCTCGCGATCGGCGGCATTTGCTCTTTCTCCGTAGGCTCGCGGAGGTTCGCCCGGACGAACGCGGCGCTGGCCGCTTTGTCGCCGCCCACGATGTTCTTGAGCGGCGCCGTGCCCCCCGCGGGCACCCAACGCGAGGCCGTGCAGTAGGACGTCGTGAAGAGCGAGAGGTCGGAGACGGCCGTCGGCGTCGCGCCGAGCACCTCGGATTCCTTGAGCGCGAACCGAAGCGGCACCTGCGCTGCCGCCGAGAGCGGGGCGTCGTTGTGGCAGGCCGCGCAGTTGGCGTGGAGCCACTGGATGGCGGCCGCGGCCTTCCCGGTCGCGTCCTCGGGGAACACGGCGCGCGTCTTGGCCGGCGGGCTCGTCAGCGTTCCGGCAGCGACGAGCCCTTCCAGCGTCAGCCCCTTCGCCTCGGGCATGGCGAGCGCGATCGCGTCGAGGCCGAGCAGCTGGTCCGCGCCGCCGAAATGGCAGGTGTCGCACTTCTGAGGTGTGGGGATCTCGTACCCGTCCGCCAACCTCGCACCCGCTTCGAACCGCGTGGCGCGCGTCTCGCTAGCATCCCAACGGTAGGTCGTTCGCGCCCACTTGTTCGGCGCCACCTTCGCGTAGTGGCGTGTCTCGATGCGCTTTCCGTCGACCTTGAACTCTTTCCAGGTCTTCGTGCCCACGGGCCACTTCCAGGCCGTCATGTCGGTCGTGTCGATCTTCTGGCCTGGCGGGACCATCACGAAGCGCGACTTCTCGGCGCCGTCGCTCCAGAACGGGGTGCCGGGGAAGTACGCGACGACGCCCGGCGCGAGGGCCTTCGTGGTGACGTCGGCGTAGAGCCCCGTGCACGCGAGATCGTTCGCGAGCCCGTCTTTGCCGACGCTGTCGCACGCGCCGGCCTCCGCGGCGTCCGTCGGGGGCACGAGGACGTCGGGACGCTCGGCGTCGACGGGGGGCGCGCTGTCCGCGACACTGGCGTCGACGGGGGCCTCGGGTGTGTCGCTGCACGCGGACGAAGCCGCGGCGGTGCCGGCGGCGAGGACCAGGGCGACGAGGATCGACGAGGCGAACGAGCCGGAGCGCATGCGGACACGGTAGCACGCGTCGCGCGGGAGGGAGCGTGTTCGAAGCTCAGCCGAAGCGCGCGACGAAGGTGCGGTGCACCTCGAGGTCGGGGCCACCTCGGGCGAGGTCGCGAGGGGACTGTCCGCTGCGCACGCGGAGGACGTCGATGACCCTCTCTCCTTCGCGTGGCACGAAGACGGCGCGCCACTCCTTGACCGCGAGGACCATCGTGTCCCCCTCCCGCCGGATCCTCCGGTACGCGTGCGGCTCCGGTCCGAGGCCGAGGTGCTCGCGGATGCGCCGCTCGAGCCCGAGGCCCGTCTCGGCTTCGACGAACGCGCACGCCTCACGCGCGGCGTCCGTGAGCACCACTTCGTAAGGAGCGCGGGGATCGCTCGCGCGAGCCTTGGGCGCGACGACGGTCGGCGCGTCGCCCTCAAGCCAGCCGGCCTTCGCGTCCGGGAAGGCGTCCGTGTACGCGAGGTAGGGTTTGATGTCGTAGATGGGAGTGCCGTCGAGGAGGTCGACGTCGAGCACGTGGAGGGAGGTCTTCTCGACGCGAACGAGCCGAACGACGGAGATTCCAATCGGGTTCGGGCGATGCGGCGAGCGCGTCGCGAAGACACCGCGTTTGGTCGTGCTCCGCGGCGGGAGCACCTTCAGGCTCGACGTTCGGTGCGCGCGGTCGAACCCGAAGACCACGATGAGCCTGTCGAAGCCGTCGAGGTCGGCGAGCCCATCCGCGAGGTCCGGTCGGATCTCGATCACCCCGGCGACACCCTCGGCCGCCCGCGGCTGGCGCGGGGCGTCCGCCTTCTCGGCGTAGGGCGTGCGCGCGATCCCGATAGGGCGCAGGACGAGAGCTGCGTCGACGTCGCTTGTCATCGTGTGCCCGTCCGACGCGCGTGGCTCAGGGGCGCTTCGACCCGGAGCACCGTTTGGTGCCGACCACCACGTGCACCCCTTGGTTCGAGGGGAGCATCTCTTCGACGAGCTCGGTCGAGCGGGGGCGGCCCGTGAAGATGTCGATGTGCGCGTCGCGGACCTTGAGCCCACGGTCCTCGACCACGAGGCACCCGTCGTGGAGGCTGCCCCCTTCGCCCACCGCCAGCCCGTCGAGCTCCGGGACGTAAATGTCCGTACCCATGGGCAAAAAGTGGGTGTCGGCCGCCACGCTCCGGAGGGGGCGGATGGCCTTCCCGGCCGCGCCTCGACCGAAGGGGTAGACCTTCGGGTCGAGGGCCTCGAAACAAATCTTCTGGCTCGTACGCGGGCAGATGTCGGCGCACGGACAGTCGCGCTTCGCGAAGCTCACGGTGCCCCCGCGGGCGAGGGAGCCCGAGCCTTGGACGCAGAGCGCCTCGAAGAACGTGCGGGAGACGTCCCCGATGGCGCCGCAGGACGCGTCGCGGAGGGTGACCTTCGCGCCCTTCTCGTCCTTGGCGGCCATGTCGGCCTCGGACGGAAAGTCGTAGTACGTGTTGCGGAAGACGCCGAGGTTCTGGCCTCGTACGTCGTCCGGGACGTGCTCTTTCGCCTCCAGGGTGACGCTCGCTTTGCGCCCTGGCGCGGGCGCGGAGCGGCTCTCGGGGCTCGGGAGCGTGGGCTCGGTCGCGGGGGTGAGCGGCTCCTCGATGAACGCGGAGCCCGTGCCCCACCCGCACGCAGCGAGCCCGCTCGCGAGGGCGACGGTCGTGGCGAGAGGCCCGAGGGCGGCGGCGAGTCGAGCGCGCGTCATGCCTCATCCTTCCTACGGGACGGCGTTTCGGTCAAACTCCCGGAGAGTGCGGGCCTCTCGACTTATCGAAGCGCTTATCGTCGTCGTGGGTGTCGCTACGGTGGCGCACGCCCATACGCTGGGGATCTCGTCGGGCGAATACAGGGCGTCGGGCTCGCGGCTGGTGGTGCACCTCGCCTTTGCGGCCTCCGACGCCGCGCTGCTCGTGCCGGCGCTCGACGGTGACGGGGACGGTCGTGTCGCGGCGGCCGAGGTCGTGCGGGCGCGTCCGGCCATCGAGGGCGCGATGCGGTCCTTCGTCGTCGTCTCGGGGGACGGCGGCCTCTGCGACGGGCACGTGACCGATGCGGCGCTCACGGAGGGCGACGGCGTGATCGTGGACGCGACGTTCACCTGTGCTCACGAGCCCGCAGGGTTCGACCTGGCGTTCCCGGGCCTCTCGGCGCTCGGCCCCTCGCACCGTCACGTCGCGCGCACCATCGGGACGAGCACGGCAGACGCCCTCCTCACGACGGACACGCCGCACGTCGCCTTCGTGACGAGGACAGGGGCGCCACGTACGCCCGAGCCCGCGTCGTCGTCACGCCGCTGGCTGGTCGTCGTGGGGCTCGTCGTGGCCTTCGTCGGCGCGGCCCTCGTTCGGCGCGCGCGTCGGAGATCCCACGGTCAAGGGTGATGGATCCAAGTTTTCGAAATCGCTTTGGTTTTCGGATGCCTTGGTCGGCGAGGCGGTTGCCTGGACGGTGACGGCGACGACGATGAGCGCGCCGCCGAGCAACGCGAATCCCGAGGGCCTCTCTCCCACCATGAGGAACACCCAGAGCGGGCTGACGATCGGCTCGATCGCGGCGATGAGCGAGCTCTCGAGCGCCGGGAGATCCCGTACGGCGCTCGCGTAGAAGAGGTACGGCACGGCGATCTGGAACGTACCGAGCAGGCCGATGGTCACCCAGGCTCCCGTGGAAGCGGGCATGGCGGCGAGCGCCTTCGGCAGACAGACGAGCGCCGCGACCACGTTCCCGAGCGTCATGGCGACGAGGGGAGTGAGCGGCTCTTCGGGGAGCGCGCCTCTCCGCCGGGCGAGGTCGTCCATGCGCAGCAAGATGGGCAGCCCCGCGAAGCCGAAGCTCGAGACGACGGCCACGACGTTGCCGAGCCGCCCTTCCGAGCTGAGATCGCCCATGAAGAAGAGCACCATGCCCACCATCGTCGCGAGGACGGCGAGCGCCTCGCGGCGGCCGACGCGCTCGCCGAGGAGGAACGGCGAGAGGATCGCGACGTACACCGGCGCGGTGTATTGGATGAGGATGGCGTTGGCGCCCGTGGTGAGCTTGGCGGCGGCCACGAAGCACACGACCATCACGGCATAGCTCACCGCGGCGAGGCCGACGCGGGGGCGCCTCGCGGTCGCGACGATGCGCGCGAGGGGAGCTCGTGAGCCCAGCGCGACGCCCATGACCACGGTCGCGAAGACGGCGCGCAGGCAGGCGATCGTCGGAGCTGCGGTGGTGGAGAGCGTCTTGATGCCGAGGGCTCCGGTGCTCCAGAGCAGCGCCGCGACGACGACGAAGAGGCGGGCGCGAGGCCTTCTCTCGTGCCCTGTCACGCGCGAGCCTCGGTGAGCTTCTCCCGCGCCGCTTCGATCGCCGCGCGAGCCTCGGTGCGTGCGGCCCGGAGCGCCTCGAGCCTCCCTCTCCCGCGCCCGAGCACGAGGCCGAACGTGTCGGCGAGCCGCGGGAGGTGGTCGACCCACACGATCGCCGCGAACGGGCTCGCGAGGACGAGCGCGACCGAAGCTGCCGCGGCTCCCATCCCGAGCGAACGTGTGGCCACGAAGGCCGAAATCGCGGCGCCCAGGGCCCACAGCGGGAAGACGAGGAGCCCGACGCCGAGCTTCGTGGTCGAGGTCATGTCCGACGCCTCCTCTTTGGTCGCGCGGGCGACGAGTCGGGGGACCTGGTACGGCACGAAGTAGAGCGCCGCGCCGAAGAGCGCGACCGGGAGCACCGCGAGGAATGCGGCGAGCGCGGCGGGAGAGCGCTCGGCGACGATCGCGTCGGGCCTTCGCACGGTGGCGTCGGACACGCGGGCTTCGGCGAGCTTTCGGTAGTACGCGGACACCTTCACCCGCACGTCCTTCACGGCGGGGTGAGCGTCGCCGAGGAGGCGATGCGCCGCTTGAACCTCTTTGCCGATCGTGCTCGAGGTGTGGAGGCTCTCGGCGTCGCTCTCGCCCTCGTGGGCGAGCAGCTCGGCCACCTGACCGATGAGGACGCGGTCCTCCCACGTCCGTCCCTCGACGACGAGGTCGGCGAGACCTTGGCGGAGGACCTCGGTGATGCGGTTCGCGAGGGTGCCGTCGTCCGGCGAGTCTGCCGCGACATCGTCGATCGAGACGACATTTCCGTACACGACCAGAGCGCGCGAGCGGAAGATCTCGCGTTCGTCGAACGTGAGCCCCACGGGCTGCACGGTCAGCCGAGCCGCCGGGTCGATGCTCCTGGCGCGCGCGAGCATCCGCCCCGCGCCCGAGCGGAGCGGCACGAGGGACGGCTCGTTGTGGCTCGTCCCCTCAGGAAAAATGAGGATGTTGCCGCCCGTCGCGAGGTGCGCGCCGACGCGTTCGAACACGGCGTCGTTGTCGCCCTGGGCCTTCGTCGGATCGTCGCGTCGCCTCACCACGGGGACGGCGTCGGCGAGGTCGAGGAGAGGTCGGAGAAACGGGATCTGCCAGAGCGCGTGTTTCGCGACGGGGGAGATCGGGGGCTTCGCCGAGGTGACGACGAGGATCGGATCGACCAGCGCGTTCACGTGGTTCGCGCCGAAGAGCCTCCCCCGAACTTGCTCGTCAGGCACGTCGCCCACGACCTCGACGTTGCGAAAGTACGTTCGCAGGACGAGTCCGAAGAAGCGCGTGACCGCCTTTCGGAGCGGGTTTTCGGGCGATGCCATCGGGCGGCGACCATAGCGCGACGAACCACGGACGTGGGTGCCGACGTGCGCCTTTACGGCGACCTTCGTGTCGGCGAACCTTGGGGCATGAAGTGGACTCGGCCCGGACTTTTGGCCCTCGCGCTCGCCTCCTGCGGTGAGCCCCCCGCGCCGCCGAAGGCGCCTCCCGTCGTTCCTAACGATCGCCCCGTCCCCGCGCCTCCTTCGGGCGTGGTGCGGCTCTCTTCGGCGGACGTCGATCGCGCCATTCGGGCTTCGTGGGAAAAGGCCGGGATCACCCCGGCCGCGCGCGCCGACGACGCGACCTACCTGCGTCGCGTGACGCTCGACGTGATCGGGCGGCCGCCCACACCCGAGGAGATCGAGTCCTTCGTCGCGGATCGCGCCGCCGACAAACGCGCGAAGAAGGTCGATGCCCTGCTCGCATCCCCCGAGTACGCGCGGCACTTCGCGAACGTGTGGGAGGAGATCCTCGTGGGGAACGAGGTGCGCGAGCAGCGGCTCGATCGGCAGGAGCTCCGCAAGTGGCTCCTCGCGCAGTTTCAACAAAACACACCGTGGGACAAGGTCGTGGCCGGGCTCGTCGCGGCGACCGGTCGCAACAGCGAAGGGGGCCCGAGGAACGCGCTGCCCATGGAGCTGCCCGCCGAGCCGGCCCCGATGGCCCCGCGCGCCGACGACACCGCACGTGCGGCGACGGGCCCCGGCACCCTGAACGGCGCGGTCAACTACACGCTCCGATTCCAAGGCCCGCAAGATCTCGCGGGCTCGGCGTCGCGCACGTTCTTGGGCGTGCAGATCCAGTGCGCGCAGTGCCACGACCACAAGACCGAGAAGTGGAAGCAGGACGACTTCCGGAAGTTCACGGCGGCCTTCTTGCGGGCCGAGGTCGACGTCGTCGACAAGGGCGACAAGGGAGGCATTCGACGCGTCGATCTCGTCGACTCGGCGCGCGTCCCGCCTCGCTTCGTGAAGGCTCAGGACCTCGCCCCCATCGCCGCGGCGACGCCGACGGCCCTCGACGGCACCCCGCTCGACAAAGGGAAGGACACACGCCGTGAGCTCGCAGCCTGGATGACGTCGCCGAAAAATCCATGGTTTGCGAAGGCTTACGTGAACCGGGTGTGGGCTCATTTCTTGGGTCGAGGGTTTCAGAACCCGGTCGACGACATGCGCCCCTCGAACCCGACGACGCTCCCCGAGCTGCTCGAGCGGATCGCGCGTGATTTCGCCGACGGAGGCTTCGATCCGAAGGCGCTCGTGCGGCTCGTGTGCGGGAGCGAGGTCTACGCGCTCGAGGCACGAGGAGGCACGAACGTCGACACCGAGAACCTCACCTGGGCCAGGTTCCGGATGGTTCCCCTCGGGCCCGAGGAGCTGCTCGCGCATCTCTTCGCGGCGACGCGGGTCGAGCGCGCCGCCGAGGCCGCGGGGATCAAGAACCTCCCCACGCTGAAGGCACAGCTCGCGAAGAGCTACGCGTTCCTCTTCGACGTCGACGAGGTCGAGGACTCGAAGACCTTCGAGGGCAACGTGACGCAGGCCCTCTCGCTGCTCAACGGGAACGTGACCGGCTACGGCACGCGGGCGCTCCCGGGCACGGCGCTCGCGGAGGTGCTCTCCCGCGGGACCGACGCCGAGAAGGTGCAGGCGCTCTACCTGCGCACCGTCCATCGGCGGGCGACGGAGGCCGAGGTGGCGCGCGCGGTAGCCTACCTCGACCAGGCCGAGAAGCTCCCGGATCCGAGCGCGGCTCCCGCCCCGGGTCCCGCTCCATCGCCCCCCGGAAAGGGAGGCAAGGGAAAGAAGAAGGCGCCCTCGGGGGACGCGGCCCAGCTCGCGAGGCTCGCGGCAGGGCGGGCAGGGGCGAGCGCCGACGGTCGCACGCGCGCGTTCGAGGATCTTTTTTGGGCGCTGCTCACGTCGAGCGAGTCGCTCCTGAACCACTGAGGCGCTCATGTCGACTTACACACGCCGCGACGTCGTCCGAATGTTCTCTGCGAGCTCGCTCGCTGCCCTCGTGGGCGCGCGCCTCGAGCACGAAGCCCGCGCCGACGCGAAGCCCGCCCGCGCGAAGTCGCTCGTCGTGCTCTGGATGAACGGCGGACAGAGCCACGTCGACACCTGGGATCCGAAGCCGGGCACGCCCCAAGGGGGCCCGCACAAGGCGATCAAAACGGCGACTCCGGGGCTCTCGATCAGCGAGCACATGCCGGAGCTCGCGAGGCTCTCGCAGAAGCTCTGCGTCGTGCGGGGGCTCGTCCACAAGGAGGGCAATCATCAGCGCGCGAACGCCCTCCTCCACACGAGCTATTCACCCACACCCACGGTCGAGCACCCGTCGCTCGGTGGCTGGGTAAGCAAGCGGCTCGGGCCGACGCCGCGGGGGTTGCCCGCGTTCGTGAGCCTCGGAGGGCCGAGCCATTCGGCCGGGTTCTTCGGCGTCCAGCACGGCCCGTTCGTGCTGCAGAAGCCGGGTGGTCTCCCCCAGAACGTGACCCACGCGCCCCAGGTCGACGACCGCAGGTTCGCGTCTCGCCTCGGCCTGCTCGAGCAGCTCGAGGCCGACTTCGCGGCGCGCACGGGCGACGCCAAGGTCGAGGGGCGACGCGCGCTCACGTCGCAGGCCGTCGCGCTCATGCGCTGCCCCGATCTGCCCGCGTTCGACCTCGCGAACGTCCCCAAGGCCACCCTCGCGGCATTCGGCGACACCGACTTCGGCCGCGGGTGCCTCGTCGCCTCGCGGCTCGTCGGCGCGGGGACACGCTACGTCGAGGTGGCCCTCGACGGGTGGGACACGCACGTCGACAATTTCGGCCGCACGAAGAAGCTCATGGGCACGCTCGACGCCGGCTTCTCGGCGCTCCTCCGCGAGCTCGATCAGAGAGGGCTCCTCGCCTCCACCACGATCGCGCTCCTCACGGACTTCGGCCGTACGCCGCGCATCAACGGAAACGACGGTCGCGACCACCACCCGCAGGCCTCGAGCCTCGTGCTCGCGGGCGCAGGAATCCGCGCCGGGCAGGTGCACGGCGAGACCGACGCGGAGGGCGGCAAGGTGGTGAAGGGGGCCGTCACCGTCCCGTCCGTCGTGGCGACCCTCGCGACCGTGATGGGCCTCGACCCGGGCGACACGGCGATGTCCCCGGCGGGGCGCCCGATCGCCCTGGCGGACGCGGGCACGCCCGTTCGAGAGCTCCTGGCCTAGCAGCCGTTGATTTTCACCCGTCCCCCGTCGCGGCCTTCCAAGGGTCGTCGGCCGCTCCCCCGTCGGGGACTTCCAGGGGTCGCCGCCGCCGCATCCCGACCGCCTTCGTCGCGATCTGCGGTGCGTCCCCCGTCGGGGACTTCCAAGGGGCGTGCTCTCGTCCAAATACGAAAGTAGGCTCTCGGATCCGGGCGCGGACGTCGAACGGCCTCGGTCCGAAAAATCAACAGGCTGCCTGGCGGAAGGCGCCGGGCGAGCGCGACCCAGCTGGGTCGTAAGTGCTCAATAATACTACGAACTTTGCTTGGCTTCGGGCGAACGCCTGCGGTCGCCCTCCCGAAAATCTTTCGGAAACGAAAGAAGGGCTGGCAAAACCTTGCGCGTTCGTTAAGTTCGAAGGCGCATGAACGTAGCCCTTTTCGAGCCGAAAGAGGTCTTTCTTCGCCGGAACCTCGTGAGCTGGGCGGCCTTGTGCTTCGCGTCGGGGGCGGTCAACGCCGGGGCGCTCCAAGCGTGCCGCCGCCTCATCACGCACGTCACGGGCATCGCCACCCGCATCGGGGCCGACGTCGGCCAGTGGAAGCTCCTCATCGAGTACGCGATCGTGCTGAACGCCTTTCTGTTCGGTGCGCTCGCGGCAAGCTTCTGGATCGTCAAGCGTGTGCGTCGGGGCGTCGGGCCCGCGTACGCCGTGCCGCTGTTCGCCGTGGCTGGGCTCCTCGTGATCACCGCGTCGCTCGGGCGAGCGGGCGCCTTCGGCCCCTTCGGGACCACGGTGGAGACGGCCGGCGACTTCGTGCTCCTCGCGCTGCTCGCGTTCGCGAGCGGCCTGCAGAATGCATCGATTGGCCTGGCGACGGGGTCGCTCGTTCGCACCACGCACATGACGGGCCCCGCGACCGACATGGCCGTCCACTTCGGGAATTTTTTGTGGGGTCGCCCGGAGATGAGGCCGGACGCTCTCCGGCACGTCGGGCTCCGCGCTCTCAAGCTTACGTCCTTCATTTTCGGCGGCGTCGTCGCGGCGCTCACGGCCGACAAGCTCCAGTACTTCGTCTTTCTGTTGGCGGTGCCGCCGATCACGTTCGCCGCGCTTCGCAGCTTGATCGAGCCTGCCGGCCAGGCCGTGGCCGAGGCGACGCCGATAAGCCAAGCGACCCCCGACGTCTGACGCCGACCTCCGGAGTGCTCCGGCGGGTCACCGAGGGGCGAGGCTCCCGTCGAGGGCCGGGGAGCTCGCCCCGGCGGAGAGCCCGTGGGTCGCCGAGCGGCCTTGGGTCGCCGCGCGCCCGTAGGGAGCGATGATGGCGACCGTGATGGCCACGATGGCCACGATGGCGGCGAGGCCGATCGAGCCCCACGGGGGAGAGGCGAGGTACGGTCGCGGAGGCTCGGGGCGAGCGGGCTCGGAGGCGGGCGCTGCCGGCGACGGCTGCACCACGCGGGAGAGCGGCAGCACGGGCTCCGGGAGGAGATCGGCGTAGGAGCGACCGAGCGGGAGCGTGCGCGCGGCGCGCGGGGAGCCCATGGGCGCGGGCTGGGGCCTCCCGGGCCCGGGGGCAGCCTGCGCGGCGAGGGCGAGCCCTGGCGGAGGCGCGAGCGCCAGCGTGGCCCGCGCGTTCGCCGGTATGGGGGGCGGAGTCGGTCCAATCGAGACGAGCTCCGCGTCGGTCACCGAGACCGTGCTCTCGGGCGTCGGCTTGAAGCGGGGCTCCTCGATGAGTGTCGGCGCGGCGAGGTGGCCCGGCAGGAAGGGGGCCGGGTCGGCCGTGCGCGCCTTCTCTCGCGATGGGTCGTGGCTCGCAGGAGCGCCGATCGTGTCGAAGAGCCTGCTCAGCGTCCGCGCGGCCGCGAGGGCCGTCGGGCGGCGGTCGGGGCGGTTGTCGAGCAGCGCGGCGACGAGGGCCACGAGCTCCGTGCGCACGTCCGGGGCGAGCGCCCCGAGCCTCGGGCATCCTTCGAGCGAAGGAGGCCCCACGACGCGCGCGGCCCGTGCGCCCCGCGCCGATCGCTCGGCCTGCGCGAAGGGGTGAGCGCCCGAGAGCATCTCGAAGAGCACGATCCCCGCGGAGTACACGTCGGTCGCGGGGCCGAGCTGCCCGCCCGCCTCCAGCTGCTCGGGCGCGGCGTAGTGCGCCGTTCCGAAGAACCCGGTCTGGGCGTCCTTCTCGAGCATGAGCTTCATGACCCCGAAATCGAGGAGCTTCGCGCGCTCTTCTCCGTACGTGTCGCGGTGCACGAACACGTTCGATGGCTTCACGTCGCGATGGAGGAGCTGCCGGCGGTGGACGTAGTCGAGCGCTCGGAACAGACCGTCCCCGAGCTCGAGCACGCGGTCGATCGGCATCGGGCCGCGATCGATGTGCTCGCGGAGCGTGCCGCCGCGCAGCCGCTCCATCAGGAAGAACGGCCTGGGCGCAGGGCCCACCGTGTGATCGAGTCGAACGACCGCGACCAGGTTCGGGTGATCGAGCTTGGCGAGCGCTCGCGCCTCTCGCTCGAAGCGTTCGACGCTCGCGGGGTCTCGCGCGAGGTGGGCGTCGAGGACCTTGAGGGCGAAGCGCTTGCCGAGCACACGATCCTCGACGTCGAGCACCTGGGCCATGCCCCCGCGGCCGAGCATGCCGCGTACGATGTACTCACCGCCGCCGCTCCGGAGGATCTCTCCGCGCTGGAACGGGACGTTGCCGAGGACGGGCGCATGGGCGGGGAGGGGAGGAGGGGTCTGTCGTGGGCTCATGATGCCGATGGGTCGGCCGGTGCCTCTGCCCCGTTGCCTCCTTTCTTCGGGGCCGTACCGTTTTTTTTGCGCCGCGCGCGGTCGTTCCCATTTGTTTCATGATTACGAGCATTTGTGCACCGTGTCGTGGCGGCGGGCGCCGGCGACGCCCGGCTCGAGACGCCGGTTCGCATCGAGACACCCTCCCCGCGCGTGGCCTTGCGCCGCGGTCGGCTCGCCCGCTACCCTCGTGGGTCGAAGGTCACCGCTGCTTCTGGTCCCGCCCCCGTTTTCGCGATCGGGGGTGCTCGCGGACGGCGCCGGACACAGGTCCGACTCTTCAACGGACGGCAAGAAAGGGCTTCTTCGTATGCAAGGCAACGGCGGATACGGACCTCCGGGGGCACCCCCGGGCGGTGGTGGATACGGGCCTCCTCCGGGAGGGGCGCCGCCTGCGGGTGGTGGATACGGGCCTCCTCCGGGCGGAGCTGCCCCTCCGGGAGCGCCGGGTGGGTACGGAGCGCCTCCGGGAGCGCCGGGAGGTTACGGGGCGCCTCCGGGAGCGCCGGGTGGGTACGGAGCGCCTCCGGGAGCGCCGGGAGGTTACGGGGCGCCTCCGGGAGCGATGGTCCAAGCGGGACCCGCGGGCATGGCCGGTCCGGGTGGCACCGTCATGGGTGTCCCGCTCGAGCCGGGCGAGCGTGTCATCTGGTTCAAGCGCCACGACTACACGGTCGACAAGATCATCATGTGGGTCTTGGGCGTGCTCTTCCTCGTGGTGATCATCGGCATCGTCTTCATCATCTTGGCGCTCATCCACGACGGCCGAAACCCGCGCGCGCACGTCATCACCAACCGGCGCATCATCGTGATCGACGGCAAGGGGCAGCAGCAGTCGTACGCGCTCAACCAAATCGCGGACGTCGAGCCCGTGCGGCAGAGCGCGGGCGGTGGTGGCGGTGGGCTCATCGGGCTCGCCGTTCGTGCCGCGGTGACGGCCGTCGCCAACCACATGGCGAACCAGAACGCCAAGATCGATCCCAGCTACTGGAACCGCACCATCGCGGTCACGCTCACGACCCACCACGGGCAGCGGCTCCAGGTCCCCGCGGGGCTCAACTACGGCCGCGACTTCGGCGTGACGATCGCGCGCGCCGTGTTCATGCGCGAGGCCGAGAACATGCCCCAGGTGCAGTACCTGCCCTGAGGCACGTGGTTCGCTCCGATGGCGCCCTGGCTCTCCTCCGAGCCGGGGCGCTCTCGTTTTCGGGGCTCGTCCTGCAGCTCTTGCACACGCCGCACGCGTGCCTCGGCACCTCGTTCGTCCCGAGGGCCCAGAGCCGACGAACGGCGCTGCCCAAGTGGGCAATAAATATGAGTGATATCATGATTTTGCGTGTGCGAGACGCTCGCGCGATCGACGCACGATCGAGGCGCGACGACGGTGGCCTGCAAAGCTTTTTTCGCAGCGACTCGGGCTTGCTTGGCCGCACGCGAGGGGCTACCCCGGAGCGCAAGGCCATGCTCCGTTACCGCGCAGACGTTCGCACCCTCGTGTTCGTGGGCTTCTACTATGCGTTCTTCGCGTTCGCCTACGCGACGTGGGACAAGGTCGGCCTCGTAGCGCGCGTGCCCATGGTGCTCCTGCTCATGACGGTCTCGTGGATCTGCGCGGTCATCACGCACAACTCGATCCACTGCCCGGTGTTCAAGTCGCGCTGGGCGAACAAGGCCTTCCAGGTGGCGCTCACCTGCTCGTACGGCTTCCCGGTGAGCGAGTACGTGACGGGCCACAACCTCTCGCACCACAAGTACACGCAGGAGCGCAAAGACGTGATGCGCACGACCAAGGTGCGTTACGGCTGGAACCTGCTCTCGTTCCTGCTCTTTTTCCCCGCCGTGGGCATCAGCGTGACGCGCTCGAACTACAAGTACTCGTCCGTCATGAAGGCGAAGCTCCCCAAGTGGCATCGCCAGCTCATGCTCGAGATGATCGTGTGCTGGGGCGTGAAGGCCGTCTTCTTCGCGCTCGACTGGAAGAAGGCGCTCCTCCTCGTGCTCGTGCCGCACCTCTGGGCCGTGTGGGGGATCACGACGGTGAACTACCTCCAGCACGACGGCTGCGACAAGGACCACCCGGTGAACCACTCGCGCAACTTCATGGGGCGCATCTTCAACTGGTTCACCTTCAACAACGGCTTCCACGGCATCCACCACGAGGTGCCGGGGCTCCACTGGAGCCTCCTCCGCGAGGCGCACATGGAGCGCCTCCACCCGACCATCCACCCCGCGCTCGAGCAGAAGTCGCTCCTCGTCTACCTCTTCAAGGCCTTCGTGTTCCCGGGCAAGCGCGTCATGTACGACGGCTCGCCGCTCGTGCTCCCGGAGGACGGGCCCGACGAGAGCTGGATCCCGGAGCGCATCCCTGGGGCCGAGCTCGGCGCCGAAGGGGTCATCGAGGGCGACGGCGCCGAGATGCTCGAGCCGAAGCCCGCCGGCGCCTGACAGCCGAGCCACGACGAGCTTCACGCAGCGCGCCACGTCCCCCGACGTGGCGCGTCTTCATTCGGAACGCCTACTTTTGCCCACGCAACGAGGCGAAGGAGCGCTAGTGTCCCGCCCGGAAGCCGACATGACCATGACGACGATCCCGCTCGCGCCGAAGGGCGCCGAAGACGAGAAGCTCTCCCCCGAGCTGCTCCTCCAAATCCACTCGCACATGCTCACGGGCCGCGTGCTCGAAGAGCGCCTCATCACGATGTACCGCCAAGGGGACGGGTACTTCTGGATCGGGGGACCCGGCGAAGAGGCGTTCAACGTGCCGCTCGGCATGCTCGTGCACAAGGGGGAGGGGATCGCGTACGACTACCTCCACCTTCATTACCGCTCGAGCGGGACGCTCGTGGCCATGGGCGCCGATCCGGTCGACTCGCTCCGCCAGATGAAGAACACGGCGAGCGACCCCTACTCGGGCGGCCGCAACTTCGCGAGCCACTACTCTGTGAAGAAGTGGAACGTCGTGCCGATCTCGTCGCCCATCGAGGTCCAGTACTCGATGGCCACGGGCACAGCGATCGCCCAGAAGCGCGCCGGGTCGAACGGCATCACGATCGTCCAGGGTGGCGACGCCGGCACCGCCGAGGGCGACTTCGCGACGTGCCTCGTGTGGAGCTCGCGCAAAGGCCACGAGGCGCCGGTGCTCATCATCGTCACGAACAACTGCTACGGCATCTCGACGCCGTGGGAGGGCCAGCACGGCGAGGAGCGCGTGAGCGATCGCGGCAAGGCCTTCGGGATGCCCACGGCCACGATCGACGGCAACGACGTCGAGACCTCGTACCACGCCATCAAGAAGGCGATGGACTACGTGCGCACCGAGAAAAAGCCCTTCCTCCTCGAGGCGATGGTGTCGCGCCTCCACGGGCACTCGTCGGCCTCCGGCGCCAATTTCGTCACCCAAGAGCGCGATTGCCTCAAAGAATTCGAGGCCAAGCTCGAGGCGCGTGGTCTCCGCACCCGCAAGGAGATGGACGACATGCGGGCCAAGCTCACCCAGGAGCTCCTCGAGGCGAGCAAGCGGGTCCGCGAGGAGCCGCAGCCCGAAGGAAAGACCATTTACGATCACATCTTCGCCGACAAAAACTACGTCGCAGGAGAGCGCTGAGACATGGCGACCGTCGTTCAAGCCGTACGCATGGCCCTTCACGTCGGTGAGGAGCGCCTCGGCGTCACCGACATCTTCGGCGAGGACATCGGGCCGCCCCTCGGCGGCGCGTTCACGCAGACCCAAGGCCTCAAGACCGCGTGGAACTCCCCGCTCGACGAGCGCGGCATCATCGGCACCGCGATCGGCCTCGCGCTCGCCGGGCAGAAGCCCGTCTGCGAGATCCAGTTCTGCGACTACATCTACAACACCATCGATCTCCTGAAGATCGCGGGCAACACGCTCTGGTCGTCGAACGGCCAGTGGAACGTGCCCATGGTGTGCATGACCCCGGTCGGGGCGGGCATCCGCGGGAGCATCTACCACTCGCACTCGTTCGACGCGACGGCGACCCACATCCCCGGGTGGAAGGTCGTGATGCCCTCGAACCCGCTCGACGCGTACGGGCTCATGCTCTCGGCGATCGTCGACCCGAACCCGGTCATGTACCTCCTCCCGAAGGCGCTCATGCGCACGCGCGCGCTCCCCGAGGAGCTCATCCCCGGCGAGCCGGGCGACGAGAAGGCGCTCTCGAAGATGATCGACGCGCCCCTCGGCGATCGCTCGCAGTGGAGCGCCGAGTGGCCGGACACGCCGACGCTGTTCGTGCCCATCGGAAAGGCGAAGACGCTCCGCGAAGGCGAGCACGTGACCGTGATCTCGTGCGGGCGCCTCGTGCGCGACGCCATGCGTGCCGCCGACGAGCTCCGCGCCGAAGGCGTGTCGGTCGAGGTGATCGACCTCCGCACGCTCTACCCGTACGACTGCGACGCGATCCGAGACAGCGTCAAGAAGACGCACCGCGTGCTCGTCGTGAACGAGGACACCGAGGTCACGAACTTCGGAGAGCACCTCATCCGACGCATCGTCGAAGAGCTCTTCTACGAGCTCTACGCGCCGCCGCGGCTCCTCGCGGGCGCGTTCGTGCCGGGGATCGGCCTCGCCGACAACCTCGAGCACGCCAGCGTTCCGCAAAAGTCCGAAATGATTAAGATTTTGCGGGAGCTTGCGGCCCACGAGCCGTGAGGTCAGGCTAAGGCTCGGTCCATGGCACTCCCACGTTCGGCGCCCGCGGGGGCATTCGAGGCCGGCGCCTTCTTGGTCGTCGAGGACCGTGAGGGCGTGACGGTCGCGGGTGGGGACACGATCGACGTCGAGCGCACGATCTCTCCCGAGAGCCTCGGCCTCGCGGACGACGACGACCTCGGGACCGGCCTCGGTCGCGCCCTCTCTCGGCTCCTCGGCCGCGAGGTGGCCGACGAGGACGGCATCTACGATTTCGCCGTCCGCGATCCGTCGGCTCGCGATCGTGTGGTGGCAAGCTTGGTGTTGGCCGTGTCCGACGACGACGATGCGGTCGAGCTCTCGCTCGAGGTCGCGACGGACGTGTCGGCCAAAGAGATCGTGTCGCACATCGTCGCGGCGATCGCGAAGGCGTCGGCTATTGCGGAGAAGGGCCCTTCGCCCGAGGCCTCGTGAGGCCCCGCCCCGTCTTCGACCGAACGCTCCGCGTGCTCGTCGCGTGGCTCGTTGCGCTCGCGATGTTCCTGGGCGGCCTCGGTCCCATCGTCGCCCGCGCGCTCGCCGGGGCGCCCGCGCACGCGTGCCACTGCGCGCTCGGCGGAGCCCACACGACGTGCGTGTGCCCCATCTGCAGCCCCGAGCTGCGCGACGGCGACGACCCCGAAGGAGGAGGTGTCGCGAGCGTACGCGGCACCTGCGGAGACGAGCCTCGTGCCGTCCTCGCCAAGTGGCTCCCTCTCGACGTGCCCCACCGAGGAGAGGTCCCCGTCGTGGGGTGGGAGCGCGCGCCCGCTCCTTCCGGGGAGCGACGACGGGTGGGGTTGATCCGGCCGCCCCCCGAGCCCGAGCCACCTCGAACGGCCCGCGTCTCCACCTGAACCAAGCGCCGTGCCGTCGCTGCCGCGCTCGCGTGAGGCTCTCGCGCGAGGTGGGGCTGCGGGCTCGCGCGCCTCGTGCGTGCCACTGCCGGCGCGCGCGGGGAGACGTCCATGTTCATGCCGCGCGGGCCGCTCGTCCGCGCATCGAGACCTACCGATGATCCTGTTTCGTTCCTTCGGGGCGCCCGTCTTGGCGTCCATGCTGGGCGCCGCGTGCGCCATCTCCGCCTGCTCCCACGACCACGACGACGGCGAGACGCACACCGCGTCGTACCCGTCCTGCTCGGCCATCCTCGAGGCCTGCCACCCGCTCGACGAGGGGACGGGTCCAATCCACGACTGCCACGACCTCTCGCACGACGGGACGGAGGAGATGTGCGCGCCGCGCAAGGCCGAGTGCCTCACCGTGTGTGTGCCGAAGGCCGACGCGGGGGCCGACGCCACGCCTCGCGACGCCGCCTCGGGAGGTTGAGCCGGTCGCCCTTGCGTCGGCGCGACCATTCGCGCTAGAGGCCACGCGTCGCACGCCGAGGGAGACCTCGCCTTGCGGCGCGTGACGTCGTGAGGCGTGGGCTCCTCCTCGCCTCACTGGGAAGCCGGTGAAAGACCGGCGCGGCACCCGCCACGGTATCCGGGGACGAACCCGAGCAAATCCACCGACGCCTCGCGCTTCGGGAAGGGCTCGGGGGAGGACGATCCGGGAGCCCGGAGACCGGACGCTACGCTCACTGGCTCGGGTGAACCCCGGGCATGGTTCGAGCCGAGGGCCGTCCCGAGGCTCGGCCCACGCGGGCTGCGTGGGAGGAGTGTCTATGAAATCATTGAAGATTTGCGGCCTCGTGGCCGTAGGTGCGGCGCTGTGCTCGAGCGCCTTCGTCGCGTGCACGGGGGACGACGAGGTGTTCGCGACCGATGGCGGGACCGACGCGTCGTTCGACGTGTTCCGCCCGGACGTCGCCGTCCCGGAGCCGGGGCGTGACGCCGCGGTCGACGGAGACGCCGGAGACGCCGGCCCGAAGCCGACGCCGCGTGTGCTCGTCACGATGAACGGCGCGACCTCGAGCGAGCTGGTCGCCGTGAGCCTCGCGTCGCGAGCGATCGACGGCCGCCTCACGTTCCCGGGCTTCATCGGCGGCACCTACGCCGACGGCGACGACCTCTGGCTGCTCGAGCAAGCCGTGGACGTGGTGGCCAAGATGGACCGCCTCGAGCCCTGGAAAATCAAGGCGACGTACGACGTGGCGCTCTCCGATCGCAGAGACGGAGGCGACGCCTATTCGGACCCCGTGGCCGTGGTCGCGTCGGCCGGGAACAAGGCGTACGTGCTCCGGTACACGCGCAACACGATCGCGGTGATCTCTCCGTCCGTCGAAGGCGACGGCTCCGTCCCGGTGCGGACGATCGACCTCTCGGCGCTCGTGGCCCCCGGGGACGCGGACGGCCTCCTCGAGATGACGTCGGCCGTGTACGTGGCCGCCAAGAAGCGCCTCTACGTGACGCTCGCGAACATCGACAAAACCACCATCGTTCCGCCCAATTACGACCTCCCGTGCCCCGGCGTGGGTGGGCTCGCGAGCACCGTGGTCGCCATCGACACCGACACCGACACGCTCGTCAATCTCGGCGGCACGGGGCCTGGCGGCGGCATCGCGCTCTCCGGGTACAACGTGGCGTTCGGCGCGCGGAGCTTCTACGACCCGGCCGGGGATCGGCTGCTCGTGCTTACGGCGGGCTGCGGCCCGTTCGGCGGAACGCAGCGCGCGGGGATCGACGAGGTGAAGCTCGCGACCGGTCAGGCGAGCCGCGTCCTTCCGACCGACACGCAGGGGTACGCGAGCGCCTTCGAGCGCTTCGGCACGAAGTACCTGCTCGGTCTCGGCGGGCAGGTCTTCCCCTGGGATCCGACGAAGACCACGCTCGACCCGGCCATCCCGAACGCGCCCTCGAGCTTCGCGTTCGACGGCGTCGACAAGCTCGTCGGCGCGCGCAAGCGCCCCGGCGTGGACGGTGGCCCCGGCGCCGTCGAGATCGTCCGCGTGCCCCTCTCGGGGGACGGTGGCGTCGAGACGCTGTCGGTGAACCCGTTCACGAAGAACGACGGCTTCTTGGGCACGGTCGAGGTGTGGCCGCGCAACTGAGCGTTCGCGTGTCGTCACGGTGGAGGCCGTTACGCGCCGGCCTCCCCGTCACCGCCTCGGGCGCTCGCGCAGGTCACCGCTCGATCGTGTGACCGGCCTCTTTCCAGCCGCGAAATCCGCCGTCCATCGACACCACCCGCGTGTACCCCATCTTCGCGAGCGATTCGGCCGCGAGCACCGAGCGAAAACCTCCGCCACAGTAGAGGACGATCTCGGTGCTCGTGTCGGGGAACGTCGTCTCGACGTCGCGCTCGAGGATGCCGCGACCGATGAGGCGTGCCCCGGGCAGATGCCCGTTCGCGAACTCGCTCTCCTCGCGCACGTCGACGAGCACGAACCGCTCACCGCTCGCGATCCGCGCCGCCACGTCGGCGACCGTGCACTCGCGCACGTTCTCGCGGGCCTCGGTGACGAGCTTCAAAAAACGCGGGCTGTGGTCCATCGGGGTTTGCCTCCGTGGCGGAGCGTAAACTAGATCCTCGGGTCATGTCCGCGCCCGCGCTCACTCCGGCCCGCTTCGACGCCTTTGCCCGCGCCCTCGCCGAGACCGTCCCGGAGCTCGCGACGAGCGTCGAGCCCGAGGATCTCGCCACGTACGGCCGGGACTGGACCCGCGTCTACGAGCCACGCCCGTCGCTCGTCGCCTTCCCGCGCTCGCGGGACGAGGTGAGCCGGCTGCTCGCGCTCGCGAACCTCCACGGTGTGCCCGTGGTCCCCTCCGGAGGCCGGACCGGCCTCGCGGGAGGCGCCGTCGCGAAGGATGGCGAGGTCGTGCTCTCACTCGAGAAAATGCGGCACATGGACCCGGTCGACGTGGTCGGGGCCACCGTGCGCGTCGAGGCCGGAGCGGTCACCCAGGTCGTCCACGAGCACTGCGCGCCTTTCGGGCTCACGTGGCCCGTCGACTTCGCGTCGAAGGGCTCGAGCCACGTCGGCGGAAACATCGCCACGAACGCGGGCGGCGTGAAGGTGATCCGCTACGGCCTCACGCGCACGTGGGTCTTGGGGCTCGAGGTCGTGCTCGCGAACGGCGAGGTGCTCGAGCTGAACGGGGCCCTCGAGAAGAACAACACGGGCACCGACCTGCGCCAGCTCTTCATCGGGTCCGAGGGCACGCTCGGCGTCGTCACGGCGGCGACCCTCAAGCTCACGAAGCTGCCCGGGAAGCTCACCGTCGCTCTCTTCGCCACGCCTTCGCTCGCGAACGTGCTCCGCCTCTTCGCGAAGGTGCGGACCGGCCCCTTCACCTTGTCCGCGTACGAGTTTTTCACCGCCGAGTGCCTCGCGCGCCTCGAGCGGCACCGCAAAGTGCGCGCCCCGTTCGCCGACGGCTCGCCCTTCTACGTGCTCGTCGAGCTCGAGCACACCGACGAGGCGAGCCTCGAGGCGTTCGTGTCGTCCGTGTTCGACGAGGGCATCGTCACCGACGGCGTGCTCGCGCAGCACGAGGGCGACGCGCGTGCGTTGTGGGAGCTTCGCGAGGGAATCAGCGAGAGCCTCTCGGCGACGGGCCTCCCCCACAAGAACGACATCTCCCTACCTATCGCCGCCCTGGAGCCGTTCTGCGAGAAGCTCGGGAGCGTCTTCGCCGAGCGCTACCCGGGCTGGGAGATTTGCCTCTTCGGCCACGTCGGAGACGGAAACCTCCACGTCAACGTGATGAAGCCCGACGGGCTCGAGAAGGCCGCGTTCCTCGCCAAGACGAAGGAGGCCGACGCCGATCTCTTCACGCTCGTCGCCGCCCACGGGGGCAGCGTGTCGGCCGAGCACGGCATCGGCCTGTTGAAAAAAGCGGCGCTCGGGTACACGCGCAGCCCGGCCGAGATCGAGCGCATGCGCGCGATCAAGAAGGCCTTCGATCCGAACGGCATCCTCAACCCGGGCAAGGTGCTCGACGCCTGAAGGTGCCGACGTTCGCCTCGGAGCGAAGGCGCGCTCAGTCGGCGCGGCCCTCGTCCGTGGTCTGCGCGAGCGACAGCGTCGAAGGGTCGCCGTGCGTCGGGTCGACGAGCGCGCGCCCCTCTCCCGGCGACCGTGGCAAGCCCATGAGCTCGCGCACCGTCGGGCCCACGTCGAAGAGGTGCGCGGGCTTCGAGAGGGCGACCGGGCCGTCGGGGCGCACGTTGCCACCTGCGATCATCCACACCCGGGACGACTCGGGGGCGTGGCCGCCGTGCCCGATGAAGGCCTTCTCACGGCCGTGGTCCGTCGTGACGAGCACGGTCGTGTGGCGTCCGTCGTCGCCCATGCGCTCGAGCGTCTCGAGGAGCGCGCCGATGGTGGCGTCGGCCTCGTGCAGGGCGCGCAGGTAGCTTCGGTAGTCTCCGAGGTGCGCGTGCTCGTCCGTGTCCCCGAGGCCGAGGAACATGAACCGCGGGCGCCGAGCCTCGAGGTAGGCCAGGGCGATCTCGCGCGTGAATTTGTCGGGCCTGTACTCGCCGTGGCCGGGCCACGGGAGCGCGATTCGACCGATCTCGAGGGCGCGTGTGGCGCGTGCGTCGACGCGGAGCTCGCCTTGGTTTTCGCCGCGCGCTTGGCCTGTCGACACGACGAGCCGCTCGGGTCGAACCGCGGCCGCCCGCCCGACTACCTCCCACGAGGAGATCACGGCTGCGTCGCCGCTCGTCGCCTCGGCGATCGTGTCCACGAACGTCGCCTCGGTCGTCTTCGGGCAGTCGTTCGTCGAGCACCCGAGCGGTCGCCGCTCGGAGAAGATCTCGATGTACCCCGGCTGCGACACGTAGCTCGGCCCCGACGCGAACATCGCCTCTCCGTGACCGGGGACCCCGAAGGCGAGGCCGTCTTGCGTCGCGAGCCTATGTAGTGTCGGGACGAGCACCTCTGGACCCACCACCTCGGAAGGTGGGAGAAGGTAGGTCTTGGCGAGATCGGGATCCGTCCCGAGAAAGACGTCTTGCCACCGCACCCCGTCGAGCACGACCAAGACCACGCGCCCCGGCGGCGCCGAACGTTTCTCGACGAGCGCGGGCTTCTCGCTCTCGGCCGAGGTGGTCTCGGGGGCGTTCGGCGCGCGCTTCGGCGGCGCGGGGGAGCCGTCGAGCACGGGGAGCCCGGCGAAGAGCGCCGCGATGGCGACGGCCGAAAATGCTGCCCGTTTTCGCAAGGCGGGTACGGCTCCTTGGGGGTCGAGGGGGCTCGGAGGCGGGCCTTCGGCTCGCCCGATCGGTCGTGACCTTCGATGTCATATCGGAGGTCGACCGTTTCGACCACTTTCCGACGCGACGAAGAGCGCGTGAATATTTGACACCGAAGCCCCGACGAAAAAAAGTAGTCATCCCGCAGCCCGACGCCCGGGTCGCACCAGCCAGCGAGAACGTTCGATGTGTCGGCTCCTCGGAATCGTAGGGAAACGCGCGGTGCCCGTGTCGGAGTGCCTGACCACGGCGAAGCGGAGCCTCTCGGTCCTCTCGCGCGAGCACCCCGACGGTTGGGGCATCGCGCTCCACTCGCGCAGCGCCGAGGGCTGGCGCGTGCACAGGTCGACCGAGCGCGCGCACGCCTGCGGCGAGTTCCGCCGTGTGGCCGAGGAAGGCGCGGCCGAGGTGGTCGTCGCCCACGTCCGACAGAAGACGGTGGGGCACACCTCGATCGACAACACGCACCCGTTCACGCGCGGGCGCTGGGTCTTCGCGCACAACGGAACGGTCCGTCGCATCGACGTGCTCGAGGGGCGCTCGTCGCGCCGGCGGCTCGGCGAGATCCGCGGCGACACGGACACCGAGCGGCTCTTCGCGTACTTCCTCACGCGCCTCGACGAGGCGGGCCTCACCGACGAGCCCGCGAGCCCAGCGACCGACCACGTGGTGGCCGAGGCCACCCGAGAGCTTCGTGAATGCGAAGAGCTCGGCGCGTGGAACTACCTCTTGTCCGACGGGAAGGTCCTCTACGCGCACAGGTTCGGGCGCACCATGTGCGTGCTCGCGCGCCATGACGCCGTGCTGGTCGCGTCGGAGCCGATCACCGACGAGCCATGGACCGACGTGCCCGAGGGATCCCTCATGCGGGTCGAGCAGAGCGACGCGCCGCACGTGGTGCATCTCCCGCGGACGCCCTGACCTGCTCCATCTGCGCTCGCGCACTTGCCGTCGCCCAAAAACGAAAGCGCCCTGGCCCCATAGGAAGGGCACGGGGCGCTTCGTGTTTCGTCGGTCAGGGGCCTACGCGACGTCGACCTTGCCGTGGTCGTCGCAGTGCGCGCCGTGGGCGTGGTGCAGGTGGCCATCGACGACGTAGTCGGTGTGATCGCCGTGGGTGACGGCCTCGTGCCCGCAGCCGGGTCCGTGCGCGTGGTCCTTCGCGTGGGCTCCGCAGGCGTGCGACGGGGTGCAGTCGGCCGGGTTCTTCGTGCTCACCTCGAGCGTGTGCTCGTCCACGTGGTCGCCGTGCGGGTGGTGGAGGTGACCGTCGTGGAGGTAATCGCGGTGGCCGTCGTGCTCGATGGTCTTGTGACCGCAGCCGGGGCCATGGGTGTGCGCGTGGTCTGCGTGGGTCGTGTGGCTCATGGTGGGTTCCTTCCGGCGAGGGACTACTCGTCGTCGTCGTGGGGCTCGTGTCTGTGCGGCTCGGCCGCGTGATCGATGGCGCTGCGCAGGAGCTCGGCGATGTGTTTGTCGGCGAGGCCGTAGAAGATGTGCTTGCCGGCGCGGCGGCGCGACACGAGGCGCTCGGCCCGCAGGATGCGAAGCTGCTGCGACACGGTCGACAGCCCGACGCCTGCCGCCTCGGCGAGCTCCGTCACGCACCACTCGCCGTCGGCGAGGCGGTCGAGCAGCCTGAGGCGCGCCACCTCGCCCGCCGCGCGAAAGAGCGCCGCGGCCCTCTCGAGCTGCTCGTCGGTCGTACGGCCTTCACGGGCACGGCGAGCGTGCTCCTCCGGGCCACACGCGCCCTCTTCCCTTCCGGGCGACACGGCTCGTTTTGGGGGGACCTTCGCCTTCATCACTTCACTTACCGATGAAGTGTGTAGGGGCCCCCGGCCTCCCGTCAAGTGGAATGCGCGACGGCGTAGAACCCCAGCGAATCCGAGGGGTTGAAGGGGCGATCAGAACGGGCGCTTCCCCTTGGCGGGTTTGGTGGGCTTCGCCGCGGGCTTCTTGGCGGGCGACTTCGTCGGCACCTTGCCCAGCACGCCGGGCCGCGAGCCCTTGGCCATCGCGTGAGCAGGCTCGGGCGCTGCGTGAGGGGCGGGCGGAGTGGCTGTCTCCGTGGCTGGAGGCATCGGCGCCGGGGGCGGTGCGGCGGGGTGGGGCGCGTCGGTGCCGTGTGCTGCCGTGAGGGCGCTCGTGGTCGCCGCCGAGGCGAGCTTCGGTTGGGCCGAGACGGCGCTCACGACCCCCGCCGAGAGGATGAGGGCCGCACAAGCGGCGCAGATGCCGAGCACGACGCCCACGGGTCTCCGCTTGGGAGCGAACGGGAGCTCGTCGTCGAGGTCGAGCGCGAGCGGAGCCATGCTGCTCGGAGCGATTGGGATGGCGGGGGTGGGCACCACGAACGGATCCACCCGTGGGGCCGCGCTCTTGGGAGCTTTGGCGGCGTCGAGGCCCGCGGCGAGCGCGAGCGTCGTCCAGGTGGGGTCGCCCACGCGCCGGATCCGCGTGGCCTCCGTGACGTGCCCGTCGGCGAACGCCGCGTCGAGGTCGTCGAGTGACACCGTGAGAATGTCGCCGGAAGGGAGCTCGACCTGCCACGCTTCGATCGTCATCGGAGACCTCCAAGGAACACCTCTCAGCAACCGACGTGCCGCGCGAACGAGCAGGACGTGCCTCCCCTCCCGAGCCGCGCTTCTCGACGTTTTTGCGATCGCCCGCCCTCCTGAGAAAACCAGGATCCAGGGACGAACGACTCAGCCCGGAGGTCGCGAGGGTCCGACGCGCGGCGAGACGAGCGGCGTCGGACCCGAGCGCGACGTGCGTCACGCCATGGGCGTCACGGCGCCGGGGAGCGCGTCGGGCACTCGCCGTCCCCCTGGAAGTCTCCGAGGGTGCGCGCTTGCGAGTCGACGTAGTCGAACACGGTGATCTTGCCGTCGCCGTCCTGGTCCTTCACGGCCGTGAGGTCGTACGGGCCGTTCGGCTTCTGCGGCATCGCCGTGGCGAGGTCGCACGTCTTCAGCTCGGCCAAGGTCACGTCCTTGTTGCCGTCCTTGTCGCACGCCTTGATCCACTCGGCGCGCCGCTCGGTGACCTCCGCGCCCTGCGTGACGTTGGTGAAAAACCAGTGATCGCCGTGGATCGTGGGCTTGACCTGCACGGTGCCGCCCGAGGGGACGGCGAAGCCGGGTTGGCCGTCCTCCGTCGCGCAGTCGGCGAAGGCCGTGCCCGCCTTGAAGCCCCACTTGAACGTGTACTTCTCGGCGCCCTTCTCGATCGCGCCCTCGAAGTACACGCTGAGGCCCTCTTTCACCATGAAGTCGAGGTCGGCCTGCGAGGTGGGGGCCATGAGCTTCGCGCCGGCCTTCGCGTTCGGGAGCGAGAAGCCGAACTTGTCGTACCGTGCCGCGGCGATGCCGTTGAATTCGGCCACGACATAGCCGGTGGTGGGGGCGTTCTTCAGGTCCAGCACGTAGCTCGTGTCTCCCGAGACGACCTCGGCGCCGGTGTCGCTCCGCTGCGCGCGTAGGTTCCCGATCGAGACGAGGAAACGGTCGTACGTGACCTTCCACCCGTCCTTGACCTGCTCGGCGTCCGTCCCGGGCTCGAGCCCCTCGGGCACGGAGTCCTCCGGGACGACGACGAACTGCACGTTGCCCGTCCCCGAGGGCGTTCCGCCTCCCGAGTCGCTCGAGCAACCCTGGAGCGAGAGGCCGACGATGGCAGAAGCGATGGACAAAGGAAGGGCGATACCGAGCCCTTTGCGGACGGTTCTACGATTCATGAAGTGACTCCGTTTTGGATGGTCAGAGACGCGAGAATCGAAACTCGGGTGGACGTGCCACCTTGAGGCCTACGAGCACGGCGTCGTGCGCGGGGCTCTTCGTGTCGAGCACGATGGGACGTTTCGCCGTGCGGAGGACGGCGTCGAAATCGATCTGCCGAAGCCAGGCCTCGGGGGTGAGCGCGACCGTGAGCTTCGTCCGTTCGTCGGCGATCTCGGCTTCGGCGGGGGCCGTCGGGACGGCGCGCTGCCCGTGGTACTGCGGGACCACGTCGACGACGAGGCGGAAGCCCTCTTCGGGCTCGCCCACGCGCGCGAGGGTGCCCTCGAACACCATCGAGTGGGCCTCGGGCGCCGTGCTCGACGGCTCGACGGCGAAGCTCGTGTCGAACCAGTGGAGGCCGAGATCGTACGAGACGCTCCGGACCTGGCCGGTGAAGCCCTTCACGGTGCCGAGGGCCTGCGGGCCCGGCGCGAGCAGATCGATCCGCGAGACCTGCACGATCTCACCGAGGGCCGATTTGCACAGCGCCGACGAGCCCGACGACGCAGCGCAGAAGTACGCGGGACCAAAGGCAAATTCGGCGCGCGAGAGGCGCACGCGGATCCCGTTCGCCTCGAACGACGAGGCGAGATCGGAGGTGGCGAAGGCCGAGTACGCGACCTCCGATTGAGGCGACTCGAGGCACGCCGAGAGCGCGACGAGGCCGATGGCGAAGAGGCGCCTCATAGGTGGACCCCCATCGTGAACATGACCTGACGCGGCGGACCGGCCGTGAGGTGCCGCGCGGGGAGGTACGAGGGGACCTGGGTCGATCGCCAGTTCGAGACGAACGCGTACTCGGTCTCGGCGTAGCGGGCCCCGAGCAGGTTGGTCGACTCGAGGCCGAGCTCCAAGAAGTCGCGCCGCACACCCACTTGCGCGTCGACGAGGAAGACGGCGGCCGAGCTCTGACCGAAGGGGAGCGGGCGTGGGGAGAGGAAGGTCGTCCCGAAGCCGCCGCGCAAGACGACGTCTTTCTTCCAGAGCGCACCCACCGAACGCTCGGCCGCGACGTCGCTGCGCACGACGAGCGGCGGCACGTAAGGGAGGGCCTGGTTCGGCAGGAACGCCGGCGCGGGATCTTCGGGGGTCGCGATCGGTGGGGCGTCGAGCGTCGCGTGCACGTACGTGGCCGAGGTCGACACGAGGAGCCACGGGCGAACCTGGCTCCGGAACGTGCCCACGAGCCCTCGGCGTGTGGTCGGGCCGATGCGCTCCAAGCGGCCCTCTTCGGGATCGAACGCGAGGTCGTACGAGAGGTTCGTCTGGTAGGCGATGGCGCGCGCTTGGGTCGTGCCGTCGTCGTGGAGGGAGATGCCTCCTTCGAAGCTGCGCACCTTCGCGAAGGGAGCGTTCTCGCCTTCCTCGAGCTGGCGGGCCTGAGGGGAGCGGAAGCCCTCTCCGTACGAGACCGACGCGGTGAGGAAGCGCGTCGGGTTCGCCTCGAGCGTGGCCCGTGGGCCCGCCGCGATGCCGGCAGCCGTGCGACGAAAACCTACGATGTACGACTTCTGCGACGCCGCGGGGATGAAGTTCCCGAGCTTGTCGTCGACGTCGAAGAAGAGGAGATCGCTGCGGACTCCGCCGCGGAGCCGAACCCACTTGGTGCCGGCGAGCAGCCCGTCGGCGAAGAAACCGATGTCGCTCGTCTTGATCTGCGCCTCGACGCGGCGGTCCCACGTCTCGTTCTGAGGGGCGCGCAGCAGGTTCTGCGCCTGGCCGATCGAATGCGCGCGAATGTCGGTGCCGATCTCGAGCTGCCCCGAGACGTGCTCGGCCAGGTTGACGCGCGCCGTGCGGTACGAGAACGTCCCTCCGAGCCCGACGTCGTCGTTCGACTGCTCGATGAGATCCCCGCGCCCGACCCAGGTCGGATCGAACTGGGAGCGCTGCGTGAACCCGGTGAAATTCACGCGGCTCCGGAAGCTCGTCATGGTGAGCCACACGCCCCCCGCAAGCTTCCGGCCGTCCCCGTCGCGGTGCTCGAGCGACACCCCGAGCTGCGCCCGCGCCGACCCGGCCGACTGCGCGCGCGCCGTCGGGAAGGCGTACGCGTCGTAGAAGCCCACGCGGCCGGCGGACACGTCGTCGCGGCGGAGGACCCCGGCGAGGTTCGCGCGCGCGGCGGTGCCCGCGAGGTGCAGCGTGAGGAAGGTGTTCTTCGCGACGGAGAAGCGCATCTGGCCGGTCGCTGCGCCCTGCGTCGAGCCGCGGGTGCCGTCGCCGAAGCCGTCGCTCGTACGGAAGGTCACGGCGCCGAAGGTCTCTTGGGGGGCCTCTTCGGGGGCGTAGAGCGCGAGGAGGCGGTGGGTGCCGAACGAGCCCACCTTGTACCCGAGCCGCGTGCCGCGTTCTTCGACGCCGAGATCGAGCTCGGCCGAGCCGGCGACCGCAAAATCGCCTTGCCGCGGGTCGTACGTGCCCTCGATGACGCGGAGGCTGCGCACCGTCTCGGGGATGGCGATCGCGAGATCGGCGTACCCCTGACCGTGGATGTGGGATCCCTGATTCAGAGGAATGCCGGCGACCTTGAGCTCGATGTCTTGCCCGTGCACGGCATCGAAACCGCGCAGGTAGATGCGCTGGGCGACGGCGTCGCCCTCGGGCCGCGCGACGTAGACTCCCGGGGCCGTGAGGAGCATGCTGCCCGCGTCGGGGTGGGGTGCCGCGCGAAGGATCGCGCCGTCGATGCGGAAGTCGGAGAGGCCGCGCGTCGGTGCGCGGGAAGCCCCATCCACTTGGACCGTCTCGACGGCGGGCCCTTTTTCGCCCTCGGTCTTCGGCGGCTCGCTCGGCGCGGGCGTCGCGGGAGGCCGCGCGGGCATCTTCGCGACGAAGTGGAACGGGACACGAATCTTCGCGGCGATGGCGCGCTCACCCCGGCGGGCAGGAGAGAACGTCGTGAGGCGCGCGGCGTCGATGGCGGCGCGATCGAAGTCGAGCCCCCCGCTCTCGAGCACGGTGGTGTCCGTCACGTGGCCCTGCGCGTCGACCGTGACCGCGAGCACGACGAGCACGTCTTTGCCGGAGCCGATCTCGTTGGGCGGGTACGTGGGCTCGGCCGAGCGGAGCACCGTCGGCGGCACGACCTCGTCCTGCGCGAGCGCTTCGCGTGGCACGGCCAAGCGCAGGCCCAAGGCCACGAGCCCCGCCACATGGCGCGCCCTCATCGGCCACACCAGAACGCTTGAACGAGTGTTGAAGTGATGAAAACCATTGAAGAATTGCTTGATGCAACTTGGTCGAAAGAAACCCGTCGGTCAAGTCGCATCGCGCAACTTCGGTGCCCTCGCGTGTCGTCCTTCGAGAAATTCGGTATCGTCCTCGGAGCATGCCCCGCCTGCCCGCCGTCGTGAGGCCCCCGTCCGCTTCGTTCTTCGTCCGCGCCGCGCGGCTCGTCGCCCCCGTGTGGGTCGCCTCGGCGCTCGTGGCGTGCGGGGACTCTCGCCCGGCGAAGTCGGCGCAGACCGAGATGGTGCCGTCGAACTCGGCCTTCGAGTCGTCCGCCACGAAGCCGCCCATCGTCGGGGACACGCAGGCCTCGGACGGCGCCCCTGCCGGCGGTACGCCCGTCTCGGGAGCGCCGGGAGCCGGGCCGACGCCTGCGCCCGCACCCGCGGCCCCCACGCACACGCAGACCGCGCCGCTCCCGGCGGCCCCCGCGGCGACCCCGGAGCCGAGCGCGAAGGGCGGGGCTCCGACGCGTGCAGAGTGCACGCAAGTGGTCGACCACTACGTCGAGCTCGAGATCAAGTCGCGCCCCGAGCTCTCGGCCATCCCGCCCGAGATGCTGAAGTCCATGCTCGCCCAGGCGAAGCAGCAGGCGAACGCGCAGAAGGGGGACCCTTGCAAAGAAGAGGGCATCACGCGCGCGAAGTACGCGTGCGGGATGGCGGCCAAGACCCCGGAGGCCTGGAAGGCCTGCATGCGCTAGCCGCACCCCGACGAACGAAAGCTACCATGGCAGCCAAACGTGCTTCGCGTCCGACCGCCCGACCGAGCGGTCCCGACCTGTCTCCTGTCGTCGCCGAGAACCTCCGTACGCTCCGCGCGGCGCGGGGTCTGTCGCTCGAGAAGCTCTCCGTCGCGAGCGGCGTGAGCCGCGCGATGCTCGGTCAGATCGAGCTCGGCAAGAGCACCCCGACGATCAACGTCCTTTGGAAGATCGCGCGCGCCCTCGACGTGACCTTCGCGAGCCTCATCCACGCTCAGCCCACGGCCGGCACGGTGGTCTTGAGGGAACGCGAGGCGAAGATCCTCACGAGCGCCGACGGCTCGTTCCGCTCCCGCGCGCTCTTCCCGTTCGGCACGCCGCGTAGGTCGGAGATGTACGAGCTCGAGCTCGCGCCGTCGTCGGCGGAGCACGCCGAGGCTCACGCCCAGGGCACGCTCGAGAACATCGTCGTCATCCGCGGGGCGGTCCGCATCACCCTGCCCGAGGGCTCACACGATCTCGCGAAGGGGGACGCGATCCAGTTCGCGGCCGACGTGCCCCACACCTACGCGAACCCGCACGGTGAGGCCGCCACGATGGTGCTCACGATGACCTACCGCGACGCCCAAGGGTGACTCAACGAGGCGCGCGGTGCTCTCGGTACATGCGGAGCACGTGCTCGCCGACGGGCGTCTTCCGCAGCCCGTCCACGATCGCCCCGAGATCGTCGGGGAGATCGCGGCGTGAGAGGGAAGGCACGCCGAACCCGTCGGGCATGAGCACCGGGGTAGCGAGGGACGCGAGCGTGAGATCGGCCGCCGAGAACGTGTCCCCGACGAGGTAGCGTCGCCCGTCGAGGAGGCGCGCGATCTCGTCGAGCTTGGTCGCGAGGGCGCCGAGGAGGCGTTTTTCGGCGCGCTCGGAGGTTCGGAACGCCCGCTTCAGGGCCCCGCGGAGCACCGGATGGAGGGTCTTGAGCGCGACCCGCGACGTGAGGGGAGCGCTGCGCTCGAAGGTGCGGACGAAGAGCTCGGGCCTCGGGACCAAGAAGCAGTACGCGAGCCTTCGTGTGAGCGGTCCGAGCGTCTCGTCGAGGTCGTGCTCGATCTCCTTCGCGCGCGAGCGGAGCGCGGGATCGTTCGAGAAGAGCTTCCGCCCTTCGGGTGCTCGCTCGTCGGCGTAGTCGACGATGTCGGTCGAGTCCCGGAGGGGGCGGGCCGAGGGGCGGAGCAGGAGAGGCACCGTGCGCGAGCCGCGAGGCACGGCGAACGCCCAATGCGCGAGGGGCAGGTGCACCTCCTCGGCGAACGGGATCCCGGCGTGATCGAGCGCCCACCGTGCCTTCTCGCAATAGTGGCTCGGCCCGATGGAGACGAGGCGGAGCGTCATGGCGCGCCCTTCTCGCGCGACTCGTACACGGTCACGCTCGGGAGCTCGACGACGGTCAAGAACCCACCTTTGCCGGCGCCCGTGTCGATGGCGAGGACGTTCTCTCCCATCCACATGTCGGTCGGATCCTCGGGGGTGTACGCCGAGAGCTCCGGCGGGAGGTGGTCGGTCGACGTGTGCCCACAGACCACACGCTTCCCACGGTAACCCTTGAAGAATTTCATCGTCCGCACCCACAAGAGCAGGGTCGGATCCTCCATGGCGGTGGGGTGCTTGAAGGTCCCGTCCGGAGCCTCGACGAGGCCTGCGTGCACGTAGATCGCGTGGGCGTCCTCGTAGAAGTAGGGCAGGCTCTTCATCCAGGTGACGACGTCCTCCGGGAAGAAACCTGCATCCTGCATGCGTCGCATCTCGGCCACCGAAGGCACGTCGCCCTCGAAGTGGATCTTCTCTTCGTACGAGCGCATCGTCGCGAGGCACCCGTTGCCGATCGGGATGACGAACTCGGGCCAGCCGCCTTGCCGGACGCGGAGCCAGCCGTCCTCGTGGTTCCCTCGCAGGGCGACGATCTTGGCCGGGGTCCGCTTCGGCAGCTCGTGCCGAACGAAGGCGATGACCTGCCGCGACTCGGGCCCGCGGTCGAGGTAGTCCCCGAGGAAGACGAGCGTGTCGTCTTCGTCGAGCGGCGGCAGCTTCGCGAGCACGGCGCGGAGCGCGGCGAGGTCGCCGTGGATGTCTCCGACGGCGAAGGTGCGGTGAGCCATGGGCCCATGCTACACGGACGCGCCCTCGCGTAGTCGACCTTCGCGAGTCGTGCGATGCTCCTTCCCCATGGCAAAAACGACCTTGGGGGCATGGCTCGAGCGCCCCTATGCGCTCGCGATGAGCTCGGGGTTCTTCTCGTTCTTCGCGCACACCGGGGTGCTCTCCGTCCTCGAGCGTGAGGCGCCGCTCCCCACCCGTGTCTCGGGGTCGAGCGCCGGCGCCCTCGTGACGGGGGCATTCGCGGCGGGCCTCTCGTCGGACGCCCTCGCGGAGGAGCTCGTCCGGCTCGAGCGATCCCACTTCTGGGATCCGGGGCCGGGGCCGGGGCTCCTTCGTGGTCGTCGCTTCCAGGAGCGCCTCGAGGCGATGTTGCCGGTGCGGACGTTCGAGGAGTGTCGCATCCCCGCGGCCGTGTCGGTGTTCGACGTCCGTTCGCGTTCGACCCACGTGCGCTCCCGCGGCGAGCTCGCGCTCGCGTTGCGTGCATCGTGCACGGTTCCGTTCCTCTTCCATCCGGCGTGGGCCGGGCCACGCCCCCTCCTCGACGGCGGCATCCTCGACCGGCCCGGGCTCGCCGGCATGCCGAGCGGGGAGCGTGTGCTCTTCCATCACATCGTGTCGCGCTCCCCGTGGCGCTCCCGCGACAGCGAAGGCCTCAAGGTCCCGAAGCGCGAGGGCATGGTGACCTTGAAGATCCACGGCCTGCCACGTTCGGGGCCGTTCGCGCTCGCGGAGGGGCGACGGGCCCTCGACCTCGCACGAGCGGCGGCTCTTCGCGCGTTGTCTCTCCCCATCGGAGACGATGGCGTCGTCGACGTGGAGGTCGCGTAGGTCGTCGCGCGTCGCCGCGCCTACCCTCGCAGAGAAGCCTTCACGAGGTCCCAGAGCTCGCCGAGGCCGGGCCGAGCTTCGACGGTCATGAGCGCTTTCGCTAGCGATTTCATGGCCTTGTGATCCGAAAAATACGGGAGCTTCGGGAACGTTCGGAACGGCGCGCGCACCACGGTCTTCTCGGGGTGGTCGAAGAGGGACGTGTTGTGCACGAACCCCGTGCCCGACGTGATCGCCTCGCGCGTGTGACCCGGATACGCCCCCCAGGGCGGAACGACGAGCCCGTACACGAGCCCCGCCCAGCAGTTCACGGCCACCGCCCCGTACCGGAGCTCCGTGATCGCGCGCTCGATGGCGCCTCCGTGCGCGTCCAGGGTCGTCGGGTGAGCGAGCAGGATGCAGGAGAGCGTCCCCCAGACGCGCTCGTTCACGAACGGGACCGCCTTCGCGAGGAAACGCTCGGCGTCGGGGTAGGGGTCGCGTGAGAAGCCCGCCGTCTCGTCGGCGAGATCGAGGGTCACCTCGGCGAGGACGCCGCAGAACGCCTCGTGCGTCAGCGCGTGCTCGCCGGCTCGCGCGGGCACGTCCGGGATCACCGTCCACGGCAAGGTCTCGGGGGCGACGTCGCTCGGGCCGAGCGGGGTGGCGTTCGGGTACGCCTCGAGGAAGCTTCGGTGGCGGCGCTCGGCGCCCGGATAGTACGCCTTTCGCCTCGGGATCTTGGCGAGCTCGGCGTGCAGGTGCTCGAGGAACGCCTCGCGCTGGAGCCAACCGCGGGCCATCACGAGGACCTTCGCGGCGTTGCAGTTGAAGCTCGCGTTCTGCGTCACCATCGAGGCGACGTGGCGCGCCTGGTAGACGAGGTCCGCCTCGGACCAAGGCCCCGGGACGACGAGCACCGGCGTCACGCACCCGAGCTCGGCGGTGAACGGGCGCGTGTTCTTGGGAGTCCCCTCGGCGCGGTTCTTCGTGCGCTCCTCCTCGGACGCGCCCCACACGATCGCGTCGTACGTCGCGTCGGACCCGGTGACGTGGAGCGAGCCCGTGAGCGCGTGCGCGGCGGCGTAGGCGCCTTCGTGTGCGCCGCCGTACACGACCGCGAAGTACCCTCGATCGACGAGGGGCGCGAAGGCGTCCTCGAGCAGCGGTCCCACGTGCTCGCACACCGGGTTGGTCTTGAGGAGCACCACCTCGTCCTCGACGAAGAGCTTGTAGAGTGCATCCATGGGCGCGATGGACGACACGTTGCCGCCACCGAGCACGAGGCACACGCGCCCCTCGCCCTTGTCCTCGCGGTACACGCGACCTTGCGAGGCAGGCTGCCCCGGCGCCATCACGACGTCGACCGTGACCCCTCCGAAGGTGAGGCGATCGAGCAGGCTCGCGGGAAAGACCCGCGCCACCTTGCGACCGACGCCGTCGGGCCCGCGCTCGTCGCGCACACGGGACGGCTTCGGCGCCCCGCCCGCCTCGAGCGCCTCACGAAGCAAACGGAGGTTGCGGAGCGTCACGACCGGGCCCGCGAGCCACTCTTCGCCGGCCTCTTCGGACGCCGGATCGAGGCCCTTTCGCCGCGCGCCGGCGTCGCACCACGCCTCGGCGACACGAACGATGCCCTTCGCGAGCTCGTCGAGGAGCCGAATACGCTCCGCGAGCGTCACCTTCGGCCAGTCGGCCTTGTGGGCGTCGAGGTTCGCGAGCTTGAGATCGATCTGGGCGAGCGGCGTGGGAGGGAGCGGCGGAGGGGGCTCGGGAAAGGTGGGCTTCTCGCTCACACGAGCCCCGCTTGTGCGCGGTCGAGGAAGCCGTCGAGCGCCTTCAAGATCAAGGTGTTGCCGTCTTGCGAGTACGCGGCGAGCTTGGCCTCGCACTCGGGCACCTTCGCGAGGAAGCGCTTCACGACCTCCGGGTCGTCGAGCGACTCGGTCGCCATGCCGTAGCCCTCGTGCTCGAGGTAGCGCGCGTTCAGGACCTGCTCGAACTGTCGATGCAACGGGACGGCGAGCATCGGCTTGTGGAGGTAGACGGCCTCGCCCATGAGCGTGAACCCGCCCCCCGCGATGACCGCCTTCGAGGACGCGAGGTCGTCGATGAACCCTTGCTCGGAGAAGGGCCGGAAGACCAAGTTCCCTTCGCGCTCCTCGCTCTTGATCGAGCGGCGGATCCCGTAGATGCGAAACTCGGTGTCGAGCTTGCGGAGCCCCTCGACGAACGACTCGTTTCCCTCGGCGGTCTGGTAGACGAGCACGTGATCGCCCTTTGTGGCCTTGGCCGCGAGGATCTCGGGGCGCAAGATCGGAGGGAAGAGGGTCGTCCGCTCTTTGCGCACCGGCGGGCGGAAGAACGTCGTGATGAAGTACTCGTCGCAGAACGGGAGCTTGCTCTTGATGAACGCCTTCGTGAGCTGAAACTCCGCCGTGTGCCCCTCGATGACCGACTCGGGCAACGTGCAGCGGTTGATGATCTGCATGTTGTCGATGCTGAGGAGCGGCAACCTGTGGGTCTTCGCGTAGAGGTACGTCCACGACTCGAAGTCGCTGATGACCGCCTCGGGCTGGAAGTCCTTGATGAGATCGAAGTACGCGCCGATGTTCTCCGGCACGCCGGCCGCGCCCGTCGTCACGTTGCTCCAGAGCGTTTTCCCGAGGCGCACCCGGTTCTCTTCGTAGATCATGTGGAAGCCGTGGATCTGGTTGACCCCCTCGAAGCGCTTCCCCAAAAATTCTCGGGCGCGCCCCGAGGCCATGATCTCGACCTCGTGCCCCTCGCGAACCAGATGCTCGAGCACCACCCGCGAGCGCATCGCGTGCCCCATTCCCTCGCCCACGACCCCGTAGAGAATCTTCATGGCCGACGAGCTTACTAAAACGGCGCGCCGAAGGCGTGTCTGGTGCGAGACGCTCCCGCTCGAAGAGCTCGAGTCCCGGGCCGTCTTGGGGCTCCTCCGCCGGTACGACCTCGAGGTGCTGGTCGCGGTGACTCCCGGCACTCGAAGCGGGGCGGCGCGGGCGTTTCGTGCCCTCGAGGACCACGGCGTGCGCGCCGGGCTCTGGCCCATGATCGGCGACGACGAAGGGCGGTGGGCGAGCTCCGCGACCCTCTCCGCGTACACGGCCTATGTCGACTCCGTCACCTCGGGCCTCGTGGAGGAGGGCGTGCCTCCGCGCGAGATCGCCTTCGATCTGGAGCCGCCCTTCTTGGCCGCGAAGGCCGCGTCCCACGGCGCGGTCGCCGGCCCCGTCCGCACCGCCATGCGCCTGCGCGGTGCCTTCGCCGAAGCCCACGCATCGCTCGCGCGCACGGTCGAGAGGCTCGGCGCGGAGGTCGAGATTTCCTGCGCCGCGGTGCCCCTCGTGCTCCTCGACGGGCACGAGCGTGGCGCCCCGTTCTACCAGTCGCTCCTCGGGACGCCCGTGGACGGCGTCGCGTTCGGCGCGGTGAGCATCATGGCCTACACGAGCATGCTGGAGGGGTGGTCGCGAGGCCTCCTCGATCGCCGGGCGTCCCTGGGGGTGCTCGGGGAGTGCGCGAGGCTCGCGAAGGCACGGTACGGTGCCCGAGCGTCCCTCTCCCTCGGGACGGTCGGCACGGGGGCCTTCCACGACGAGCCCATCTACCGCGACCCACGGGAGCTCGCCGAGGACGTGGCCGTGGCGCGTGCGTTCGGCGTCGACGACCTCACGCTCTTCGACCTCGGCGGAGTCGTGAGGCGCGCGCCGGCCGAGGCGTGGCTCGACGCGTTCACGACCGACGCCGCCGCGCCCACGTCGCTCCCACGGCGCGTCGCGCTCGGGTCGGCCTTCCTGCGGGGCTTCGGTCGGTTCCTTGGACGCCCGTAAGTTGTCGAATTAACTAGACAAAGTCCGGTCTACGGGTTGTAGAGCCACTTCGGCCCGCGGCAGAGCGTGCTGGCCGCGGAGCACGCCTTGACGTTGCTCGTCGCCTTGAAGCCCGCGAAGAGCTCGGCTTGGAGCGCCGCGTTGTTGTTGCACACGTGGTAGTCGGCGAGGGTCTGGTTCGTCGACCGCGCGATCTCGGTGAGCGCCTTGTCGAGCGTCGAGGCGAGGTTGCCGCCCTCGAAGGAGCACTTGGGCGCGATGGCGATCGCCTTCTCGAAGTCTTGTGCCTTGAGGGCGGCGACGAGGGCCGCCTTGCCACCTTCGTTCGTGCAGGTGAGGCCCGCGCTCTGCTCGATGCTCGTGATGACGTCCGTGAGGAGCTTCTCCCCGACGTCGCCCTTCAGGCGGTCCATGCCGAGGAACTGTTTGGGATCGCAGCCGCACGTTTTGTACGCGGCGACGAGGTTCGAGATGGCCGTCTTCGAGCCGCGCACGGTGTCGCGTTTGACCTCGACGAGGATGACGTTGCCGTTTTTGTCCTTGGCGCCGGGCTCGGTGCCGTAGTTGGCCTGAAACGCGCTCGCGAGCGGCTGTTTGCCGTTCGCCTTCGTGGTGCACGACGCTTCGATCGTGGTGGTCGTGTGGGGAGGCCAGAGGGGCGAGGTGCGGCCCGCGGTCTCCTTGTAGGCGTCCTTCTGGAGCCACACGAAGGTCGCCTCGCAGTTCGTCCCGCGGACCGCGTCCTCGTCGGCCGAGGCCGCGGGATCGTCGTTCGCCGTCTCGGCGCTGCAGGCGGCGAGCGCGACGGTGAGGGGAGCCAGGGAGAGCGCGAAGCGAGCGACGGAGCGAACCATGACGCGATGATGTACTCGAGCCCGTTCGTTTGTCGACCGCTTCGCTCCGCGGAGCTTTGGCGTGGCGCGTCACGCGGCCGCGGGGTGGCGCTCGAGATCGGCCAGCGCCACGCGTAGCGCCTCGCGAGCGGGGACCCCGAGCTCTTCGAGGCGCGGAACGACGACCGCCTCGAGCGTCTCGAAGAAGGCCGTGAACGTCGCTGGCCCCTCGGGCGCCCCGTACGAAAGAGATGCCTCGGACGAGGGCCGGGTGCCGAGAAACGAGCCGAACCGGACGAGGCGGTGCCGGAACGACGTGGCCGCGTAGGCCGCGAGCCTCGCGCGCTCCTTCGGCCCGAAGGTGGGCACGACCTCTCCGAGCACGCGGAACCCGAACCGGGCGTGTCCGACCTCGTCGGCCAAGATGATGCGGAGCTCCTCGGCGAGCTCGGGGGTCCCGGCGCGCTCCACCTCTTCTCCGACCAGCACGACGGCGGCCGTCTCGCTCACGCAGCACACGTCGAGCAGGTTCCATACGAGGCCTTCGAGCGGGGATACGTTCGTGTGAACGGGCACCCTCGGGAGCTCGCCCATCGGGGCCGTCGCGACCTCTCCGAGCGACGTGAGAACTCGCGCGCAGCGCACGCCGTGAGACAGCTCCTCGTTCGCCATCGTGAGCAGCTCGGTGGTCTCCCGGGCGCGGAGGCCCGCGGCCATCGCCTGGGGGACGAGCGCGGCGAACACGCGAGCCGACACGTACTCGGCGACCATGCGTGTGCGCCAGGTGTCGACGACGGCCGCCCGTTCGTCGGGAGAGAGGGCGACGTCGGGGAGCTTCAGCGGGCCGAGCTCCGAGGCTTCGCGACCGAGGTCGAGCACCGGCGTGCCCTCGGCGGTGGCCGACACGAGCGGCCTCACGCCACCACCTCGGCCGGCTCCGCGGCGAGCTGCGAGAAGAGGTCCGGCGCGAGCTCCGGCGGCGCGGGCGGGCCCCAGGACGGAACGCAGCCACCCCCTTGGCCGCGGAGGCGGAGCACGTCGGCGACGCGCTCGGCGGACGAGCCGTCCTCGACACGCTCGTCGGACGATGGGGCTCGCTCGCGGGCGTGCGCGGCCCCGGCGGCGAGGAGAGAGACGGCGCACGTGATTCGGGCGGCCATGCGGAGCGCGCGGGCTCGGTCGGACGAAGGCTTTTGCATCGTGGGCTTCCTTTCGGCTCGTGTCGTGAGCCGTCCCGCCTCCAGCAAGGGTCGTGCCTGATGGTGCAATGGTTCAACCATTCAACGGTACGCGGTGTGCAGACGATGGCGGCATGGTCCCCTCTCCCTGGTTCCTCGCGAACGCCGCGGCCCTTGCGCTCGCCTCGTGGCTCTTCCTCTGTACGAACCGCGACGCCCCTCCCGTCCTCGTCGGGGCGTACGTGCGTGCCTTGCCGTTCACGGTCTTGGGAGCGCTCGGCGTTGACTACGGCCTCGCGCTCCTCGGCTACGCCCTCTCCGGCGGCAGCGGCGAGCCCCCGCGAGCCTTCGGGGTGATGGCGTACGGTGCGCTCTTCGGCTTCGGCGGCGCGTTTGCGCTCTTCGCCCGTCGCCGTGGGTTCTCGGTCTACGACGCCCTCGATCGCATCACGGCGCCGCTCGCGCTCCTCGTCGCGGTCGGGCGCCTCGGATGCACGTGGGCGGGCTGCGAGCATGGGCGCCCTACGGGGACGTGGCTCGGCGTCGTCTACGACCGAACGTCCCCGCACTTCGACGAGCTCGTTCGCGAAGGGCTCGTTCCCGCTTTCGCGACGTGTTCGGTGCCCCTCCATCCGGCTACCCTGTACGAGGCCGCGTTCGCCCTCGGTGCGTGTGCGCTCGCGCTCGCCCTCCGCCCGAGGCCGACGACCCGGAGAGGCGGGGTCTTCTTCGCCGGGACGCTCGTCTACGCCGGCGGGCGGATCGTCTCCGAGCTTTTTCGCGCCGACGCGCGCGCCGCGACGTTCACGACAGGGCAGGCGATGAGCGTGTTCGTCGTCGCGCTCGCCCTGTCCCTCGCCCTCCGCGAGACCGATCGTCGCTCCGACGTAACTCAGAACAGAGGTGATGGCGAAGCGTGGCCTTCGTCGCCGCCTTCTCCTCGTTGACGCGCCCGATGACGCACGCCGTCGGCGGTTTCCTGGGGAGTTCTCAGACCAGGCCTTGCTCGCGCTGACTATGCTGCGCGCCCATGTTCACCGACGACCTCACCAAGCTCATTGGCAACACGCCGATCGTGAAGCTTACCCAGTTCGACACGGGCCCCTGCACCCTCTACGTCAAGCTCGAGAGCCAGAACCCGGGCGGCTCGATCAAGGACCGCATCGGCCTCTCGATGATCCGGGCCGCCGAGGCCGAGGGCAAGCTCGGGGGCGACAAGCGCCACCTCGTCGAAGCGACCGCCGGGAACACCGGCCTCTCCCTCGCCCTGGTCGCCGCGCAGCGCGGTTACAAGCTCACGCTCGTCATCCCCGACAAGATGAGCCAGGAGAAGATCTTCCACCTTCGAGCCCTCGGCGTCGACATCGTGACGACGCGCTCCGACGTGGGCAAAGGCCACCCCGAGTACTACCAGGACGTCGCGAAGCGCATCGCCGACGAGACCGGCGCGTTCCTCGTCGGTCAGTTCGAGAACCCGGCGAACCCCCGCGCCCACGAAGAGTCGACCGGGCCGGAGATCTTCGAGCAGACGAAGGGCAACGTCGACGCGGTCGTCGTGGGGGTCGGCTCCGGCGGCACCCTCACGGGGCTCTCTCGCTACTTCGCGCGTGTGAAGCCGGACGTCGACATCGTGGTGGCCGACCCGAAGGGGAGCATCATCGCCGACTACGTGAAGACCGGAAAGCTCGGCACGGCGGGCTCGTGGGTCGTCGAGGGGGTAGGGGAAGACTTCGTGCCGAGCGTCTGCGATCTCTCCAGGATCAAACACGCGTACACCGTCACCGATCGCGAGAGCCTCGACACCGCGCGCGCGCTCCTGCGCCGCACGGGCATCCTCGCGGGGTCGTCGTCGGGTACGCTCATCGCCGCGGCCGTCAAGTACTGCAAAGACCAGACGACCCCGAAGAACGTGGTCACGTTCGTGTGCGACAGCGGCAACAAATACCTGTCGAAGATGTTCAACGACTACTGGATGGCCGACCAAGGCCTCACCGACCGCGAGACCTTCGGCGACCTCCGGGACGTCATCTCGCGCAAGGCGGGGGATCGCGCGCTCGTCACGGTCTCTCCGAACGACACGCTGCTCACGGCGCACGGTCGCATGAAGCTCTACGACGTGTCGCAGCTCCCGGTCATGGAGAACGGCAAGATCGTGGGCATCGTGGACGAATCGGACCTCCTCTTGGCCCTCGCCGATTTGCCCGATCAGGCGCACTTCAAGAAGCCGGTCGGGGAGGTCATGTCGACCCAGCTCACCACGGTGCCGGTGACCACCAAGGTCTCGGAGCTCTTGCCCATCTACGCGAAGGGCTTCGTCCCGATCGTGGTCGATGGTCGTGGGGAGCTCCTCGGCCTCGTGACGAAGATCGATCTGCTCACGTACCTCCGCCGCAAGATGGCCTAGCAGCCCGGGATCGAATGGCCGAGCACGAGCCCGAACCGTGCTCGGCCCGTTCACCCCGAGGTGTCGCTCGGCTCCGCCTCTCCTGTCGCCTGGGCGAGCACCGAGCGGAGCTGGGTGGCCATCGAGCGCGCGGCCGCGCGAAAGGCGTGCACGATCGCGTTCTCGTGTTGAGGGTCCTCGAGCGTGAGCGGGACCTCGAAGCGGAACGCGTCGATCGACGGCGGTTTCCGTCCGAGGCCGAAATCGGGCGAGATCTCCCGGGCCTCCGGGCCGACGGGCTCGAGCTTCGCCCCGACGGCGTGGAGGATCTGAAGCATGCGCTCGTTGGTCGCGAGCACCTCGCCCCGGAACACACGCACGTCGCGCGCGATGGCGGCTCGTGTGAGCTCGATGAGCAACACCGTGCCGAGCCCTCGCTTCTGGAACTCGTCGATCACCGTGACGGCGGCCTCCGCGACGTGGGGCTCGCCCGCGACCCGCACGAACCTCGCCAGCCCCACGCCACGTTCCGCCTTCAGATCGAGGGTCTCGACGAGCGCCGCGATGGCGACGTGATCCACTTGGTCGACCTCGGTGAGGTAGCGGAGGATGGCCTCCGACGGCTCGGTGACGACCGAGAAGAAGCGGAGGTAGCGGCTCTCGACGGAGAGGCGCGAGAACGCCTCGAGGAACGCCGCCTTGTCCTCGGCACGGAGGGGCCGCAACGTGACCACGGTCCCGTCCGACAGCGACCGCGAGACGCGCCAGTCGGGCGAGTCTCGACGAAACGGCGGATCGTCGTTCGTGCTCACCCGGTGGAGCTTAACGAAAACCGTCCGAGGTCGGTGGGCGGGTTCGTTGCCGTGCGCTTGGTCGGCGCCCGAGGGGTGGTGTAGTGTGGGGCAATGCTCCCTGGCGCAGCTCTCAAATATTCGAAAGTATTCGGGAAAATGTTGTCCGAAACGGGGCTCGTGCGGTCGGTCGTCGTCGCGCTGTCGCTCGGGAGCCTCGCCTTCGGGGTCGCGTGCAGCGCGTCCTCGCGCACCGATCCGGAGGATCTTCGGCCCGGGGTGCCCGTGGGTCCGCAGCCGCCACCGAGCACCGCGCTCCCCGATTCGGGGGACGCTGGCGACGGGGGAAACGACGGTGACGGCGGTGGCGCGACGAGGGTGCTCCGGGTCATGACCTACGACATCGGCCACGCCGAGCGGCAGGGGCTCGAGGCGCTCGCGGCCGTCATCCGCGCCGAGTCTCCGGACCTCGTCGGGCTCGCGGACGTCGACCTCGGCGCGCCGCGTACGTCGAGCGTGAACCAGGCCGAGCGCCTCGGTCAGCTCACCGGCATGGCCAACCTCTTTCGTGCAGCGACCTCCTCGGGCGACGCGGGTGCCAACGGCGTGGCGCTCCTCTCGCGGTACCCGATGACCGGAGGCGAGCGCGTGGTGCTCCCTTCGCCGGGCGAGCCTCGCATCGTGTCCACCGTCGACCTCGATCTGGGGGGCGCGGCCACGGTGAAGGTCGCGGTCACGGCGCTGGACGCGGCCGAGGCCTCGCGCGCGGCGCAGGTCGCGGAGGTCACGAAGGTGCTCGGCTCGGCGCCGCGGTCGATCTTGCTCGGGAGCCTCGGGGGAGAGCCCTCCGAGCCCTCGATCGTCACGCTGTCCGCGGCCATGAACGACGCGTGGTCGCTCGTGTCGGACGGGGGAGGAGCCACGTTCCCGGCCGACGTGCCGACGCGTCGCCTCGACTACGTCTTCGTCGGCAAGGGACTCGCGAAGCCGACGCGCGTCGTCGTGCCCGACGCTGGCGCCGCGGCGTTCCACAGGCCCGTCGTGTGCGACATCCCGGTGCCATGAGCGCGCTCGCGTCTTGGGCGGCCGAGTACGTCGCGTCGACCTCGCTCGCGACCAAGCTCGACCCGCCCGAGCCTCCCCGCGTGCCCGAGCCCGCGCCGAAGGTCGCCGAGAGGCCTCGGGCACCCGGAAGACCCCCGGAGCTCCGTGTGGTCGCGCGCGCGAAGGGGCCGCGTCCGCCCTTCGCGACGCGCGAGAAGCGTGCTCACGCGCTCCACACGTTCTTTCACCACGAGCTTCAGGCCGCCGAGCTCATGGCGAGCGCGCTCGTCGCGTTCCCCGAGACGCCGCGGGCGTTCCGGGTGGGGCTCTTGCGCGTGCTCTTCGACGAGATCCGGCACATGCGCGCCTACCAGGAGGGCATGGCGGCGCTCGGCTTTTCGGTCGGCGATTTCCCCGTGAGAGACTGGTTCTGGGAGCGCCTCGGGGACACACCGTCTCCCGCGGCCTTCGTCGCGACCATGGGCGTCGGGTTCGAGGGTGGGAACCTCGATCACGCGGCGCGCTTCGCGAAGGCCTTCGACGACGTCGGTGATCGGGCGAGCGCCGCCATCGTGCGTCGGGTCGGCGAAGAGGAGATCGTCCACGTCCGCTTCGCGCTCCACTGGCTCGGGCGTTTCCTCGAGAAGCCTCGTGCCGACTTCGGCGACTTCGCGCGCGCGATCCCGCCGCCGCTCACCCCGAGCGTCATGCGCGGGCCGACGCTCGAGCGCGGCCTTCGTGAGCGAGCCGGCTTCGACGCCGAGTTCCTCGACGCGTTCGACGCGTTCGTCGTCGAGAACCCTTCGGGGAGGCCCGCGCCGCGTCGCCCGGTGGGCGCATGAAGGTCGCGTGGGTCATGAACCTCGGGGCGGACGAGGAGCTCCGGCGGTACACCTCGGGTGGACGCACGCCGTCGCTCGCTGCGCTCGACAAGGGGGTGCTCACCATGGTCACCGCGCACCGCGACGTGCTCGACCGCCTCGCGCGAGGTGGCCCGATCGTCGGGCTCGACGTCGTCGAGAAGGGGCTCTCGGGCCGAGCCTTCGCGCCGACGCCGCTCGCCCTCGCCGCCCTCACCGACGCGGGCGCCCGTCCGTGCGACGCGCCGCCGATCGAGGTGCTCGCGCGCGTGAATCACAGGGCGTTCTGCGCTTCGCTCGGCCCGACGCTCCCCGGGGCGGCTTACGTCACCTCCCTGGGCGCTCTGGAGGCGGCTTGGTCCGCTGCCGAGTGGCCCGGCTCGTGGGTCGTGAAACATCCGCACGGGTACGTCGGACGCTTACGTCATACGACCCAGGAGCTCGACGCTCGCACCCGCGATTTTGCGCAGCGGTGTTTGGACGAGGCGGGAGGCGTCAGGGTGGAGCCTTGGGTCGAGCGGACCGCCGACTTCGCGCTCCACGGGTTCCTCGCGCGGACTGGCGCGGTGACGGTCGGTGAGCCCACGGCGCAGCGCTGCGATGCCCGAGGCGCCTGGCGAGGCTCGACACGCGACCATGACCTCGAGCCCGACGAGCTCCGCGCGCTCCGAGACGAGCTCGAGCGCGTCGCCGATGCCCTCCGATCGGCCGCGTACTTCGGACCGTTTGGCCTGGACGCCTTCCGCTACCTCCTTCGTGGCCGAGCCGCGTTCCACCCGCGCGTCGAAATCAACGCGCGCTACACGATGGGATGGGCCGTCGGCATGGGCGAGCTTCGTCCCGATCTCGAGTGATCTCCCGAGGCCCGGATCACGCGCCCGTCGGCGGCGCGTACGCCGAACGCCACGTGCGGTGGTACTCGGCCTCCTCGGCCTCCCACTCCGCGTCGCTGAGACCGAGCTCGGGCTGCACCGTGGCGCGGATCTTCGCCATCTCGTGCCGCCCGCCTTCGGGCAGGGTGAGGCCGATACGCACCCGGCGCAGAAGGAGATCCGCGAGGGATACGCAGCCCTCGTCGCGCGCGGCGAGGCGCAGCTCGCCGTAGATGGATACGCTGTCGCCGATGCGCTCGAGGTCGGCCTCGGACGACACCACCTTCGTCGCGTCCTCGCCGAGCCGGCCCGCGAGCCTGCGCCGGACGTCCTGCGAGAGGGACGACGGGAGCGTGGCCTCGTCGGCCCCGCGGTCGAACATTCCCGCGCGATCGGGCAGCGGCCCGAGCTCGGCCCGGGCGGCCTCGAGGGCCTCGCGCGCCATGAGGGCCCAGGTGGTGAGCTTTCCCCCGGTGATCGTGACGAGGCCTTTTTCGTGCCACACCGCGTGCTCGCGCGACTCCTTCGAGGGGTCGGCCTTGCCCGTGTCGATGACGGGGCGGACCCCCGAGTAGGTGCAAAGTACATCGGATTCGACGAGCCCGAGCCCGGGGAACACCTTCCTCGCGCCCTCGAGGATGTAGTCCGCCTCGGACGACGAGATGCGCGGCTCCTCGTCGAGCTCGTGGTCGTGGTCGACGTCGGTCGTCCCGACGAGCGTCACGCCCTCCCAAGGGACCGCGAAGACACCCCGCTGATCGCGGGGATGCATGAAGCTCATGGCCTCCGTGACGGGGACCTTCGACCGGGGGAACACGAGGTGGCTGCCGCGAATCTTCCGGAGCTTCGGCGCCTCGCCGAGGACCTTTCGGAGCTCGTCGGCCCAGGCCCCCGTCGCGTTGATCACCGCCTTGGCCGTGACCTCGGCCGTCTTGCCCTTGCCGGGGCCGCGCTCGTCACGCAGCACGACGCCGCGAACGTGACCGCTCGTGTCTCGGAGCAGGCTCACGGCGCGGGTGTAGCTTCGCGCCGTGCCTCCGCGCCTTACTCCCTCGCGCAAGACCCGGAGCGTGAGGCGGGCGTCGTCGGTCTGGGCGTCGTGGTAGCGGTACCCGCCGAGCACGCCGGAGCGCTCGAGCATCGGGAAGAGCCGCACGATCTCGGCCTCGTTCAAGCGCTCGTGGTTCCACTTCCACGCGAGCGCGTCGTACATGCTGAGGCCGATGCCGAACATCCAGCGCGGCATGGTGTCGCCGGGGAACGCGGCGAGCGAAAAGGGCAGGCTCTCGACGAGACCGCGGCCCTCGTCGAGCATCCGCTCACGCTCTTTGACGCTCTTTCGTGTCACGAGGAACTGCCCCTGGCGCAGGTAGCGCAGGCCCCCGTGAACGAGCTTCGTCGAGCGGCTCGAGGTGCCCTGCGCGAAGTCTCCTCCCTCGACGAGCAACGTGCGGAACCCTGCGCGCGTCGCCTCCGCGAAGATCCCCGCGCCCGTGATGCCCCCGCCGACGACGACGAGGTCCCACGGGGCTCCGAGCTTCTCCCACGCGTCCTCGCGAAAACCCTTGCCCCACATCGCCGCCTCGTTTCGCGTCGGGGGCGGCCCTCGCCCCGCCGCGTCACCGTTTATAGAGCGGTGTCGCTGGGTTGGAAAACGTTACGACGCGGTCGGTCAATATTTGCCCCGAAGCGCGTGCGTGAAGGGGCACATGTCGCTACCTTGTGGGCACCCCGGGCGAACGCCCGAAGCATGCGCCGCGTGAGCGCGCCGTAGGAGAGTCTCAATGTCGCTTGCCCAGGAAGCCCAGTCCGACAGCGGAACCCAGAAGATCGCGGCCCGAGACGGCGCCCCCGAGAGCGGCGACGCCACGAAGAAGGAGGCCGCGAGCCCGAAGGGGCTCGACGCGACGCTCGCCACGCTCAAGGCCGCGTGCCGCAAACACGGGGCTCCGTCGTACGACAAGCGCATCGAGCACCTCGACGCGCTGAAGCGCGTGCTCCTCACCAACAAAGAAGAGATCGCCCGCGCCATCTCGGCCGACTTCGGCAGCCGCTCGCGCACCGAGAGCCTCGTCGCCGAGGTGTTCGTGACCATCGCCGGCATCGACTACGCGAAAGAGCGCCTCCACGAGTGGATGGACGTCGAGCCCCGCGAGGTCGCCTGGACGTTCCTCCCGGGGCGGGCCGAGGTCCACAACCAGCCGCTCGGCGTCGTGGGCATCATCGCGCCTTGGAACTACCCGGTGCAGCTCGTCTTCGCGCCCCTCGTCGCCGCGCTCGCCGCCGGCAACCGCGCCATGGTGAAGCCGTCCGAGCTCGTCCCCGAGACGAGCGCGCTCATCGCGAAGATGATCGCGTCCGCCTTCGCGCCCGACCACGTCACGTGCCACGAGGGTGGGGTCGAGGTGAGCGAGGCCTTCTCGCGGCTCGCGTTCGATCACCTGGTCTTTACGGGGTCCACGCGTGTCGGAAAGGCCGTTATGAAGGCCGCGGCGGAGAACCTCGTGCCGGTTACCCTCGAGCTCGGCGGCAAGTCCCCGGCGATCGTGGGGCGCGACTTCTCGATCGCCACGGCCGCGCATCGCATCATGAGCGGCAAGCTCTTCAACGCCGGGCAGACGTGCATCGCGCCCGACTATGCGCTCGTCCCGCGCAAGGAGCTCGACGCCTTCGTCTCCGAGTGCAAGGCCGTCGTGGCTCGTATGTATCCTACACTCGTCGGTAACGCCGACTACACCGCCGTGGTCAACGCGCGACAGAAGGCCCGCCTCGAGGGCTACCTCTCCGAGGCGACCGAGAAAGGCGCCAAGGTCGTGCGCTTGAACCCGGCGAACGAGTCGTTCGAGGGCTCGAAGAAGCTCGAGCCGACGCTCGTGCTCGGGGGCACCGACGAGATGGCCGTGCTCTCGGAGGAGATCTTCGGCCCCATCCTGCCGATCCTCCCGTACGACACGCTCGACGACGCCATCGCCTACGTGAACGATCGGCCGCGGCCGCTCGCGCTCTACGTCTTCGACCACGACGACGAGGCCGTCGAGAAGGTGCTCTCCGAGACCACGTCGGGCGGCGTGACCGTGAACGACACCATGCTGCACATCGCGCAGGACGACATGCCCTTCGGCGGCGTCGGGCCGAGCGGCATGGGCCACTACCACGGCAAAGAGGGCTTCGACGCGCTCACCAAGAAGAAGCCCGTCTTCTACCAGGCGCGCCTCAACGCCTCGGATCTGATGCGCCCTCCCTTCGGGAAGGCGATCGACTATTTCCTCAAGTTCGTCTTGGGCAAGTGAGTGGGTCGGCCTCCCGAGCCTGAGCGCCGCCAAGAGCTGCTCGAGGCCGTCGTCGAGTTCGTGCTCAAGAACGGCCTCACCGGGCTGTCGCTCCGGCCCCTCGCCAAAGGGGTCGGGACGAGCGCGCGCATGCTCCTCTATCATTTCGAGTCGCGCGAGAAGCTCATCGCGCTCGTCATCGAGACCATTCGGGAGCAGCTTCGGCTCTTTCTCATGGCGCAGGCGGCCTCCGACGAGAAGATGTCGACGGGCCTCCGCACGTTCTGGTCGCTCGCGAGCCGACCGGACGCCGAGCCCTACGTGCGGCTCTTCTTCGAGGTCTATGGGCTGGCCGTGCACGAGCCCGAGCGCTACGGCGCCTTCCTCGACACGGTCATCACGGGCTGGATCTCGATCGTGCGCGAGGCCACCCAAGACGGCGACGACGCCACCGCCACGCTCACGATCGCCGTCACGCGCGGGCTGATGCTCGATCTGCTGGCGACCCGCGACGTCGAGCGGACAGGGCGCGCCCTCGAGATCTTCCTTCGCGAGGTCGTCGAGCCACGCGAGGCGATAGGCGCGCTCCGGCTCGCGAAGCACACGCGAGGCGCCTCTTCCGAGCTCGTCGGCCGCCTCGTCGCCGAGGCCGACGCGTCGCGCGGTGAATAGGCTGTAACGGCTCGTAACTGCGTTACTTTTTGGTGCTCGCCACGGGCTCTTCGAGCGCCCACGCGAGCGTGCTCGCGAGCACGGCGAGCCCCTCGTCGAGGTCGGGCTCGGGCGTGAGCAGCGAGATCACGACGAGGGGCGACTCGGTGAAGTCGAAGAATGCGCCCGGGTGCACGTAGACACCTCGCTCGAGCAGCGCCTCGACCCACTCCTCTTCGGACAGGATGGCGGGCAAGCGCACCGTCGCGTACCACCCTCCTTCGACGAAGAGCCTCGTCGCAGCGGTGCCGGCGAGCACCTCGTCGAGGCGCGCGAGGTTTCGGTTCGTCCGCGCGACGATGGCGTCCCTCGGCCCATGCGCCTCCTCGAGCAAGGTGCGCGCGGCGTGCTGCACGGGCGCCCCCACCGACAGGAACGTGTCCGCCAAGACCTCGAGCCTCGCCTTCGCCTCGTCGACGAGCGCGCGCTCGCCCGCGAGCACGATCCACCCGAGCTTCATCTGCGGCAGCGCGGCCTCCTTCGAGAGGCCCGAGAGCACGAGCACGAGGCCACGCGAGGCCTCTCGCGCCGAGAAAAATGGGCCTCGTCGCGCTCCGAGCGGGTACCTGGCGAAGACCTCGTCCGAGATCACCGGCAGCCCCAGGTCGAGCATGGCCTCGAGCTCGTGCGCGGTGAGCACCGAGCCCGTGGGGTTGTTCGGCGACACGACGAGCACGGCGCGGGCGCGTGGCTCCGCGGCGGCGATCCGCCCGAGCTCGGCGAGGTCCGTGTGCCACGCGCCGTCGTACCGGAGCGGGTAGGGGACGAGGCGAACCGCCGCGTGCGCCGCGAGGAACGAGAAGAGCGGGTAGCTCGGGCTCGGGACGAGGACCGTGTCGCCCGGATCGGCGAGGAGGGAAAAGAGCCATCCGTAGGCCTCGCTCGTGCTCGCCGTGCACACGACGTCGTCCGGCGAGACGGTCCCGCCGAGGCTCTCGGCGATCGCGGCGCGCGCCTCCGGGAGGCCGAAGGGGAGCGGCTCGTACACCGCGCAGCCCGGCGCGGCGAGCGCGAGGCGCCCGGTCTCCGACAGCGGAGGAGGAGAGAGGTCCGCGGTGGTCGGGTTCGACACGGTGAGATCGACGACCTTGCCCTTCGCGCGGCGCGCGCGGAGCGCCGAGGTGAGCGCGTTCTCCTCGAGATCGTGGGCGGAGCGCTTCGAAAAAGGGCTCATGGACAAGCCTGGTCGGGGTTCGGGTAGAGTGCACGCATGACGATCCGAGTGGGCACGAGCGGGTTCTCGTACGTCGAGTGGAAGGGCACCTTCTACCCGGAGAAGCTTCCTCAGAAGAAGATGCTCGCGTACTACGCCGAGCGGTTCTCGACGGTCGAGATCAACGCGACCTTTTACCGGATGCCGAAGTCGGACATGCTCGCGGGCTGGCTCCCCGAGGTCCCGGCGGGCTTCTCGTTCGTGCTGAAGGCGCCCCAACGGATCACGCATCACAAGCGGCTCGTCGAGGCCGAGGACGACACCCGCCACTTCGTGAGCGTGGCCCGCGTGATGGGCGAGAAGCTCGGTCCGTTGCTCTTCCAGCTCCCCCCGCACCTGAAGAAGGATCTCCCTCGGCTCGCCGCGTTCCTCGACGTCTTCGAGCCCGGGACGAAGCTCGTGCTCGAGGCCGGTGATCCCTCGTGGTTCTCCGACGACGTGTACGAGCTGCTCCGCGCGCGGGGCGTCGCGCTCTGCATCGTGGACGACGCGTCGCCGCGGAAGGCGGCGCCGTTCGTCAGGACCGCCGAGCACGGCTACCTCCGGCTGCGCAGGGTGTCCTACACCGACGACGAGATCGCCGAGTGGGCGCGCCGAATCTCCGACGCGGGCTTCGTGGACGCGTGGGTGTTCTTCAAGCACGAGGACGCCGGCACCGGGCCCGTGCTCGCCCAGAAGCTCCTCGAGGCCCTCGAACGGTCGCGCTGACGGCGCGAGCCGACCGAGCTCGGCCGCTCCCGACCTTGCCGTAATGTCCAAGGACATGGGTTGCGCCCCGCGCCCGCTCGAATAGCTTGGACTCTTGGTGGCTTGCTCGCCGCGGAGGTCCCTTTGCTGAACCGTCGTTCGTTCGTGTGGGTGCCCGTGCTCGTCCTCGTGGCGGGGGCCGTCGTCGCGTGCTCGTCGTCCGAGATGCCCGTCGAGCCTCCGGCCGTCGACGCGGGCTCGCCCGACACGGGCGCGGTCGACGCCGCTCCCCGCTGCGGAAAGGACGGTCCTACGAAGTGTGCGCTCGGGGCGTCCTGCGCCGTCCCGGCCGACTGCGAATCCTCGAATTGCACGAACGGAAAGTGCGCGTCCGCGTCGTGCTCCAACAAAATCCAAGACGGCACCGAGACCGGCGTCGACTGCGGCGGGAGCTGCCCTCTCAAGTGCGACGGCGACCCGTGCGCCAAGAACGAAGACTGCCAGAGCACGACCTGCAAACCCGACAAGACATGCGCCCCGCCCGGCACGAAGACGTGCGGCGTCGGCCTCCCGAACCCGTGCGAGAACGGCGAGGCGTGCCTGCAAGATCGCGACTGCAAGACCGACTATTGCCGCGCGCTCGCGTGCAACGACGCTCCTCCCACCGTGCACCAAGACGGGCGGCGTAACGGCGGCGAGACCGGCGTCGACTGCGGAGGCAAGGCCGCCCCCGAGAAGCTCTGCGCGGCAGGGCAGAAGTGCGTCACGAGCGACGACTGCCTGTCGACGTGCACGAACGGCGTCTGCGACGCCCCGAGCGCGACCGACGGCAAACAGAACAACGGCGAGACCGACGTCGACTGCGGCGGCCCGAACGCCCCGAAATGCGCGCTCACGAAGAAGTGCGCCACGAACGGCGACTGTCGCGTGAACGCGTGCACGGCGAACGTGTGCGTCGAGCCCACGGATTCGGACGGCATCAAGAACGGCGGCGAGACCGACGTCGACTGCGGCGGCGCGGCCGTGACGGACGGCGCGTTCACCTACACCGCCCCACGTTGTATCGACGACCGCACCTGTGCAGCCGACGCCGACTGCCTGTCGACCTCCTGCTCTCCGGCCGGGGTGTGCGTGCCGAAGTCGTGCGACACGGGCGAGGTGGCCGGCATTCGCACGTGCGGCGCGAAGGAGGTCGGCGAGCTCGGCGCCGCCCACGAGTCGTGCTGCCGCTCGCTCCCGCTCCCGACGCGCTCGAGCCGTCGCCTCGACAAATACGAGATCACGGCGGGGCGCATGCGCTCCTTCATCACCGCCGTCGGGCCGAACGTGAGGGCGTGGGTGGCCTCGTACGTGGCCGCGAACCCGGGCTCTCAGCTCGCGAACCTCCTCACCCTCGCGCCCGTGGTCGGCAACCTTTTTCCCGCCTCGAAGACCGGGCCGCTCAACCTGGTCGCGCACCTCGGCGCGATCGACATGGACAACTACAACGGCATTCGCGGCTGCTTCAACGGCTACGACGTCGCGAACCCGAACAACGGCTCGAGCGGCCACTCGACCTACTGGCAGCCCGACGCCGACCTCGCCCAGTATGGCATCCCGACGCGAATTTTGCCCCGCGAGACGCTCGACACGAAGCCGCTCACCTGCACGACGTCGATGATGCTTGCGGCGTTCTGCGCGTGGGACGGCGGCGAGCTCGCGCTCCTCGCCGACATGCAAGATGCGTGGGGCCCCGACGCCTTCCCGCAGGGGCCGGCCGACCCGCTCCGCCCGAACTACAACTGGTGCAACGGCCGCCCGGGCACCGGCGGGTGGACGTGCCAAGACACGTCGCTCGGGATAAACGGCCTATTTTATCAGTTCCCCGCGAACACCAACACGCTCCGTGACATGAGCCCGTGGATCGCGTCGCCTGGCCGGTTCCAAACCGACGTGACCCGACTGAAGAGCGGCAACGGCGAGGGCTGGTACGACATGCTCGGCAACCTCGGCGAGTACACGGGAGATTTCAGCAGCCCGTCGCTCGACTTCTGCGACTTCTCGGTGGCGCCTGCGGCTGGCGCGACCACGTGCACACGTAGCCTCAAGCCCGCCGGCTCCGTCGGCACGCTCTACACGGGCATCCCACGCGGTGGGGTCATCGGCCGCTCGTGGGAGGGGCACAACTACGGTCGGGGGACGACCGGCGGCTTCCAGGTCACCTTCCAGTACGGAAAGTTCGGCGGTCGCTGCGTGAGGCCAGCGCAGTAGCCGCTGAAGCTCGCGGATCGCCTCGGAGCGTGCCTCGTCAGGCGCGCTCGAGGCGCACGGCCGTGCCGTAGCAGAGCACCTCGGTCGCGCCCTGGACGAACTCGGTCGCGTCGTACCGCATGGCCACGATCGCGTGCGCGCCCATTTGCTCGGCGTGCGACACCATCATGAGGTAGGCCTCCTGCCTCGCGGCCTCGCACACCTGCACGTACTCGTCGATGTTGCCGCCGCCGAGCTGCTTGAACGCGCCGACGAAGCCCTGGCCGAAGCTCACGCTGCGCACGACGATGCCGCGCGTGATCCCGATGTACTGCGTGATGCGGTAGCCCTCGACGTTCGGGCCCGTGGTGACGACGACGGAGGACGCGGGGGTCGCCGGGGTGCGGTAGGTCTCGCTCATGGCGCGAAAGGGTACACTCGGCGCCCCGCGGACTTTGCTAAGTCTTTCCTCCATGCTCCGCCCGACCCTCGTCGCCCTGGCTCTCCCCCTCGTCGCGCTCGTCTCCGCGTGCGACAAACCCAAAGAGCCCGAGCCGGCGCCCAAAGCCGCCGAGCCTCCCAAGGCCGCGCCCTCCGCCTCGACGACGCCCCCGAGCGAGCCCCCGAAGGCTGCGGGAGAGCTCGTTTGGGATGCCCCGGCCGCGTTCGCGACGGTGCCGAACGCGAGCCCGATGCGCAAGGCGACTTACAAAATCGCCAAGGTGAGCGGAGACACGGAGGACGCCGAGCTCTCGGTGATCGTGGCCGGTGGTGGGGTGGAGGCCAACGTGGCCCGGTGGGCCGGGCAGTTCCAGGAGAAGCCCACGCCGAAGCGCCAGGATCGCAAGGTCGGGCCCCTTGCGGTCACGATCGTCGAGCTCGACGGCACCTTCACGGGCGGCGGCATGCCAGGCATGGCCCCGGCGGCGCCGAAGGCCAAGTGGAAGATGCTCGCGGCCATCGTCGAGTCGGGGGGAGAGGCCACGTTCTTCAAGCTCACCGGCCCCGCAGCCACGGTCGCGTCGGCGCGGAAAGACTTCGACGCGCTCGTCGCGAGCCTGCGGCTCAAGTAGACGCGCGCGTCTTCGGGCGAGGCGCGCGCGCTTTTGGCTTCGTCGTCGGCGCCTTCGCGCGTGGTGGTTTTCGATCGAGGAGGTCGAGCGGCTTCGGGCACTCGCGGCGGAGCTTGCACCCCGCGCACTCCGCGCCGCTCCAGATCCGGTCGAAGCGCGCCTGCGTGGTGTCGAGCAAGACGTCGTCGTTCGTGACGATGCCGAGCTCGAAATTGCGGCGACCGTCGCTCTTCTCTCCGAGGCCCGCGCCGGTGAAGTTCGCGCTCCCGAGGTAGAGCGACTCGCCGTCGGCCGCGATCATCTTGAGGTGCACCCGCGGGCAGGCGCGTACGCACGCCGCGAGCTCGGGGTGCGCCGCGAGCACCGCACGGAAGGGGCGAGAAGGGAGGCCCGCGTGCAAGAAACGGAGCTCGAGCCCGGAGCGGACGCGCTCGGCCAGGAGCGAGACGAGGGACACGTAGCGGCCCCGCGCTCGGTCCCGTGTGCCGATGGGCGCCGGCACGCGGAGGTCCTTCGCGTTCGCCGTCGAGAGGAAGAGCGAGCGCTTCGCGCGGAGCACGATCTCGAAGACGACCCGGGACGCATGCTCCTCGTCGACGACGAGCTCGAGGCGGACCGTACGCACCGCGCCACCATGCCGAAGCGCAACCTCCAGGGCCAATTGTTCGGGAATTTGGCCAAGGAACACAATGTGTGCATTTGGGGTTGCGTGTCGTCTCAGGTGGTGACAGAAGGAGTGCACACAGTCGGCCGAGGCCGGCGCCCTTGGGAGGTCCCTCGCATGAAGAAGCTCGTCTCCGTCCTCGCCCTCGCGCACGTCACGTTGGCCGCCTTCGCCCTCACGGGCTGCGCCGCCGACACGTCCACGGACGACGAGGTCGCGGCCGATGCGGTCGACGCCGAGGACACGGGCACGAGCGAAGAGGCCCTCTCGTCCACGGGCAAGCGCTTCGTCGGCACCTGGAACGAAGGCTCCGCCGAGGGCACGGACTTCAACATGTACTTCTCGAAGCTCGTGTTCGGGGCCGACGGCCGCTACACGGCCGAGATCGCCGACCCCCGCATCCGCTGCATCAAGGCTCCCTGCGTCCTCACCGACTCGGGCACTTGGAACGGCTACACCTACCGCGGCGACCTCCGCGTGCGCCTCACGTCCACGCGCTACGGCCGCCGGGTGTACCAGGCGCGCATCGTGACCGCTCAAGCCTCGCTCAACACGCTCCCGCCCGAGCGCCTCGTGCTCACGCGCAACGGCACGACGGTCTCCCTCGCCAAGCAGCGTTTCGTCGGCTGCGAGGTCGTTCGTTGCACGGCGACCACCCACTGCGACGACGGCGGCGGTACGAAGAACGCCGCGTGCGTCCCCAACACCACCTGCGCCGCCGTCCGCTGCGCGCAGGGCACGACGTGCGACGACTCGACCGGCGAGGCGCGTTGCGTTCCCCAGCCCGCGTGCCGCCGCACCGGCTGCAGCGGCCAGGTGTGCGCCGACCGCGACATGATGACCACCTGCGAGATGCGCCCCGAGTACGCGTGCTACCGCTCGGCGGTGTGCGAGCGCGGCGCCGACGGCCAGTGCGGGTTCCGCAAGACCGCCGAGCTGACGAGCTGCCTCGCCAACGCCGGCAACTGAGCCGCGCTCTTCGCGGGTGAAAGCGGGCGCACCTCGGTATGAGGCGCGCCCGTGCCCATTTCGTTCGCGCTACGCTCGTCGGATGGCGGTCTTCTACGAGGTCGTGTGCCGGTTCGACGACGAGGCCCACGTCGCGCCCTTCGTGGCCTGGCTCGAGGGCCGTCACGTCGGTGACGTCGTCTCCGCGGGCGCAAAACGAGGCGAGATCTTGCTGCCTCTCGGCGAGCCCCGGGAGGTGCGTGTGCTCTACACGTATTCGTCGGACGAGGCGTTTTCGGCCTACGAAGCCGGCCCGGCGTCCTCGCTCCGCGCGGAGAGCCTCGCGTTCCTCCGCGCGCTCGGCGCGGAGGGCAAGGTGACGTTCACGAGGTCTCGCGGCACGTTGGTCGTGCCGTGACGGCTCAGGCCGCGAGGGCGCGCGCGCCGTCGAGGATGGCGAGGCAACCCTCGAGCGAGTCGCACAAGTTCAGCTCTTGCCGGAGCTTCGACGCACCGGGGAGGCCGTGCAGGTACCCGGACAGGTGACGACGTGTGCAGCGCACCCCGTGAGGCTCCCCGCGCGCGGCGACGTTGGCGCGGAGGTGCTCTTTGCACAGCGCGATGCGCTCCTGCGCGGTGGGCTGGGGCACGGTCCTACCCTCACGGAGGAGGCCGTACGCCTCACGGAAGACCCAAGGATGCTCGATCGCGCGCCGCCCGACCATGACGCCGGCGCACCCTGTCTCGGCGATGGCGCGGACGGCGTCCTCGCCGGAGCGCACGTCGCCGTTGACGATGACCGGGATCTTGACCGCCTCTCGGGCCTTGCGGGCCCACGACCAATCGGCCGCGCCCGAGTGGCCCATCTGGGCGGTGCGGCAGTGCACGGTGAGGGCGCGCACGCCGACGTCCTCGAGGCGACGAGCGAGGTCGACGATGGGCATGTCCGACTCGGGCCCGTAGCCGATGCGGGTCTTCACCGTGACGGGCGCGTCGACGGCGCGGACCACCATCGCCGCCATCTCGACCATGGCCTTCGGATCGCGGAGCCACCCGGCGCCAGCGCCGCGGCCGGCGATCTTGGGCACCCAGCAGCCGCAGTTGATGTCGACGTAGAAGGGGCGCGCGTCGGCCGCGACACGGGCGGCCTCGGCGAGGCGCTCGGGGCTCGAGCCGTAGATCTGGATCGACGTGAGCACGTCGTCCTCGGAGAGGCGGATTTTGCGCTTGGCGTTCCGGCAGCCGCGGAGAAGCCCCTCGACGTTCACGAACTCGGTCACGCACACGTCGGCGCCGACGCCTCGGCAGAGCCTGCGGAAGACGTCGTCGGTGATGTCTTCCATAGGGGCCAAAATCACGGGTTTGTTCGCGAAAACGGCGTCGAACGAGGGCGCTTCGGGCGTGGGAGTCGAGGTCACGCCGCTTCCGTAGCGCACTTGAGGCCCGACCGCACGTCCGACCACGCATGGGCTCGCCATGTCGTGATCGTCGGCGCGGATGCGGGCGGCGTCGCTCAGAAGAAGATCGGGTTCGACACGGCGAACGGGAGGCGGCCGGGGTGCACGGGGGCGAGGTCCTTCTTCCCCTTCGCGACGAAGACGACGTAGTGCCGCGCGCGGCTCTGCGTCGCCTTCACCGCTACGGGGTTCTCGAAGACCTTTCCGGGGCCGGTGGCGCCCGCGAGAGGGGTCAGCGGGAAGGTGCCCTGCGACTGCCCGTCGACGATCACCTCGAGCTCTTGGGCGTCGACCCACGACGCCGCGCCCACGCGCACCTTGTACGTTCCTTCGGAGCCTTGGCCGCCCGGGGTGGCACCTCCGGGGCCCTCGACGGTCATCGCCAGGCCGCCCGAGATGACCCCCTTGCCGGCCTTCACAAGGTCACGCACGCCTTCGGGCGTGACCTTCTCGGGGTCGTCGTGGCCGAAGGGGAGGCACGTGCGCGGGTACCCGACGGGGCTCGAGCGCCACGAGTGGCTGTCGGAGCTGCCCACGGCGAACACGTTCTTCCCCGCGTCGAGGAGGGAGAACCAAGCCTTCACGGACGATTGGCGGTTCTTGTCGAAGTCCGAGTCGTTGAAGACCTCGATGGCCTCGAACTCGTCGCTCCAGAGCCCGTCGCGGCCCTTGCCGGTGGCGTTGTCGAAGTTCGTCGACGAGAAATACCCCATGAACCCGGCCGAGGTCGGGTGGTTCACGATCAGGATGGGCTGCTCGGGCCGCTTGTGGACGAGCGAGAACATCTCGGGCGGCGCCTTGCCGACCCAGTCGACCGCGCCGTTGTTGAGGGCGCCCGGCGTAGGGCGCGCGGGCAGCACGCCGAAGTGCCCGTTCGAGAACGTCGTGAGCTCCTCCGACGGAAAGCTCGACGCGAACTTGGTGAGCCCGAGCTTCTGGATGGTGGGCTGAAAGTCGATGATCCACTCGTGCTCGCTCGAGATGGGAAGCTCGAGGCCGTCGCCCACGGCGCTCGTCACCTTCTCGATCACCTTGTCGCCCGAGTCGGCCGAGAAGTTCGCGTGGATGTGGAAGTCGGCGCACATGACGCCGGTCGTGTCGACGCTCCGCACGAGCGACACGGGCACCTCGGTGACCTTGTCCGCCTCGGCGTTCACCGTCTGATCGAAGAGCTCGTACTCGTACCCGCGCGAGACGATCACGCGATGCGAGCCCGGCGGCACGGCGAGAGTGGCGACGCCATTTGTCGGAAATACTTGGTAAATTCGACCGTTTCCGGGCTCCTCCACGCCCCACTCGGCGGGGAAGGCCGCAGGCGCCGTGGCAGGGATCACCTGGACGCGCACTGGCAGCGGCGTGCTCGTGACCGAGTCTTTCACGGTGACGGCGAGGCTGCCTGTCTTGGGGACGAGCACGCGGACCGTGCCGTCCTGCGCGCCTACGTTGGCTTGTCCGGCGGGGGTGCCCGGCACGATCGCCGTGACGGTCGCGGCCTCCGCGGGGAGGTTCAACGTGAAGGCCCCGTTCGCGTCCGCGTGCGTGCGCGAGAGCACCTTGCCACCCGCGTTCACGGCGACGACGAGCGCGCCCGCGTGTTTGGTCGCGGGCTCGGTCTCCACGGTGCCCTTGACGACGCGGGTCTCCGGTCCACCGAAGGCCTTGCGCGTGGCCTCGCGGAGCCCGTCGAGCTCGGGTCCGCCGCCTGCGATCTCGGCGTAGTCGGTCTCGACGGTGGCGCACGCCTTGGCCTCGAGGCCCGAGCCCGTGAAGTACTGAAAACCCGAGACCTCGAGGCCGAGCTCGAGCTCGCGCCCCGGCTGCGCCACCGCGAACGTGGACCGCTCGCCGTCGAAGCCGACCCACGTGTGTTTGCCCTTGGCTTGCGCGTAGCCGGTGCGATCGGTGAAGAGGTTCGTGCGGTTCGAGTGGAAGAAGCCGAACATCTGCTTTCCCGTGAACGTCACGTCCTCCGCGCGTGTGTTCACGAACGAGAAGCGCAGCTTCACCTTCGTCGCGCCGGGCTCGAGCACGTAGTCGAGGATCGCGGGGAAGTCGTATTCGTCGGGGAAAATCCCGCGGAACGTCTCGAGGAAGGGGATATTTTTGAGCTTGCCTCGGGCCCGGACGATGGCCGCTTTTCCGTCGCTCCCGTCGGCGAGCACGGTGACGTCGTCGGGGGCCACCACCTGCCGAGAGAGGGCGAGGAGCATCTCTCCGTACTGCGTCGTGCCCGTCGGGAGGCCGTCGGGCCCGACCCGCTCGATCGTGTTGATCTCACCCCCGAACGGGTTGTAGCCGTCGCTCTTTCGCGCGCCTTCGACGAAGACGGCGATCGTGTCGTTCGCGAGCACGAAGTCGGTGTCGAGGAGCAGGTTCCGGGCGTCGTCGGGCCTTCGCACCTTCGAGAGATCGCGGATGCGCCCCGCGCGCGCCTGGTTCGCCGCCTTCGCTCCGAAGGGATCGGGGTGACCCTCGGGGCTCCCGGCCGCGAACGTCTTCGAGAGCACGTCGGCGCCGCACGTCGGCTCCGTGGGCTCCTCGGGGACGGGGTCGGCGTCGCTGCTGCACGCGAGCACGAACACCATGGGAACGGACGCGAGCAGAAGCCAAACAAGCTTTCGCATACGCCTATTCTGCCAGACTTTCCGCGCCCCGGCCGCGTGGTTCCACGCACGAGCTCGCTCGCTCTCCGGTCTCACGGACGAGCTCCCTACCATCGCATCGCGCGATTCGTCGGCGGTGGACGAGATGTGTGACGAGGTCGTTCGGTGTGGTGCCGAACGCGGCTCCTTTCAGCGGAGCGGGAGCACCGCGCACTGCGTCCGAGGCCCGTCGGTAGCGAAGTCGTTGCAGTAGAGAAGGCTCCACGCGGCGCCTCGTCTCACGAGGAAGCCCGTGTGGACGGACCCTCCGGCGAGGCCGAGATCGGCGCCCGACGTGGCTGCTGCGGGAAGCGCCGCGTCGGTCGTCGTGGTCTCGGCGATGCCGAGGGTCGCGGGTGCAGGGCGCGGATCGACGCTCGCATAGCCGAGGGTGTCAACGGTCGAAGCGTCGGCCTCGGCGCGGAGGACCCCGAGCGGCTCGAGCCTCCCGAGCTGTGTCGTGAGCGAGCCATAGAGCGTGGCCCGCAAGGGGCTGCCGGGGCTCGAGGCATACACGAGGCGCAGGCTCGCCCGTTGAGGGACGACGTCGCCCGTGTCGTCGTACGCGACGACGCCCGCAGCGGCGCCACCGTCGGATTCGATCGCGTGGACGACGACGGTCTTCAAGCGACCCGGATCGAGCGTGATGCGCCCACGAGCGAGCGGCTGCCCACACGAGCCCTGTCCGGCGGGGACGACCACGAGCTCGAGCGTGCCGGAGCCCTCGACCGATACGTACTGCGAAGCGCTCATCGGCACCACACCCGAGCCCCCCGCGTCGCTCGCGTCGGCGAGCGCGCCGTCTCGGGGCTCCGCGTCCACGAAGGCCATCGCGTCGGTCGCCGCGCCGTCGGGGCGAGCCACGCCGGCGTCACGGGGGCGATCGCGCCCGAGCACGGGCCCGTCGAACAAATCCGCTTCGCCCGACCGTGTGCAGAAATCGATCGAGGGGAGCCCCTCCGCGAGGTGTACGAGGCGCAGCGTTCCTCGTGCCGCACCGTCGGTCTTGGCGGAGGTCGCCGCGTCTTTCGGTTGCCCCGTGGTGCCCCCGTCTCCTCCGACGATCACGGTCGGGGGCTCGGTGGAGGAGCCACAGGAGACCGTGCTCTCGGCCACGACGGAAGCGAGGGCGAGAACGAGGGCCACGCGCACGAGAGCGGACGTGTCACGACGTGAGGAGCGCAAGGAAGTTCGAGGAGGATAGCGCGATTCCTCCGCCCCAACAATTCGGCGCACGGCCGCCGAGCGACGGCGAAAAGGGGTGCGCGTCGGCCGCCGTGCGACTTAGATCGCGTCATGAGCCCCGACGACCTCAAGGCCCTTCGCAAAGAGCTCTCCTGCACCGCGAAAGAGCTCGCCCAAGCGCTCGACCTCGACCAAGCCACGGTGCTCGCTTGGGAGAAGGGAGAGCTCTTTCCCACCAAAGCCTACATCGACCGCATGGAGGCGCTCCGCAAGAACCCGGGCGCCATTCCGAAGAAGGCGAAAGGCCCCGGGCCGATGAATGTGCTCGCCGATCCGGCGACGTGGGAGCTCTTTCGGAAGATCCTCGCGCACAAGAAGCTACGGGACGAGGCCAGAAAGCTCGCGCAGAGCTACCCCGACCCCGGGGCGGAGGAGTAGCCCAAAGCTCTAGGGCGCCGTGGGCTCGTCGTCTTCGTCGTCTTCGTCGTCTTCGTCGTCTTCGTCGTCTTCGTCGTCTTCGTCTTCGTCGTCGTCTTCGTCGTCTTCGTCGTCTTCGTCTTCGTCTTCGTCGTCGTCTTCGTCGTCTTCGTCGTCTTCGTCGTCTTCGTCGTCTTCGTCGTCGTCTTCGTCGTCGTCGCTTTCGTCCTCGGCCGTTTCGTCGCCGGCCGTGTCGGAGGCCACCGGGGCGTCTTCGTCTTCGTCGGCTTGCTCGGACGCTCGTTCGATTTCGCGGAGGGCTTCGTCGACGCGGGATGCGGCGGTCTCGGCGGCGGGGTCGAGCTCGTCGTCGGCCTGCGGGAGCTCTTCGACCGGACCGAGGTCGTTCGTCGGGAGGTGCTCGATCGCCTCTTCGTCGAGGGCGCGCTGCACGTCCTCGTACGGCTCGCCGAGCTCGCGTTCGACCACGCGTTTCGAATCGTCGTTGAGCTCGGTGAACTCGCGCAACGTCGGCAGGTCCTTCAGCGACGTGATCCCGAAAAACTCCAGGAACTGCGGCGTCGTGCCGTAGAGGATGGGCCGCCCGGGCTCGTCCTTCTTTCCGAGGATCTTGATGAGGTCCCGCTCGAGGAGCATCTTCAACACGGGGCCCGAGTCGACGCCGCGGATGTCGTCGATCTCGGGGCGCGTGATCGGCTGGCGGTAGGCGAGGATCGAGAGCGTCTCGACCTGGGCGCGCGTGAGCTTCACCGGCTTTTGTCCCGTGAGCTCGCGGACGAATGGCGCGTAGACGGGGTTCGTCCGGAACGTGTAGGCCCCACCGACCTCGTCGAGCTGGAGACCTCGCCCCGCGTAGAACGCCTGGAGGTCGGCGAGCACCTTCCGGATCTCCTTGGCAGGAGCCTCGGCGCGTCTCGCGAGCTCGCCGGGGCGGAGAGGTCTATCGGACGCGAACACCAAGGCCTCGACGAGGCCGCGGAGGTGCTTCGCCGCGACGCTGACTCCGTCGTCGGGTGGTGGCGCTTCGGGGGCGCTCGCGTCAAGGGCGTCGGCCCCGTCGTCGTCGCCGTCGTCCATCGGGCTCGGGTCGAGCGACTCGATGGCCTGGAGCTCTTCTTCGGAGAGCGACGTGCGCGTGGGCTCCGAGAGATCGTCGCGTTCCACGACGGGCAAGAGGTCGCCCGTGAGGTTGACCGTGACCTCGAGGTCGTCGGGCAGGTCGCGCTCGAACGCCCCGAACGACGCTCCGGAGCTCGTCACGACGTCGTCGTCGTCGTCCTCGAGGTGAGGACGCGAGTCGGTCCGCGCCGTCCCCGACCACACGATGGTCTCGGTGAGCTCGCTGTCGTCGATCGGGCTCGCCTTGACCTCGGGCGCGGAGTCGGTCCGTGCAGGTCTTTCACCCTTCTTTCCGCGCGCGGGCGGCTTGCGCCGGGTCGGTGGGGCGCTGTCCGGCGGAGGGGGATCGAACCCCGCTTCGTCGTCGGGACGGGGGGCTCCGTCGGGCTCCGGGGAGACCTCGGCCGGGGCGCTGTCGGCGTCGGTCGTGACTGCGCTCTCGTGGCCTTCGTGAGGGCTCTCTTCCGTCGAGGGGGCGACGTCTCCGGGGCTCGCAGAACCTTCGGGCGCGGTCGCCTCCGTCGCCTCGGCCATCGTCGCCTCGGCCTCGGGCGGCGGGGCAGCGACCTCGGGCTTCTTCCCACGTGAGGAGGACCGCGCGGGAGGCTTCTTGTGGAACGGGGTCTTCTTACGTTTGCTCACGGTTCGGCTCGTCGGCGGTGCGAGGGTCGCTGAAGGGCGGCTCCTCGTCGAGGGTGGCATCGGGCGCGTCGGTGCCCGCAGGCAGGGCAGGGGAGTCGATCGTATCCCCCGGCTCTGCCGAGGACATCGCTACGGGCATGACGTCGCTCGCTTCCGAAGGGACCTCGTGCGTCCATTCGGGGTCGACGCTCCGTCCGTCCGTCGCGGTCGTAGCGTCCGGAGAGGGCGCTGGGGGCGCCAAAAGTTCTTGAGAATCCAATGGTTGCGAAGGGATGCCCTCGGCCACGATCGCGCTCGCCGGATCGACGGTCCCCTCGGGGACGGCCGCTCGAGGTGCCGACACGTCCGTCTCGTCGAGGGGCGCCGGGGATGTAGCGACCGCTGCCTCGTGCCTCGCGTTCGACGGCGCGTCGTGATCGATCGACTCCGAAGTGGCAAGCGGCGCGTCATGATCGATCGGCTCCGAAGCGGCAAGCGGCGCGTCGTGATCGATCGGCTCCGAAGTGGCAAGTGGCGCGTCGTGATCGACCGGCGCGACGTGATCGAGCGGCTCCGAAGTGGCAAGCGGCGCGACGTGATCGACCGGCGCGACGTGATCGAGCGGCTCCGAAGTGGCAAGCGGCGAGACGTGGTCGATCGGCGCGACGTGATCGAGCGGCTCCGAAGTGGCAGGCGGCTCGTCGTGATCGAGCGGCGCGGCGTGGTCGCCCGGCGCGTCGTGATCGACTGGCTCGTCGTGATCGAGCGGCGCGTCCTGGCCGGGCGTCTCCGAAGCGAGCGAGCCCGCGTTCTCCCCATCGGGGACCTCCGCGGCCTCCGGGACGTCCTCCGTCGGTAGCGGTTCGTCCGCGGGGACCTCCGACGACGAACCGCTCGCCGGCTCGACCTCGGCTACGGGAGCTTCGTCGGTGCCGAGGTCACGCGCGGATGGCGAAGGCTCCGCCGGGAGGTCAGCGGGGAGATCGCGTTCGGCCGCAGCGACCGCGTCAGGAGCTTCCGGCTCGCGAGGCTCACCTTCGTCGGGGGTGGTGGTGCCCTCGGACGCCGTCGCTCCGACGATCTCCGAGACCTCGGGAATGCGCTTCGAGCTGGGCGCTTCTGCGTCCGCTTCGGAACGCGGGGGAGAAGCGCTGGCGTCCGACCCACCGTCCGCGTCATCCTCGTCGAGCGACGAGGGCGCGGCCCTGTCAGCGCCGTCGTCTTCGTCGTCTTCGTCGTCTTCGTCTTCGTCGTCTTCGTCGTCTTCGTCGTCTTCGTCGTCTTCGTCGTCTTCGTCTTCGTCGTCTTCGTCTTCGTCTTCGTCTTCGTCTTCGTCTTCGTCTTCGTCGGAGCTCGTCACAACCTCTTCGTCGTCGGGCGACGCGACCGGAGGCTCGACTGCCGGCGCTTCGGCAGGAGGTATGGCGCTGTCGTCCGACGTGGGTTGCGGAGCGGAGGGAGAAGGCGCGGGCGGCGGGGCGCCCGTGCTGCGGGCCTCGAGCCCTTCGGGCAGCGGATCTCCGGCGGCCGCGGTGTACTCGACGTAGAGCGGCGAGCGTGTGTCGGTCTGAAAGAGCCGCGTCATCCGGAGGCGTGTCATCTCGAGGAGCGCGAGGAACGTGATGACGAGATCGAACTTCGACGTGAGCCCCTCGAAGAGCTCCTCGAACACGCAGCGCCGCTTCACCTCGAGCACGGCCGTGAGCTCGTGGATGCGATCCGTGATGCTGATGCGGTCGGCGACGATGTCGTGGGTGATCGTGATCTTGCTCTTGGCGAGCACGCCCTGGAACGCCTCGATCAGGCGAAAGAGCGGGATCTGCGCGAGCGGTGGGAGCCCCTCCGGCTCGTCTCCCTCGATCTTGCCGCCGCGCAGGAACACGTTCTGAGCGGCGATCCCCTTCGCCTCGAGCTCTTGCGACGCGAGCTTGTACTTTTGGTACTCGAGGAGCCGCCTGATGAGGGCCTCGCGCGGATCTTCTTCGTCCTCTTCGACGAGGTCGTCCTCCTGGCCGGGCGGGGGGGCCGGCAGGAGCATCTTCGACTTGATGTGCGCGAGCGTGGCCGCCATCACGAGGTACTCGGCGGCGACGTCGAGGTGCACGAGCTGCATCACCGCGAGGTACTCGAGGTACTTCTTCGTGATGAACCCGATGGGGATGTCGAGGATGTCGAGCTCGTGCTTTTGGCAAAGATGGAGCAAGAGATCGAGTGGGCCCTCGAACTGGGGAAGGCTCACCGAGTAGGTCGCAGCACCTGCATCGAGCTCGGTCGGGTCGGACACGGGGAGGCGGCACCCTAGCAGCCGACGGAAGACTCCGTAAACGGCCGCGGTCGACTTCACGACGGTTCCCGCGACGCCGCTCGACGAGCGATTTTCGCTGGGAATCCGCGCAGGTGTACGCCCCTGTGGAAAACCTCGGGAGAACCCGGTCGCGCGCCGTGGCGAGCGCTTTGTGGTACGTTCGCGGCGTGGACGCAGCCGGCGGGATCAAGACGAAGATGGGCGACGTGCTCATCCGGTTCGAGAACGTGCACAAGGCGTTCGGCCCGAAGCAGGTCTACCGCGGCCTCGACCTCACCTTCCGTCGCGGCGAGACCACGACGGTGATGGGCCCGTCCGGCACGGGCAAGAGCGTCATGCTCAAGATGCTCATCGGCCTGCTCACGGCCGACACGGGCACGATCGTGTTCGACGGCGACGAGATCACGGCCATGTCCGAGCGGAAGCTCTTCGACGTGCGTCGCCGCGTCGCCTACCTCTTTCAGGGAGCCGCCCTCTTCGACTCGATGTCCGTCGGCGACAACGTGGCGTACGGGCTCCGCGAGCAATACTGGGCCACGATGCCCGAGAAGGACATCGTCGAGCGCGTCGCGTGGTCCCTCGACGCCGTGGGTCTGCCCGGCATCGAGGCGATGCGCCCGTCCGATCTCTCGGGCGGCATGCGAAAACGTGTCGGCCTCGCGCGGACCTTGGCGCTCCAGCCCGAGGTCATCCTGTACGACGAGCCCACGACCGGCCTCGATCCGATCAACACGGCGCGCATCAACAACCTCATCATGAGCATCAAGCGGCAGCTCAAGCTGACGAGCATCGTGGTGACCCACGACATGGGCACCGCGTTCAGCGTCTCGGACAAGCTCGTGATGCTGAACAAGGGGCGCGTCGCCCTCTACGGCACCCCCGACGACTTCAAGCGCACGACGGACGACTTCGTCCGCGACTTCATCGAGGGCAAGGCCCCCGAGGTCGAGGACGTCGACACGCTCCTATCGACCTCGTAAGGTAGACCCCGCGCCAACCCCGCGGTTCGCTTGCGGAATCGGCAAGGATCGGCGGCGGTCGAGGTCCCCGTCCCGTCTCGGGCCGAACCGGTTCGCTGCGTAGCCCATTTCACGGTACATTGCTCCGGCCCCGCCGCACCCGCGCGCGGGCCACGAGCCACCACAGCCATGTCGAAGAACATCAAAGTCGGGATCTTCGTGACCCTGGCGCTGCTCGTGAGCGGCGTCTTCGTCTTCATGATCGGCGACAACCGCCGCATGTGGGAGACGAAGGTGACATTCCACGCCACCTTCGGAGACGTCTCGGGCCTGAAGCCGGGCGCGCCCATTCGAATGGCGGGCGTCGACGTGGGCACGGTCGGCGAGGTGGGCCACGCGGTCGACGCGAAGGACACCAAGATCCACGTCACCTTGAACATCGTGCGCTCCGAGGCGGGCCGCGTGAGGCAAGATCCGGACGTGAGCGAGCTCGAGGCGGCGAAGAAGGATCGCCCCCGCGGCACCATCGCCAAGGTCGTCAACAAGGGCCTCCTCGGCGACAAGATGATCGAGCTCACGGTGGGCGATCAGCGCTTTCCGGAGGCCGTGCCCAACACGCAGCTCCGCACCGAGGAGCCCATGGACCTCGGCAAGTACATCACCAAGCTCGAGTCGATCGGCGAGAAGGCCGAGAAGACCCTCGGCAACATCGAGCGCATCACGGGCTCGCTCGCGAACGACAAGTTCTCCCAAGATCTCCAGGGCACCGTCGCTGCCGTCCACGACATCCTCGACGCGGTCGCCCACAACAAAGACGGGGCGGCCCACAAGCTCCTCTTCGACAAACAAGAGGCCCAGAAGATCGAGGCGCTCCTCTCGAACCTGGTGGTCATCAGCGGCAACGTGTCGGCCATCACGAACGACGTGCACGGCATGACCACGCGCGTAAACCAAGGTCCCGGGCTCGCCCACGCGCTCCTCTACGACGAACAAATGGCGCAGGGGGTCACGGGCTCCCTCGTCGAGCTCAAGAACACGCTCGAGGCCGTGCGCACCAAAGAGGGCCTCGCGCACGCCGTCGTGTACGGCGATCCGAACACGCAGAAGGTGCTCCAGAACGTCGGTGCCATGAGCGACGACATGCGAGTCGTCGTCGCCAACGTGCGCCAGGGCAAGGGCACCATCGGCGGCCTGCTCGTCGACCCGAGCATCTACGAGGACCTGAAGGCCATCGTCGGCAACGTCGAGCGCAACCAGGTGCTCCGGGCGCTCGTGCGCTACAGCATCAAAGAGGGCGAACAGAAGCCCCACGCCGAGACGCCCAAGCTCTCGACGCCCGCCTCCGCGCCCCCCAAGGCCGAAGCGCAGAAGTAGTGCCGAGCCGCCTCTCGCTCATCCTCTACGTGCGTGACCAAGCGCGCGCGTGCGGCTTCTACCGCGCGGTCCTCGCCTGCGAACCATCACTCGATGTCCCTGGAATGACTGAGTTTTCTGTCGGTGGGACCACGCTCGGCCTCATGCCCGAGGCGGGCATCGTGCGGCTCCTCGGCGAGGCGATCGTGAGCCCGTCGTCCTCGAAGGTCCCGCGGGCCGAGGCCTACCTCGTGGTCGACGATCCCGAAGTCCACCACGCGCGAGCGCTCGCCGCCGGCGCACGCGAGCTCTTGCCGCTCGGGCCTCGGGACTGGGGGCACGACGTCTCCTACGTGGCCGACCTCGACGAGCACGTGCTCGCGTTCGCCCGCCCCTCGCGCTGAGTCTCACACCCCGGCGACGACCTGCTCGGCGAGGGCGCGCACCGTCTCGGGGGACGAGCCCTCGAGCTTGTTGTTCACGAGCACGGTCACGTCGCGCCCCCCCGCCGCGCGCACGAGGGCGACCACGTCGTCGCGTGTGTCGAGCTGGGGCTCCACGATGCGGTCGAAGGGCAAGAAGCTCTCCTTGCGCGTCTCGTAGCGGGTGTACGGCGGCAGCATCAACCGCGCGACGAAGAACGGCGCCCGCGCGACGAGGCCCGGGACCGCCATCTGCGAGCGGAGCGTAGGCATGCCCGTCCACACGTTGAGCACGTGGGCGGCGTCGTGGGCCGCGAGCACCTCGAGGTAGGGCTCCGTGAGCAGCTCGGGGTTCCGTAGCTCGAAGGCGTAGCGGAAGGTGCGCGGGAGCTTCGTCAGCATCGCGTCGAGCTTCTTCGCGAAGACCTCGGGCCGGGGCACGAGCCTCGGGGGCATCGGCGCGATCTCGAACACGAACGGCCCCGCGTGCGCCGTGAAGGCCCGTTCGTACGGCGGGAGCACCTCGGTCAGGAACCGCTCGGCCGACAAGAAGCTCGGGTTCGATTGCCCCGCGCGCTCGCCGTACTTCGGGTGGGTCGGGAACACACACACTGAGATCTCATCCCACACCTTGGAGATCGCGCGGAAGTCCTCGGGGATGCCGCGGGCGTAGTCGGCGAGGCTCGGCTCGTCGAGCGGCGCGTAGTGGCTGCGGTCGATGCCCACGCTACGAAAGAGCGGATGGGCCGCATACCCGCGCAGGCCGTCGGCGAGGAGGTCGGCTTGGGACGGGTGACCTTCGTAGAGCACGCCGCCCCACCCCGGGAAGGTCCAGCTGCTCGTGCCGAAGCGCACGTTCCGAGGGAGCCGCGCGGCGAGCTCGAGGTCGCGCGGGAGCACGCGCGGAAGGACCCTCGACTTCGGTGCCTTGTCGAGGGGCGCCCCGAAGAGCCCGAGCTGTGCGTCGTCCGTCCCGCGTTTTTTTGCGGCCATCGCGCCTCCGCTATACACCTCACCGAGAGCCCCAGCCATCGAACGGCACACGGCGCGACGTTCGGAGGTAACCTCGAGGGATGCGCCTCGGCCACGACGAAACCCGCCCGCTCGGTCTCGTGCTCTCGGGAGGTGGCGCGCGCGGAGCGTTCCAGGTCGGGGTGTGGAAGGTCCTGCGCGACGATCCTCGCGGGCTCGGTCGTGAGCCCGACGTCGTCAGCGGGACGAGCGCCGGGGCCATCAACGGGACGCTCATCGCGGCCGGCCTCTCGCCCGAGCAGATGCTCGAGTTCTGGCTCGACCTCTCGGAGCGCCCGCCGATCGCCGCGAACCCGCGGTTCTTCGAGGCGCTCCGTCGGGCCGTCACACGCATCATGGTCTCCGAGCCGGGCCGGAGCTTTTCGGCACGAAAACGAGATCTTTCCATCATGGCGCAGGTCGCCAAGAAACATGCACTCTACACGCCGAGCGGCATCTTGGCCGCGGCCCTCGAGATCTTGCTCACGGCGCGCTTCGACGCGGTCGGCACGCTCCTCGAGGAGATCGACACCCCGTTCCTCTTCGACACGACGCCCCTCCGCGGGAGGCTGGCCGCGGCCATCGGGGGCTTCTCCGTGCCGCGAGGGCGGGTGAAGCTCGCGCTCAACGCGATCGACGTGCGGTCGGGCGGCGTCGTGCGCATCGTCAACGCGCCGCCGGGCAAGAGCGCACAGGCGTCGCGTCACTACCGCTACGTCGAGAACATCCCGCTCGATCTCGTGCTCGCGTCGGCCTCGATCCCGCTGCTCTTTCGGCCCGTTTCTTGGGAAAATCGGCTCTTGTGGGACGGCGGCCTCCTCGTGAACTCGCCCATGGCGCCCGCGGTCGCGCTCGGCGCTCGCACCCTCGTCCCCGTCCTCGTCACCAAGCTCGACGGGCGCTCGGGCGCGGCGATGACCTCGTTCGGCGAATCGGTGGAGCGCCTCGTCGATACGCTCCTCGAGAACGCCTACAACATCGACCGCAAGCTCCTCCTCGCGAGGAACGAGATCGTCGGGCGCATCGAGCACGACGCCACGTGGAGCAAGGTGGAGCTCCTCTCGGCGATTCGCCCCGGCGACACGGCGCTCTTCGGGCCGGGCTCCTACCTCCACTTCGAGCGGCAGGTGCTGCTCGACATGTACGAGGCAGGGAAGAAGGCCGCGCGCGACTGGCTCGCGGCCGGCCCTCCGAGCGACGACGGCGCCCGCGACTGAACGGCCCCAAGGAACCAAAGGGATTCATGAGGTTACACGCGGCGTACGGTGCGTACGAGGTGACTTCGTCGCGCCTTTCGGCCGTGCGTGTGCGCCCTGGGAGGTCGGCCCTCAGGTGAGGCGTGACTTGAGGAGCTGGAAGTACCGGTGCGCGACGCCCGCGGCGGCCGCGGCCCTCCGCACGTTCCCGCCGTGGCGCTCGAGCATGTGCGCCACGTAGGCACGCTCGAAGTCCCGCACGAGCTCTTCGCGCGCGCGCACGAGCGGTAGCCCGCCCTCGACGTACGCGTGGAGGCCCAAGGTGGCGCCCTCCGCCGTGACACGCGAGGCCGACGGAGCCGCGAAGGCCTCGCCGACGGCGAACTGGCGCTGCACGGCCGACTCGAGCTCGCGCACGTTGCCGGGCCAAGAGTGCTTCTGCAAACGGGTGAGCACGTCGCCCGGGAGCGAGTCCTTTCGTTCCGATAGCGTGGCCCACACGTGCTCGGCGAGCAGCTCGACGTCTCCCGTGCGGGTGCGCAGCGAGGGCACCTCGACGCGCGCCGCGGCGAGCCGCTGGAAGAGATCTTCGCGGAGGCGCCCGAGCTCGACGGCGCGGTCGACGTCCTCGCGGGACGTGGCGACGATGCGAGCCTTCGTGGTCTCCACCTTGGTGTCGCCGACGCGGGAGTACTCGCCGCGTTCGATCGTGCGGAGGAGCTTGCGCTGGATGGCCGGATCGAGGTCGCAGGGGCCGTCGATGATGACCACGCCGCGGCCCGCCTCGGCGAAGAGACCAGGGCGCTCGACGCCGTCTTTCGATGCTTCCGCGGTCACGCCGAAAAGCACGGCCTCGACCGTCTCGGGTGGGAGCACGGTGGCCTCGAGCACCACGATGGGCTCGTTCGGGGTCGGGCCCGACTCGAGCACGGACTCGACGAAGACCTTCTTTCCGACGCCCCCTTCGCCCTCGACGAGGTAGGGGAGCGTCGTCTGCGCGAGCTTCTCCCCGACGCGGAAAATACGGTGCATCGCGGGGTGCACCGACAGCATGCGCCCGAAGCGGCGCGGCTCCGCCGAAGCGGGGGGCCCGGCCTCGACCGACGTGACGCGCACCTCGAGCATGGTCGTGCCGAGGCGGATCTCTTCGCCGCCCACGAGCAGCGCTTCGCGCACGGACACCCCGTTGATCACCGTGCCGTTCGTGGAGCCGTAGTCGTAGACGTGGAGGCCGGCGGCGTCTTTCGCGAAGGCCGCGTGGCGCCGAGACACGGTGGGATCGGTGATTCGAAGGGTGCAGAGGGGGCCCGTGCCGCACAAAATTCGCTGGCCCTCGCTCTCCTCGATGGCGAGCTGGGTGCCGGCGTCGGGCCCCTCTTTGACGACGAGCACATAACGAACGTCGTGGTGCTGACCGAGGTGGGTTCGCAGCGTCGCTTGTCCGATTCCGGCCATGGGTACGCTCCGGTTCAGTGGGAGGTGAGGTGCGAGCGGAGGGGACCCGGTGGCGAGGTCTCTTTCGACAGCTCGCGCACCTTGCCGCCGAGGGGCGACGGGTTCTCCCAGAAGCGTGTCGAGGACCCTTGGCGGAGCACCGTGAGGCGGAGCACGTCGATCTCGAGCATCGCGTAAGCGCCCGCCGACTGGGTGCCACCGTCGAGGCTGAGGGCCTGCACGCCGAGCCCCGCCTGGAACCCGAACGGGACGCCGAAGAGCAGCACGGCGTTCAAGGGAACGCGGCCGTAGATGCCGTCCTTGTAGGTGCGAAACGCCACGCCGAGATCGAGCGCGAGGCCGAAGTCGCCGCGCGCGAACCCGCCCGTGGCGAACCTCGGTCCGATGGCGAGGTCGGTGCCTTGCTCGAAGAACGTGGTGACCCGGAAAATGCCGCCTACGGCGAAGCGCGCCGCGGGGGTGGTCCCGACACCGAGCGCGAAGCTCATCGCGGGCCGGGTGTCGACTCCGGACGTCCCGGAAGGGTCGGCGTCACCGGCGGGCGTGAGGGAGGTCGAGCGGTTCTGGATCGCGACACCGCCGCCGCCCGAGAGCCACGCCGAGGGCTCGGCCCAGGCGCGCGCAGGAGCGGCGACGAGGAGGGCCGAGGTCAGGGCGAAGAGCGTGCGCTTCATCGGCCCATGGACCTACCACAAGAGGGCCGAAAAACGGTCAAATCGTGTGGAGACGCCTGGATTTGGGGCAGGGATCGACCCCACGCACGCGCTCGACGATGAGGTCGATCGAGCGGGGATCGTAGAGGAGCGAGTTGTGGCCTCGGTCGCGGAAGCTCACGACCTCTCCCACCGGGAACATGGCCGACGTCTCGGGCACGACGACGCGGTCGGCCTCGGCGAGCAGCGAAAGGTGAGGGACCTCGTGCTCGTGGGCCCGCGCGCGAAGCCTCGCGAGCACCTCGCTCTCGCGGTGGAGATCCTTGCCGACGAGCAGCGGGAAGAGGTGCGCCACCTTGGTGCCGAAGAAGGGGCTCGCGATGGAGATCGTCTGCGTGACCTTGGCGGCGCCGCCGAGCTCCTGCACGTAGTAGCGCGCCACGAGGCCGCCGAGCGAGTGGCCGACGAGGTGGAGACGCACGCCCTCGGGGAGCTTCTCGACGAGGCGGTGGAGCTTCTTCGCGATCCTCTCCACACCCTCGCCGGGCGCGTGGGAGAAGCTCGCGACCTTGGCGCGCGCGCGTTCTTCGAGAGCGCGCCTCATCGGGCGGAACACGCCCGCGGTGGCCATGAAGCCGTGGACGAGCACGACCACGTCGTCGCCCGGTCGCACTCCTTCGGGCACGCGGTGCGCGAGATCGAGTGGAGACAAAACGACCTCGCGCAAGGTCGCGATCGTTTCGGTCAAGTCCCCCCGACGTGGAAGCAGGTGACGCATCGGTGACGAACAGGAAGCATGATCCGTGCGCGCCGGCCAAGTTTGCGCCTTGCGCCCCGGGCGTGGGAGGAAGTACGACCTTTCGCCTGATGGAAGAGCCCACGGACACACGCGGCGGGACGGCAGAAAACCCGGCATTTTCGATCGTCGTCGAGGTCGGGGAGGCCGACATCGACGTGCTCGGGCACGCGAACAACGTGGCGTACCTGCGGTGGATCCAGGACGTCGCCGTTGCACATTCGGAAGCCGTGGGGCTTTCGTTCGCGAAGTACCGGGAGCTCGGCGGGGTGTTCGTCGTGAGCCGGCACGAGATCGACTACCTGCGATCGGCGCTACGCGGTGAACGGCTCGAGGTGCGTACGTGGATTCCCACGGCGATGGCCGCGAAGGTGGTTCGTTGCACCGAGGTGAGGCGCGCGTCGGGCGAGGTGGTCGTGCGCGCGCAGACGGTGTGGGGCTTCATCGACACGGCGCGCGCGCGGCCGGTGCGGATCCCCGATCCGGTGCGCGAGGCGTTCGGGATGCCGCGTACGAAGCGGGCCTCTTCGGTCAGCGGCGAAGGACCCTAGCCGCCGAGAGGAGGGTGGTGCTCGTCACGAACACGGCGAGGGCCGAGAACACGAGCACGTGCGGCGCGCGCAGCATGGCCGAGACGCCCTGATCGAGCGCGGCGCCGAGGGAGACCCCGTCCGGAGGGCCGAACCCGACGAACGACAGCGACGCCTCCGACAGGACCACGGCCGACGCCGTGGCGCCGAGCTGCACGGCCACGGTGCCGAAGAGGTTCGGGAGCACGTGGCGGACGAGGATCTTCGCCTCGCCGAGCCCGAGCGCGCGCGCGGCCTCGACGAACCCGGCGGCCCGGAGCACCCGAGCCTCCGAGAGGGCGAGGCGCGCGAAAGGGGCCCACGAGGTGAGCGCGAAGACGCATGCAAGATGCATGCGATTCGGGTGACGGATCGCCGAGAGCACCGTGAGCGCGAGCAGGAACGTGGGGAACGCTTGGAGGCCATCGCAGGCCCGCGCGACGGCGCCCTCGAGCGCCCCGCGGCGCATGGCGGCGAGCGCGCCGAGCGGAGAGCCCACGACGAGCCCGACGAGGGCGACACCCACGGCGAGCCCGATCGCGCGGAGGCTCGCGTTCGCGAGGAGGGCGGCGAGGTCGACACCACCCTCGCCACAGCCGAGCGGGTGCCCACTCCCCGGGGGGTAGAACGACGCGTCGGGCGAGAGCTTCGTCGGGCTCGCCGTGACGAGCACCGCGAGCGTCGAGGCGAGGACGAGCACGGCGAGGGGAGCCGCGGGCAAGAGCCTCGCGCTGCGTGAGGAGGCCTTCACCTCCGCACCCGCGGGTCGAGCGCCCCGTGGATGGCCTGCGCGGCCGACTGCGCGAGCACGAAGAGGGTGCCCGTGAGGACGATGGCCGCCTCGAGCACGGGGAGGTCTCGGGCAGAGTACGACTCGAGGATGAGCGAGCCGAGCCCCGGCCGCTCGAAGAGGCGCTCGAGCACCACGGCGCCGCCGAGCAGCGCGCCGAGCTGCGTGCCCACGACCGTCGCGATGGGGCCGACCGAAGCCGGGAGCGCGTGCAGCACCCACACGCGGAAAAACGACGCGCCCTTTGCGCGTGCGACGAGGAGAAATTGCGCCCTCTCGTGCTCGGCGAGCGCCGCCCGCGCGATCCGCCCGACGTGCGCGAAGAGGGGCACGGCGAGCAGCCCCGACGCGAAGAGGAGCCCCGAGAGCCCCGCCTCGGGATCGCCAGGGAGCGGCAGGACACGAAGCCTCGCCGCGAGCACGAACGTCGCGAGAGGCGCGAGCGCGAGCAGCGGCGTCGCGGCGCAGGCGTCGAGGAAACGCTCGAGGACGCGGCGCCTTCGACCGAGCCACGGGCCCGCCGCCAGCACCGCGGCCGCCGTGCCGAACAGGGCACCGAGGAGCACGGCGGTCGTCGCGAGCTCCGCGGTCGGGACGAGCGCCTGCGCGAGGCGCGATACGACCTTGGTCCCCGGTCGTCGGAGCGAGTCGCCGAGGTCGAGCGTGACGAGGCGCTTCAGGAAGAGGGCGTACTGGACGACGAGCGGCCGGTCGAGGAAGAGCCTCTCGCGGAGCGCGACGCGTTCGTCCTCGCCCGAGAGCTCGCCCAGGACGAGCGCCGCGGGATCCCCGGGCAGGAGCCTGAGCGAGAAGAACACGGCCGACGCGAGCGCGAGCACCACCGCGAGCTGCGACGCGATCGAAGAGCCGAAGGCGGCGAGACGCGCGACGCTGCCTGCCCCGGCGGGCCGTTGGGCTTTGCGCTCGAGACTAGCCACCGCCGGACGCGTCGGTCGGGCCCGAGTCCACGACGCCCCCGTCGTTCGGCGAGCCATCCGTGGCCGCGTCCTTGGCGGTCGCGTCCTTCACGCCGGCGTCCGTGGGTTGGAAGGCCGAGGCGTCGATCGCGGGGCCCTGCGACTGGCACACGGCCGCGTCGGGCTGCGTGGCGAGCGGAGGAAGAGCCACGGGCTCGAGGGCGCCCGCATCGTTTCGAACGAGACCCACATAGACGCACACGCGCTTCGTCTGGTCGTCGTCGAGGATGACCCCTTCGATCGTGCTGCTCGAGGTGGCGACGCCCGGGCGCACGATGCCGCGGCAAAGGTAGCCCTCGTCCGACCGGCAGTCTTGGTCGGTCGCGCAGGTCTTCATGCAGAAGGAGCGCGCCGAGCGGGAGATCCCACGGTCGACGAAGCCGCAGCCCGGCACCGACGAGCCGAAGACCACGCACGCGGCCTCGTCGGGGCAGCCGTTGCCATTGCAGTTGAAGACCGTGCAGTACCCTCGGCCGTCGTCGCCCTGGGACTTGTCGCAGAGGCGGTCGCCGCGGGCGGAGCAGTCGGTCGAGAGGTTGCAGCGGTCGCCGATGCTGGGCTGGCACGCGAGGCCGAAGATGCCCGCGACGAGGCACGCCGCGAAGGCCAAGACCCCGCGGGACGGTCGTGTGCCGTTCGGGAAGAGACGTCGGTGGGTCAAGCTCACGATCCTCAAGCAGAAGGTCTCCAGGCGGGCGGACCCTAGCCAAAAACCCGCCCGAGCGGGACAAGTTCTCGCGGCGAGCCGAAAAGGCCTGCGTCTTGGCATTGCCGAATTCCCCGGCCTGCTCTACACAGCGGGCGCATTCCGTGCTTTCGCCCGAGCCCGGCCGCCCACAAGGCACCGGCGGGCGGCGCCCCGCTCCCGGGGCTGTCCGAAAAAACGAGAGCTTCCGCTACGTTTCGCCCGCGAGGGGCGGCCACGCCGGCATCCCAAGGACACCACCATGGCGACCTACATCACCTCCGACTGCATCAACTGCGGCGCCTGCGAGCCCGAGTGCCCGAACGAGGCCATCAGCGAGGGCGACGAGATCTACGTCATCGACCCCGAGCTCTGCACCGAGTGCGTCGGCTTCTACGACCACGAGGCCTGCCAGGCCGTGTGCCCGGTCGAGTGCTGCCTCCCGGATCCGAAGCACACCGAGGAAGAGAAGCTCCTCCTCGACCGCGCGCTCCGCCTCCACCCGGACGACGAAGAGCTCAAGAAGCGCGCCGGCGCCGACAACTTCCCGTCGCGCTTCCGCAAGTAACGTGGCCCTCGGCGCGCCGCCCGCGGTGTCCGTCCGTCGTCACGCTCGCGGCCTCGCGACGCGTGGCTTCGTGGCGATCGCGGCGTGCGCGCTCGTCGGTTGTGGCGGCGGCGCCCCGCTCCTCCACCCGGCTCGCACCCTCCCTTCGGGCGAGGTGCGGGTCGCGGGCGGCCTCTCGGGAAACTTCGTGCCCGGAGGGCTCGCCTCGGACCTGCGCGCCGCGCGAGAGCAAGCCGCGACGTCTCCTCAGGCCGTCCCCGGTGGCCCCGGAGAGAACCCGGCGTACGCCCGCGGCGCGCTCGTGGCCGCCGCGATGGCGCCCGGGATCGCGCCCTTCGTCGGCGCGCGTGTCGGTCTCGGGAGCGCCTTCGAGGGCGGCCTCGCCTACACGGGGCGCGCCGTGCGGGTCGACGTTCGCAAGTCGTTCGACACGAAAGACACGTCGCTCTCGATCGGCATCGGCGGGAGCGCCGCCCTCTACGGACGCGACGGCGGTCAGAACGAGCTCCCGGGCTTGGACCTCGGCGCGCTCAAGGGCTACGGCGCCGACGTGCCGCTGCTCGTCGGATGGCAGAGCCAGGGTGGCCTCTACCGTGTATGGGGCGGGGCCCGCGGTGGCTTCGAGCGGGACAGCGTCGGGCGGCTCTCGAGCGAGCCTCGCGATCCCGTGCCCGGGGCGCCCCTCACCCTCGACGCGACGCGCTTCTACGCGGGGGGCGTCTTCGGTCTCGCGACGGGCCTCCGCCACGTGCACGTCGCCCTCGAGCTCCAGGTCGCGTACCAGACCGCGAGCGGCACCTTCAACGGGTCCAGCGTCTCGGTGAGCGGTCTGTCGGTGTCTCCGGCGACGGCCCTCCTGTGGACGTTCTGAGACCTCGTTTTTCCGAAAATGGTCAATTGTTACTTTGGCTTGTGCGCGGCTTCGTCGGGCGCGCCGTCGAGCCCCTCGCGTCTTAAACGCGTCACCGAGCCGTCCTGCTGGCGCGCGTGGTGCGGGATTCCGTAGTCTCGGGCACGGAGGCAAGATGGGCTTCGATCTCAAGATCACGGGTGGCTTCGTCGTGGACGGGACGGGCGCGCCGAAGGTACGCGCGAACGTGGGCGTGAAAGACGGGCGCATCGTCGAGGTGGGCGCGTGCGACGGCCCCGCGACCGAGACGTTCGACGCCGAGGGCTGCATCGTCACGCCCGGGTTCACCGACATCCACACGCACTACGACGGTCAGGTTTCGTGGGACGCCGACATGGCGCCGTCGAGCCTCCACGGCGTCACCACGGCGGTGATCGGGAGCTGCGGCGTGGGCTTCGCCCCCGTACGAAAGGCCGACCGCGAGCGGCTCGTCGCGCTCATGGAAGGTGTCGAGGACATCCCCGGCTCCGCGCTCTCCGAGGGCATCCGCTGGGACTGGGAGTCGTTCGAGGACTACATGGACGCCATCGACCGTGTGCCGCGCGCGCTCGACGTGGTGGCGCAGGTCCCGCACGACGCGCTCCGCGTGTACGTGATGGGCGAGCGCGCGTTCGCGGGGAGCGCCGCGACGCCGGAGGACCTCGCCACCATGAAGGGCCTCGTGCGCTCGGCGCTGCTCGCGGGAGCCGGGGGCTTCTCGACGGGCCGCTCCGACAACCACAGATCGCGCACCGGCGAGGACACGCCCGCGGCCGAGGCCTCCGCCGAGGAGCTCTCGGCGCTCGCGAGCGCGTTCGAGGGGATCCCGCATGGTGTGTTGCAGGCCGTGTCCGACTTCGACATGGAGCGTGGCCGGGAGCGCTTCGACGCCGAGTTCGACGTGCTCGCCAAGATGGCCCGCGCCTCGGGTGGGCACCGCATGTCGATCTCGCTCATGGAGCGCGACCTCGACAACACCCAGTGGCGTCGCATCCTCGAGAAGGTCGAGGCCGAGAACCGCGCCGGCGTACCCATGCGCGTCCAAGTCGGAGCGCGCGGCATCGGCGTCTTGCTCGGCCTCGAGGCCACGTTCCACCCGTTCATCGGCTTCCCGAGCTACAAGGCCATCTCGCAGCTCCCGCTCGCCGAGCGCGTCGCGAAGATGAAAGACCCCGCGTTCAAGGCGCGCATCCTCACCGAGAAGAGCGAGAAAATCGCGGGCGACGGGAGCTCGGTGCCCCCGATGGCCGACAGGTTCCTCGCGAACATCGATTTCATCGCGATGCGCATGTTCCGCCTCGGCGAGAAGCCGAACTACGAGCCTCCCAAGGAAGACTCGATCTTCGCCGAGTCGATGCGCACCGGGAAGCCCGTGCTCGAGCTCATCTTCGACGCGCTCCTCGAGAACGACGGCAAGGAGCTCCTGTACTTCCCCGTGTTCAACTACGCCGGCTTCAACCTCGACGCCGTCGGCGAGATGCTCGCGCACCCCCTCGCGCTCCCCGGCCTCTCGGACGGTGGCGCCCACGTCGGCACGGTGTGCGACGCGAGCTTCCCCACGTACATGCTCATGCACTGGGCTCGCGACCGAAAACGAGGGAATTTCTCGCTCGAGCACGTCGTGAAGATGCTCACGCACGACACGAGCCGGTTCATCGGCCTCCACGATCGCGGCACGATCGCCGTGGGGCAGCGCGCCGATCTGAACGTCATCGACTACGACAACCTCGCGCTCCTGCGTCCGCGCCTCGTCGCCGACCTGCCGGCGGGGGGCAAGCGACTCCTGCAAGATGCACGCGGTTACCGGGCCACGTTCGTCCTCGGCCAAAAGACCCTCGAGGACGGCGTGCTCACGGGGAAGCGTCCGGGGCGCCTCGCACGCATCGGCCAGGGCTGACGTCGACCTTCACGCAAGCGCGCCCGCGATCCCGAAAGGGGTCCGCGGGCGCCGCTGCGTTCGTGTTCGTGGGGCTCTTACGCGCGCGCTTCGAAGATGCCGAGCGTCGCCCCGGCAGGATCTTGAATCACCGCGAAGGCGCCCATTCCCGGGACCGGAATCTCGGGCATGAGCACCTTGCCTCCGAGGCTCGCGACGCGTGCGTTCGTGTCGGCGAGCTTCGCGACGGCGACGAACGTCATCCAGTGCGGAGGCACGCCGGGCGGCGCGGGCATGGCCGACGCGACCATCTCGGCGCCCTTCGAGAACGTGACGACCTCGGAGCCTTCGCCGAACGACGCTGCCGTCCACCCGAAGAGCTTCGCGTAGAACGCCTTGGCGGCGCCGACGTCGCTCGTCGAGAGCTGCTCCCAGCAGAACTCGCCGTTGCCAGGCATCGGGGACGAGCCACCGTTCGCCTCTCCTTGCGCCTTCCAGAGCGCGAAGAACGCCCCCGCGGGATCCGTGAGCACCGCGAAGCGCCCCATGCCCGGGATGTCCTTCGGGGGCATGACCACCGCGCCGCCGGCCTCGGTCGCGACCACGCAGCTCTTGTCGACGTCCTCGACGAGCACGTAGCTCATCCAGTTCGAGGGCACGCCTGCGGCCTCTTTGGGCATGGGCATGAGTCCGCCGACCTGCTTCTCGCCGACCTGGGCCATCGTGTAGACGAAGTCGCCCATCGGCACCTCGGTGAGCTTCCACCCGAAGAGCCCCTTGTAGAACGCGAGGCTCTTCGCGATGTCGGTGCTCGAACACTCTCTCCAGACGACCTTGCCTTCGTTCATCGTCGTTCCCCTCGTGTCGGGCGCGGCGTGCGTGCCGCGCGCTTCGCGGGTACGGTACCGCGAGCCGATGTATGCATATGCATGAATTTTGTGAGGCTCCCAAAGCTCTTGAATTCGTTGACGAATTAGGGAGTCGTGGGGCGCCTGCGCCGTCGCGCCGTCGCTCGTCCTCTCACCACGATGACGTTCGTCTTGCAGCGGTTCTCGCCGAGGCCCGTCACGTGCGCGGCCGGCTGAGCCTGCGCCCGGCGACCGCGTCGCGACACGATTCCATGCCGTCGCACTCGCCGAAGCTCGTCACGTGCGCGAGCGCTGAGCCTGCGCGGCGACCGCGTCGCGACACGATTCCAGGCCGTCGCACGGGTGCGGCCCGAGCTACCTCCCCACGCCCCCACGCCCCCACGCCCCCACGCCCCCACGCCCCCGTGTCGACGGGGCGTCGGTGCACTGTGAACGCGCGATTCCTCCCGCTCGCGGAGTGGCGCGACCCGATCGTCGAAGTGTTCCAAACGAACCACTAAAGGGCGCCTCGTGCGCCATGGCTCCCTCCACATCACCCAGGCGCGTTTCTTGATCAGTGATCTGCTGGTTCAACCAGTGGAGGCGAAATGTCGAAGGGTCGAAGGTTACGCGCGGGATGCCTCTCGAGACGAGGTGCGACCGAAGAAGGCCTCGCTATGCCGCCCCGAGCTCGTCGGGAAGCGCGGTCACCATGTTGACGGACTTCCTCCAGGCCTTGGCCATGGGCGGCATAGTCGGGGTCTACGCCCTGATCCGACACTTTGCGGCCCGGTCGCGTGTGGCCGTCGCCCCGGGGGAGCTCTCGGCAGGCTCGGCCCAGAAACTTCGGACAGGTCACATCGGCGCCCTGGCCTTCCAGGACTGGCTCGTGGCGGGCTACGTGGTGGCTCTCTGGACACTCGTGGCGCTCGGCGACGGACCGAGGCGCGCACGTGCGCTCGCTTGGCTCACGCTCGACGCCGCGTGTTTCTTCGTGCTGCTCTTCCTGGCGCGGTGGCGGTCCACACCGAAGCCCGCGGCGAACGTGGCGTACCGGCTCGCCCTGCCGGGCGCCATCATGACGACGTTCGCGCAGCTCCATCTCATCCTACCCAGCGCTCGTGGCGTGTCGTTCGACGCGGAGATCTACGCCATCGACAAGCGGGTCTTCGGCTTCGAGCCCGCCGAGGCGTGGGATCGGTACGTGTGCCCGGCTACGACCGAGTGGTTTGCCTTCTTCTACTATCTCTACTTTGGAATCTTGCTCGTCCACGTCGTGCCCATGGCCGTCTTCGAGCGACGCATGAACGTCATGCGTGAGTTCTCGTGGGGCATCTTCTTCGTGTTCTGCGTGGGTCAGCTCGTCTATGTCGCGGTGCCCGGATTCGGTCCGTATCGACTCCTATCGACGAAGTTCGAGCACGGCCTCGAGGGGCCGACGTTTTGGCCCCTCGTCGCCGACACGGTGGCGTCGTTCGACGGTGCTCACCGGACCGACATCTTTCCGAGCTTGCACACGGCCGTCCCCACGTTTTTCACGCTCTTCTCGTTTCGCCACAGGGACAAGGTTCCCTTCCGCTACACGTGGCCCATCCTGGCCTTCGTCACGGGAAACATCATTTTGGCGACGATGTTCCTAAGGTGGCATTACCTGTTGGACGTCATCATGGGGCTCGTCCTGGCGACGACGGCCTTCGTCACCTCTGGCATCCTGCCGAGATGGGAAGACGCCGAGCGAGAGAGGCTCGGGCACGCGCCCATTTGGCGTCCACTCTTCGGCGCCGATCCACGTTGCAGTCGCCGCGCGCTCCTCGTCGCCCCCGCGCCGGCGAGTCCTTGCGACCTCGACGGACCGGCAAACTGAGGGCTTCGCGTGCGAAGGACGCGCACGGCGAAGCCCGGAGTGACGCTACGACTTCTGGTTGTAGCTCGTGTTCTCGAGCAAGATGACGTTCGTCTTTGAGCGGGTCTCTCCGACGCTCGTCACGTACACGGCGGGCTGATCCTGCACGGGGCAGACCTTCTCGCAGGCGCCACAGCCGATGCAGAGCGACGGATCGACGTGAGGCCGCTGGAGCTTCACGGTCTTCATGGCCGGCTGTTCGCCGTTCGGCCCCGCGGTCTTCTCGCGCATGGGGGCCTCGACCTCTTCGACCCAGATGGCCTTGGGCGAGGTCGGGCAGAACTCCTCGCACACGATGCATGGAGTCTGCATGCTCCAGGGGAGGCAGCGCCCGTGATCGTAGAACGCGGTGCCGATCTTCACCGGAGGCGTGCCGATGCCGAGCTTCTCTTTCTCGGTGATCTTCTGGATGGCGCCCGTGGGGCACACCTGGCCGCAGAGCACGCACGAGTGCTCGCAGTAGCCCACGCGGGCGATGAGGATGGGCGTCCACAGGCCCTCGACGCCGGCCTCGAAGAACGCCGGGTGGAGGGCGTTGTTGGGGCACACCTTCATGCACTCGGCGCAGCGGATGCACCGCTCGAGGAACGCGCGCTCCTCGACCGCGCCCGGGGGCCGGATGACCTTCGAGTGGTAGTTCACGTCGAGCGAGTCGGCGATGCGCATGGCCGGGATCGCCGCCGCGCCCGCGGCCATCGTCGCGAGCATGGTGCGGCGCTCGGTGTCGGGCTTCGTGATGGTGCTGCGGCGGTTCGGCAAAAACCGGAACTTGATGACGTCCTCGGGGCAGGCCGCCTCGCAGTTCATGCACATGTGGCATTCGTCTTGGCGGTGTTTCACGCCGCCCTGCGGGCTGTCGGCGCCCTGGCAGTTGACGAGGCAGAGGTTGCAGTCCGTGCACTTCGAGTGGTCCTTCTCCATGCCGAACAAGGAGAAGCGCGCGAACACGCCGAGGAACGCGCCGAGCGGGCAGAGCACGCGGCACCAGAACCGCGGCACGAAGCGGTTCATGAACAAGATGGCCACGAGCAAGAAGACGATGAGCCACGTCTGGTGGAAGTAAAACTGCTTATTTTGCCAGACGGCCTGCGCCAGGAAGTCTTGCGTGTGGTCGGCGGCGCCCTGGAGCGGGCGCGCGGGGACGTTCTGCACCGCGCCGAGGCCGCGGCCCGACAGGTACTGCACGGCCGGGATCACGCCGAGGCCGATCGCGCGCACCGCGACGCAGATGGGATCGAGCAGGCCGCCGATCGCGCTCCCCGCGGCGCTCGCGAGGATGAACGCGTACATGATGTAGTACTTCGCGCGCTGGTAGCCGTGCGTCTTGTTGGCTTCGACGCGCGACGCGCCTCGGCCCTTCGGCGACGGCAAGATCCACGCGAAGAAGTGGTGGAGCGTCCCGAAGGGGCAAATCCAGCCGCAGAACACGCGCCCGAAGAGCATCGTGAGGCCGAGCAGCCCGAGGCTCCAGAGGAGGCCGCGATACACCGTGTGCGTGCTGAGCACGGTCATGGCGGCCACGAACGGATCGGCGAGCAAGAACGCCTCGACGGGGAGCGGGAGGCGCACGGCCTCGCCCGCTTGGGCCGCGAAATTCCCGCGGAAGCCCGTCTGAAAGAGGAAGTACATGAAGAGCGCGAAGAACCCCGTCTGCGAGACGCGACGCGCCCACACGAGCGCTCGGATGACCTTGCGCGCGGGGATCCCCGACCCTGCGCGTTTCGGGTTCAGCTTCGCGCGGAGCTTGTCGACGAGGGACTTCTTGGTCCCACCTCCCCCGGAACCGGACGAGCCTCCTCCGGCTCGGCCCGGGCCACCCTGCGCATCACCGACCGGGGCACGCTCGGCGACCGCGGCGGCCGAAATGCCGGCTTCTGCGGGGCGTTCGGGCGCCGCGCCCTTCGCACATCCGCACCCTTCTCCACACCCCTTGGCCGTGGAGGGCTTCTTCGGCGCGGCGGCGGCGCGGGGCTCGCTCAGCACCACGGAGACGGCGCGATCGATCGGGCGAACGACGCCCACCTCGCCGGTCTTCCACGGGATGGGCCCTTCGTGCCCGGCCGAGAGCTCGTCGGCCGAGGTGACCTCGAGGGCGCGGAAGTCGAGCGAGATGCCGGCGTGAGGGACGGCCGCGTTCTGCGACGACGGGTTCGAGGCCGACGGTGTCTCGGTGCGCTCGGCCACGTCAGACCTCCTTCACGCGGAGCTTCTCCCAGTCCATCGTGCCGATGCCGCGCTCGTGCGCCATCTGGAGGTAGGGGAGGTTCTCTCGCTTCTGCCCGATGAGCGTGCAGCCGAGCGCGTCGGCCGCGACCTGATCGACCGACGCGATGACCGTGTTCATCACCTTGGTGTCGTCGATATTTCCGCCTTGGGGACCGTTGCGCATGAGCACGCGCATCGCGTCGACGATGGTGAGCGAGGGGCGCATGAACGTGGCGAGATCGGCGATGGAGGTGTCGATGTTCTGGTGGAGGCGGTTTCGGCGCCCACCGAGCACGCCGTACCAGTTCTTCATCGCGGCCGTGTACTTGGCGAGGTTGTGGTGCTTCGCCACGGGCACGTTGATGACCTTGTCGGCCTCGACGAGCGTCGTGAAAATCGGCCACTCGTCGAGCACTTCGCCCTTGAGGCGCGTCGTTCGGAACCTGTGATCGGAGGGGAGCACCACCTCGGCGCCGAGGCCGTGCGCCTTGTGCCAGATGCCCGAGCGCTGGAAGCACCGGTGCGGGTCGTTGCAGCTCCCGTCGGCCACGACGACGCGCTTCGCGCCCGCTTCGTACGCGAGCTGGATGACCGTGCCGACCACGTCGGGGTTCGTGTTGGCGGCGTGGATGGGCATGCGATCCCAACCGATGTTGGGTTTCACGACGACGATGTCGCCCCGCGAAACGAAGCGCTTCATGCCGCCCATCGCCTCGACGGCGCGGCGCACGATCGCGTCGGGAGAGACGTCGTCTTGGTCTTTCGGTCCGCGGGCGACCACCATGTCGAGCGGACCTTCGGCCTTCACGCGGTAGTCGCGCACCTGCCGCTCGCCCGTGCCCGTCTTGGCCCCGAAGCCGCCCTTGTCCCACACCGCGCGACCGACGGCGGAGGCCGCGGCGAGGAGGCCGACGGTCGTACCGACGCGCGTCATGGCCTCGCGTCGAGAGAGGGGCTCGCGCTTCGTGTCGGTGACGACCGCGCCGGCGTCGCGGCCCGTCGCTCGTGTGCTCGCGCGCTCGTGGGGCTTCTTTTCCGCGGCCATCGACGTTCTCTTAGCGCCAAGTTCGCCGGAGAGGCAACTCGAAGGGCGCAAGTCGTGCGGGAAAGCGAGACCTCAGCCGTCGCTGTCGGCGTCGGCGCTCGCCTCGGGGGAGGCGTCCCCGTCGGTCGTGTCGGCGTCGCGGCGTTCGCCCGTGTCCGGGCCCACGTCGGGGGTGGCGTCGAGCGCGCCGGTCTCGGCCGCGTCGGTCGGGGCGTCGGTCGGGTAAGTGACGGGGGGAAGGGGCTCGTACGTGAGCGGATCGAGGCCGAAGAACGCGTTGCACGCGGAAAGCCCCACGCCCATGCCGACCGCGACCGCCGCTCTCCGCGCCTTCAAAAGGACACCCCGAAGCGCTGGGTTTTGATGAGCGAAAAAGACTGTTCTTTCAATGGTTTAGGGCCGAAAATGTAGAGCGCCCCGCCCACCGCGAGCACCCCGAGGCCCGAGAGCCCGACCACGGTGCCGATGTCGCCGGTCTCCCGGGCCGCGTTGCCCGCTTCGACGTGCGAGCGATCGTTGCAGAGCCCGTTCGTGCAGTTCAGCGCCGCGCGGTTGTAGTCGGCTGCGCTGACGAGGCCGACGAGGATGCCGGCGACCGCCCCCACCGCGCCGGCCGTCATCGTGACGACCCCCGCGACCTGGTAGGGGCCGAACGTCGACGGGTCGACCGCGTAGTCGGGCTCGTTCCGGCGGTAGGGGAGGCGCACACGGACGGCCTTGGGAGCGCCCTTGGCGGTCGGCGTGTCGGGGAGGTCGACCGTCTCGTCGCCACCTTCGACGGGCACGACGAGCGAGCGGGAGCGAACGCCGCCCCCCGGGAAGATCGCGGTGATCTCGATGGTGCCGGCGTCGACCGGCTGCGGCGCGTCCCACTCCTCGTGGGGGATCTCGCGACCGGCCACGAGGACACGCAGCCCCGGGAGGCTGCGGAGCTCCGGGGGCACACGCACGGTGACCCTCGAGACGCGCGGGCCGAGCTCGGCCGCCCGCGACCGCGCGAGCTTCTGGCCCTCGTCGGTGGTGCGCTCCGCGGGGAGCCCGAGGTAGCGGGTGTACGCGGCGTAGGCCTTCGCGAGCTTCTTCTCCTCGTCGCGGCATTTCGCGAGCTCGAGGAGCGTGGACGCGGCCCCGTCGCTCGCGTAGGCCGCCTCGAGCTTCGGGCACGCCTCGCCGAAGTTGCCCGTGCCGATCTCGGCGAGCGCCTGGTCCCGGAGGCTATCCCCTTGCGCGCTTGCGACACGCGGGGCGAGCAGCACGCCGCATAGCCCCACGAGCGCCGCGAACCGCCTGGTCATTTTCGTCCGTGCCCTTTCCCCAAGATGAGGTTCATCTTGGACGCACCGTCGAACTCGTGCACGTGCGGAGGGTGGTGACACGCGGTGCAGGTGTCGGCTTGGGGGCGGGGCACGGGCATGGCCACCTTGGGCGACCGCTCGTGTTTCGAGCCGGGCCCGTGGCACACCTCGCACTGGACGTTCTTCAAGAGCTCGACGTGGGTGATCGTGCTGCCGCCGGGCTTCTCGTAGCCGGTCACGTGGCACGAGACGCAGTCGAGGTTGAACTCCTTGAACTGGTCGGAGAGGGTCTTGTACGCGTGCGCGTGGGCGGTGCCGTCCCACACCTTGCGCGCGTCCTCGTGGCACTTCGTGCAGGCGTCGACGCCCACGTAGGTCGCGTCGTCTTTCCCGGCGGCGGGCGGCAAGCGGGAGGCGAACGCGAGCTTGTTCTCTTCGTTGACGCGCTTGTAATAGCCCGAGAGCTTGCCCGACATCTGGGCGTCGTTCCCGAGCGACGTCCGGATCTCGCGCATCGCGAACCTGTAGAAGCTGCCCTTCGAGGGGGGAGCCGTCTTCTCGAGGCCTTCGCGCTCGCGCTCGAGCTTCTGGAGCTCTTGCCTGCGCGCGTCGACGTCGACCTTCGCGACCGTCGGGTCGGCCTCCCAGGTCGCGATCTTCTTCCGAAGCTCGTCGATCCGGACGGCCAAGGCCTCGCGCTTTCGAAGGACCTCGAGGCCGGTGCCGTCGGCGAAGGTGAAGCTCTTCTCGCGCACGTGGAGATCGAGCACGCCGACCGTCTGGAGGTGGTTGCCCGTCTCGACGATGAGCACGTTCCCGACTTGCTCGGCCGGCGGTGCCTGGGTGTTCGCTTCGCCTGCGCCGCCCGGGGAGCCCACGAGGATCGCGAGCAGCTTGGGGAACTGATCGGCGAGGCGCTTCGCCTCTCCACGACCGACCGAGGCGAGCAAGACGGTGACGTCGGCGCCCTGCTTCTCGAGCTCGGCGAGGCCCGCCGTGACCGCCTCGGCGAGAGGGCCGTCCTTCACGGCCTCGAGGGGTTTTCCCTCGCGCGCCTTCGACGGGCTCGAGACGCCGACGAAGCCGACCTTGACGCCGCCGATCTCTTTGACGGTCGCGCGCGCCGTCGTCGCGCCCGAGGCGTTGGCGAAGAGGAACGCGGCGCCACTCTTTTTGGTAATGGTTTCGAGTGTTTGTGGGCCGTTGGCCCATTCGTTTCGGGCCGGTGCGAAGGCCGCGAGGCGCACGCTCGCGAGGGCATCGGCGATGGTCTCGGCCTTGGCGACGTCTTGGCTCTTCTTCTGAGCGTCGAGGTCCGGATCCATGAAGAACGTAGGGCCCGCGGTGACCGTCGCGTACGCGGGCGCGCGGGCCTCCTCGGCGCGCACGAGCGCACCGAAGTGGTCCATGCCACCGAGCTGATCTTTCACGCAGCCGCACGGCTCGAGGGCCCCGGCGAGGTCGGAGACGAGGTAGAGCCGCACCGTGGGCTTCTCGTCCGCTGGGGCCACCACCTTCGTGTCCTTGGGCTGACAGGCGTCGCATGCCGCGACGGCGGTGACGGAGAGGCCCAAGGAGAGGGCGACCACGGCCCGCGTCGCGAGCGCTCGTGCGTTTCGTGCGATGTGACCCCGTGAGTTCGGCATGCGACCCCCAGGGTCTTACCAGAACGGCGAGAAAATCCCGAGAGCTGGCCAACCTCCCGATTCTTGAGCTAAAAAGGCCGGTTCTCGAATGGTCGGGTCTATCGCCCGCGCATCGGGATCCTTCGCAAGGATCTCGCAACCCCTGGCAAGATCGGCGACCATAAAGGCTCGATGCGTAGGTTCGGCCCCTTCTTTCTCGAAGCACGACTCGCCGTGGGCGGCACGGCCGAGGTGTACGTCGCGCGGCCTGCGGAGCCACGCCCGGACCTGCCCGATCGCATCGTCGTGAAGCGCCTCCTCCCGCACATGTTGAACGAGCCCGACGCGCGGACCATGTTCGAGCGCGAGGCGCGGCTCCACGCGGCGATCGATCACGAGAACGTCGTGAAGGTGTTCTTCTCGGGCGTCGAAGAGTCCACGAACGAGCCTTACCTCGCCCTCGAGCTCGTCGAAGGTGTCGACGGGTACCGCCTCCTCCGTCGCCTGAAACAAGACGGCCGTTCGTTGCCGGTCGGTCTGGCCGTGCACATCGCTCGGGAGATCCTGAGGGCCCTCGCGAGCGCTCACACCGCGCGCGATCCTCAGGGCAACGCGCTCCACATCGTCCATCGCGACGTGTCGCCGTCGAACATCTATCTCTCCGCCGACGGCAAGGTGAAGCTCGGGGACTTCGGCATCGCCCAGTCTTCCTCGCGGCACTCCCTGAGGAGCGAGGCCGGCGCCGCGATCAAGGGAAAGTACGCGTACCTGGCCCCCGAGCAGGTCAAAGGCGACGCCGCCGATCACCGCGCCGACCTCTTCAGCCTCGCGGCGGTCCTGGCCGAGATGCTCCTCGGTCAGCCGCTCTTCTCGGGCGGCGGTCAGCTCTCGGTGCTCCTCGCGATCCGCGACTGCAAGCTCGACGTGCTCGAACAGGCGCGCCCGACGCTGCCGAAGGGCCTCTTCGACGTGCTCCAGCGCGCGCTCGCGAAGGACCCGAACGACCGCTTCGCGACCGCGTCCGAGCTCGCAGCCCACCTCGCCCCGTTCGACGCCGGCGCGGCTTCCGCCCGAAGCGAGCTCGCCGCCCTCGTCCGCGCGTCCCAGCAAGCCGGCGGCCCCAGCCGAGAGATCCGCGTCCCGTCCCAAGGCGAGATGCCGGCGGTGTCGGTCGGCGTCGCCAAGAAGGAAGACGAGCGAAAGACGAGCGAGTACACGACCGAGCCCTCGTTCGTCGTGACGGCGGCGGGGCGGCTCCACGGCCCGTGGACGTTCGCGCAGCTCATCGAGGCCCTCGCGACGGGCGAGGTCGGTCCCGGCGATCGGGTCGATTACATGGGCACGGGCTTGAAGCCGCTCCGGGAGATCGAGGAGCTCATGCGCTTCGTGCCGCCCTCCACGGCGACCGGCGCCGCGGCGCTGAAGGGGCCAGGCGCGCCCACGTACGCCGGCGAGCTCCCCGAGATGAGCATGCTCTCGCTCCTCGCGGACGTCCTCAAAGGGCGCGAGACGGGCGTGCTCTTCGCCGAGCGCCCGGGCAGCCCGAACGCCGCATCGACGCGAAAAGAGCTCTATTTTCTCTCGGGTCGCCTCCATCACGTCGCGTCGTCGAACGCGAGCGAGCTGCTCGGCGAGTACCTCGTGCGCCGCCGCAAGCTCTCGCGTGACGAGCTCGACCTCGCCCTCGCGATCCTCCCTCGGTACAACGGGCGCATGGGCGACACGCTCATCTCGCTCGGGCTCGTGGACCCCGTCGAGATCTTCCGGGCGATCCGCGAGCAGGGTCGTGACCGTGTGGCCGACCTCTTCACCTGGAAGACCGGCACCGTGGCGTTCTACCGCGACCGCTCGGCGGCGCACGTCGAGTTCCCTCTCGACCTCGATCTCCCGCATCTCATGGTTGCCGGCCTCGAGGCCGAGATGCCTGGCGATGCCCCCCTCGAGCGTTACCGAGGCCACATGAACCGGGTGCTCCGCTTGCGCCCCCTCGCGCCCGATATGGCGGCCTTCGCGTCGGTCGCGTGGCCCGCGCTCGTGTCGCGCATCATGATGCTGCTCGAGAAGCCCCAGGGGCTGAAAGACGTGCTCCGCCTCGCCACGAAGACGGGCTCGTTCACCGCGGCCGACGTGCTCCGCGCCGTCGAGGTCCTCACGGCGACGCGCCTCGCCGCGTTCGACGTGTAGCTCGTAAGTGTCCGATACTGCTTTGGATTAGCTCTCGAGTTTGGGGAAGTGGCGGTGCCCCTCCGAGTCGAACCAGAGCACACGATCGAGGACCTGGGCGGCGTCCAACACGGCGTGGGGGTGGCCCTTCGCGACGACGACGAGGTCGGAGTAGAGCGCGAAGGTCGCCTCGCGGAAGACCTCGAGCGCGCGCACGAACCGCTCCCCGGGATCCGAAGGAGGCGCGCCGAGCAGGTACGTGCACGCCGGCTCCGGCATGAGCGGCACGGACTCGGGGCAGAGGAGCGCGAGGAGCTTGGAGAGCGCCTCCGCGCCTTTCGCGGCGTCGTCGCCGAGGGCCGTCGACAGGGCCCGAACGGCGACCGTGAGGTCCTCGACGTCGGCCGGGGCGAGCACCTCGGGGAGGCCCTCGAGCACCTCGATCACGGCGAGCAGCACCGGGCGGAGCGGTGCGGTCGCGAGCGCACGGAGGGCGGGGGAGGGCGCCGGAGAGTTGACGAGCCAGCTCGAGGCGAACGCGAGATCGAGGCGCGCGTCGACGTCGAGACCCTTGCCCCGCGCCTTGCGGAGGGCGTGCGCCGCGCGGTCGAAGAGGCTCGCGCCCGGCAGACCCGCGCGGAGGCGGAGCTTCTGCTCGGCGTGGTCGAGGGAGAGCGAGCGCCCGTTGGGCAGATCGAAGCGGCTCATGGAGGGAACGTACCAAAGACGCGGCTCGCGGATGGTCGTTCTCCTCGCGTTCGGGCTCTCGTATGCTCCGGGCGATGAGCTGCCTCTTCTGCAAGATCGTGGCGCGCGAAATCCCGGCGGACATCGTGCTCGAGAACGACCACGTGATCGCCTTCCGCGACATTCGCCCCGTCGCCCCCACCCATGTCCTCGTCATCCCGAAGATGCATCTTGCATGCATCCACGACGCGGGCCCCTCCGAGGCCGCCCTGCTCGGCGAGGTGTTCCTCGCGGCTCGGCAGGTGGCCGACAAGCTCGGTCTCGGAGGGCCGGGCTACCGCCTCGTGGTGAACAACGGGGACGACGGCGGCCAGACGGTGCATCACCTGCACGTGCACGTGCTCGGCGGCCGTGGCATGTCCTGGCCTCCGGGCTGAACGGCTACGGCCGTCAGGGCGCCTGCCGCAGGAACGGGCACGATCCGTCGGCGAGGCAACCGTGGGTCCCGGGGTGGGTGAGGTAGTAGACGTCTCTCCCTCGGGTGGCGAAGAAGCGCGCGAGCAGCGCGTTGCCGTAGGTGGCGGTGTCGAACGCTTCGCACACGTCTCCGACGTTCCAGGTGTGAGCGCCGCCCGGGGAGAGGTAGTGCGAGAGCACGGCGCCGACCGGGGCCTCGGCCGTCCAGCCGCGGTCGTCGCTCGCGAAGGGCACACCTTGGAGGCGCGGCGCCCAGGCCGCGGCGAGGGACGCCGAGTCGCGCACCGAGGTCCCGAGCGCACGTCCGAGGCGTAGGGGGACGGCTGGGTGGGGCTGATCGATGCCCATTTTGCCTTCGGAGACCCAGTCGGCGTCGAAGAGGGCCGTGCGGCACGCCTCGGCGGACAGCTCGCCTTTTCCGGAGCACAGGTCGCTCTTCGGCTTGAAGTTGCCTTTGCACGCGGGTCCGGCCTGCGTCCGACCGAGCCGCGCGATGCCCTCGTTGACTCCCGTCTCGATCACGACCTGCATCGGCGTCTTTCGCCCGAGCGCGGCGTAGAGCGCCTCGGGAGTCACGAAGTCGGCGTACTCGCGGTAGCTCTCGAGGGCCTTCGGCGGCAAAAAGGGGAGGATGCCGGCGGCGCGCGCGAAGGTCATCCCTGCCGCGACCTGGACGAAATTGTCTCCCACGGTGTTCGTCGAGAGCACGGCGCGAGGGGGGGCGGGACGCTCGTTCTCGTCGAGGAGAGGCTTGCGGAAGTAGTAGGGCGCGAACGCGACGGGGTCGGCCGCGTCGACGCCGATCTGCGCGAGATCGCGGAGCCTGCGAAGCTCGGGCGACTGGCGCCGCAAGCCGAGGCCGTCGTTCGGCGCGACGAGGTCGGACCCGACGTCGAAGAAGCGGTCCCGGAACTGCGCACAACCGGCCTCGCCCGTGCAACGTGTGGCGTCACCGTCGGCAACCGGGAGGGGCTCGGAGATCGCGCGCTCGAACGTCGACACGCGTCGCCCGGGCTCGGGCTCGGCGACGAGCTCGCACGTCCCGTAGGAGGTGACCGCGTCGCGCTTTCGGTAGACCTGCACGTCGAGCCGGTCACCCTCGGTCGTGGGGACGGGAATACGGAAGCGGCCGTCCTTGCCTGCACGCGCGCACCTCCGCTCCTTCGAGCGCACGTTCGTCACGACCAGCGTCATGCCCTCGTCGAGCTCGTCGGCGCGTAGGCACGCTATCTCCATCTCGTAGCCGTCGAGGAAGTCGTTCACGTGGAGGCGCACGGAGCGCTCTCCGGCGGCGCACGTCGTACGACGGCGCTCGCGGCGCTGCTCTTTCCGCTCCTCGGCGGGCACCGCCACGACGAACGGGCCCATGACCTGGCCCATGACCGAGTCGACCACGCCGTACGAGCGAAACCCGACGTCCATGGCGATCGAGCCACCCCCCGAGATCGGCGCCGTCGCCGTGAGGAGCGGCTCGACCCCACCCTGGAGCTCCGCCATGATGCCGCCGAGCGACTCACCGGAGGCGTAGTAGGGCACCGTCGGCCCGCCCACGTCGGGCACACCGTCGCCGTCAAAATCCCCGGCAAGATTGGGTTTTCCGTCGCCGTCGAAATCTTGCGCCGAGCGCTTGACGCCGTCGAACGCGCGCAGCACCCGGAGGAACTGCATGCCGTCGAGGAGGCCCTGGCGCAAGTTGTCCCGCGTGTGGAAGATGTGGCTCGTCCACCACGTGGCGCCCGAGTCGGGGAGCCCGTCGCCCGTGACGTCGCGCGCGCGGCCCTTCTCGTACGCGGAGAGCCACGGCACGAGGCAGCTCTCGCGGAGCTTGGCGCCGGCCAAGATGCGCTGCTGCGGCGTGAGCACGGCGCCGTGCTCGGGGTTGTCGTAGGCGACGATGGCGATCCCCTGCCGCGCGAAATCCCCCGCGTAGAGGAGCACCTCGTCGGCGTGGCCCGTGACGCCGTGCCCCCAGAGCGACACCGGAAAGGGCTGCGCCATTCCGACCCCACGCTTCGGGACGACGATGTAGAACGGCACGTCGTCGCGCGTGACGGTCGCCTCGCCCGTGCGAAAGTTCGCGTCGAAGCGGGTGTCGGGGTCCTTGGAGCGCGGGTCGCCCATGAGGTACGGCGACGCGAAGCTGCCCACGACGAAGTGGTCGATGAAGCGGTAGCCATCCATGATGGCCTTCACCTGGCCCTTGTCGAACCCGAAGAGCTCCGAGAACAAGAGCTCGAACGTGGCGCGCACGTCGGGGTCGTTCGGCCGTATCACGTAGGGGGCCTTCGCGCGGGCCTTGCACGCGTCGTTCTGGGTTTGCCACCCCGGGACGTCCTCGGGCCGCTCGGAGAGGCCCCCGGCGGGGAAGATGGTGGCGTCGGGTGGGAACGCGGTCGCGAAGCGCGAAAAGATGCCCTTCCCGTAGAGCCCGTTGCGGAGGAGGTGCATGTCCTCGGCGACGGGCTGGGTGGTGAACGACCACACGAACGCCACGTGGTCGAGGCCCGAGCCCGAGATGTCGCCGTAGTACCGGGCGAGGCGCGGGTCCGTGAGCACATCGCCGACGCGCGACACCATCGCGCGCTGCTGGGGGTGGTGGATCGCCTCGAACGGGGACGAGACGGGCTTCGCGTTTTGCCCTCGTAGCCTGTCGGTCAGCACCACGGCGTACTCGTGGCGCTCGTCGAGCGGGACGAGCGGGCGCAACACGAGCGTGTCGGTCTCGCGCTCGTAGAACCCGAGCACGTCGTCGACCTTCGGCACACCCGATGCGCGGCGCTCTCCGCCACGCACACCCGGCGTCGCGAGGGTGTTCGGGTGATCGAGCACGCCGTCGAAGTCGAGGTCGAGCGCCGGCGTGTAGGCCGCTTGGCCGAGGCCTTCTCCCTCTTCCACCGTCTCGAAGACGAGGTTCGGCTCGTCGACCTTCGGGTCGTTCGGGAAGTACTTGAAGGGGTCGCGCACGGTGAGCGGGTACGCGCCGGAGCCCGCGTCGAGGAAGACCGGGACGCCCGTCGTCAAGTCTACCAAGTAGACGGGATCGTTCGTGAAATCGTGATCGGGGTCCTGCATGCGGCGCGCGAGGTCGTCGACGTCGATGGCCGGCAGGCGAGGGTCGTCCGTGGGGGTGCGTGCAAACTGCACGGAGATGGGCGACGAGAGGCCGAAGCCCTCGAGCGTCGCGAAGTCGCGTCGCGCGCGCGACTCCATCGCCGTGGGCGCGATCAAGCTCACGTTGATGCGTCGTCCGGTTCGGCTCGTCGGATCGGCGAAGGTCGCGTAGTCGTTCGGGAGCGGGATCGCGGGCAGGGGCCTTCGCGTCGGGTCGAAGACCACGGTCGGCCCCCCGCGCACGGGGGAAGGGCCGAGCCGCTCGGGCACCGTATCCATGGAGCACGCGACGCTCGACGCGAGCGCACCGAACGCGACGAGCGTCGTGATGGCGAAGGTCTTCGACATGGCGGCTCCTTCAGAAGTAGAGGCCCGCGCGGGTGATCGTGACCCAGGGGGTCTTGAGGCGTGCTCCCATCGCGTCGGCGAGCGCGTCCCCCGGGAAGAGGATCCCGGCCTGCATACCGAGCGCGAGCGTCATGTCGAACGAGAGGCCCTTGCGCCACTCGACGCCGGCGTCGAGCTCGAGGCCGTAGTCCTTCGCCCTCGGGTTGCCGCCGCGCGCGTTCACGTAGCTGCCGCTCGTCGCCGTGCGGTACGGATCGACGACGTCGGCCGTGGACTGCGCGAGCAGCATGCCGGCCTTGACGTCGAAGCTCGGGTGCGGCCGGTAGACGAAGGTCGGGTTCACGTAGGTCGCGCCGAACACGCCTCCGTTCGTGGGGATGCGGTCGGAGCCGGGGGTCGGGCGCTCCCCGTTCGAGAGGAGCGGATCGCGCGCCGCCGTGGAGGCGCGCGCCGTCTGGAAGCGCAAGACCTCGTCGAAGAGTACGAGGCCGATGCGGTGGTTGCCGTCGAAGACGAAGCGCTTCTGGGTGCCGTCGTAGGGGTCGGCGTCGCCCGAGGCGTACCCGACCTCCACCTGCGCGACGAGATCGCCGAAGAAGCCCCTCTCGCCGGGCGCTTTGGCCGCGGCGCCTTCGGGCACGCGGGCTCGGTGCGCGATGCCGACGATCGCCGCGCCGCCGTAGCTCCGGAGGGTGGTCTTCTCGTCGTCGCGGGCCTGGTCTTGTGTGCGGATCGCGTTCGTCGTCCCCAAGATCACGGCGCCTTCGGCCGCACCGAACACGGTCGCGTCGGTGCCGGGGACGGGCGCCGCGAACTTCGCGAAGAGGTCGACGGCCGCCGCGTCGATGGCGTCGGTGTAGGTGGAGAAGGGCGCGCTCGTGCGGTCGGTCCGCTGGCGCCGGAGGGTGCTGAACACACCCACTTGGTTCTGCCCGCGCTCCCAGTAGGCGGCGAGGACGCCCTGAAACGCCTGGTCACCGCGCGAAAGCTTCGCGTTCTGGTCGCGGAAGACGAGATCCCCCGCGAGCGCGATGACGAAGTCGGAGCTCTCTCCTCCGGGCTTCGTGGCGAAGAGGATACGCTCGCTGATGGAGCCGTAGCGGTAGTCTCCGAAGAGGGTCGGGTGGTTTCCGTCGTTCGCGAGGATGCCCATGCCCCAGTGGTTCGGCTGCTGCCCGACGCGGACGATGCCGATGGGGAGCTTCGCCTCGGCGTAGAGCCAACGAAGCTGGACGTTCTTGAAGCCGTCGTACTCGTCGCGCGGCGTGTCGTCGGCCGAGACACCGCGCGTGAGCTGGCCCATCACGACGCCGGTCAGGAGGTCGAACTGGGAGACGAGCTTGAGCTTGTCGGTCACGACGAGCCGAGGATCGAGGCGCAGCCAGTGCGAGACGAAGTGGTTCTGGCCGGTCGAGTCCTCGAGGAGGCCCGGGCGCTCGTCGATGGCGCTCGCGGTGGGCACCATGAGCACGCTGCGCTGCGCTTGGTAGCGGAGCTGATACTCGCCGTGCATGTCGAAGAAGACGACCTTCGGCTCCGGCGTGCGCCTTCGGACTTTGCCGGTCGTCAGCACGAGGTCGGGCAGGTTCTCGGGGACCTTGGGCTCGACCTCGTCGTCGAACCGGGTCGCGAGAGGGGCCTCGTGCGGCTCGTCCGCGTGCGCGACACGCGGGCCGTGCTCGGCTGCCGAGGCGCGTGGCTCGGCGACGCAAACGAGGGCGAGCGAGAGGCCCGCGAGGGTAACGGCGCGGGAAGGGCGCGAAAAAGTCGAGGAGAGACCGAGCGTGAGCGTCGTCATGGGGAGGTCCGAGGGGCCCGGCGAGCATAGTCGAACGGGCCCCCGAAGGTGCCGCAAACCCGCTCCCCCTCGGGCCTCGGGCTCGACGCAAAAGAGTGCCCGTGGACCCTTGTAAGTACTGGAATGGACTATGGTTTATTCTGGCTTTGTCACGCACACGGTAGCCCCTGTCGGACTCGAACCGACACGCCCTTCCGGGCTAGGGATTTTAAATCCCCTGCGTATACCGATTTCGCCAAGGGGCCGGCGCGCCGAGTCTAAGGCGACGGCCACGATTCCGAAACAGGCAACGCGGCGGTTTCGGGCCGAGACCCGGATCCCGCGACCTTTCGTCTCTCCGGCGCCCGCGCCCGTCGGGCTGTCGCTCGCTCGACGCCTCGGCGAAGACGGTCAGCGCTGCGGGGCTTCGAGCGCCGGAGGGAAGCTCTTGTCGTACGCGAACCCTAGGCCCAGAAAAAGGATCGGGAGCAGCGTGTCTCCGACCGAGGTCGCCGTGAGATCGAGCCGTGGGTCGAGCCGAAAACGGCCGGCGATCGGGATCGTGAAGCCGATCGAGCCTCCGAACGCGCCCCCTCCGCCGACGCCTCGTCCGACGGAGCGGCCGCCCGCGAGCGCGCTCAGGGTGAAGGCGGTCTTCTCGGGGTGAGTGAAGAACCCGATGCGTGCGGCTCCCAGCACGGTCGCCGCCCCGTCGATACTTCCTACGTCGAAGGTGGCCCCCGCCACGATGACCTTCGCGAAGCGCACGAGGGCGTCCCCTCCGAGCGTGAACCCGCTCGCCGAGGTGTCGTCGAGGGACGACGAGAGCCGCCCGAGGTAGCCTCCGTGTGCCCCCAGGACGAAGCCCGTGCTCGACGTCGGTGGCGCCGGCGGAGGGGAAGGCGGAGGCGAAGGCAGCGCCTGGGGGTAGGGCGGTCCGTAGGGCGCAGGAGCCGGATACGGGGCGTACGGTGGCGGCGCGGGCGCGTAGGGCACGGCGAGCGGAGGGGCAGGCGAGCGTCGGGCGACGAGCGCGAGCCCCACGGTGCGCGACTCCTTCTCTTGGACCACGACCGCAAGGCGCGCGGGCTCGAACCCGTCGGCCGTGGCCTCGACGACGGTCGTACCCGGATCGACGGGGCGGGCCACCCCGACGAGCTCGAGCGGGATGCGCACTCCGTTGACGACGAGCTGAAACGCGAGAAGACCCTCGGGGCGCGGGGAGACGTCGATCCGGAGCGACGGAATGCGCGCGCGGAGGGCGGGGAGGTCCTGTTCGGCGCGCCGTTTGGCCTCGACGAACACGTCGGGGGCGCCCGGGGCGAGGGAAACGCGCTTCAAGGTCTCGTACGTCTCCGCGGCCTCGACGAGCTTGCCCGTGAGGGCTTGGCACTCGGCGATGTGCAGCAGGTGGGTGGGCGCGTCGTAGAGCTTCTGCGCCTTGGAGAAGAGCACCAGGGCCTCGGCATGGCGCCCGGCGTCCTGAGCCTTCACACCCTCTTGAAAGAGGCTCCGGGCGGCCGCTTTGCGCTCGGCCTCGGAGAGCTCGGTGGCCTCGGCGTGCGCGCTGCGCGTCGGCGCGAACATAGACGCCAGGGCAGCGGCCACGAGACCCACCGCGCCCCATGGCGTCGACGCTCTCCCCAGTCTCCGTCGCTCGGTCGGCATGGGCCCGGCTACCACACTACACGAGAGCGCCGACCCCGTTCACTTCGATGGGGGCGCGCGGTGGCCGCCGACGGTCGTTCGTTTCTCCTCGCCGAGCGGTAGTCTGGGGGAGTGAACGACGACGGCCCGATCGGTGAAGCGGTCTCTCTCCTTTCGGGCGCCCGCGCGCTCGTGGTGGCGGCGGGGGCGGGCATGGGGGTCGACTCGGGGCTCCCCGATTTTCGCGGCGACGAGGGCTTCTGGCGTGCCTATCCGGCGTACGGGCATCTCGGGCTCTCGTTCGTCGATCTCGCGAACCCCCGCTGGTTCTTGACGGATCCCGACCTCGCCTGGGGGTTCTACGGGCATCGCCTCGCCCTCTACCGGCGCACGGTCCCTCACTCCGGGTTCGCGCGACTGCGCGAGATCGCCTCTCGGCTCCGGCACGGGGCGTTCGTGCTCACCTCGAACGTCGACGGGCAGTTCCAACGAGCGGGCTTCGACGAGAGCCGCGTCGTCGAGTGCCACGGGAGCATCCATCACGTGCAATGTACACGTGAATGCGGACGACCCCTCGCCTCGGCCGACGGGCTCGAGATCGAGGTCGATCCCGCGACGTTCCGCGCGACGTCCCCCCTTCCGCGCTGTGTCTGCGGCGCCCTGCTTCGGCCCGCGATCCTCATGTTCGGCGACGGCGCGTGGGACGACTCCCGCTCGAGCGCGCAGGATCTTCGGCTCGACGCGTGGCTCGCCGGGCTCGACGTGGCCGCGTCCGAGCTGGTCGTCGTCGAGTGTGGCGCGGGCACCCACGTCCCCACGGTGCGGGCCTTCTCCGAAAGGCTCGTGCGCGCGACCGGAGGGAGCCTCGTGCGCATCAACGCACGCGAGCCCGAGGTCCCTCGCGGCGCTCACGTCGGTCTCGCGATGAAGGCGCGCGACGCCCTCGAGGCCATCGCCGAAGGCCTCGCGCGCCTGGGTCAGTAGCCGGCGTTGTGGTGATCGCTCGGCGGCTTCGCGGGGGGCGGAGGCGGAGGCGGCGGGGTCGTCGGTTGGGGGGGCGGAGGAGCCGCGCCCGACGGCTTGGTGGCGGGCTCGGGCTTGCCGGGCTTGCCAGGTGTAACTACTGGTTTTGTAACGGCTTTTCCGCCTTTTTCAGGAACGACGGCGGCGACCGCGGGGGCGGACGCGGTCGGCAGTTGCTCGATGGAGGGGAGCGGCGCCGTCGGCGCTTGGGTCGTGTGCGACTCGGGGGGAGGGGGCGACGCCGAGATGGCCGCGGCGGTGGTACCCTTCGATCCGCCCTTCAGCGCCAGCGCTCCCCCGACGACTCCGGCGAGGACGACGACGCCGACGAGCGCGCCGACGATGAGGCCTCGCGAGCCGCCCGAACGACGTGTGCCCTCGTCGACCGCGTTGGCCGTGAAAGGTGCGGCGGTGCCCTGCGAGCCGAGCATGGCGGTGGGCGCGACGGGGAGGGGAGGATCGACCTGGGTCGGGAGGATCGGGACGCCCGAGGTCGTGGGTCCGCGCCCGCGGACGGTGATGCCAGCGGCGTACGAGAGCGCGTCGGTGGCCTCGCCGATGGTGGAGAACCGCCGCGAGGGCTCGCGCTCGAGGCACCTCGCGAACCACGCGTCGAACGCGGGGGGGAGGCCGGGGAGCGCGTGCGAGGGGACGGGCACCGGGGACGTGCAGATCTTGACGAGCAAGTCGCCGACCGACTCGCCCTCGAACGGGAGATGGCCCGTCACGGCGCGATAGGCGATGACCCCGACCGACCACACGTCCGTGCGGTGGTCGACGTTGCGGAGCCCGCGTGCCTGCTCCGGCGACATGTAGTACGGCGTGCCCAGCACGGCCCCCGTCTTGGTGCTCGACGTGAGGCCCGGCGAGCCGTCGGCGCCGCTCTGAATCTTCGCGATGCCGAAGTCGAGCACCTTGGCGAGCTCGTCGTCCTCGTCGTGGACGAGGAAGATGTTCTCGGGCTTGAGGTCTCGGTGGACGATGCCCTTCTCGTGCGCTTGGCCGAGGGCGCGGCCGACCTGCTGGAGGATGCGCGCCGTGTCTTGGAGGGGGAGCCGCCCGAGCCGTTGGATGCGCTTGTCGAGCGGTTCGCCCGAGAGCATCTCCATGACGATGTAGGGCTTGCCGTCGTCCGTGACGCCGTGGTCGAAGATCTGGATGGCGTGCTTCGACTGAATGCTCGCTGCGGCCTTCGCTTCACGATCGAACCGTGAACGCGCCTCCCCGTTGTCGGCGTAGTCGGCCTCGATGAACTTGATGGCGACACGCGTGCCGAGCGACGCGTGCCTCCCCTCCCAGACCGAGCCCATCCCTCCCTGCCCGATGCGGCGGACGAGCTGGTATTTGCCTGCGACGAGCGAGGAGGAGGTGGGGGGGAGCGTCTGGTTCATGGGGACGTAGGGTAAGGGTGACCCTGCGGATGCAAGGGGCGCGCCCGAAGCCCTCTCCCTGGAGGGTAGCCGGCGACATGGGCCGAGTAAAGGAACGCCACCCGAAGACGTGTGGGCGGGCGAGGGGATCTCCGCTATAGCGCCGTCCGTGAGCGCAGCCCTGCCGCCTCCGGGCGATCCCAAGACCCTCTACCTCGTGGACCTCTCGGGGTACGTCTTCCGGGCCTACCACGCGATCGCGCCGCTCTCGTCGTCCAAGGGCGAAGTGACCCACGCGGTCATGGGCACCGTCAACATGCTCCAGAAGGTCGTCAACGACCGCAAACCCGCGCTCTTCGCCGTGGCGATGGACTCGCGCACCCCGAGCTTCCGCAAGTCGCTCGATCCCCGGTACAAGGCGACGAGGCCGCCCCCGCCCCCCGACCTCGTGTCGCAGATGGTGCGATGTCGCGAAGTGGTCGACGCCTACGCGATCCCGGTCTTCCAGGAAGACGGGCTCGAGGCCGACGATCTCATCGCCGCGGTCACGAGCCGAGCCCTCGAGGACGGGCTCGTCGTCGTCGTCGTCAGCGCCGACAAGGACCTCATGCAGCTCGTACGGGACCATGACTCCCGTGTCGTGCTTTGGGACTCGATGCGCGATCGGGTCTACGGGCCTGCGGAGGTCGCGCAGAAGTTCGGGGTCCCGCCGAGCAAGCTCCGCGACCTCCTCGCTCTCACCGGGGACTCGAGCGACAACGTCCCGGGTGTTCCGAGCGTCGGGCCGAAGACCGCGGCCGATCTCTTGAACCAGTTCGGGACTCTCGATGCGATCTACACGCACCTCGCGGACGTGAAGCGCCCGAAGCTCCGCGAGGCGCTCGCGGCCAACGAGGCCGACGCGCGCCTCTCGCGGACGCTCGTGACGCTGAAGGCGGACGCCGAAATCTCCTGGGATCCCCAAGCTTTGGCCTATGGCGGGGCCGACGTCCCGCGGCTCCGTGCCCTCTTCGCCGAGCTCGAGTTCACGCGCCTCCGCGACATGCTCGACCAGGCGAACGGCGAGAGGCCCGCGCCCTCGCCCGCGCGACAGGGCCGCGACGGGGAGCCCAACGTCGCCGCCCCGAAGGCCCCGCCCCGCCCCGCCCCGTCGGCCCTCGTGCGCACGCAGGCGACCCTCCTCGAGGCTCGTGCGCTCTCGGCGCTGGTCGACCGAGCCCGCGCGAAGGGGCGCCTCGGCGTGGCGGTGCTCACGGCGGGGAGCGACGACCCGATGCGCGCGTCGCTCGTCGGCGTCTCGCTCGCCGTCGAAGAGGGCGAGGGGCACTACCTGCCGCTCGCGCACCGAACCCTGGGCGCCCCCGCGCAAATCGCGCTCGCGGACGTCGTGAAGATCCTCGGCCCCGTGCTCTCCGACCCGAACGTCGTCAAGGACGCGGCGAGCGGTCGGTTCGTGGAGCACGTGCTCGAGCGTCACGGCATGCCGCTCGGAGGTCGGGTGTTCGACCCGCTGCTCGCGAGCTACGTTCTCGATCCCGAGAGCCCGCACGCGCTCGTCGACCTCGCGACCCGCGAGCTCGGTGTGACCCTCGTGGCCCCGCAGACAGGCGCCAAAAAGAAGGAGCGCCGAGAGCTCGACGAGACCGACGTCGAGTCGGTGCTCGCGTACGGGGGCCTCCTCGGAGACGTCACCCTCTCGCTCGCGCGGCTGCTCGAGGTCCGGGTCGCGCAGGAGGGCCTCGCGAAGCTCCTCGACGACGTGGAGCTGCCGCTCGCGCGGGTCCTCGTGAAGCTTGAGCGCGAAGGCGTGCGGATCGACGTGGCGCGCCTCGAGGCCGTCGGCGAGCGCATGGTCCACGAGCTCGCCGCGCTCGAGATCAAGGCGAAGGAGCTCGTCGGGCACGACTTCTCGCTGAGGTCGCGCGATCAGCTCGAGGCCATCCTCTTCGACGAGCTCGGGCTGCCCGTCGTGAAGCGGACCCCGAAGGGCGGCAGGAGCACGGACGCGGCCGTCCTCGACGAGCTGTCCGACAAACACCCACTGCCCGCCGTGATCGTCGAGCACCGCGAGCTCGACAAGCTGAAGGGCACGTACGTCGAGGCGCTCCCGCGCGTCGTGAACCCGGAGACCGGGCGGATCCACACACGCTTCGAGCAGACCGTGGCGGCCACGGGGAGGCTCTCGTCCGTCGATCCGAACCTCCAGAACATCCCGATCCGGAGCGCCGTCGGGCGCGAGATCCGAGGGTGCTTCGTCGCGAAGGAGGGCCACGCGATCGTGTCGGCCGACTACTCGCAGATCGAGCTCCGCCTCCTCGCGCACCTCTCGGACGATCCCATGCTGGCGCGCGCCTTCGCGAGCGGCGAGGACGTGCACGCGTTCACGGCCTCGCAGGTGTTCGACGTGCCCCTCGCCGACGTCACGAAGGACATGCGCCGCAAGGCGAAGGCCATCAATTTCGGCGTGATCTACGGCATGGGCGAGTCCGCGCTCGGCAAGCAGCTCGGCATCCCTCGCGCCGAGGCCGCGCGCTTCATCGAGGCGTACTTCGCGAGGTACGTAGGTGTGCGTGTCTTCCTCGAGAAGACCGTCGCCGACGCGAAGCGGGGCGAGGCGGTCCACACCATCCTCGGCCGTCGGCGCTTCTTGCCGAACCTCCACTCGGCGAACCGTGGCCTTCGGTTCGAGGCCGAGCGCATCGCCAAAAATACGCCCATCCAGGGCTCCGCGGCCGACGTCATGAAGCTCGCGATGCTCGCCCTCGACCGCGAGCCCGTGTCCCCCGGGGCGCGCATGCTGCTCACCGTGCACGACGAGATCGTGTTCGAGGTCCCCCACGGCGAGGTCGACCTCGCGTGCCGTCGCGCGAAGGCCACCATGGAGGGCGTGATTTCGCTCCGCGTGCCGCTCGTCGTCGACGCGTCCTCGGGCCCCGATTGGGCGTCGGCGCACTGAGATGGGCGGCGTGAGCGCGTTCGTCGACAAGCTCGCCTCCGGGCCCCCTCGCGTCGTCGCCGCGCGGCTCGGGCTCGTGCTCTTCGTGCTCTCGGCGTTCCCGCTGCTGCTCGTCGAGGTCCCGCCGTACCAAGATCTCCCGAACCACCTCGCGTCCATCCACGTGGTCGAGCACGCCGACAAGTACCCCGAGTTCGTCTTCAACGGGCATTTCAAGACGAACGGCGCGCTCTTCGCGTGGCTCCACCTCGTGGGGAAGCTCACGGGGAGCTTCGTCGCGGCGAAGCTCTTCGCGGCCCTCACGCTCGCTACGGCCGCGTTCGTGCTCCCTTGGGCGGTGTGCGTGCTCACGGGCGACGCGCGACGCTCGGTGATGGCGTCCCTCTTCGCGTGGCCGCTCGTCCACAACTGGTTCGTGTCGATGGGCATGCTCGACTACGCCCTCGGCGTCCCGTTGTCGCTCGCGCTGCTCGCGCTCGCGAAGCGCCAGCTCGAAGGCCCTACCGTTCGGCGTGGCCTCGGGATGGCGGTGCTCGGCGCGGCGACCTGGTACGCGCACGGGTTCGCGCTCTTGATCGCGTACATGCTCGTGACGATCGAGCTCCTGCGCCACGGCAAGGCCGGCGTCGTGAGGGGCCTCCGCGCCCTCGTCTTGCCGTTGTCCCCCGCGGCGCTGCTCGTGGTCGCTTCGGTGCTGCTCCACCTCTTCGAGCCGAAGGGCACGATGAACGGCCACGTCGACATCTTCAAGGCGCTGCCGGTCTGGGAGCTCCTCTACAACGCGTGGGCCGAGTGGCTCTGGGCGTTCACGCGGCTCGAGTTCATGACGCTCGTGCCCACCGTGGTGCTCGCGATCTACGCCTTTCGCCACCGCGAGGACGACGTGCCGTTCTTCTCGAAGTGGGCGGGGCTCGTGCTCGTCGTCGTGTACCTGGTGACGCCCTACGCGGCGACCAACTGGTTTCATGTAAACTCGCGATTTTTGGCGTATTTTTGGTTCTTTGCCCTGCTGCGGGTCCCTCCGCGCTTGCCTCGCGGGCTCGTCGCGCTCGGGCTCGTCGGGGCGGTCGTGAACGCGGGCGCGATGGCCGTCGACTACGTGCGGCTCGAGCGGGATCGTCGCGACTTCATCGCCGGGATCTCGGCGGTGCCCGAGGGCGCTCGCCTCCTGCCGCTGCTCTTCCGGGCGAAGGGCGTGAGCGAGAACTCGCGGAGCCTCCTCCACGCGTGGGGCTTCTACGTCATCGCCAAGGACACGAGCGCCCCGCTCCTCTTCGCGCACTCGCGGAGCTTCCCGGTCATGTACAGGGAGCCTCCTCCGGACAGGTTCAATCACCTCGTGCTCGAGGGGTTCGCGCCGGGGATGAAGTCGGCCGCGCACATGTGCGCCTTCCTCCACGAGAACAACCTCGAGCCCGACGACTGCCGCCGGGAGTACCGCGAGCGCTGGGACGAGATGTGGCGCGAGGCGCTCCCTCGGTTCGATCACGTGCTGCTCTGGGAGGCCTCGGACGACGTGCGCGCCAGCGTCCCTGCGGAGTACCGTCCGGTGCTCGAGCGCGGCAAGCTCGTGGTGCTCGAGCGGCGGGCCCCGTAGTCGCGCCGGCTTCGTTCGTCCCTCGTCGCCTTCAGCGCGGGCGGACGCGAAGGTCGACGCGCCGACCGATCGCGAGGGCGAAGAAGGCCAGTCCCTCGCTCCCGGTGTAGCTCCCGCCGATCGCGAACACGTCCCCGTGCAGGCCGTCGTGGACCGTGTCGGGCGAGATCGTGGCCACGAGGTGGAGCTTGGTCACGCGCCCGCGCGCCGTGAAGGAGCGGCCCCGAACGAGGGCGAGCGTGCGCCGGATCCCTTCGGCGAGCGCCGGGCTGGGGGATCCCACGACCTCGCTCGACTGGAGCTTGCCGGTCTCGTCGAGGGTGAGCACCAGGGTGGCCTCTCCGCCGGGGCCGATGGGGACGGTGGCCCACTGCGGATCGGCGCTCGCCGCTTGGGGGAACCCTCGTGTGACCGCCGTGGCGAGGTCGACCGCCGAACGATCGCCCGCCGCGCCGTAGACCGCCGGGCCTTCTCCGCCTTCGCCCCCGTGGGCGCTCCCTTGGGGTGTGTCTCGCGCCCCGGCGTGCCCACCGGCCGTCTTCGGTGGCGCGTCTCCTTCGGTGCTCGGGGTGTGCGCCGCGCGGGCCGGCGGTCCATTCGGGCGCGGCGGCTCGGGCGCTCCGGGGCTCGGTCCGTTCGGCGCCGCGGGGAGGTCGTCGGACTCGGCGTTCGGCGCCGGAATCTCGAACGAGTCGCCCTCGAGGCCACGCGGCTCGGGGAGCGTGGATTCTTCGGTCGGGGCTTGCACGAGAGCCGCCGGTCGGGGCAGAAAGAAGGCCCCGAGCGCGGCCCCGTGGGCGGCGATCGAGAGGGTGAGGGCCGCGGCCTTGGCGAAGGGGCGTTGCACGACCGGGACAGTGTCCCACGAATCGCGAAGGTTCCCGAGCCGAGCCTCCGTTGCGTCGCACCTCACGAAAGAGGCACGTTTTGCTTGCGGGGGCGCGCGCTCGGTGCCATGAGAGGGGCCAAAATGAGCACGTCTTCGCGCACCGCGGGTGTCACCGTATCCTTGTCCGCCCTTCGCACGGGCGACGACTGGGGCGTAGGCCAGGTCTCGGCCCTCGTCCCGTTCGCCAAGCTCGTCGCGGGCGCGGGTTTTTCGCTCGTCCAGATCCTCCCGGCGTACGAGCTCTCCGCCGGCGAGACGAGCCCCTACGGCGCGCGCACGGCCTTCGGGATCGACCCGCTCTACGTGACCGTCGAGCGCATCCCCGAGCTCGACGAGGGCGCGCTCGCCGCGTTCCTCTCGCCCGAGGTCAAGGCCGAGATCCTCCGCCTCCGGTCCCTCGAGCGAGTCGACTTCACGGCCACACGCGCGTTGAAAGAGCGGGCCCTCGGCGTGGCGTTCTCTCGCTTCGTCGACCGCGAGCTCTCGCGAAAGACGGCTCGCGCCGCGGAGTTCGGGGCGTTCGTCGCGCGCGCTCGGTGGGCTCGTGAGCTCGCTCTCTACGTGGCCCTCCGCGACTCCCACGCGGGCTACGGGTGGTCGACCTGGCCCGAGGCCGAGCGGGACCACACGCCCGACGTCACGCGCCACGCCGACTCCCCCGACCTCGAGACGCCCCTCGGCCGCGCCGTGCTCGAGCACCTCTATCGGCAGTTCTTGCTCGAGGGCGAGTGGAAGGCCGCCCGCGCCGAGCTCGCGAAGCTCGGGGTCGAGCTCATGGGCGACCTGCCGTTCGTGGTGGGCTCGGAGAGCGCCGACGTCTGGGCGAACCGCGCCGACTTCCGCCTCGACGTGTCTCTCGGGGCGCCCCCGGACGCCTTCTCGGCCGACGGCCAGGACTGGGGCCTCCCCGCGTACGACTTCGCCTCGCTCGACGCGAAGAATCTTCAATGGATTCGAGAACGTACGACACACGCGGCCACCCTCTACGATCGCTTCCGGCTCGACCACGCCATCGGGTACTTCCGTCAGTGGGTGAAGCCGCACGGCGAGAAGGGGCGCTTCATTCCCGATGCCGAGCCCGCGCAGAAGGCCCGTGGCGAGAAGGTGCTCTCCGCCATCGTCGAGGCGGCCCACCCCGCGAAGGTCATCGCCGAGGACCTCGGGGTCATCCCCGATTTCGCGCGAGAGAGCCTGCTCGCCCTCAAGATCCCGGGCTACCGCGTGCTCCCCTGGGATCGCGCCGACGGCGTGTATGCGCGGCCCGAGGCCATCCCCGAGATGAGCGTCGCGTCGTGGAGCACCCACGACACGGCGCCGATCACCTCCTGGTGGGACGAGCTCGAGACCTGGGAGCGTGACGCGCTCGTGAAAAACTGGAACATCGGCACGTGGGGGAGCGAGGACGAGCGGAACCTTTTGCTCCTCGGCGCGCTCTTCTCGGCGCGTTCGGAGCTGTCGCTCGTGCTCGTGCAAGAGATCCTCTTCGACAAGACCCGGGTGAACACTCCGGGCGTCGTCGGGCCCGAGAACTGGACGTACAAGCTCCCCCGCACGGTCGAGGAGCTCGCCGCGTGCCCCGACACGGCGGCTCGTTTCGCGCGCATCCGCGCCCTCGTCGAGGCGAGCGGTCGCGGTCGATCGTGAGAGAAAGGTCGAAGGCCACGGCGTAGGATGAAGGCCTCCATGCCGTACGTGCTACGCCCCGGAAAGCCCCACCCCCTCGGCGCGACCCCGGACGCGACGGGCGTAAACTTCGCGATCTTCAGCGAGCACGCGACGGGCGTCGATCTTTGCCTCTTCGACGAGGCCGGAGGCGAGACCCGAATCCCGCTCCGCGAACGCACCATGCACGTGTTCCACGGCCGGATCGAGGGGCTCCGCCCGGGCCAGAAGTACGGCTACCGGGTCTTCGGCCCCTACGAGCCCAAGGCCGGCCACAGGTTCAACCCGAAGAAGCTCTTGGTCGACCCGTACGCGCGTGCGGTGTGGGGCGCGTGCGACACAACGAAGCCCGTGTTCGGCTACGCACGTGAGGCCGGGAAGGACGACCTTACCCCGAGCCTCGAGGACAGCGCGGCGTTCGTGCCGAGGTCGGTCGTGGTCGACGTGAGCGCGTTCGACTGGGAGGGGGACACTCGCCCCGACGTCCCTTGGGCGGACACGGTCCTCTACGAGGCGCACGTGAAGGGGCTCACCATGCTCCACCCCGACGTGCCTCGCGAGCTCCGTGGCACGTACGAAGGGCTCGCGCACGACGCGATGCTCGATCACCTCGAGTCGCTCGGGGTCACGACGGTCGAGCTCCTCCCCGTGCACGCCCACGCCGACGAGCCCTTCATCGCGTCGCGCGGGCTCACGAACTACTGGGGCTACTCGACGCTCGCGTTCTTCGCCGTGTCGCCCCGCTTCGCGCGCGTCCCGGGCCGCGAGGTCGACGAGTTTCGAGCCATGGTGAAGCGGCTCCACGCGCGCGGCATCGAGGTCGTGCTCGACGTCGTCTACAACCACACGTGCGAGGGCGACGAGCTCGGGCCGACCTTGTCCCTGCGCGGGGTCGACAACGCGACCTACTACCGGCTCCGCCGCGAAAACCTGAGGAAATACGAGGACTTCACCGGGTGCGGCAACAGCCTCGACATGCAGAGCCCGCAGGCGCTCAAGCTCGTCATGGACAGCCTTCGGTACTTCGTGACCGAGATGCACGTCGACGGTTTTCGATTCGATCTCGCGTCGACGCTCGCGCGTGAAGCGGGCTCGGTCGACAAGATGAGCGGCTTCTTCGACATCATCCACCAGGACCCGGTGCTCTCGCAGTGCAAGCTCATCGCCGAGCCGTGGGATCTCGGCGAAGGGGGATACCAGGTCGGGAACTTTCCCATCTTGTGGACCGAGTGGAACGGGCGCTTCCGCGACACCGTCCGCAGGTTCTGGACCGGGGACGGGCGGCAGGTCCCCGACATGGGCTACAGGCTCACGGGCTCGAGCGATCTCTACGAGGACGACGGACGCCACCCGCAGGCGAGCATCAACTTCGTGACGGCGCACGACGGGTTCACGCTGCGTGATCTCGTGAGCTACGAGAAGAAGCACAACCTCGCGAACCTCGAGGACAACCGCGACGGCTCCGACGACAACGCGGCGTGGAACTGCGGCGTCGAGGGAGAGACCTCCGATCCCGAGATCCTGGAGCTCCGCGCGCGCCAGACACGAAACCTCTTCTTGACGCTCGTCTTCTCGCTCGGCGTGCCCATGATCACCGCCGGCGACGAGGTCGCGAAGGAGCAGGGCGGCAACAACAACCCCTACGCGCAAGACAACGCGATCTCGTTGGTCGACTGGACGCCCACCGAGCGGCACGAGCACCAGCTCGCGTTCTGCCGACACGTGCTCGAGCTGCGCAGGAGCCACCCCGTCTTTCGGCGTCGGCGCTTCTTGCAGGGAGCGGCCCGCGGACTTGCGCAAGCCCAAGACATCGCCTGGCTCCGCTTCGACGGAGAGGAGATGGGACCCGACGACTGGCAGAGGGCAGGGCGACCCGGGCCCGAGGCCGCGAAGATCGCGTGGCTCCTCGCGGGGGACGCCCTCTTCACGCTCGACGAGGCCGGTGCGCCCGTGCAGGACGAGTCGTTCTTGGTCGTGCTGTCGGCGTCTCGGGAGCCGTCGACGTTCACCTTCCCGAGCCGAGAGTGGGGCGAGCTCTGGACGCTCGTCGTCGACACGTCGGTGCCCGGCGAGCCCGAGCCCTACGTCGCGCTCCCGGGGGACGTCGTGCCCCTCTTGCCTTGCCACGCCGTCGTCTATCGGCGAAAGTCGAAGGAGCGGGGCTCGTATCGGCCTCTGCGCGCGTCGTCGGTGCCGTCGATCGCGCCGCCTTCGAAAGGGGACCTCCCATGACCGCCACACGCGACGATTTGGTCGAGCGAATCGAGGTCGCCCTCGTCGATTGGAAGGCGGTCGCGAGGCCGAGTGAGCTCGCCGAGCTCGCCGAGCTCCTCCTCGACGCCAAAGAGGCCAAGACCGACGAAGAGCTGCGCGCGCTCGACACCCAGTTTCGGGGGCTCGAGGCGTTCATCGCCTCGCGCAAGACGAGCTCGGCGGGCTTCACCGCGCCGAAAAAGGCATAAAGAACCGCGAGATGCGGGTGAGCACCTCGCGGCGCACCGCACCGCGCCAGAGCCGCGCGCGCTCCGAGGCCGACGACGCCTTCAGTGAGAGAACGGCACCGCGAGCGACGGTCGCTTCGCGCGCTCCCCCGCCGGGGCGGCTTCGAGGCGCTTCGGGATTCTGTCGTAGGCGAGCACGGCGGCGCGCTCCGTCTCGCGCATCGGACGCTCGCGCATGACGGGCACACGCGAGAGCGCCGTGGTCGCGCTCGTGGCCACGATCTCGGGGGCCGCGAGCTCGAAGCCGCCGCCTTTGGTGCCCGTGGTCATGATCATCATGCCTCCGCCCACGAGGTCCCTCGGGAGCTGGCCCGAGTAACGAACCCACGTCCGACCGCCGGACACGCGCGGCGCAGTGTCGTCGCGCTGGAGCTCGGCGGCCTGCGATTGCCGCCCCGGATCGAGGATCGACGCTTCGAATCCTCCCCCGTCCTCCGGGAACGCCCGAGGCGCGCCCGCTGCGTCGACCGAGGCGACCCACACCTTGGCGACGAAGGGCCCCTTGCCGCCGGTGAACGCCGCCAAGAACTGGATACTACGGGCCTTTTCGTCGGTGGCCTTGGGCTCCTTGGCGATGGCGACGCCGCCCGCAAAGCCCGCCGGTGAGGTGGAGTCGACGCGGACGCGCAGCGTGAGGTTGCCTTGCCCCTGCTCGTACACGGCGAGGAACGCGCCGGCGATCTGCCCGCCCTGCTCGGTGAGGAAGAAGCCGGGGTCGAGCAAGAGGTTCTTGGTGGTCGTGGGGAGGAGCGTGCCCGTCACCTGCGTGCGCGCCGGGGTCGGCCCCGGAGGCGGCGGAGGGGGAGCCGTGGGGGAGGGCGGTGCCGGCGGCACGTAGGGGGAGTCGTCGCCTCCGCAGGCGGCGAGCGCGAGGACCGAGAGGGCGAGGCCCAGCGTGGTGCGAAGAGTGCTCATCGTCGTGCCTTTCACGGTGCCTCGAGCCAGGTGCGCGCGGCCTTCAGGATCGTGTCCTCGCCGAGCAGGATGTCGGATTGTTTCTGGACGACGACCTCGTCGGGCTCGACGCCGTGACCGCTCTCCCAGCGGGCCTGCTGCGCATCGGACAGGGTCTTCCCGAAGCGGCTGTCTTGGATTTGGATCGAGCCGCCTTGGAAGCCCGAGAGGTACGAAGGCAGCTGGATCACCGAGCCGAACGCGCCCGCGGTCGGGTGCGGCGCGAAGACGCGGAACTTGGAGCGGCCTTGGAGGAGCTTCGGCATGTAGTCGTTCGCCGAGACGTCGACCGTGTTGAGCCAGGCGATCTTGCTGCGCATGGCGAGCGGATCCGCGGCCCCCGGGATCGAGAAGAACCCGTCGACGTTGGAGGCGACGCACACGAGCTCGTTGCCCCCTTGGGGGGCCGTGCACGTGCGCGCCGACGTGAAGAGCCCGGTCGGGTCCATCGTGTCGTGCCCGCCGCGGCCGACCGAGACCACGCCGTAGGGCTCGCTCGCGCCGCGTGTGATCGAGAAGAGGTAGTCGATGGCCGAGTAGTACCCGCCGTGACCCTCGCGCGCGTCCATGAGCACCTTGGCCGGGCCGTCCTTGAAGACGCCGTTCATCTGCGCCTCCCAGCCGCCCTGGCCGCTGAAGCCGTCGAACTGGACCGAGACCTCGCCGGAGGGCTGGACCTCGACGTTCACGTTGTCCTCGCCGGCCTGCGACCGTGCTTGCGGGTCCTTCACGGCGTTCCGGAAGCGCGCCGTGCACGCGATGGATCCGCCGCCGCCGGTCTCTCCCGACAGGATCGCCTGGTAGACGAGCTCGCCGACGTCGAGCTTGACCTCGGTGCGAGCCGCGCCCTCGCACGACGACGCGCTCTCGCACCGCGTGACCGTGAACGTCCTCGCGCGCGAGACGAGGAGCTCGGCCATGGAGCTCGCGGACTCGCCCCAGTCGGACCGCGGGTCGTTGGGGAGCGTGCGCACGAACGAGGGGTAGTGCTTGTCGATCCACGCCTTGGGATCTTGGCCGTCGATCGACGCGAGCACGTCTCCGGGCTTGAGGCGCGAGTCTTGAGTCACGTTGAACACGGCGTATCCCATGCCGCCGCCGAGGAGGTCTTTCTCGACGACGCCGAAGCAGCCGAGGCCGCTCGAGCTCGCGAAGGTGAGCTGAGGCCCGAAGTACGTGAAATTCGAGGGAGCGCCGAAGCTCGTGTGGTTGTCGCGGGTCTCGTTGACGAGCCGCGCGAGGCCTCCCACGAAGATGCGGGACGACGTCGCCTCGGCCGCGAGCCGCCGCGCTTCTTTGACGAGCTTCGCGTTCGCGAGCGCGACCGAGTTGCGGTCGCCGTGGATCTTGGTCATGACGTGGATCCAGCGCTCCGCGAGCTCTTCGCGGAGGGCCTTCGTCGGGAGCGGCCCCCAGGTGACCGTCGAGGGCACGCAGTGGCCGTACATGCAGTCCCCCGCGGGGCCGCACTGCTTCGACACGTCGTCTTGCGTGCAGAGCTCGGGCTTGGTCACCGCGTCGTCGACCTTGCGGATCTCGAGCGCGTCGAGGAGGAACGTGTCGCCTTCGTCGACGCTGCGGGGCACGAAGCCGATCGCGCGAACGCCCACCCCGAAGACCTCTCCGTCGAGCGCGCCGGTCGAGTACTCGGCCCACCCGTCGGAGGTCTGCACGCCAGTCCGGAGCGCGCGCACCTGAGCGAACGGGAAATGGTCCTTCGTGTAGACGTCCTCGTCGGTGCGGCCGTAGGCCACGAAGAACGAAGGCGCGATGCCGTCCGCGCGGCTCCAGAAGGTGACCTCGAAGCGGCTCCCCTTCACCGCGTCGAACGAGCTCTTGTCGAAAAAGACGAGCCCTTTCGAGTCTTTACCGATGCGAAGGGACCGGCTCCCCTCGATGGAGACGTCCTTCCCCTCGGCGACGAGCGCCGAGAGCGCCTCGGGGGTGGCGTCGGAGTAGTCGAGCTCGAGGAAGCTCCGCGCGTTCCACTTCGCGACCTTCACGTTCATCGCGCGGAGCACGTTCGTGTCCTCGAACGACACGGCGCGCACCGCGCCCGCGCCGAGCGTGACCGTGCCCGTCGGTGTGTCGAACGTGGACGCACGAGCGAGGCCCGGGAGGCAGGGCGCGCCGAGCACGAGCCCGGCCAAGGAGAGGAAGGCTAGCGGGCGGCGCGAGCCCCCGAGACGAGCGCGACTCATGGGCCGAGGTCCTAGCACGCCGGCTCGGGAACGGCGCTCGCGTGCACCGAAAAAATCCCAGGCTCAGCCTTGGAGCACGGCGTCATAGAGGCTCTCGTGAGCCCGTGTCATGGCCTCTTCGCTGAACGCGCGCTCGAACCGGCTCCGCCCGCGCTCTCGCACCTCGTGGGCGAACGCCGGGCCGCCCGCCTTGACGCGTAGGATGGCGTCGGCGAGGGCGCCTTCGTCCTTCGGGGGAACGAGGTAGCCGTTCTCGCCGGGCACGATGACCTCGGGGTTCCCGCCCACGGTCGTGGCGACGAGCGGGACGCCGATCGCTAGCCCCTCGAGCAGCGCGAGCGGGAGCCCCTCCCACAACGACGGGAGCACGTACGTGTCGAGCGCCGAGACGAGGTCGGGGATGTCGGAGCGGTATCCGAGGAACCGCACCTTGTCGCCGAGGCCGGAGACACGGGCCTTCTCTTCGAGCTCGGCGCGGAGGGGGCCGTCGCCGGCGATCACGAAGCGCACCTTCGGGTCGGCCCGCACGACGCGCTCGGCCGCCCCGAGGAGGTGCACGAGCCCCTTCTGCTTCGAGATCACCACGGCCGTGCCCACGAGGAACTCGTCCTCCGCGACGCCGAGCTCGGCGCGGATCTTGGCGATCGCGCTCGGGTTTCGCGTGAAGCGTTTGCCGTCGATCCCGTTGTGGACGACCGAGACTCCGTCGCGGAGGCCGATGCGACGCGCGAGCGTGCGCTCGAGATCGTAGGAGACGGCGATCACGCGATCGGCGAGCTTCACGTAGTGGCGGAAGCGAGAGACGTGGGCGTCGCTCGCGCTGTAGATCTGGTTGTGCTCCGAGTAGACGACCTTCGGGCGCGGAAAGACGAGGCGCGCCGCGAGCCCGCCGAGCACGAGCGGCGCGAGGTTGTGGGCATGGACGACGCGGATCCCGTTCGCGAAGAAGAACCTCGCCATCGTCGTGAGCACGGCCGGATCGAACGAAAACGGCCCGATCTTGCGCGCCTTCGACTTGTCGAGGACGAGCACCCGCTCCCTCGGCAGCGGCACGTCGGCGAAGAGCCGGCCCGGCCCGTCGACGCACACCGCGAACGGCCGAAAACGCGCCGGGTCGAGGCGGCGGAGCAGCCCGAGCACGACCTTCTCGAGGCCGCCGACGTCGAAGTTGTTCACCACGAACGCAATGGGAATCGTCATGATCGCTCCGCACGGCCGCGCTCGCGCGCGAGCCCGGGTGTCAGATGTCGAGATCGCCGTCGAAGACCGACCAGCTCGAGGGCTCGTACGCGAGGGCCGAGAGCTCTTCGGGTGCGCCTTTCACCACCTGGACCATGAGGAAGCGCCCGTTCGGCTGCGGGAAGAACCCGTGCAGCTTCAGGCGCTTCGCGAGATCGTCGCGCCCGACGTGCCCGATGCAGATCGCCTTGTGGCCCTCGCCGCGCATGGCCGAAGCGAACGCCGCGAGGAGCGGATCGAGCACGACGTTGGCGTCGTCCACGAAGAGGTCGGCGACGCTCACCCAGCCGTCGGTGAGGGTGTAGACGAGGTAGCCTCGCACCTCCCCCGTGGTCCTGGAAGCAGCCGAAAAGAATCGGTATTTCGTCGTCGTAAAATCGGCGTAGCGCCAGTTCAGGTAGGCGGCCGTGCGTGGGAGCTCGATCGCGGTCTGGCCCTTCCCGCGCGCCCAGAGCCCGTCGAACCTCGGGTCCACGCGGCCGAGATCCTCGAACACCAAATCGAAGCCGAGGCCGTACCGCGCGACCCGCTCCGCGAGGCCCATGCCGACGTCGGCGACGAGGCCTCCGAGCGCCGTGAGCGTGTCCATCGCGTTCTCCTGCACCCAGGGGGCGAGCGCGGGCGCGCGCTTCTCGAGCTGAGGCACGATGACCCTCTCGAGGTAGGCCCCGGCGCGGAGCGGCTTCAGGTGATCCGTCGCTTCGGCCACGACCTTGTACCCGAGGCGCTTGAAGATGGGCGACGACGCCTTGTTCGGGTACCCGAAGAGCAGGCTCGTCCCGCTCGCCTCCGCCGTGCTCGCGATCATGCGCTGGACCACCACGGCAGCGCCCGCGGCCCGATGCGCCCGCTTCACCGCGAAGTCGGACAGCACGCCGGCGCGGAGCTCGTGCCGGCCCACGCGGAGCTCGCGCGGGTAGGCCGAGGCGCACCCGATGATCCCGTCTTTTCCTTCGTCGTCGACGAGGAAGGTGCGCGACGGACCGGCGGGGTTCTCCCCGTAGAGCCAGGTGAACCTTCGGTCCTTCGCGACCCCCATTTTCGGATCGGAGAGGTTCTCTGCCCAGAGCGAGGTGAGGAGGTCTTTCTGGGTGTCTCGATCGAGCGGCACTGCGGCGTACGGCATTGGCCCGAATGCTCGCTCGGAATGACGCGCACGTGGGAAAAAAAGGAACGCTCCCGCGCGTGCTCGCCCGTTCTTCGCCGCGTCGTCCCGCCTCGCTGCTCGCCTCGCTACTCGGAGAGCCCCGCGCGGCGAACGGCGCGGTTCAAGAAGGCCGGAAACGCGGCGCCTGCGGCCTTGTTGCCCTCGGACGACGGGTGGCTGTCGGTGCCGTCTCCCGTCGGGTAAAACGCGAGGTCCGAGCGCCCGTTGCCGGTGAGCGCGTCGTAGTAATCGAAGACCACCACGTTCTTGAGCGGGTACCCCGCGAGCCAGCCGCCCGCGTCGACGACCCACGAGTTGAGCTCGCGCGCGAGCGCGCCTTGGGTGCGCGACACGTCGGAGAGCGTGGGCTTTCCGAGGATCTTCTTCAGGGCCACCTTGAACGCGCGCTCGTTCCCCGGGGGCGCGTCGGGGGGGGCCGTGAGGTACACGAAGAGCGTGCTCGGGTGCTTCTTGAACTCGTCGAGGAGCGAGGTGAGCGCGGCCTTCGCGTTCGCCACGGTGAGCTCGGGTCCCAGAGGATTTCCGGGCGCCGTGCCCGGGCCCTCGAACCGGTTGTTCGGGTAACAGGACTTGAACATCACGATGTCGTGACGTTTTCCGTCCTTCAAGTACGTGTCGTTTTCGTCGACCGTGAGCACCTTCTCCATCTTTTGGGAGAACTTGGGCTTCCAGTCGAAGAGGTCGGTCTTGTCGCCGATCTCGGACCCGTACGACGCCTCGTGCACCTCGTACCCGTCGTCGAGGAGGCGCCTCCGCAACCCTCCGCCGTTCTCGTGCGAGACGAGGATGCAGTTTGCACGCTCTTTCTCGGGCCCCGGATCGGAGAAGAGCTGACCTCCGCAGGAGTGGTGGATGAAGAGGAGGCGCAGGGGCTTCTTCGGTTTGTCGGCCGAGTGCGCGCCGAGGTCGATGGGGGTGGGCTTGGCCTTCGGGCTCATGGGGGAGATCTCGGGGCGAACCGGGGTGAGGAGGCCTGCGAGCGCGATCCCGACGACGCCGAGGGCGACGAGCTTGCCTTTGCCGATGCCACGCGACATGACCCCATCGTAAGGCAGGCCCCGCGCGCCTCCTACGAAAACGCGTCGAGCGCCTTTGCGGGCGCCCGTGCTTTCGTGTATCCGCCTCCCCCACATGTCCGACCAGAAGGCACCCGCGCCTCGAGATCACGCCCACTGGCAGGCCGTCGAAGAGGCGGTCGAGCTGCTCCACGAGGAGCGCTTCCGCGAGGCCCTCGCGCTCCTCCGCGACGTGCTCCGGGTCGACGCCAAGAACCCGTACGCCTATTTTTTCCTCGGTCAGGCCCTCTTCGAGTGCGGCGAGATCCCGCCGGCGCGGGACGCCTACCGCGCGTGTGTCCTCGTCTCGCCCGACCACCTCGGGGCGCGTGTGGCGCTCTGCCACGTGCTCCGTCAGCTCGGTGAGATCAAAGAGGCGATCGTCGAAGGGAACCAGGCCCTCGATCGCGCCCCGGGGGACGCGGACGCCCTCTACGCGCTCGGGATGGCGTACCTCGCGCGTGGCGACGACGCGGCGGCCCGCCGCCACCTCGAGGCCTTCCTCGCCGCCAAACCCGAGTTCGAGGTCGCGACCGAGGTGCAAGCCGTGCTCGCGGACATGGCCGCCGGCAAGTCGAAGGGTCGACCGGCCTGAAGGCGTGAGCTCGCCCGCGGCGGAGGTCGGCGCGGGCCAAATGACGACGAGGCCGACGGGGATCCGCCGGCCTCGGTTCGTGCGTCGTGGAAGCGCGGGCTTCTCTACTCGGCCTTGACCGCCTGCTCGCAGTTCTCGAAACGGAACTGCGCCTCGGTCTCGCAGGCGCGGCCACCCTCGCGGCTCGCCTTCGGGCAGACCACCTTGGCCCACACGCGGCCCGACGCCACGCCGGCGTTCTCGTTCACGTCGTAGGTCGCGACGCAGTCTTTCTGCTCGAAGCGGCCGAAGTCGGACCGGTTGAACACGACCGTGACGTTCTGCTGGGGCTGGCGGGCCGTCGTGAAGAGGCCGCTCACGGTGACCGTGCCGCCGCCCGCGCCGCTCAGCGTGGTGGACGCGCTGACGCGGAAGCCATCGCCCTCGGCGAGGACGGCGCAGCTCACCGACACCCGACCGCCGCTCTCCTCGGCGCCGTCGTCGACGGGGCGGGGCGCCGTGCCGACGCCGCCGAAGTTGCCGATCTGGAGCCAGTCTTGCGAGGAGATCTGGCAGGCCGCCTGGGTGTTGGAGCCCGGGCGAATTTGGCTGTCGAGGATCACGCGCGGGATGGCCGGCACGGTCTCGGAGCAGGCGGAGCCGAGCACGAGAGCGGCGGCGGGCACGGACACGGCGAGCACGAGCTTCTGGGCCGTGCGGGCGAACGTCGAAGGCATGGTCGAATCTCCTCGAAGGGAAGCTGAGACCGAGCTTACCCCATGTCGGTCGAAATGGCACAGAGAGCGTCCGCTCACGAAAGTGCCCGCGCGGCAGCGAACCCACGGTCGAGGTCGTCGAGCAGGTCGGACACGTCCTCGATGCCGACCGAGAGCCGGAGAAGGCCGTCGCCGATGCCGACCGCCTCGCGTGCCTCTCGCGGCACGCTCGCGTGAGTCATGATCGCGGGGTGCTCGGCCAGCGACTCGACGCCTCCGAGGCTCTCGGCGCACACGAACACCCGCAAGGCCCCCAAAAATGCGGCCGCGGCGGGGAGGCCCCCGTGGATCTCGACCGAGATCATGCCACCCGGTCCGCGCATCTGGCGCATCGCGAGCGCGTGCTGCGGGTGCGAGGGGAGCCCTGGGTAGTAAACCTTCTTGACTTGGGGGTGGGCCTCGAGCACCCGCGCGATCTCCGTGGCCGACGCCACGTGCTTCTGCATCCTCACGCCGAGCGTCTTCAGGCCGCGCAGGACCAGGTAGCAGTCGAACGGGCTGGGGACGGCGCCGACGGACTTCTGGAGGAAACGGAGCCGCTCGCCGAGCGCGTCGTCCGACGTGAGGACCGCGCCGCCGATGACGTCGGAGTGGCCATTCAAGTACTTCGTCGTCGAGTGCACGACCGCGGTCGCGCCGAGGGCGAGCGGGCTCTGGAGCGCGGGCGTCGCGAAGGTGTTGTCCACCGTGAGCGGGATCCCGCGGGCGTGCGCGATCTCGGCGATCGCGGCGATGTCGAAGACCTTGAGCATCGGGTTCGAGGGGGTCTCGAGCCAGAGCATGCGCGTCTCCGGGCGCACGGCCGCGGCGACCGCCGACAGGTCGCCCATGTCGATGAACGTCGCCGAAATGCCGAACTGTTTCAGTACCTTATCGAAGATTCGAAAGGTCCCTCCGTAGACGTCGTCGCCCACGAGGACGTGGTCGCCGCTCTTCAGCGTCAAGAGCAACGTGGTCATCGCGCCGCAGCCCGAGCCGAAGGCGACCCCGTGTTTTGCGCCCTCGAGGGCGGCGAGGCAGGCCTCGAGCGCTGCGCGTGTGGGGTTGCCCGCGCGCGCGTAGTCGTAGCCCTTGTGCACTCCGGGCCGCTCTTGCGCGAACGTGCTCGCGAGCACGATCGGGGTCATCACGGCCCCTGTGCCCGGGTCGGGCTCCTGTCCGGCGTGGATGCAGAGCGTGTCGAACCTCGCGTCGTTCGTCATGCCGCCGACTAGAGCACCGTTCGGGCCCTTTCGGGCGCCTTTCCGCCACCTCCCGGCCCCCGGTCAGCGGCGGAGGCGACGCGCGAGCTCGGCCGCCGAGGGTCTCTCCGAAGGCTCGTGCGCGACCGCGGCCCCGAGCCCGCGCGCCAGCCGCTCGAGGTGCTCTCGCTCCACCTTGGCCTCGACGGCATGCACCAACAAGGCCGGCGGAGGGAGAGAGGGCCTCAGGACGATCCCGGCATGGGCCGCCAGCGCGAGGGCGAGGGCGAACACGTCGCTCGCGCCGGTGGACCCGGAAGGGCCGTCGCGCGCGACCTCGGGTGCCGCGAAAGCGAGGGTGCCGCGAAAGGGGCCGGGCGGTGTGGGCTCGTCGTCGAGGCGGGCGAACGCGAAGTCGACGAACGTAGGGAACGCTCCCACGATGAGGTTCTCGGGGCGGACGTCGCCGTGGACGATGCCACGCGCGTGCAGGCTGGCGAGCGCCTCGAACGTGGTCGCCGCGAGCGCCTCGAAGCGCTCGGGGGCGTGCTCGAGCTCGTCGAGACGCGTGCCCTCCACGTAGCTCATGAGCAGGTAGGGGCCGAACGCGTCGTGACCGCTCTCCACGAGCCGTGGCGCGCCGTGCCCGCCGAGCCGGGCGAGCGCACGAGCCTCGACCGCGTGGAGTGCCTGCCCGGAGGGGTCGTCGCGCAGGCGAGGGGAGGGCCGCTTCACGACGAGGCGGGTGGTCTCGCGCACGACCACGACCACCTCGCCCCCGTGGCCGGTCGAGAGCGTCCGCTCGGCACGCGCGCCCTCGGGTGGCGGAAGAGCTGGACGTCGTTGGGGCATGCGGTCGTCGGGGGGAAGGGCCCCTTTTTCCTGGCCATGGTTGGCGCTTGCGTTCATGGTTGCGAAAGTGACCCGCTTCTACAAGCTTCTCTCCGCTTTGGGCGTGTCGGCGCTGCTCTTCGCGTGCAGCACGGCAGGCCTCGTCACCGCCCCCCCTTCGCCTCCGGTCCCCGAGGAGGACGCCGAGGTCCCCGTCGATCCGGGGGACGGCGCGGTCGTCCTGCCCGACGGCGCGGTGGTCCCCAAGCTCGAGCTCACGTTCGTGAACGAGCTCACCGTGCAGGTGATGCCGAGCGATCGCGGGGCCGCCATCCTCGACGCGATCCGCACCGCCAAGACCTCGGTGCATGTCGAGATGTATCTCCTCACGAACGACGACGTGATCGCCGCGCTCCGCACCGCCAAGCAGGCCGGCCGCGACGTGAAGGTCGTCCTCAACAAGGATTTTCCCCAGGGCGGTAACGGGAACCTGAAGGCGTTCAACGCGCTCACGGCCGGCGGAGTGCCCGTCGTCTACGCGCCGCCGGCGTTCACCTTCACCCACGCGAAGACGATGGTGATCGACGGCACGTCCGGCTGGATCATGACGATGAACCTCACCGAGACGAGCCCGTTCGACAACCGCGAGTACCTCGTGCGCATCACCGGTGCGGCCGAGGTGTCGGAGCTCGAGACCATCTTCCAGGCCGACTTCACGAACACCTCGAAGGACATCCCGGGGCGGCTCGTCGTGTCTCCTGCGTCGGCCACCAAGCTCGACGCCCAGAAGAGGCTCGTCGCCCTCATTCAACAGGCCCAGAAAGAGGTCGACCTCGAGGGCGAGTCCCTCGCCGACACCCAGATCGTCGAGGCCCTCGTCGCGGCGAAGCGCGCGGGCAAGACGGTGCGCATCATCCTGAACGACCGCGAGCCGTCGACGGGGCAGGACGCTGCGATCGCCACCTTGCGGGCCGCGCAAATCCCCATCGTGAAGGTGGGCACCCCCGACATCCACGCGAAGTGCATCGTGGTCGATCGCGCCCGCGCCTACATCGGCTCGCAGAACTTCACGCAGACCGCGCTCCTCAAGAACCGCGAGGTCGGCGTCCTGACGGACAACCCCACCGAGGTCGCCAAGGTCGTCTCCACGATCGACGCCGACTACGCGAAGAGCACGCCGTTCTGAGCCTCGCCTCGGGAGAGGTCCCTGCCGAATTTGGTTGCCTATCCCCGCGCGAAGACTATGGTGCCGCGTCGTCCGTGGCCGTAGCTCAGTAGGTAGAGCGCCGGATTGTGGCTCCGGCTGTCGCGGGTTCGATCCCCGTCGGTCACCCTCCAGAAACTGCAACAAAATCGAACCCTTCCGCCAAACCGGAGGGGTTTCGTTTTTTGTGTCGTTTGCGCGCAACGAAGCGCGCGTCGTGGCCGACCTCCCGCCATGAGCACTCCCTCCACTCTCCTCCGTCCATCGCGCCCGTCGCGCGTTCGTCGCCGCGGGGCCTCTCTCGTCGAGTACGCCCTCGTCCTCACCGCCATCGCCGTGCCCACGATCTTAGGGGTCACGGTCGCCGGGGCGCGGCTCTTCGCGGACTACCGCGCGGCCCGGGATCACGTGATCCGCAGCACCCCCTGAGCGTCTCCCGGAGGCTTCGGCGCGACGCGCCACGAGGGCGTCACCGTGGGCTCCCCGCGAGCGATCGCCGGGAGTCCGCCCGAGACGTGACCGCGGCCCCCACACCGACGACCGAGCCTTGCTCGCGCTCGCCCGCCGTGCGCGCTCTCTCCCCCCGACGGCCGCCCCTGACGCGCCGATCCTCCGCGGATCGGCGTGTTTTTCCATGGTTTTTCGCGTGTCGAAGAAAAAAGAGGGGCCTCTGCGAAATCGAACGCAACACCTCGCGCCGGCGCGCCGACCTACCTCGCGAACCCCACGAAGGAGCCCCCGATGGACCCGTTTTTCGTAGCCGCCGCCGCCGTCGCCGCCACCGCATGTGTCACCGATCTGAAGACCGGGACGATCCCGAACCGCCTCACGCTCCCGGTCCTCGCGCTCGCGCCCCTCGCCCGCATGGCCTACGCGAAACACGCTGGCCTCGCCGCCGACGACGTGGCCTTGGAGGGCGCGCTCTCGGTCGTGGGTGCCCTCGTCGCCTCCGCCGTCCCTGCCACGCTCTACCGAAAGTCCGCCATCGGCGCCGGTGACGTGAAGCTCTTCGCAGCGCTCGGCGCCCTCGCGCATCCGTCGCTCGGCCTCGAGATCCTGAGCTTCTCGTTCGTCGTCGCGATCGTGCTCGCGCCGGTCTCGCTCATCTACCGAGGCACGTTCGCGCGCACCCTCGGGAACCTCGTGACGCTCGCCGCGAACCTCGTCCGCCCGGCTCACGCGAGGCGCGAGGTGCCCGCCGCGGCCATGACGTGGCTGAAAATGGGCCCCGCGATCTTCGTGGGCACGCTCGTGGCGCTCGGCCTCCACGTGTCCGGGGGGGCGTCGTGAGGACGAAGCTGCGCCCTCGCCGCGCCCGCGGGGCCGTCATGGCCGAGCTCGCCATCTCGCTCCCGCCGCTCCTCGCCACCTTCTTCGGGCTCGCGCAGGTCACGAAGCTCGAGACGACGAAGCTCCTCGTGATGCACGCGGCGGTGTGCGGGGCACGCACCGCGGCCGTCACGTCGAACGTGCACGGCAACAACCCCGGCACCCCGACTGGCGAGAACGATCTCCCGCGCCGCGCCGTGCGCGAGGCGATCTTGCCCTTCATCGAGGCGGGCGCGCTCTCCGAGCCCGAGGTCTCGGTCGACGACGCCTCGAGCGCGGCCGACCCGAGCGGACCGGTCCGCGTCACCGTCACCACCAAGGTCCGCTGCTCCGTCCCGATGATGGGGCGGGTCGTGTGCAAAGGCCCGGAGAAGGTCCTCCGGGCCGTCGCCGAGCTGCCCCACCAGGGCGCCACCTACGCCGACGAATGAGAGGGATAAGACAATGAAATCCGATGTTTGTCGTGGCGATGACGAGACGTTGATCCGCGGGGAGCGAGGGGCCGTCATGCTCATGGGGCTCTTCTTCGCGATGTTCCTCATCGCGGGGATGTGGGCGATGAAGGGCGTCGGCGACGCCATCGTGTTCCGCCAGCGCATGCAAGAGGCGGCCGATCACGAGACGTACGCGGCGGCCGTCGTGCACGCCCGAGGCATGAACCTCGTCGCGGCGCTCAACGTGCTCATGCGCATCCTCGCGCTCCTCTTCCTCGTCATGAGCGTGCTCCGCGATCTGCTCGTGGTCGCCATGGCCCTCCTCGGCGCGTGCGCGGTCATCCCGTGGACGGCGGCGTTGTGCGGGCCGCTCTTCGCCGTCTCCTGCAACGCGTACAAGGCCATCGTGCAAGCGCGCAGCAAGTACGAGACCTTCGTCATCAAGCCGGTCCTCCCCGCGCTCTCGGGCGTCCAGACCGCCGCCGCGATCGGCTACCCGTGGCTCGCCTCCCTGAAGGCCGCAGGTGTGGGAGACGCGTACGACGCGAGCGCCATCACCGTGGGCTCCTCGCACGTCCCGGGGCTCGCGTTCGACGTCGCCACGGACTCCATGTTCGACGGATCGGGGGACTCGAGCGGCGAGGCCGCGTGCCGCGCATCCTCGGCCGGCCGTGGCACGGACCGCCAAGGCCAAGGTGGAGCCAACGACACCGACAAGGACGACGCGACCAAGCTCGGGCTGCCCGTCGTGAACGTCGAGAACGCGAAGCTCTGCGAGCTCGCCGCCGACAGCGTCGTCGACTACTTCCCGGGCTTCCTCGGCGCGGTGCTCTCGTGGGTGGCGGGCGCCTTCAACGACGCCGGCAGCTACTGCTCCGGGTTCCCGTGGGAGACCGAGAGCGTCGGCTGGAAGCGCATGTACAAGCCGGCGAAGAACGGCTCGGCCTACATGCAGGTCTGGGGCGTGTCGCTCCCCCCCGGCTACGACGATCGCTCGAACGCGTCGAAGGTGGCGCTCGGCCACGGCTCGAAGGTCGGGCTCCCCATGGCCGACAAAATTCGGAAGGCCGGTGAGCCCGCGAAGGTCACGCCGTTCTTCGCGCAGGCCGAGATGTTCTACGCCTGCAAGGGCGCGTGGGCCTCGAAGGACTGCAACGGAGACGCCGAGGAGGACAGCCGCGCGACGTTCAACATGAAGTGGCGCGCGCGCCTCCGCCCCGTCGGGCTGCCCAAGGCCGGGCCCTTCCGGATCCGCGACATGATCGGGCTCGCCGAGCGCGCGTCGAGCCGGTTCGGAAGCGACGGGCGCTCGGGTCCCGGGTCGGAGTCGGTGCACGACGCGGGGGGCGCGCTCCTCGACGGCCTGGGGCAGACCTCGGCGCACCCCATCCTGCACTGAAGCTCCAAACGCATGCCGAGGCCCCCGTTTTCCTTAGTGAAGACGGGGGCTTCGGCGATTTCGTGCGTCGACGAAAAAAAGGACGCAACGGCTTCGCGCGGGGCGCCGACGAAGGGGGGCCATGTCGAAAAAAGCCTCGGGCGAGACCCCCCACCGCCCCGTCCCCGTCCCCGTCCCCGTCCTCCTCGCCGGTCGCACATGTCGCCGCGGCGCGGCCATGGTCGAGGCCGGCGTCGTGCTCCCCGTGCTCGTCTGTTTCCTCGGCCTCGGCCTCATGATGTTCCGCGGGTACGAGACGAAGATCTCGCAGAACCACGCCATCCGTAGCCGTGCCCTCTCCTTCGCCGCTCACGACTGCGACGAGCGCGCGATGCCGGTCGCGGCCGGGAGCGGCGCGGTCTCACGCGAAGAGACGACCCTCGCGGCCCCCGGCTCGATCGACGACACCGCGTCCGGTCGCGCGATGGCGGCTCGCTCGCCGGCCGTCAGCGGTCGCTCGGGGTACGCCTCGGCGCACTACGCCGACACCACGGTCAAAAACCCGTTCCCGTCGAAGGCGACGGAGGGCAAGGGGCTCACGCTCAAGGTCCGCGGCGAGCGCTCCGTCACGCTCTGCAACGACGCCCCCATGGACGGCGATCTCGCCTCGATGGCCGAGACGATCGGCTCGGAGGTCACGACCGCCGCCGGCGGCCACGAGGACACCAACGGCGGCCGCGAAGACTTCCTCAAGGACTGAGCCTCGGGCTCGAAAGGAACACGACCATGATGACCCCGCTCGTTCTTCTGCTCGTAGCCCGCAGCGCCAAGGCCTCCCTCGGGAAGCGCCGCGCCGTGGGCGCCGCCAAGGTGCTCACGTACCTCGGCGCCGTGACCGCGTCCTTCGGCCTCGTCGCCGCGCACAAGGCCCACGCCGACGTCGGAGGCCAGGCGCTCTCGCTGGGCCGCGAGCTCGCGACCGCGACCGACGGCCTCGAGGGCGGCTACACCGCCGTGCTCAACGGGCAGCGTTTTCAGCTCGGCGAGACCACGACGGACGCGAGCGTGTCCCAGGTGCTCGACGCGGCCGAGTCGACGTGCACGGCGAGCCCCGGCGCGCTCGATGGCCTCTTCGCCGCCGTCCCCGAGAAGGGCACGGTGAAGGGCGTCGGCGACTACCACCTCGAGGGCTCGATTCGTCACGGCATCGTCCGCAACGGCACCCCGAAGGACGGCGTCGTGGTGTGCTTCGAGGGAGATCCTGCGAAGCCGCGCAGCACGGCGGCGGCGCTCGCGGCGTTCGCGGCGTCCCAAGATCTCGGAGACCTCGGCAAGCTCCGCTACGTCTACGCGAAGCGCGAAGCCGACGGAAAAACACGGGTCACGGTCGCGCGCACGGGCGAGCACTTCAGCCTCAAGGCCATCGCCGAGGACGGCGAGAAGGAGGGGCACGACGGCGCCGTCCCTCGCCCGGAAGGGGCCCGCCGCGTGCTCACCGCGGAGCTCGAAGGGGTCTCCCAGACGACCAACGTGTACCTCTCCGACGCGCCGGTCGCGACGGTGGCCGCCCACTACGACTCGACCCTCGGCAAGGCCGGCTTCGTGCGCGTCACTCCGCCGGCGGCCGACCAGACGTTGCGCGTGTTCTCGAAAGAGGGCTTCGAGGTGATCGTCGCCGCGCGCAAAGACGAAGGAAAGACCGTGCTCGCGGTCACCGAGAGCCGACCCGGCGTAGCTAAAAAGACAAGCAAACTCGAGGTGTTACCATGAATCGTAAGCGAATGTTCGGTGCGGCTACGGCGGCCTTCGTCGTCTCGCTCTTCGTGTCGGTGTCGTTCGGTGAAGGAGGGCCCGAGGTCGCGCTCGGCGACGAGGCCTGCGCCGACACGACGGGCTCCTGCCAGGAGGACTGCGATCTGCAACAAGAGGCCTGCGTGAAGATGGTGAAGAAGGTCACCGAGGTGAGCAAGTGCTTCGAGTGCTGCAAGAAGACCGAGGACGAAGGGCGCGTCGGCTTGGACACGACCCCGACGCGCGACGAGCTTCACCAGTACATGCTCGACAAGTGCGTCCTCCCGGTCTCGGTGCGGATGAGCCACCCCGACTGGGTGAGGGGGTTCCCCACGGAGCTCCACGCGGCCGAGGCGTTCCAGCCGAAGCAGGGGCCGATCGGCGAAGCCTTGAATCGGAGGTTTCCGCATCGGGAGACCTCCGAGCCGAACACGGGCAGGGGCCCGAAGAGCGCCGACGAGTCGGCGTGCATCAAGGGCTGCTCCTACCGCACGCGGCACGGAATGGAGGTGTGCCACTCCATGCATCACACCTGCCGCTCGAAGTGTGGGAAGGCCACCGGGGCCGCGGCGCGCTGCGGAAAACGCTGACGACGTGCCTTGGTGGCGAGGGTCAGGCGAGGGTCGGCCACGCGGCGCGAGCGGCGCGAGCGGCGCGGTGCACGTCGGGGTGATCGACGTCTCGAGCGATGTCGGTGGCGGTGCCCGTGAGGCCGCCGATGGCGGACACGAGGCCCCCTTCGAGGGCGACCAAGTCGTAGCCGCCCTCGAGCACGAGCAAGGTGCGCCCCCCGGCGCTCTGGTCGGCGATTCGACGGAGCTCTCGGGTCATCCACCCGAAGGCCTCGCTCTCGAGCCGCATGTCGGAGAGGGGATCGCGCACCGCCGCGTCGAACCCTGCGCTCACGATCACGAGCTCGGGCGCGTACTCCGAGAGCACGGGCAGCACCACGCGCTCGAAGGCGCCGCGGTACACGTCGTCGCCGCCACCGGCCGACAGCGGCACGTTCACGGTGAACCCGCGCCCCTCGCGCTCGCCCGTCTCGTCGACGTGGCCCGTGCCCGGGTAGAGCGGGGCCTCGTGCGTGGAGACGTAGAGCACCGACGGGTCGGCGTAGAACATCTCCTGGGTGCCGTTCCCGTGGTGCACGTCGAAGTCGACGATGGCGATCCGCGAGAGGCCGCGTGCCCTTGCGTGCGCCGCCGCGACCGCGACGTTGTTGAAGAGGCAGAAGCCCATGGCGCGCTCGGGGCGGGCGTGATGACCGGGCGGCCGAACGAGGGCGACGCCCTGCCGCACGTCCCCCTCGAGCACGGCGTCGACCATGGCCAAGACGCCACCCGCGGCCTGCCGAGCGATCGTGATGCTCTCCGCCGAGACGTAGGTGTCCGGGTCGAGATAGCGCGAAGCGCCGTGGTGCTCGGCCATCGCTTCGACGTACTGCGGCGCGTGCACCCGGCCAAGCTCCGTGGCGGTGGCCTCCCGCGCCACGATCGCCTCGAAGGTCACGTCCTTCTTCGCCTTTTCGACGGCCTGACGCGCCGCCCTGAGGCGCTCCGGGCGCTCGGGGTGGTGCCCGAGGGGGACGTGACGCGAGAACGCCGGGTCGTCGAGGAGGAGCGCGCGGGGGAGAGAAGCCATGAATCCGGGGGGCGGCGCCGTGGAGCACCGCGTCGAGCCTCGTTATCGCATGTTGCCGGGCCGAAGTCGCGGGTGTTAGCTTCGCGTTGGGATCCCAAGCCAAAGGTGGCGGTGGGACTCGGCTGCCCTCTCTCGGTTCGCCTCTGGCTCCGTCTCGTTCGCTCGTACCGGGCCACGAGGCGCGCATGGTTCTCGCGCGCTCGTCGCCACGCTCGTCCCACCTTCTCGTACCTCTCCTCTCAGTGAGGCTGCATGCGAAACAAGATCATCGCCGTCAACGCCGTCATCGTGCTCATCGTCGGCCTTCTGTCGTTCGTGATCGTCCGGCAGTCGACGCTGGCCGCCGCCACGAACCCCGAGCGAATCAAGGGCAGGACCGAGCGTGACGCGCAGGCCGTGGCGGCCCGCCTCCAGCTCGACGGGCTCCGCATCGAGCGCTGGCTCGCCCAGAAGGTCACGGAGCCCGCGGCCCTCGAGATCTTCAACAAGGCCTCGGACGGCGCCAAAGGCGACGCCGCCACGGCGTTCTGTGACTCGGTCGCCGGCGCGGCCAAGTCGGCCTTCGCCACGGCGCCCTCGCTCGTCGCGGTCGTCGACGCGAACGGCAAGATCGTAGGCCGGAACGGCTCTCCGCTCGAGCGCGGCGACGACATGGGCACGTCGTACCCGCTCGTGAAGGCCTCGATCGCCAAGGGCGTCGGAGGATCGGACGTGTGGGTCGAGCGCAAGAACGACAAGTTCGTCGTGAGCTACGTCCCCGTGCGTGACGCCGGTGGGAAGCCCATCGCCCTGCTCGTGCTCGGCATGGGCCTGAACGACGCGATCGCCAAGGTGAGCGACCTCACCTCGGGCGGAGGTGTGGCGATCTACGTGAACGACGGCAAGGACGTGAAGCTCGCCGCCGCCAGCAGCGACGCGGCCAAGGGCCTCGAGCAAGAGGCGGTCGACGAGGTGAAGACGGCGATCTCGTCCGGTCACGCGGCGAGCGGCGCCGGCGGTGGGGCGGTCTTCGCGGCCTCGGCCCTCGACGGCTTCGGTGAAGGCAAACACGTCGCCGCGCTCGCCATCGGGACGGCCACGCTGATCGACGCTCCGGCCTCGCTCGCCTGGCCCGTGCTGGGCGCGATGGTCCTCGGTCTCGTGCTCGTGATCGTGGCGGGCGGGTTCCTCGGCTCCTACATCTCGACGCCGATCAACACGCTCGAAGAGGGGCTCCTCGCGATCGTCAACGGCCAGAGCGACAAGCGCTTCAACCTGGAGCACGAGGAGCTCGGTGGCCTCGCGTTCCGCATCGATCAGCTCTTGAACGCGCTCATGGGCGTCGAAGAGGACACGAGCGACGAACAGGGTCGCCTCTCGCACCCGCCGTCGGCGCGGAGCTACCAACCGGCGACCGAGGTCGAGGCAGGGTCCGACGTGGCGGCGCTCAAGGCCGAGGCCCCCGAGGCGTACTACCAGCGGCTCTTCGCCGAGTACATCGCCGCCAAGAAGGCGCTCGGCGAGGCGACCGACCACATCACCGAGCCCACGTTCCGCTCGCGCATCCAGAGCATGGAGGCCGAGGCGGCGCAGAAGCACGGGCGCCCCGTTCGTTACCAAGTGAAGCGCGCCGACAAGGAAGTTCAGCTGCTGGCCGTCCCGCTCACTTGACATCTGGCGCGGCGAACGAACTCTACACCGCCGACACGTCACGCTTTTGTGCGCCCCGCGCGCACCACCATGGCCCCTCGGCTCCGCACGTCGCGAGCCGAGGGCGGAGAACCGAGAGCGCTTGCTGATGGGCTTTTTCGACTTTTTCAAGAAGGACAAGGGCAACACCAAGAAGTCGTCGCCCGCCGCGAAGTGGGCCGAGGCCGCCGCCAGCAAACGCGCGCAGAACTACGATCGCCAAGAGGCGCTCACCGAGCTCGCCAACATGGGCACGCCCGAGGCGGCCGAGGCGCTCCTCCGTAGGTTCACCTTCATCATCGACCCGTCCATCACCGACCAAGAAGAGAAGGATCTCGCGGCGAAGGGCGTCCTCGCAGCCGGGCGTGGCGCGGTCGAGCCCATTCGCGCGTTCGTGGCCAAAGCCGAGAGCGTCTCGTGGCCGATGCGCCTCCTCCGAGAGCTCGTCGAAGAGGACGAGTACGTCGAAGAGCTCCTCACGTGGCTCTCCAAGTGGGACACGGAGTACGCCAAGTTCATCGACCCGAAGCTCCAGATCCTCGAAGAGCTCCAGGACCACACGCACGAGAAGATCGTGCCCGCGGTGCTGCCCTTCGTGGCCGACTCGAACGAGACCGCGCGCCTAAACGCCGTCATGGCCTTGCTCGCCCAGAAGGACACGAAGGTCGTCGAGCCCCTCGTCACTCAGCTCCTCGACGAAGAGAGCGTCCGCGTGAAGAACAAAATCTGCGAGGGCCTCATGCAGCTCGGGGCCGAGATCGCCGAAGAGCGCCGGGACGAGGTGCGCAAAGCCCTCCCCGAGCGCTACGTGGTCGACGGTAGCGGCGCCCTGAAGAAGGGGTGAACGCGGCGGCGAGGTGTACTGTAATTGCCCGTAAGGATTGAGCTTTACGGCGCCTGAAACCCCGCTTCGCGGTACGTGATCACCAGCGTGTCGCGGTGCGGGGTGGGGCCCGTCGGCACGATGGGGGTCGTCTCGTGGACGACCCGGGTGTCGTCGAGCAGGAGCGCCGACCACGGCTCGACGAGAGAAAAGCGCACGCCCTCGGGCCCGTCGGCCTCGAACACGCGGGTCTCTCCCCCTCGGACGGAGACCCGATCGACGAGCACCACCGCGACGAAATCGACGCCGTCGCGGTGGGCGCCCTCGGGGGTCGGTCTGCCGACGCCCTCGCTCGGGTCGATGCGGAACGCGTGGGCCTCGACGAAGTATCGTGGGGCTCGGCGGACGCTGGCGAAGATCTGGCCGAGCCCTCGTACGAGGGCCGAGAACGCGGAGCTCTCGCTCATCGCGGGGTGAAGAGGCGAAAACCAGCGCTCCATGCCGCCGTGGAGCGCGTTGTAGGTGAGCGGTTGGTAGTGCGCCCGGTGCGGGACGGCCGTGAGCGTGTCGGACTCGAGCTCGTGCACGAAGCACCCGTGCCGACGAAAACGGTAGGCTCCGCCGTCTTTCAGGTGCGCGTCGGCGGGGAGGTCGTCGAAGAGGGGCGCGAGCGCGAGGGCCTCGGGGAGGGAGGCGCCCACCGTGGTGAAGAGCACGTCTCTCGGGACCACCGCGAAGCCTCCGGACACGAGGGCGTGGAGCACGTGCTCGCGACGCGCGGTGGGCATGAGCGTGAGGGGCATCGCCCGCTCCTTAATGCCTTTCGCGCGCCGCGGCGAGGGGCGTCGACCTCAGCGCTTCTTCGAGATCCCGAGCTCTTTCATGACCGCCTGGAGGTCGTCCCAGCATTGGCGTTTCGCCTCGGCTTGTTGGGGCGAGGCTCGAAGCAGGTAGCTCGGGTGGTAGGTCGGCATCGTCGGGATCTTGCCCTTGTACATTTTCCAGGTGCCGCGCACGCGCGTGATGCCCATCTTGGTGTCGAAGAGCGCGGCCACCGCCGTATTGCCCATGGCGACCATCACCTTCGGGGCCACGTTCGCGAGCTGCTCGTCGAGGTAGGGGAAACACGCGGCGAGCTCGTCGGGCTCGGGCCGACGGTTCTCGGGGGGCCGGCACTTCACGATGTTGCACACGTAGACGTCGTGCTCGGGATCGAGCCCCATGGCGACGATCATCTTGTCGAGGAGCTGCCCCGCGCGGCCCACGAAGGGCAGGCCCTGCGCGTCCTCGTCGGCACCCGGAGCCTCGCCCACGAAGACGAGCGGCGCGCGCGGGTTGCCGCGAGAAAAGACAGTGTTTTTGCGGGTTTCGGCGAGCCTGCACGCCCGGCATGAGGCCACGGCCTCCGCGAGGACGGGGAGCTCCCGGACCTTGGTGGGTGGCTGCGCGGGCGGTGGCTCGGGCGCGCGCGCGATCGGTGCCACTTGCGGTGGGGCGCTCGGGACGGCCAGCGGCGGAGACGCCACGACGAGTCGTACAGGCTCCGGAGCGGAAGGAGGCGAGGGGGGAGCGGGAGGAGGCGCAACCACGGGCTCGCCGCGAGGACGCGCGATCCTCTCTCCGCGTGGGATCCCGGTCGCTCCGCTATCGGCCTGGAGCTCGAGGTAGGCGCGTAGGCTCGCAGCGATGGCCCGGAGCTCCGCGCGTTCGTCCGGTCCGCCCGTCGTCACGCGTCACCTCGCGAAGGTGACGTTGGCGGTGAACACGCCGGCGACGGGTTTTCCGTCCCGGTCGAGGGCGGTCTGGTAGGTGCGTTGCATCGCGCAGGCTCGCGCGGCGCGACCGAACCCGTGACCCGGGTCGGAGAGCACCTTCGCCTGACCGGGCCGACCGTCGGGGTTGACCGAGACCTGCACCAGCACCGCGGCTTGGTCGATGTTGTCGACGTCGGCCTCGGGAGGGGAAGGGGCAGTCGTTCCAGCTCTTGGATCCGCCGAGCCCCGCGTTGCGCGAGCGGTCGGGACCCGCTGGGGCCACCGGGGCTGCCGTGCCCGTCCCTCCGACGACGCCCGTGGGCGAAGCCGTGGGGGCGCGAACGGCGGCCGTGGCGGTTCCGGCGGCCATCGTGGTCCCCCCCGCATAGGTCGAACCGGTGCCCGTGACGAAGCTGTTCGTCAGGTCGACGGGCTCGTCGGGTTTCGTCTCTTGAGTGAGCACCGCGCCGGCCTGCGCGGCGGCCGCCACGGGGGCCTCCTTAGGGGCCTCGGGAGCCTTGAGATCCTTAGGAATTTCCTTGGGTTCCGGCTTGGGCTCTTCCTTCGGCTCTTCTTTGGGCTCCTCTTTCGGGGGCGGAGGCGCGGGCTCCGCGAGCTCCACGTCGAAGGCCTGCATCGGAGGGGCCGCAGGAGGGCTCGGCAGGAGCTTGGCGAGGAGCAGCCCGATGAGGCTCATGAGCACGATCGTCATGCGCACGAGCCACGGAAGGAGGAGGTGCAGCAGCACCGCGATCCCCGACGCCACCCACACGACGTGACCGCCGCGACCGTCGAGGCCGAGGACGCCATCGAGCGCGGACTCGCGAGGCGATGACGGTCGTCCTGCGGGGCGGTGGTAGGCGTGCTGCATGGTGGGCCGGGCTCGGGGTCAGGGCTTGGGGGCGGGGGCGGGGGCGGGGATGGTCGCGGGGCTACCCGATGCGACGGGCGTGACCCCGAAGGCGATCTTGGACACCTTGGCGTTCTTCAAAATATCGAGCACGTGGATCACCCGCCCGTGCGGCACGGCCGAGTCGGCCTTGATGACCGCGCGGAGGTCGGCGTTCTTCTGAGCCGCGTCGGTGGCGAGCGCAAGGATCGCGTCGTCGTTAGGGACGGGCTTCGAGTCGACCTGGGTCGTTCCGTCGGCCGCGAGCACCACGCTGAAGACGACCTGGATGTCGCTCCGGCCGCTCGAGGCCTTCGGGAGGTCGAGCGGGACGTTCGACTGGGACACGATGATTTTGGCCGTCACCATGAAAATGATGAGCAAAACCAACATGATATCGACGAGCGGGGTGACGTTGATCCCGTTGATCGCGTCGTCGGAGTCTTGAGCGCCGCCGGCCATTAGCCTTCGTCCTCTTCGTCTTTGGCCTTCTCGTCTTTGGCCTTGTCCGCCTTCTTCTTCGGCTCGTCGTCTTTCTTGGACGCGGGCTTGGAGACTTTGGCGGGAGCCTTCGCGAGCTCGGCGAGGGCCTCGGGGTCGGCCTTGAGGTGCGCCAAGACGAGGGCGCTCATCGCGTCCGTGTTGGCGAGCGTGCCCTTCACGATGCGCTGGAACGTGTTGAACGCCGCGACCGCCGGGATGGCGACCAGAAGACCGACCGCCGTGGCCACGAGCGCCTCGGCGATATTGGTCATGACGGCCTCGGGGGCGACCGCGGCGGCAGGAGCGGCCACCGCACCCGGGGCAGCCGCCTTGACCTTGCCGAGCTCGTCGAAGGCGCCGACGATGCCGATGACCGTGCCGAGCAGCCCGATGAACGGGGCGTTATTTCCGAGGGTTCCGAGGAACGCGAGCCGCTTCTCGAGCTTCATGCGCTGGAGGGCCGACGCCCCCGCCATGGCCTCTTCGGCGCTCTCGGCCCCGAGCTCGGCCTCGACGATCCCCGCGACCACCACCGCCGCCTCGGCGCTGGGGGAGGCCTCGAGGCGCCGTCGCGCGCCGTCGATGTCGCCCGAGCGGAGCAGCCTCGCGAGGTCTTTCATGAGGGACGGGATGTCGTCCCGCAGGGACCAGTAGAGGAAGGCCCGCTCCAGCGTGATGGCGAGGGAGACCACGCTCAGGACGAGCATGAGGATCAACAGCCAGCCGGCGCCGAGGCCGACCATCGCACTTTTCACGCGCTCGATGAGCTGATTCACGTCCGTTCGTTCCTTCTCGGGGGAGGGCGGGGGGAAGCCTTACCGCCCTACGATGCGTCACGGGTCGATGGGGTCGCCGTCTTGAGAGCCGTCCGCGGAATCGTGGGCCGGCTCCGAGGAGCCTTCGTGCGCGTCGACCACCCGGGCAAGGACGGTCGTCGCGTAGGCACCCTTCGGTAGCACGAATTCAACCAACAGGTCGGGGCCTTGTTCCCCTGGCGTAGCCTCGACTCGGCAGGCCACGTCCTTGGGGCGGAGGACCAGCGGTCGTCGCGTGCCTTCGCCGAGCTTTTGTGTCGCCGCGAGGTCGAACGAAGGCCCGAGCTCGCGCGCGACGATCGCGGTCTCGAAGGCGAGCGCGTCGGCCTCGGGTGAACGCATCTTCACGCCGAACATGGGACCCGTGGGCCCGAGCTCCCCCCGAACGGCGCGGTCCGTGTCGGTGGCGACGTCGGTGCAGACGAACATTCCGCCGGTCTCGAGCTTGAGGAGGTCTCCGAGCAGCGGCCGATTCCAGGTGCCTTGGGCCTCGCGTTCGGCGAGCACGGCGTTGAACACGTGCGACTGGAGGGAGGAAAAGAGGAACTTTTTGGCGCGAAAATCGCGCGGGCCACGCTCTTTGCCCGAGAGGAACGCGAGCGCTCGTTCGACGTTGTCGCCGTACTTCCCGAAGCGCTGCGCGCCGAACGCGTTCGGCACACCGGACTCGCCGAGCGCCAAAAATGCCCGAGAGATCGCGGGGAGCTCGGCCTCCGGCAGGCCCCGCAGGCGGATCGTGAAGCGGTTTCCGTCGAGGTGGCCGGTGCGGAGCTTGTTTTTGTGGCGGGCGAGGGACAGCACCTCGAGCGTCCCGTCGGGCTCGATCGCGCGGGCCTTCTCTTCGACCTTGGTGCCCGGGAGCGCCGGGATCGAGAGCCACTGGGTGGTGACGGCGACCTTGTCCTTGAGGCCAGCGACGCCCACGTCTCTCCGGGGCACGCCGCAGGTGTCGGCGATGCGGGCGACCGCGTCGTTCGTCGTGAGGCCGCGCTTCTTGATGTGGAGGTAGAGGTGGTCTCCCTGGCCCTCGGGGAGGTAGGCGGGGATCTCGTCGACCACGAAATCCTCGGGAATCACCTTGAACCGTGCGCGCGGTTTGTCCACGCACGAGCTTCTAGCGCGAACCTCGAGAAAATGAAATCCAGTTGCGCGAAAGGCCTCCGGGATCCCTTGCGGCGCGTCTATGTGACCGGAATCGTTGGGGTTGTGCGAAGGGGTGGCGCCGTCAGTCCCCGATTTCGTGCGCCATCTCGTCGCGGGGGCTTCGGAAGGTCTGAGCCGGCGAGTAGGCCGAGAGGTTCGACACTCGCGACGTGTAGATGCACGCGTACTCGTCGACCTGCTTGCCGAAGCTCGACTGTTCGTTGCCCTCTTTCATGAGCGAGCCGAAGTAGGCGTGGAAACGCGCGTCGGACCGCCGCTCGATCGCCGTCGCTTCGGCCTCGATCTGGCGCAGCACTCCGCGGATGCGCTCGACGGCGCGCTTCACGCGGAGCCGCTCCGCCTCGAGCTTGTCGGACGGGTCCTTCTCGAGCTGGCGGGTGAGGTCCTTGATGCGCGCCTGGTAGAAGCGGAGATCGTCCTCGTGGCGCTCGCGCAGCTCCTCGAGCCGGTCGAGCGTCTCGAAGTCTTCTTTGCAGGAGGCGTGGGCGAGCACCTCGACCTCGAGCTCCTGGATGATCATCGCCGTGCGCCAGGCCGAGTCCTTCTTGGAGCGGAGGATGTCGCCGTAGATGTGATCGCCGACGTAGAGCACCTGGTCGCCGGTCACGCCCATGGCGCGCTCGAGCTCGTGGAGGTTCCCTCCCTCGTAGACCTTCCCGCGCTCGAGGGGAAACGTGACCGGCTTCGTCCGACCGTTCTCGTGCTCGAGCAGAGGTCGTCGCTCCTGAAAGAACGCGGGCTTCGTGGCGGCGACGATGACGACGTCGAAGAAGTTCCGCCACGACGGGTACTCGCTCATGCTCCCACCGAGGAGGTAGGTCATCATGCGCTCGGTGTACGCCCAGCGCGAGTTCGTGAGCAAAAAGAGCCGCTTTCCGGCGCTCCGGAGCTTGTGGAGCGTGGGCGCGAGCTTCGGGTCCTTGATGACGAACCTTGGCAGGTCGGCGAGGATCGCGTCGAGGATGGTGCCGTCGCGGTGGGCCTCGTCGATGCACTCGCGGATGTCCGTGAAGAGCTTCGCGTAGTCGACCGCGTAGCCGCGATCCTCGAGGGTGTGCACGAGGGCGGTGTAGGTGACGGCCTCGGAGAGCGCGTAGAGCGTGTCGATCCAGTGGTACCGCGGCGTCGCGGGGCGCACCTTCTTCGTGTGATAGAGGGCGCGGAGCTCCTCTTTCGTGAGCTCACGGAAGCCGTGGAAGCCCTTGTTGACGTTCTTGTAGCGGTCCATCTTCAGCACGTGGCCGAAGCGCTTGTCGATGAGCAGGCCACGCACCGCGAAATCGATCGGCACCTCGACGTCTCGGATGAGCTCGGGGTACCCGCGCCCGATGAGCTTCGTGATGGTCGCGTCGATCGACAGCCGGTCCATCTCGGCCTGGTTGTAGATCGCGAGCGTGTAGTCCATGTCGAAGCCGACCCACGCGATGTTGCTCATGCGCAGGTTGCGGTTGCAGAAGACGCGCTCGTGACGAGGGATGCGCGGGGGGCGCTCGCGGGCCAGGAAATCGTCGAGGGGGAGGACGAGCTGTTCGGTTCCCTCACGCGCCGCGCTCTCGGGGGCGGCGGTGGGCTTCGCGTCGTTGGTCAATCGGGTCGAGCTCCTCGGGGCATGCCGCGCGGGCCGTGGGGGCCGGCGAGGGCCGCGCGCCGGCACGCGCTTAGGGGAAGCGTCCCACGGGCGCAGGGGAATTGGCAAGTCGGCGCGCGCGCGTGTGCCGAAGTGGCGTACGCTTCGGAGCCATGCGTCCTCTCGTGGTCTTGCGCTCCGGCGACGTGCCCCCTCCCATCGCGGCTACGCGTGGCGAGTACCTCGGGTGGTTTCGGCGCGAGGTCGGCAGCACCTGGACGCACGCCTGGCTCGAGCACGACGTACGCACCGGCGGCGCGTTCCCGGATCCGGCCGAGGTCTCGGGCTTCGTGCTCACGGGCTCGAGCGCCAGTGTGACCGAGCGGGCGCCGTGGATGCTCGCCTTCGAGGCCTACTTGCGCGACTGTGTCGCCCGCGACGTGCCCATGCTCGGGGTGTGCTTCGGCCACCAAATCTTGGCGCAGGCGCTCGGTGGGCTCGTCGAGAAGAACCCGAACGGCCGCGAGATCGGCACACGCGAGGTCCGCGTACTCGAGCCCGATCCGGTCTTCGACGAGCTAGGGAGCACGTTCACCGTCAACACGACGCACGTCGACAGCGTCACGCGCCTTCCCCCGGGGGCGAGGGTGCTCGCGCGCACCGAGCTCGAGCCCCACGCCGCGTACGCGCTGCCGGGCCGAGCGCGAGGCGTGCAATTTCATCCCGAGATCGACGGCGACGCGATGCGGTCCTGGGTCACCCTGAGGCGCCCTCTCATCGAGGCCGAGGGGCTCGACGCCGACGCGATCCTCGCGCGGTCTACGGACACGCCCGCGGGCGGCGCGATCCTCCGGAGCTTCGTGCGCGAGCTCGTCCTGGGCCGCTGACTCGAGCTTTCGCTCCTGCGTAAGCGTTCGTTATGATTGAACAATCGTCTGCTACGAGAGAGGCCGGAAGTACGACTTCAGGCGCTCGAAGGCGGTCATGTCCTTGCGTAGCTTCGTGGCGGCGATGACGGCCGTGGCCTTCATCGCCATCGCGTCGCCTTTGGCCACCGTGAAGCCGTAGCGGGTGCGCTCGTAGATGACCGCGGCGCGATCGAGCTCGTCGATGGTCTTCCCGCTCGCGCGGATGCGGCCGACGAAGTCCTCCACCGAGTCCGACGGCTTGGGGACGTTGCCGGCGTCCTCCGCGGCGATCCGCACGTACTCCCAGAGGTTGTCGATCCGTTCGCTCGGTGGCGTCGGAAAGATCGGTGTCACGAGGTGGCTCGTGAGCGCAGCGCGCTTCAGGGGGCGGTAGAGCAGGGCGAGCAGGAGGAGCGGCCAGAGCACCCCGGCGGCGGCCTTCGCCGAGCTGCCCGCCTGCTGCATCGCGCGCAAGATGGCCTCTCCATCGAGCTCGGGGGGGCGAGGGGTGCGCCCCGGGCGATCGTCGGGCTCGTGGCTGTGTGCGCCGTCCTTGCCTTCGCGATCGCCCTTCCCGGTGCGCCACAGGTACGGCGAGATCACGGCTGTGAAGGCGAAGATGAGGGCGACGATCCCGAGGAGCGGAAGGAGGTTCTTCTTGGGCAGCGCGGCCACGTCGGCGCGGTGCTTCTTGTGCACGCGGCGCTCGACGGCGCCCGAGAGCGCCTGCCAGTTCGACACGCGCATGGCCTGCTTCGACGTCATGAACAAGACGAGGCCGAGGATGAAAAATCCTAGCAGTATCAATGGGATAGGGAGCCACGCCGAGACCTTGCTCTTCTCCCACGTCGAGGCGCGCCCCTCCTCGTTCAAGATCACCATCACGCTCCCGATCCATCCGACCGCAGGCCAGAAGACGCCGAGCAGCTCGAAGCGATGATGGAGGGCGACCATGCCGCTCGGGAACGCGAAGCAGAAGAAGAAGATCGAGATGCCGACGGCGGGGGGGAGGTCGGCGCGCACGGCGACGATCAGGTAGACCGCCATCACGATCGAGAACGTTCCGACGATCAGCACGGGGATCGTGCGCACCCGGAGGAGCGCGACGAGCTGCCCGAGCAGGATGCCCGCGAACCCCGAGGCGACCGCGGCGAAGATCTCGAACACGTTGTCGCGCGAGCCGCGCTCGTACGACAGGATGGTCACGAAGAACGCGAAAAAGCCGAGGCCCGTGAAGAGCGAGTAGGCCAAAATAGGCTTCCACGCGAGCTTGAGCGACTCGACGAACGAGGGGCGCCACTCGGCGACGGGAGAGCTCATGGCGACTCCAAGGCGAGGGTGGGGCCGGCGCGGCGCAGGCGGAGCACGTGAGCTCCTCGCCCTCGCGCGAGCTCGGTGACGTAGGCGGCTCCCCGGCCGGCGCGATCCTGTGCGGCCTTCGGGCTCGGCTTCGCGCGGAAGAGGCCGAGGTAGTCCGTGCGGTTGTCGTCGGAGCCGACCGGGTAGCGAAAGAAGAGCAGCTTCCCGAACGCACCGAGCGTGCCCTTGGGGAGCTCGGCGGCCGTCTCGGAGACGATCTGCGGATCGGCGAACACGACGCTCGATCCCGGGCCCACCGCCGCGGCGGAGGCGCCGAAGCCCGCGGTGAGGAAGATCGCCGACATGTCCCCGGGAGGCTTGGGGAAGGCGTCGAGGGGCACCTTGGCCTGCCACGCGACGTCCGCCCCGAGGGCTCGCCACTTGCGCTCTTCCCCGCGCCGCGCGGCGAGCTCCACGACCCGCACCCCTCCGCTCTCGTCACGCGTCGCCACCGCGAGGCTCACCTTCTCGCCACGCTTCGCGAGCGTATGGGCGAGCGCCACCCACCCCTCGACGAGCAGATCGAGCAGGGACTCGAGGTGCTCCTCGATGACCCCGTCGGCCTCGGGGAGGTAGCTGTCGAGGACGAGCAGCACCTTCCGCGGCGCGTACGGCACGGCTTCGGGCACGCGGACTTGGAGCGTGCCGGTGCGCACGCTGAGCTTCCAATGCAGGCGTCGCACGTCGTCGCCGGGAACGTAGGCGCGCACGCCGTAGTGCTCTTCGGTGGCCATGCGCGAGAGCATGCTCAGCGCGCCCTCGGCCTTCGCGAGCGCGCGCGGCTTCTTCTCGAGGGCGAGAGGGCGCAGCCGGGGTAGCGCGCGGAGGCTCGCCGTGGCCCGCGAGGCCACACGTACGCGCGTGAGCCCGAGGACGTCCTCGTACCAGATGGTCGCCGGTCCGAGCGCGTAGACGCCGCGAGGGGTGCGCGGCAGCGGGGCGGAGACGGTCGCGTCCGCGCGGGACACGGACCTGTCGAGGGCGAAGCGCGTCTCTCCGCCGAGCCTGCGCGGGAGGCTCTCCTCGATGTGCAGGCGAAACGCGGGCGGTACGGGCACCTTCGAGAGCACGAAGCGCTCCTCGACGGCCTCGCCGGCGTCGACCACGGCGGGCTGGAGCTCGCGCTCGATCGAGCCTCGCCCGCGCTTGATGCGATCGTCGAAGGCCCGCACCGAGAAGGCCGAGACGAGCGTCGCGGCGGTGGCGAGCACGTAGTTGATGCCGAGCCCCGCGACCGCGAGCACGCCGAGCTGCGCCCACTTGGCCGAGAGCGCCAGCGCGACCGCGATGAGCGACGAGAGCGCGAGCGAGATGCCCCGGCCCGTGAGCACACGGACGTGCCTGTCGAGGGCCTCGACGAAGCCCGTGAACCCGCGAACGCCGGCCTCGCGGAGCGCGCGCCGCTCGCGCCCGACCTTGACCGAGATCGCGACGAGCTGCGCGAAGAGGAGGGGCACCGTGAAGAGGGCGAAGTACCGCGTGAGCTCGCCGCTCGACTCCTCGACCTCGCGTGTGTCGAACACGAGCGACGAGAGACCTCCGACCCCCCACGGGAGCAGGAAGAGGAGGAGGCCGTGGAAGCCGGCGCGGACGAGCTTCAGGAAGGTCATGCCGGGGCCGGGACCCGCTCCGTGCACTGGGCGACGAAATCGCGGCCCACCTGCGAGTCGGCCGTGAGCACGCGGTGGCCGAGCACCTCGGGAGCGAGGACCTTCACGTCCTCGACGTTCACGAACCCGCGCCCCTCGAAGAGCGCACGCGCTTGGCACGCCCGCGCGAGCAGGAGGGTGGACCTCGGCGAGACGGAGCGCAGGTTTCGGTGATCGGAGCGGAGCGCGCGCAGGATCGCGACGAGATACCGCCGGATTTCGGGTGAGACGTAGATGTGGGGAACGGTGCGCTGCCAGGTGAGCACGTCGTCCTTCGTCACCACCGCCGACACGTCGGCGAGCGGCGATCCGCCGAGGTGCACCTCGAGCATCTTCACCTCGGCGTCCTCCGGAGGGTACCCCACCGAGAGCATCATCATGAACCGATCGAGCTGCGCGGCGGGCAGGGGATAGGTGCCCTCGTCGTCGAGAGGGTTCATCGTCGCCAGGGTGACGAACGGGGCCTCGAGCTTGTGGGTCGTGCCCTCGATCGTGACCTGCCGCTCTTCCATGACCTCGAGCAAGGCCGACTGGGTCTTCGGCGGCGCGCGGTTGATCTCGTCGGCCAGGAGGACGTTCGTGAAGATCGGGCCCGGCTGGAACTCGAAGGCCTTCTTGCGCATGTCGAACACGTTCGCTCCCGAGACGTCCATGGGGAGGAGGTCGGGGGTGAACTGGATGCGCTTGAACGCGCCGGACACGCTCGCCGCGAACGACTTTGCGAGCACGGTCTTGCCGACGCCGGGCACGTCGCGGAAGAGCACGTGGCCCCCGGCGGCCACGGCCCAAAGCACACGCGCGATGACCTCGTCCTTTCCGAGGATGACGCGCCTCATGGAATCGAGCACGGCGCGGAACTGCGCCCGTAGGACGTTGGGATCGATGGCGGGCGGAGCGGTCACGGTTCTTGGTTCTCCCAGCGGGACGACAGGACGAAGCGGCGAATTCGGAGCCAAAATTGGCGGGCGGCGGACGACTGCGCGTGCTCGTATCCCCAGAGCCAGGTCTCGACCTTCTCTTCGGGGATCTGCCAGGCCGAGCCGTACGCGCGCACCACGCGGAGCTCGGCGTCGTCGCCGAGGCCGTCGACCATGGCGACCTCGCACATGAGCTCCACGATCTTCTCGCGGCGGTGCTTCGGGACGTACCTCGCCACTTCTTGGGGAGAGTAGACACGGATCTCGTCGTCGGCGAGGGGGGCCATGCCTTCGCTCGCGAGGAAGGCGTCGACGAACGCGCGCTCGCTCGGGTGGATCTCTCCGTCGGCCGAGATGACCGACACGAGCGGGTAGAGAATGGCGCGAGGGGGGGCCGAGCGCGGCGGCTCGTGCGCTTCGTGGCCTTCGCTTCCCGCAGCTCGCGCGGTCGAAGGCGGGGGCGGGGGCGGGGGCGGGGCTTGGGCCGCGAGCACGGGGGCAGCCGGACGGGCCTCCACCACCGTGTCGCGAGGGACGGTAGGCGCACCTGGGATGCGGAGCGTCGCGGGGGGCGGCTCGTCGTCGGCGCCGAGCACACGAATGGGGGGCGTCGCGCTGCGTCGCACGGGGCGCACGGATCGAGGTCCGCGCCTCTCGTCCGTGCCATCGGACGAGCCGCCCGTGGCTCGGCCTCCGAACGCGAACGGATCCATGACGGTCTCGAGCACGTCCCCCGCGACGAGCCGCGCATGAACCTCGGACGTCGACTCCGCCACGAAGGTCGCGCGCACGAGCTCCTCGGCGTCGTCGAAGCCCTCGCTCGCGGCCCACTGCGAGAGGCGCGCCTCGAGCGTCGCGCGGTCCAAGAGATCCGCAGGTCCCGTCACGTCGACGAGAGCGGCCCTCACGCCGCAGAGCCCGCAACGGCGAACGTCGAGCGCCTCGGGCTCGAGAGGCGCCCGGCACGCGGGGCACAAGTTCGTCGGGATCGACTGGAGGTCGTCGCACGTCGTGCCCGACACCGTGCCTACCTTCGTGACTCCACAAAGCTTGCAGCTCGCCCGCGCGGGGACACCGAAACGGCACGCGGCCTCGCGGGCGTCGTAGGTCTCCGCGAGCCCACCCTCGAGCCGGCAATGCGGGCAGTCTTCTTGAAGCTCGACGGCGTGTCCGCGCATACCCCGTGGGCTCGATGGTATCGGCTCCCTCGCGGGGTGTCGTGCTTTCCTTGTCCCATCCATCCCCACATGGGCTCCTGACGTAGGTCCATGTCCCCCAAGAGTGACCTCGGGGATCGTGGATCTCCTTGCGTCCATGGGGGGAGCGCGTTCAGGATCGGCGAGGTCGTCGGCTCCGTGGTCGTGCGGAGAGAAGGAGTGGCACTCGATGTCAGGGCACCCGTCGCATCACGCGCCTCCGCAGAAGCCGAGCGGCCGCTTCGCCGCTGTCCTTCTTGGCGCGCTCTTCGTCGGCATGGTGGTCGCTCCGCTCGAGTCGACCGCCCAGTCGCAGCCCAACGGCGACAACCGTGTCCGCATCGTCCAACTCCTCCAACTGGGCCGTTCGCACGGCCCGAACGCCCGCGCCGAGCTGGAGAAGAGCCTCGGGGATCCGTCCGAGTCGGTCCGCATCGCGGCCGTGACCGGCCTCGGGGCGCTCGGGGACGTCGGCGCGGTGCGCGCGCTCGAGGCCCGCGCCGCCGTCGAGCCCCAGGCGTCCGTGCGTCAACGCATCACGGACACGATCTCCAAGCTCAAACGCTCGAGCCTCGACTCGGCCAAGTTCGTCGTCCAGCTCGGCAACATGACGAACGTCACCACCGTGAGGAACTCGCAGCTCCCCGACGTGATGCGCGCGGCCGCGAAGACCCACGCCGCTCACCTCAAAGGCGCGGTCGTGGTCGAAGGCCCCGGCGACGCGCTCCTGCAGAAGGCCTCCGAGAAACACCTCCCCGTGCTCGTGCTCGACGGCCAACTGTCCAAGCTCTCGCGCGCCGACGGCGCGGGCAACGTGACCTACGCCGCGCAGGTCGAGTTCGTGGTCCGGAAGGCGCCGAGCCAGGTCCTCAAAGGGACGTTCCACGGCGGCGCCGCGGGCAGCGACTCGTCCAAGGCGCTCGAGAGCACGAAGCGTCTCGCCGAGCTCCAGGGCGAGGTCGTCAGCGGCGCCGTGGAGAGCGCGCTCCGCGGGGCCGAGCACGGCCTCGCCGAAGCGAGCCGCTGAGCATCCCCCCGCTCCCTTTGCAGCCCTGGTAGGGTGGCGGCGTGAGCTCTCGCCCCCGCGTCCTCTTCGTGTCGAAGCCGATCGCCCCGCCGTGGCACGACGGCTCCAAGAACCTCGTGCGCGACGTCGCCGAAAACCTCGTCGACGCCGTGCCCACCGTGATGACGACCGAGGCGTTCTCCGAAGCGAACGACCTTCGGCCCTTCGTGCGCGTCGAGCCCGTCTACCGCGAGGGCGGGGGGTTCTCTCCGGCCCTCTTCGCCAACGCACGCGTGCTCTCCCGGCTCCTTCGAGGCGAGCCCCACGACCTCTGGCACTTCGTCTTCGCGCCGAACCCGGCGTCCTCCGCGGCCGCCCTCTTCGCGAAGCGGTTTCGACGGGCGCTCGGCTTTCGGGGCCCCGTGGTCCAAACGATCGCGAGCGCCCCTCGTTCGTTCGACGGGGTCGCGCGCCTCGTCTTCGGCGACCGCGTCGTCGCGCTCAGCGAGTGGACGCGCGGCAGGCTCGTCGGCGCCGGGGTGAAGGGGGTCCCCATCGAGGTCATTCCGCCGTGCGCGCGCGCCCCCGAGGTGCCCGCGGAGGCGGACGTCGAGGCGCTCCGGCAGAAACACGGCCTCTTCGGAAAAGTCGTTCTTTATCCAGGGGATATCGAACACTCACGTGGCGCTCGCAACGTGGTCTCGGCGTTCCCGGGCATGCTCTCGCGGCACCCCGACGTGACGCTCGTGCTCGCGTGCCGCAAGAAGACGCCTCGCGCCGAGGGCGCCGAGCGAGAGCTCTCGGACGCGATCGCACGCGCCGGGCTCTCGTCGAAGGTGCGCTTCGTGGGCGAGGTCGCCTCCATGCCCACGCTGCTCGCGGCCTCCGACGTCGTGGCGTTCCCCGTCGACGACCTGTACGGCAAGGTCGACGTGCCTCTCGTGCTCCTCGAGGCGCTCGCGCTCGGTGTCCCGATGGTGGTCGCTGGCGGCGGGCCCCTCGAGGCGCTCGGCGACGCGGCCCATGTGGTCCCCCTCGGAGACGACGAGGCGCTCGCCCATGCCGTCGTCACGCTCTTTTCGCCCGACGCGCGGGCCCGCGCCGCCGAGGCCGGGAAGGAGCTCCATCGTGCGCGCTTTTCCCCCGAGGTGGTTGGGCGGGCCCACGACCGGCTCTACGCGGACGCGCTCGGTGGCGGGGCGCCGCGATCGGGCTGAAAAACGCGAGCGATAGTGGTATGCGGGCAGAAACCCCATGCTCACTCTGCAAGGCTCCCAGGTTCGCGCGTCTTTCCTCGACTTTTTCAAGGGCAAGGGCCACGCCGTCGTGCCCTCGGCGAACCTCGTCCCGCAGAACGACCCGACGCTCATGTTCACGGCCGCGGGCATGGTCCAGTTCAAGGACGTGTTCACCGGCAAAGAGACGCGCGGCTACACCCGCGCCACCTCCAGCCAGAAGTGCATCCGCATCTCGGGCAAGCACAACGACCTCGAGAACGTCGGCGTCACCGCGCGCCACCACACGTTCTTCGAAATGCTCGGGAATTTCAGCTTCGGGGACTACTTCAAGGACGACGCGATCGCGTACGCGTGGGAGCTGCTCACCAAGGTCTGGGAGATCCCGAAGGAGCGCCTCGTCATCACCGTCTTCGGGGGCGAGAACGGCATCGCCGCCGACGACGAAGCGCGGGCGATTTGGCGCAAGGTGACCGGCTTCTCCGACGAGCGCATCATCGGCATGGGCGCGAAGGACAATTTCTGGTCCGCGGGCGACACCGGCCCCTGCGGCCCGTGCACCGAGATCCACTATTTCACCGGCGACGGCGAGGCCACCCTCGGCACCTTCGGCGACGAGCCCGGCCCCGACGGCATCGGCTGGATGGAGATCTGGAACCTCGTCTTCATGCAGTTCGACCGCAAACAGACGGCGGACGGCTTCGCGATGACCCCGCTCCCGAAGCCTTGCGTCGACACGGGCGCCGGGCTCGAGCGTGTCACGAGCGTGCTCCAGGGCAAGCGCTCCAACTACGACTCCGACCTCCTCCGCGCCCTCGTCGCGCGGGCGTCCGAGCTCGCCAAGAAGCCCTACGGCGCGACCCTCTCGGACGACGACGTCTCCATGCGCGTCATCGCCGACCACGCGCGCACCACGGCGTTCCTCATCGCCGAGGGCGTCTTCCCCGACCGCGGCGACCGCGAGTACGTGCTCCGCCGTGTCATGCGGCGCGCCATTCGGCACGGGCACAGGCTCGGCATCAAGGAGCCCTTTTTGCACGACGTCGCGCTGCGTGTCGTCGAGACCATGGGCGAGACGTATCCCGAGCTCGTCGAGCGCAAGAACGTCATCGCCGACGTCACGCAGCAGGAAGAGGTCCGCTTCCGCGAGACCATCGATCGCGGGCTCCGCATCCTCGACGACGAGATCGTCGCGCTCCGCGGCCGCGGCTCGAGCACGCTCGCGGGGGACGTCGCCTTCAAGCTCTACGACACGTACGGCTTCCCTCTCGATCTCACCGAGGTGATCGCGAAGGAGCGCTCGCTCGAGGTCGACAAGGCCGGCTACGAGTCCGCCCTCGAAGAGCAGAAGAAGCGCAGCGAGGGCTCGAAGGTCGGCGACAAGGCCAAGGACGACGTCTGGCTCTCGCTCAAAGAAGAGCTCACGCGCGCGGGCTCCGAGTCGACCGTCTTCGTGGGGTACGAGGAGGACAAGGCGAGCGGCAAGGTGCTCGCGCTCGTGAAGGACGGGGCCCGCGTGGCGCGCGCCTCCGAGGGCGACGAGGTCGACGTCGTGCTCGATCGCACCGCGTTCTACGCCGAGTCGGGCGGCCAGGTCGGCGACACGGGCGAGCTCTCGACCGAAGGCGCGACCCTCCGCGTCTCCGACACCCAGAAGGCGATCGGCGCGACGTTCGCTCACCGCGCGAAGGTCGTGCGTGGCGCGCTCGCCGTCGGCGACACCGTGCTCGGGACGGTCGACACGAAGGCCCGCGCCGAGACCCGCCGCAACCACTCGGCGACGCACCTCCTCCACTACGCGCTCCGGGCCGTGCTCGGGGAGCAGGCCACGCAGAAGGGCTCGCTCGTCGGGCCGTCGCGCCTAAGGTTCGACTTCTCCCATGGCCGTGCGGTGAGCGCGGAGGAGATCACCAAGATCGAGGCCTTGGTGAACGCCAAGGTCCTCGAGAACGCGAAGGTCGTGACCGAGGTGCTGCCGATCGCCGAAGCGAAGGCGCGCGGGGCGACGGCGATGTTCGGCGAGAAGTACGGCGATGTGGTCCGTGTCCTCACCATGACGTCGGACTCGGTGGAGCTCTGCGGCGGCACGCACGCGCGCGCGACGGGCGACATCGGGCTCTTCAAGGTCGTGTCCGAGTCCGGCGTCGCCGCGGGTGTACGCCGCATCGAGGCGGTGACCGGAGAGGGCGCGCTAGCCTACGTGCAGAAGCTCGAGAGCGAGGTGCGGTCGGCCGCGCAGGTGCTGAAGGCCCAGCCCCACGAGCTCACCGAGAAGCTCGAGAAGCTCACGCAGGCGTCGCGCGCGCTCGAAAAGGAGCTCGCCGAGGCCAAGCGCAAGCTCGCCTTCGCGGGCGGTGGAGGGGCAGGCGAGGGAGGCAAGGGCGGTGGCCTCGACGACCTCGCGGCCCGCGCGACGACGCGTTCGTTCGGGAAGGTGCTCGCCGCCAAGGTGGTCGCCCCCGACGGCGCCGTCCTGCGCGAGATGGCCGAGAAGGTCCGCGACAAGCTCGGCGACGCGATCGTGCTGCTCGGCGCCGAGAACGCCGGCAAGGCCCAGCTCGTGGTGACCGTGTCGAAGGGGCTCGTCGGCCGCTTCCGCGCGGGCGATCTCATCAAGCCCGTGGCGCAGATCGTCGGCGGCTCGGGTGGTGGCCGCCCCGACATGGCCCAGGCGGGCGGGACCGAGACGCAGAAGCTCGACGAGGCGTTGAAGAAGCTCGACGAGCTCACCGCCGAGTAGCGAGCGAGCGTGGCGCGCCCCGGGCCCCATCGGCTCGGGCGCGGCCGCTCGGCGGCTCGGATCAGACCGAGGCGCGCTCGGCGCGAGGTCGTGGGCGTGCCTTCGCGAGGGGACGGAGCTGCTCCGCAGGGATGATCCGCGGGGCGCGCGGGCCACGATCGATGAGGTCACGAAGCTCGGCGGGGAGCGCGATGCCCGAGAGGTCGCGCTTCGCGAGCGCGGCGGCCACGAGGCAGGCGCGGTCGAACGTAGGGCTCGTCACGTCGAGGAGGACCACGGTCTTCCCGTGCACGCGGCATTCACCACCCCGTGTGCGCTGGAGGGGCGAGAGCTCTACCTCGCGCACCTCGACGCCCACCCTGCGGGCCAACGTCACGAGGGTGCGGAGCAGCGCTTTCGGGCCCATGACGGGACTCTAGCAGACCGGGCCCCTCGGGCACGTTTTCGAAAGGCCCGCCTCGGCCGGCCGAGCGGCTCTCCCTCTCCGCCAAAAACGAGAATGGATTCGCCCGATTGCGCTGCCCCCTCGCCGTGCTCGCCGACGTTTTCTCGTGACGACGACGCTTGTGCGAAATGGTCGTTGCTTCGTCCGTCAGAATCGACGACGCTAGCTCGTAGACGCCCGAAGAGCCCATCCGGCATGACCGAAACGCAGCGAACCACGCCCCCGCCGCCGATCTCGCATGGCACGGTGATCAACGAGCGGTACGAGATCTCCCAGAGCCTCGGCAAGGGCGGCATGGGCGAGGTGTTCCTCGCGTACGATCGCACCACCCATCAGAAGGTGGCCCTGAAGATCGTGCGGGAAGAAGCCCGAATGCCGGGCGACGACGAGGCCCTGCGGCAAGAGCTGCTTCACGCGCGCTCCGTGTCGAACCCGTTCGTGTGCCGCGTTCACGACCTGGCGCCCTCTCCGTACGGCCCCATCCTCGTGATGGAGCACATCACCGGGAAGACGCTCCACACCCATATTCGCTTGAAAAAAAGCCCTCGGCGGGTACACGGCGGACGAGTTCCGTCGCATCGCCCACGAGATCTCGTCCGGCGTCGCCGCCATTCACGCGCAAGGGCTCGTCCACGGCGACCTCAAGCCCGGCAACGTCATGGTCACGTCGAACCCGGACGGGTCGATCGGCAAGGCGATCGTTCTCGACTTCGGCTTCGCCAAAGAGCGCGCGCGCGCGAGCGCTCGTCGCCCCGGGGCCCCACCCGACGGCGGCACCCCGAACTACATGGCGCCCGAGCGCATTCGTTCGGGCGGCGCCTCCCAAGAAGACGACCTCTACGCCCTCGGCCTGACGCTCTGGGAAATGTGGACGTGCCGCGTGCCCGAGCCCGGGTACAAGCCGCGCGCCAAGCCCATGCGGCACCAGATCATGTTCGATGTCCCGTCGGGCCTCTCGGTCGACGAGATCAAGCAGATCTTCCGCTGCCTGTCCGACGACCCGTCGCAGCGTATCCCCGCGAGACACCTCAGGTTTTTCAATCCGGCGGCCCTCACGACGAACCCGGTCCAGGTGCCGCGCGAGCGCCTCGATCCCGGACCGCCTCCAGGGCGCAGCGCGGCCTCGAGCTTCCAACCGAGCTCTCAGGCGCTGCTCACGACCTACGCGACGAACTCGCCCGAGTTCGTGGGCGAGCTCATCACCCTCGACAAGCCGCTGCTCTCGATCGGTCGCCGGACCGACGTCGACATCGTGGTCCCCGAGGCGACGGTGAGCGGTCACCACTCGAACCTCCGGTGGCAAGCCGGTAGCTGGCAGATCGAAGATCAAGGGTCGACCAACGGCACGTACGTGGAGCACACGTACGAGCGCAAAAAGACGGTCAACCTGATGCACTCGGGCGAGGTGCAGTTCGGTGAGCTCCGCTTCAAGCTCGTGAGCTTCCCGAAGGACTCGCTCGCCCACAAACGCGCCCGCGCGTACCTCGCCAAACGCGACGGGCTCACCGGGCTCTACGCCACCGAGTACCTGCTCCGGGCGATCGAAGAGGAGGCGCAGTTCGCCGACTGGGTCGAGCAGCCGCTCACCGTGGCGCGCTACGAGCTCCGTGGTCCGAACCGCCAGGTGTCCGAGCGGCCCACCATCCTCGAGATGCTCGCGCTCCGCCGAGCGGCGACCCGCGTCGTCGAGCTCACCGACATGCTCCTCCTCTCGCTCATCGCCGTCACCGGCGGAAAGACCGGCCCCTTGCGTTTCGCGGTGGCCATGGTCGGTCCCGGTCCGCACGAGGCGAAGAACCTCGTCGAGCAGGTGGTGGGGCAGGTCCAAGGGATGCTCCCCGAGGGGCTCGATCTCCACGCGTCGATCGCCCGCTACGAATCCGGCATGAACGTTCGCCAGCTCGTCGATCTCACCTAAAAAGGGGCGTAAAGAGACGCCTCGATCGACATGACCGAACCGCAGCGAAAGCCGTCGCATCCTCCGTCGGAGCCGCGACCCTCGCGAAAGAGCTTTGCCGAGGTCTCGAACGAGCGCCCCCTGCGGCTCCAGCTCTTCGGCGCGCTCTTCGTCCCGTTCGTGCTCGTGGCCGCCCTTCTCTACGTGTGGCGGCGCCCGCGCGCCGAGGACCTCGCGCAAGCCCAAGATGCCGGAGATCCGAAGGCGCTCCTCGCGGGCGAGGCCGGGGTGGTCGCGGCCCCTTCGCCGGCACCGTCCGGCTCGGCGGCCCCACCCCGCGTGAAGCTCGCCGACGCCCGCGTGATCTCCTGCCAAGACTCGGGCAAGAAGAAGGGCGCGACCGAGACGTGCGATCACCTCGCGCAAGTGGAGCAAGCCTTCGCGAAGGCCATCGAGGGCTCGTCCACGTGCCTTCCGGACTCGGCCGGCGCGGGCACGATCGAGTACGTCCTCGACGTGTCGTTCGTGCGAAAGAAGAACCCGATCGTGCTCACGCTCCCGAGGAGCGGGCGCTCCTTCAAGAACGCCAAGCAGCTCTCCGGGTGCGCGCAGGCGGTCCGCGCGAAGGTGTCTCAGACCCCGCTCGAGGGCGTCACCCACGCCCACTCCCGGTACAAAATCTCGATCCTTGCGACCTACGGAAACTAAAGCGTTTTCAAAGGGTTGGCGGCGAGATCGAGGGGGCCCGAGGTCTCGGCTCGAACCGAGCCGAGAGGGCTGCTAGGCTCTCTTGCATGAAGGTCGTTTCGTTCGCGGTGCTCGCTTCCGTCGTCGCGCTCCCCGAGATCGCGCTCGCGTGCCCCTCGCAGGCCGGCGCGTGCGGAGGCTCGATGGGCTACGCGTCGACGTTCGGCGTGGGCATCGCCGTCGGCATCCTGTCGATCCTCTTCGAGCGCTCCTTCGGCAAGAAATAGCCGCGCGGGGCGAGGCCCTTCGACCGACCGCGATCTCGGGCTCTCGCGTCGGAGCTCCGTCGCCTCCGAGCTCCGTGGCCGATGCTACCCTTCGGTGCTGGCGAGCGCGTCGTCGTAGATGCGGAGCGAGCGGAAGAGCCCCTGATCGCTCCGCTCGAGCACGAAGAGGCTGTGGATCGGCCGCACTTCGGTGCCCCCGATACGGAGCAACGCGCCCTCGACGAGGCAGTGGCGCCCGTCGTCGGCGGTGCCCGTCGGGAAGAGCTCCACGCCCGCGCCGAGCAGGCTCGCGAACCCGTGCTCGATGGCCTCGCGCCCCTCGCGTTGGCGTGCGGTCGGCTCGCGGGTGAAGCTCGCGCCATCGAAGAGCGCGGCCGCCCCCTTCGCGTCCCCCGCGGCGAAGCAGTCGAGCAGCGCGCGGACGTTGTCCGGCACGAGCGCGGGGAGGGGGGGGATGAACGGCGGGTTCCGCGGGAGGGACCGAGGCAGCTCACGCGAGCGGCAGTAGACCCGGAGCTCGACCTCGCGCGACTTGCGCCGCTCGGCCACCACCGCGACCGGCAGCGCGATGCGCAGGTCCTCGCGATCGAACGAGAGGATCCCCTCCGTCATGTCGCGGTCGATGCCCGTCACGAAGGCGTACCTGTCCCAGCTCGCGTTCGTCTCGGCGAGCTTCTTGGACATCTGCCCGAGGTTCTCGGCGAGCTGCTCGAGGCCTGCGGCGTGCCCGATCATGGGCTCGTCGAGGGTCGCGCGCGCGCCGAGGCGCAAGAGCAAAGGCTCGAGCGCGCCCGCCAGCACGGCAGGAAAGTAAACCTCGGATAGCCACCCCCGCAGACTGGACGGCGCCCCACGATCGTCGGAACCGAAGGTCATCGCACCTTCCAGACTGCGCTCTTTCGTCTGGACTTGGCAATCGTTATTGTGGTGTCAACGGTGTCATAAATGGCGAATTTTACCGGACACGGGCCCTCCCTTGCCTCCGACCCCGGTCTCTTCGGGGGTGCGCCCGCCGAGGTGTCGATCTACGAGGTCTCCCCCCGCGACGGCCTCCAGAACGAGCGCATCACGGTCGCCTTGCCCGACAAAATCCGGCTCGTGAGCGCGCTGGTCTCGGCCGGGCTCCGCCGCATCGAGGCCACGAGCTTCGTGTCCCCGAAGTGGATCCCCCAGCTCGCCGACGCCGACGACTTGCTCCGCGAGCTCGGTCGACCCCCGAACGTCGTGTACTCGGCCCTCTGCCCGAACTCCCGTGGCCTCGAGCGCGCGCGCGCGGCCCACGTCCAGGAGATCGCGGTCTTCGTCAGCGCGAGCGAGACGCACAACAAGAAGAACGTCAACGCGTCGATCGCCCAGTCGCTCGCCGGCTTCGAGGACACCGTCGGCCCCGCGCTCGCGGCGGGCATGCGTGTCCGCGCGTACGTCTCGTGCGTGTGGGGGTGCCCCTACGAGGGCGACGTGCCCATCGAGGCCTCCATTCGAATCGCCGAAAAGCTATTCGGTCTCGGATGTTACCAGGTGTCTCTCGGTGACACGATCGGGTGTGGGACGCCGCGTCAAACCGAACGTGTGATGCGGGCGGCCCTCGCTGCCCTCCCGCTGGAGGCGGTCGCCATGCACATGCACGACACGAGGGGCACGGCGCTCGCGAACGTGCTCGTCGGCCTCGAGCTCGGCGTCCGGCACTTCGACGCGTCGGTGGGCGGGCTCGGCGGGTGCCCGTACGCGCCGGGGGCCGCGGGGAACGTCGCCACGGAGGACCTCGTGTACCTGCTCGAGGGCATGGGCGTCCGCACGGGCGTCGATCTCGAGCTGCTCGTCCAGGCGGGAAAGGTCGCCGAGAGCATCGTCGGCCATGCGCTTCCCGGAAAGGTCCACAAGGCGGGCACGCGCTCGCTCCGGGTGTGAGCCCCTCGGTCGGAAATTCGTGGGCGCGCGCGGTCGGCTCGCGATAGAGGAGACCCCACGATGCGTCGCTCGGTCTCCCGCACTCTCGTCGTCGTCTCGATCGCGGCCCTCACCGTCGCGTGCCGAAGGTCCCCCGAGGAGCTGCCCCCCGCGCCCGTCGAGACGTCGGTCGCGCCCAAGGTCGTGGCGGCCCCCGCGCCATCTCCGGTCGACACGACCAGCCCGAAGGTCGCCGAGGGCCCTTCGGTTCCCGGTTGCCCCAAGGACCCCGATCCGCCGAGCGTCCCGACCCTGCGGCCCATCGAGATCCCCGAGGCGAAGGTGCGCATCGACGCCGAGATCGCCCGCACCGAGCAGGAGGTCACGCGCGGGCTCATGTACCGCACGAGCATGCCCGAGTACCGAGGCATGCTCTTCCGCATGCCTCGCCGCGAGGAGCAGATCTTCTGGATGCGGAATACATGCATCTCGCTCGACATGCTCTTCCTCGACGACGACGGCACCATCGTCGGCATCCTCGAGAACGTGCCGATCTTGAACGAGGCGCAGCGGACGGTGCACAAGCCCTCGCGCTACGTGCTCGAGCTGAACGGGGGCTTCTCCAAGGCCCACGGGCTGCGGGCGGGGATGAAGGCGATCCTGCCGCAGTAGCGCGAAGGCCTCGCGCGGCGCCGATTTCACCGTGTGGCCGGCCCTATGGTAAAGGGCGCCCATGCGCTCTTCGGTGTCTTTCGTCCTCGTCACGGTGTCGGTGTTCCTCGTCGCGTGCTCCAAGTCGGCCCCGCCCGAGATCACGAGCGTGCACGCCGATCCCGCCGTCGCTCCGGCTGCTGCGAGCGCGAACGTCGCCCAGCCGGGCCAAGGTCAGGCTGCGCCGGCGAAGGGCGGAGATCCGCTCGGCGGCAGGTTCGCCCTCGCGGACGCCCTCCGCGACATCACGGGCACGGGCGCGCTCCTCGCAACGATCGACACGAGCAAAGGCTCGCTCACCTGCAAGCTCTTCGAGGACAAGGCGCCCGTCACGGTGGCGAACTTCGTCGGCCTCGCGACCGGAAAACGCCCCTGGAAAGACCCGACGAGCGACGCGTGGGTGACGAAGCCTGCCTACGACGGAACCACCTTCCATCGCATCATCAAGGGCTTCATGGTCCAAGGCGGCGACGCACGAGGGAACGGGACCGGTGAGGCCGGGTACGTCATCAAGGACGAGATCTGGGAGGGGGCGCGCCACGACCGCGCCGGCCTCTTGTGCATGGCGAACCGCGGCCCCAACACGAACAGCGCGCAGTTCTTCATCACCGACGACAAGGCCGCTCACCTCGACGGCGGGTACACCATCTTCGGCGAGTGCGCCCCCGTCGACGTCGTGCACGCGATCGCCTCGGTGCCGGTGCTCGGCGAGCGCCCGGCCTCGCCCGTGCACATCAAGAAGGTCACCGTCGCGCGTGAAAAGCCCGCGGCGGCGCCTGTAAAATAGTTCGTGATACCGAGTAGTTAGCTGCGCCCCTGGCGGGTGCCGTCAGTCGTTCTGGTAGAGCACGGTCTGGGTCCCTTCGCGGAAGTAGAACCGGTCGTGCTCGCCGTGATCGAAGGTCGCCGCGCCGAAGAGGTTCCACGCGATCCCCCACACCGCGCACGCCTTCCATGCCCCCTTCATGGGCCTGCCTCCGAGGGCGAGGAGCACGAAGAGGAGGACGGCGTAGTCGTTCGAGAACCGGTACCCGAACTGCCTCCAGCCGCTGTTCTGGTAGAGGAGGTCCATCAAGCAGGGCAGGGCGGCCGCCACGGCGAGCAACGTGTACGTGTAGCTCTTCTCCTTCGGGCGAAAGAGCCAGAAGTAAATCGGCGTCGTGAACCAGAGCGCGAGCCCGTGCTCGTTGATCTGGAACGGCGTGCACGCGGGCCTCGCCCCGAAGAGGCCCTTCACGAAGGCGACGATGGCGTTCACGGTGCCCATCTGGCCTTCGAAGCAGGCCATGTGCTGGGGCGGGCGCCACGGCAAGATGGTGAGCATCACGCCGAGGTTCTTCGGCAGGTAGTGGTACCCGAAGAGCCCCCAGTTCTGGATGCGCCCCTTCCACACGACCGACAGGTGCTCGTGACCGAAGGCGGTCGGGCTCGGGTTCCCGAAGCGCGAGTAGTTCATGGCCGACGCGATCGCGAGCGAGATGGCGACGGGCACGGCGAAGGGCACGAGCTTGGCGAAGAGCACCTTCGCGTCGACGCGGCTCCGGAGCGCGGCGAGCCTCGCCTCGAGCGAGCCCTCCCGTGGAAGGCCTCCACGGGCTTCGCACGCGATGCGGAGCGCCTCGACCGCGAAGACGAGCCCGATGAGGATCGTCGACGGTCGTGTCATCCACGAGCACGCCAGGCAGAGCCCCGCGAGGAAGGGGCGTTCGGCGTCGAGCGCGAACAAAAGGTAGAGCGCCGCGAGGCCGACGCCGACGACGTGCGCCGCGAACCACACGGTCCCCTCGACGGCCGTGAAAAAGTACACGGTCCCGAACGCCAACAAAAACGACAGCGCGACGTTCTCGTTCTCGCTCCGCGTGGAGAGCTTTCGTCGTCGCACCTTTTCGAGCACGAGGAAGAGCACCGCGGGCCCGATGCCCGCGAGCCACACCATGAGCTGACCGTCGCGGAGATCCTCGGGGCTGCCGGCGAGGGCGACGAACGGCACCATCAAGACGGCGGGGAAGGGAGGAAAGCTGATGTACGTCTTGCCCTGGTACTCCGCGAAGTCGTTGCCCATCGCGTACGCCGGCGGGCCGTTCCGGAGATCCTGGCGCCCATGGAGCCACGCGTCGGCGAGGTGCGCGTAGTGGTTGAACGCGGTGTGGTGGGTGAGCCGCGGTGGCCCGGCGACGGCCGCGAATACGGCCACGCACACGAGGTAGATGAACGCCGAGACGAGGAGCCTTCGGCTTCGTGTCTCGGGTCGCGTGAGGCGCCCGACGAGGCCGCTCGAGGCGGAGGTGCTCGCGGCCGCGGCTTCGCCGTCGGGAGGCGCCGAGCCGTCCGTCGCGGTGGTGCGGGCCGCTTCGACGGGGGCCTCCGTCTCGCCCTCGCGTGCCGCCGCGATCGAGCCGTCGCCAAGGCCTTCGGGATCGGCGTTCGGGACGCTGGCGTCGTGCGCCGGCTCGGCCGCGTCCCCCACGGCCTCCCCCGAGCCGTCGTTGGCCGCGTCGGCGCTCGAAGGTTCTTCCTCTCTCGTCCGCCCCTCGTCGAGCGAAGGGGGGGCGACCGAGCGTGGCGAGTCGCCCGACGAAGGCTCGGGCTCGGCTGTCGAGCCGTCGGTCGCATCGTCTGCGGGGCGCGGGAGGTCCTCTCCGTCCGACATGGGCCACCTCTGTACCACGAGCGAAATCAGGCCCGTGCTCCGACCCACACTGCGAAAGAACATTCGCGGAACGGACGTGGGGTGCGTAACGAGCTTCTACGCGCCCGGCCGGCGATACCCACTAAGTGCATGAAATGACGGATCTCATCCGTGGCATGGACCTTGTAGAAGGGAGTCTCGAATGGCACTTCTCCCTTTCGCTCCCACCGAAGCTCCCCGTGACCCCCGCGCCCTCGCGATCCTCGCGAAGTCGATCTACCGGGAGCTTCGGGCGAGTGGCTTTGCCGAAAAAGACGTGGTCGCGCTCGCGGGCGAGCTGCTCGGTGTCATCGCCTCCGAGGTCGAAGAGCGAAACTCGCGCGACTGAGCCCGGCGTTCGGGCGCCCGTCACGTTCCTCTCGGTCGCCCTGCGAGCGCGTACGACGCGACCGCCGTTATCGAGCGCCTCTCGTGGTCGTAGGCGACCCCCGTCGCGGCGTCACGCGGGGTGGATCGTCGAGGCATCGGTCGCGCCCGCGCACCGGTTCGTGCCGACGAAACGTGTCGACGAGATTGACATGGGTTGTGCGTGAACAGGACAATACGCCCTAGAGTCCGCCGGCGTGCGGGGGCAGGTTTCCGCCCCGCTGCGCCGCGGCGCTCGTGCCCGAAGACCCGAGACGAGGCGCATGTTCGCGATCATCATCAGCGAGAAGGGCGGCCCCGAGCGCCGCGAGGCCTACGACAAGAGCGAGATCAACGTAGGTCGTGTCCAAGGCAACGACCTCATGTTGCCGAAGGGCAACGTCTCGAAGCATCACGCTCGGCTGCTCTTCCGGGACGGCCGCTTCATCGTCACGGACCTCAAGAGCACCAACGGCACCTACGTCAACGGGAAGAAGATCGCCCAGGCGACCGTGGTCCGCGAGGGCGACAAGATCTTCATCGGCGACTTCGTGATTCGCCTCGAGGGCGCGCAAGACGTGGCGGGAGCGCCGCCACCCGCGTCCGATGGCCCTCACGACGAGAGCACGCTTGCGCGTGAGCGGGACCCGAACCCTCCGCCGCTCGCCCCTCCGATGGCATCGCCGGCCCCGCCTCCGCAAGGTCCCTCGATGCCGAGGCCGGCCGCCAACGGTCCGGCCGTCACGCTGAAGGCCTCCACGCATCCCCCAGGCGCGAGGCCGGTCCCGGGGCGCAGTGAGGCCCCAGTGGTCCAGCAGGCCGAGGAGGCCGACGACAGCGAGATCCACAAGCCGCGCCCGATGGGCCTGGCCGCCGGCGGGCCTCCACCCCCGCGCCAGCACACGATGCCACTGAACCAGGTGGCCCCGCTCGCGCCCCAAATGCTGCGAGGTCCTGGCGCCGCCGGTGGGCCGCCGCCGCTCCCCTCGGAGGTCCAAGCGCCCGGTGCGCCCCAAGGCCTCTCTCCTTCGCCTACGCAACAGCCTCCGCCCGCCGCGCGTCGGAACTCGACGCCTCCTGCTCGGCCCGAGCCCGCAGCCCCTCCGCCTGCGCGAGCGGCTCAGCCCTCGATGCCCCCGCCGCGAGAGAACGCGCCGCCCGCGGTGCCAGCCGGCGCCCGGGAGACGATCGCGCGCGAAGCCCCGCTCGCGCTCCGTGAGGCTTCCATTCCGCCTCCGAACCGCGCGAAGAGCGTCGCTCCGCCTCCGCCCGTCAACTCGGCCAAGACCGAGGCGCTCGCGAGCCTCGCGGGCCGCGTCGCGCAGGCGATCGACCTCGGGCCCTTGAAGCTCTCGGCCAGCGTGCCCGACGCCCTCGCCAAGCGTGTCGAGGCCGTGGCGCGCGAACAGGCCAAGGCGCTCATGTCCGAAGGCGCGCTCGCCGGGGTCGACGGCGAGGCGCTCTCCCGCGATCTCGTCTCGGAGCTCGTCGGTCTCGGGCCGATCGGCGCCATGCTCGACGACGAGGACATCGTCGAGATCCACGCGCAGCGGTACGACCGTGTCGTCGTCACCCGCGGCTCCTCGAGCTCGGCAGCCGAGAGCGCCTTCTCGTCCGACGAGGGCGTCGTCCGCGTGCTTCGCCGGCTCTGCGAGCTCGCCTCCCAGCCGCTCGGCGAAAACGAGACGGTCGTCGAGCGAAGGCTCCCGAACGGCGCGATGGTGCTCGGGGTCCTCCCGCCCGTGTCGAAGAACGCCGTGATCTCGGTGCGCAAGAAGCGCACCCTCGAGGTCTCGTTCGACCACCTCGCCCGCCAAAACACGCTCTCGAGGCCCATGTGCGTGTTCCTCGAGGCCGTCGTGGCGGGGAGGCTCAACGCGCTCGTCGTCGGCCCTTCGTCGGCCGATTTGCCGTCGTTCGTGGCGGCGTTCGTGCACGCCTCGGGGCCGTACGAGCGCGTCGCGATCGCCGAGGACAACGAAGAGATCGTGTCCGCTCAAGCGCAGGTCGCGTCGTTCCGCCGCGGGCACGACGGGGTCGCTGCGGCGGCGCGCACGCGTCCCGATCGCCTCGTGCTCCCGCGCGTCGGAGGGCCCTCGATCGGCGCCATGTTCGACGCGATCGGGGACGGGTGCGAAGGGCTCGTCGCGGGCTTCGCGGCGAGCAGCTTGAAAAATGGTCTGTCGCGCTTGGCGACGCAGCTCGTGCTCCAGCGGCCTGGGCTCGGCGCCGAGGCGGCTCGAGAGCTCGTCGCCGAGTCGTTCGACACGTTCGTCGAGGTGGGCTCGTCTCCCGATGGCCGTCGCCGGGTGCTGCGCGTCTCCGAGGTGTCGACCGACGCGAAGGGTTTCTCGACGCGCGACGTCTTCGCCTTCAACGAGACCGACTCGAGCTTCTCGCCGTCGGGCATCGTCCCGAAGGCCGCGTCGGAGCTGGGCGCACGTGGCGTCAAGCTCGATGGCTCGGTCTTCAAGCGAGCCGCCAAGTAGGGGCGCACTTCACACGACACGACCCCTGATGTCGGCCTTGGCGCACGCCGAGGCCGATTTCCCGCATGCCGATTCTCGGCCCCGAGGCGGCGTCGACGGTTCCGGACGTGCGAAGGGGGCGCCGCCCTTACCGCGCGCGCCCCCTCGGCATCACCTCTCGCGCCCCGTCATGCAGGAGCAGGAGCCTCGCTCGGCGGCTCGTCGAGCTCGACGGCGCGCTTGTAGCCACACTCTTTGTTGCCGCACACGATGAGCGGCTTCGCCTTGTTTCCTCCTTGGAGGAGGTACGGAGCCGCGCACGCCGGGCACGCTTCGGGGATCGGCTTCTGCCAGAGCTTGAAGTCGCACTTCAGCGTCTCGTTGGCGTAGTTCGAGCAGCCGAAGAACGTCTTTCCGCCCTTCTTCTTCGATCGAACCTCGATGATATCGCCGCCGCACTTGGGGCAGGGGACACCGAGCGGCACGGGGCGCGCGTTCTTGCACTCGGGGTAGCCCGTGCACGACAGGAACTCGCCGTAGCGGCCGCTCCGAATGATCATCGGCTTGCCGCACTTGTCGCAGTTGACCCCGCTCTCGCGTGCGGGCTGCGCGCCCTTGCCGTCGGGCCCGAGGTCGCGCGTGCTCTTGCACTTCGGGTAGTTCGAGCAGCCGAGGAACCAGCCGTTCTTCGACCAGCGCTTCATCATTTCCCCGGGAGGGAGCGCCTTCAGCTTCTTGTCCTCGCTGTTCGGACCGCACACCTCGCACGTCTCGCCCGTGGGCTCGGGCTCCGGGTTCCAGCGCTTCGACTTTTTGCCGATGTCGAGCTGGTCACGGAAGCGCTTATAGAAGCGGCTGAGCAGGGTCGTTCGTTCGACGGTCCCAGCCTCGACCTCGTCGAGCTCTTGCTCCATGCTCGACGTGAACGCGGGGTCCATGAAGTCGAGCTTGCTGTTGACGAGGCCATCGACCACGTACTTGCCGAGCGTGCTCGGCCGGAAGCTGCGGTTGTCGAGCTTCTCGACGTAGTCGCGCGCCTGGACCTTGCTGATGATCTCGGCGTACGTCGACGGGCGGCCGATGCCACGCTCCTCGAGCTCTCGCACGAGCGAGCCCTCGTTGTAGCGCGGCGGCGGCTGGGTGAACTTCTGCTCGGCGAGCACGCCCGGAGGCGAAACGAGCGCGAGCGCCGCGCCTTGTTTGAGCGGGGGCACCTCGCCGGCCGTGTCGTCTTGGGCGGGCTTGCCCTCGAGGGCCGCGGCCTTCTGGGCCTCGTCGTCCTCGCCGGCCTGGGTCGTTTGGTTCTTCTCGGCGCCGTACACGTCGAGCCAGCCGCCGAACTTGAGCGCGCGGCCGCCCACGCGGAGGCCGTACTTCACGCCCTTGCCCGAGGCTTCGATCTCGGCGGACGTCTGGTCGTAGACGGCGTCCGACATTTGGCTCGCGACGAAGCGATCCCAGATGAGCTTGTAGAGCTTGTACTGCTCGTCCTTCAGGTGCTTTTTGACCGTGTCGGGCGGAAGCTCGAGGGTCGTCGGGCGGATCGCCTCGTGGGCGTCCTGCGTGTTCTTCTTCGACTTGAACACGTTCGCTTGCGCGGGCACGTGCGTCTTGCCGTACGTCGCGACGACGTACTCGCGCGCCGCGGCCTGCGCCTCGGGCGAGACGCGGGTCGAGTCGGTACGCATGTAGGTGATGAGGCCCACCGTGCCGCCGTCTTTGCCGAGGTCCACGCCCTCGTAGAGGTTCTGCGCGACCTGCATGGTGCGCTTCGCCCCGAAGCCGAGGCGGTTCACGGCGTCTTGCTGGAGCTTGCTCGTCGAGTAGGGGGCGGGCGCCTTGCGCTTGCGCTCCGAGGTCGTGACCTTCGCGACCTTGTACGTCGCGCCCTCGAGGTGGGCCTTCGTCGTCCCGGCGGTCGTGCCGTCGCCGACCTCGAGCTTCTCGCCGTCCCTCGAGACGAGCCGCGCGAAGAACGGCTGGGGCTTCTTCGCGCCGGCGTCGGACAGCGTGACGCCGATGTTCCAGTACTCGACCGGCTTGAAGGCCTCGATCTCGCGCTCGCGGTCGACGATGAGCCGAAGCGCCACGCTCTGGACGCGGCCGGCCGACAAGCCGAAGGCGAGCTTCGACCAAACGAGGGCCGACACGTCGTAACCTACGATACGATCGAGCACACGACGGGCGCGCTGGGCGTCGTAGAGGGCACGGTCGAGCTTGCGCGGGGTCGACACGCCCTTCTGCACACCGTTCTTGGTGATCTCGTGGAACTCGACGCGCTTGGCCTTCTCGGGGACCTTGGTGAGCTCCTCCGCGAGGTGCCAGGCGATCGCCTCCCCTTCACGATCGGGGTCGGTCGCGAGGAGCACGTCGTCCGCGTCCTTCGCGGCGCCCTTCAGCTCGGCGAGGACTTTCTCTTTTCCCGGAACGATTTCATAGGTTTCCTTGAAGCCGTTCTCGATGTCGATGCCGAGCTTCTTCGGGAGATCCTTGATGTGCCCCTTCGAGGCCAGGACCTCGTAACCGGGTCCGAGGTACTTCTTGATCGTCTTCGCTTTGGCGGGCGATTCGACGACGACGAGCGTTTTCCCCATACTTCCTCGGAGGCGCAGACGGTTTACGGGCGGAGACGAAGGGCAGGAGGGTCGGTCATTTTCCGGTCCTACTGAAAAACCCCAGGGGGCCCTCTTCTACTACGTTCTCCAACGTGAGCGTCAAGAGTGCCGTTTGAAGCTCAGCCAGAGGGAGCCCGGAGAGGGTCTCGAGGTCGTCGAGGTGGCGGGGGCGCGGACCCATGGCCGAAAGGACGGCGATTTCGGCGCTCGAGAGGCCCGCCGGGGGTGGTTTCGGGGCTCCGAGGGGCAATGAGAGCTGGGAGCGGCCCTCGCCGATGCCCTCGGCCCGCAAGAGCTTGGCGATGGACGTGAAGGGGCGGGCGCCGCGCGCGAGCTCCCCGAGGGACCCCTCGAACCCCGCGGCAGCCCACGGAGCCTGAGGCACCACCCAGAGCGTTCGGCCGAGCCGGCGGGCCCAGGAGGCCGCGTTCAGCGCGCCCGATCTCTTCCCCGCCTGCACGACCACCACGGCGCTCGAGAGGGCCACGAGGACGCCATTGCGGCGCAGGAACCCGGCGGTTCGCGGGCCTCGGTCGTCCGGGAAGGGCCAGACCATGGCCCCTCGCGAGGCGGCGATGCGCTCGTAGAGGTCGGCGTGCTCGGCGGGGAACACGTGGTCCTTGCCCGTGCCCACCACCGCGAGCGTCACGCCATCGGCTGCGAGGGCTCCCTCGTGGGCCGCGCGATCGATCCCCACGGCCCCGCCGGACACGACGACCGCCCCCGCGGCGGCGACGGCTCGCCCGAGCTCGTACGCGAGCTCTCGAGCCTCCGGGATCGGTTCCCGTGTGCCCACGATGGCGATGGCCGTGGGCCCGACGGGCAGGTCACGTGACGTGGTCAGGTCGGGCGGCGAGGCGAGCGCCTTCAGCGCGGCAGGGTACGAGCTGTCGTCGGGGGTCATGCGAGCCATGCCCCGACGTCGGCTCGACGCGCCCGTCCGTTGCGAGAAAAACGACTACTGGCGAACGAAGTGGAACGGGATGACCGTGGAGCCGCCGCCGTCGAACTTCCACCCGCGGACGTGGTTCTCGACGCACTTCGCGACGACGGGATCGTCGCCCGTGGCGGAGGCCGACGTGACCTGGCCGCTCGGCGCGACGTTCACGGTCACGTTGATGTTCGCGTGGGTTTTTCCCTCTCCGGCGCCATCCCAGCACTTGCGTTTGACGGCCGCTTTGTAGGTGCCGATGGTCTTCTGGATCGAGGCCGCGTCGAGGGCCTGGCCCGTGCCGCCGCCAGGGCCCGCGGGACCTCCCGAAGGGCCGCCGGCCGAGTGGTTCCCGGAGCCGCCCAAGAGGCCGAGAGCGCCGAGGTCCACGGCCCCACCGCCCTTGCTCGTGGCGGGCGCCGCGACTGCAGGTCCCTTACCGCCGCCGCCGACGGAGGCGACCTTCTGGGGCCCCGCGTCGGGCTCGTGCACGGCTGCCGTCTCGGTCGGAGCCGGGGCCTCGACGGCCGTGCCCGCCGCGCTCGGAGCCGCCGTGGCGGGCGGGGGTGCAACGGACGCGACGGGCCCGGTGGGCTTGTCGTCCTTCTTGAAGGTGAGCACCGCGGCCGTGACGCCGAACGCCGCCGCGAGCGCGACGACCGCGAAAAAGACGAGCGGCGGGCCCTTCTTCTCTTGTCGCGGCTCCTGGGGAGGTGGCTCGAGCGGGAGCGCCGCGACGGGCGCGGGACGAGGGGCCTCGACGACGCCTGGCATCGCGAACGGATCCGCCACGGGCGCGGGGGCCGCAGCGGGAGGCGCGAACGGGTCGGCCGCGGGGGAAGGCGCGGCGAACGGATCGAGACCCGCGAACGGGTCGGCCGCAGGAGCCGCGAAAGGCGTGGGTGCAGGCGCGGGGGAAGGCGCGAGCGCCGCGGCGGGGGCGAGGGCGACGGCGGCCGCTCCGCCTCCCGCGCCGACACCGCGCGAAATGGGAACGACGTTGCTGCGCGCTGGCGCCATGGCGACCGCGGCGGGAGCCGGACCGATGGGCGCCGTCTGACGCGCGGCGGCCTGGGGAGACGGTTTCATGGCCGCGCGTGGCGGCGCGGGGGTGTGGGGCGCCGTGAGGGGCTTCGGCGCGGCGGCCTCACGCACGATGGCGGCGAGCTGCGTAATCGTTTTGACGGGACGCCACTCCTCGAACCCCTCTTGCCACACCAACGTGTCGTCGTTCACGGCGCCTGCCGAGACCTTCGTGCGGAGCTCGGAGAGCCGCATCGGGCCGACGGGGACGCCGTTGATCGCCGCGTACCACTCCTCGGTGACGCTCGCGTCGAAGCTCGCCGCGGGCGCCATCACGGTCTGGTCGTCGTCGTCGTCGCGGACCTTCTTCTGGAAGGCACCGGCGAGCGCTCCAGGGGCCTGCGAATGCCGGGACGGACGCGCAGCGGAAAACGAAGTGGCCAGGCTTCCGGGGCGCGGCGCGTCGTCCGGGGCAGGCGGGAACCGCGAGACGCTCGACTCGGTGACCTCGGCTCGGACCTCGATCATGTGGCCGCATTTGCGGCACTTCATGCGGACGGTACGCCCCGCGACCTTGTCGTCGGCGATCTGGTACTTGGCCTTGCACTGGTCGCAGAGAAACTTCACGCCTCACCGCCTTCTGCCGCGCGACGCGACATGGTCCTTCCCGAGAATACCCCGTCAGGACGGATCCGCGTGGCATGGGATCGAAAAAATGTGCGACCGATGTGTCTTTTTCGGCCGCCTACAGTGTAGGTGGGTTCGTTACCCCCCGGCGAGCTTGGCCAGGTGGCTCTCGATGCGGGTCCGGGTCGCATCGTCGGGGGCGAGCGCGCGGGCCAGGGTCCACGCTTCGACGGCGCGCCCGCGAAAGCCGGCCTTCTCCTGCAAAACGGCGAGGTTTTTCGCGGCGGAGAACGAGCTCGGGTCGAGCGTGAGCGCGTGCTCGACGTGCGAGAGTGCCTCGTGCACGCGGCCGGATTGACCGAGCATGAGGCCGAGCTGGTAGGCCGCCTGGAAGCTCCGCGGGTGGGCCCTCGCCGCGCGCGCGAGCATCTCGATGCCTTCGGTATGGCGGCCCTCGCGGAACGCGCGTGCGCCGGTCGTGAGGAGGCGCTCGAGGTCGACCGACGGGGGGCTCTCCGGAGGGGCATCCGAGGTCGCGTCGACCTCGCGCATGGACGCTGTCTCGCCCTCGGAGGCGTCGCGGATGGCGTCGTCGGTGAACACCGCGGCGTCGTCGTCGGGGCGGTCCTTCGGGACATACGTCGCGAGCGCCAAGAGCGTGCTGCGGTTCTCGGCCGTGCGCGCGTGGCGCCCGTAGTACTCTTCTTTTCCGGCCTTTCGCGCGGCGTAGGCCTCCTCGAGGGCCCGGTGGAGCGGGAGCGTGAGCGCGACGTAGGGCACGATCTCGCGCGAGAGCTTCTCGCCGATCGTGGCGAGCATCGCCTGGTCGTCGGGGTGCGCGACGGCGACGAGCGCTCGTGTGTCGTCGACGAAGAGCACGAGCGCTTTGTTCGCCTTCGCGAAGCCCTCGTCGAGCACGAGGTGCGAGGTGTGGAGCCCGATGCGCTCGAGATCGACGGCGGGGAAGCCGAGTTGCTCGGCGAGGCCCCGTAGGGCGTCGGCCTCACGCACGAGGCCACGGGCGAGCAGGCGGGACGCGAGCGGGAGGCCCGCCGAGGGCCCGATCCCGGCGGCCGACTCGGCGAGGGTTCGCTCGAGGTCCGCGGCCGAGACGACCTTGCGCTTCAGCAGGATCTTCCCGAGAGGTTTCTTCGCGTCGTTCATGCTCGGTGCACCCCCGGGACCTTCGGCCGCGCGCCCGTCGGCGGCGAGCGCACACGGTCCCTCATTTTCTCGGCCTTGTCACCGCGCCGTCGAAAATGTGAACGATATCGGACAGTTCATGAGGATTGCCCGTCGGCCATGCGCGCGAGCCAGCGCGCCTTGAAGCTCTCGAACACGCCGGCCACGATGGCCCGCCGCGCCTCGCGGACGAGCTCGCCGTAGAAGTGGAGGTTGTGCTGGGACAAGAGCCGCAGCACGAGCACCTCTTTGGCGAGGTAGATGTGGCGGAGGTAGGCGCGCGTGTAGCCGCCCGTGCAGCACGGGCAGGTGCACTCCGGGTCGAGTGGGCCGAGGTCGTCTTTGTAGCGGGCCTGCTTGATGACCACCTTGCCGAACCGCGTGAGGGCCTGGCCGTTGCGCGCGTTGCGCGTGGGGAGCACGCAGTCGAACATGTCGATGCCCGCCGCGATCCCCTCGAGGAGATCCTGCGGCGTCCCCACACCCATCAAGTACCGCGGCCGCTCCGGGTCGACCTTGTGCGCGACCTCGCGGAGCGTCTCGACCATCTTCGCGATGGGCTCGCCGACCGAGAATCCTCCGAGCGCGAGCCCGTCGAACGGGAGCTCCCCGAGCGCCTCGGCGTGTGCGAGCCGCAGGTCCGCGAAACATGCACCTTGCACGATTCCGAAGAGCGCCTGACCTTCGGGCCTCGGCGCGGCGAGCGCCCGTTTCGCCCACGCCGTCGTGCGCTCGACGGCCTTCGCGACGAGGTCCCGCGGCGACTCGCCAGGAGGGCACACGTCGAGCTGCATTTGGATGTCGGCCCCGATGCGCCCCTGGACGTGCACGGCCACCTCGGGCGTGAGCCTGTGCTTCGAGCCGTCGAGGTGCGAGCGGAAGGTGAACCCGTCCTCGTCGGGGAGCACGAGGCTCTTGGGGCGCTCGCCCTTTTCGCTGCCGTCTCCCTTTCTTGCCTGCGCGAGCGAGAACGCCTGGAAGCCCCCCGAGTCGGTGAGCATCGCGTGAGGCCAGCGGGTGAAGCCGTGAAGGCCTCCGTGGGCCGCGATCGCCTCGGGGCCGGGGCGGAGCCAGAGGTGGTAGGTGTTGCCGAGCACGATCTTGGCGCCGGTGCTCGCCACCTCTTGGGGCGTGAGCGTCTTCACCGAGCCTTGGGTGCCGACGGGCATGAAGGTCGGCGTCTCCACGACGGCGTGCGGGGTCGTGAGGGTGGCGGCGCGCGCGTGCCCGTCGCTCGCGTGGACGTCGAACGAGAACCCTGGGGTCCGGGGCCTCACGAGGCTCCCACGCGCGAAAGGAACATGGCGTCTCCGTAGGAAAAAAAGCGCATCTTGGTGCGCACGGCGTGGCGGTAGGCCGCCATCACGCGCGCGTGCCCACCGAACGCCGAGACGAGCGCGAGCAGCGTCGACTTGGGGAGGTGGAAGTTCGTGAGGAGGCGGTCGACGACCGAGAAGGCGTAGCCGGGTTGAACGAGGAGCCTCGTCTCTTCTCCCGAGACGGCGCGGACGTGCCCCGGCCGATCCGGGCAGCGTGCGCTCTCGAGGGCGCGCACGACCGTCGTGCCGATCGCGACCACCGGCGCCGAGCGCTCGCGAGCCGCGGCCACGGCGCGCACGGTCTCTTTTGAAATCGTGAACAGTTCCGAGTGCATAGGATGATCGTCGAGGTCGTCGACGGTGACCGGAGCGAAGGTGCCGAGCCCGACGTGGAGCGTGACGCTCGCGAGGCGCACGCCCTTCTGCTCGAGGCGCGCGAGGAGCGCCTTCGTGAGGTGCAGGCCCGCCGTCGGTGCGGCGACCGCGCCCTCTTCCCGCGCGAACACGGTCTGGTAGCGCTCGTCGTCCTCGGCGTTCGGCGCGCGCTTGATGTAGGGCGGGAGCGGGACCTGGCCCACGCGGCGGATGGCGTCGTCGATCGTGCCGGGCCCGCTCGCCGTGAGCGCCACGCGGAGGAGGTTACGGACCGGATCACGACCCATGACCTCGACGCGGAGCTCCCCGCAGTCGATGACGGTGCCTTCGCGCAGGGACTTCGAGGCCTTGCCGAGCGCGAGGTACCCGCCGTCGGGGTGCTTCTGGACGAGGAAGATCTCGGCCTTGCCACCCGAGCCGGCTTTGTGTCCGAGGAGGCGCGCCTTGACGACGCGGGTGTCGTTCACGACGACGAGCGACCCCTCGGGGACGAAGGTCGCGAGGTCGCGCACGCCGGCCTCGAGGAGGTCGCGTGAGCCCTCCGTCGGCCGGTCGAGTGGCTCCAAGACGAGGAGGCGCGCGCCGTCGCGCTCTTCGGGAGGGCTCGTCGCGATGAGCTCTTCGGGGAGCTCGTAGTCGAACGCGTCGATTCGCATGGCAGAGGGTCGTCGTAGGGCGCCTTGGCCGCGAGGGCTCGCGCCGCCGCGCGGAGACCGGGTGTTAACCACCGGGCCGAGCGGCGTGTCAACCGCGGCGTATTCGGGCTCGCGGCGCGGACGTCACGCGCGCGTTTCGAAGCTCACGTTGAGGCGGGTCATCTTGCGCCACAAGGTGGTCGGCGAGATGCCCAAGAGCTCGGCCGCGCGCTCGCGGTTGCCGTCGGCGTCCCGGAGGGCCTCTTCGATCGCCCCGCGCTCGGCCGCGTCGACCGTCTCGGCGAGGGTGCGCCCGGCCCCCTTCGGCCTCGGGGGAGCCTGCGGCGCGTTCGCGTGCGGCAGGAGGTCCTCGGGGTGGATGACGCCGTCTTGCACGAGGGCCACGGCCTGCTCGACCATGTGCTCGAGCTCGCGCACGTTGCCGGGGAACGCGTACTGCTGGAGCGACTCGATGACGCGGTCGTCGAACCGCGCTCGTACGCCCATCTTCTTGTTGTACTTTGCAATGAAGTGGCCGAGGAGCTCCGGCAGGTCCTCCATGCGCTCGCGCATCGGAGGGAGCTGGAACCGCGCGACGTTGAGGCGGTAGTAGAGGTCTTGTCGGAAGCGCTTCTCGGCGATCGCGGGCAAGAGATCCTGGTTCGTCGCGGCGATGATGCGCACGTCGACCTTGATGGCCTTGTTCTCGCCGACGCGCCGCACCTCGTTCTCTTGGATCACGCGGAGGAGCTTGGCTTGGAAGGCGAGGGGGGTCTCGCCGATCTCGTCGAAGAAGAACGTGCCCCCGTCGGCCTCTTCGAAGAGGCCCTTGCGCGCGCTCACGGCGCCGGTGAACGAGCCGCGTGCGTGGCCGAAGAGCTCGCTCTCGAGCAGCGTCTCCGTGATGGCGGCGCAGTTGACCGGGACGAACGGCCTGTTCGTTCGCTTCGAGTTCGCGTGGATCGCCTTCGCCACGAGCTCTTTGCCGGTGCCGCTCTCGCCCGTGATGAGGACGATCGTGTCGGTGGGGGCGACGCGCACGATGCGGCCGAGGACGTCACGGATGGCGGCCGAGCGGCCCACGATGTTCTCGAATTTGTAGCGATCCTGGAACTCGCGCGTGAGGAGGGCGACCTCGCCGGCGAGCCTCCGGCTCTCGACCGCCTTGCCGACCTTCACGAGCAGCTCCTGCTCGGTGAAGGGCTTCTGGATGTAGTCGAACGCGCCGAGGCGCATGGCGTCCACGGCGCTCTCGATCGTGCCGTAGGCGGTCATCATGATGACCTCGGTGAGGGCGTGCGCCTCTTTCACCGCGCGGAGCACGTCGATCCCGTCTTTTGCGCCCATGCGAAGGTCGGTCAGCACGACGTCGAACGCCTCGGTCGCGCCGCGTGTGCTGCCCTGCTCGCCGTCCGAGGCCTCTTCGACCTCGTAGCCCGCGCCACGGAGCATCATGGCGAGCGTCGTGCGCATGTTTCGCTGGTCGTCGACGATGAGGATCTTGGGCATCTGCGGTTCCCGGAGAGAGGGAGACTAGCAAATGTCGCCGCGCGCGGGAGGTTGCGGTTGGCCTGGCTCCCTCCGCCTGCGGCTCTCGGGGCGCGAGGCGTGTGGTAGGCTTCCGCCCCGCATGAAACGTGTGCTCGTCTTGGGTCTGGTCGGATTCCTTGCCACCGCGTGCGCCGTAGCCTCGACCGACGAGGCCGTCGGCGGGACCCCGCGTTTCGATCCGACGCCGCCCCCGCCGGTGACCCCGATCGATCCCAACGTGCCGCTCACGTCGTTCCGCGCGCTCTACCGCGATTTCTTCGGGCCTGGCGCGCCGGCCTCGTGCGCGGGCTCGACCTGCCACGCGCCAGGCGGCGGAGGCGCGTTCGCGTTCACGTGCAGCGTCGACCAGGCCGCGTGTGCTGCGAGCGCCGCGGCCATCGCCACGAACGAGCCCACCTTTCGTGCGTCGACTCTCTACCGCTTGCTCCGCAAGGCGGACGGCAGCGGGCGTATGCCGGATGGCTCGACCTTCGTGTTCGACGAGGCCGCCCTCGCGCGCATCGAGGCCTGGGTCAAGAACGGCGCCAAGAACGACTGACGGCGCCCCCCCGAGAGGGAGACGCCGCCAAAATCGACAGCCTTTCCGACAGCTTGGAGGCCTGCGGGCCCGTCGCGTCAGAACATGACGCCGAGGATGAGGCGCACGGTCTGGGCCGTGGAGAGGCTCAGGTCGGGGGCCTGGCCGTTCGCCGCGTTGGTGAGCGCGGTCTGCATGTTGGTCTGCTCGCCCGGGAGGTACGAGAGACCTCCGAGCGGGAAGAACACGCCGTACTGGAGCGCCGAGTAGAAGCCGCCCATCTTGGAGGGCTCGTCGTTCAGCGTGCCGTCTTTGGCCTGGTAGTAGACCTGGAGGTCGAGCTCGATACCGAGGTCGCGCTTGTTGCCCGGGGTCTGCATGAACTCGCTCGCGCGGGTCCACACGATGGCCGCGCCGCCGCCGAGCTTCTGGCCGTTCGGGTTGCGGAGGAAGTCGTACTCGACCGACGGGCGGAAGTAGTACGTGCCCTGCACGCGCGACAGGATGCGGCGGTGGAAGATGTAGTCGACGTAGTAGGCCGGGTGGAACCGGAACGTCGAGATCGGGCCGTCCGCGAGGCGCTTCTGGAGGCCGTTGGCGCCCGGCGCGAGCCCCTCGACGTTTCCGTCGCCGCTCGCCCACCCGAAGCCGAAGCCCACGCGGAGCTTGTCCTCGATGGCCTTGTACTCGGTCTGCGTCGAGAGACCGAACTGGCGAATGCCGATCGGATCGCTCAGGTTGTTCTTCGCGGGGCTGTTGCCGATCGAGCCGAGCACCGAGGCGAACTCGGCCTCGAAGCGGAACTTGCGGTAGAGTACCTGGAGCCAGGCGTCGGGGATGAACGCGGAGGCGTCGCGGCGCTCGAGGCCACGGTTCACCGACGTGGGCGCCGTGTCCGCCGTGAGCGGGTTCTCGGTCGCGGTCACGTCGAGGTACTGCTTGCGGTACATCGCGAAGAGGCCGCCGTTGACGACGATGTCGCCCTTGGCGAGCTTGAGGCGCTGCAGCTCGGGGTTCGTGCGGTGCGCGACGACCGCCGACCACTGGCCGACGTTCGTGAGGTTCGCCGTGTTGTAGGGCTGGCCTCCGCCCGCGTCGAAGGGGCTCGCGTTCGTGGGCCCGGTCGAGACGAAGTCCCACGAGCCGCCGAAGTAGAGGTCGAGGCTCTTGATGCCCGACACGAACATGATGCGGTCGGAGTTCGTCTGGTAGTCGTCGTCGATGCGGTCGCCCGAGTTGACGAGCATGCCCATGCCCCAGTGGAGCGGCATGCGGCCGAAGCGGAGCTGACCGACGGGCGAGACGTACTCGGCCCACGCGCGCTGCACGTCGATCGAGTTTTTGTAGCCGTTGATGCCGGCGGTGGGCACGCTCTGCGACGTGCTGAAGGCGCTGAGCGGGGCGTAGCCGTTCACGCCGTTCGCGGCGGGGCGGTACCCGGAGCTGCCGGTGCCGCTCGGCGACATGGCGTACGCGTCGGGGGTGGACCCGAGCACGACGTTGTTGAGGAAGTCGACCTGCGAGAGGATGCGCAGGTTGTCGGAGATGTGGATCTCCGGGTTGAGGCGGAGCCTCATGTTGGCGCCCGACTGGGTCTTGTCGGCGCAGAGCTCGTTGCCGGCGGCGCCGCAGAGCTTCACGTCACGGGGGGTGCCGTTCTGCGTGGAGTACGAGTGATCGAGCGGGTGGGCCCACAGGTTCTTCTCGTCGCTCGGGTCGTTGAAGCGGCCGAGGGCGAAGTTGTGGAAGAGCTCGCCGCGCGTGCGGAAGTAGCCGTGCAGCTCGAGCACCGGGCGCGTCCGCCCCCACCAGTCGTCGGCGAAGATGGTGGACGGGTTGCCCGTGATGGCGCTCTCGTCGGGGCGGGCCTCACCCTGCGCGACGAGCTTACGCTGGTCTTGGGCTGGGTCGGGCGCGGCCTCGGGCGGCGCCCCCGAGGTGGTCTTGGCCTCCGGCATCAGGTTGCCGCGCGGTTCGGGCAACGAAGGGCCTCCCACCGTCTGGGCGTGGGCGGATCGGGCCGCCGTGGTGGTGAGCCCGCCGAGCACGGCGGCAAGAAGTAGCGGATAAGATGCGCGGATCTGCATCGCGAGGGCCTTCTAACATGGGTCTCGCCGTGCGGAACGAAGGAATGCGTCAGGTGACCTTCGGCCTCGGCCGCCGCCGCACGTAGAGCGCGCCGGCCAACGTGGCCACGACGACCATCACGAGCGTGGTTTCGCGCGGATTTTTGGCCGACCCCACGACGCCGCGGAGGGGCAGGGAGGGAGCGGGCTCCGCGACGAACGGACCCTCGAACCGGGTGGCGCGTGCCGCGAAGCCTTCCCCGAAGCTCACGGCGAAGCACCCGACGCCGATGGCGCCTCGTTCACCCCGAAACCCGAGGAAGAGCGAGGCCTCCGAGGTGTCTCCGTCCCGGGCGCGGAGCTCGTGCCGGCGTGTGTGGGGTAACGTGGGCCGAGCAGGGGTCTCCTCCCACCGGGGTGGGGCTCCGCGCGCGCGGAGAAGCGTGCTCGTCGCGAGCCCGGCGAGCCTCTCGAACACGATGGGCTCGGCCTCGTCGACCCAGCCCGCCGAGGCCGACACCTCCACGCAGGCGGCCACGAGCCCCGCTGTTGCGTCGCCATAGGCCTCGTACGCCACCACCTCGGCGGGGGGAGAGGCGTGGCGAAGGTCCGGGGCGGGCAACGACCACGGTGGGCCGTGGGTCGCGACGATGCGCACCTCGGGCTCGGCGTGGGCTCGGCCGAAAGACGCGAAGAGCCCCGCGAGGACGAGCGCCACGGTCGCACCCCGAGAGCGAGCCGAGCGCGCTCGATCGGGCGCGCGTCGGTCGACGTCGCGGAGCATCACTACCCTTCGTCGAGCGACGCGAGCAGCTCCTCGAGCTCGGCGCGAAGGCCGAGGAGGGAGGTGCGGGTCTCGGTCATACGGTCGTGCCGGAGGTCCATCCCCGAGGTCGGGGTGGGCTCTGGCTCGACGCTGGGCCCGGCGACGGGCGACGCGGACACCTCGGTGACGCCCGAGACACGGAGCTCACTGTCGGGGGCGTCGGACGTCTCGTCGTTTCGGCCGAGCTTCTTCTTCGCGCCGGCGATCGTGAAGCCCTCTTCGTAGAGGAGGGATCGCACGCGGAGGAGGTTCTCCACGTCCTTTCGGGAGTAGACGCGCTGGCCTTTGGCGCTCTTCGTCGGGCGGATCGCGCGAAACTCTCGCTCCCAATAGCGGAGCACGTGAGGCTCGACGCCGACGAGCCCGGCGACCTCACCGATGCGAAAATAGAGCTTCGACGGCAAGGTGCCGCTCGACGCCGAAGACACGGGCCCACGACCCTTCAGGCTCACGCGGGGCGCCTCGCATCACGTACGCGGGGACGCGCCGGAAACGGACGATGCGTTCGCGGAAGGCGCGCGCGGGCCCCCATGCTCAGCCGCCGGTCGCCGTGGTCGCCGGTGCCTCGCCCTCGCGGGCGTTCAACGCAAGCTTCAAGATTTGGCTCGCCTTGAAGGTGAGCACGCGGCGCTCGCTGATCTTGATCGGGTCGCCGGTCTGCGGGTTCCGACCTGGGCGCTGGCGCTTGTCGCGGAGGACGAAGTTCCCGAACCCGCTGACCTTGATCTTCTCGCCGCGCCCCAAGGTCTCTTTCATCATCTCGAAGACGAGATCGACCATATCGGCGGACTCTTTCCTCGAGAACCCACCCACCTTGGCGTACAGCGCTTGGACGATTTCGGCTTTCGTCATGATAGCCCCCTCCTTGCCCCGCCACGCGGCCGGGCGGTGCTGAGGGGCGGTCACGAAGACGGACCACCCCGGGTAACACCCCAGGATTAAGGCACTTTTCTCCGACGGCGCCAAGCCCCAAAATTCGATTTCTTCGTCATAATTCGGTGGCTTACGAAATTCGAAACGGTCCGCGTGACGTCGCGCCGCTGCGTTCGAAACACGTCGGGCCTGCCACTCGCGCGCGCGCTCGGCGTGCGGAGGGCAGGCCCGGGGAACGGGCGCTCAGGCCGCGAGCTCTTCCTGCGAGGCGGCGGGCGGCGGGACGCTCTCGAGCGAAGCGGGCATCATGCCGGCCTCGTACGCGGCGAGGGCGGCGCGGCGGCGTGCGGCCTGCTCGGTGGCGACGAGCAGCGCGACGTAGCCGTACCCGAAGGTGAAGAGCATCGCGAAGGGCATCGCGAACCAGTGGCCGGTGTGGAGCGAGGCGAGCACCGACACGAGGCTGTAGGCCGAGAGCACGAGCTCGGTCATCGGGAGGTCGGCGCGGGCGTGGTAGCGCTGGCCGGCCTTCACGAGGTCGCCCGCCTTGGGCGTGCGCACGAACTCGCCCGCCATCGAGCGGAGACCCTCGAAGACGGCCTTCGTGAGGTGGGGCGCGAGACCGCAGCCGAGCGCGAGCAGGGCGGGGAGGCTCTTCAGCGCCTCGCGACGCGAGCGGCCCTGGGCCGACATCGCCATCGCGTAGAACGCCGCGAGCGACCCGGTCGTGCCGATGCAGAGCGGGAGGTCGATGAGGAACATGGTGCGAACGTCGGTCGCGGGCATGAGGAGCAGCGCGGGCAAGAGGAGCACGCTGAGGAGCACCATGAGCGGGTACGCGAAGTGCGGCGTCATGTGGAAGAAGCCCTCGATGCGCTGCATCACCGTGAGGTGCGAGGCCGTGAGGAGCCGCTTCATGAGCTTGCGCGAGGTCTGCACCGTGCCCTTGGCCCAGCGGAACTGCTGCGCGCGGAAGGCGCTCACGTCCTCGGGGAGCTCGGCGGGGGTGACCACGTCCTCGCGGTAGCCGAACTTCCAGCCGGCCATCTGGGCGCGGTAGCTCAGGTCGAGGTCCTCGGTGAGCGTGTCGTGCTCCCAGCCGCCCGCGTCCTTGATGGCCTCGCGGCGCCACATACCGCCGGTACCCGAGAAGTTGAAGAGCCAGCCGGCGGCCGCGCGCGCGCGGTTCTCGACGAGGTGGTGGCCGTCGAGCATGAGGGCCTGGACGCGCGTGAGGAGCGACACCTCGCGGTTCAGGTGACCCCAGCGGGCCTGCACCATGCCGACCTTCGGATCGGCGACGAAGTGCGGGACGAGGGCGCGGAGGAAGTCGGGCTGGGGGATGAAGTCGGCGTCGAAGATCGCGATGAGCTCGCCCTTCGCGACCGTGAGGCCCGCGTCGAGCGCGCCGGCCTTGTAGCCCGTGCGATCGACACGGTGGATGTAGCGGATGTCGAGCCCACCTTCGGCGAGCTTGCGGACGTGGTCGATGACGAGCATGCGGGTCTCGTCGGTCGAGTCGTCGAGGACTTGGACCTCGAGCAGCTCGCGCGGGTAGTCGAGCGTGGCGACGGCGTCGAGGAGGCGCGTGGCGACGGTGGCCTCGTTGTAGAGCGGGAGCTGCACCGTCACCGCGGGGAGGCCGTCGGCGGACGGGCGCTCCGGCAGCGACGGGACCCCGGCCTTCATGGCGCGGAGCTTCTTCGCGAGGCGAAGGCACGTGATGACGAGGTGCGACCTGTGGAGGCCGTACATCGACAAGAGGCCCAGGACGGTGAAGTAGGCGACACACAAGGCGACGTGCATGGCAGGAACCAAAGCACTCGCCCCCCCGGGAGTTGTCATGGACTTGTAAATCGTCGTACACCTTTGTTGCGAAGCGTCATGGCTTTTCGCAATGATTCAAAGGTGTTGCGTATGTAGACGGGCACCCGTGGCCCGTGTGACACCCGTCGCCGACCCCCCGCGTCAAGGGATCGGCGTGGTGTTTCCCACCTCTGAGGAGAGGTGCGCTCAGCGAGGGACCGGCGAGGCCGCCCTTCAGGCCAGGTGGCCGACGGCCGCGCAGGCCTCGTCGGCAAGGGCTCCGCTCGCGACGAGCTCGGCGACGGCCTCGATGTCACGGTAGAGCGGCCGGTCGCCCGTCATCGGGGCGACGACCTTTCGAATCGTGGCGAGGGCGGCGCGCACACCTCGGCTCGGGCGGAGCGGGGCGCGCTGATCGACCCCTGCGGCCGCCGTCATGAGCTCGATGGCGAGCGTGTTGCGGGTGTTCTTGACGACCATCGCGAGCTTGCGCGCGCTGACGCTGCCCATGCTCACGTGGTCTTCTTTGCCGGCGGAAGAGGGGATGCTGTCGACGCTCGCGGGGTGGCAGAGCACCTTGTTCTCGCTCACGAGGGACGCCGCCGCCACTTGCGCGATCATGAAGCCCGAGTGGAGGCCCGAGCCGGCCGCGAGGAAGGGCGTGAGGCCCGTGGAGAGCGCCGGGTTCACGAGCTGCTCGACGCGCCGCTCGCTGATGTTGCCGAGCTCGGCCACGGCCATGGCCACGAGGTCGAGCGCGAGGGCGAGGGGCTGCCCGTGGAAGTTGCCGCCGCTCAGGATCTCGGTCCCGTCGCGGCCGAGGAACACGCTCGGGTTGTCGGTCACCGAGCTCACCTCACGCTCGAGCACCCCGCGGACCCACCCGAGGGCGTCGCGCGTGGCCCCGTGCACTTGGGGCATGCAGCGCAGCGAGTAGGCGTCTTGGACCTTGCCGCAGTCTTTGTGGGACGCGGCGATCTCGCTGTCGGCGAGGAGGGCGCGCAGGTTCTTCGACACGACGGCTTGGCCGGGGTGAGGACGGGCGAAGTGGAGGCGCTCGTCGAACGGCGTCGTCGACCCCTTGAGGGCCTCGAGGCTCACCGAGCCGGCGATGTCGGCGGCTGTCGCGAGCCGCTCGGCGTCGAGGAGCGCGAGCGTGCCGAGGGAGGCCATGTACTGGGTGCCATTGATGAGCGCGAGGCCCTCTTTCGCCTCGAGCTCGATCGGCGAAATCCCACATGATTTCATGGCCTCGGCCCCCGACACGAGGGGGCCTTCGCCCACGCGGGCCTCGCCCTCTCCGATGAGCACGAGGGAGAGGTGTGCGAGAGGCGCGAGGTCTCCGGAGGCGCCGACCGACCCCTGCGCGGGGATGCGCGGTGTCACGCCGCGGTTCAGCATCTCGACGAGGGTGTCGAGCACGAGCGGGCGCACGCCGGAGTGCCCGAGGGCGAGCACCTGGGCGCGGAGCAGCATGATGCCGCGCACCTCGGGGGTGGGCAGGTCCTCGCCGATGCCGGTCGCGTGGGAGCGCACGAGGTTCTGCTGGAGGGCGCGTACGTCGGTCGCCGAGATGCGCGTCTCGGAGAGCGCCCCGAAGCCGGTGTTGACGCCGTACACGTTGCGCGCGGCGTCTCCGGCGGCGGTGATCTCGTCGATGGCGGCGCGGGAGGCCTCGACCTTCTTCCGGGCCTCGGGGTCGACCGTGACGGCGCGCCCACGACGGGCCACCTCCTCGAGCGACTCGAGCGAGATGGGGAGACCGAGGACGACGGGCGGACCGCTCATGCTCATGGGCGCGGCTTAGCCGGCCTCGTGCCGCCGAGTAAAGGAGATCCGCCCTCGGCGCTTCAGCCGCCGGGGGACGGAACGATCGTGTGCTCGTGGAGGACCTTTCCCGTCCCCGAAACGAAGGTGACCGTGAGGGCGTGCGACCCTCGGGCGATCGTGACGAGGCCGAAGCTCTGCCGCCCCGCCCATGGCCCCGAGCCGGAGGTCTCGGGCTCCTCGACCCGAAAGAGCACCTCGGGCCCGAACGTGCCGTCCTTGGCCTTCGGGGGGAAGCTCTTCGCGTGAAGGGGGCCCGCGATGCACTCGTGGAACGGGTAGAAATCGGTGTGGGCGGCGTGGGCCGGGTCGAAGCGATGGAGCGCCGCGTAGTGCACGTCGGCCGTGAGAAAGAGCAGGTTCTTCACGCCGGCCGCCCGGAGCGCCGAGAGCAGGCGCGCGATCTCCTTCTCACGCCCTCGCGGGGGCCCGTCGCCTTGGCCTATGCCGTCGAAGGTGCGCGGCACGCCCCCGGGCCCGTAGTCGTGCGGGAGGACGAGCCCGATGGGCATGTCGGTCGTCACGATCTTCCACGTGGACCTCGAGCGCGTGAGGCGGTCGATGAGCCAGCCGAGCTGCGCCTCACCGAAGAACGCGGAGCCCTCGGGCTCGTCGTTCGGGCCGTCGGGGCTCCTGTAGCTTCGCCCGTCGAGGAAGAAGAGCTCGGCGCCCGGTCCCCACACGACGCTCCGGTAGAGCGCGGGGCTCGGCCGGAAGGGGACGTGCTCGTGCATGGCCCGGGAGGCGCGAGCCATGAGGACGCTCGCGTCGCGCTCGGTGTAGCGCTCGTCGGTGCCGCGCTGGCCGGGCCAGAAGTCGTTCCAGACCTCGTGGTCGTCCCAAATCGCGAAGAGGGGCACGTCCGCGGCGAGCTTGCGCACGTTCTCGCACAAAAAGGGGTAGGCGAACGCGTCGCGAAAATCTTGAAGAGATTCGGCGACATGGGACTTTCCTGGGGTGACCAGGTTCTTCCACACGGTGCCGTCCGGGAGGGGGACCTCCGGGGACAGGGGGCCGTCGGCGTAGATGAGATCGCCTGCGTGCACGAAGAGCTCGGGCTCCGCGGCATGGACGGCGCGGTAGCTCGCGAGCCCGCCGCGCGTGACGTCGATGCCGAAGCCCTGGCCGACCGTGTCGCCGGACCACGCGAAGCGAATCTCTCGGTCGAGCGTCGGGGGAGGGGCGGTGCGGGTCGCTCCGAACGTGTACGCGCGGCTCGACTCTCCGAACGTCGCGCGGAAACGGAGCTTCTCGCCGCTCGGCAGGCCGTCGCAGAGCACCTGCGCGGTGAAGTCCCGCTCCGGGCCGGCGACCGGCCCGAAAAACCTCTTCGCCCGCGCGAACGAAGGGTCGCTCGCGGTCGTGACGTCGACCACGAGGCGCTCTCCGGCGCTCTCGGGCTCGGCGCGCGCCCAGAGGACGGCCGAGCTCGCGTCGACGTCTCCCGATTGAACGGCGCGGGGAGAGAAGCCCGCGGCGGTGCGCGCTCTCGCCGCGGGCCGCACGTCCCCTCGAGGACCGACGCAGCCCGCCGCCAAGGCCCCGAGCGCGCCCGAGAGCAAATGCCTCCGTGAGACCCGAGGCGGCCTCGGCACGGTCAGGCCCCGCGCGCCCTACGGCTCGCGGCCATCACCTCGACGTTCAGCGCGAGCACGTCGTTCAGGGCCTTCTCGCGCTCTTCCCGCGAGGGTGGCGTCGTCGTCCACCGTGCGACCGCGAAGGCGACCTGCCGTGCCTTCTGGTGGAGCTCCTGGGCGGCGGGTTGGGGCAGCTCCAAAATGCGCTCGAAGATGTCCTGGAGGGACTTCTCTACGATCGAAATGCGGGTTGAACGACTGGCCACGCGGTCTCCTTCGACCCCCCGGGTCCTTCGTCGAAGAGAAACGGTACGCCGGGCGAGCATCGAGGCAACGAGAAAACGTACCGTGGGCCGTGGCTCCAATGTGCGATGAACACCGCGCGGATTGGCAACGGCGACCCGACCCGATACACAAGAGCGCATGCCGTCCTCTCGCCGCGCGCGTCTCTTCGCGCTCGCCCTCGCCCTCCCCCTCGTGGGCCTCGCGGCCCCGTCGTTCGCCGAGAAACCGATGCAGGCCCCGCTCGCCGCTCCCTCGGCGCGAGCCCCGCAGTCGACGATGCTCCCGAAGGTGCCCGGGGCCACGCTCACCGCGAAGAAGGTCGTCCTCGAGAACGGGCTCACCGTGCTCCTCCACGAGGACCACCGGGTGTCGACCGTGAGCGTGAACGTGTTCTACCACGTGGGCTCGAAGGACGAGGCGCCCGGCAAAAACGGCTTCGCGCACCTCTTCGAGCACGTCATGTTCCAGGGGTCGAAGCACGTCGCGGAGGACACCTTCTTCCGCCACCTCGAGGAGGTGGGGGCCTCGGGCATCAACGGTACGACCAACCAAGATCGCACGAACTACTTCGAGACCGTGCCCTCGTCGCGCCTCGAGCTCGCGCTCTGGCTCGAGAGCGACCGTATGGGTTTTTTGCTCGATCACGTCGATCAGGCCACGTTCGATAGCCAACGCGAGGTCGTGAAGAACGAGCGCCGGCAGAACTACGAGAACGCTCCTTACGGGCTCGTGGGCCAGGCCGTTCGCGCCGAGCTCTTCCCCGCGCAGCACCCCTACCACTTGCTCACGATCGGCTCTCCGAAGGTCCTCGACGCCGCGACGCTCGAGGACGTGAAGGGCTTTTTCCGCACGTACTACGTGCCCGGAAACGCGACGCTCGCCCTCGCGGGGGATTTCGAGGAGACGAAGGCCCTCGAGCTCGTGAAGAAGTACTTCGGTCCGATCGTGAACCGGCCCGTGCCCGCGAAGAAGGCCCCGATCGACACGAAGCTTTCGGGGGAGACCCGCATCGACGTCTCGGCCGACGTGGAGCTCGCGCGGGCCTACGTGTCGTGGCCCACGCCGGCGTTCTTCGCGCCCGGGGACGCCGACCTCGACATCGCCGCACGAGCGCTCGCCTCCGGGAAGACGAGCCGGCTCTACAAGCGCCTCGTCTACGATCTCCAGATCGCGCAGGGCGTGTTCGCGTCGCAGGCATCCATGGAGCTCGGGAGCGTGTTCGAGATCGTCGCGACGGCGAAGCCCGGGCACACGGCGGACGAGCTGCTCAAGGTCGTGGACGAGGAGCTCGCGGCGCTCCGTGACCGTGGGATCTCGCAGGACGAGCTCTCGCGCGCCAAGGTGTCGACCCGCGCCGACTCGATCTTCGGGATCGAGCGCGTCGGCGCGAGGGCGAACCTGCTCAACACGTACTTCCACTACACGGGGGACGCCGACTACTTCGCGAAGGATCTCGCGCGGTACGAGGCGACGTCGGCCGAGACCGTGAAGGCCGCCGTGAACGCCCATCTCCCCGCGAAGGCCCGCGTCGTGACGTTGGTCGCGCCGAAGAAGGGGGCCCCCATCGCCGGAGAGGTCACGAACGTGGCGCGAGGAGGTGCAAAATGAAGGCTCGTTCGTCGATCGTCGCGCTCACGCTGGCCTTCGCTCTCGTCGCCTGCGGTGGAGAAACACCGCCACCGGTCGTGCCGACGGTGCCTCCGCCGACGGTCGCCAAGGTCGAGCCGAAGCCGGTCCCGCTCGAGACCCCGGACGCGCCGTTCCGTTCGCAACCGCCCGAGAAGGGCGACGCGGGCAGGCCGTTCGTCGCTCCGAAGGTCGAAGAGCGCGCGCTCAAGAACGGCATCCGCGTGCTCTTCGTGCCGCACCCCACTCCGACCGTGTCCGTGTCGCTCGTCGTCCGTGCAGGCCAGGGGGACGTCGCCCAGGCGAAGCCCGGGACGCTGTCGTTCCTCGGCGCCATGCTCGAGCAGGGCACGAAGACCCGCTCGGCGCTCAAGCTCTCGGACGACTTCGAGGCGATCGGCGCGCACCACGACGCGTCGTTCGGCTGGGACTCGGGCGCCCTCTCGGTCGACGTGCTCCGCGAGCACCTCGACGTCGCCCTCGAGCTCCTCGCGGATCTCGCGCAGAACCCGACCTTCCCGAAGGAAGAGATCGAGCGCCTCAGGGCTCGCCGGCTCGCCGGTATCCAAGCCGAAAAGAACAATCCTTCCGCGATGATGGTGAATGCCCAGGCCGCGGTGCTCTACGGCCGCGCGCACCCCTACGGCCACACCCTCTCGGGCGAGGCGAGCGACGTCTCGGCGGTCACCCGCGAGGCGCTCGTGAAGCTTCACAAAGAGCTCTTCGTGCCGAGCCTGCTCACGCTCGTCGTGTCCGGAGGCGTGAACGACACGACGCTCATGCCCTCGCTCGAGCGGACGTTCGGGGCGCTCTCGGGTGCGAAGCGAGAGCGTGGCAAGGTGCCCGAGGCGCCCAAGGCGGACAAGAAGCCGAAGGACGAGTCGCGCCTCGTGCTCGTCGAAAAGGCGCGCGCGGCGCAGTCGCAGATCGCGCTCACGCAGGTGGGCGCGCCCGCGAGCACCGAGGACCGGGACGCCATCACGGTCATGAACGCCATCTTGGGCGGCATGTTCTCGAGCCGGATCAACCTGAATTTGCGGGAGAAACACGCGTACACGTACGGCGCGCGCTCGTACTTCTCGATGCGTCGAGGTGCAGGCCCGTTCGCGGCGAGCGCGGCGGTCGTGACCGACAAGACGGCCCCGGCCATCCACGAGCTCTTCGTCGAGCTCGAGAAGATGCGCGACCAAGAGGTCACCGAGGCCGAGCTTCAGGGCGCGAAGGAGGGCATCGTTCAGCAGCTCCCGGCCCGCTTCGAGACGGCGAGGGACGTGGTGAACGCCGTGTCCGATCTCGTCGTCTACGACTACCCCGCCGACGAGTACGCGACGCGGGTCGATCGCATCTCCAAAGTGACCGCGAAGGACGTGCTCCGCGTCGCACAGAAGTGGCTCACGCCGCGCACGATGAAGGTCGTCGTCGTCGGTGACCGCGAGAAGCTCGAACGCGAGCTCGAGTCGATGCACCTCGGCGCGCCCGACGTGCGCGATCCGTACGGCAACCCGCAAGATCCCAAGAAGGCTCAGGAAAAACCCCCTGCGAAGCCCGCTTCGGCGCCCGCGAAGCCCGCGTCGGCGCCCGCGAAGAAATAGGGGAGCATGGGCCGAAAGGCTGCCGTGACGGGCGAGGTTTTCGCGTGATAGCCTCGCTCGCGACGATGCAGCCGCAGCAGAACGCGCTCCCGGTCAGGCTCCAGCAAATCGCTCGGACGCTCGAGTCTCGATTCCTCGGCAAGGACGAGGTCATCCGCCTCTTGCTCATCGCGGTCGTGGCGGGGGAGCACGCCGTGCTCGTCGGGCCTCCGGGCACGGCGAAATCGGCGCTCATCCGCATGTTCGCGCGCCTCGTGCAGGCGCGCTACTTCGAGTACTTGCTCACGCGCTTCACCGAGCCGAACGAGATCTTCGGGCCGGTCGACATCGCCGCGTTTCGCGAGGGGCGCTACCAGCGCCGCATCGAGGGCATGCTCCCCGAGGCCGAGATCGTGTTCCTCGACGAGGTCTTCAAGTCGAACTCGGCGATCTTGAACGCGCTGCTCACGCTCTTGAACGAGCGGCGCTACTCGAGCGGCGGCACCGTCTTGAAGTGCCCGCTCCTCTCGTGCTTCGGGGCCTCGAACGAGGTGCCGTCCGACGAGACCCTGACGGCCATCTTCGACCGCTTCCTCCTGCGTATCCGCAGCGACAACCTGGACGCCTACCACTTCCAGGACCTCCTCACGAAGGGCCTCCGGAACGAGGTCATGGGCATCACCGAGCAGCCCGTGCAGCCGCTCGCGTCGGCCCGGGAGATCTACGATCTTCACCGGGCCTCGGCCCAGCGCATGCGCTTCTCGGGGGAGTTCTTCAGCCAGTACAAGGGCCTCGTCTTCCAGATCCGCGCCGAGGGCGTGACGCTCTCCGACCGGCGCGTCGTGAAGATGCTGAAGCTCTTCGCGGCGAGCGCCTTCCTCGATGGCCGAAGCCAGCCCGACGCGAGCGATTTCTTCGTCCTCAAGCACACCTGGAACAACGAAGACCAGGCCGCGATCCTCGAGGCGATCGTGACGCCCGTGCTCGAGGCTCACTACCGCGACCACCCACAGGCGCGGAGGGTCGGGTCGGCCGGCATCGGCGTCGAGGCCATCGCGGCCGAGATCGACCGTGTACGCCAGGTGCTTACCGGGGGCGGTGGGCTCTCGGACGTGCAGCTCTTCAGCCAGCTCAAGGCGCTCAACGAAATCAAAGCCGCGCTCGGCGCTTCCCCCGATCCGCGCGCTCCCGAGCTCGTCCAGCGCGTCGACCAGCTGCTCGAAGCGGCGTTCCGTAGCGGTCGTTTCGCGCAGCTCTGAACCATGGGCTTGCTCGTCGCGATCGACACGGCCTCCCCGCTCGGGCAGGTCGCCGTGTTCCGGGCGGGCGCGCTGGTCCACGAGGCCTCTCGGCGCGTCTCGAACGCGCACGGCGAGAGTCTCCTGCCGCTCCTCGACGACGCCCTTCGCGCCGTCGGGGCACGGCCGGGGGACGTCGAGGCGTGGGTCGTCGACGTGGGGCCGGGCTCGTTCACGGGCGTCCGCGTCGGGATCGCCACCGTTCGCGGTGTGACGCTCGCCACGTCGGCGCGCGCGTACGGAGCAGGCTCGTTGGTCGCGCTCGCCGCGGCGCTTCCGCCGAGCGTCCCAGGCCTCCGTGTCGCGGTCATGCCGTCCGTGCGCGGCGAGGTGTTCGTGCGGGTCGAGCGGCCCTCGGGCGAGCTGGTCATCGCCGAGCAGGCGGTCGTGTACGGAGAGGTGGCCGAGCTCGTCGCCGGGCTCGGTGAGCCCGTGGTGTTGGTGGGGGAGGCCGCTCACGCTCTCCGCGAGCTCCCCGGGCTCGAGGGGGCTCGGGTGGAGGGCTCTCCGCCCTACGACGTGCCGCGCGCGACCACCTTGGGGCGGCTCGTGCTCGAGGGGAGGGCGCTCGCCGACCTCACCCCGCTCTACGTGAAGCCACCTGCGATCCACCCCGGCGCGCTCACCGGGTAGGCGGCGTACGGCTCACAAAACGCACGAAGGCGAGGCCGAGAGGGCCCCGCCTTCGTGTCGTGTGCGCTCGATCAGAGCTTGCCGGTGCAGAGCACCTTCGCCGCGCCCATCTTGTTGCAGTAGAACTGCAGCGCGACGGGGCCGGCGGCGGCCTGGAAGTAGTCGATGCGGAGCGAGTGCGTGCCCGGGTCGAGGTGCACGGGGCCCGTCTTCTCGGTGGCCGTGTGCACGCCGTCGTTGTCGACGATCTTCTGATCGTTCACGTAGACCACGGCGCCGTCGTCGGAGTTGATGGTGAGGTCGTAGTCGCCCGCGGTCGTCACGGTGAGGGGGGCCTCGTAGCGGATGGCGAACCACTCCGCCTTCTTGGTGACGCCGGCGAACCCTTCGGTGAACGGCGCCGAGGGGACGTTGAGCTCCTTCGCGAAGAGGGTGCCGATCGGCTTGAGCGTGCCGAGGTCGTGGAGCTTGTCGGTCGAGGTGATCTCGTAGATCGAGCCGAGGAAGTTCGCCTCTTTGGCGTCGCCGCCGCCGAAGGGAGTGGCCGCCGTGACGATGGCCGGCTCGGCAGGCGCGGGGGGCGTGGTCGGAGGGGTGGTCGGCGAGGTGGGGGCCGTGGGGCCGGTGGGGGTCGTCCCGCCGCCGCCTGCGAGCACGTCCTTCATCTTCGGGGTCTTGGAGACGACGCCCGCGAGGCCGATCTTCCTCATGTTGGCGACGCGCTCCGGGGGCGCCTTCGCCGGAGGCGCCGGGATGGACGCCTGACCTGGGGTCGTGCCCGCGCCGGGGGCGGCGGGGGTGGCGGGCGTCTGCGGTCCGGTGCCGGCCTGGAACTGGCAGGCGGCGAGGGCGAACGAAGCCGTAACGGACGCGAGGAGCACGATGTTCGTTTTCATGAGAGCGAGACCTCCACCAAGGAAAGAGTAGCGCGAGGGCCGCGCGTCCTCATTCGACGGGCGTAGGCCCGCCGCGATGCAATCCTCGCACGACGGGTGCGCTTGCCGGGCAACAAATCGACGGCGCACCCGCCCCGAGGTCGGCGCCACTTTCTGCTTACGATTCGCGAGGTTAGCGAGCGAACCCCGGCTCGGCTCTTGCCGCCGCGTCAATCGAAGTCTTCGATTTTCCAGAGGCCACGCTCGCGGACGAGCTGGAGCGTCCCGGCGCCGTACCCGAGGGTCGCGCGGTCTCCCGTCTCTTCGATGCTCGCCGTGGGGAGGGCCTGCTTCAGCGCCGTGAGCACGTGGAGCATCTCTTCCTTGTCGGGGCCCTCCCAGGCGGCGCGGAGGCGCTCGGCGTCGAGCCCTTCGCGGCGCGCCTCGGGGATGTAGCGCAAGATGACGTCGTAGCGCCGGCGCTCGAGCGCTCGCACGAAGCCCATGACGACGTGCTTCGGCGTGTCTTGGGCGTAAAAGTCGAGGCTCGCCGGGTCGAGCTTCCACTTGCCGTTCTCGAGCACGAGGACGAGCTGATCTCCGCTCGTTCCGGTCACGGTGGCCGTCACGAGGGGCGCGCCGGTCGGACGGGCCAAGGCGCGGCCGATTTCGCGCACCTCCTCGGGGTTGTCCTTCACCATGCGCCGAAACGCCTCGAGCGAGACCCCCCGTCGTGCGTCGTCGCTGAGGAGGCGGTACGCGTCGTCGGAGCGGCCGTCCTGCAGCGCCGCCGCGTAGGCGCGGAGCACGCTCTGAGGGTCTTCGGCGTGAGCCCCTGCGCAGCCGACCGTGGCCGACGTCAGCAGCGCCACGGCGATGCCTACGGCGCACCACGGGCTCGGTCGGGCGGAGGACGTTCGTGTCGACGCGCAGCTCATGGGCCCTAGGCTTACCAAAAAGCGAGCCACGCTTCGAGGGGGACGGGCGAGGACGGGAGAGGGGGCTCGACGCGCACGCGCCGCTTCTCCGCTCGGGGCCTTTCGCGTTAGGCTCGGGGCCTATCATGGGCGCAGGCCTTCGCGCCCGAGGCCGAGGAGCTTCGTCTTGTCGCAAGAGCAAAGGTTCGAGATCGAGAGCCTTCCCATCCTTCCGCTGAGAAACAGCGTGGTTTTTCCGGCGAGCGTCGTGCCCATCAACGTCGGTCGCCCGCGGAGCGTCCGCCTCGTCGAGGATTTGCTCGGTCAGGAGCGCGCGATCGTCGGGATCGTGAGCCAGCGCGACTCGGCCGTCGACGAGCCCACGTTCGACGACCTCTTCGAGGTCGGCACGGTCGCGCGTGTCGTGAAAGTGATCCGCCTCGGACCGTCCAACTACTCCGTGGTGCTCCACGGGCTCTCACGGCTAAGGCTGGTGGGACGCAGCGGCATCGAGCCCTACATGCGCGCCAAGGTGCGGCGCATCTCGGAGGATCTCGAGCGCGACCCCGAGCTCGACCGCGCCGCGAACCAGCTCCGTGACGCGACCCGCGAGCTGCTCGGGCTCATGCCGAACCTCCCCAAGGAGACCCAAGGGGTGCTCGACAACGTCCGTGAGGCCGGGAGCCTCGCCGACCTCATCACCTCGAACCTCACGAGCGATCAGGCCAACGTGCCCGATCGCCAGGTGATCCTCGAGACCTTCGACGTGAAGGCGCGCGTCGGTGCGGTCGCCCAGATCGTCCAGCGTCAGCTCGAGCTCTTCCGCGTGCGTCGCGAGGTCTCGACCATGGTGGCGGACGAGGGCAAAAGTCAGCGCGAGCAGATCCTGCGCCAGCAAATGAAGAGCATCCGCGAGGAGCTCGGCGAAGGGGAAGACGACGAGATCGAGGATCTCCGAGAGAAGGTGCGGCTCGCCCAGCTCCCCGAGGAGGCGATGAAGATCGCGCGGAAGCAGCTCGGGCGCATGTCGGGCATGCACCAGCAGTCCGCGGAGTTCAACGTCACGCGCACGTACGTCGAGTGGCTCGCCGACCTCCCGTGGCAGAAATCGACCCCCGACAAAATCGACGTGGTCGACGTGCGAAGGTGCCTCGACGAGGATCACTTCGGCCTCGAGAAGGTGAAGAAGCGCATCGTCGAGTACATGGCCGTGCGAAAGCTCCGCGCCGACAAAAAAGGCCCGATCCTTTGCTTCGTGGGCCCGCCCGGCGTCGGCAAGACCTCGCTCGGGAGGAGCATCGCGCGCAGTATGGGGCGCCGCTACCACCGCATCGCGCTCGGCGGCGTCCGCGACGAGGCCGAGATCCGCGGGCATCGACGCACGTACGTGGGCGCGCTCCCCGGTCGCATCATCCAGGGGCTCAAGAAGGTCGGGGTGAAGAACCCGGTCTTCGTGCTCGACGAGATCGACAAGATGGGCGTCGACGTGGCCGGCGATCCCGCGTCGGCCCTGCTCGAGGTGCTCGATCCGGCCCAGAACGGCACGTTCCAAGACCACTACATCGACACGCCGTTCGATCTCTCGCAGGTCACCTTCATCGCGACGGCGAACAACCCCGACACGATCCCGGGGCCGCTCTGGGACCGCCTCGAGGTCATCGAGGTGCCGGGGTACACGCGGTCGGAGAAGCGAAACATCGCCCGCGAGTTCTTGGGGCCGAAGCAGCTCTCGTCCCACGGCCTCACCGACGAGCGCCTCGAGCTCGAGGAGTCGGGCATCGGCGCCATCATCGACCACTACACGCGCGAGGCCGGCGTGCGCGGTCTCGAGCGTGAGATCGGGAGCGTCTGTCGGCACGTGGCCATGAAGCTCGCCGAGGGCGAGGACGTGCGCGTCGTCGCGACCAAAGAGAAGGTCGAAGAGATCCTCGGGGCCCCGAAGTACCTCCCGGACCTCGCCGAGCGAACGAGCGCCCCCGGCGTCGCGACCGGGCTCGCGTGGACACCCTCCGGCGGCGACATCCTCTTCATCGAAGCGACCAAGATGCCCGGCCGAGGCGACGTGGTCGTGACCGGAAATCTGAAGAGCGTCATGCAGGAGTCGGCGCAGGCGGCGATGTCGTTCGTGCGAAGCCGTGCGAAAGATCTTGGCCTCGATCCCGAGTTTTTGAAGACCATCGACCTTCACCTTCATGTCCCGAAAGGTGGGACGCCGAAAGACGGGCCGTCGGCCGGCATCACGATGTTCTCGGCGGTCACGTCGCTCTTGCTCCAGTGCGCAGTCAAACGCGAGGTGGCGATGACCGGCGAGATCACGCTCCGAGGAGCGGTGCTCCCCGTCGGCGGGATCAAGGAGAAGCTGCTCGCGGCCCATCGCGCGGGCATCACCGAGGTGCTCGTTCCGAGCCAGAACGAGCGTGATCTCGACGACGTGCCGAAAGACGTGTTGGCGGGCCTCAAGGTGCACCTCGTCCACAGGGTCGACGAGGTGCTCCCGCTCGTGCTCCTCCCGCCGGAGCCCGTGGCCGAGGAGCCCGCGGAAGAGCCGTGAACGGAGCGCCGAGTGAGACACGAGGTCGCGCGCCCGTCGTGCGGCACGTGCTCTCCCTCGTTCGCGCCCGGCCCGCCCTCGCGTGGGGCGTCGGCGTCACGGTGGGCGTCGGCGTCGCGGTCGGGTTTTTGCCGCTCTTCGGCGGTGTCGGCTACGAGCACGACATCGCCTCGGGGCTCGTGTGCCCGAGTGTCGCGGCCGTAGCGGTGGCACGAGCGCGTGCGGCACGCCCGGCGCGGTCCCCTTCGGCCGAGGCGGTGGCCGGGCTCTCGTACGGCGTCCTCGTCGCCTGTGTCTCGGTGGTCGTCGCGCTCGCGCACGGCCTTCGTGTCCGCGCGTGCGACCTCACGGGAGGGCTCGCGACGTACGCGCTGACGGCGGGGACGGGCACGGTCCTCGGGGGGCTCTGGGGCGCGGTCGTCGGCGAGATCGCGCATGGAAAAAAGCGCGCGCGCGCCGTCGCCATCGTGCTCGGCGTGGGCCTTCCGCTCGCGTCGGCCCTCGTGTCGCTCGGGCGCTTCGTGACGTCGCCCATGATCTTCGCGTACGACCCGTTCGTCGGGTTCTTCTCGGGGACCCTCTACGACACCATCGTCGACCCTGGCGTCCCGCTGCTCACCTACCGCCTCGGGACCTTCGCGACGGTGCTCGCCGTGCTCTCCTTCGCCTCGTTGCTCGTGCGAACGGAGAGCGGTCGGCTCGGTCTCGCCAAGCGTGAGACCCCGTTTTTTCGGGAGCGATTGGCCGTAGGCGCGCTCTTCACGCTCGCGAGCCTCGGAGTCACGGCGAGCGGGGCGAGCCTCGGCCACTACCAGACGCGTGCGTCGATCACGGCCGCGCTCGGTGGCACGCTCCGAGGCGAACGCTGCGACGTCGTCTTCCCGAGCTCGCTCTCGGCCGAGGAGGCGCGGCTCCTTCGAAAAGACTGCGAGGACGACCTCCGCATGGTGGAGCGTCGCCTCGGCGCGAAGGGGCCCGCGAAGGTCACCGCGTTCTTCTTCCGGGACGCGGCCGAGAAACGTCGGCTCATGGGCGCCGAGCACACCTACATCGCCAAACCGTGGCGCGAGGAGGTGTACTTGCAGATGGACAGGTATCCGCACCCGGTGCTCGGGCACGAGCTCGCGCACGTGGTCGCCGGGAGCTTCGGGAACGGGCCATTTCGTGTCGCGGGCTCGTTCGGCGGGCTCGTCCCGAACCCGGGCCTCATCGAGGGGATTGCGGTCGCCGGCTCCCCGGACGACGACGACGTGACCGATCTCGCTTGGGCCAAGACCATGATGGACTTGGGGATTTTGCCGCCCATGCGCCGCATCTTCTCGCTCGGTTTCTTGGGGGAGGCGTCGTCGAAGAGCTACACGCTCGCCGGCGCCTTCGTCTCGTGGGCCATCGACACGTACGGGGCCGACAAGGTCCGCGCGTGGTACGGGGGCACGGCGCTCGAGTCCCTCGTGGGAGAGCCATGGGATACGATCGAGCAGCGGTTTCGAGAGAAGCTCGCGACCGTCACGGTCGCCAAGGAAGCCGAACAGATCGCCCGGGCGAAGTTCGAGCGGCCCTCCGTCTTCGGCAGGCGATGCCCGCACGTGGTCGACGCGCTCCGACGAAAAGCCGACATCTGCCGTGACTCACGCCAGATCGACGAGGCCCTCGCCGCCTACGCGGCCGTGCTCCGCGAGGACCCGAAGGACCTCTCGTCGCGAGTGTCGGTCGCGTACGTCGAGCGGCGCTACCGTGACCACGACCGGGGACGACGGGGCCTCGAGGAGATCGAGCGCGACCTCACGCTCCCGCGGACGTTCCGCGATCGGGCGACCGAGGCGCTCGCCGACGCCGACTTCCTCGAGGGGGCCTTCGCCGAGGCCGAGGCTCGGTACGCGCGGCTCGCAGAGGCCGTGCTCGACGAGGACCAAGCAAGAACCCTCGAGGTGAAGGCGCTCGCCGCGCGGAGGGTCGAGCTGCGGGAGCCTGTCGGGCTCTTCTTGATGGGCGATCGCGAACGTTCTCCCGACGCGTTCGTCGGCGGCGTCGCCCTCGGCCGAGCGCTCGAGCGCACCCCGAACGACGCGCTCTTGCTCTATCTCGTCGGTCGAAATGCTCTCCAGCGGGGCTTCGTGGACGAGGGCCTCGGCGCCCTCTCCCTCGCGCTCTCGTCGGGCCCGAAGGCGCTGCCCACGCCGCGTATCCATCGCGAAGCGCTCCGTCAGGTCGTGATCGGGGCGTGCCAAAAGGGAGACGCGTCCCTCGTCCGGAGGGCGGCCGAGGCCGTCGTCGCGCCCGGGAGCCCGTTCCACGACGGAGGGCGAAAAGACGCCGTGCTGTCCCTCGCGACGCGCTGCCTCCCCTGAGCCGTCAGCCGTACGCTTCTTTTTTCCACATCTTGCGCGTGCCTTGCAAGTGCGCGAAACGACGGGAGAACCTGTGACCGTTAGGGCTTGGGGTCCGCAGGTTTGGGGTCGGCGGGCTTGGGGTCTGCAGGTTTGGGGTCTGCGGGTTTGGGGTCTGCGGGTTTGGGGTCTGCGGGCTTGGGGTCTGCGGGCTTGGGGTCTGCGGGCTTGGGCTCGTCGGAGGTCGGCTTGGCGCCGGCGTCGATCACGGCCTTCGGCGCGCCACCGTCGCTCGCGCCCCCGTCTCGCCGGATCGTGCGACCGCCCGTCGGCCAGATGCGAGGTCCTGCGTCGTCGAGATCTCCGAGCTCGATGCTCTCGTCGCCCGTGGGCGGTGGCGCCGGAGTCGACGGCTGGGACGTCGCCGTCGCGGAGGGAAGGGCGGTGGCCGTGGCCGTGGCCGTGACAGAAGCCGACGGAAGGGGCGTGCCCTGAGAGTTTGCGTCGATGCGCTTCGAGATCACGACGGCGGCCGTGGCCGCGACGATCGCGACGCCGACGAGCGAGGCCGCGAAGACCGCGTTCTTGCGCTTGCCACCCTCGCTGTAGGCCACACCCTCGACCGTCGAGTGGCCGCCGGACAAAGACGGGTGGCGGGACACGGAGGCGACGTCGGAAGGGGGGAGCGTAGCTGCGCCGGGGATCGCGGGCACCTCCCCCGGGAAGAGCGTGGGACCCGAGAGCGCCGTGTAGCCGCCCGACAAGGAGGCGGGCGCGGGCTTCGACGTGAAGCCGCCTTGCCCCGCCCCCGCTTCGGTCGAGGGCGGCGGCGGCATGCTCATCGAGCCCCCCTGGAAAGACGCCTGTCGGAGCGCGTGTTGCATCGCTTTTGCGCTGCTCCACCGCTGCGCCTTGTCGAACGCGAGCGCCTTGTCGACGACGTCGACGATGGCCTTGGGGGTGGTGGGGGCGGCCGCGCCGAGCGAACGCGCCGGGCTCGTCGCCGTGAGGATCATGATCTCGTTCGGCGTCGACGCGTTGTGGACGATCTCGCCGCAGATCAGGGCGAACATCGTCGCTCCGACGGACCAGATGTCGGAGAGGGCGTCGATCTCTTCGATCCTGCCGCGCGCCTGCTCGGGGGGCATGAACGCGGGGGTACCGAGGAGGGTGCCGTCGTTCGTGGTGAAGGCCGAGGCCGCCGTCGCGTCGCGAAGCCGGGCGATGCCGAAATCGAGGACTTTGACGAGCCTGTCCTTCGTGAGGAAGATGTTCTCGGGCTTGAGGTCGCGGTGAACGATGCCGACCGCGTGCGCCGCGACCAGCACGTCGAGCAGCGCGTCCATCACCAGGATCGCGTCCTTGAGCGGGAGCCGGCCACCGAGGCGGTTCGCGCGCGCGTCGGCGGTCTCGCCTTCGAGGAGCTCCATGACGAGGAAGACCGACCCGTCCTCCGCCACGTCGTCGTCGAGCACGCGGACGACACCGGGGTGGTTGACCGTGTTCGCGACGTAGCCTTCCCGACGGAACCGCGCCGTGAGCGCCGGGTCCATCGACATCGTCGGGTGGAGCATTTTTAGCGCCACGCGGGACCCATTGCGGTGCGTCGCACCGTACACGGCCGCCATGCCGCCCGTGCCGAGGAGGGCGTCGATGCGCCATTTCTCCTTGACCATCGTACCGACCCGTCGCTCGACGAAGTCGACAAACGATCCGCGTGGGTGGTTCATAGGGGCAGGATGGGGCGGAGAGAGCTCACGAGAATGAGGACTCCAAAGCTATCAAGGTTCGACTTCGCCCGACAATCATTTCGGGGAGGCGCTCGGGGCGACGGCGGCTTTCGGGCGCAAATCCTCGAAAAGTCTTCGCATTGTGGCAGGTGGCCTCGTCAACGACGTGGCCCGGAGCGGAGCTCTGCGACGAGGGCCCGGAGGCCGTCGCGCAGGGAGGCGGTGGGCGCGTAGCCGAGGTCCTCGCGGGCCCGCGAGATGTCGGCGACCGAGTCGCGGACGTCCCCGAGGCGCTCGGGGGCGAAGACGATCGCCGGTGTAGCCTCGCACGCCTCGCCCACCGCCGCGGCGAGCTCGAGCAGGGTGGTGCGCTCGCCGAGCGCCACGTTGAACGACCGGCCCGAGACCCCCGCTCGTGTCCCCGCGAGCACGTTCGCGGCGACGACGTTGTCGACGAAGACGAAGTCCCGGCTGGCGCTCCCGTCGCCGAAGATGGTGATGGGCGCGCCGCGCAGGACGCGGTCGGCGAAGATGCTGATGACGCCCGAGTACGCCGACGACGGGTCTTGCCGGGGACCGAAGACGTTGAAGTAGCGCAGGCACACGGACTCGAGGCCGTACACGCGAGAGAACGCCTGGAGGTAGTGCTCGCCCGTGATCTTCTCGACGCCGTACGGCGAGACCGGTCGCGGCACGTGGGTCTCGCGCTTCGGGAGCTCCGGCTCCTCGCCGTAGACCGCCGCCGAGCTCGCGAAGACGATGCGCCGCGCGCCCGCGTCGCGAGCCGCGAGGGCCACGTTGAGGGTGCCCTGCACGTTGACGGCGTGGGTCTCTCTCGGGTGCTCGACCGAGTAGGGCACGCTCACGATCGCCGCCTCGTGGAAGACGAGCTCGCGCCCCTCGGCCGCCCGGGCGACCGCGCCCTCGTCGCGGATGTCCCCCACGTGCAGGTCGACGTCGCCCGCGACCTCGGCGAGGTTCTCTTGCTTGCCTGTCGTGAGGTTGTCGAGCACACGCACGGAGTGCCCGTCGCGCACGAGGCGGGTCACGAGGTGGGATCCGATGAAGCCGGCACCTCCGGTCACGAGCACGTTCATCGCCATGGGCGAGATCTACCCTCGGTGGGGCGTGGGGCAAAGGACCGTGGCCCGCTCGTCCGGGAAAAGCCACGCCGCCTCGAAACCCCGCGCGAGAGAGGCTTGACAAGGGCGCCGGGTCCGGGCGATACACACTTTCGCTGCCCGCCCAGGTAGCTCAGTTGGTAGAGCAGGGGATTGAAAATCCCCGTGTCGGCGGTTCGATTCCGTCCCTGGGCACTACATCGCCGTGTCTCCGCGAGAGCGTACCGAGGCACGAGGCGAGCTCTCTCGAGGGACGAGCTCGGCCGTGCGGTGCGCGTCCGGTACGCTCGCGCCGGTGTTCGGGGCGGACAAGGCCCTCGTGGCGCGGCATAGTACCCGCCATGAAGAAGCTCACGTTCGCCGCGACGCTCGGTCTTCTCGGTCTCTTCACGCACACCGCGCTCGCCGCACCGGGCGACACCCTCTCGGCCGGTGACCCGGACGACCTCTTCACGATCACCGACTACGTCGCGAGCGACACCGCGCTCATCACGACGATCCGGTTCTTGCCGGACGGGCGCATGCTCATCGGCGAGAAGACGGGCGCGCTCAAGATCCGTGAGGCGAACGGCACCATCCGCACCCTCTACACCTTCCCGGTCACGACCACGTCGGAGCAGGGCTTGCTCGGGGTCGCCGTGCAGCCCGACTTCGCGACGAGCCGAAGGATCGTCGTCTACTGGACGCGCGCGAACTCGGTCGGCGGCACGCCCGAGAACCGCATCAACGTCTCGAGCTTCAAGCTGAACCCCGACGACACGGTCGACTTCGCGAGCGAGAAGGTGCTCGTCGCCAACATCACGGCGCCGGCCAACCACGACGGCGGCGGCCTCTCGTTCGGCCCCGACGGCTACCTCTACGTGGGCGTGGGCGACAACGGCTGCAACGAGAGCGTGCCCGCCACGGGCCTCCACAGGAACCTCCGTGGCACGGCGATGAACGTGGCGACGGGCAAGGTGCTCCGGGTGGCCGTCGACGGGACGATTCCCCCGACGAACCCCTTCGTCAACGCCACCGGCGCGATCACGGGCAAACCTCTGCCCTCGGGGGAGTGCGTGCGCGAAGCGAGCGCGACGCTCCCGACCACGACCGAGCCCGTCCGGAAGGACATCTACGCCGCGGGGTTCCGCAACCCCTTCCGCATCTGGACCGACCCGAAGACTGGCTTCGTGTGGGTCGGTGACGTCGGCGAGGTCACGTACGAAGAGGTCGACATCATCAAGACCCCGGGCCAGCACTTCGGGTGGCCCTTCATCGAGGGCAAGTCGGGGAGCCCGGGCTCCGGGCCGAACCCGCCCGCGAAGTGCAGCGAGGTCGTTCCTCGCACGGGAGATTGCGTCGAGCCCGCCCACGTGTGCACGCACAACCCGCGTGACTGCGAGTCGATCACGGGCGGGTACATCGCCGACAGCTGCGCCTTCCCCAAGGCGTGGCGAGGCACGTACTTCTACGCCGACTACGAGACGTTGAAGCTCTACTCGATGGCGACCACACCCAACCGAGATGGCCTCGTCGAGGCGTCGCGGAAGGTGTTCGCGACGTTCGCGGGAGCTGCCAACACCGGCCCGGTCGACATCGTGAGCGGAACCGACGGCGGCCTCTACGTCGCCATCCTCGGGGTAGGCGCGAACTCGCGCGTCCTCCGGATCTTCCCGAAGACGGTCGTCCCCGATCCGGAGTGCGAGGCCAAGGCGGACGCCGGGCCCGACGGGGGGCCGTCCGCGGACGGGGGTGGTGGCGGTGGTGGCGGGGGCGGTGGTGGTGGTGGCGGAGGAGGAACGACGCCGGACGGTGGCGTCCCGGGTGCGTCGGGCGAAGACGCCGAGAGTGGGTGCGGGTGCGCGGTTGTAGGCTCCGACTCCACCTCGTCCACCGGGAAGTGGGCGCTCGGAGCCGGGCTCGGCGCGCTCGCGTTCGCGGTGGCCCGCGCGAGGCGCCGTCGCGGCTGAGAAGAAGCGGGAGGAAACGTCGCGCGAAGGGGTCGGCGAGGCGCTCGTCGGCCCCGGTATCGGAGCCGACACCGGACGGCGCGAGGGCGTGAAAGGGCCTCGCTGGAGCGTTCCACGCTCGAGGTCGCCGGAATCGACACGACCGGAGAAACCAGCCCACCCCGACGTGCGTAGCGTCGACACCACGAACGATTGGGAGGTCGCTTTTCCGCCATGGATGAGCGAACCTTCGCCGCCTCGGGGGGTGCAAGAAGAGCTCATGGAAAACGATCCGCTTAGCCTCGTGGGGACGACGATCGCCGAGAAGTATCTCGTGGAGTCCGTCGTGGGCGAGGGCGGCTTCGCGGTCGTCTACCGCGCCCTCCACACCGTGTGGAAGCGGCCCGTCGCGATCAAGGTGTTCAAGGCGCTCTCCGAGGTGAGCCGCGCGCGGCGCCAGGAGCTGCTCGACGACTTCATTCGGGAGGGCGCGCTCCTCGCCGAGCTTTCCGAGCGTTCGTCGGCCATCGTGCAGGCGCGCGACGTCGGCATGGTCGCGCTGCCCCAGGGCGACTCCGTCCCCTACATGGTGCTCGAGTGGCTCGAAGGCGAACCGCTCGAGACCCTGCTCCTTCGCGAGCGTGAGCTCGGCACGCCGCCGCGAATGCCCGAGGAGGTCGTCGCGCTCCTCGGTCCCGTGGCCAACGCGCTCGCGCTCGCGCACCAGAAGGGCATCGCTCACCGCGACGTGAAGCCGGGCAACATCTTCGTCGTCGCGACCGACGACGGGGTCGCTCAGGTGAAGCTCCTCGACTTCGGCATCGCCAAGGTCGTGCAGGAGGCCCAGAAAGACGGCTTCCGCAAGACCGCGGGCGGCATGACCTCGTTCACGCCTCTCTACGGCGCGCCGGAGCAGTTCGACCGCGGCCGCGGAGCGACGGGGCCCTGGACCGACGTGTTCGCGTTCGCCCTGATCTTGGTCGAGCTCTTGGCGGGGCGCGAGGCGCTCGTCGGTGACGACCTCGCGCAGCTCGCGTACTCGTCGATGGATGAGCGTCGTCGTCCGACGCCACGCGAGCTCGGGGTCGAGGTCTCGGACGAGGTCGAGGCCGTCTTCGCGAAGGCCCTCGCCGTGCGCCCCGAGGATCGTTACGGAGACGCGGGGCTCATGTGGTCGGCGCTGCGCGGGGCGCTCTCGATGGGACCCGCGAGCGGCTTGGCGGCGACGATGCCCACGGGGACGACCGTGCGCTCGGTCCGCTCGCCCGTCGTGCAGGATCCGACGGAGCACACGCTCTCGAGCAACGATCGCACGTTGGCGGCGGCGGTGGCAGTGCCGTCGGGCCCGACCGAGGGCCCCTCCGGAGGCGCTCTTCCGAGCTCGCGCACCCTCACGGCCGACCCGACACCACCCGCCCCGAGCCGAAAGGGGCTCGTGTGGGGAGGTGTGGCAGCGGTCGCGCTCCTCGGGCTCGCGGCCTTCGGCGTCTCGCGCATGCGCTCGGTCGATCCGGCGCCCTCGACCCCCGCCGCCTCGACGACGATCGCCTCGGCTACCCCGACGCCATCGGTCGCGCCCTCTGCCGCACCCGCGTGCCCGAAGGGGATGCTTCGCGTCGACGGTGGCGAGTTCTTCATGGGCTCGGACGACAAGAAGACCAACGAGGACGAGCGCCCCGCGCACCCGGTGAAGCTCTCGGCCTATTGCCTGGACGAGTTCGAGGTGACGACCGCCGAGTACAAGGCCTGCAGCGACGCCGGCAAGTGCAAGCGCCTCGACCCTTCGTCGAACGAGTGGAAGGGCATCACGGCCCGCCAGAGAAAGCTCTACGACCCCGTGTGCAACGCGAACGACTACGCGGGGCGCGGGAGCCACCCGATCAACTGCGTCGACTTCGAACAAGCCGAGACGTTCTGCCGCGAGGTCCGCGGCGGTCGCTTGCCCACCGAAGCGGAGTGGGAGTTCGCCGCGCGGGGCTCGGACGGGCGTGTGTACCCGTGGGGCGACGCGCTGCCAGCCCCTGGCCTCCTCAACGCCTGTGGCGCCGAGTGCGTGGCGTGGGGAAAGAAGAACCCCGACCCCGACGGGTACTTCGTCGCCATGTACAAGTCGGACGACGGCTTCGTGCACACGTCCCCGGTGGGGAGCTTTCCTCGCGGCCAGACGAGCCACGGCATGAAAGACATGGTCGGCAACGTGTGGGAGTGGGTTTCGGACTACTACGGCCCGTACGCGAGCGGTCCGAAGGTCGTCGACCCGAAGGGCCCCGACAAGGGTGAGGAGCGTGTCATTCGCGGTGGCGCGTGGAACGGCGGTGATCCCGCGTGGCTCCGCCCGTCGTTCCGGTACCAAGCGCCCGCCACCATGCGGAGCCACGGCATCGGGTTCCGCTGCGCGAAATCGGGCTGACGTTCGATTCTCAGGTCGGCTCGCTCGGCTCTTCGAGGGGCAAGAACCGTAGAGGATCCTTCACGTTTTTGACCTGCATGCTCCCCACGGGGCCGAAGGTGTATCGGCCCGGAGCGAGGCGCTTGGCGGCGTCTTCCATGACCAGGATCTGGCCGCGGGTGGCGCACCCTTGCAGCCTGGCCGTGTTGTTCATTCCGCTCGAGAAGCCCGTGAAGTTCGCGTTCGGGCCGAACTGGCCGACGAAGAGGGGAGCGAGGTTCACGCCGGTGGCGACGCCGACGCCCGAGCCGCGCAGGAGGGCGAACTCGTCTTCTTCGGGGATGCGGTCGGTCATCGCGCGGATGTCCTTCGCGCAGCGGATCGCAGCCGAGAGGCGCTCTTCGGGGGACGTGTCGTAGAAGGGCGGGCCGAAGAGCGCGATGATGCAGTCGCCGACCATCTTGTCGAAGACGCCTCCGTGCTTCCAAACGAGATCGACCGCGCGCTCGCTCCACTTCTCGACGAAGGCCGCGACGTGCGCGGGGGTGCGGAGAATCTGCTCGGAAATGCGAGTAAATCCGGAGATATCCATGTACACGATCGCCACCTCGGCTTCGCGCGGCGAGAGGTAGGCGTGGGTGTAGTCGTCCGATTGGAGGAGCCGCGCGACGTCGTCCGGGCGGAACGAGCTCGCGAGGGCGCGCCACTCCTTGTTGAAGTCGACGACACGCTGGCGGATGAACCCGGCGAAGCTCGCGATGAGATCGCGGTCGAAGGTGTTGAAGGCCCCGCCTTTCGCCGTGGCGACGACCTTTCCGACCAGCACGCTGTTGGTGATGCCGTTGATGAGCACCTCTTCGTGGGCCGCGTGGATGCCGAAGCGCTCGAGGAGGCCGTTCGACTCGCCGGCGAGGAACGCCCGGCCGAGGGACCGGAGCTCCTCGGGGCTCACGCCGCCCGTCGGGTCTTTTGCGGGCTCGCGGCCCTCGAAGACGCGCACCTGAAGGCGTGCTCGATCTCCTCCCTCCTCGGTCGTGTAGACGAGCACCATGCGATCGAGGGGAACGACGCTGCCGAGGATGTCGACGGCGCCGGCGAGCCCCTCCCCGAGCACCCTGTGCCGGAGGGCGTCGCCCACGCGCATCATCACGAGCTGTTTTTCGCGCGCCGCGCGGATCGAGAAGAGGTGGTTGTCGAGCACCTCGGCCACGAGCGAGAGGCTCGCCCTGGCCTGTTCGATCGAAGCTCCTTCGGGGACGACGAGCGCCATGCGGCCGAACCACGCTCCGGCGACGTCGAGCGGCTGCGCGACGAGATGCCCTCCGTGGACGGGCATCGACACGAGCTCGCGCCGCGCCTCGGACGTGGCCGCGATCACCTCGTCGCGCTCGGGGAGCCAGGCCTCCGCGGGGTGGATGCGCTCGGTGAGGGCGAGGTCGTCGCCGTAGGTCTCGATGAAGAGCACCTCGCCGCCGACGTGAGCGCACACCTTGGGGAGGAGCGTGGACAAGAGCTCGGCGAGGCTCTCGTGCCTCACCAGGGCGACCTCGATCGCCTCGTCGACGAGGGTGCGGAGTGCGAAGAGGGCGTTCATGTCGGTCATGGGTTGCCGATGATGCACGAACTCTTGCCCGCTGGAAAAGGCTCAGGTGGGAGAAGGTGTCTGCCGGCCCGCCCGAGACGCGAGGAGCACGCCGAAGCCGACGAGGGCCACGACGAGCTGGACCCCATGGGTGAACGTCGAAATGCCGGCGGCGAGCACCTTGGTGGTGCCCAAAGCACCCGCGGCCATGGAAAACGAGGCCTCGCGTGCGCCGAGCTGGCCCGGGACCGCGACGGCTACCGTGGCCGCGACGAGCTGAGCTCCGAACGCCGCGAACGCCGAGCTCGCTCCACCGCGGACGCCCATCGCTCGGCCGACGATGGCGATCTCGACCACCGCCAGGCTCATGCTGACGAACAGCAGGAGGGACGGCCACACCGGCACGAGGGCGCCGCGCAGGCTCTCCTCGCGCATCTCGGCGATACCTCCCGCGAGGCGAGGGAACCTCTCGGCCGTGGCCCGAGCGACGCCCTCGGACCGGACGAGCGCGCGGATTCCCACCCCGAGGACCCCGAGCAGCGCGGCGTTCGCGAAGAGCACCGCCCGCAGCGGGACACCGGCGCCGTCCCGAACGAAGGCAGCGCAGACGAGGCTCATCGTCGCGACCGAGAGGAACGTGGCGGCCTGGAGCGTCGCGCCGGAAGATGCGGCTGCCGTCACGGGGACGCCGTACGGGGCGAGGAGCGAGGCCTTCGTGGCCTCCGCGGCGGGGCGTGGCATGGGCACGATCTGCGCGACGGCGGTGGTCGCCACGTGGATCGCGTAGAGGCGGAGCGGAGGGACCCGCTTCGCCCACGGCCCGAGCGCGTGAGCCGTAGCGGCCGTCTCGAGGCCGATGCGCGCCGCCTCGATGGCGAAGCAGAACGGCAGCGTCGACAGGGCAGGGGCCATGGCGTCGGCGAGCGCGCGTGGCCCGAGCTCGTACAAGAGGAGCGCGGTGACCAGGACACCCGCGACCGAGCCCAAGACCTTGACGAGCGTGGCGACCGGGGCGGTCCGGCGCTGCGGGCGGTCAGGCGCCGCGAGCGACACGTTTCTCGAGCTCGGTCAGATCGTCCTCGTGGATCGAGAAGTCCCACGGGTCTTCGTGCTCGACCCGGTCTCCCCCGGTCGCGATCACCCGAACCCGTTTTCCCGATGGAAAATCGATGGTTACGCCCCTTCTTACCTGGCCGTCGGCCTCGTGCTCGAAGGGGGAGGCTTTGACCGCGCCGAGGGGCGCGGAGAGGTCGCCCTCGGGGTGCGCGAGGCAGAGCGTGCTCGTCGTGACGTGGAGCCGTGAGGCAGGTCGACGAAGGAGCGTCAGCCCGACGAAGCCGAGGGTGACGAGGCCCACGAGGCCCAGGATCGAGAGCGTGTAGACTGCAGTGAAGAGCGGGGAGCTCGCGACGAGCTCGGCCGTCGAGTCGGGCGTCTTTTCGGCGAGGGCGACGAGCACCGCGCCGATGAGACCGAGGCCGACGAGGTACCCTGGCACGACGCGGCCCGAAGCGACGGCCGGGCCTGGCTTTCGGCCGAGCAGGACGGACAGGTCGGGCCTCGCGCTCGTGCGGTAGTCGACGCTGCGAGGCGCTTCGTCCATGCCCCCCAGCATACGCCTCGGCACGGGCTCGGGCGAGGACGGAAGATCCCCGAAGCGCCTTGCCCGGACGGGCGCTCCGGCCTAAGACCTCGGCCCCATGAGAGCCAACTGGACCGCCCCCCGCAAAGGTCAGCCGAACGTCACCCAAATGCACTTCGCCCGGAAAGGCATCGTGACGGAGGAAATGCGGTTCGTCGCGGAGCGCGAGAAGGTCGAAGCCGAGCTCGTCCGTTCGGAGGTGGCGCGAGGCCGGCTCGTGATCCCGGCCAACATCGAGCACGAGAACCTCGAGCCGATGGGTATCGGCATCGCCCTCTCGTGCAAGGTCAACGCGAACATCGGGAACAGCGCGGTCACCGGAAACGCCGAAGGGGAGCTCCGCAAGCTCGCCGTCTGCATGAAATACGGCGCCGACACGGTCATGGACCTGTCGACGGGTGGCGACATCGACGGAATCCGCAAGACGCTCGTGCAGGCGTCCAAGGTGCCGCTCGGCACGGTGCCCATCTACCAGGCGCTCCAGGCGCGCAAGAACGTCAAGTCGCTCACGGCCGACGACCTCATCGACATGCTCGAGCACCAGGCGAAGCAGGGCGTCGACTACTTCACCATCCACGCGGGTGTGCTCGTCGAGTACCTCCCGCTCGTGAAAAACCGCATCACGGGCATCGTGTCGCGCGGTGGCTCGATCATGGCGCAGTGGATGCTCGAGCACCACAAGCAGAACCCGTTCTACACCCACTGGGACAAGGTCCTCGAGATCTGCGCCAAGTACGACGTGACCATCTCGGCGGGCGACGGTCTCCGCCCCGGGTGCCTCGCGGACGCGAGCGACGCCGCCCAGTTCGCGGAGCTCAAGACGCTCGGCGAGCTGACGAGGCGCGCCTGGGAGAAGGACGTGCAGGTCATGATCGAAGGCCCCGGCCACGTGCCGTTCGACCAGATCGAGATGAACGTGAAGAAGCAGATGGAGCTCTGCCACGAGGCGCCGTTCTACGTGCTCGGTCCGCTCGTGACCGACATCGCCCCCGGCTACGACCACATCACGAGCGCGATCGGCGCGACCATGGCCGGCACCGCGGGCGCCGCCATGCTCTGCTACGTGACGCCGAAGGAGCACCTCGGCCTGCCCGACGAGGACGACGTGCGCCAGGGGCTCATCGCCTACAAAATTGCCGCTCACGCGGCCGACATCGCGCGCAAGCGTCCCGGCGCCCGCGACCGCGACGACGCCCTCTCGCGTGCGCGTTACGCCTTCGATTGGAAGGAGCAATTCCGCCTCTCCCTCGACCCCGACACGGCTCAGTCGATGCACGACGCCACGCTCCCGGACGAGTACTTCAAGACCGCCGAGTTCTGCTCGATGTGCGGCCCGAAGTTCTGCTCGATGCACATCAACCGCGAGGTCGAGGCCTACAACCAGAAGCTCGACGAGGCGCAGAAGTCCGGCAAGCGGACGCTCGACATCTTTCAGGCGCGGTGAAGCTCGACGCGGTCCTCGACGGCGCCCGGAGCGGGGCCGCGTGGGTGTGGGAGCAGCTCGGGGAGTTCGTCCAGCTGCTCCGCCACTCCCCGGTCGCGCGCGCCCGCGCTCAGGCTGCGGTGGCCCTCTGCATCGTCGCCTGCGGGCGTACTTCGCCGTCGGCGAGCGCCCCCGACTCGTCGCACCCCCAGACGACGAAGCCCGCGGCTCCGCTCCTCGTGGCGTCGGATGGCGGGGCCCCGGACGTCCGTGATGCTTACGTCGACGAGCTCTACAAGCGCGCGGCCGAGGGCACCGAGGAAGATCTGATGCGCCTCGCCCGGAGGCTCGGGCCGCTCGACCTCATGGAGACGGCCCGTACGAAGGACGAGCGCCGCCTCGCCGTTCGCGCGATGGCCTTCACCGAGGGGCTCGCCGGTCTCCCGATCTTGGCCGAGCTCGCGGCAGGGGAGGACGAGGCGCTCGCCCTCGACGCGTCCGAGTCGGCGACGAGCCTCGCCGGGCGAGGGCGCGATCAGAACGACCCCGAGGACGCCGAGGAAATGCGTGCAGGGTGCACAAAACTCCTCGCCGTCGCCAAGGGGACCGGTCCGAAGGCGGTGCGCATCCAGGCGGTGCGTACGCTCCGATTGCTCGCCGACCGTGGGTGCGCAAAAGTAGACGATATCCCTAAGGATTTTGACTGACGTTCGGCTGCGCGAGGTGCTCGGCGACCACGTCGACGTCGGCCGGGAGCTCGGTCGGGCGGTTCGGCGCGCGCACGTTGACCCCCTCGGGCAGCGTGCCCTCGTGGGTACCGACCTTGAGCTCGGTGAACTTGAGGCCGCTGGCGGTCGAGACGACGACGACGCGGTCGTGCTCGCGGATGACGCCGCGCTCGCGTAGCTTTCGCGTCGCGACCAGCGCGACGGCGGTGTGAGGGCAGACGTAGAGCCCGGTCGTGTCGGCGTCGAACGCGGCGTGGGCGATCTCGGCCTCGGTCGCGTCCTCGGCGATGCCGTTCATCGCCTCCATGGCGCGCATCGCCCGAGGCGCGCTCACCGGAGCCCCGATGCGAATCGCGGTCGCGAGCGTGTCGCCTGCGCGGAGATTCTCGACGACGCCCTTGCCCTCGCGGTACGCACGGACGAGCGGGTTCGCGGCGGCGGCCTGGGCGACGACGAGCCGGGGCATGCGCGCGACGAGCCCTAGCCGAACGAGCATGCCGAAGCCGGCGTGGAGGGCCGAGGCGTTCCCGAGGTTCCCGCTCGGGAGCACCACGAAGTCGGGCACGTCCCAGCCGAGCTGGCGCGCGATCTCGAGGGCGACCGTCTTTTGGCCCTCGATGCGCAAGGGGTTCATGCTGTTCGCGAGGTAGACGAGGCGCCGCCGCGAGAGCTCCTTGACGATGGTCATGCAGCCGTCGAAGTCGGTGGCGAGGGCGAGCACCCTCGCGCCGTGCGCGAGGGGTTGGACGAGCTGCGCGGTCGAGATTTTCCCTCTCGGCAGCAGCACGACGACCGGGATGCCGGCGGCCGCCCCGTAGGCCGCGAGGGCCGCCGACGTGTCGCCGGTGCTCGCGCAGGCGAGGGCCGTCACGGACAGCTCGCCCTTCGCCCGGGCGTCCGCGACGGCGCTCACGAGGGCGGTCATGCCGAGGTCCTTGAACGAGCCCGTGTGCGAGGTGCCGCACTGCTTCACGTAGAGCTCGGGCACCCCGATGCGCTTGCCGTAGCGCGCGGCGTGCGTGAGGGGCGACTTGCCCTCTCCGAGCGTCACGACGTTCTCGGTGGCGACGCCGGGCAAGACCCACTCGCGGAAGCCCCAGACCCCGGACCCATCGAGCCCGAGCCCTCGGCCCGCGCGGGCGTCGAACGTGGCCTTCCAGTCCTCGTGTGCGGCGAGCGCGCCCTCGTCGTGCACGACCTCGAGCAGCCCCCCGCACGTGGGGCACACGGGCTCCGCGAGCGAGAGCGGGTGGACGCCGGCGCAACCGGAGAAGCAGCGAAACGATGCGGAGTACACCTGACTACCTCGCGTGGATCAGCCCGGGACGCAGCGGAGCACTCGAGGCCCCGGCGAGGGCGCGGCGGGCAAACAGCGGAGCGGGGCGGGGCAGTCGGAGTCGCGGTTGCAGAGGTCGCGGCACACGTTCCCGGGGCCGGCATCGGGCTGGCCGTCGACGCGAGGCTCGCACTGGGTGCTCTTGCAGTCTTGGTAGGTCGTGCAGGTCGTTCCTGCGTCGGCGCGAGTGCCCTCACCGTCGCAAACGTGGATCGGCCGCGTGTCCGTAGAGCTACGCGGGAGCCACACACACGCCTGCGTCGCGGGGCAGTCTTTCGTGGCGGCGCAGTGCTGGACGCACTGGGTGCTGTCGTAGCAGAGGTTCGACTTGCACTGGCTGTCGGTGGTGCAGGCCGTGCCGGGGTTACGGAGCGTGCCTCGCTCGTCCGTGCAGACGAAGCCGAGGTACTTACCGGAGACGCTCGTGAGCGCGCAGACGCTGTCGGTGGCGCAGTCGTTCTGGCTGCAGCAGTTGTCGACGCAGCGCTTGACCCCGCCGTCGGTGACGTCGCCGCAGAGGCCGCTGCGGCACTCGGCGTTGGTCGCGCACGTGACGCCGCCGGCCTTGCCTCCGGCCGCCGGGACCTCGCGTTCGGGGAGCACCTTGGAGGCCGACACGCAGTAGCTCCCTCCGGTGCCCGTGTTGAGGCACACGAAGCCGCGGTCGCAGTCGTTCGAGGTGCAACAGATCTTGGTGCACACGCTGCCGCCGTTCGCCTCGAACGCGGGCAGGCTCATGATGCTATCGGTGCCGCAGAGGCCGCTCACGCAGTCCTTGTTGACGCTGCATCGGCTCCCGAGCTGCCCGGACGTGTTGCCGTCGGACGCGTCACGGACGTCGACTCCGCCGTCGAGGTCGGTCGGCGCGTCGGGGGGGAAGGCGACATCGGGATCGGCCGCCGTGTCGACCGAGCTGCCCGAGACGCAGACGCCGCCGGAACAGAACTGGCCGGACGGGCAGGCGCCCGCTTTGCCCTCTTCGCACGAGAACGGCGGAGGGTCGCTCCCGACGATGAGCTGGCAACCGAAGGCGGTCACGAGGAGACCCGCCATGGCGCCGACGGTCAGGAATCGCGCGTTCATTGGAACCCTCCGACCAGCACGAGCCCACCCTGGCCGGTGCCAAATGTGGGTGCAAGTGCGACCTTCTGGGGCAGGATCTTCGGGCGCGCGAAGTAGAGCACGGCGGCCGCGGCCACCCCGACGACGCCCACGGCGAAGCCGATGTCGGACACGATCGCGGAAGTGTGGGCCGAGTCGGTCTTGGCGACCAGGTCGGCGTAGGAGCCGTCGCGACCGGTCACGAATCCCGAGGGGCGCTCGCCCATGGCCTTGAGCCCGAACACCGTGCCGACGCCGAGACCGACCACGCCGATGCCCGCGGCCGCGATCGTCGCGGCGTCGATGCGGCCCTTCGGGGGCGGGCCCTCGGGCTCCTTGGGCTTCTCGGGGACGACGATCACCTTCACCTCGGGCTCGGGCTTCTTTTGCTCGTCGAGCTGCTTCTTCGCCCCTTCGAGGCGCAAGATGATGGCGTCGGCCTTGCTGCGCTCTGCGTCGGTCACGTCGGGCATGGTGCGGTAGGCGCGGAACTGCTCGAGGGCCTCGTCGAGGAGGACGAGCTTCTCGCAGACGACGCCGAGGTTGAACACGAGCTCCTTCGACTGCGGGTCGAGCTTGCGCGCCTCGAGCAGCTCGACGCGGGCGTCCTTGTAGTTGCCCTGGCCGTAGAGCTCACGTGCCTTGCCGAAGTGTTTTTGGGCCTCCGCGTGGGCGGAGGTCTCGGGCTCGTCGGCGCGGGCCGTGCCCACGCGAGACGACGCGATCCCCACTCCGATGAGAAGAATCCACCTCGCGACCGCGTTCCCCGACGTTCTCGCCCGATTCATAAGCCTTCGGGAGTGTACTCGAAACTCGCGGAGAGCGCTCGGAAAGCGCGGGAACGCCCGACCCGGCCCCACGAGGGCGGAAAGGGCCCTTGGCGAGGTCGCCTCGGGGGCCCGAGCCGGCCTCGTGTAAGCTCCGGCGGCCGGAGGCGTTCGGGGGGCATGAAGGCTCTCTCGTTCTTCCGGTCCACCCTCGCGTTCGCCTCGATTTCGGCCCTCTTCGTCTCGTCCACGGCCCTCGCGGACGAGGCCGTCGTGGTCGTGGGAGGGCCGTACGCCGAGCCCCCACCCCGCGCCGTCCAGCCCATCGAGCCGCGCACCTCGTACGAGCCCCGCTACGACCGCGACGACCTCTACGAGCGAAGGCGGTCTCCCGTGCGGGTCGCGCTCGGGCCGTCGTTCCTCACCACTGGGCAAGGGCTCGGGGTCGGGCTCGGCGTCGGCCTCGAGCTCGGCTCGGGCATGGTCGGCGGGCGGCTCGGCGCTGCCTGGCTCCGCGGCGAGGGCACGAAGAACGGCGTCCTCACGCCCACGGGGGACTCGGTCGGTCACTACGTGGGGGAGCTCACGTTCGACGTCGTGAAGCGCGGGCCGTTCCACCCCGTGTTCGGTGTGGGTGCAGGTATCTTGCACGTATCGCGGCCGGACGTGAACGGCGTCGTTGCCGTCGGTACGGCGCGCGCGTCGCTCGAGTATTTCACGCCTATCGAGGAGGCCGACCTCCGCCTCGGCCTCGACGCGACCGTGGGGCTCGCCGGCCCCGGCGCGGAGGCCCTGAAGGACGTGAAGGCCTACGGCCTCTTCGGGCTGCACGCGGCCCTGGGTTTCTGAGGCGGCGCGGGCCGGGCGTGGGTCGCTCGGGCGCGCCGCGTGGTCGGGGGGGAGAGGCTGCGGGGGCGAGGCCCTCGAATCGCGCGCCTCCGCGGCCTCTCTCCCCCGATTGCGCGACGTTCTCGGTTTCGGTAGTGCACCCTTCCATGTCCACGCCCTCCCTCGAGACCGAGATCCGCGACATGTGCCTCCGCGCCCGGAGGGCGGCGCGAAAGCTCGCCCCCCGCGACACGGCCGTGAAGAACGCAGCCCTCTCGCGGATCTCCGCGCGCCTCCGGGAGGGCGCCTCCGCCGTCGTCGACGCGAACGCGCGCGACATGGAAGCGGCCCGAGAAAAGGGAATCTCCGGTGCCATGCTCGACCGGCTCCGGCTCGACGCGGGGCGAGTGGAGGCGATCGCGGCCAGCGTCGACGAGGTGCGCGGCCTCCCCGACCCGGTGGGCGAGCTCGTGTCCGAGGTCGTGCGCCCGAACGGTCTCCGTGTGCGCCGGGTGCGTGTGCCCCTCGGTGTGGTGGCCATGGTCTACGAGGCTCGCCCGAACGTGACCGTCGAGGCGAGCGCCCTCTGCCTGAAGGCGGGAGACGCGATCGTCCTCCGCGGCGGCTCCGAGGCCATCCACTCGAACCGCGCCCTCCTCGAGCACGTGCGCGGAGGCCTCGCCGACGTGGGCCTCCCGGAGGACGCCGCGAGCCTCGTGCCGTTCACCGATCGTGACGCCGTGCGGGTCCTCGTGCAGCAGACCGAGACGGTCGATCTCGCGATCCCCCGCGGGGGCGAGGCGCTCATTCGGTTCGTGACGGAGCATGCGCGTGTCCCCGTCGTCCAGCACTACAAGGGTGTGTGTCACGCCTACCTCGACGGTGGATGTGATCTCGACAAGGCGATCGCCATCGTCGAAAACGGGAAGCTCCAGCGCCCGGGGGTTTGCAACGCCCTCGAGTGCCTCCTCGTGGACGCGGGCGACGCCGCTCGCCTCTTGCCCCCGATCGCCACGCGTCTCCTCGCGGCGGGCTGCGAGCTCCGTGGCGACGAACGTGCACGCGCGCTCGTGCCGGAGATGCGCGCGGCCGCGCCGGAAGACTTCGGCGCCGAGTTCCTGGATCGTGTCCTCGCCGTGCGCGTGGTCGATGGCCTCGACGGGGCCCTCGCCCACATCGCCGAGTACGGCTCGGGCCACACCGAGGCCATCGTGACCCGGGACGAAGCCCACGCCGCGCGGTTCCGGAGCGAGGTCGACGCGGCGTGTGTCGCCGTGAACGCCTCGACGCGCTTCCACGACGGAGGGCAAATGGGCCTCGGCGCCGAGATCGGCATCGCGACGAGCAGGCTCCACTGGCGCGGGCCGATGGGGCTCGAGTCGCTCACGACCATGAAGTGGATTCTCGACGGCGACGGTCACGTCCGTGGTTGACGCGCGCCGAGCTTTGACCGCAGGATTCGCGCGAGCGGCGCGCGGGTAAGACCCGCCTCCGCCCGCGAAGGAGAGTACGGTTTTGGCGTCCACGAAAAAGCCCGCGAAGGCGAAAGAGACCGAGGATACGCGCGAGACGACGAGCGCGACGAAGCGCGAGGTCCCGAAGCCCCGCGCGACGCGCCCGAAGCTGCGCTCGTCCCACGGCGCGCAGGTGCCCGCGAAGAAGACCACCCGCACGGCCTCCAAGGCCGCGCCCGCGGCGGCCCCGAGGTCCCGCACGACCCGCGCCCCGATGCCCACGCCGAAGGTCGCGTCGGATGCGCCGCCGAAGAGCAAGCGAAGCCGCGTCACGCCGCCTCCCGCGCAAGGCCAGGGCTCGCTCGCGAGCGACGCGGCGCGCGAGGTCGCCGTCGCGATCGCCGTGGCGGCCCTCGACAAGAAGGCGCACGCGCTCGAGATCCTCGATGTGGCAGGGAAGGTCGACTACGCGGACTTTTTGGTGCTCATGTCCGGAAAGAGCGATCGTCAGGTCGCCGCCCTCGCGCAAGGCATCGAAGAGGCGCTCCGAAAGAAGGGAAAACGCGCCCTCTCGGTCGAAGGCCTCCCCCACGCGATCTGGGTCCTCATGGACTTCGGCGACGTCGTCGTGCACGTCTTCCAGGAAGACTCGCGCCAGCTCTACGACCTCGACGGTCTCTGGATGGACGCGAAGCGTATCCCGCTCCCGGCCGACGCCTGAGCGCACGTCCCGTCGCGTGAGCGACGAAATAAACGGAGGGCCGAGGAGCGATGTCTCCCGGCCCTCGTTTCGTGCCTAGAGGACCTCAGCGGCGGGCGAGGGCCGCCTCGATGTCGGCGACGATCTCGGGCGACTCGGGCAAATCGCCGTTCAGGTAGCGCTTCACGGCCTTCCCGTCGCGGCCTACGAGGAACTTGGCGAAGTTCCAGTCGATGTCGCCAGCGAACTCGGGCCCCTGCGACTTCAGCCACTTGTAGATGGGGTGCGCGTTCGGCCCGTTCGTCTCGATCTTCTCGTACATCGGGAACTCGACGCCGTAGGTCTTCTCGCAGAAGTCCTTGATGTCTTGGCCCGTGCCCGGCTCCTGCTCGCCGAACTCGTTCGAGGGGAAGCCGAGCACGACGAGCCCCTGGGGGCCGTACTTTTTGTAGAGGTTCTGGAGACCCTCGTATTGTGGGGTGTTTCCGCAGTACGAAGCCACGTTCACGATGAGCATGACCTTGCCGCGGTACTCGCACATCGACTGATTGCGGCTGAGGATGAGCGTGTTCGCCGAGAGGGCGTAGAGCTCGTCGGGCTTGGCGGGCGGGTTGCACGCGGGCGGGGGCGGCTCCGGCGTCGTGCTCCCGGTGGGGGCGGTGGTCCCGGTGGGCGTGGCGGTCGGGGCCGGCGTGCTCGGCGCACTGGTCGCGCTCGGCGCCGGGCTCGGAGAAGGGCCCTCCGTGGCCGAAGAGCAAGCGACCGCGGCGACGATGGCAGAGAGGGCACAGAACACGACACGCTTGCTCATGAGGGCTCCCTTTCGAGGACGCGGGCCGTCGCCGTGGTCGCGACGATGGCACCGGCTCCGTCCCTACGAAGCGTAGAGGCCTTCGGATCGGGGAGCAACGCACGTCGGCGTGGGCGACGAGGTGGCCAAGTCACCCCCGAAAATGACCGGGCCACCGTCGGACGACCTTGGTCTTGGTTTTAGATTAATAAAATTCGACACTTATGAGCGGCGAGGTGTTGGCATGCGGTGCGCATGAGGGGGCACCATGACCCCTCGCGATTGGAACACGGTTTTTTCGGACATCCCCTCGTTCGTGCGCCCTTCGGGCCCCCCGGAAGGCGAGTCGATGCGCGCGGCGTGGTGGCGCTCCGGCGCGCACGCGACCCAGTTTCCCGAGCGCCGAACCCGGGCGTCGCGGCGGCGCATGCGCACCGAGGACTGATGCGAAGGGCACGGTGCGGCGCCCGAGGCCGACGACGACTCGTCGCCGGACCTCGGTCCTAGATCAACAGGCTGCTTTCGCGCAGGCAGGCGCTCACGCCCGTAGGCCGCGGGTCAGCCGGCCGTGCCCTCGTGGCGCTTCTTGGCCGCAAAGGCGAGGCCTTGTGCGTTCAGGGTGACGTCGAGCTCGAGTGAGCGAAGATCTCGCGCGTCGAGCTCGAGCCCCACGGCCTTCGCGTGGGCGTCGAAGAGCGTCCGGAGGTCTGCCTCGATGCGCGCCGTGACCTCCACGAGCGTGTCGAACCGGCTCGCCTCGCGGACGACGAGGGCCTCGGACGCCTCGACGAACCTCTGGACCTGTTCGGCGACGGCGGCGACCTCGGTCACGTCGCCGAAGTGCGTCGGCGAGGCCGTCCTCTCCCCGAGGGAGACGACCTTCGTGATGCTCGCGAGCGCGGCCTTCGCGTCGAAGTCGGTCGGGCTCGTGGACGCGAAGGCGAAGGTGCCCTTACGCTGCAAGTGCGGGTACACGAGGCCGAACGTATCGCCCGTGTAGACGGTGCCGGTCGCCGCGTCGTGCAGCACCAAGTGATGCTTGGCGTGGCCTTGGGTGTGATGCGCCACGAGGACGCTGTCTCCGAGCTCGACCGACGCGCCGTCGTCGAGCGTGCGCACGCGGCCCTCGGGGATGGGCTCGATCGTGCCGTATACGCGGCGAAAGTGCTCCTCGCCGTATACGGCCGTGGCGCTCGCGACGAGCTTGTCCGGCGCGACGAGGTGACGCGCGGCCCTCGGGTGCGCGAGCAGGATCGCGTTGGGGAAAGCGGCCATCGCGGCGCTCGCGCCACCGGCGTGGTCGAGGTGGGCGTGGGTGACCGCGACGTAGCGGACGTCTTCTTTGCGAAGGCCTCGGGACTCGACCGCCCGCACGAGGTGGGGGAGGGCGTGGCTCGTGTACGTCTCGATGATGGCGCACTCGGTGCCGGCGACACGAAGGTAGGCGCCGACGTAGCCGGGTTGCGCGGGCTCGCAGTCGATGGTGTGCCGCTCGTGGATCATGAGCGCACGGTAGCAAGGGCCGGCGCGGCCGTCGCGTCACTCGCAGGCGTCGCCCGAGGAGGGGCTACACGAGCGTTTGCAGGAGGACTCTGCGGTGACCGGGACGCTCTCCTTCACGCAGTAGCTGCCCGCGAGCTTCTCCGCGCCCGGGACGAGCGCGATGATGTCCTTGCAGGAGAACCCGGCTCCGCACGGGCAGTACGAGCCGCCGTCGTCGGTGCGGCCCTCGGCGTTGGCGCATCGGCACGAGCAGTAGACCGCGTCGGCCGCGCGTCGGTCGGCGCACTGGGGCTCGACGCCGTCGACGCCGGAGGGCCGGACCGGCTCACCGCTCGGCGTCAGGCAGCCGCCGCTCGTGAGGTCCCCGTACGGGCAGGAGACCCGCCCCCGAAAGTGGTTCACGAGGCAGACACCCGAAGTGCACGAGCGGCTGCGATCCTCGATCACGACCTCGGCCTCGTGGAACGACGCGAACCGCGGGTCGCTCTCGGCCGCCGGCACGCACGGGTCACCGATCCCGAGTCGCTCGTGGACGCCGGGCACGTCGGTGCTGTCGGGATCGACGACGCCGAGGCAGCCCGCGGTCGCGAGGGCCACGAGGCCGCAGGCGATCGTCGAAATTACAATTGGTTTCATAGGATTACGTGCTCCTTTGGTTTTCGCGGGGGGCCTTGGCGCCGCGAACGGGGCGGCGTCGCGAGGGCGGATCCGGGCCTCGGCTCGACCGCGTTCGGCCGGGCCTTCGGCACACCGGGGCTACGTCACAGCGAGCAGCGGCTGCGAGCGTTCGTGGCGACGAGGCGACCCCAAGGGTGGCCTTGCACGAGGTCGGCCACGGCGAGCTGGTTGTCGCGGAACTCGACCGCATGGACGCCGTCGCGGACGATGCGCGGGCTGAACGAGAAGCCTGCTCGGTCGCCCGACTCGGCGCTCGCGAACGTGTAGCGCCCGCGGATGCACGTCGTACCGTCGTCGAGCTCGTACACCCCGGACTCCGTGAGGGTGATCTCGAACGTGACCCCGATGCTCGCCGGGGCGACCTCGGTGCCCTCGGCCGACGCCGACTTCGTGAGGCTTCGGAGCGAGAATCGGCCGAAGATCGTGTTGCGGACGTCGACCGGCGGAGAGGACGACGTGCCGTTCACGCTCGGACCGTTCGAGCCGCCGTCGATCGCCGCGCCCTCGCAGCCGGCGCCCAGGAAGGGGACGGCGAGCATGGCGAGGGCGATCGCGTGCGGAGCGAAGGCGGCCCGAGACTTGGTCCTCACCGCCCGTCTCCGATCGTCGAGAGGGACGAGCGCACCGAACGAAGCATGGCGCTCTGCGGGAACCGGCGCTCGAACGCGGCGCCTCGGGCTCGAGCCTCGGCGTGCCGGCCCGCGTCGACGAGGGCCTTCGTCGCGATGGCCTCGCGCTCTTCGACGAGGGCGCCTTGGGGAAAGTCCCTCTTGTGGCGATCGGCGAGGGCGACGGCCTGGTTCGGCTCTCCGCTCGCGAGGGCGACCCGCGCCGCGTCGAGCACGTTTCGTTCGGCCGAGAGGCGATCGCCGGACGCGGAGGGAGCGGGGGCGGACACGCCTGCCTTGGCGGGCCCCTGTTCGGCCGGGGCGGGCGCGTCGGCCCTCACCGGGTAAGCGATGGGCACGTCGACCGGCACGTACACGATCTCGCTCGGGGTCGCGGGGGTCGTCGTGCCCTTCGGCAGGCCCACGAGGCCCATCACGAGGGCTCCGACGAGGACGCCCACGAGACCCGTGACGATGGGGGATGCGGCTCGGCTCGGCGCGGGCGCCGCGGGCGGTACGGGTGCCGTGGCTTCGGCTTCCGCGGCTTCGACGCGCTTCATGATGGCGTCGAAGGCCCGCTCTCGGGCGCCCGGAGGGGGAAAGGGCTCGGCGAGGCGATCGCGATCGAGGAGGGAGGAGATGTCGTCGTCGAGGGGGGGAAGGTCGTAGCTCATGGGCGGCTCCCTTGGGCGCTCAGCCGGCGGATCGCCGCGGCGAAGTCTTGGCGTGCGGCGCGGAGCCGCGTGTAGGCCGTCCCCAGGGGAATACCGAGGGCTTCGGCGATCGTGGGGACGGGGACGTGATCGAGCTCGTGCATCACGAAGACCGATCGATGGGGAAGGTCGAGGGTGTCGAGGCCGCGGGCCACGAGCACACGCTCCTCCTGTCGGATGGCCTGCTCGTCGGGCATGGGCCCGGGGTGAGCCTGTAGGGGCTCCGACTCACCGCCCAGCGTCTCGTGGCGGTTGCGGGCGAGCTTTCTGTAATCGGATGCAGCGCGGACCGCGAACGCGAAGAGCCAGGGCCGGATGGGGCGCGCCGGATCGTAGGCGCCGAGCTTGCCGTGCACGCGGAAGAAGACCTCGTTCGTCACGTCCTCGCGGTCGCGGTCGGAGACCCCGAGGCGCCGCAGGGAGATCCAGACGTAGTCGTAGTGGGCCTCGAAGATCGCGCGAAAGCTCAAGACCCGCTCGCTCGTGCGAGGCCGGGCCTCGGGCGCGGGCGGCGCTTCGCTGTCGAGCGCCGAGGCGGCGTGGAGGGGGGAGAGCGTCAGGGTCACATCCATGGCTTGGGCCGGCCCCTCCGCGCCCATTTCGCTTTCTTCCGCCGCGTCGCCCACACCTCAGCGTACGGCACGCCGTGGACCCTCGCACGGCCAGATTCCCCAGCATTTTCGGCCCGATGGGGACATATGCCGTTTCGGCATGCTCTAGAACCGGACGGCGACCTGGAGGCCGAGACCGAGCGCCGCGGGGCCGGTGCGGTAGGCCGGGATGCCGTTCACCGCGATGCTCGGCCGTGTGAGGGCGAAGCGCACGTCCGCGAACGCGCGGAGCACGAGGTGCTCTCCGAAGACGAGCTCGATCCCCGGCTCGAGGCCCGCGGACGCGACGATCGCCGTGCCCGACTTGGGGGCGTCGATGCCCGCGCCTCCGCCTTCGAGCACACCGACCGCGCCCTTCGCGCACGCGTAGGGGAGGGCCAGGTGGTAGCAGACCGAGAGCGAGCCCGTGGCGACGGACGCGCGAGCCTTGAAGGCGCCCTCGGAGCCTTCCGACGGCAAGAGCGCGACGAAATCGGCCGCGACGCGCACGTCTCTCACGCGGAGGCCGAGCCCGGCCCCGAGGCCGAGCGTGAGCGCGGGGGACTGCCCGGCCGTGCCGAGCCCGGTGATCGTGGCCTCGGGGAAGACGGTGCGAGGGGCCGGGGCCGGGGCGGCGGGGGGCTCCGTGCGGTCCGAGGTCGAAGGTGGCGGGGGCGCTCTCTCCGGGACGGGCTCCGGCGGACGCTCCGGCGTCGCCTCGGGCTCGGGGGTCTTCGGGAGCGACGCGGCGAGGTCGTCGACGACGATGCTCAGGTTCAGCGCGACGGTGCGGACGAGCTCGCCGCACTCGCGTGACGACGACTGGAGCGCGCGGGTGCCCGTGACCTTCCCCTCTTTGTCGATCACGCGCACTCGGGCAGAAAACCCCATGGGATCACGCTTTTCCAGCTCGGCGACGAGCGTCGTGTCGGCCACGGGGAAGAACGGATCGTACCCGAGGCGCTGCACGACGGCCCGACGGAGCTCGTCCTCGCCGGGGCACGAGGTGGCGCCCTCGCCGCGCACGTAGACGAGCTTCGCCGTCGGCGTCGCCGTGGCGGCCCGGGAGAGCGTGACCGCCGCGGCGAGGACCACGGAGGCCGAGAGCGCGCGGGCGCGGGCTCGATGGCGCACCCCGAGCCTCACGTCATTCGTCCGCCGACGGCTCCGGCTCCGGGCGCTTCGGCGCGACCAGGAACGAGACGCCCACCGAGACGAAGTAGAGGAGGCAGAGCGCGCCCGAGACGGCGATTTGGCTCGTCACCTCGGGGCCGGGGGTGGCGATGGCGCCCAGGATGAACGAGCCCAAGATCGCCCAGCGGCTGAACTTGACGAGCTGCTTCGGCGTGACGATGCCCGCGATCGCGAGGAACGTGATGAAGAGCGGCAGCTCGAAGACGAAGCCGAACGCGAGCAACATGCGCGTGGCGAAATCGAGGTAGTGCTCCTGCGTAGGACGCGTGATGAGCAGCATGTCGGCGTCGCCGTCGACCCGGCCGTTCAGCGAGAAGAAGTAGTTGAAGGTGAACGGGAACGCGACGTAGTACGCGAACGCCACGCCCGACAAAAAGAGCCCCGTCGAGAAGAAGACGAACGGGACGATGTAGCGCTTCTCGCGCGAGTAGAGGCCCGGGCTGATGAACGCCCAGAGCTGGTAGAAGATGATGGGCGCGCCGATGACGACGCCGCCGGTCATGGCGAGCTGGAGGTAGTTCGAGAAGGCGTCGGCCGGGGCGAGGCCCTGCATCTCGAACTTCATGTCCGGGAAGTGCTCCTTCCAGATGCGCTGGTAGGGCAGGGCGAGGAAGCGGAGGAGCTTCTCTTTGTACGTCCAGCACGCGATCGTGCCGATGAGCGTGCCCGCCGCGGCCTTGATGACCCGCTTGCGGAACTCGTCGAGGTGCTCCCAGATGGTCATGCGCACGTCGGCTTCGGGGTCCGTGTGCGTGAGCTCCTCGGTCTCGTCGGTGCTCATGGCGCGCTCTTTTCCGCCTCGGGGGCCTCGGCGCGGAGGGGGGCGTCGACGGCGACGCCGCTGGCCGTGCCGTCGCTGCCGTCGTTAGGGAGGTCGGTCGAGGTGACGTCGCCCGTGGGCTCGGACGGCTCGCCGGAGTCGGCGTCGGTCTCTCCGTCGTCGCCTTCGTCGGGGACCGGATCGTCGGGGACGATGCCGTCGACCGAGCCCGTGCGGTAGAGCGGATCGCGGTCGAGCGCGGAGCGAGGGAAGCTCGCGTCGTAGACGAACGAGGTGTCGGGCATGGCGTCGAACCCGTCGGGGCCGACGATGGGGTGCTCGCGGTCCTCGGAGACGAAGCTCGCCCCGAGCGCCGCGTCGACGTACGGGTCGGGGGGCGAGTACGCGGGGCCGTCGTCGATCCGTATGTCCCGGGAAACACTCTCGATTTCGCCGCGCGCGAGCTTTCGGATCTCGGCGATGTCCTTGCCGAGGCCCTCGCCGCGGAGCACGTCGTCGATGCCGCTCTGGGAGCGGAGGTCGAAGGCCATCCGGCGCAGCTTGCCGGACCACATCCCGAGCTTCTTCAGCACCTTGGGCAGGTCTTTCGGACCGATGACGACGATCGCCACGATCACGACCAGCACGAGCTCGCCGAAGCCCATTCCGAACACGTGACGTACCCTAGCATACGCGGTCGCCCGGGAGCCCATGCTCGATCACGCGGAAAGCGCGAAGGCGGTCGGCCGGGGGGCCGGAGGGTCGTGGGCTCGCGGAAAAGAGCCGGCGAACGCGTTCCCGGGCGCCCGGTCCCGTGGTAAGTGCGAGGCTCCATGTTCGACGCCATCGCCAAAGGGTTTCGCCAAGCCAAAAACCGCCTCGCGGGCCTCACCGAGCTCACCGAGGGCAACGTCGAGACGGCCCTCCGCGAGGTTCGGCTGTCCCTGCTCGAGGCCGACGTCGAGATCGGCGTCGTGAAGACCTTCCTCGCCCGCGTCAAGGAGAAGGCGCTCGGCGAGGTCGTGCGCATCCGCGCCAAGGGCCAGGACGGGGAGACCATGAAGGTCTCGGCCGGCGACCAGTTCACCAAGATTTGTTACGACGAGCTCGTCGGCTTCATGGCGCCCCCCGAGGGCGCGCCGATCACCTTCGCGTCGAAGGGCCCGACCGGCATCATGATGGTCGGCCTCCAGGGCTCCGGCAAGACCACCACGTGCGCCAAGCTCGCGCGCATGCTCAAAAAAGACGGCAAGAAGCCGCTCCTCGTGGCCGCCGACATGCAGCGCCCGGCGGCCGTCGAGCAGCTCACCGTGCTCGGAAAGAGCATCGGCGTCCCGGTGTTCAACATCCCCGGAGAGAGCCCCGTCACGATCTGCACGAAGGCGATCGCCGAGGCGAAATCCAAGGGCTGCGACGTGATCGTGTTCGACACGGCGGGCCGCCTCGCGATCGACGAGGCGCTCATGAAGGAGCTCGCCGACATCAAGGAGAACGTGTCTCCCGAGAACATCTTCCTCGTCGTCGACGCCATGATCGGCCAAGACGCGGTGAAGGTCTCGAAGGGCTTCCACGACCGCCTCGGGCTCACCGGCGTCGTGCTCACGAAGCTCGACGGCGACGCGCGCGGCGGCGCGGCGCTCAGCGTGAAAGAGGTCACGGGCGCGCCGGTGCGCTTCGTCGGTATGGGCGAGGGCACCGACAAGTTCGAGGAGTTCCGCCCCGAGGGCATGGCGAGCCGCGTGCTCGGCATGGGCGACGTCGTCGGCCTCATGAAGGACTTTCAAGAGGTCATCGACGAGAAAAAGGCCGCCGAGGACGCCGCGAAGATGCTCTCGGGCAACTTCACGCTGGGCGATTTCCTCGATCAAATCCGCATGATCAAGAAGATGGGCAGCTTGAACGACATCGTCGCCAAGATGCCCGGCATGGAGCAGATGGTGCCGCCGGGGGTGAACCTCGACGACCGCGAGCTCGTGCGCATCGAGGCCATGATCCAGAGCTTCACGACCTTCGAGCGGAACGACCCGTACGCGCTCGTGCGCGAGCCGTCGCGTGTCGCCCGCATCGCGAAGGGCTCCGGACAGACCGAGCAAGGCGTCCAGGAGCTCGTGCAGAAGTTCCTCTTCATGAAGCAGATGATGGACGGCATGGGCGGTATGGGCGGGCTCGGCGGTCTGCTCGGGAAGATCCCCGGGATGAAGGGCGTCCAGATGGCGCGCCAAATGAAGAAGATGGCCCAAGGCGGCGGCGGCTTCCCCGGGATGCCCGGGATGCCGGGGATGCCTGGCATGGGCGGCTTCCCCGGGATGCCGGGGATGGGCGGCTTCCCCGGGATGCCGGGGATGGGCGGCTTCCCCGGCATGGGCAACATGTTCGGTCAGGGCGCTCCCGACGAGAGCCTCACCAAGATGAAGCCCCTCTCCACGGCCGAGAAGAACGCCAAAAAAGCGGCACGAAAGCGCGAAAAAGACGCCCGCAAGAAGACGCGCCGCTGAGCCCGAGGACGACGTCATGAGCACGACCATCTCTAAAGTGACGAAGCGGGTCCGCCCGGCGCTCCTCTTCGCGGCGATCGCGGCCCTCGGCCTCGCGGCGTGTGTCGGCGGAGGCAAGGGTCAGTCGGCCGAGGACAAAGAGCGCCTCAAGGCCTTCGTCGTCGAGTCGGTCCCCGACAACGCCAAGAAGATCGACGCCAACTTCGAGAACAAAATCCACCTCGTCGGTGTGCGCGCCGAGCCCGAGAACGCGCCCCCGGGCACCGAGGTGAAGCTCACGTTCTACTGGCGCTGCGACGAGCCGATCGAGCCGGGTTGGGCGCTGTCGACCCACGTGCAGCACGAGGGCTTCGAGCGCCCCGACAACCTCGACGCCGCAGGTCCCCTCCGCGAGTGGAAGGAAGGGCAGCAGATCTTCGGGCCGTCGCGCTGGGAGCGCGGCAAGATCTACGTCGACGAGCAGACGTACCGCATGCCCACGGACTTGAAGGGGCCCGACTCGCTCGTCTACCTCTCGATCTGGAAGAACGACGCGCGCCTCCGCATCCAGAGCGGCCCGACCGATGGCCAGAACCGCGTGATCGCGGCCAAGCTGAAGACGGGGCTCGCCCCGCAAGCTCCCGAAAAGGTTCAAGAAAAGGGCGCGATCCCGGAGCTCTCCGTCAAGAAGCTCGCGGCCACCGAGAAGATCGTCGTCGACGGCAAGGGCGACGAGCCGGCGTGGAAGGTGGCGCCGAGCACGGGGGCCTTCGTCAACGTGTCGAGCGGTGAGCCGAACACGGGCGCGCTCGGTGGCCAGGCGAAGCTCGCGTGGGACAAGGAGAACCTCTACGTCCTCTTCGAGGTGAAGGATCCGAACGTGACGGGCGGCTTCACCGATCCGAAGGATCAACCGAAGCGCCACACGTCGACCGGGCAGCCCATGCTCTGGAACGGGCACACCGTCGAGATGATGGTCGACCCCGACGGCGACGGCGACAACGTCAACTACTACGAGCTCCAGATCAACCCGCAGAACAAGGTCTTCAAGAGCCAGTTCGACGGGTACAACGCCCCGCGCGGCGGCGACTACGGCCCGTTCGGCCACGAAGACTGGGACCCGAAGCTGAAGAGCGCGGTCGGAATCCAGGGCACGCTCGACAAGGCCGACGACAAAGACGAAGGCTACGTGGTCGAGGTCGCGATCCCGTGGGCCGCCTACACGAAGGGCGCGGCCACGTTGCCACCCAAGTCGGGCGACACGTGGCGCGTGAACTTCTACGCGATGCAGGACAACGGCGGCGTCGCGTGGTCGGCGATCTTGGGGCAGGGCAACTTCCACAAGTCGTCGCGGTTCGGCAAGGTGCGCTTCGTGTCGGACGAGCCCACGGGCGCGGCGGACGCGGGGGCAGGCGACGCGGGCGCGGCCACGGACGCGGGCGCAAAGGACGGCGGCTCCGGCGGGGACGCGGGCGCGAAGAAGCCCGTCGCACCGAAGAAGTAGGCGTCACGCGCTCGAGCATCGAAGAGGCCCGCGCTCCCTCCGTCGAGAGGTGACGCGGGCCATCGTCGTCTCAGGCCGGCGGCTCCGCGAGCGTCACAGCCACTTGTGGTAGGTCGACGAGAACGCGAGCCCGCGGAAGCCGAGCTTCGTGTGCAGGTTGAACGACTTGGTGTTCCGGAGCGAGAGCCCGGAGTCGACGATGTCGCTCTCGGCGCGCACGTAGTCCATCGCCCCTTGAAAGAGCGGGATGCCGTGCCCTTTGGCGCGGTCGTCGCCGCCGAGCACGCCCATGCGCCATTTGGTGATGCGCAGGCCGATGTGCTTCCGCAAGTCTTCGATTTTGTAGATAAAAAAGCCCTTCGCGTCGCCGTCCTTGTCGAGCACGATCGTGGTCCACGCGGGCGACGTCAGGCTCGACTCGACCCACCGCTCGTACATCTCGTCGACCTTCTTCCGGGGAAAACCCGGGTCGGCGTAGAAGCGGTGGGTGACGAAGGCATCCTTCGTCATGCCGACGAGGAGCGAGGTCTCCCCCTCCTTGGGGGCGCGAATGACGTAGCCCTCCGGGAGAGAGAAGCGCTCCTTGCGGACGTCGAGGCAGTTCGTGAGGGTGGTCTCGATGTAGCGGTAGCCGCGCCGCTCGAGCGCGTGCACCTGCGCGAGGTCGAGGATATGGACGCGCGCGTTCGCGAAGCGCATGCCCTCGCTCGCGAGCCACCCGTCGAAGGCCTCGAGCAGCGAGACGTGGATCTCCTCGCGCTCGGCCTCGGTCTCTCCGATGGCGTGGAGCTGATCGACAGAGGCGTAGGGGATGCCCCAGAAATCGGTGTCCCACGCGGATTTTTGGCCGGTGAGGAAGCCCACGATTCGCGAGCCGCGGGTCGCGTAGAAGGTGACCGCGGAGGGCCTCGAGACGAGCGCGAAGGCGGCCTCGGCCTCGATCGCGCGCGCGCCCTCTTTGGGCATGGACCAGTCGGCGCAGTAGCGCCCGAGCTCGTAGTCGGCGAAGAGGGGGCGGACGTCGTCTTGGGAGATCGCGAGCCCGCGCTCGACGGTGTGCGAAGAGGTGGTCATCGATCGTCCTTCGTTTCGGCGCACGCCCGCCGCGTTCAGATGTTGTCCTTCGACGTGTACTTTACATAGAAGCTCATCGGGATGAGCTCCGCCTTCGCGAGCAGGTAGAAGAACGGCCGGTACTTCTCGAAGATCGGCTTGTAGTTGTCGTACTCGCGGTACGTGTGGAAGGGCAGGGTCATGAGGTCCTCGAACTGGGTCTGATCGAAGCCCCAGCGCTTCATGAGCATGAAGACCTGGTCCATCGAGCAGTCGGGCGGGGGCTCGATCTCCTTCGCGGCCTCTTCGCGGCCGATGAGGCCGGAGCGCACGTGCGCCGAGTGGCCCACGATGCGCGCGTCGATCGCCCACCGGCGAGGCGCGAAATAGGTGTGGAAGAACGACGCCATGCGGTTCTCGAGGTGGTGGCCGCCGTACCACTTCCAGCCGTAGTCGCGCTGGAGCATCTCCTTGACCGCGGGCTTGTCGTACTTGAGGTACCAGAGCGGGCGCACCTTGGTGATGCGGCGCATGAGCATCCAGCGGAGCTGGTCTTTCAGCCAGAGGCTCGGGTAGGTGTCGAGCTTCACGTACCCGTGCCGCTTCACGACGCTCTCGAGGTAGCGCGCGTCCATGTAGAGCCAGCCGATGGGGAAGAGCCCCTCGCTCTGGAACGAGTGACCCTCGAAGATGAAGCGGGTGCCCACCTCTTCGGCGACGCGGTTCAGGACCGTGGCGAGCCCGAGGTCGGTCGGGATCTCGAGGTCGATCGTGCCGGACCGCAGGAACGCGCGGTAGATCTCGTCGTACTCCTCGTTGTCGACCACGTACGTGTTGAGCTCGACGTCGTGCTTCTTCAGGACGTTGTGGATGTTCTCGACGGCGATGCTCGAGTTCCACGTGTTGTCGAAGTGCACGGCGAGGGGGCGGAGGCCGCGCTCCTTCGCGAGGTGAATGAGGTACGACGAGTCGGCGCCGCCGCTCACGCCGACCACGAGGTCGTAGGGTTTGCCCTTGCCTTCTTGCCTGATTTTACTGACGATTTCGGCGAAGCGGCGCTCGGCCGCGGGGGAGCCGGTCTGGTACTCGGCGGCGAGCTTGTCGTGCATCGCGCAGTAGTTGCAGACGCCCCGCTCGTCGAACTTGATGGAGGGGATGTCCTCTCCGTAGAGGCACCGCTTGCACCGCCGGAGCTTCTTGCCCTCCTCCGTGAGGCGGTCCCATCGATTGAGCCAGGCCTTCTCGTCGAAGAAAATGGCGCGGTCTTCTTGGGTTCGGGGCAATTTCGAGGAAATCACGTGAGAAGCTCCTGGGTCGGCGGCGTGCGAGGTCGTGCATCGGCGACGCGAGCGTCGATCCCGTCTCCGCGCCGACCCGCCGCGCGGCGCCGCACGCTACACCATGGTCGCCCGCCGGCACAGGGGCCGAAACGACCGCTCGGCGCGTCTTCCCCGGGGCGAAGAGGCCGGCTATAGAGCCGGATCGCGCCGAGAGGCGCGTATCGAATGCCGACCGCGCGGCTCGCACCGAACGCGGATCTCGTGTGTCGAAGCCGCGTGCGGAGCCCTAGCCCATGACGAATCGAGCCAAAAAGTCGCGGAAACGAGCCCATCGCGGCTCGGCCCGCGCGGCGTCGTCCTCGGGCCGTGCGCCGCGCCATCGCGTCCTGGAGGGAACGTCGTGAGAGAAAAGCTTCTGTCGATCCTCGTCGAGCCGACCACCTACGCCGAGCTCCGCCCGGAGAACCTCGTGCGTGAGGGGGGCGAGATCGTCTCGGGCGACCTCGTGAGCGTGCTCACGGGCAAGACGTACCCCATCGTGCGCGGCATCCCGCGCTTCGTGCCGAACTCGATGTACGCCGAGAACTTCGGCAAGCAGTGGAACATGTTCCGCGAGGTGCAGGTCGACAGCGAGACGCGCACCGCCCATTCGACCAACCGCTTCGACAACGACGTCGGCTGGACGTCGGACGACGTCGCGGGGAAGTGGGTGCTCGACGCCGGCTGCGGGGCCGGGCGCTTCGCCGAGGTCGCCGCCTCGCGCGGGGGCGATTTCGTCGGGCTCGACATCTCGTCGGCCGTCGAGGCCACCAAGAAGACGCTCGAGCGTTTCTCCAACGTCGACGTCGTGCAGGCGAGCATGCTCGACATGCCGTTCCGGCCGGGCACGTTCGACCTCGCCTACAGCATCGGCGTGCTCCAGCACACGCCCGACCCCGAGGGCGCGTGCACCTCCGTCGCCCGCGTCACGAAGCCGAAGGGCGGCAAGTTCGCCATGACCGCCTACGCGCGGCAGCCGTGGACGAAGCTCAACACGAAGTACCTCATTCGCCCGCTCACGAAGCGCCTCCCGGACGACCTCCTCCTCGGCGCCATCAAGGCCTCGATGCCGTTCGTGTTCCCGGTCGCCGACGCCCTCTTCCGGGTGCCCGTCCTCGGGGACGTGGCGCGGTTCACGATGCCGGTCGCGTGTTACCCCGAGCGCACCGAGTACTCGCGCGAGCAGCGCTACGCCGAGAGCGTGCTCGACACGTTCGACATGCTCGCGCCGGCGTACGACGCGCCCATGACCTGGCAAGAGGTCGAGCGCGCCCTCAAGAAGGCCGGGGCCAAAGAGTGGACGTTCCGGACGAAGGTGCCGATCAACGTCTGGGGCTCGCGCTGAGGCTCTCCAACTGTTCGTAACTTTTAGGAAAACGTCATGTCGAACCTCACCACCAAGGTCGAGCGCAAAGAGGCGAAGATCGCCGTCATCGGGCTCGGGTACGTCGGGCTCCCCGTCGCGGCGTGCCTCGCCGACGCGGGCTTCAAGGTCACGGGCGTCGACCTCAAGCAGGAGCGCCTCGCCAAGATCGCCGCGGGCGAGTGCCCGATCGAGGGCGAAGAGCCCGGCCTCGCGCCCATGATCACGAAGGTCGTCGCCGACGGCCGGCTCGTGGTCACCTCGGACTACGCGAAGCTCGCGGACGTGGACGTCGTGCTCATCGACGTCGACACGCCGGTCGAGGCCGACAACCGCCCCGCGTACAAGGCCCTCCGCGGCGCGTGCGAGGCGCTCGGCGCCGTCATGAAGGACGGCGTGCTCGTCATCGTCGAGTCGACGATCGCCCCCGGCACCGTGGACAAGGTCGTCGCCCCGCTGCTCGAGAAGGTCTCCGGAAAGAAGCGCAACGAGGGCTTCTTCCTCGGTCACTGCCCGGAGCGCGTGATGCCCGGGCGGCTCCTCAAGAACCTCACCGAGCTCTCCCGCGTGTGTGGCGGCAGCACGCCCGAGACCGCGAAGGCGATGGTGGCGCTCTACCGCACGATCGTGAAGGGCGACCTCGACGAGGCCGACTGCGTCACCGCCGAGCTCGTCAAGACGGCCGAGAACACCTACCGCGACGTGAACATCGCGTTCGCGAACGAGCTCGCCATGATCTGCGAGGCCTCGGGCGGCAAATTCATGCGCGTCCGTGAGCTCGTGAACAAGTCGCCCGGGCGCAACGTGCTCCTCTCCGGCGCGGGCGTCGGCGGCCACTGCATCACGAAGGACCCGTGGCTCCTCGCGCACGGCGCGCCCGAGCTCGACACGAAGGTCATCGCCGCCGCGCGCGCCCGGAACGACGGCATGCCCTCGCACGTGCTCTCGCTCGTCGAGGCGGCCCTCGCCGAGCACGGCAAGAAGCTCGCCGGCGCGCGCCTCGCGATCCTCGGGTTCTCGTACCTCGAGGACTCGGACGACACGCGGCACGCGCCCTCGGAGTACTTCATCGCTCGCGCGAAGGAGAAGGGCTGCGAGTGCGTCGTGCACGACCCGTACGTCGAGGAGCACAAGGGCGACCTGTGGAAGGTGCTCGAGGGCGCCGACTGCGCGGTCTTGCTCGTCGCGCACACGGCCTACAAGGGCTTGGACCTCGGCGCCGTCGCCGCCAAGCTGCGCACGAAGGCGTTCGTCGACGCCCGTCACGTGTTCGACGTCGGGGCCGCGCGTGCGGCCGGTCTCGTGGTGAGGAGCCTCGGCAACGCGGCCGAGAGAGGGAATGTCAAATGAGCATCGAGGGAGCGAAGATCTTCATCACGGGCGGCGCGGGCTTCATCGGCTCCACGCTCATCGGGCGCCTCATCGAGAAGAACGAGATCGTGGCGTACGACAACCTCGCCCGTGACTCCCTGAAGGACAAAACCTTTAGGGATCACAAGAACTTGAAGCTCATCAAGGGCGACGTCATGGACGGCGAGCACGTGCGCCGCTCGATGGAGGGCTCGGACCTCGTCGTGCACTGCGCGGCGATCGCGGGCATCGACACCGTGACGAAGAGCCCGTGCACCACGCTCCGCGTGAACATGATGGGCTCGGCGAACGTGCTCGAGGCGGCGGCGAAGCTCCCGAAGGTGTCGCGCGTCGTGTGCTTCTCGACGAGCGAGGTCTTCGGCGTGCACGCCTTCCGGTCGAAGGAGAGCGACTCCACGGTCATCGGCGCGGTGGGCGAGCCGCGCTGGACGTACGCGGTGGGCAAGCTCGCCGAGGAGCACCTCGCGATCGCCTACCACAAGGAGCACGGGCTCCCGACGTCGGTCGTCCGGCCCTTCAACGTGTACGGCCCCGGTCAGGTGGGGGAGGGCGCGCTCCGCAACTTCATCCTGCGCGCCATCAAGAACGAGCCCATCGAGGTCCACGGCGACGGCAGCCAGATCCGCGCGTGGTGCTTCGTCGACGACATGGTCGACGCCGTGCTCCTCACGATGGAGCACCCGAAGGCCGTCGGCGAGACGTTCAACATCGGAAATTCCCGTGCGATCTGCACGATCTTGGGCCTCGCCGAGCAGACCGTGCGCGTGCTCGGCTCGAAGAGCAAGATCACTCTCGTCCCGCGCGATCTGGCCGACGTCGCGATGCGCATCCCCGACGTGAGGAAGTCGCGCGAGCTCATCGGCTTCGACGCGAAGGTCGACCTCGACGAGGGCATCCGCCGCGCGGCCGAGTACTACACGAGGCTCGGATCGTGATCCGCCTCTCGATCCCGAGCATCGAGGACGACGACGTCGCCGAGGTCGAGCGTGTCCTCCGTACGGGCTTCCTCGTGCAAGGCCCGAACGTGGCCAAGTTCGAGGAGAAGCTCGCCCAGATGACGGGCTCGAAGCACGCGGTCGCACTCACGAACTGCACGGCGGCGCTCCAGCTCGCGCTCCTCGCGATCGACGTGCGCCCCGGGGATCTCGTGGCCGTGACGGCGTACTCGTGGCTCTCGACGGCCAACGTCATCGAGCTCTGCGGAGCGACGCCGGTCTTCGTCGACGTCGACGCGAAGACCTTCAACATGTGCCCCGACGCCCTCGAGGCCGCCCTCGCGCGCGTGACGACGACGGCCGACGGCAAGCGCCGGCTCAAGGCCATCCTACCCGTGCATACCTTCGGCCAAATGGCCGATATGACCCGTCTTTTGGCGGTCGGAGAGCGCTACGGCGTGCCCGTGATCGAGGACGCGGCGTGCGCCTTGCTCGCCACGTGGAACGGGAAACAAGCGGGCAGCCTCGGGCTCATGGGCTGCTTCTCGTTCCACCCGCGCAAGGCCGTCACGACGGGCGAGGGCGGGGCCATCACGACGGACGACGAGGCCCTCGCGAACCGCCTCCGCGCCCTCAGGAACCACGGCCAAGATCCGACGGCCAAGACGCCCGACTTCGTCATGCCCGGTTTCAACTGCCGCATGACCGAGTTCCAAGGGGCGTTCGGCGTCACCCAGCTCGCCAAGATGCCGCGGGTGCTCGCGGCGCGCACGTCGCTCGCGGGGGTCTACGCGAAGGAGCTCGCCGGGACGCGTGTCACGGCGCCGTTCGTGCAGCCCGAGGCGACCCACGCGTACCAGAGCTACGTGACCTTGCTCCCGGAGGACGCGGCCCCGCGTCGCGCCGAGATCATCGCGACGCTGCGCGAGCGCGGCATCGAGACGAACATCGGCACCTGGCACATGCCGATGACGACGTACTTCCGCACGCGCTACGGCTTCCGCCCGGGGGATTTTCCCGTCGCGGACCGCGTCTTCGCGCGTGCGTTCACCTTGCCGCTCTACGAGGGGCTCGCTGTGGACGACGTGAAGAAGGTCGTCTCGGAGATTTCGCGCGTCGTCGGCTGAGAGTCGCGCGCTCGTGCACGTCGGCGCTTCGTCCATCGTCCCTCGCCGCGCTCATGGGGCGGCGGGGGCGCTCGGCGTCGCGTCGGGGGCGGGCGTCGTGATCGACGTGGGCGCGGGAGTCGCTGCGGGCGCGGGCGTGGGGTTGGATGCGGGCGCGGGCGTGGGGTTGGATGCGGGCGCGGGCGTGACGGGGCGTGAAAACCCTGGGCAGGTGCGGAAGCGCTCCTCGACGTCTTCGCAGGACTCTCGCTCGAGGCGCGTGCGGGCGGGGAGCGCCGCGGGGACGACGCTGTCCCAGTGGAGCTGGAGCTTGGCGCCGGCGAAGATTCCGAGGGACCCTTCCGACAAGGTGCCGACGTTCCCGAGGGCGAGGTCGGCTCCCATGTCGACGCGCTCGCCGAGGTGCACGGCGACGCCGAGACCCCCCCGGAACGTGGCCGCGCCGCGGACCTCGTAGCGGAGCGAGTCGGCGACGAGGCGGTCGATGTCGGCTTGCGAGAAGCGGATGGACCCGTCGGGACCGACGACGGTGCCCGCCGTGGTGGTGAAGTCGGGCGCGCGGACGATCGTGTCGATCGTGATGCCCATGCCCGCCTCGAGCGAGGGCACGACCGACAGGAACGGCCAGGGCGAGATCGGCGCCGCGATCCCCGTCGTGAGCGGCACCCACCCGTAGTTGCGCTCTCCGCTCACGAGGAGGGTGGGCGCGACACCGACATAGAACCCGAGCGCGACCTTGGGCAGCCCCGACGCGTGCCGGCCGAGGAGCGGCGCGCTGAACACGAACGCCGCGGTGCCCGAGCCACCATGCGCGACCGGGGCCACGCTGCTCTCCGCGTAATTGATGTAGTGCACACCAAACTGCGCGCCGATGTTTCCCGACGTGGAGCTGAAGCTCGAGGCGTAGCTGCCCACGAACATGCGACCGCCGCTCCCGAAGGACGCGCCGGTGAAGGACCCGGTGATGCTCGATGCGGTGGTGTCCCAGGTCGAGACCATGGTCGGGTGGGTGCCCGGCGTCGCCCATCCGCGCGAGGGGGCGAACGAGACGGCGCATCCGACGAGCACGGCGAGGAACAGAGGGCGCATACCTTCGCTCGAGCAGGATCGATGCCACGTGGCCTTTCACCGCGCGCCAGCGTCGGCGCGCGCACCCGTTGCGTGGGCCCGCAATGAGGTCGTCGCGCGCCCTACCGAGCCGGTCGCGCGACGTTAGCTCAGGGCGGGCAGCTCGTGAGGCCGCGCACCCACGACTCGACGAGCTGCGTGCCGCTCGTGTCGACGACCCGGCTCGCGAGCGGCGGCATGCGAATGGCCGGGCCGCCGCCGAGGCGCTTCGTGAGGACCGATTGAGCGGGATTTCCGGGGACGAGCAGCTTCGCGCCGGGCTGGCCCACGTCTCCGGCGACGGGCGCCCCGTTGCAGAGGCCGGTCTGCGCGAACGTGCGCTCGAAGCGGAGGTCGATCGTGGCGCGCGTCGGGCCTCCAGGCCTATGGCACTGGGCGCAGTTCGCGTGGAGGTACGAGCGCGCGCGGGCCTCGACGGAGGCTTGCCCGGTGGGGCTCGGGTACGCGGGCAGGGTGGCGACCGGCGCGAGCGGCTGCGAGAAGAGCCCGATGCGGTCCATCGTCGCGAGCTGGTTCGAGATGCGGTTCGTCGCTTCGTAGACGAAGTCCGAGTTGAGCTGGCCCACCTCGAGGCCGAGCGAGTAGCCGGCCGCTTGTGTGTGGCAGCTCATGCACTCTCCGCGGCTCGGATAGATCCAGGTCTTCCCGCCGGGGAGCGCACGGGTCTTGCCGGCCGGGAGCAAGGTCGCGTCGGTCTCGGCGTCGTTCCACTCGTACGAGTAGCCGCCCCATCCGCCGTCGTCGTGGCGGACGAAGAGGCGCGTCTCGATGCGCTTTCCGTCCATACGGAACGTCTTCGTGAGCACCGTGCCGACGGGGAGGTCGAGGTGCCCGTTCGCCGCGACGCTGATGGTGGTGCCGTCGGGGATCGCGAAGAGCCGGTCCTTGTCCGCGCCGTCGGACCAGAAGGGGCTCACCGGGGCGTACGGGACGAGCCCGGGTGCCGGTTTTTTCGGGTCTTGCGCGTCGAAGCAGCCCGTCTTGGAGAGCTTGTCGGGAAACGTAGGCGCGGGCCCCGGTGGGGCGGGTTCTTCGTCGAGCGCGAAGACGCCGCCGAGGACGTTGATGAGGTAGAGCTCGTGGTCGTTGTCCTCGGCGAACCCGATCCATGCCTCGGCGATCGCGGGCGAGGTGACGTCGATCTCGGTCGCCTTCCCGGTCACGGGATCGTCGGCGAGGGTCTTCACCCACGAGTAGTTGAAGTCGGCGACGAAGAGGCGCCCCACGTGCTCGGTGAGCTTCGTGCCTCGGTAGACCGGGCCGCCGATCACCACGGCGCCGACGCCGTGCGGGTACTCCCAGTAGGGCTCGACGAAGCCCGTGTCTTTGCAGGGCTGGGTCACGAGCGGGTTGCAGTGAGCTCCCTCGCGCTCGTTCCACCCGTAGTTGCCGCCGGGCACGACCTTGTCGACCTCTTCCCACGCGGCCTGGCCCACGTCGCCCGCCCACACCTGGCCCGTCACGGGATCGATCGAGAACCTGTACGGGTTGCGGAAGCCGTACGCGTAGGTCGTGGGCTCGCCGCCGCCCGTGCGGAAGGGGTTATCTTGCGGGATGGCGTACGGGAACGCCGTGTCGACGTCGAGCCGCAGGATCTTGGCCAAAAACCCCTGTGTATTCTGGGCGTTCGCCTGATCGCCGCCGTCGCCGATGCTCGCGTAGAGGAAGCCGTCGGGGCCGAAGTGGAGGTCCCCACCGCAGTGGTTCACGTCCTCCTTGTCGAACGGGCCGAGGATCGTCACCGGGTCGACGAAGGTGAGGCCGTTGTCGGGGCTGCGCATGCGGACGATCTTCGTCTGCATGTTCGAGGGGCGCGCACCGCCGAAGCGTGTGTAGAGAAAGTACACGTATCCGTTCTGGGCGAAGCGCGGGTGGAAGGCCATGCCGAGGAGGCCGCCCTCGTACGTGGTGTTCACGGGCTCCGGCATCGTCGCGACGAGCCGCTTCGAGGTCGGGTTCTGCGCCGCGAACGACACCACGGTGCCCCCGCGCTCCGCGGCGAAGAAACGCGTGCGATCGCCCGGGATTTGCGCGAGCACCGTGGGCTCGGCGAGGCCCGCCCCTTGGAAGACCTGCGTGTACCGGATGGCGCGCGAGGGCCTAGGGGGGCGCGCGGGCGCCTTGCAGGTCGTGTTGGCCGGGCGCGCGTCGAGGCCGAACGGGGCTCGCGTAGGTGCGTCGGTCGTCGCGTCGGCGAAGGCGTCCGGCGCCGCGCGATCGGGCGTGGCGTCGACGGGTGCGAGGGTGTCGGAGGGGGCGTCGGGGGCGCCCACGTCGGTGCTGGCGTCGGCCTCGGGGCTCGGGTCCGGATCGCCGCACGCGCCGAAGGTCGCCGCGACGCCGAGGGCCGAGAGGAACGCGACGAGCGCGGCGCGGTCGTGGCGAGGCTTCATGGGCAGGCTCCTTGGGCTCGGATGAACGCGTCGACGAGGCCCGCTCCCGCCGTGTCCGTCGTGCGCGCCGCCACGTTCGGCATGCGGCCCGCTCCCTGGGCCCGGAGGCGGAGGGAGAGAAGGGACGTCGCGGGAGCGCCGGGAGTGAGCAGCTTCGCGCCCGCGACGCCGAGGTTCCCGGCCACGGGCTCCGTGTTGCACGTGCTCGTCTGAGCGAACGTGCGCGAGAAGCGGAGGTCCATCGGCCCACGGCCCGGCCCCTGCGGCCTATGGCACCCCGCGCAGTTCGTGTGCAGGTACGAGCGCGCGCGAGCCTCGAGCGGCGCCTGCCCGAACGGCGCGACGAGCCTCGGCACGGTCTGCGCCGAAGGCGGGGCCGACGCGAGCACGCCGATGTGTGCGAGAGTGGCGAGCTGGTTCGAGAGCCGATTGTTCCGTGTGTAGACGAAGTCGGCGTCGAGCTGGGCGGTCTCGAGGCCGAGGGAGCGCCCGGCGGCTTGCGTGTGGCACGCGAGGCACTCGCCGCGGTCGGGGAAGTACCAGGATTTTCCTTGCGGGAGCGCCACGGTCTTGCCCGCGGGGAGGAGGGTCGCGTCGGTCTGGGCGGCGTTCCACTCGTACGTGTACCCACCCCACTCGCCGTCGTCGTGGCGGACGAAGAGGCGCGTCTCGACGAGCCTCCCCCCGACGCGGAAATGTTTCGCGAGCACCGTGCCGTTCGGGAAGTCGAAGTCGCCGTCGGGCCCGATGCCGACGGTCGTGCCATCGGGGATCGCGAAGAATCGCTCCTTGTCGGCGTCGTCCGAGAAGAACGGCGCGACCGGCGCGTAGGGGATCATCGCGGCAACGGGGCTCTTCGGATCTTGCGTGTCGAAGCAGCCGGTCTGGGAGAGCTTCTCGGGGAAGGCGACGCCGGGCGTGCCGGGCCCCTGGTCGAGCGCGTAGACCCGCGAGTCGTACGACATGAGGTAGACCTCGTGATCGAGGTCCTCGGAGAAGCCGAGCCAGTTGTACCCGGGCCCCTCGGGGTTGTGGCGCGTGTAGACGGGGGCGCCCGTCACCGGGTCGGGCGAGAGCGTGAACACGTTCGTGTACGCGCAGTCGGCGCCGAGGTAGCTGCCGACGAGGTCGGGCATCTTGCTGCCGCGGTAGATCGGGCCGCCGATGAGGCACACCCCCGTGTCGCGCCCGTACTCCCAATACGGGTCGACGAGCCCGCCCTGGTTGCACGACGAGCCCGGGGGGAAGCAGTGGGCGCCCTCGCGGAGGCTCCACCCGTAGTTCCCTCCCGCGACGACCTTGTCGACCTCTTCCCAGTCGGCCTCACCCACGTCGCCCGTCCACACGTCGCCCGTGACCGGATCTATCGAAAATCGGTAGGGATTTCGGAATCCATAAGCGAACGTTGCGGGTTCTCCGCCGCCCGCTTTGAAGGGGTTCCCATCGGGGATGGCGTACGGAAAGGCCGAGTCGACGTCGATGCGGAGGATCTTGGAGAAGTGCCCGAAGCGGCTCTGCCCGTTGCCGAACGGATCGGCGAGCCCGCCGCCGTCGCCGAAGCTCGCGTAGAGGAAGCCGTCGTTCCCGAAGTGGAGGTCTCCGCCTTTGTGGTTCGCGGCCATCTCGGGGTACGGGCCGAGGATGGTGACGGGGTTGCCGAACGTCGCGCCGTTGTCGGGGCTCTGCATGCGCACGACGAGGGACTCGAGCTCGAACGCCGGCGTCTCGCGGACGTAGGAGAGGTAGACGTAGCCGTTCTGAGCGAAGCGCGGGTGGAAGGCCATGCCGAGGAGGCCACACTCGCCTTCGGTGTAGACCTCGCCCGGCACGCGCCCGACCACGGTCTTGGACGTCGGGTTCTGGGCGGCGAACGAGACGATGTTGCCCCCGAGCTCGGCGGCGAAGAACCGCGTTCTGTCGCCCGGGATCTGCGCGAGCACCATGGGGCTCGTGAGGCCCGCGCCCTGGAACACCTGCGTGAAGCGCACCTCGCGCCCGCTCTTCTTCGGTCGCGCCGGGGCCGTGCACGTGGGGTTCGGGGGGCGAACGTCGAGGCCGAAGGGCGCGCGGACGGGACCGGCCTCGGCCACGTCGACCTCCGCGTCGACCGGGCGCGCGTCGGGCGGGGTGGCGTCGCTCGGAGCCCCCGACTCGTTCGTGCTCGCGTCGAGGGCCGCGGCGTCACCTTCGCCCACGGGATCGTCTCCGCAAGCGCCGGCGAGTGCCGCGAAGAGGAGGGGCAGGGGAGCGAGCTTCGTCAGGGGCGAGCGTCCGTTCACGGGTTCATCGAACCACGGAACGCCCGCCCGCGCACGCACGCCCGGCCGCGTCGCGCTCAGGGGAAGAGGCGCGTGAGCTCGGCCCTCGTGGGGTAGTTCGTGAGCACGGCGCGGTGTTTTCCCTGGTAGACGAAGAGGCTGCCGCACGCCACGGCCGACGCGCCGCCCTCCTTCACGGGGGCCGGGAGATGCTCGAGCTTGCCCGCGCCGCCGCACGCGACGACCGGGATCGAGACGGCCCGCGTGACCTTGCGCACGAGCTCGACGTCGTAACCCTCGAAGGTGCCGTCACGGTCGACCGACGTGAGCAGGATCTCGCCCGCGCCCATCTTCTCCATGAGCTTCGCCTGCTCGACCACGTCCTTGCCGGTCGCGTTCCGCGCGCCGTTCGTGACCACGCGGTACCGCCCGAAGAAGTCACGCTTGGCGTCGATCGACGCGACCACGGCCTGGCTCCCGAACTTGTCGGCGATCCGGGAGAGGAGCTCCGGGTTCTCTGCGGCCTGCGTGTTGAGGCACACCTTCTCGGCGCCGATGCCGAAGATGCGCGCGGCCTGCTCGAAGGTCCTCACGCCGCCGCCGTACGCGAACGGCATGAAACACTCCGTCGCGATCTCGCGGATCATCTCGTAAGGAGGGTCTTTTTTGTCGGGCGTGGCCGTGATGTCGAGGAAGAAGAGCTCGTCGACCTCCTTCTCGTTGTAGATGCGCACGGTGTTGATCGGATCGCCGACGTACTTGGCGTTCTCGAACTTCACCGTCTTCACGAGGCCGTTTCGCCGGAGGAGGAGGCACGGGATGACACGGACGCGGAGCATCAGGCGGCCTCCTCGCGGGACGGAACGGCGGCGAAGTTCTTGAGGAGACGCATGCCGAACCTGTGGCTCTTCTCGGGGTGGAACTGCGCGCCGTACACGTGACCCTTGCGGACCGAGGAGACGAACGGCCCGAAGAAGGGCGTCGTCGCGGCGACCTCTCCCGCGTCGTCGCACACCGCGTGGTACGAGTGCACGAAGTAGAAGCGGCACTCGTCGGTCATGCCGGCGAAGAGCCCCGACGTCGTGTCGACCGGCGTGGCCACGTTCCAGCCCATGTGCGGCACCTTCATCTTGCCCGTCGGGTCGCGGTCCTTCGTGAAGCGTTTGCACTCGGCGTCGATCCAGCCGAGCCCGGGGAGGTTTCCCTCTTCGCTGCCGCGGGTGAGGAGCTGCATGCCGAGGCAGATCCCGAGCACCGGCGTCTTTTTCTCGTGGACGCACGTGTCGAGGACGCCGACGAGGTCGTGCCTCTTGAGCTGCTCCATGCCTGCGTCGAAGGCCCCCACCCCGGGCAAGAGCAGCTTGGGCGCGGCGAGGAGCTCGGCCCTGTCGCGGCTTGCCTTGGCCGGAATGGATAGGAATTTCAACATGTTGAGGATGGAACCGATGTTCCCGACCTCGTAGTCGACGATGACGATCATGGGCACCGAGCAGCTACCAGAGTTTTTGCGGGCGCGGTATCGGCCCACGAGGTTCGTTGCCGGGCCCCCCGGGGCCGTTCGTCGTCATGTCGGACTGTCCGGAAATTCGGCCGCCCAAAAAAACCTCAGTATGCTCGGCGCATGTCGATCTCGACGTGCTCGCGCTTCTTGAAGGCAGGCTTCCTCATGGCCACGGCCCTCCTCTCCGGCTCCGCGTTCGCCCAAAAGGCGGGGGGCCCTCCGCCGCGGAGCCGGAACCAGCCGCTCAACCTGAGCTCGAGCGACGCGTCGGCGTCGACCGCCCAGCGCGCGCGCGCGAAGGCGAAGGCGGGTGAGTGCGAAGCTGCGCTCCCCCTCTTCGACGAGGCCATCCGCATCACCATCGAGCCCACGCTCCGGCGCGATCGCGGGGCGTGCCACGACAAGCTCGGCAACGCCACCGCCGCCATCGAGGACTACCGCGCGTACCTCTATGCCCGGCCCGAGGCCCAGGACGCGAAGGAGATCGAAGAGCGCATTCAAGTGCTCGACGGTCAGCTCGAGGCGGCCCGCAAGCCCGAGGACACGAAGGGCGGGGGCGGAGCGGAGGCCAGCGCCTCGCTTTCCATCAACGGCGAGAAGGCCGAGGCCAAGGGCTCGACGAAGGGCGGGTCCGGCGAGTCGAGCGACGACAAGGCGGCGACCAGCTACGACGACTTCTCTGCGCGCGTGAAGCGCCGCGACGAAGCCGAGAGCTCGAGCATCCGTTCGGGGTCCGGTGGGGCGTTCGGGTTCTACCTGTCGTTCCGCGGCTTCGCGACGAAGGGCTTCGCCGACGAGCTCTCCTACGCGGTGGGCGTCACGCCTCGGTACTCGTTCAACTCGTTCTTCAGTGTCATCGGAGAGCTCGGCTTCGCGGGCGTGGGCACTCGCCCGCGCACGGCCGTCGGCGGCGTTCAGGTGTGGGCCGCGCCCGAGATTCGCTTGAAGCTCGATCCCTACGCCTCGAACCAGATCCTCCTGGCGCTCGGCCCGGGCTTCGAGCGGTACAGCGGCCTCGATCGATCGAACGCCGCGGCGTTCAACACCTTCCACCTCCGGGGGCGCGTCGGCTTCCGGCACGTGTTCGGCGCGAACGTCGCGCTCGACGCCTCGTTCGATCCGGCCGTCATGTTCGCCAAGTACGACGGCGATCCGCAGGTCGTCAGCATCGCGGGGCAGGCCATCGCGGTGACCCCACAGGTCGACCCGCAGTTCCTCGTCGGTGGGACGTTGTCCCTCGTGGTCGGCTTTTGACGCGACCGCTCGAGGAGCAGATCCTCCCCTAGTTCCAATGGGTTAGCGACGCGTCGCGAGGGTCAGGCCTTCGCGACGTTCGCGCTCGTGCCGCGGCGCCGCCTCGAGATCCATCCCACCGCGTACGTGAGCCCCGCGGCGACCGCCGCAGAGACGGGGCTGACGACGAGCGTCCCGAGGGCGAGCTCGCGCGCGTAGTCGAGCGGGCCGCGGGCGTCGAAGTCGGCACGGTCGAGGTGGATGAGCGAGCCCGTGCGCAGGTAGGCCCCCACCTCGATCTCGGTGATGTTGATGAAGGGTGCGAAGATCGGGAGCGAGACGTTCGACGCCACGTACGCGATGGCCGCGTCGAGCTTGAGGGGCAGGCAGATCCCCATCACGAGGAAGAAGTGGAGGCCGTAGAGCGGCGTCGTCCCCACGAGGACCCCTACGGCGACGCTGGCTGCGGCCCGGCCCAACGTGAGCTCACCGCCGCGCACGCGCGCCCACGCGGCCTTGACCTTGTCGTGCTGCACGAAGGCGCGAAACCGCCCTCGGAAGCCCCGCGCGGGGGCCTTCGTCGTCTCGGTGTCGGGGACCCCGCCCTCACCGGTCGGGGGGGCGTCGCTCATTCGGCTTTGGGAGGAGGCTGGGTGCGCGCCCGCTCGAGCATGCGGAGGTAGAGCTTCGCCTGGGAGCTGTCGGGCTCGAGCTCGAGGGACTTCTTCCACTCGCGCTCGGCGCCGTTGGTGTCGCCCATCGTGAAGAGCGTGATGCCGAGGCCGAGGCGCGCCGGAACGTAGGTGTCGCGCGCCGAGATCGCCGCTTCGTACGCGGCGCGCGCGGCGGGGAGGTCTCCGACGTTGCGGTGGAGAGCGGCGAGGCGAACCTGGAGATCGGCGAACTCGGGGCAGAGGCGCACGGCGGATTGGTACTCGGCGATGCCCTCGCGGAGGAGGCCCGCGTCGGCGTACGCCTCGCCCACGGCCGCGTGCATGTTCGCGATCTTGCCGCGCGCGAACGGGTCGAGCGAGGAGCCCGAGCCCGCAGGGCCCGCCTTGATCTTGGCGTAGATCTCCTTCGCTTTGTCGTACTTTCCTCGGTCGTTGTAGGTGACGGCGAGGTTCAGGGCGGCCTCGGTGTAGGCAGGGTTCAGCTCGAGGGCGCGCTCGAAGTGGTGCTCCGCCGCCACGAAATTGCCCCGCGAGTGGCAGATGACCCCGAGCATGTCGTGCACGTCGGCGTACTTGTCGTGCTCCTGAAGCACTTCACGAAGCACACGCTCCGCTTGCTCGAACTCGCGTTTCCCGTAGTGCTCGCGGCCGAGGACGACGAGTTGTTTCACGCGCTCGCTCACCGACATGAAGGCGTCTCCTTGCGGCCCGCCGAGGAGGCGGACCCCGCCCATTTTTAGTTTGTTTCACCTGACGCGTCGAGACTTGTCGCCTGGCCTCCTGGGGGCCTTGGACCACACGGGGATTGCCTCGCGGGCCGGTCGCGGGTAAGCCGTGCGGGCCTTGACGCACGATTCGGAGAACGTGGCCGCCCCCGAGGACGGCCCGGACGCCCAACCGGCCGACGAGGCCGCGCGGCCTTTGCCCCCGATCGCGCCGGTCGCGCCTCTGGATGTTCGGCCCGAGCCTGGCGAAGGAACTGCCCAAGCTACCGAAATCCATAATGAATTCGAGGGCGAGCCCCCTGACGAGCGGGGCGACGGCGAGGCCGCGGGGGACGAGCAGGCTGGGGAGACCGCGGCTCCGGATGGCGAGCCGGTCGGAAGCCCGAAAGCCGGGGAGGACGCTCCGAGCGCGCCCGAGGACGTGGCCCCCTCGGCTCCCCGACCGCCTTCGCGAGCCCCTGGGGCGTTGCCTCGCGCGATCGCGCTCGTCGCCTCGGTGCTCGTCGCGACCGGACTCTTCGTGGCCGGACGGCGGGCGACACCCCCGGATGGAGCGGCGCTCGTGGCGGCCGACGCGGGTGCTCCGGAGGCGGGCGCGGAGCGGGCCGAGGGAGAGTCGACGGAGGCCGCGGTGGCCGTGGGGCTCACCCCGCTGCCGAGCCCGAAGGACCCGCCCGCGACCCCGAAGGGGCCGGCCGTGTGGCGCGTCACCGAGCTCCGCGACGATCCGAAGGTCACCTTCGCCGAGGGCACGGTCGGCAAACGAACCCTCACGGCGGCCCTCACCAAAGCGGGCCTGCCCTCGCGCGAGGTGCACCGCCTCCTGAAGGCGCTCGAGGGGAAAAAGAAGGTCGACAGGCTCCGCCCGAAGGACACCTTCGTGTTCGCGGTCGACAAAGAGAAGGGCCGCCTCACGGCGTTCGAGCTCGCTACCTCGCCCGAGGACGTGTGGCAGGCGCGAGACGAGGACGGCAGCCTCACCGTGAAGAAGCTCGAGCTCTCGGTCGAGCGCCGCAAGGTCGCGGTAGGGTTCGCGGTGACCGGTGAGCTCCACGAGGCCGTCACCCGGGCGGGCCTCGACGACGACGCGATGAAGCGCCTCGACGACGCGCTCGACGGTCACTTCGAGCTCTCGGATCTGCGCCCGGGGACACGCATTCGCCTAGTGCTCACCGAGCTTCGTGTGGAGGGGCAGCTCGCGAAGTACGCCCACGTGGACGCCGCGGAGGTCCGCCCGCCGTCCGGCCAGGGGGTGATGCGCGTCTACCATTTCGACGAGGACGACGACCCCGACGAGCGGCGCGGCAAGGACAAAAAGAGCAAAAAACACGATCGACCGACGGGCTTCTTCGACGCGAAGGGGCACCAGCCGTACCACGGGGGCTACCGGTCACCCGTGCCCGGGGCGCGCATCTCGTCGCGGTTCAACCCGCAGCGTCTCCACCCGGTCCTTCACGTGGTCATGCCCCACAACGGCATCGACTTCGCCGCGCCCACCGGCGCCAAGGTCTACGCGGCGTCCTCGGGGACCGTGCTCCTCGCGGGCAACGGCGGGCCGTGTGGGAACATGGTGCAGATCGAGCATGCGGGCGGCCTCGTCACGGCCTACTGCCACCTCTCCAAGTTCGCGCCCGGCCTGCACGCGGGGCAGCACGTCGACACGCGGCAGCTCGTCGGGCTCGTCGGCGCCACCGGCCGTGTGACCGGGCCGCATCTCCATTTTGCCCTTAAGAAAGACGGAAAATTCATCGATCCGATGACCCTCAAGATGGACGGGGTGCGCGTCCTCCCCGCGCGGGACCGGGAGGCCTTCGCGCGCGCGCGGGCCGCCCTCGACGCCGCCCTCGACGCCGTCCCGCTGCCCGCCGCTCCGTCGGCCGTCGACGCAGGGGCCCCGGCCCAAGACGAGGTGTACGACGAGGCCCCCGACGACGGAGACGCGGGCGCGCCCTGACGTTGGCGTCGGCTTCGCCAAACCCGAGGCAAAGGCGCTCGAATTCCGCTAGGGTAGCCCCTCGAACGGCATGGCGACGGTAACCCAAGGCGCGAAAGTCGGAGCGTTTCTGCTCATTTCGGCGGCGGGTGGCTTCCTCGTCTACAACACCGTGAAAAAAGAGGTGGGGCGCGGCACGGGCTACACCGTCCACGCCTACCTGAACGACGCGTCCGGCCTCGCCCCGCACTCGCGGGTCACGATCGCCGGCATCCCCGTCGGGCAAATCCAGAAGATCTACCTCGAGGGCGGCCGCGCGCGGGTCGACGTGCACGTCGGGAGCGACGTCGAGCTCAACGCCACGGCCACCCTCGGCGTGCGCTCGGCGAGCCTGCTCGGAGAGAACGTGATCGTGCTCCAGCCCGGCGTCGGCGGACCGAAGAAGAAGGACGGCGACGAGATCGCGACGCTCCCCGAGCCGAAGAGCTTCGACAACCTGAAAGAGCAGCTCTCGTCGATCGCGGACGACATCAAGAAGGTCTCGCACCAGCTCGCCGAGAGCGTCGGAACCGACCGCGGGGGCCAAGAGATGCGCGACATCCTGCGCAACGTGGCCGACGCGACCGAGCAGCTCGATCTCATGGTCCGCGAGAACCGCGCCGGGCTGAAGCACACGATCGACAACGTCGATCGCATCACGACGCGCAGCGGCCCTCAGATCGACGAGGTGCTCGAGAACGTCAAGGTCATCACCGCGAACGTGAAGGTGATGCTCGCCAAGAACGGCGGCGAGAACGGCGAGAGCGGCGAGCTCCGGCAGACGATCGAGCGCATCAACCGCGCGTCGAAGAGCCTCGAGAGCACGCTCTCCCACGCCGACAACATCGCCGGCCGCATGGATCGCGGCGAGGGAACGCTCGGCCGCCTCTCGAAGGACGAGGCCCTCGTGAACGAGGTGCAAGGCGTCGCCGAGGGCGTGAACGACTACGTGGACAGCCTGCGCCGCCTGCAGACCGTGGTCGGTCTCCGATCGGACTACAACTACCTCTCGAGCACGGTGAAGAGCTACGTCGAGCTCCGCCTCCAGCCCCGCGAGGACAAGTACTACCTCGTCGAGCTCATCAACGATCCGCGGGGCGTCACCTCGTACAAACAAGAAGACGTCGAGTCGACCGACCCGAACAAACCCGCACAGTCACGCACGGTGACCACGACCACGCAGTCGTCGCTGAGGTTCTCGATCCAGTTCGCGAAGCGGCTCGGGCCGTTCACGGGGCGCTTCGGCATCAAGGAGTCGTCGGGTGGTATCGGCGTCGACACGACGCTCTTCCGCAACCGGCTCGAGCTCGTGCAAGACGTGTTCGGCTTCGGCGAAGAGGCCGTGCCTCGCTACCGCGTCTACGCGGCCTGGCAGTTCCTCGACCACTTCTGGTTGCTCGGCGGCGTGGACCACGTGTTCCTCGAGCAACGCCGCGACTTCTTCTTGGGCCTCCAGCTCCGCTTCACGGACGAGGACCTCAAGACGATCCTCCCGTTCGCGGGCGGCGTTCGCCCCTGAATTGTGCCGTAGTTACGGCCGTTTACGGGACGGGGAGCTCGAACGCGACGGCGTAGTTGTGTTGGTTCGAGCGGACGCGCACGGTGGCCGTGCCGGTCGCCCCGGGCCACGGCTCCGACAGCTCCGCCGAGGTGGCCGTGCGCGTGACGATGGCCGTCTCTGCGGGGAGGCCGCCTCCCACGACGAGCTCGTAGCGCCCGTGTTTGGAGAAGTCGCCCGTGACGGACGTCGCGCCCGTCACGGCCTCGATCACGACGGGCTCGTCGTCGATGCCGACGAGGGGATCCGAGTCGCGGAGGAGCCCCATGCGGCCATCTCCCTCGCCGGCGCGCGCGCCCGCGGGCCCCGTGTCGTCCATCGTCATCGCGTAGCGGACCACGAGGTCTTGCCCCGTGGGCTCGGTGTCGAGCGTGATGGTGACCTTGTCTCCGGCGATCGCCACGCTCTCGATGACGGCCTTGCCGTTCGAGTCCTCGACCTCGAAGCCCTTGCCGAGCGCCCACGGGTGCCCGGCCTCGGGGTGCGGCGTGGGGAGCACGGCGTCCCACGCGAGCGGCGGGTAGGGGACGTGGAACGTGACCGTGACGACCCGCCCGACGCGCGCGACCGCGGTGGGCTCGAGCGGGCGGAAGGGCCGCTTCTCGACCTGGTTCTGGAAGAACGCCTCGCCGTGTTTGATGCCGAGCCTCCGGTACCCGAAGGCGTCCATGTGGACCTTGTCGCTCACGTAGGGGTACTGGTACTTGGGCCCGAGGCACACGATTTTCCCGGGCGCCGTGCGGCTCGCGGTCCACGCCGCGAGCGTGGACGTGGAGCGCAGCATGGCGTCGCCGCGGCGCGGGATCGAGTGCTGCTGCGAGACGTACATCGGGATCGTCGAGGTCTGCCCGGTGAGCGCGCGGAGATCCGTGTCGTAGTCGCGCTGGAGCGTGACGAGCCCGGCCTCGTACGTCCCGAGGATCGCGTCGGCCTCGCCGTGCGTGAGGATCACCGCGCCGACACCGAGGCGCTTTCCGGCGGTCTGAGCGAGGGCCTTCTGCGCCGTGACCTCGAACGTGGTGCGCTCGAACGAGTTGCCCGTGCCCCCCTTCGCGATGAAGCTCATGGGCTTCCCGCCGGAGCCGACCACGGAGTGGATCTGGGGCAGGCCGACCATGCCGGCGGCGCGGGCGAGCGCGGTGATCTGCGAGGCCATCGCCGTGTGGGGCGTCTCTCCGCGGATGTTTGCAGGATACACTCCTGCCGTGTAGAGGGGCGCGCCCCAGGTCGTAGGTCGGATGGGCTCGGCGAGGGGGACGAGCTTGAGGCCCGCGGCCGCCTGGAATTTCGGCTCGGGGCCGTCGTCGTCGAGCTTCATGTTGTCGAACGACGGCGCGGTCGACAGGGGCGGAGCGCCCTGCGAGCCGATCGAGAGGCTCTGGCCCGTGCCGACGATCGTGGTCCAGTCGAAGTCCCAACTGGGCACGACCGGGCCGGCCTCGCCGTCGACGGCGATCGCGTCCGGGGAGGCACCGTCGCGGGGCGTGGCGTCGGGGGTGCGCGCGTCGTCGGGTGCGCGCTCGTCACCCGGGGACGTGTCGGCCGCGGCGTCGGCGGTGGGCGGCCCAGGCTCCTCGTCGAGGGCGAGGCCGCAGGCCAACGCGGTGAGTGGCAAGGAGACAGCGGCGGCGAGGAGGCGTGAGGCGAAGGGGAGGCGCACCCTCTCACGGTAGCAGAGCCGCGCAGCCGTGGCCCTCGTCGCGCGCGCCTCCCGCGCCTCCCGCGCTCATCTCGGGGTGCGGCGGCGCGACGCGTCTGCTACGAGGGGGGCGTGACAGCGCTCCAGGGGCTCACACCCGAGGCCATGACGCTCGCGTTTCCCGAGGTCTCGCTCGGCGAGGCGCGAAAGATCGTGTCGACGATCGTCCGCTTCGGGGGAGAGGCGCTCCGCGGTCCGGTCGAGCAGGTGCGGCGAACGGCGCTCGAGGCGGTGCGCGCGCGAGGCTCGGTGCCGTCGCTCGAGGTGCTCGCCGAGCGCAAGAGCCTCGTCGATCCCTTCGTGAAATACCTGCTCGCGACCCACGACGGCGAGCGCATCGAGGCCGTGCGCATCCCGCTCGAGGAGCCCGGGCGCTTCTCGGTGTGCGTGAGCTCGCAGGTCGGATGTGCGTTGAAGTGCGCCTTCTGCGCGACCGGGCGCCTCGGTCTGCGAAGGAACCTCGAGACGTGGGAGATCGTCGAGCAGGTGCGCATCGTGCGCGCGCACCTCGACCCGGGGGGGCCCGCGCGTCCGCGGGTGCACGGCGTGGTGTTCCAGGGCATGGGAGAGCCGCTCGCGAACGCCGATCGGGTGCTCGACGCCATTCGGGTCATGACCGAGCCGAGCGGGCTCGCGATCGACGCGCGGGCCATCACCGTGTGCACCTCGGGATTGCCCGCAGGCATCCGAAGGCTCGCCGTCGAGGCTCCGAAGGTGCGCCTGGGGCTCTCGATCGCGAGCGCGCGCCCCGGACGCCGCAAGAGCCTCATGCCCATCGACGACGCTCACCCGCTCGAGGTCGCGCTCGATGCGGCGGCCTTCCACGTCGCCGAAACCGGGCTCGCGCCGCTCTTCGCCGTCACGCTGCTCGCCGGCCACAACGACGACCCCGAGGACGCGCGGGCCCTCGCCGCCGTGGTGCACGGGTTCTCGAAGCGCACCGGCAAGAGGCCGCGCCTCTCGATCATCCCGTACAACGCCATCGCCGACGAGGACGACCCGTTCGTCCGCTCGTCCGACGCGCGAGAGGAGGCCTTCCGCGAGGCGCTTCGAGCCGAGGGCGTGCACACCCACAAGCGGTACAGCGGCGGCGGAGACGTGGACGCCGCGTGCGGGCAGCTCGCCGGCCGCGGCTGACGTGACCCTGCAAGTGCTCGAAATAAAGGCACTTTCGTGATGTGGGAGAAGGTCGCCCTTGTGTTCGACGAGCGATTCTGAAAACCGTGGGAGAGCACGGTGAGCGTCGATCGTAGGGGCACGTCGGAGGGGGCGAGAGGGGCGCGGGCCGCGGGCTTGGTCGTGGGGCTCGTCGCGCTCTTCGCGTCACGTGAGGCGAGCGCGTCGCCGGAGGACCTCTTCGGGTACGGTCCGCGTTCGTCGGCCATGGGCGGCACGGGCGCGGCGTCGGCCCAGGGGTTCGAGGCGGCCTGGGGCAACCCTGCGCTCTTGTCGCGGATGACGTCACGCAAGCTCACGCTCGGCTACGGGGGCGCGACCTTCGGGCTCACGCGCACGCCCGAGGGCGGCCCGTCGATCTCGCACGACGCCGAGGCGGCGCGGGGCATCTTCATCGGGGCCGATCTGCCGCTCCCGTTCGGCGGCATCTTGAAGGATCGTGTGGGCGCGGCGCTCGCGTTCTACACCCCGTCGAGCATCATCATCCGCGGGCGCCTCCTCTACCCGGACAAGCCTCAGTTCCCGCTCCTCGGGGAGCGTGCGCAGTCGCTCACGGTGCGCGCGGGCTTCGGCGTCGACATAGGCTACGGGCTCCGCGTCGGGGCCGGGTTCGCGGCGCTCGCCGAGATCGTCGGCGACGTCATCGTGGCGACGGACGCCTCGGGCCGCGTGGGCACGCGGGTGGAGGACCAGCTCGTCGCGTCGTATGCCCCCACGTTCGGCGCCACGTACGATCTCCCTTTTTGGCGCGGCGCGCGTCTTGGCGCGACGTTCCGCGGCACGCTCGACGCACGCTTCTCCGTCCTCATCGACGCGACCAAGCTCTCGTCCTTGAACATCCCCGTGTTCAACATCAGCGGGCTCGCCCAGTACGATCCTGCGCAGCTCGCCGTCGAGCTCGCCCACGAGAGCCGAGAGCGAACCGTGGCGTTGGGTGTAACCTACAAGGGATGGAGCGCGTACCGCGGCCCCATCGAGCCGACGGTCCCGTGCCCCGAGGGGGAGGAGGGCTGCGGCGCGCTCGTCCCTCCCACTGTCCCCTACCGGGACACCGTGGTCGTCCGCGTCGGGCTCGACGAGAGAATCCACGTGACCCCCTCGCTCGAAGGCCACGCGCGGGTTGGCGCGTTCTTCGAGACGAGCCCGCTCCCCGCGACGCTCCCGTCGTCGGACGCGTTCGACCTCGCGCAGAAGGAGCTCCGTAGCGTCCCGACTCGCTACTACGACGGCTCTCGGCTCGCAGGAACGCTCGGCCTCGGGCTCTCGATGAAGGCGCCCTTGCCTCCGTTGGATCTCGATCTCTACACCCAGCTCCACGCGGTGCTCCCTCGGGAGATCACGAGCGAGGTTGCCGGGGGCCCGCCCGAGCGGACGTCGATCTCGGGGCGAGTGCTCGTCTACGGGTTCCTCGCGGGGGTGCGGTTTTGAAGGCGCTCCGTCGCATCGCGGGCACGCTCGCGGTCCTCGGGGTCGCGCTCGTCGGAGCGCGGGCGGAGGCGAACCCTCACGATATTTTCGGGTTCGGCTCGCGGGGGCCGGCGCTCGGGAACGCGGTCTCGGCCGACGTGAGCGACGTCTCGGCCGTGTACTACAACCCCGCGGGCCTCGCGCGCGCGCGTGGCCTCGAGCTTTCGCTCGGGTATTTCAGGGCGTCGCACCACCTCCAAACGAACGGCACCGACAACGAGGTCGACCCGGTAAAGGGGCTCGTCTTCGGCGTGGTCGCGCCCGGAGAGCTCTTCGGCAAGCGCTTCGCCTTCGGCCTCGGGGCCCATCTCCCCGACGATCGCATCTCGCGTGTCCGAGCGTTCCGCCAAGAGCAACCGCGCTGGGAGCTCTACGACAACCGGAACCAGAGGCTCACGCTCACTGCGGCGCTCGCGTTCGCGCCGACCGACTGGCTCGAGCTCGGGGCAGGGCTCTCGTTCATGTCGTCGACCGTCGGGCGCCTCGACATCCGCGGCTCGGCGAACATCTTCGCGCCGGTGCAGAGCCAGCTTCGGCACGAGGTCGACGCCGATCTCACGGCCATCCGTTACCCTCACGTGGGGGCACGTGTCGCGCTCTCCGAACGTGTCGCGCTCGCGGCCGTGTACCGCCACGAGTTCCAGCTCGGGCTCGATCTGTCGGCGCACCTCGAAGGCGACATCTCGGGCCTCACCACGGCGACGTACGACCTCACCACCTCCAGCGTGAACAACTACCTCCCCCGGCAAGTGGTCCTCGGGGGCTCGTGGCTCGTCACTGACGCGCTCCGCGTCAACGCCGACTTCACGTGGGTCGAGTGGAGCGCGTACGTCGCGCCGGTCGCCTCGCTCGGTGTCGCGCTCGACATCCCGCCGCCCAAGGGCGGATGGCCCTCGAGCATCACGCCCCCGGAGACGCCCGCGCCGACCGCCATCGTCCCTCTCCGCATGCGAAATCGCCTCGTCCCGCACCTCGGTCTCGAGCTCGTCCCGGTCGACGGGTCGAAAGGCCGCGTGGCCCTCCGCGCCGGGTACGAGCACCAGAAGACGCCGATCTTGGCGCAGACCGGCACCGTCTCGTACATCGACCGTGATCGTCACACCATGTCGTTCGGGCTCGGCCTCGCGTGGAAGAACCCGGGTGAGGTGTTTCGTGGAACCCTCTCGCTCGACGCGCACGCGCAGGTGAGCGTCATGCCCGAAGAGGTCACCCTGAAGGCGAGCCCCGCCGATCTCGTCGGAGACTTCCGCGCCGGGGGGCAGATCTGGAACCTCGGAGCCACCCTGACGGCGGCGTTCGACGGGCCCGTCGTGTCGGCGTTCTCCCGACCCGCGGTCCAAGGAAAGGGAGCGAGCCGGTGAGTCCCGTCGCGCGGATCCGTGCATTCTGCTGCCTATTCGCCTTCGCGCTCTCGGCGTGCGCGACGATCGGGTCCGACGGGCTCGGCGACGTGGGCCTTCCTTCGGCTGGCGTGGGGCCTTTTCGGCGGCTCCGCGCGGGCGAGGTGGTCGGGATTGCGCCGTTCGTGCTCGACGGCGAGGGTGGGTACCGGGAGCCTACGGCGCTCGCGGTCTCGAGCGCGGGGCCCGAGGTCGTGCTCTTCGCCGAAGCGACGGGCTCGGGGCGCGACGGTACCCCCGTCGGGCCCATCCTCGTTCGGACCCGCGCGCTCGATGGCCGTTCGTTCCGTGGGAGCGGTGGCGGTCCCGGGCGAGGCACGGAGGTCGCTCTCGTACCGTCACGACCGTGGGAAGAAGGCGAGGTGCGGTCACCGTTCGTGATGCGCCTCCGTGGGGAGGTCGTGCTCTTCTACTCGGGGAAAAATGGGCGGATCGGGCTCGCGCGAGGCCCTTCGCTCGATGGCCCGTTCGTTCCCTCCGACAGCCCCGTGCTCGACGAGACGGGCCGCGCTCCATGGGAGGTCGAGCCGCCGCGCGCCCCGACGGCCTACGTCGAGGGCGACAGGGTGCACCTCTTCTATGCCGCGGGTGGATTCGTCGGTGAGGCGGTCGCAGACCCCGGGACGCTCACGTTTCGGCGTGTCGACGCCGATCCGAGCACCCCTGAGCTCGATCCGGCGCTCTCTCCGAGCCCGACCGTCGACCCGAAGAGCCTCGCTCCCAACGAGAAGCCTCCGTTCGACGAGGCCGGCGTGGGGGATCCGGACGTCTCGGTGCGCGAGACCCCGGCCGGGCGCGTGCACGTGCGTGTGCTCTACACGGGTACGTCCTCCGCCGGCGCGAAGGTCGTGGGCTTCGCGGCGCGGTACGGGCACGCGGGCAAGCTCTCGCGCCAGCCCCTCCCCGTGTACGCCGCGAAGGGAAAGGAGCGCGCGCCCTCCCTGCTCGACCTCGGCGAGCGAGGGTACCTCTACGTGACCGAGCCCCGGTCGACCGATGGCCGTGAGGGGATCGGGGCCGCTTTCGCGCCCGCGGCGTCGGAGCCTGGGCCGCCCGCGCCATCCGAGTGAGGGAAGGGCTCGGCCTCGTGGTACCCTCGAGCCGATGGTCGCCGGGATCGTGCTCGGAGTGCTCTTCGTCACGCCGTTCGTCCTCACGTACGTGCTGCTGATCCGTTGGGTCGACAGGTTCGAGCCCGAGCCGTGGTGGCTCATCGCGGTCGCCTTCGTGTGGGGCGCGGTGTTCGCGACGTCGGGCGGGGGCGCGTCGTCGGCGTACGTGCAGACCGCCGTGCAGAAGGTCTTGGGGGCGAGCAGCAGTGATCCCCGGCTCGATGCGTTCGGCTCCACGGTGCTCGCTCCCGTCTTCGAAGAGGGGTTCAAGGCGATCGGCGTGGCGCTCATCGCGTTCTTGGGTCTCATCGGACTGAAGAGGCTCGATGGCCCGCTCGACGGTGCCATCTACGGAGGCGTCGTCGGTCTCGGCTTCACGTTCACGGAGGACATCCTCTACGTCGCGCAGCAATACGCGCGAGAGGGCCTCGGGGGCTTCGTGGTGCTGCTCTTCCTTCGAACCGTGCTCCTCGGTTTTTCGCACTGCACGTTCACCGCCTGCACGGGGCTCGGGTTCGGGATCGCGGCCGAGTCGAAGAGCATGGCCGTCAAGCTGCTCGCTCCGCTCTTCGGCTTCGGGTGCGCCATGGCGATGCACGCGATGCACAACGGGCTCCCCACGTTCTTCGGAGACGGGGGCCTCGTGCTCATGCTGCTCGCGTCGTGGCTCATCGACCTCCTGTTCTTCGCGCTGCTGTGGGTGCTCGTCACCCGCGACCGCTCGATCGTCATCCGAGAGCTGCTCGGCGAGGTGGGGACGTTGATCCATCCGTCGGAGCTCAAGCTCGTGAGCTCGTACGTGACGCTCGGAGCGAAGAACCTCCGCATCTTCTTCTCGCTGGGCTTCTCGGCGTGGCGCGTTCGCCGCAAGAAGCAGCTCTCGCTCGTGGAGCTCGCGTTCCTGAAGAGCCGACGTCGGCGTGGCGAGACCGGGCGCGCGATCGACGAGCAGGAAGCGAAGCTGCGCCACGCCATCGGCGAGGCGAACCGCGTCGGGATCCGGATCGGGGCCTAGCACGAGGGGCCCCACCAAGTGCTTGATAGTATTATGAAAAGTGGCTCGTGAGCCGTGCTCGTCCGGGTGGCGGGACGGGTCGTCGGTACTACATCTTCTCGGGCACACGGATGCCCAGAAGGCGAAGCCCCTCGGCGAGCGTTCGCGCGGTGAGATCCGCGAGAGACAGGCGTGACTCGCGGGTCGCGCCCTCGGACTTCAGGATGGGGCACTTCTCGTAGAACGACGTGAAGGTCATGGCGAGGCCGTAGAGGTAGCCTGTGAGCTTGTGGGGCTCGAGCGTCGTCTCGACCGCGCGGATGGCCGACGGGAAGGCGAGGAGGGCGAGGGCGAGCGCGCGCTCCTCTTTCTCGGCGACCAGGATCGCGCCCTTTCCGCCGTCGACCCCGGCCTTGCGGAAGACCGAACGCACGCGGGCGTACGCGTACTGGAGGTACCCCGCGGTGTTGCCGTCGAACGAGACCATACGGTCGAGATCGAAGACGTAGTCTTTCACGCGGTCCGAGGAGAGGTCGGCGTACTTGATCGACCCGATGCCCACCATCTTCGCGATGTCGTCGCGGGTCTCGGCGTCGAGCTCGGGGGCCTTCTCCGCGAGGACGGCGAGGGCCCGCTCGATCGCCGCGTCGATGAGGTCGACGAGGCGGACCGTCTCGCCGGAGCGTGTTTTGTACATGCGTTTGTCGGTGCCCAGCACGGAGCCGAACGCGACGTGCTCGGCGCGCTTCGGCGACGCGAGCCACCCGAGCTCCTTCGCGGCTTGGAAGACCATGCCGAGGTGCTGCGCTTGGGGAGCTCCGACGACGTAGAGCAGGCGCGTCCCTCCGAGATCGTCGAGCCGGTAGCGAATGGCGGCGAGGTCCGTCGTCGCATACCCGAACCCCCCATCCGTCTTGCGGACGATGAGCGGCAGGGGCTCGCCCTCCTTGTTGGTGTATCCCGCCGGGAAGAGGCAGAGCGCTCCCTCCGAGATCGTGGCCTTCCCGCCCTTCGCGAGCTCGTCGCAGAGCGGCGCGAGCTTGCCGTTGTAGAAGCTCTCCCCGCAGGCGTCGCCCGTGCGCATCGTCACGTCGAGCTTTTCGTACACGGACTCGAAGTAGCGCTTCGAGAGCGTGACGAGCACCTGCCACGAGGCGAGGGTCGTTTCGTCGCCGGCTTGGAGCATCACCACGCGCTTTCGGGAGCGCTCCGCGAACGCCGGGTCGGCGTCGAACTTGGCGCGCGCGGCCTTGTAGAACGCGCTGAGCTCTCCCACCGCGAGGTCGCTCTCGGCCTGCTCGCTGCCGAGGTCGTGGAGGTGCTCGATCAACATGCCGAAGGGGGTGCCCCAGTCGCCGAGGTGGTTTTGGCGCACGACCCTATGGCCACGGTGCTCGAGGAGCCGCGCCAAAGCGTCACCGATGAGCGTGGTGCGCAGGTGGCCGACGTGCATCTCCTTGGCCACGTTGGGTGCCGAGTAGTCGATGACGACGGTGTCCTTGAGGCTGGCCTCGGGCACGCCGAGCCGCGCGTCGGCGAGCACGCGAGCGCACGTCTCCCCGAGGAAGGTCGCGCGGAGCGTGAGGTTCAAGAAGCCGGGGCCCGCGATCTCGATGCTCTCGAGGAGGGGGCTCGACGTCGTGTCGATCTTGGCGACGATGGCCTCGGCCACGGCCCGCGGTGGCTTCTTCGTGCGCTTGGCGAGCCCGAGCGCGAGATCGGCCTGAAAATCGGCCCGATCGGACCTTCGGACGAGCGGATCGACGTCGGCGAGCTCGGGGCCGAACGCCTCCACGGTAGCGGTGCGGACGAGGGACTCGAGCTGGCTCTGGAGATCGTGGTCATCGCTCATGGCATCGTCCTCATAGCCGAGGCGACGGCCCGTGGTCGACAGGCGCGTGCGTGGGCGCTTTACGTGGGGGTCCCACGTCGTGCATGCTTCGACGCCATGTGCGAGCTCCTCGGCATGGAGTGCAACGTACCGACCGACATCGTCTTTTCGTTCTCGGGCCTCGTGCTCCGAGGGGGCAAGGCCGGGCCCCACTCCGATGGCTGGGGGCTCGCCCTCTACGACGGCAAGGCGGCGCGGACGTTCCTCGAGCCTTCGGCCGCCGCGCGGTCTCCTCTCGCCGAGTTCGTGCGGAACCACCCGACGAAGACGCTGCTCGCCATCGCTCACGTCCGCAAGAAGACGCGCGGACGCGCGGCCCTCGAGAACACGCACCCGTTCGTGCGAGAGCTGTGGGGGCGCACGTTCGTGTTCGCGCACAACGGCACGGTCCGCGGAAAGTCGCGCTTGCCGATCGGCCGTTTCCGGCCGATCGGTGACACCGACAGCGAGCATGTCTTCTGCGCGATGCTCTCGGAGCTCGAGCGGCGGTTCCCGTCCTACCCGAAGAAGGCGTCGGAGCTCTGGGAGGCCGTGTTCGAGCTCGGCGCTCGCTTCGGTGAGGAGGGCACGCTGAACTTCTTGCTCGGGGACGGGACGCATCTCTACGCGCGCTGCGCGACCAAGCTTGCCCACATCGTGCGCAAGGCACCGTTTCAGAAGGCGACGCTCGCCGACGACGAGGTGCGCGTCGATTTCGCCGAGGTGACGACGCCGCGCGATCGCGTGGCCGTGGTGGCCACGGTTCCGCTCACCCGAGACGAGACCTGGACGGTAGGAAAACCCGGGGAAATGTGGGTGTTTCGCCGGGGTGAGCTCCGCGCGACCTTCGGCGGATGAACGTCAGCCTCCGGTCGCGACGTCGCGGCTTGTCGCGTCGGGGCCTCCCGCGTCGGGCGGCGCGGTCAACGCGCACGCGGCCGTGCACTCGCTCTTCTTGGCCGCGCACTCCGACTCGGTGACCCCTTCTTTGTGCGTGAGGTCGTGGCACTCCGCAGCCTTCCCTCCGAGGGACTCGGCCTTCACACAGGCCTCGTGGAAGGCCTCGCACGACGCGGGCATCGCGCCGTGGTCGTGGTCCTCCCCCTCGTGGTCGTGGTCATCGCTGCAGGCGATGGCGAGGGAGAGCGCCGCGGTGATCGAGAGAGCCGTAACCATGTGTTTCATGTGGGATCCTTGTCGATGGGGGTGGGTCGAGGCGCTTTGGGGCCCTGCCGCGTCGTGAGCCGGGTGCCCGACGGAGGGCCGTGGTGTCTGCAGCTGTCGCAGATGCCCGAGAGCCGAACGGTGCAGGACCCCTGGGCGATGGCGATCGGGATGGCGTGCCCGTCCCTCGTCGCGACGACGACGCCCTCGAGGCAGGTGACGTCCTGGCAGGCGTCGCAGACGAAGTGCGGGTGATCGTGGCCTCCGGTGGTGTCCGACATAGCGAACCGCCAGAGGTGGTCCCCGAGATCGTGCCGTGCGAGGACGCCATGGTCGGCGAGGCCGACGAGCACCCGGTACACGGTGGCTCGGTCGAGCGCGAGGCCCCCCACGGCCGCGAGCATCTCGGCGTGGCTCATGGCCTTCTGCTCGCGCATGAGCGTTGCGAGGATGGCGCGGCGCGCGCGCGTCACGCGGAGCCCTCGCTCACGGAGGAGGCGCGCCGCGCGGTCGGCGAACGGCTTCGGGTCGGTGGCGTCGGGGGCGCGACCCATGCTGCCTCAGGGCTTGTACCCGAGCTTCACCTCGCACTCGCCGTCCGAGTTGAAGTGCCCGCCCGACGTGGCCGTGTACCCGAGAAACGCCGCGAAGCTGTTCGCTTTGGTGAACGTGACGCCGTTCGTGTCGAACCGGAGCTGACCTTGAGGCGCCTTGTAGTCGGCGACCACGCTGCGCCCCGGCAGGGGCTCGCCGGCCTTCGTCGTGAACGCGGTGACGTCGACGGGCTCGAGGTCGTCGATGGTCACGGTGCCCTCGCTGTCGGGGGTTCCGTAGGTGGACGCGCGCGCCGCGATGGGATCGAAGTGGAGCGGGGTGCCCTCGACGTTGAGCTTGTTCCAGAAGAGGTGATCCGTGTGGATCGTGATCTGGGCCGTGGTCGTCTTGTCGGGGCTCACCTGCACGCCTCGAGGGAACTCGTCGCCCTTGGCCGTGAGGTCGGTGTTTTGGCAGTTGAGGTACGAGGCCGGGTTCTTGAGCCCGAGGGTGAACTTCACCTTTTTCGGGAGCTTGGCGAACACCGTGCCCGCCTCGGGCGCGGGGCCCTTGTACGTGGCGGTGCCCACCACCACCGTCGCGTAGCCCTTGGCGACCGCGTCGCGGTAGAGCGCCTTCCCGGTCTCGTCGAGGTTCACGAGCGTCGCCTTGTCGTTCGCGGCGACGATGTCGTACCCGAACGCATAGCGGCTCTGCGGATCGAACGCCCCCGAGCGAGTGTCCTTGAAGGCGGCGATGGCGACCGTCTTCTCGTCGGGCTCTCCGCTCTTGCCGGTGATGGGGCCTCCGACGGTCACGTCGACGGCGAAGGGCCCTTTGGCTTCGGCGACGGTCTCACCGACGACGTCGGGCGAGCCTGGGTCTTTGTCGGGGTCGGCCGAGAGGCGCACGTTGTCGAGCGTGACGATGACGTGCTCGAAGCGGAGCTCCCATCCGTCGACGAACGCGGGGGGATCTCCCTCCGAGAGAGACGCGGGCGTGAAATCGTACCCCTTGAGGGCGAGGTCCTCGCCCGACACCGTCACGAGGATTCCTCCCTTTCCGGGGTCGCTCGGCGGGTACGTGGACGTGCCGCCCGTTCCGGTCCCCACGGGGTCGGACGAGCAGGCCATGGTCGCGATGGATGCCGAAAGAACGGGGAGCGCGAGGCGCCAGAGCTTCATGAACGGTTCTCCTGGAGGTGTCGAGTGGGTCGGCGAGAGCGCTCCGCTCATGGCGAGACGAAGCGCACGGTCCACGTGCCCGTGGCCGACTTGAGTCCTTGAAAGAGGCTGGTGACGACCTGGTCATTGCCGGTCGCCTTGGACTGGACGAGGCGCGCCGCGCCGTCGGCGTCCTTGGGGTTCGCGTCGAGCGCGCCGAAGTCGCACCCTCGGAGGGCCTCGCGGACGTCGAAGAGCACCTCGAGCGCGCCGCCCTCTTCGGGCGTGAACGACGCCGCGATGCCACGAATCCTGCGGATCTCGGAGAGCGTCCTCGCGCCGCGTGTGCCGGGCTCGGCGTCGGGCAGGAACGCGTCGTCGATGGCGAGGCTGCCTCGGAAGCGGAGGCTCGCTCCGCCACGCTCGGCCGTGCCTTCGACGTCGAGCGATGCTCGCGCTTTCTTGGTCTCGGGATCGTCGCCCGGGGGGGGATAGAGCCAGATGTCCACGGTGCGCACGGGCTCGTTCGTGACCGTGGCGCGCCTCGGGAAGGGTACATGCGCGTCGGAGAGGGCGTCGAACGTGACCTGTCCGAGCACCTCGCCCACGATCCTCCCGGAGCCGAGGTGGTCCTCTCCGTGGGCGTGCGCGACCCCCTCGAACGGGAAACGGAGACCCCGTGCGGCGGTGCTCGAGCCTCGCGGCGCGACCACGTTGAGGTAGACGGGCCCGACGGTCACCGTGGCGCGGTCGAGCCGGACGACGTAGCCCTTGTCGTTCACGAAGGGGCGCCCCTTCGCGACGTCCGGATGACCGCTCGCGAAGGCGTCGACGTCGAACTTTCGTGCCCCGGTGCCGCCCGCGCACGCGGACACGAGCCCGAGCATGCCGGCGAGGAGCATCCGTCGGCCGATCACGAGCCGTCCTCCTTGGACTCTCGTCCGAAGGTGATCGTGAGCGACGCGTAGACCGCGCGCGGCTCGCCCGCCGAGAAGTGCCGCGCGGGGACGAGGGTAGGGTAAGGTGCGCTCCTGAAGTCGGACACGTAGTTGTACTCACCGATCCGGTACTGGCGGCCGAGCAGGTTCGTGCACGTGATCCCGAGCGTCAGGGCCTTCCACGAGACCTGCGCCGCCGCGTCGACGAGGAGCTGCACGTCCGAGCGTTCGTCGAACGGGAGCGGCCTCCGCCCGACGTACGAGATGCCCGTACCGAGGGAGGCTTCGGGCTTCGTGCCACCTACACGGAAGGGCAGAGCCGAGAAGAGCACGCCGTCCCACCGCGCGACGACGGGCGGGGCGTACGGAATCGGGAGGCCGGTGTCGGAGAAGCGCGCGTTGACCAGGGTGACCGAACCGGCCACGTCGAAGAACCGGCCCGTGGCGCGCGCGCTCCCGGCGAACCCCGTTCGCGTCGTGCCGTCCGCCAGGGTGTTGCGCCCCTCGGTTTGGTTGAAGAAGAGGTCCTTGTCGACGCTGGTCGAGAAGAACACCGAGCGCACCTCGAGCGACGCTGCGTCGAAGTCTCTCCGGTAGGTGACGGCGCCTTCGGTGGCGACGGCCTCGGCGAATGGAGTGACGAGCCGCTGGTCGACGTACTGCGGGTCGAGGCTCCGTGCCCCCGTCCCTCGGCTCGCGGAGAAGAGAAAGCCGTCGAACGGCCCGACGAGCACGGTCGCACGGGGCTGGAAGAGCCCCGACGCCGTGCTCGTGGTTTGGTCGGGGCTGCGGTAGCCGAGCCGGTCCGAGGCGAAGCACTCGGTGTCGACGGGGTCTCCACCGAACGACGAGGGCGAGGTGAGGGCGCAGCGGTCGTCGACCCGGTAGTGGAAAAAGTCGGCGCGGGCGCCGCCCCGAAACGTGATCTTCGGGAGGGGAGAGAGGCTCGCGTCCGTGTAGAGTGCAATGTTCGAGAGGGCCGAGTCGAGGGCGAGCTCGCGGCGGTACGGGATGGTCGTCCCGGAGCGGTTTCTCTGCTGATTTCCATCGACCATGTCGAGGCGTGCGAAGAGCCCGACCTCGACCTCTTGCCGCCTGTCGAGCCAAGAGAAGCCATGCCGCGCCGAGGATCGCGCGCCGACGGTCACCGCGTTCGAGCGCTGGTCGATGAGGTCGCCGCGCTGCACGTGCGGGCTCTGCCACGACCGTTGAGGGTCGTTCAGAAAGCCCGTGAAGTTCTCTCGGAGCCGAAAGTCACGAAGGATCACGAAGGCCGACTGGGAGAGGCGCGTCTCTTCGAGCTTTCGCGTGTAGGTGGCCCCGAGCGAGGTCCGCGTCGCGTCTCCCCCTTGCTCGGAGTCGTACGTGTCGTAGAAGCCCTTGCGCCCCGCGGCGACGTCGTCCTGCCGGAGGAGGCCGGCTTGCGCGTACGAGGTCGCGTAGCTCTGCGCGAGCACGCGGAAGAGCCCGGTGTCACCGACCTGGGTCTCGTAGCCGCCGATGACCGACGCCCGCTTGCTCGCACGGTTCGCGCCGAACCCGTCGGACTGGAAGAGCTCGCCCATCGCGAAGGTGTGCGCGTTCTGCTTCTTGGGCCGGAAGCCGAGGAGGAGCCGCTTCGTCCCGAAGGAGCCGAGGGTGGTCTTGGCGAAGATCCCCGCCTCGGGGAGGCCGACGTCGTACTGAGCGGAGCCAGCGACCGCGAAATTGCCCTGCTGCGGCGCGTACGGGCCCTCGATCACGCGGAGCGAGAGGACCGCCTCGGGCGGGAGGAAGTGGGTATCGGCGAGGCCGTTGCCGTGAACGTTGCCGACCTCGTTGATCGGGATTCCGTCGACCGAAAACTCGATGTCTTGGCCCTCTCGGGCGTCGAAGCCACGGAGGAAGATTTGGTACGGGTGCCCCGTCCCGCCTTCGTTCGTGAGGAGCACCCCCGGGGCGAGCCTCAAGAGGCTCGCGGCGTCGCCCCGTGGGACGAGCGCGAGCTTGCCGATGCGCACGTCGTAGTCGGAGCCGCCGCGCGACACCTCTCTCGCGCCGCCACGAACCGACACACGCTCGGGGCTCGGCGGGGGCGTGGGCTCGACCTTGGGCGCATCCTGGGGCGCGCGTGACCTCTTGAAGTGGAACGGCACGAGGACCCGAGCCGCGACAGGGACGCCGGCCTGGGTCGCTGGACGGAACCGATATGCGCGCGCGGCTCGTTCTGCGGCGTGGTCGAACGGAGCGCCGCCCGACCGCGTCACGCGTACCTCGACGACCCCGCCACGAACGTCGACGAGCAGCTCGAGCTCGACCTCGCTCTCGTCCACCTGACCGTCGGGGAACGACGCCTCGTCATGGTGAACGAGCTCCGGGCCACGCACCTCGCCCGTCTCGGCGCGCGCCGAGACCCCGAGCAGCATCACGGCCGCGAGGGTCGGGGCAAACGGGTGGAAGCGCGCGAAGAGCGGCATCGCTTATCTTTGTAATGCAACCTGTGTGTAAAAGCAATGGTGATCGAAATGGATGTGCGATGCAGTCGATGTGGTAGTGCATCTCTGTATCGGAGGCGACATGACTGGCACGAAGATCCCCGTTACCGTCCTGACCGGCTTTCTCGGCTCGGGCAAAACGACGCTCTTGAACCGCATCCTCACGGAGAATCACGGGCAGCGCATCGCCGTGATCGAGAACGAGTTCGGCGAAATAGGGATCGATCAGGCGCTGGTCATCGAGGCCGACGAAGAGGTCTTCGAGATGAACAACGGCTGCATCTGCTGCACCGTCCGCGGGGACCTCATCCGCATCCTCGGGAACCTCGTGAAGCGTCGCGACAAGTTCGACCGCATCGTCGTCGAGACGACGGGCATGGCCGACCCGAGCCCGGTCGCGCAGACCTTCTTCGTCGACGACGACACGAAGGACCTCTTTGCGCTCGATGGAATCGTCACGCTCGTCGACGCGAAGCACGTGAGCCTCCACCTGGACGAGAGCGACGAGTGCAAGGAGCAGGTGGCGTTCGCCGACGTGATCGTGCTCAACAAAACCGACCTCGTGTCGGCCGAGGAGCTCGCGAGGGTCGAGACGCGCCTCCGCGCGATGAACTCGCTGGCGCGCGTCGTTCGCGCCGAGCACGCGAAGGTCCCGATGGACGTCGTGCTCGACGTGGGCGGCTTCGACCTCGACCGGGCGCTCGAGAAGAAGCCGACCTTTCTCGAGCCCGAGTACCCGTTCGAGTGGGGTGGGGTCTTCGAGCTCACGGAGAACGTGGAGCTAAAGCTCGAGCCCGGCCCGGACCCCGCGATCGACGTGGTGGTGCTCCCCGCCGGGGACGAGCCGATCGAGGCGCTCGCGGAGCGCGTGATGCGTGCGCACCAGAAGGACCCGTCGAGCGTCGCGCCCGACGGTGTCGTCGAGGCGAACGGCGAGTGGCGGAGGCTCGTCCTCGGCGAGGGCACTTGCCGGTGGCGGATCACGGTGCCGAGGCCCGGCCCCTACGCGCTCTTCACGCAGCACCTGCCCGAGGAGTTTTCGCTCGAGCTCCTCGCGCAGGGGAGGGCGCTCGCGCCTCTGCGGCGGAGAGACTTCGCGGCGGGTCACACGCACGACGCGACGGTCTCCTCCGTGGGCCTCTCGGCGACCGGAGAGCTTCGGCCCGAAGCTCTCCAGGAGTGGATCGGCAAGGTCCTTCGCGAGCAGGGCACGGACATCTTCCGCATGAAGGGCATCGTCGCGCTGAAGGGGAGCCCCACGCGCCTCGTGCTGCAGGGCGTGCACATGCTGCTCGACACGAACCAAGACAAGCCCTGGGGGGACGCGCCTCGGACGAACGACATCGTCTTCATCGGACGAAACCTCGATCGTGAGAAGCTCGAGGCCGGGTTTCGGGGGTGCCTCGCGTGAGCGTGCCCGAGCTCAAGAAGCGCGTCGACGTCTCCGTCGAGGGGTACGTCATCGCCGCCTATCCCGTGGGCGAGAACGTGCTCGCCGCGACGGGGGAGGGAGAGCTCTTCCTCCTCGACGGAGCGACCGGTCGGACGCTCGAGCGGGTACGGGCGCACGCCGGGCGAGCCAACGCCGCGGCGCTCTCTCCAGCGGGAGCCCACGTCGTCACCTGCGGCCAAGACGGCCGCGCGCGTGTCTTCGACGCGCGCACGTTGGTTCCGCACGCGGATCTCCCGTCGCCGAGCGCGTGGGTCGAGGCGGCTACGTTCTCGCCGAAGGGGGACCTCGTCGCGATCGCGTGTGGTCGCAGGGTCCGCGTCTTCGGCGTCGACGGGAGCCCCGTCGTCGAGAGCGAGGACCATCCGAGCACGGTCACGGCGCTCACGTTCGGTCGCGACGGAAAGCGCCTTCTGACCGCGGCCTACGGCGGTGTGTGCGTCTTCTCGCTCGCAGAGCGCCGCACCATCCGCCGATTCGAGTGGAAGGGCTCGCTCGTCTCGCTCGCGATGAGCCCCGACGACAAGGTGGTCGCGTGTGGGAGCCAGGACGGGAGCGTGCACTTCTGGAGGCTCTCGACGGGGCGCGATTCGGCGATGACCGGGTACCCCTTCAAGCCGAAGTCCCTCGCGTGGGACTCGGCGAGCTCCCTCTTGGCGACCGGGGGCGACACCAAGGTCACGGTCTGGGACTTCCAAGGGAAGGGCCCGGAGGGCACGGCGCCGATCCAGCTCGACGCGCACAAGGGGCTCGTCTCGTCGCTCGCCTTCGCGGAGCGCCGCGCCCTGCTCGCGTCGGGCGGCGAAGAGACCGCCGTCTTCCTCTGGGAGCCGAGAAAGAGCCGCGCCCCCTCGGCCTTCGGCCTGACCGACGACGTCGTGACGAGCCTACGGTTCGGGAAGGGCTCGCTCGTCGCCGGGAGCGCGGCAGGACGGGTGACATTATTTGAGATGTAGTTGCATATGAGTCGTGGATGCCGTATCTGGTCGTCATGGATCGAGCGTCGTCGTCCACTCACCGCGGGTCGCCCACCTACCGGAGAAAGAGCTTTAGCGCCGTGTTTCGTCGCGGTGAGGTGGCGTGCATCCACGACATGCGTCTCTCGGCCTGTGTGTGGCGGAGGGCGCTCCCTGCCTCCCTCGCCGAAGAGCTCCGGGCCGCGACGGCGCGGGCGACGGAGTCGGGCCCCGTGCGGGTGACCGAGCCGGACGCCCTCGTCCCCCACCTTCGCGCGCTCGTCGGGTCGCTCCCGGGGCGGGTCGAGTCGGCGTGGGAGCGAGACGCGCAGGGCGTGCTCGGCGCCTACCGGAGCATCCTCCCCGGAAAGGTCGTCACCGTGCAGCTCGAGATCGTGACCACCGACAAGTGCAAGCGCTTCCACGTCGACTACAAGTCCGTCCGCGCCGTGTGCACGTACGTGGGGCCCGGAACCGAGTGGGTCGAGGAGCGCGCGGTCTCTCGCGAGGAGGTCTCGCGGCACTGCCACGAGACGTCGTTCGAGGCCCAGAACGCGCGCATCGTCCGCGACCCCTCCCGCATCGAGCGGGCCAACCCGGGGGACGTCGTGTTCCTGAAGGGCGAGTCGTACCCAGGAAACGCGGGGCGCGGCGCGGTGCACCGCTCTCCGCCGATCGAGGCCTCGGGCACGCGTCGCCTCGTCCTCACGTTGGACGTGTGAGCGTGTCCCCCGCCGAAACGCTGGGCTTGGGGCTCCTCCTCGGGGTCCGCCACGCCCTCGATCCCGATCACGTCGTCGCGATGGGGACGCTCGTCGGGCGCGAGGGCCGGTCGAGCGCGGCGTTCCGCGCCGGGTTATCGTGGGGTGTCGGGCACACGGTCTCGGTGCTCCTCTTCGGCGTCGCGATCGTGCTTTTCGGCCTGCGCGTGTCGGGCGCGATCGAGCGCGCCGTCGAGGCGATGGTCGCCCTCATGATGATCGGCCTCGGCATCGTCGCCCTTCGAAGGCGAGACGAGGACGACCTCGAACGACGGGCCTCGCGCCTCGAGCGAGTGCGGCCCGCGGTCGTGGGCCTCGTGCACGGCCTCGCCGGATCGGCGGGCCTCGCGCTCCTCGCGATGACCACGCTGCCGACGCGGGGGCTCGCCCTCGGCTACCTCGTGCTCTTCGGCGCGGGCACGACCGTCTCGATGGGCCTCGCGACCGCCGCGCTGTCCGTCCCGGCCCTCTACCTTCGCCGAAAGGCAGCGTCCCGAGTGTTCGTCCGCGTCGCGGGCGCCCTCGGCCTCGTCTGGGGCTCGGGGCTTCTCGTCGCACTGTTCGTCCAATCCTGACGTGCCCCCAATAGAGGTAGTATGCAAGTTTCAACGAAAGAGGACCGCCGTCTGCCGGTCACGGTGCTCTCCGGGTTCCTCGGGGCAGGGAAGACGACCCTGCTCAATCACGTCCTCAGGAACCGACAGGGGCGGAAGGTGGCCGTCATCGTCAACGACATGAGCGAGGTCAACGTCGACGGGAAGCTCGTCGCGTCCGACGCGTCCCTCTCGCGCGTCGACGAGAAGCTCGTCGAGATGCAGAACGGGTGCATATGCTGCACGCTCCGCGAGGATCTGCTCGTCGAGGTCGCCAAGCTCGCCAAAGAGGGGCGCTTCGACACGTTGTTGATCGAGTCGACGGGCATCTCCGAGCCGCTCCCCGTCGCCGAGACGTTCACCTTCGAGGATCCCGAGACCGGGCGCTCCCTCTCCGAGGTGGCCCGGCTCGACACGATGGTGACCGTGGTCGACGCGCGGCGGTTCCTCGACGACTGGAACAGCGAGGACGACCTCCGGGCGCGGAAGGCTGCGCTCGGCGAGGACGACGAGCGCACGGTCGCCGACCTGCTGGTCGAGCAGGTCGAGCTCGCGAACGTGCTCGTGGTGAACAAGGTGGACCTCGTAGCTCCCGAGGACCTTGGGCTCCTCGAGGCCCTCCTTCGCCACCTCAACCCGAGCGCTCGCATCGTGCGATCCGAGCGGGGCAGAGTGCCTCTCGAGGAGGTGCTCGACACGGGCCTCTTCGATTTCGACGAGGCGGCAGCGGCGCCGGGCTGGCTCGCCGAGCTGCGCGGAGAGCACGTGCCCGAGACCGTCGAGTACGGCATCGAGAGCTTCGTTTTTCGGGCTCGGCGGCCCTTCCACCCCGAGCGCTTCTGGGCGTTCCTGCACGAAGGGCTCGAGGGTGTGCTGCGCGCCAAGGGCTTTTTTTGGCTCGCGACACGTCACGACCTGGTGGGCGAGCTGTCGCTCGCGGGGGCGAGCGCGGCGACCGAGCCCGCAGGGCACTTCTACGCGGCCATCCCCGAGGCGGAGTGGGACGCCGACGAGGAGACCATCGCGAAGATCCGCGCGGACCACCATGGCGAGTGGGGCGACCGTCGCCAGGAGCTCGTGATCATCGGCGCGGGGATGGACCGCGGTCGCATCGAACGAGGCCTCACCGAGTGCCTCCTCGAGGATGGCGAGATGCGAGGAGGTCCCAAGGCGTGGAAGCGCTTGCCCGACCCTTTCCCCGAGTGGGATGCATGACGCGTCGGCGCCGGGGGCGGCCCATTCATGGAGGCCGCCCCCGACGTCCGCTCAGAGTCGGCGAGGGTTCGCCTCCGTGAAGGGCAGGAGCGCGATGTTCTGCGCCCGCTTCACGGCGAGGGCGAGGTCACGCTGTTGGCGCGCCGACAGCCCCGAGATGCGACGCGGGATGATCTTCCCGCGCTCCGTCACGAAGTACCTCAGCACCCCGACGTCCTTGTAGTCGAAGCGGAAGTCGGAGCCGATGCCGAGCCGTGTCGCCAGCCTCTTGCCGCGACGCGCCCCGCTGCGCCCGGGAATGGCTTCGACGGGGCTGTCCTCGAAGTCGTCCTTCTCTCGGGGGCCCATGGTCAGCCTCGCGAGATCTTCTTCTCGACGAAGACGACGTGCTTTCGCGCGATGGGGTCGAACTTCTTGATCTCGAGCTTCTCGGCCATCGTTCGTTTGTTCTTGGTGGTGACGTAGGCGTAGCCGGTGCCGGCGGTGGAGACGAGCTGGATGATGTCGCGCATGGAGACCTCCGTGGGGTGGAGCGTCAATGTATTGTATTCTATGTGCTAATGCAAGGCAGTTGCGATAGGCGCGCGCGGTGGGTAGGTTCGCCGCATGAACGCCGTACCATCGAGGGAGCCCTTTTCGCTGGACCGACCGCTGGCGCGTCGCCCTGGCGCCGTGGTCAGCGTCGCTTCTCTGGAGGAGCTCGATGCCATCCACCGCGACGATGTATCGATGTCCCTGCTCTCGCGAGGTGCTGGGCTCGTGGACGTTGTCTCGGAGGCGGCCTGGCTCCATCGTCTTCCCAGGTTCGACGCGGTCGTCTCGCGAGTCGCCGAGATCGAGTCACTCTTGTGTGCCCCAACCACCCTCGCGGGCGAGTGGTTTCGATCGGACATCGCCGCGCTCTTCGCGCGCTTCTGCGCGCTCGCGGGGACGGATCGCGCACGGGTCGTGATGGGTAGTGTCGCGGACGACTCGTGCCGATACTTCCATGTCGATCATGTCGCGCTGCGTCTCGTCACGACCTACGCCGGGCCGGGAACCGAGTGGGTGGCCCCGGACGACGTAGACGTCGGAGCGCTCGATCATGCGCTCTCGTGCGACTGCCATGAGCCACCCCGAGTCGTTCGAGACGGTGGCGCGATTCGCCGAGCCAGCACCGGGGACGTTCTCCTGATGAAGGGCGAGCTCTATGGCGCGCACGTCCGCGGGCAGGTGCATCGATCACCCCCCATCGAAGGGACGGGGCTGCGACGCTACGTGATGGCGCTCTCGTGGCCGCCCCGCCTCGCGTGACACGATGACCCCGCAAGGGTTAGGTATGCTCCCCCCGGGCGTCGTCCTCGGAGAGGACGGCGACGTCTTTCAGCGGGCTACGGGATTCTCGTTTCCGTCGCGGGTCGCGGGGCTCCCCAGGATCGACGTGCGCCTCTATGACGCCCTTGGCGCGTCGCTAGGTGTTACGTACCGGGCGGGCGAGGATGGCGAACCCTGGGTGACCGTGTTCGTGTTCGGCGCCCGGGCCGGGGAGTCCCTCGTGACCCACTTCACCGAGGCCGAGGCGGAGCTCTCGCGGCGCTACGCAGGTGTCTTCGTGCTCTCGCGGCGGCGATTCGCAGTCGCCATCCAAGGCGCAAAACGAGCACTCGGGCTCGAGCTCGCGGCGAGGATCCCTTCTGGTATCGACGCCGGCGGTGCACGGGCGTGGCTGACGCTCCTCCAGTGCGGCGAGGTCTACGTGAAGCTCCGCGTCAGCTCGGCGGAGCGCGCCGCGAACGAGGCGAGACGCCTCGTCGCGGATACCTACCGTGAGGTGGTGCGCCCCTTCCTCGAGCTCAAGGAGCCTCTCCGGTCTGCGACGTCGTCTCGCCGATGAGCGCTACGCGCGCGATGAGACCACCGCTCGCGTCGCTGTCGTCCGTCGCGACCTCGACGAGGCGACCTCCCCCCGTGTGGGCGACGAGCGTGCTCGAGAACGTATGGCGACCGATCTCGAGGAGGCCCATGTCGAAGGGGAGGTACTTGCGCGCCGAGCTGACCGTGCCACAGAAGAGGAGGGACAGTGAGCCCCCGCGTGAGTCGAAGGTCACGCTCTCGCAGTCGTCGACGTCGTCGAGCCATTCGGTCACGAACGTCCTCCCGTGGCGAAAGCTCAGGGAGGTCTCGCAGGTCTCCCGCTGACGTAGCGCGTAGACGGTCACACCGTCTCGCGGGTGCGAACCAAGTCCGAGGAGGGAGTATTCGGCCGCCGGGTACTCCTCCATGACATCGAGGTCGTATGAGGTGACGACGATCGCGTCTCCCGCCGCGACGGCGACCCGCCCGCCGTCGTCGTCGAAGCGGCACAGATGCGCCGGGCGCGTGCGGCTCACCTGGCCCGATGTCCGGTGAAGTCGTAGCTCCGCGAGCGTGTCGTCGAACACCACGGCCTCGCCATTCGGCAGCATCCGCGCGCCCGACACGTTCCCGTCGAGCCGCCGATGCAGCGTGGGCTCGAGTGTCCGGGCATCGAGGGCGAGGAGCTCGCCTCTGCGGGTGAACGCGAAGATGTTCCCGTAGGTCTGGACGAGCTCGGCGAGCGCCGCAGGCTCCTCCAACTCGAACGCGAGCGTGGTCGTCTCCGACCGCACGACGAGATGTGGCCCGTCACAGAACGCGACGATCGGTTGCCCACCAGCGATCACCACTCGCGCATGTGAGGGAGTGTAAGTTGATGAGTGCTCTCGGAGCCAATCGTCGCGGAGGACGCCTCTGAGAAGGGAACGCGCCCGTGGGTGGAGCCGATGTGCGGCCTCGAGGCGCATGGAGCGGGTCGGGAGGCGTGCCACTCGCCGCGCGCTGGCGATGCGCTCGAGGGTGGTATCGAGGGTGATGGCCCGCTCGGTGATCTGCGGTACGCCCACTTCGAGAACGGCGCCGACGAGTCTCCTCGCCTCATCGAGCCACGCCTCGTCGAGGAGGACCGCGAGGTCCCCGTCGAGGCCTTCGGCCGTCTCGTCGAGCTTGGACGCGATGGTGCGCTCGACCTCACGGAGTCGAGCGCCAAGGGCGGGAGCCTTGGTCGCGTGGTGACGGAAGGCTCTGAGCCGCGCAAGCTTCGCCTCGGGGGATGGTAGGGCGTCGATGTCTTCGAGGGCGACCTCGATAGCTATCGCCTCATTGACCGGAAGGACCTCGGACAGCCCGACGAAGCGAGCGAGGTCAGGGGCGAGGAGGACGCAAGCGGCACGGACCTCGGGGCTCGCGCCGGCGACGGCTGCGAGTCGCGCGTTCCGTACCGTTTCGGCGACGATGAGCCTGGCGGCTCGCGCGACTGCTTGAGATTCGGCCTCACTCACGCGTCGTTCGACGTCTTCGAGCTCCGTCCGCACCGCGTCGATTCTGCGAGACCTCGAACGCACATCCTCGTAAAGGCTCCGCGCTGCGTCGAGCCTCCCTTGGACGATGTGGTCGTCGACGAGCGTGAGCTCCGCTCGGAGGTGCCTCTCGCGATGGCGCCGTTGGCCTTCGGCGAGGAGCTCTCGAGCGACCCCGTCGGAGGGGGCGAGCCGTCCGATCGCGAGGGCGATGTCGCGGCATGCCGGGCACTCAGGGTCGCTGCCGAGGGCGTCGAGCTCTTCTCTCAGTCGTCGGCATCGCTCCGCCTTCCGTGACCTGAGGGGTGCGATCGTCTCGCACCCGTCGCCTCTCGCAACGAGGAGCCTGTCCTCCAGCATCGACTCGAGTGAGACGTCGTCCGCGGACAGGATCGCGGTCACGAGGTCTCTGACGAGTCCGACGTCCGCGCGATCGAGGAGGGGCGCCACGAGCTCGAGGGCCTCGCGGGGCTTGCTCTCGAACAGCCTTACTCGAGCCATCGCGAGCTTCGCCTCTGGAGTCACCGCCGCGGACGAATCGAGCCTCGCGGAGCTCGCGGTCGCGACGTCGCCCAGGGTGTGGACCGAGACGAAGAGAAAGAGCTCGGTCCAGGTCGATGCGGGCGTGGTTTGCCTCTTCGCGAAGAGCGTCTCGAGGGCTCCTGCGTAGTCGTACGCTCGCGCGAGCCGCTGGACCTCCTCCTCGAGCGCCGGGTCCTCGTCTCCGACGCGGTCGTCGATGTCACCTTGGCTCCTCGGCTCGCGACGCAGGCGGTCGTCGGCGCGTTCGGCCTCGTTGAGCTGCACGATCCGATCGCGTGCGGCGGAAGAGAGCTCAGCCACGATCGCGTGGCACAGGGAGAGCCCGAGAGACGGAACCTCCAAGAGCACGACCCCCGGCGTGACTCGATCGAACACCGCCGAGATCAGGTCGGGGTAGCGCTCGATGGCCGACGACTGGAGCTGAGCCTTCTCGGCGTAGCGAGCGAGCTCGACCGCGGCGGGCAGCCCACGACCGGTGGGATTCGTCCTTCGGATGCGCTCTGCGAGGCGAGCGAGCTCCGCATCGGCTCGTTTTCGCCGTGGTGGTCGAGGTGGTGCTGGCTTTCGCATTCTGGACGTAAGGTGATCTTGGATTCCAGTGTAGTCCAGTTGCAAGAGTGTCGAGGGGGCGCTATAGGCCTCGTATGCGATTCGCCAAGCGCGTTGCTCCGAAACGTCACGCTCACGTCCACGCCCACGGTGACGGGTGCGGGTGCCCCGCGCACCGTGGAACGAACGAGGCTCCGGGCGTACGCGGGTGGCTCGCCGACATGCTGCCGGCCCTCGCGTGCGCGCTGTGCCCGGCGTGTCTGTCGACGTACGCCAAGGCCCTCTCCGTCGCAGGGCTCGCGGCGTGGCTCTCCGAGCGCGAGCACCTCGCGTTCCTCGCCCTCGCGGTGCTGCTCTCCATCGGCTTCGGCCTCCGTCGGGCGCGCACGCTGGGCGACTATCGGCCCTTCGCGTTCACGCTGGCAGGGTGCCTCGCCCTCGTCGTCGGGCACTTCGCCGGGGAGGTGGCCGCGCTCACGTGGGCGGGGCTCGCGCTCCTCTTCGTCGGAGGCTTCTTCGGCCAGCACCTCACGGTCCGCGCCAAGCAGGCCAAGGGGCTCCCCCCTTCGGAGGCTCCGCGCAAGCGCTCTGCGAAGGGGCTGACCATCGTCGCCGTGCGGCGCGCCAACCCGGCGCCGCCCGGTGAAGGCCTCGACACCGTTCACTGAGATTTCCCTACCGTTCGCTCCCGAGGACCCCGTCATGCCGACGCTCCGCCATGGGTTCGGCGCTCTCGCGCTCGTCCCGATGCTCGCCTGTACGACCGAAGTGATTTCCGCTCCCGATGGAGGCGTCGACGCCGGCTCTGGGCCGACGGCCGACGGTGGCCCAGGGTGCGCGCCCGCGTTCGTCGAGCTCTCCCTCGATCCCGTGCTCTCGACCGTGGTGTCGACCGAGCCAGCCACGCAGAAGGGGCTGTGGATCCTCCGCGGCCGGTCCGGGACGACGAACGTTACCGTGACCGTCCGTGAGTCCGCGGGGGCCACCTCGGGCGCCTTCTCCGGCGAGCTCGGGGACGAGCAGCTCAACCCAGGCAACGCCAAGGTCTCCGTTCAGGCTCAGGAGAAGTGCAACGCGCACGGCGACCACTATCACTGCGGTGCTCGCTTCGTGGCCGTCTCCGGCTCGTACGCCTTCACGCGACTCGACCCGTCGGCAGGTGGCTCCTTCGCGATGGAGCTCTCGGCGACCCTCCAAGAAGCCAGGATCGCTTCTGGCGTGGCGACGCTCGTCGAGGGCGGTCAATCGATGTGTGTCGTCAAGCTGCCGTTCTCGGGCAAGCTCTCCGCGCCCTAAGGCCCTCGCCTCACTCGACGAAGGCGAGGCCAGCGTGGCTCACGATCGAGCCCTCCTCGGGGTCGACGTTCTGATCGTAGTAAAGGACCTTTCCGTTCGCCGCGCCGCCGAGCACGTCGAGCAGCGTGTACACGCAGGCGGCGCCGCACACGCGCCTCGAGGTCTGGTCCTCGACGACGTGATCGAAGAACGCCGACGCGTCGCGCTCGCGTGCGAGCCTCATGGATGCCCGATCTCGCGCCTCGAGCGCGGCACGCGCGTCGTGGTCGAGGGCCCGCGGGTCGCCGAACCTCGGGCCCACGTGGGCGAGGTCGGCCGCGGCGATCACGATCGCCCCCTCGTCGGCAACCAGGCGGCGAAGGCCGTCGAGGAAGCTCGCGGTGCCGCCGTCGCTCCGTGGGTCCTCGCGTCGCGCGCGCGCCGCACCGAGGCCACACAGAACGGGGACGATAGTCGACCCCTCACTCGCCCCGAGGCGGTCGAGGGCGTACCGGAGGAACACGGCCGCGAGCTCGATCGAGTGCTCGTTTCGGTGCCCGAGGAGGTCCGCCGTGTCGTCGAACCGCATCGCGCCGCGGAGCCTCGCGATGGCGCCGCGGGCCGGGCGGAGCGCGCCGAGCGGCGTGGCGAACACCTTCTCGCACACGGAGTACGGCGCGGACATCGGGGCGTGGGACGTCCCGAGGAGCACGAAGGTTTTTGGCTCACGCGGCAGCGCACGCACGAGGGCGTCGACGCAGGCTCCGTATCCGCGCGCCCCGCGCCACGGGTCGATGTGGGGCATCACGATCCCGGCGAGCCGGTCGGTCGGAGACAGCGCCTCCTCGGACCGATGCCTACCCCCGATGCATGCAGTCTCCACGTAGGTGGAGAGCTCCTCTCGTTCTCCCGGGTACGCCGACCCCGCGAACGCCGCCTCGCGCACCTCCGCCCGGGCGAACGCCGCCTCCGCGTCGCGCCTCGCGCGCTGGAAGGCTGGCCCCTCGAGGAGGAGGGCGTCGTCGAGCGTACGCGCGGCGTCGTCGATGGCGTCGAGGGGGACGTCGAGCCCCTCGTCGTGCAGCAGGATGGCGCGGATCCTGGCGGTCGTGTGCCGACCTATGAACCGGGCGACGACCGGAGCGAGCGCAAGCGGGACGAACACCGGACCGCGAGCGACACCCTCGGGATCGCGGAGCACGAGACACGGCTCGCCATCGTCTCCCGTCGCGACGAAGGAGTCGACGGGGCGGAGCTTCGGCAAGGTCGGGGGCTTGCTCATCGGCCCCGTCATGGTATCGCGCTCCCGTGGCGAAGCACGACGTCGTCGACCTCCTCTCGCGCCTACGTGCCGTCTACGAGGCATTGGACGCGACGCTCGACGGCTTCGGCTGCGATGCCAGCACCGACTGCTGCCGCTTCGGTGTGACGGGGCGCGAGCCGTACGTCACGCGCCTCGAGCTCGCGCTCCTCGACCGCGAGCTCCGCGCGCGGGGGGGCCTCCCGAAGCGAAAGCGCCTCTCTGTGAGCGGCGAGCGGAGGTGCCCGCTCCTCGGGGACGACGGGCGGTGCTCGGTCTATTCCGCTCGGCCCTTCGGCTGCCGCACCTTCTTCTGCGACAAGGCGCTCGCGGACCATGCCCCGACCAAGTTCCCGAGGCGAGAGGTGGGGGGCCTCCTTCGCGAGCTGACGGCCCTCGCCGAGTCCTTCGACCCTCGAGACGGCCGAGGGGCCCCGCTCACCCGCGCGCTCGGCGAAGGACCCGTGGAACGAGTGCCGAAACCGAGGTATTGACCTCTCGTGCGGAAAAGCCGCGGTCCCCTCGTCCCGGCGCTCACCGGCGCCCTCTACGTCCTCGCGCTCGCCGCCGTCTCGGGTCGGCGAGGCGACGACGCTGCCCTTGGCGACAAGGCCGAGGCCGTGAGCCACTTCATCGAGGCCAAGTTCGCGACCGACGTCGCCAAGATCGCGACGGCGATCGGCGCGGCCGCCGTCGGGATCGGGCTCCTTTTGGGCCTGATCGCGTATGCCGTCATGTGGGCGCGTGGCGCACATCGAGCCCACCTCTCGCGGTTCGTGCTCGAGTCGGCCGTCGTGGTCGTGGCGGTGCACGCGTCCTTCCTCGCCGTCGGTATGGCGCGCTCGCCGCAGCTCTACGTGGCGTCGTTCTACGCGAAGGGGGGGCCGTTGCGCACGGTCCAGGTCGTGGTGACCGACGTGCTCGGCCCTCTCGGTGTGAAGCTCGCGCTGCTCGTCGCGCTCGTGTTTTACGTGCTCGGCCCGGGAGGTCGCAGCGCGCTCGTTCGTCCGTTCGTCGCGCGAGGGCTCCTCCTTCTCCGCCGTCGGCTCCCGAAGCTCGCTCCGCTCGCGCTCGTCGGTGTCGCCGCGCCCACCGAGAGCCCGAAGGCTCCGCCCGCGACGTCGACCGTCGCCCTTGGGCCGCCCTCCGCCGGGGCGGGCGTGCGCCCGAACGTGCTCGTCATCGCCGCCGACTCTCTGCGCGCGGATCGTATCGGCCCCGAGACCACCCCGAACCTCTTCGCGCTCTCGAAGAAGGCCGTGGTCTTCGAGCGCGCCTACGTCTCGGTCCCCCGCACGTTCTCGTCGTGGGTGAACATCCTCACCGGTCGGCACGCTCATCACCACGGGGTTCGGAGCATGTTCCCGCGTTGGGAGGAGCGCGCGAAGGACCTCGACGCCGCGCCGCATCGCTTCGTCCGAGATGGATACCGAACCCAAGTCCTCGGCGACTATGCGGCCGACATCTTCGGTCGCGTCGACCTCGGGTTCGAGAAGGTCGACACCCCCAGCTTCGACTTCCGGCAGCTCCTTCGTCAGCGCGGGCTCGAGCGCGAGACGCCGCTCTTGCCCTTTCTCCACTCGCACACGGGGAGAGCGCTGTTTCCCGTGCTGAAGGAGCTGTCCGACGCGGCCGACGCCGACCTCCTCGCGGACGAGACCATCGCCGCCCTCCGAGCTACGCCGCGGCCCTTCTTCGACACCGTGTTCTTCTCCACGGCGCACTTTCCGTACGCGGCTCCGGCTCCCTACTACCGCACGTTCACCGATGCGGCCTACCGAGGTAGGTACAAGTACCACAAACCGGTCGGGCTCGGCGGGGAGCTCCCGCCCGACGAAGCCGACGTGCGTCAGATTCGCGCCCTCTACGACGGGGCCGTGTTGAGCATCGACGCGGCCATCGGTCGGGTGCTCACGGCGCTCTCCGAGCAGGGCCTCGCGAGCTCCACGATCGTCGTCGTCACGGCCGATCACGGCGAGACGCTCTACGAGAACGGGCACGGCCAGGGCCACGGCGATCACCTCTTCGGCGACGAGGGCACCCACGTCCCTCTCATCGTGTACGACCCGCGCATCACGGCGCCGCGTCGCGTGAGCGAGATCGTCCGTGACGTCGACATCGCGCCGACCCTGTACGCGCTCGCGGGGGTGCCGCCCGCGCCCGGCCTCGACGGCGCGTCGCTCGTGCCCCTCATGCACGGCGAGCCCTCGGAGAAGCGGTTCGCCTTCGCCGAGACGGAGCTCTGGTTCACCGAGGAGATCGCCGGGGTGCGGCCGGACGAGCGGCTCCCTTATCCTGGGATCATGCAGATGACCGAGCTCGACTCGGCGCACGGACAGATCGAGGTCGTCCTGCAGAAGGCGATGATCCCCGTCACGCTCGTGGCGCGCCACCGCATGGTGCGGGACGATCGCTACAAGCTCGTCTACGTGCCGACGCGCAAGGGCGCCATCTACCGGCTCTTCGACACGTCGACCGATCCGAGCGAGGTCCGCGACGTGGCGCGCGAGAAGCCAGCCGAGGTGGAGCGCCTGCGCGGGGTCCTCTGGAAGTGGATGCTCGAGGATCGCGGCATGACCCAGAAAGACGGGCTGCTGGTGCCACGGGAGGACGCGCAGTGAAGCGCAGCGCTGCACGGGTCGCCGAGGGGCTCTCGCCGTTCGTCCTGATCGCGGCTGCGGTCGCGGGCTCGCTCTCCCTCGCGTTCTCGCGCGGTGGCGCAGCCGATCCTCCGGCCGAGGTCCCTCGCGCCGACGCGGGCGTCGAGGCCGGCTCACGCGACGGTGGCGCGTCGCCGTCGGCGGATCTCGCCGTCGTCCGAAGGTTCACCGAGGAGATGAAGACCGCGCGCATCGACGCCCCGCTCGCCCACGATCTCGACGGGGCGCTCGCGGGATATTGGCGCAAGCTTAGGCCTCCGTTCGCGAAGGTCCCTCCCGACTCGGCGCGCTTCGTCTCTTCGTTCTCCCTCCGCACGAGCGAAAAAGAGGATCAGCTCGCCGTGCAGACGCAGTCCTCCGGGTCGGGCTCGGGCTCGGGCTCGTGGCGACCCGACGTGCGCCTCTGGAACATGAACGAGGGTAGCTTCGACCAGCGAGAGTCGATCGTGCTCCCAGCGCCCGCCACGGCGCGGTTCCCGGTGGTGCTCCCGGAGGGCGCCCGGGTCACCTTCGGCGCGGGGCTCGCCGCGCGACCGCGGCATACCCTGACCTTCCGCGTCGCCTTCGTCCCGACGAGCGGACCTGCGCCGCGCCCGTGCGACGTCGTCGTCGGCGCCGACGCGGCCCGCGCCTTCCACGACGTCACCTGCGACCTCTCGGCGAGCGCCGGGCAAGCAGGGAGCGTCGAGCTGTCCGTCAAGGCGAACGAGGGCTCCTCGGAGCCATCTCCACGTGCACGCCCCCGCGGAGACGGCGGGGCGGGGGACGAAGCTCCGCCTCGGCTCGACGTCGCTCTCTTCGCGGAGCCGATGCTGCTCGGCCGTGTCCCGAGCGCGCCCTACAACGTGCTCTGGATCGTGGTCGACGCGCTCCGCCCCGACGTCATCGCGAGCCTCCACGACGACGCCCGCGACGAGAGGATGCTCCGCGCCGAGGCTCCGCCGCTCGAGGCCCTGCTCCCGAAGGTGCCGGGGCTCATGCCCTCGCTCGACGGGCTCGCCAAGGAGGGCACGGTCTTCCGCTCGGCGACCTCCGCGGCGTCGTGGACGCGACCGGGAACGCTCGCCATGCTCTCGGGCGCACGCTCGAGCGAGCTCGGCATCGAGACGAAGAACTGGGTGCTCGACGGCGACGCGGTCGGTCGCTTCTACGCGTCGGACCCTCCGCTCCTCCCGCTGGGGCTGAGGCGTCGCGGGTACGTCGTGTCGGCGTTCGTGAACAACTATTTCCTCGTCGGGTACACGCCGATCGGGCTCGACATGGCCTTCGGTCAGGTGGTCGACCACAGGTACCGCACGCGCGACACCGCCGAGGTCACGAAGAGCGCCCTCGCGTTCCTGGAAACCCGCAAGGACACTCGGTTTTTCGCCTTCGTCAACTACAACTCCCCACACGACCCATACGACCCTCCGGACGACATGCTCGCGAGGGTGCCGCCCGCACCCGAGGGCCCGAAGGACCCCCTCGTGCGTCGCTACATGGCCGAGGGCGCGAAGGACGACGCTGCCATAGGGGAGCTGCTCGCGGCGCTCGTTCGGCTCGGGCTCAAGGACCGGACGCTGGTCGTCGTGACGGCCGATCACGGAGAGACGCTCTCCTCGGCGCACGTCGGAAAATCGAACGACGGGATCCCCATCCGGTTCCATCACTCCGCGAGCAATTTCGAGGAGACCACGCGGGTTCCCATCGTCCTGTCGCTTCCGGGGGTGGTCCCCGCCGGCAAGGCCGTGGACGCGCGGGTTCGGAGCACCGACATCGCCCCGACCGTGCTCGACATCCTCGGGCTCGAGCCGCACCCGAAGATGAGTGGGGCGTCGACGCTGGGCCTCACGAAGGGGCAGGCCGAGCCCGAGGCGCGCGTCGTGGTGACCGAAGGTCGAGGGACCCGCTCGATCCTCTTCGGCCCGTGGCACTTCGTCGTCCACGACGCCGAAGCCTCGAAAGATGGTGGCCCGGGCTTCGCGGCGCACGAGTCGCTCTTCGATCTCGCGGCCGACCCGGGCGAGCGCCACGACCTCGCCGGGTCGCGCGCGGACGTGGTCGCCGAGATGCGCGCGCGCCTCGCGTCGGCCCTGAAGAACGTCGCGCCGGCCGGCAGCGTGGCTGCGCCGGTAAAAAGGAGGAGCTCCCGTACCTCCACGCCCGGTTCGCGGGGGCCGGAAAGACGCGTGCGATCCGCGGCCGCGTCACGGTCGAGAAGGGCGAGGTGACCGATCTCGTCCCCGTGGGGATCGCGAAGGACGCGCTCCGTGTGGTCCCTGGGGGCTTCGAGATCGACTTCCTCACGGCCCCCTTGGACGTGGTCGGGTTCGACCTCCTCACGAGCCCACCCTCGGCCGACGTCTCGTGGTCGTTCACGGCCGACGGGGGGCCGCTCACGGCGGCGTACGGGGGGCCCTTCGGCGTCGCGCGGGCGGGGCTCGAGGCGGGGGTCCGCGGCGAAGCGATGCGGCAGGCGCTCCGCGCGGGGCGGTTCCCGGAGGTCGATCCGCGTCGTGACGACGGCCTGTTCGTCGCGCGTGATCGCGCGGGTGGGGCCGTCGGCCGAGAAGGCGCCGCGGGCGAGGGTGCCGCGGAGATGGCACGTATGCTGCGGGAGTGGGGCTACGCGAACGGCCCCGCTTCCGAGAAGAAAAAGTAGCCCTTCGCAGCGGGCGGCCCTTCGCGCCGAAATCGTACCCTGAGGTGCATTCGGGGCTCGGAGCGGCGCGCGGGCGAGGTAGTCTCGCGCCGTCCCGCATGCGCCTCTCGAAGCTCATCGGCCCCGACCTCAAAGAAGTCCTCCGCGACGATCCCGAGCAAGCTCGCGCCCTGCTCCAAGAGATCCACGCCGAGGACCTCGCCGACATCGTGGCCGAGCTCGAGCCCGACGAGGCGGCAAAGCTCCTCTCGCATCTGCCCGCCGACGAAGCCGCTCCCATCTTCGAGCGCCTCGACGAGCACGAACAAGAGGAGCTCGTCGAGATCATGGCGCCCGAGTCGGTCGCCCACATCGCGAGCGAGATGGCCCCGGACGATCGCGCCGACCTCTTCAGCGCGCTCCCCGACGACGTTGGCACGAAGCTCCTCGCGACCCTCGAGCAGGTCGACCCCGAGGCTGCCCAAGAGGTCCGCGAGATCGAGAAGTGGCCCGAGACGAGCGCCGGGCACCTCATGACCACGGAGTTCGTGCAGGTGCCTCCCGACGGATCCGTGCACGAGGCGATCGAGGCGGTCCGCGCGTTCTCGGAGGAGCACCACAGCCCTGTCTACAACGTGTACGTCGTCGGGAAAGGGGAGCGACTCCTCGGCATGGCGAGCATGCGCGACCTCTTGCTCGCCAAGCCCGACGTCGCCCTCTCGACCGTCACCCACGACGACGTGCTCTCGGTCACCCCCGATCTCGACCAAGAAGAGGTCGCGCGGCGCATGGCCAAGTACGACCTCAACGTGATGCCCGTCATCGACAAGGACGGCGCCCTGCTCGGGGTCATCACCATCGACGACATCGTCGACGTGCTCACTCAAGAGCAGACCGAGGACGTCCAGAAGCTCGGTGGCGTCGAGCCCCTCGACGTCCCCTACTTCCAGACGTCGTTCGTGAGCTTCATCCGGAAGCGAGGCGTGTGGCTGCTCGCGCTCTTCCTGGGGGAGTTCTTCACGCAGACGGCCCTCCGCCACTACGACCCCGTGTTCGAGGCGATCCACGGGGCGGCCTACTACGTGCCCCTCCTCATCTCGGCGGGCGGCAACTCGGGCTCGCAGTCGTCGACGCTCATCATCCGTGGGCTCGCCGTCGGAGAGATTAAGTCTTCGGATTTCTTCAGGATTATGGTCCGTGAGACCTTGATGGGCCTCGTGCTCGGCCTGGGGCTCGCGGCGGTCGGCTTCGTACGCGTGCTCATGTATCCCGAGCAAGGCGTCGCGTTCGCGCTCACGGTCTCGGCTTCTCTCGTCGGAATCGTCGTCACGGGTTGCACCGTGGGGAGCCTCCTCCCGATCCTCCTGAAGCGCATCGGGCTCGACCCGGCCACGAGCTCCACGCCGTTCATCGCGAGCCTCGTCGACGTGCTCGGCATCGTCATCTTCGTGCAGGCGGCGAAGGTCATCATGGCCCAGGTGATCGCGAAGGCCGCCATGGGGCATCCGTGAGCGCGGTCGCGCGGGCCGCCGCCGGTCTCGTGCTGCTCACTGGGCTCACGGGTTGCCCCAAGAAGAACAAGCCTCCGCCCGTCGTGCGGCTCTTCATGGGGCCACACGTCACGTGCGCCGAGCTCCTGTCGGGTGAGCTGCGGTGCCAGGGGAGGGGGGCCGACGGTCAGCTCGGTCCGGGCGCGGCGCCTCCGGGCCCGCACGCGCTCCCCGTCGCCGCGAAGGTGGTCGACGTGCGCTTCTCCGAGCGCGCGACGTGCGTGGTCTCGCCCTCCACCTCGCAGTGCTTCGGGGTCGGCGAAGGAGAGGTACAGGTCACGCCGGCCGCCTGCTACCTGCGCGAGGGGCGTGTGGTTTGCGACGCGGCGCGGTTCCCGTCCGCGCCCAAGCTCGACGGTCTGAGCGGGGTCGCCGAGGTCGCGAGCGGACGAGCCCACGCGTGCGCACGCCTCGAGACCGGCACCATCGTGTGTTGGGGCGACAATGGCGCAGGCCAGCTCGCCGCGCCGCGGCCTGCGTCGAGCGACGTCCCCGTGCCTATCCAAGGCATCTTCGGTGCCGCGCAGATCGTCGCCGCGGGAGACGGGACGTGCGTGCGCCACACGGACAAGACCGTGCGTTGCTGGGGCAGAAACGACGACGGGCGGCTCTCTCCAGGGCACGGCGACACGCTCAACGTGCCTGCCCCCGTCCATTTCTGAGCGCCCTCGACGACGGCCTCGCCGCGAACTTCGTGCGAGACGGAGCGTGACTCTTTGCTAAGAGCGTCCGCGGGCCATGAGCAAACACTACGACGTCGTCGTGCTCGGTCTCGGTCTCGGGCCGCTCCTCTCGGCGGCGCTCCTCTCGCGCCGCTCCTGGCGCGTGCTCGTCCTCGGACAGGGGCAAAGCCCACCGTCGTACGCGTTCGAGGATTGCCCGCTCTCCCGAAGAGCGTTCACGCTGCTCTTCGGCGCGTCGCCCGTGTGGACCCGGGCGCTCGGTGAGCTCGCCCAGACCATGACCTTTCGCCGGAAGACGCGCCCGCTGAGCCCGATGTTCCAGGTCCTCGGCGATGGCCTCCGGCTCGACGTCCCCCCCGACGTCGAGCTCTTCGGGGCCGAGGTCGATCGCGAGATGGGCGCGCAGCGTCGCGCGGCGGACGAGCTCTACGCCGAGCTCGGGCGCATCAACGGTGAGGTCGACTCGGCGTTCGAAAAGGACGTCACGTGGCCGCCCGGGACGTTCTGGGAGCGTCGCGAGACCCGGCGCGCGCTCTCGGAGGTCCGCATCGCGCGCGAGCCGGAGCGCGACCTCCTCTCCGACTTTCCCTTGAGGCATCCGCTTCGGAGGCTCGTCATCGAGACCGGGCGCCACGCGAGCGACGCCACGTTGCTCCCTTCGTTCGCGCTCGCTCGAGTGCACGGCTCGTACACCCGGGGCGTCGCGTCGCTCGCGCGAGGGGAGGCCGAGCTCACCGAGTTTTTGATCGAGCGCATTCGCGCGCACGGCGGGGAGGTGCGCGAGAAGGATCGGGTCGTGTCCGTCGTGCAACGCGGCGGCAAGGTGCGGGCGGTCGAGATCGACGGGAGCGCCGAGCCTGTCGGCCTCGGGTTCCTCGTCTCGGGCGGAACCCTCGAAGACCTGCTCCGGCTCGCGCCGTCGTTTCCCGTGCCTCGAAAAGTCGCCGACGCCTTCCCGGAGCTCATCCCGGAGGAGCACCGTATGTGCACGACCCTCGTCGTTCGCGACGAAGCCGTGCCGCCGCCGCTCGGCGTCGAGGCGTTCGTCCTCGGAGAGCCATCCCGTGCCGAGCTCAGCATCCGTGTCCAGCTGGGCCCGGGGCCATGGCCCGGCACCCAAAGGCTCGTTTGCGAGGCGTTGCTCTCGGACGCGACACCCCGGCTCGCGAAGGCGCGCGAGGCCGTCATCGCCACGCTCGCCGCGCAGATCCCCTTCCTCGAGCGTCACGTGCTCGTGTGCGATTCGCCGCACGACGGTCGACCGCTGTGGGACTTTCGCTCGGGCCGGCGCATCGAACGCGATCGCGTGTTGCTGCGGGCCTCTGGTGGGTCGGTCGAGGCCGAGCCGATGGTCCCGAGGTACCGCGTCGCCGGTGCCGAGCTCTACGGCCTCGCCGCCGAGCCGCTCCGCTCGCCCCTCGAGGGGGCGTTCCTGTGCGGTCGCTCCGTGCTCCCGACCCTCGGGCAAGAGGGCGAGCTCTTGGCGGCGACCAGCGTCGCTCGGATCATCACCCGAACCGACGGACAAAAAGAGCGCATGAGGCGTGAAATGTGGAGCAAGGTGGAAATATGAGTCGATTGGGTCTCTTCGCGCTTTTGGGCGCGCTCCTCGTCATGACGGCGTGCGACGAGGCGGCCAAGAAGGAGGCGATGGATCTCGACCGCGCATTCCTCGCGTACCGCGAGGCGGACAACACGCGGCGCCCCGAGCTCGCGACCCGCCTCGAGGCGGTCTCCTGCACGGCGAAGGACGTGTGCGACGCGAAGGCGGCGTGCGTCGCCACCGCGAAGCCTACGGGGGAAGGGCTCGCCAAGAAGCACGCGGTCGAGGCCTTCATGGCGAACGAGCTCACGAAGCTCGCTCCTGGAGACCCGAAGGCGCTCGAGATGCTCGGCGAGCTCGACGCCGCGGAGAAGCTCCTCGTCCGCGGAAAAGACGCCATGCCCGCGTGCGACGAGGCGATGCGCACGCTGCGGAAGGCCCACGGGTTGAGGTAGTCGCGCGTGTTCCTAGGTCCCGCGTCTCGCTCGACCTCCCCGGCCCTCCGTCTCTTCGGCCTCGTCTTCGGCCTCGTCTTCCGAGTCGTGCGTGGGCGTAGTCTCGTCCTGGCCTTCCTCGGAGGGCGCGATCCTCGGCCGCGTCCCTAGGGCGCCCGATCGTAGCTCGGGGCTCACGGCGTCGAGCCAGCGCGTCGCTCCCGAGTCTTGCCGAAGCTCGTCCAAGATCCGGTCTCGCTCGCCCTCCGGGAGCGTGTCGTTCGCGTAGACACGGAGCGCGTCGCAGAGCAGCTCTTCTTCGAGGCCCAAGGGGAGATCCGACGGGCGCTCGCGCGCCATGCGAGCGGCCTCGTCTCGTCGCCCGGTCGCCACGGCGGCCACGAGGCGCACACGGAACGTGTCCCGCGCGGTGAACGGATAGGTCGGGAAGGCCCGCCGCACGAGGTCGAGCTCCTCCTCGGCGCGAGCGATGCGACCCTGCGCGGCGAGCGCCATCGCGAGCTCGCCATGGAGCATGGGGAGCACGACCGGTCGCGCCATCGCGAGCACGGCCTCCGACACCTGCGTGGCCTTGACGCCGTCCTCGGCGAGCTCGTGCGCGCGCTTGAAATCGCCTTCGAGAAACGCCGTCACGGCGAGCTCTCGGAGGGCCTGAGGCCGAACGAGCGGCACCGGGCTTCGAACGACGGACCCTAGCGCTCCGCGCGCCCCGGCGAGATCGCCACGCAGACGAGCCTCGATGGCCTGAGCGAGGGTCGCGCTCTCGCGAAAGGCACGCCTACGGCGCACGACCACGAACGTCGCCGCGGCCGTGAGCGCCACGACGTAGGTCGCGGCCAAGGTCGGCCACGGCGAGCGAGCCTTTGCGCCGCCCGCCTCGTCGAGCTCCGGACCCGCGCCGAGGCCAAAGATCTGAAGCGCTCCGACGAGCACGACGGCGAGCCCGAGCACGACCGCGGCGAAGGCCGTTGCGCGGCGTTTTGCCTTCGGCGCGGCTGCGATCGCGGCCTTCGTCGTCTCTGGGGCGACCGGGTCGGGCGCGTCGGTCGCGGCGCCGAGCGGGGCGCTCTTGGCGTAGGCCGCCGCCTCGGGTGCGAGCTTCGCGACCCAGCTCGCGTCGCCTTCGAGCTCGTCGGTCTCGCGCCGCGCGGGCTCACGGTAGACATGCCGCTTGCGTGCCGAGACGAGCCTCCCGAGAGCCCGCGCGACGAGCCGCTCCCGAGGGCTCGTCGCTCCGAAGAGGAGGGGGTGCTCCGACCGCACGAGCTCGGCCAGGCGGTCGATGTCACTCCTTCTCGCGAGGATTATGGCCTCGGCGAGGGCCGCACGCGCGACGAACCCCGCCTGCCTCAGGCCGGCTCCCCGCACGGCGCGGACGTCGGCGAGGGCGGCCTCGTCTCGCCCCAGAGCGGCGAGGGCGACCGCGCGGATCGAGAGGGCCGAGCCGCGGTGGATCTCTTCGTGGGCGGCGAGGCGAGCGCCGTCTTTGGCGGCGCGTGTCGCGAACGTCACAGCTTCCTCGAGCTTTCCTTCGTAGAGCGCCATGGCTGCCCGCTGGGAGTCGACCATTTGCCCGACGACGCTGCCGAGCACCGCGGGTGGCACGGCGTCGAGGATGGCGCGTGCGTCGTCGAACCGGCCACGGGACGTCCGATCGAGGGCCGCGAGCGCGAGGTGCACACCGACCTCGCGCCGACGGGCCCAGAAGAAGAAGTACTGCAGCGCCACGGCAAGGAGGAGCGCGAGCGCCGCGGGCCCCGGCGCTCCCGACGCGCCGAGCACGACGACCATGATCACTCCGACCAGGGCGCCGAGGACGCGGAGCCGCCGCGTGCGGTCGGGCGGGGCAGACGGCAGCACGAGCGGCTTCGGTCCGAGCGACATGGCCCACAGAGTAGCCGGTTCACCCACCGCCGAAAGAATGCGATGCAGTGCGTTGACAGGCTCAGGTCACGGGGCTACACCACGCGCAAATTCACGGGCCACGGGCTCGCGACAACGCGGGAGACTTGCGTGCACACCCAGGTTCGACTCTTCACCGGAAACGCGCACCCCGCCTTGGCCACGGCCATCGCGAGCACCCTCGAGATCCCCCTCGCGCAGGCCCGCGTGGTCCGCTTCTCGGACGGCGAGACCTTCTGCGAGCTCGGCGAGAACGTACGCGCCGTCGACGCCTACATCGTCCAGTCGACGTCGAGCCCCGTGAACGACAACCTGATGGAGCTCCTCATCATGGCCGACACGCTGAAGCGCGCGTCGGCGAAGCACATCACGGCGGTCATTCCCTACTACGGCTACGCTCGGCAAGACCGGAAGGTCGCCCCTCGCACGCCGATCACGTCCAAGCTGGTCGCCGACCTGCTCCAAGCCGCGGGCATCACGCGCGTCGTCTCGGTCGACCTCCACGCAGGTCAGATCCAAGGCTTCTTCAACATCCCGTTCGATCACCTCTACGCCATGCCGGTCATGCTCGAGGACTACCTCAAGAAGAGCTTCGACTCGTCGTGCGTGGTGGTCTCGCCCGACGCGGGCGGCGTCGAGCGCGCTCGCGCCTTCTCGAAGCGCCTGAACGCGTCGCTCGCGATCATCGACAAGCGCCGGGAGCGCGCGAACGTGAGCGAGGTCATGCACCTCATCGGTGACGTGCGCGGGCGCGACTGCGTCATCGTCGACGACATGATCGACACCGCCGGTACGCTCGCGGGCGCCGCGAAGGCCCTCATGGACAACGGCGCGAAGAGCGTGGTCGCCTGCGCGACGCACGGCGTCCTGAGCGGTCCAGCCATCGAGCGCATCGCGGCGTCGCCCCTCCGGGAGGTCGTCGTGACCGACACCATCCCGCTCTCCGACGCTGCGCGGGCCTGCGGAAAAATCAAGCAGGTGACCATCGCTCGCCTCCTCGCCGAGGCCATCAAGCGCATCCACTCGGGCGAGTCGGTCTCGTCGCTCTTCGCCTGATCCTCGGAGGGCTCCGGCCTCCGCCTCAGGGGAAACGCCTGCTGGGGTCTCTCGTCCGAGGATTCGCCGCCGTCGTTCTCCTACGGAGAACGGCGTGTCGCGACCATTCCCGGACGGGCCGACGCGACCTACGCTCGTGACCATGATCTCGAGGCGTGGAATGTTGTCGCAGGTCGTCGCGGCGGTCGCCGTCGGCGGTCTCGGGTGCACCCGGAGCGAGGGGCCCCAGCCGGTCGCCGCTCCCACGTCGTCGCGACGGATCGCGCGTGCGCTCTCCGGCATGCCTACGAGCGACGGCGCCGGCGTGCGGCTCACGAGGGTGATCGGCCAGCCGAAGCTGCGCAACCTCGACCCGTTCTTGATGCTCGACCGCTTCCACTCGGACGATCCCGACGCCTACATCGCCGGCTTCCCCGACCATCCGCACCGGGGCTTCGAGACCGTGACGGTGATGCTCGACGGTCGGATGCGGCACAAGGACAGCCGAGGAAACTCGGGGCTCATCGGTGGCGGCGGCATCCAGTGGATGACGGCGGGGCGCGGGATCGTGCACTCCGAGATGCCCGAGCAGGAGCGCGGGCTCATGAGCGGCTTCCAGCTCTGGGTGAACCTCCCCCGAGCGGAGAAGATGACGGAGCCGTTCTACCAAGACGTCCAACCCGAGAAGGTGCCGCGGGTGTCCCTCGACGGCAAAGGGGAGGCGCGCGTCGTCTCGGGCGACCTCTTCGGAGCCCGCGGCCCCGTGCGCGATCGTCCCTCGGCCCCGCTGCTCGCCCACGTGACGCTCCTCCCGGGCCATAGGATCGACGTGCCCACACCGATGTCCCACACGGCGTTCGTGTTCGTCGGCGGGGGCGCGGTCGACATCGAGGGGCGCACGCTCGGGGCCGCCGAGGTGGGCGTGCTCGAGCGCGGGGAGCGTGTCGTGCTCACGGCCGGTGAGCGCGGAGCCTCGCTGCTCCTCGCCGCGGGAAAGCCGTTCGGAGAGCCCATCGTCCAGTCCGGCCCCTTCGTCATGAGCACCGAAGAGGAGATCCAGCGCGCCTACTACGACTACCGGCACGGCACGCTCGGGCGCGACTGACGCGGAGAGACCGGCGAAGGAGCATCGTCCGCCCCTTGCGCACCGCAAGGGCTCGCAGCAGCCGCGCGCGCTCAGATCCCTTTGGCGAGCTCGGCGCCGAGCCTCTCGAGGAGGGCGAGCTCGACGTCTCCGGGGGGTGGGGCCGAGGCCGCCTCGAAGGGCAGCACGACACGCGGAGCGCTCGCGAGGTGGACACGCACCGTCGCTCGGTCGAGCACGTAGTACCGTTCGTGCATCCCCGCGACGAGCGCGAAGAGGTCGGGGCCGGTGCTCCGGCGTGGTGCGGCGCGCACGACGAGGCGCTCTCCCGTCGCGACGTGGGTGGCCGTGAACCCGGCGACGAGATGATCGGCAGGGTCGTCCCACGGCGAGGGCGCCTCTTCCGCGCCGCGCGCGACGAAGGCGCCGAGGGAGACCTCGGGGATCTCGCGGAGGCCGAGGGTGAGGCCCTCCGCGGCGAGGTGCGACTCGAGGTCGCGCACGCTCACGTCGGCCGCGACGTCGGCGAGGAGGCTCACACGGTCGAGAACGATGCGGCTCATGGCTCGTCTCCGAAGGCGCCGGCGCGCGCCAGGGTGGGGGAAGGTGAGATGGGCGGGAAGAGCGCGCCCGGATTGAGGATTCCCTTGGGATCGAAGGCTCGTTTCGCGGCGAGTCCCGCCGAAATGCCGGTGCTCCCGAGCTCGGCGGCGAGCTTCGGAGCCTTCGATCTCCCGACGCCGTGATGGTGGGCGAGGGTGCCTCCGGCGTCGACGGCGGCGGCCAAAGCGGCGCGCCACGTGCGGTCGTAGACGGCCTCGCAGCTCTTGTCCCACTCGCCTTTGGCCGCGGAACGAGGCGCGCTCCCCGCAAACGAAAAATAGATGCAACAGCCGTCGGGGTACGCATGGCTGAAGTGCGCCATGACGAACACGGTCGAGCCGAGCGCCCGCCGGACGCCGTCGTAGAGGGCGCCGAGCTTGTCCCACGACGCCGCGACCTCCATCGTGTCGGAGAAGGCGCCGCCTGCGAACACGGGGGCTTGCCGGTAGCTCACCGAGTACCTGTGCGCGAGCCACTTTCGTGCCGGGCCCTCGCCTTCGTAGCGCGCGCCTCGTGCCTCGAGGAGCTGCCGGGCTCGGCGCGCGTCGGCTTCGGTCTCGGCGGCCGACCCCTCGAAGACGAGCACGAGCAGCGCTCCTCCGAAGACTCGGCTCCCGAGCCCCTCGACGAGGGCGTTCATGGCGCCGGGGGCTCGCAGGATCGTACGGAGCACGGCCGGGCCCATTCCGGGGGCCGCGTGGCCGGGGCCTTCGGAGGCCGCGCGGTCGGCCTTCACCGTGCCTTGGCGGGCGAGCATCGCGTCGAACGGATCGTAGAGGCGAGCGACCGCCGGCCGGAGGCCCCGCTGAAAGAGCTCTCTCATGCCCTCCCAGCCTTGCTCGGTCGAGTCGAAGGCGAACGCGGCGAAGGCACGCGCCTCAGGCTTCGGGTGCAGGCGAAGGGTCGCGCGGGTGATCACGGCGAGCGTCCCTTCGCTCCCGATGACGAGCGGGAGCAGGCTCGGACCGTGCCCCCGCCGATGAAGCGTGACGACCTCGCCGAGACCCGTGACGCACTCGAGCGACTCGACCATGTCCTCGATCTTCCCGTACTTCCCGGAGCACTGGCCGGCGCTGCGCCCCGCGATCCAGCCGCCGACGGTGCTGCACACGATCGACGACGGGAAGTGACCGAGGGTGAAGCCGTGACGTCCGAGCGTGTCCTCGAACGGGAGGCCCATGGCCCCGGCCTCGACGAGGACCGAGGGGCGCGCTTTGTCGATCGAGACGATGCGAGCCATGCGCTTCATGTCGAGCACGAGCGCTCGGCTCGTCGGGAGCACGCCCCCGCACACGCCGCTGCCCGCCCCGAAAGGTACGAGAGGGGTGCCCGTATCTGCGCAGAACTTCACGATTCTTACGACGTCGTCGGTCGACTCGGGCCACACGATCGCGCCGGGCTCGAAGGGCCCCTGCGTCCCGGTGCCGGAGCGCACCGCGAGGTGATGGCGAGGCCACAGGTCGCGCGCGTAGGCGACCCGCTCGACGCGCTCGTCGGAAGCTCGAACGCCGGGGACCACGTGGGACAGCCGATCGAGGAGGGACGTCATCGGACGAGGAGAGTACCCGGAGTGCGTCGTCGGGTGCGCGGCTTTCCGGGGAAGGCGCGCGGATCCCCCGACCTTCGCGCGAAAGGTCGACTTGCGTCGCTCCGCGTTTGTGCCTAAGGCATCGCCGCGTATGACACACGGCGCAAAAGGTCCCGAGAAGCCCTTCCTCGAAGCGATCGCCCAAGGAGGGCTCGTGGTCGACGGCGCGATGGGCACGCAGCTCTACGAGCGCGGCGTGCTCTACAGCGCGTGCTTCGAGGACCTCAACCTCTCCCGTCCCGAGCTCGTCAAGAAGATCCACGACGACTACCTCCGCGCCGGGGCGAACGTGATCGTCACGAACACGTTCGGGGCCAACGCGCTCCGCCTCGAGAAGCACGGGCTCGCGGGGAAGGTCGCCGAGATCAACGCCGCCGCCGTCGCCCTCGCGCGGGAGGCCGTGGGGACGCGCGCCTACGTGGCCGGCAACGTCGGGCCGAGCGGCTGGTTCATGGGCGATCCGAGCGCGGCGGACATGGACCGCGTGAAGTCGGCCCTGCGCGAGCAGTGCGACGCGCTCGTCGCCGCCGAGGTCGACGTGCTCGCCGTGGAGACCATGCGGCAGACCTCGGAGATCAAGCTCGCCGTCGCGGCGGCCCGAGAGGCCGCGGGCACCAAGATCCCCGTGATCGCGAGCGCCTCGGTCGACGAGAACGGCCGCATGTCGGACGGCACGTCGGCCCGCGAGCTCGCCCTCATGCTGAAAGATCTCGGGGTCGACGTCGTCGGCATCAACTGCTCCGAAGGGCCCATGACCGTGCTCGACGCCGCCGAGGCGATGCTCGAGTCGGGGCTCCCGGTCTACGCGGTGCCGAACGCGGGCCTCCCGCGCCGCGTCGACGAGCGGCTCGTCTACGTGTCGACGCCCGAGTACTTCGGCGTCTACGCGCGTCGCATGTTCAAGCTCGGGGTGAAGCTCGTGGGCGGGTGTTGCGGCACGACGCCGGAGCACATCAAGCGCATCGCCGCCGCCGCCAAAATGGCGGGCTCGGCCAGCGCGGAGGCCGAGCCGAAGCCCACCGAGGTCGAGGTCCTCTCGCGAGGCACCTCCGCCCGTCCGACGCTCCCTCCCGTGCCCTTCGCGGAGAAGAGCCTGCTCGCGAAGAAGCTCTCCGAGAAGCGCTTCGTCGTGTCGGTCGAGGTGAACCCTCCTGTGGGCCTCGATCCCACGAAAGCGATCGTCGCGGCGAAGATGCTCAAGGCCGGTGGCATCGACGTCGTCAACATCGCCGACGGCGCGCGCGCGCAGGCCCGCATGGTGAACCTCGCCATGGCCGTCCGCGTGCAGCGCGAGGCGGGAATGGAGACCATCCTCCACGTGTGCGGGCGCGACAGAAACCTGCTCGGCACGCTCGCGCACCTCCTTGGCGCCCACGACCTCGACGTCAAGAACCTCGTCATCATCACGGGGGATCCGCCGAAAATGGGCGACTTCCCCGATGCGTCGGCCGTCTACGACCTCGACTCGATCGGAATCCTCAAGCTCGCGCAGAAGCTGAATCATGGCGTCGATCCGGGCGGGAAGCCGCTCGGCGGGGTCACGCGGTTTCTCCTCGCCACGGGGGCCGAGCCCGCGGCCCTCAACTACGAGCGTGAGCTCCGTCGCCTCGCCGAGAAGAAGGCTGCCGGTGCCGAGCTCGTGATGACCCAGCCGGTGTACGACCCCGTCGTCCTCGACAAGTTCTTGGACGACATCGCGCCCCTCGGGCTCCCCGTGCTCGTCGGTCTCTTGCCGCTCGCGAGCTACCGCAACGCCGAGTTCCTCCACAACGAGGTGCCCGGGATGTCGGTCCCCGACGCGGTTCGCGAGCGCATGCGAAAGGCCGGATCGGGGCCGCAGGCGCGCGCCGAAGGGGTCGCGATCGCCCGAGAAATGCTGGCCGCCGTGCGCGGACGGGTGGCGGGTGCGTACATCATGCCACCCCTCGAGCGCTACGAGCTCGCGCTCGAGGTCGTCGACGGTTACCTCGACCGATGAGCCGGCTCGTGCGGGCGACGGTGCTCGCGTGCGTGCTCGGGGGCGGGCTCGTCGGCTGCGGTTCGTGCCGCGAGACTCGTCAAGGCGAAGGGGCCGTTCCGAGCGCGGAGGCCGGTGGGGTGGACGCGCGTGTCGATGCCGGTGAGCTCGCCGCGCGCTGCACGGTCGCCCTCGCAGAGGCGCCGCTCGAAGGAGGGGACTCGCTCGAGGTCGGCTCGGCGGACGTCGGCGCAGGAGGGCTCGCGGTCGGTGTCTCGTTCGGTCGTGACGGGGCGCGCGTCGGCGCGGTGGTCGTCGCGGATCTCGCGCTGGGCAAGGTCCGCTCGCTCGCGTTGGGGGAGCTCTCGGCGGGGGACGCGGCGCCCATCGTCACCTCGTGCGCTGCGTGCGGCGGGCGGAGGTTCGTGGCCACGCACGTGAAGCCGGAGCCGATGGCGAAGCCCGCGGTCGCGCCGAGCGGCGCGGTTCGTGGTGCGGCGCCACCCCGGGTGCTGTCCATCGCGTCGCTCGACGGCGACACGCTCGCGCCTGTCGTGCGCGTCAAGGAGCAGGCCGACGAGTCCTCGGCGTTCGATCTCCTCCCGAGCTCCCGTGAGACCGGCCTCGTCGCATGGGACGAGGACTCGGACCGCGTCGTTCGAGGGATCGTCAAGGTCGCGACGTTCGCCGGCGGGAAGGTCTCCGAGCCGGTCGTGGTCTCGCCCTACGAGACCGACGCCGACACTCCGAAGCTCGTACGAACCGCGAAGGGGGAGGTGTTCGTGGCGTGGCTCGCGCGGGAGGGCGTCGGTACCGACGGCGGGCTCACCGACGCGGACGTCGCTGGCGCGTACCTCGAGGCCCCCGGGGAGGAGCGCTCCCACCAGTGGGTCGAGGTGCTCGCGCTCGACGAGGCGGGCAGGCCCAAAGGGGTCGCCGTGCCCGTCACACCGAAGGCGCGGGGATTCGCGTCGTCGTTCGAGCTCGTGCCGGAGGGCGACGGCTTCGACGTGGTCGTCGTGGACGCCGCCGTGCAGCGGGACGGCTCGTTGTCGCGGATCGTACGCGTTCCCGTTCATGGCGGAAGAGTTGCGACATCGTCCGAGCTCGTACCCTTCGGTGTGTCGGGGGGCGCGACCGTCGTGGGGCCTTTCGTGAGCTTCGTCGACGGCTCGGAGCGCACGATGCTCGTCTCGCGCGACGCCCCGTTCGTGCAGTCCCGCGAGCCGCTGGCCCTGGGCGGCAGGTTCGTGGCGTACGCGGAGGGCTCCCTCTTCGCCGCCTCGATCGTCCAAGGTGACGGCGGCCCGGCGAGGGGAATGCTGCGGCGAATGCGCTGCCCCTGAACTCCCGTTCAACGGGCGTCGGCTGCTGTGGGAGCGCCCGAAGAGGCCCCCGAGGCCGAGCGGCTCGAGTGTCCTTCCTTCTTCGTGCCGCATCGTCTAGCTTCGTCCTCGCGTGAAGACGAGGGCCCATAGCTCAATCGGTGAGAGCCCCCGGCTCATAACCGGGCCGTTCCTGGTTCGAACCCAGGTGGGCCTACCCTCATTCTTTCTCGCCCCCACCCTCGGTGGGACGACCTCATTCGCTCGGGAGAATCGGGCTTGACCATCGCCGAACAGATTCGTGTCCTCGAAGACCTTGCCAAGCTCGACGCCGAGCTCAGGGCCACGTCCGACAAGCTCGCCGAAGAACGGGGCCTGCTCGAGGGGCTGAACGCTCGCCTCACCGCGGTGCGTGCCACCATCGTGGGTGAGAAGGAGAACCTCTCGCGTACCGAGAAGGCCCGCAACGACGCCCAATCGGAGCTCCGCTCCAACGGCACCCAGCTCGAGGCCTCGCGCGACAAGCTCAACCGGGTTCGCACCGAGCGAGAGTCGAACGCCGCGCAACGCGAGATCGAGGAGCTGAAGAAGCTCCAGCGCGATCGCGAAGAGGAGATCGAGCGCTTCGCCAAGTCGATCGAGGCCATTCGCGCGTCGCTCGAGGCGGCTGGCGCGGAGGAGACCGCGATCCTCGCCGAGCTCGGCGAGAAGGAGGCGGCGATCTCGGCGAACGTGGCCGAGCTCGAATCGGCCCACGGCTCCAAGGCGGGGGGCCGCGAGTCGCTCGTCAAGGCGCTCCCGCCCGTGCTCTACCGCCGCTACGAGGCGGTCCGTCAGAAGCGAGGCTCGGGCGTCGCCAAGACGACGAACGGCACGTGCAGCGCGTGCAACATGGCCCTCCCGCCCCAGCTCTTCCACCGCCTGCGTCGCGAGCCGCTCGTGGAGCAGTGCCCGTCGTGCAATCGGATCATCTTCTTCGTGCCACCCACGGCACCGAGCGTCGTGTCGTGAAGCGAGGGCCCCGACCGTGAAGAGCTGCCCGAAGTGCTATCGGACGTACCCTGACGACGGCGCCTTCTGTCCGCAGGACGGGGCGAGCCTCGTCTCGTCGAGCACGCTCCCCGCAGCGAACGCCGAAGACCCACGGGTGGGCCTCCGTCTCTGCGGGCGCTACGAGGTGCGGCGCATCGTCGCCGATGGCGGGATGGGGCGCGTGTACGAGGGCATCGACAAGGAGACGAACAGCCGGATCGCCATCAAGGTGCTCCACGAGGACGTCGCCCGCGACGAGGTCGCCCTTGCCCGTTTTAAGCGTGAATATGAAATTTCGAGTCAGCTTGGAAACGACCACGTGGTCCGCGTGCTCGACTTCCAGCGGGATCCGGTAGCGGGGGCTTGGATCCTCGTGATGGAGTTCTTGGACGGGGAGGAGCTCCGCGTCGTCCTGAAGCGCGAGAAGTTCCTTCAGCCCGCGCGCCTCGTGCGCATGGTGTCGCACGTCGCCATCGGCCTCGACGCCGCCCACGCGGCCAAGTTCATCCATCGCGATCTGAAGCCCGACAACCTCTTTCTTTGTGGATCCCGCGAGGGTGACGCGACCAAGATCTTGGACTTCGGCTCGGTGAAGGACAAGAACGCGAACGCGAAGAAGCTCACGGTGATGGGCACGACCATCGGATCGCCGTTCTACATGGCGCCCGAACAGGCGCAGGGGCTCGACACGCTCGACGCCCGCGCCGACGTCTTCGCGCTCGCGGCGATCTCGTACGAGTGCATGGTCGGGACGGTGCCGTTCTCCGGCAACAATGGTCCATCCATCCTCCTCGCCATCCTCACCGAGGATCCGACGCCGCCCACGCAGAAGGGCAAAGACGCGAAGTACCCGATCCCGGCCGCGATGGACGAGGTCATGGAGCTTGCGCTCGCGAAGAACCCGAACCACCGGCAGCCGTCGGTAGGCGCCTTCGCGGACGCCATCGGACATGCGTACGGGCTCTCCGGTTCGCACCTCGAGTGGGCGAAAATTCCCCTCGCCGAGCTCACGAAGATGCTCGAGACGGCCGTCCCCGCGGCGCCTCGTCCTGCCGAAGCGGACCCGTTCGCGGCCCCCGCGCGCGATCCGTTCGGGGCGTCGGCTCCGCCACCAGCGCACGCCCCCTCGCGCGCACCCGCACCCGCCCCGTCTCACCACGCCGCCGCGAGCCAGGCGCCCAGCGGTCCCGCCCGTGTCCTCGAGTCGCCTCCGGACGTCGAGGTCGCGTTGGCTGGGGTGCCGAGCAAGACCCCAGCCTGGCTCGTGCCTGCGATCGCCGGTGGCGTCGTGTTGGTGCTCGCCGCCGTCGCGCTCCTCGTCTTGCGCTGATCCGGGAGATACCCGCATACACCGCCCCGAGTGTCGCAGTCAGCGCTCCCGGTCCTCGGTTCGGCGCGCCAGCACGAATGCGCGCGCGAAGAGGACGGCGGCTGCGAACGTCCACCCGAGCTCAGCGACCAGCCCCGCGTGAATGCGAGCCGTGTCGATGCCGGCATATGGGGACACGGCGTCGAACATGGTGGCGACGTAGAAGGGGCTCGGGGACGCGAGAGCCATCCATGTACGCGCCGGATCCCCGGAAATGGCCGACACGAGCGCCGCAACGAGCCACGGGCCGACGAGCGCGCCGAGGACGGTCGCGATCGACACGGCTCGTGCCACCCAAACCGACGTCCCTCGCGCGCGCAGCCAGGCCATGAGCCCTGCCGTGAAGCCGAGGAAGGGAATGGTGTACGAAGCGGCGAGCGCGACCCACATGCGGCTAGTCTCGGGGGAATGATCCGCGTCGGCTGCGCGCGAGCCCAACCAGGCGAGGCACACGAGCGACAAGCTCATGGTCGTCGCCACGAGGGCGGCTTTCGAGGCCGCGCCACCGCCGAGCCCTCGGGCGAGCCAGGAAGCCCCATCGCGGTCCCATGCTCTTTGCGTACGTCGTGAAGGTGCGACCGGCTCGCGCGCGAAGAGGAGCACGCCGAAGTAGCCGAACGTGGCGAGGGTGCCGAGGGACAGCACCGTCAGCTCGCCGCGCCCCGACCGAGCGAGCGCGGGAGGGAGAGCGAGGAGCCCGAGGACCGCCGGGGTGGCGGAGAGAAACCAGCGGGTCAGGCGCGACGCGGGATCGGCGCCGGCTTCGTCGAGGTTCGCGATGGTCAGCGCGTAGAGAAAGCGCCCCGCGACGAGGACGAGCCCGACCGGGACGAGCACCAGCAAGACGACGTAGAGCGGTCCGAAGTCGGCGCGTGTGAGGGCGAGAGGGAGCCAAATGGGCGTCTGCGCCGGGACGGCGCGGAACATGTCGTGCGCGACACGGGAGCCGCCAAAGCCAAAGACGAGCCCGAGCGCGGGGGCGATCGCCGCGGCTCCCAGGAGGGTCGTGAGCAAGGCTCCGCGGAGGCTCGGCATGAGCGAGCTCATCGCGAGACCGAACCCCACCGCGAGGCCGGCGAGGACGAAGAGGATCCCGAAGGCGAGGACGACCTCGGTGGCCGTGACGCCTCCGAAGACGAACGCGAGCGCTCCGGCGGGGGCGAGGGTCACCACGTAGAGCGCTAGCGTCGAGTAGGCGGCGAGGAGCTTGCCGAGCGCGACGTCACGCGCCGTCATCCCCGTCAGCACGAGCGCCTCCCAGGTGCGTCCCTCGCGCTCGGCCGCCACGGCGTTCGCGGCGATGGCAGGACCCACGATCGCCACGACCATCGTCGCTATCGCGAAAAATGCCTGAAAGAGCATCGAGCCCACGACCGCCGGCCTCGCCCGGCTCTGGCTCCCTATCCATCCGGCCGAGGCCAAGACGAGGCTCACCGTGACGGTGAGCGAGAGCAGCACCCACGGCGTCTTTGCGAGCCGCGCCGACTGCCGCATCTCACGTACCCAGATCGGGCTCGAGGACGCGACCCTCTCGAAGAGTGTGGGCTTGGCCGTCATTGAAGGTCTCCTTGGGTCACTTCGAGAAAGATCCGTTCGAGCTCGTTCCGCTCGGGCTCCACGCCGCACACGGGGACGCCCGCGGCGACGAGGGTCGCGACGATTTTCGCGACCGTCTTGTCGTCGCCAAGGTGGGCGATCGATACCGAACCCGCGGAGCCCGCGCCGACCGACGTCACCTCCGAGAGCCCGGACGTGGCGCGCCGGACGTCGTCGAGGCTCGCCCCGAGGGTCTTCACCCGGAGCGCGCGGGGGCGTGCGCGCGCCGAGCCCGAAGTGACCCGTGCCTCTGGGGAGTGGGCCGCCGCGAGGCGATCGGAGATCTCTCCGATCGGTCCGGACACGACCAAGCGACCGCGCTCGAGGATGGCGACCGAGGTGCATACGTCGGCGAGCTCGGTGAGAATGTGGCTCGAGAGAAACACCGTCTTTCCTAGGCCGCGGAGCTCGAGCAGGAGGTCACGCATCTCGATGCGCGCGCGCGGATCGAGGTCGCTCGCCGGCTCGTCGAGGATGAGAAGCTTGGGATCGTGGAGAAGGATCCGTGCGAGCTGCAGACGTTGTTTCATCCCCTTCGACATGGTCGACACGATCCGAGAGTCGAGCTTCGCGAGATCGGTGAGCTCGAGGACGGCGTCGACCACGCTGTAGTCGAGGCCCCCTCGCGAGACGGCGTAGGCGTCCGCGAAGAACTCGAGGTACTCCCGCACGGAGAGCCGCTCGTACACCCCGGCGTGATCGGGCATGTAGCCCACCCGCGCTCGCACGCGCTCGGGCGCGGCCGTGACGTCGATGCCGTCGATTTCGATGGTGCCCGAGGTCGGCTCGAGCAGCGTCGCCATCGCGCGGATCGTCGTGGTTTTTCCTGCTCCGTTCGGGCCGATGAACCCGAAGATCTCGCCGGCGCCGACCTCGAACGAGACGTCGTGCAAGACCTGGCGATCTCCGAACACGTGGGACAGGCCGCGGACCGAGATCATCGGGCTCGTCACGGCGACCTCCGCGTCCCGGTGCCGACCACCCGGAGGAGGAGCCGGTCGCTCTCGAGCGCGACGCCGGAGTCGTCCCGAGGGGAGGGCGGGGCATCGACCTCCGCGAGGACGACCGCGTTTTCGTCGGGCCAGAAATCGGCGCCGCGCGCGAGCCCCTCCGCGAGCTGCCATCTCGCCGATACCCGCTCGGCGACCGGATCGGGCAGGTTTCCTCGGAGCCGGTAGGCGGCGAGATCGTGCACCGTGACGCTCGTGCTTCGATGATCGGGAAGTCGGGTTCCTTCGGAGGAATCGATCGTGGCGCCGGCGGGGACCACGGCGAAGTACCTCGCCGTGTCACCTTCGGCGACGATCACGTCCACGAGCGACGTCCCGAGCCCGTTGTGGACGAAGAGCCTCCCGTCGCGCCGCTCGACGTCGACGGTGCCGCCGAGATCGCGCGCGTAGCCGGTCTCTCGGACGATCGAGGACTGCCACGGGAGAGCGACGAAGTCGGAGAGCGTGAGCGTGCGCCCGTCCGCGACGAGGTGATCCGCCGCCGTGTCTCCGCTTTCGAGGCGCGCGAGGGACGATGTCGGCCCGAGCGCGCGAACGTCCAACCGTTGCCTTCGATTCGTGAAAAATCCCCGAAAGAGCACCCCCGTCCCGCGGGACGCCCCGGCGCTGGCCTCGACGATCGCGACGTGGCGTGCGCGTCCGTTCACGCCCCGCGATACGAGCCCGATGCCGACCACCGCGCCGAACGCGCCTGCCGCGAGGAGGGGCGCGCCGAGGAGCGGGGTGAACGGCTTCCCGCGTTTCCGCGCACGCAGGTGCAAGACGGGCCCCGCGAGGATGGCGTAGAGCACGAGCAGCACGGCCGAGGCGCCGAGCGCGCCCCGGAAGCTCTCGTTCGGATCGAGCGCTCTCTCGATCGCGTCGCTCTCGAGCGCGCCGTCCTCGTCCGCGAGGGCGCGACTCGGGAAGGCCCGGAGCGCTCGACGATCGTGGGCCCTCCCGACCGCGGCCGGGACGTTGCCGTCGCCGTCCGTGTCGAAGACGACCTCGCCGAGCCCGTAGGACGATCGCCCGAAGGGAGCGCCGTGCTTGTCGACCATGGGCGCGACGCGAGGGTGGTCGAGGTCCGCGGTGGTCGCGCCCGTGAGGAGGAGCGTTCCCCCCTGGAGGACGAAGGTCGAGAGCGCGAGCATCTCCGCGTTCTCGAGCGCGGCGAGGTCGGAGACGGTGGCTCGCACCACGTCGACTCCCTCGTAGGCGGCGGTGCGTGTCGGTAGGAGGGGCGCGTGGGTGGCAGGATCGCGCGCCACGGACCCCACCCTGAGGAGGCTGCGGCTGCCCACGCGCCCCGAGCGGACCCACACCTCGGCGTTGCGCAGGGCACTCGACGGCGTGAGGGCTCCGACGTCGACTAGAGTAGGGGGGTGGCTCCCGGTCTCGGTCGGGACCGTTCGGCGGGCGACGAGCGCCCCGCGGGCGTCGCGAACGCCGACCACGACGGGGCTATGGCCGTAATGGGGCACGCGCACGGGGAACCTCGTGGCCTTGGTGCCGTGCGGCGCGACGACCACCGCGTGGGTGACGCGAGGCGACGATGCGCCTTCGTCGCCTCCGCTCTCGATCGTTCCCGAGAAGGCAGCATCGTCGGCGTTCTCGATCGTCACGAGGACGTCGGTCCAACCCTCGCTCGGCGGCACGTCTCGAAAGATCGGCTCGACGGTGACGGACGTGCCGAGCCCGCCTGCACGAGCCTCACGTGTGCCGAGCGAGACGAGCAGCGCCGCGCCGAACGCCGCGGCCGCACCCGAACGGAATCGACGACCCAGCCACCTCGTGCGAACGCTCATGGGGACTCCTTGACGTGGTGGCCCAGGGAAAGTTCCGGTCCACGAGGGCGGAACCGCAGAACGTGATCCACGCGCCCATGTACGTGTGGTCCGGGGCCGTCTATTCCGCGCTCTCGGGGCGAGCTTGCGTGGATCATTCGACCACCAGGTGGACGATGCCCCCATCGTCGTCTCCGGACCCCGGGGCGTTCGTCCCCACGGTTGAGGTGGACGTGCGGCGATATCGCACCAAAAAAAACCTGGGGCCATTCTTGGGGTTTCACTCCATCGTGATTCCCGTACGCTCGTCTGAAGAGGAAAGCTGGCGGTGGCTCGCCCTTCGCATCCCAGCTCCTCGACCTGAACCCCGGAGGCTACGTGCTCCCTTTCAACAAGCGCCCTGGTCGTGATGCTCGCGATGGAGAACCTTCGGAGGCCGATGCCTCGCAGGCGCGTCGCAGCGTGCCACCCCCGGCGCGTTCGCAGCCGCGGATGGAGGAGAAGCCTGCCCCCGCACGCGCCTTCCAGCCTTCTCTCTCGGACGAGGAGGTGACGACGTTCATGCCGTCGCCGGCGAAGAAGCCGCGGGTCTCTCCGCTCGACGAGACCGGGGAGACGAAGACCTCGGCGAAGAAGCACATTCGGCCGCCGGCACCTTCGATCGTCGACGAGGACGAAGAGGACGGACGCACTCAGATTCGTCCCATGCCGAAGGGCGGCAAGCTCTCGCTCCCGACGTCGTCGGTGTCGATCGCGAAGGCGAAGGACCCCGAGCTCGGCTCCGCGCGGAAAGACGTCCGGGTGCCCGAGATCTCTTTGCCGAAGTCTTCGGCCGTGGTGATGGACATGCCCGACGACTCGGGGGCCGACGCTCCCGACTTCACGGTGCAGCTCGGAGCGGGGCCTTCACCCGCGGCGGCCCCCGCGGCGCCTCCGTCGTCACCTCCGCCCCCCATGCAGATGTCGACGCAGGCGTTCGCGCCTCTCCCGGGCGCTCCTGCTCGCCCCGCGCCTGCGCCGCTGGCGAGCACGGCGATGATGGGTGGGCAAGGGATGGGCGCTCCGATGCCGCAAGGACCCGGCATGATGTCGGGACAGCCGGCCATGATGCCCGGTCCGCAGCCGATGATGTCGGGCCAGGTGCCGGCGATGATGTCGGGCCAGGTGCCGGCGATGATGTCGGGCCAGGTGCCGGCGATGATGTCGGGCCAGGTGCCGGCCGTTTCGATGTCGCATGCGCACATGGCGTCGATGTCGGGCGGTTTCCCCCAGCAGATGGCGCCCGCGAACATGTCGGGTGGATATGCGGTGGCGGGGGCCTTCCCCGGTGCCCCGCCGTCGACGATGGACCCTCCGGGCACGGCCGTGTCGCTCTCGCGTACGAGCCCCAAGCCGATGGGCAAGTGGGTTGTTGCCTTCGTGGCCGTGAGCGCGGCCGCTGCGATCGCGGCGTTCGGGCTCAACCGCAGCGCCCCGAGCACGCAGTCCGCCACGGCAGCGTTCGTGGACCCGTCGAAGGTCGGCGAGCCTCCGGCTCCTTCGGCGGCCCCGCAGGCTCCCGAAGGTCAGCCGCCGGCCGTCACTCCGGCTCAGCCGGTCGCGCAGACCCCGCCGGCTCAGCCCACCGTGACCCCGGCCGACCTCATCGCTGCGCCCGTGGTCGCGCAACCTCCGGTGGCTCAGCCGGGGGCGGTGGTCGCGGCCGCTCCGGTCGCTGCCCCCGTCGCCCCCACCGAGGCGAGCAAACCCGCGGTCGTCGCGGCCGCTCCGAAGGCCGAGCCCAAGCCCGTGGTGGCTGCCGCTCCGGCTCCCGTGAAGGTGGCCGTGGCGCAGCCCGCGCCCGAGCCCAAAGAGCCCGCCGCGAAGCCGGCCCCCAAACCCGGTAAGGGTGGAGCGACCGCCGCCGGACCGACGAAGGGTCCCGAAGAGGGTCCCAAGAAGGCTCCGTCGGCCGCCGACAAGGAAATGAAAGAAGCGGCCGACGCGCTCGCCAAAGCACAGCTCGAACAGTCGCTCTAGCTCGTCGAAAGGCGTGCGGCGATGTGCGCGCGAAGGGCCCTTCGGGGTCCTTCGCAGTTTTGTGTCCGGCCGGTGCTCGGCGGTGACGTGACGGCCCGCTTTGGCTAAGAGAGGACGCATGAGCGACCAAGGGGAAGAGGTGCTTCTCACGGGCCTTCCGTCGTTCGCGGCCCGCAAGACGTGCGAGGCGCTCCTCGCGGGCTCACCGTCCCGGCGGGTCCACGCCATCGTGCGCGACCGTGATCGCGACGCGTTCGGTGCGTTCCTCGACGAGCTTCCCCTCGGAGCGCGTGCGCGCGTGGTCGCGATGGCAGGGGATCCGGCGGCCATCGATCTCGGCCTCTCCGGGGCGGAGTGGAAGCGCCTCGTGGGGACCGTCGATCGTATCCATCACGTCGCCGGCGGCTCGAGGTTGGGCCTCTCGCGCGAGGAGGCCATGAGCGAGCACGTGGCGTCCGCCAAAGAGGTGCTCGAGCTCGCGCGCCACACGAAGGGCCTCAAGCGACTCGTGCATCATTCGTCGGCGTGCGTCGCCGGCGCGCGCACGGGCATCGTCCGGGAGGACGAGCTCGCTCATGGGCAGTCGTTCCGCACGGTCGTCGAGGAGGCCCAAGCCCACGCCGAGAGCTTCGTGCGGCGGGAGCAGCGCGTGCCGTGGAGCATCGTGCGGCCCACGCTCGTGGTCGGCGACTCGGAGACGGGCGAGGTGGATCGGCACGAAGGCCCGTACTTCCTCATGTTGCTCATCGTGACGTCTCCCCCGGACGTCGCGATCCCGCTCGTCGGGAAGGGGAGCTTCCCTCTCCATGTCGTCCCCGCCGACTACGTCGCCAAGTTCGCCGTTCGCGTCGGCGGCGATGCTCGCGCGGTACACCGCACGTTTCACGTCAAAGATCCCTCTCCTCCTACGGCGCGGAGGGTCTTCGAGCTCGTGGCCGAGGCCAGCGGAAAACGTGGTCCGCGCGGGCATATCCCCGCGAACCTCACGAAGGCCCTCCTGCGCGCGCCGGGCCTCGATCGCGTCGCCCAGAGCCCCCGAGCCTTCCTCGACGCGCTGCTCACTCCGGTCGAGTACGACACGTCGGCGACCGACGAGCTCTTGGCGAGCTCTCCGCTCGAGTGCCCACCCTTTCATACCTATGTCGACAAGCTCGTCGACTTCGTCGCACAACGTCAGAGAGAAAGGCGCGAGCGTCGCGCCGAAGGGAGTGAGCCACCGTGATCGACGGCTCGTTCGGGCACGGTATGGTCTCGCGTCGTGTGGTCCTTCGCGCGCGCGACGTGGTGTTTTTCAAGGGCATCGTCGAGGCGACCGAAGGGCTCGCCGCGGTCTACGCCACGCGGGGAGGAGAGCTCTCCGTGGTGGCGCACGAGAGCCGCGCCTCGGAGCTCGACACCTTCCTGGCGAGCCTCGCCGACGAGGTGCCCTTCCTCGAAGGCCCGACCGAATGACTCGTCCGTACGACGTGCTGATCGTCGGCGGGGGTCCCGCGGGTGCGAGCCTCGCGCTCCACTTGGTGCGGTGCGACGGCATCGAGCCGTCGCGGATCGTCGTCATCGACGCGGCGCGCTTCCCACGCGACAAGCCGTGCGCCGGGGCGATCTCTTCGTGGGGCCTTCGTGCCCTCGGCGCGGTCGGCGTGAGCTTGCGTTCTCTCGGTGTGGCGAGCGTGCCGATGCGAGGTCTCCGAGTCCTCCACGGAGGGGCCTTCGGGGCGACCGAGGCCGAGCTCGGGGCGCTCGTTCGCCGCACCTCGTTCGACGCCGCGCTGCTCCGTGAGGCAGCGAACGCCGGTGTCGAGGTGCGTGAAGCCTCGGGGCTCGTCTCGCTCGCGCGCGAAGGCGACGTGTTTCGTGCGTCGACGGCCACGGGCGCTCTCTCGGCGAGGTACGTCGCTGCGTGCGACGGCGCCGGGAGCCGCACCCGAAAGCTCCTCGGATTGCGAGAGCCCGCCCGCAAAGGCCATCTCTACGTGACCGACACGCCGAGCACGACCTCCGACGTCGGAGCTCTCGCTCACTTGTGCGACTTCGACCTCGACGTGACTGGCGCGGGAGTCGAGGGCTACTACTGGGACTTTCCGACACCTGCGCCCGACGCAGGTGGGCAATGGGTGAATCGGGGGATCTACCACGCGAACATGACCCCTCGTAGCGACGTGAAGGCCGTGCTCTCTCGGTCGTTGACGGCGCGTGGACTCGACCCCGAGAAGGTCGTCTTGCGGCCGTTCCCCACGCGACCGTTCGTGCCAGAGACCGTGCTCGCCCACGAGGGGATCGTCTTCGTCGGGGAGGCTGCAGGGATCGATCGCACGACGGGAGAGGGCATCGCGCAGTCGATCGTGATGGCCGAGATCGCAGCTCGGACGTTGGCGCGTGCGCTTCGGGTCGGTCGGCACGCCATCGAGGCGTATCCAGGGGCCGTCCGAACGTCGCGTGTCGGGCGCCATCTCCTGCAGAGCGCCTGGCTCGCCGCGCGTGTGTACGGAGCGTCGGGCGCGCGCTACCGCACCCTACTTCGGGACTCGCCATCGGCCCGCCGTGCCGGTGCCGCGTGGTACGCGGGAGAGCGCCTCCCGCGCCTCACGAAGGCGGCTCTCGCCGTGTCGCTCGGAGTCGAAGGGCTTCGCGCGGCCTTCGTCTGAATCTGCAGTCGGCGTCGTCGACGAAGCCGGCTTCGTCGGTCAGAAGACGCTCCCGCGCGAGTCGTCGTCGTCGCCGGTGAGATCGAGACGCACCGACGGAGCGCCGAGGTCGAGCTCGAGCGCGCTCTCGGGCGACTCGGACTCCGAAGGCGGCGGGAAGCTCGACAGTGGGCCCGATCCAAGTGCGTGTTTTTGTTCGAGAAAGCGAAGGGTCCCCGCGCCGCTCGTGCGCTCGAGGACGGACCTCAGATCCCCGTGGAGCGGGCTCTCGAGCAAGAGCCGAATGCCGGTGCGGGGGTGGTCGATCTCGACGCGTACCCCATGAAGGAACGTGCGATCGAGCCCGTTACGCTCCTCGAAGAAGCGGTTCGACGGGGGGTGCCCGTAGCGCTCGTCGCCGAGCACCGGGTGACCTATCGCGGCGAGGTGCCTTCGCACCTGGTGGGGCCGCTCTTGCTCGGGCACCACGCGCAGCACGCTGTGGCCTCCCGCGATCGCGAGCCGTCGGTAGCGGGTACGAGCGGGGTGGGTCCGTCCGTCCTCGCGGAGGTCGCGCGCGATCGTGCCCTTCTGAGGCGTCACACCGCGCACGTACGCCACGTACACCCGGCGGGTGGACGGCGCGACGAAGGCGCGCGTGAAGAGGTCGTGACTCTCGTCCGACTTGGCGAAGAAGACGATCCCGCTGGTGCTCGTGTCGTCGCGGCCGACGGGCCGGAGCGATCGGATCCCGGGCAAGCGCATCGCGCGCTCTTTCAGCGACACCCCGGGAGCCCCATCGGCGCGGGGCAGGACCGGCTCGTGGGGGGCCTTCGCGACGACGAGCACGTCGTCGTCCTCGAAGAGCACGGGCGGGGTCGGCGACGCCCCTCGGCGCAGGATCGAGACCGTCTCGACCTCCTCGGTGAGAGGGATCATGTCGAGGGGGCGCAAGGTGGTCGTTCCGTACCCGAGCCGCACGAAGTGGTCGAGGTCGCGCGCGAGGGTGTCGGGATCGCACGAAACGTAGGCGATCGTGGGGATCTCGAGCTTCGCGAGGCCGTCTCGGGCGACCGGGCCCATCCCGCGGCGCGATGGGTTGACGACCGCGCAGTCGAAGGCCTCACCGCGCCCGAAGCGCTCCTTCAGGCTCGTGCCCACGTCCTGGCATTCGGCCTCGATCGACAGGCCCTGGAGGAGCGCGGCCGCTACCGCTTGCTCGACCGCCGGAGGGAACGACTCGACCAACGTCACCTTCGCGCCCGCCGCCGCGAGGGCGATCGCGATCGAGCCCGACCCGCCATAGAGGTCGAGGACGCGTTTCGGGGCCGGGCTCCGTTCGAGCCCGAGCGCATCGACGAGCAGCGCGTGGATGTTGCCCGCCTGCCCGCGATGCGACTGTACGAAGGAGCCGTACGTCGCAAGGTGCAGAGATCGCCCCACACGATCGAGCACGGCCCCCTCACCCGAGAGAACTCGTGTCTCGGAGCCGAGCACCTGGGGGCTCTCGCCGTCGTGGAGGCTCACGGCGACTCCCGCGATGAAGGGGTGTGCCTCGCGGAGGTGCTCGGCGAGGGTCGTGAGCACGCTCTCCGCGGGGCACCTCTGGCGCGACATGACGAGCGTCACCAGCACCGCCGCGGGCGCGTCGGGCTCGGTCCGGGTCTCGCGGAGGTCGATGGCACGCAACGCTCCGCGCCCATCGGCGGCGGGGGCGAGCGGGCCCCCCTCGCGCTCGTCGACTATGATTCGCTGCCGGAGGAGGTCGGCCGCCCGCGCGAGCGCCGGGGAGAGCACCCGGCACCCGGGGATGTCGACCACGTGGTGACCGCCGCCGCGACCGTAGAGGCCGACCGAGCCGCCCGGACCGACGATGAGCTTCGCGCGCGTGCGGTACTCGGTGATGGGCTCGGCCGGCACCAGCGGCTCGGTGTAGACGAGCTCGAGGCTCGGGTACCGCGTGACCGACTGGACGACGCGTCCGCGTTTCACGAGGAGCTGCTCGCCGTAGGTGAGGTTCAGGATCGGGCACCCACCACACCGCTCCGCGTGACGGCACTCGACGACCGTGCCCATGTCGCTCGTCGTCGAAGAGCCGTAAAGCGCCATGCCCCTCCCACGGTAATAGAGCCCGCGTGATTCGCGAACCCCTAAGTTTACGCCATGACCGGAAAGCAAACCGTCGGGCGTGAAACGTAGGCGACCTCGGGCGCACACCCCTGTTGGCACACACGCGGTTCGGGGTACACTCCGGCTCGTGGAGGCGTTACCTCAGCCCGGTCAAGTGGTCGCGGGAAAGTACCGCCTGGTCCGTGTGCTCGGCGAAGGTGGCATGGGCGTCGTCTACGAGGCCGAGCACACCCGTCTCGGTCAGAAGGTCGCGCTGAAGATGCTCCTCCCGGAGCTCGTCCCGGTCGACGATCTCGTCCAACGCTTCGACCGCGAGGCCCGCGCGGCGAGCCAACTGAAGAGCCGCCACACGGCCCGCGTGATGGACGTCGACGTCACCGAAGGCGGCGTCCCGTACATGGTGCTCGAGCTCCTCCACGGCAGAGATCTCGACGCCGAGCTCGGCGCGCGGAAGGCGATCCCTGTCGGCGAAGCGGTCGACTACGTCCTCCAAGTGTGTGCGGCGATCGACGAAGCCCACGCCCTCGGCATCGTGCATCGCGACCTGAAGCCGTCGAACGTGTTCCTCTCGGACGAGCGTGGCGGCCGCGTCGCCAAGGTCCTCGACTTCGGCATCTCCAAGGTATCGAGCGAAGGGGACGCGCGCCTCACGGCGGCGGAGGCCGTCATGGGGACGGCCATGTACATGGCGCCCGAGCAGGTGAAGTCTTCCCGCAACGTCGACGCACGCGCGGACATTTGGTCCCTCGGGGTGGTGCTCTACGAGCTGCTCTCGGGGCGCGCTCCTTTCGTCGGTACGCCCACGCAGGTCGTGGCTGCCATCGTCTCCGAGGACGCTCCGGCCATCGGCACGCTCGTCGATGTCCCGGCGCCGATCGCGTCGGCCATCGCGCGGTGCCTCGCACGCGACCCTGCGGGCCGTTTCGGCTCCGTGCGTGAGCTCATGCGGGAGATAGCCCCGTTCGCGCCTGCCGGTAGCCTCGGCGCGCTGTCGGCCCAGGAGGCCCTCCGCGACGAACCCTCGAGGGTCGTTGCGACGTCGCCGGGCGCCGTGCGAGGCGATGCGAAGACCGTGCTCTCGTGGGGCTCTCCCGGGCCCGAGCGCGGCTCGACGCTCACGAAGTGGGTCGGCGTCGGGTCGATCGTCGTCGCGCTCGGGTTGGTCGGCGTCATCGCGGGGCAGATTCATGGTCGCGCGCAGGGCTCGGGAGGCAAGGCCGTCGCGTCGGGGGCCCCGAGCGGGTCGAGCACGGCCGCACCTCCCGTGACGCCGAGCGCGGCCCCTTCGATCGCAGCGGTGTCGACCTCACTCCCTTCTGCGACGGTCACCGCATTGCCCGCCGCGAGCGCAGCCCCGGTGCCGATCCCGGTCGCACAGCCATCGTCCACCCCGAAGCCCGGCACGATCGTGAAGCCGAAGGGCGAGCCGTCGGCGGTATCGCCACCCGTACCGTCCGCCCCGCCGAAGCCTCCTCCGGTAGTTCCTCCCACGCCCACGGTCGACCCCAACCATCTGTGACGATGCACCTTCCTTCGAAGCCTCCGACGTACCGCGCCCGCCCGATCGCGCGCCTCTTCTCGCTGACCGTGCTCGCGATGGGGCTCTTGGGTCCTTGTGCGGCTCGGGCGCAATCGACGCCCACCGACCCGGCCACCGCGTCGGCCGAGCTCAAACGCCAGGGCGGCGCGGCGATGGATCGCCTGGATTTCGCAGCGGCCGAAGAGGCATACCGAAAGGCCGTCGAGCTCACGCCGACGGATACCACCCTTCACTACAACCTCGGCAAGGTGCACCAGGCCCGCGGGAACTACCCCGCGGCGGTGGACGAGCTTGAGATCTTCCTTCGCGATGCGTCTCCGGAGCTGCGCGCGAAGGTGCCACGCATCCTCGAGGTCGTCGCCGAGCTGCGCGCGCGCGTCGCCACCGTGTCTCTCGTGTGCACGGTCGACGAGCCCGCGGCGTTGATCGAGCTCGGGGGCGTCCAGGTGAGCCGTGGATGCAGGACCGCCGGTTCGATGATCCGCGTCTCGATCCCGCACGGCAACCCGCAGACGACCTTGAAGATCGTGTCGGCGTCGCATCGGGCTCAAGACACCGCGTTGCTCCTGAAGTCGGGCGGACCGCTCCCGGTGCGGGTCGACCTCGTGCCCAAGGCCACGTCCGGGACGCTCCGGCTCCGCACCGAGCCCATGGGCGCTACGATCCTCGTCGACGGTCAAGCGCGTGGAAACCCGCCGATCGAGCTCTACCTCGCGCCCGGCTCTCACGAGGTCGTCGCCAAGCTCGAGGCCTACAAGGACGCGACCGTGCCCGTGATCATCGAGCTCGGGCAGACGAAGGACCTCGTCGTCCCGCTGTCGAAGCCGGAGCCCGTCACGAAGAAGTGGTGGTTCTGGACGGGCGTCGTGACCGTCGTCGCCGCGGCCGTCATCGTGCCCATCGCGATCGCGACGGCTCCCGAGCCCGAGGTCGACGCGGGGTCGCTCGGTAAGGTGGTGGCCCCGCTCGCGCGGTTCTGACCTGATGGGCCTCAAGATCGTCATGGTCTCGGCGGAGGTCGAGACCCTCGCGCGCACGGGTGGGCTCGGAGATGCCGTCGCAGCGCTCGCCGTCCAGCTCGCGCACATGGGGCACGACGTGCTCGTCGTCACCCCTCACTACGGAACCACACGCGCATCCGTCCCGCGCGTCCCGTGGTCGGACGGGCTCGTGGTCGGCGAGGGCGCCTTGGCTCGTGAGGTCCGGGTGCTCGAGCTGCCTCGGGTCGAGCGTGCGGGCGGAGGGACCCTTCGCACCTGCCTCGTCTCGGATCCCGGCCTCTTCGACCGTGCGGGGATCTACGGAGACACGCGCGGCCCGTTCGGCGACAACGATCTGCGCTTCTCGACGTTGTCACGGGCCGCCCTCGCGATCGCCGCGCGTGTCTTCGGCGATCCCCGGGACGGCGCCGGTCCCGACGTGGTCCACGCGCACGACTGGCATGCGGCCCTTACGATCGTGCATGCGAAGGCTCTAGGTCCCGAGTGGGCGAGGGTGCCCACGGTGCTGACGCTGCACAACGTCTCGTACCAAGGCGTGCTCGACGTCTCGGCGGTGGCGCGCCTCGGCCTCCCCGAGTGGGTGGTCTCGCCCGAGATCGGCGGCCACGAGGGCGCGCTCAACCTCGTGAAGGCCGCGATCGCCCTCGCGGATCGTGTCACGACCGTGAGCCCGTCCCACGCGCGCGAGATCCTCACCCCCGAGGGGGGCTTCGGGCTCGACGCGCACCTCCGCGCACACGCCTCGAAGGTGAGCGGAATCCTCAATGGAATCGACGAGTTGCGCTTCGATCCTGGTCTCGACGGGGAGATCGCTCGAAAGTACGATTTTGCGTCGTTCGTCGGCGGGCGCCGCGTGTGCAAAGCGGCCCTGCTCGAGGAGCTCGGCCTCGACGCGGACGTCTCGCGGCCTCTCTTCGGCCTCGTGTCGCGCCTCACCTGGCAGAAGGGCATCGACCTCGTGCTGCCGCTCGTCGACACGCTGGTCGATCGGGGGGCGCGGCTCGCGTTCCTCGGCACGGGAGAACGCGACCTCGAGGCGGGCCTCCTCGAAGCGGCGCACCGTCACCCGGGGCGGGTCGCCGCGCGCATCACGTTCGACGACGGGCTCGCGCGGCGTATGTACGCGGGCCTCGATTTCGTCCTCGTGCCGTCGCGCTTCGAGCCGTGTGGGCTCACGCAGATGTACGCGATGCGCTACGGGGCCATCCCGATCGTGACGCCGACGGGTGGCCTCGCCGACTCGGTGAGCCCGGTCTCCGTCGCTCACGACACGGGCACGGGGATCGTGGCCCACGGGGCGACGGTCGACGACGTCCTGGTCGCTTGCGACGACGCGTTCGTCCTCTACGGTGACGAGGTCGGGCGCCGCCAGGTCATCGAGCGCGCGATGGCGCGAGACGCCTCGTGGGGCGCCTCGGCGCGGGCCTACGTGGAGCTCTTTCGCGCGATCGCGCACTGAGCGCGAGCGGCAACCGAGAGCGCTCGGGGAGGAAAGTGGCCGACGATTCGTCGTCGGCCGCCCGCTCTCAGAAGGGGGCCGACTTGGGCGTGCGCGGGAACGGGATCACGTCGCGGATGTTGGCCATCCCCGTGACGAACATGACGAGCCGCTCGAAGCCGAGCCCGAAGCCCGCGTGCGGAACCGTCCCGTAGCGGCGGAGGTCGCGGTACCACCAGTAGGCCTCTTTCTGGAGGCCCAGCTCGTCGATGCGGAGGTCGAGCCGATCGAGGCGCTCCTCGCGCTGCGAGCCGCCGATGATCTCGCCGATGCCGCCCGCGAGCACGTCCATCGCGGCCACGGTCTTTCCGTCGTCGTTCTGGCGCATGTAGAAGGATTTGATGTCCTTCGGATAGTTCATCACGACGACCGGCTGCTTGAAGGCCTCTTCGGTCAGGTACCGCTCGTGCTCCGTCTGCAGATCGGCGCCCCACGTCGGCGCGAACTCGAACGCCTTCCCCGACTTTTGGAGCACGTCGACCGCCTCGCCGTAGTCGATGCGCTTGAACGGCGAGTCGACCACGTGGCGGAGGCGCGCGATGAGGCCCGGCTGGATGCGCTCCTCGAAGAACTTCATGTCGTCCGCGCGTTCTTCGAGCACCGTGGCGATGACGACCTTGAGGAACTCTTCGGCGACCGTGGCCAGCTTCGAGAGGTCGCAGAACGAGATCTCGGGCTCGACCATCCAGAACTCGGCGAGGTGACGCGCGGTGTTCGAGTTCTCGGCGCGGAAGGTCGGTCCGAACGTGTACACCTTCGAGAGGGCCATCGCGTACGTCTCGACGTTGAGCTGGCCCGAGACCGTGAGGTACGCCTCGCGGCCGAAGAAGTCGTCTTGGGCGTCGAGCTTCTTCTTCTCGTCGGCGTGCAAGAAGTCGAGCGTCGACACGCGGAACATCTGGCCGGCGCCCTCGCAGTCGGACGCCGTGATGATCGGCGTGTGCACCCAGAAGTAGCCGCGATCGTGGAAAAACCGGTGGATCGCCTGCGACAGGGCGTGGCGCATGCGGGCCACGGCGCCGAACGTGTTCGTGCGCGGGCGGAGGTGCGCCACCTCGCGGAGGTACTCGAACGTGTGGCGCTTCTGGCTGATGGGGTAGGTGTCCGGGTCGGCCACCCAGCCCACGACCGTGATCGACGTGACCTCGATCTCGACGCTCTGGCCCTTGCCCTCGCTCGCTTTGACCGTGCCCGAGGCCTCGATCGAGCACCCGCTCGTGAGCTTCTGGACGTCCGCGTAGTTCTCGAGGTCGCTCTTGGCGACGAGCTGGAGCGTGTCGAAGCACGACCCGTCCGAGAGGGCGATGAACGAGAGCCCCGCCTTGGAGTCGCGGCGGGTGCGGACCCAGCCGCCCACCGTCACGGTCTCACCCACCTTGGCCGCGCCCCGGCCTTTCAGCACGTCATCGACGGAAACCTGCATGGGCGGGACGCTAGTCCGACACGCCCCGTCTCGTCGAGAGGGGCTTGCGCCTTCACGCGCGGCTCGGGTCGTTCGTTCGGAGGCGAGCCTTGCGGCGCTCTTCACCCGCGGCCTGCGAGGCCCGCGTGGTCTCGTCGTCGAGGGCGAGGGGAGGCACCGGCACGGCCTTCCCGTGCGCGTCGATCGCCACGAACGTGAGGCGCGCGTCCACGCAGGGCCACGTACGGCCCGAGCGCGCGTCCTCGCCGTGCACGTGGACCTCGATCTCCATCGACGTCCGAAATACGGCCGAGAGGCGCGCGGACAGCCGGACGACCTCGCCCACTTTTACGGGGCTTTGAAATTTTAAGTCATCCACGAAGGCCGTGACGCACATCTCTCCCGTGTGCCGCTGCGCGGTGATCGCGGCGCATACGTCCATCCACGCCATGATCTGACCGCCGAACACGTTCCCGAGCGCGTTCGCGTGCTGCGGCAGCACGTACTCGGTCATGTGGGTCTCGGAGGCCTGGGCGGGTCGGGGCACCATGGGTGCACGCTACCCCAGGACTCCGCTACGGGGGAAGGATGCGTACGTCGAGGTTCCACGCGCCCACGGCCCCGGCGTGGCCGTCGATCTGCACCCAGTAGGTGCCCGGGTCGAGGGTGAGGTCGAGGAAGGAGCGCTGCGCCCGAAAGCCGACGTAACACGCGTCGGGGATCTCGAGGCCCGGGCACGTGGCGCCCGTGCGTACGTTCAGGATCGTGGGGAAGCTCGAGCCCTGCGTGTCGAGCAGCACGCGGCGCCGGAGAGGGAGCTCGAGCTTCATGAGCTGGTCGTTCGCGCCGTTCGGCGTCGCGCCGCCCACCGAGTCGCAGCTCGCGGCGAAGTCGGCGCCGCGGGTCGTCGTGTCGCCGGTGAAGAAGCCTCCCTCGAACGGGATCGTGGCGACGTCGGCGCACCCGTCGGCCGTGACCGTGACGGGCGCGACGGTGGGGCGGACGAACGCGCCGAGGGACACGATCTCGCCTCGGTCGTCGTGCACGAGGGCGCGGTAGGTGCCCGCGGGGACGTTGCGCCGCGCGACACGCGCAGGTGTGGTGCCGCTCTGGCAGGCGAGCTCCTCCGCCTTGGTGCAGAGGCCTTGGTTGAGAGACACGGCGCCGTTGTCGCTCGGAGGGAACCGCCCCACGAGGAGCACGTCGCTCGGCTGGGTGAGGGTGAGAGTGTAGGCGGCGGTGGGCGCGCCAGGGAGACAGCCGCTAGGGATCTCGTCGTACCCGCCGAGGTCCTGGACCACGGTCGTGTTCGGGGCGATGGGCGGTGGCGCGACACACGAGCCGTTCGCGGGGGGCGACGACGGCGGCAACGTCTGCAGGAGGACGGTCGCGTCGAGGGCCGCGGTGCCCGAGATGGCCACCACGTGGGGGCCGGCGGGGAGGCTCCGCGCGAGCAGCGGCGGCGTCCCTCCGGTGCGGCAGCGGGCCTCGTCCGTGCATGTCGGACCGCGGAACGACGTGACCACGCTTCCCGTGCCGCGTGTGCGGGTGGTGACGACGCGGACGTCCTTCGGCTCGGTGAGTGTGAAGGTGTAGGTGAGCTCTCCGATCTCGCTCGCGCACGCCGTCGTCAGGTCCTTTTTTGCGTCGACGAGCGACACGGTGAAGGGCGTGTCGGTGGCGACGAGGGCGGGCTGTCCGCAGGCTTCGTTCGTGGGGGGCGAGGTCGGGGGCAAGAGGTCGACCGCGAGCTCGACCGTCGTCTCGGCCTGGGTCGTGACCACGACGAAGTACGTGCCCGGTGCGACGCTCCGGGCGCGCGCTCGGGCCTCGGAGCTCTTCGTCGTGTGGCCACACGCGAGAGCCCCGCCCGACGGCACGCACGCGGAGAGGATGGCGACCGCGGTGTCGGTCGTCGGCGACGTGGCCCACACCTCGAGATCCTTGGGAGGGTCCCCCGGTTGCCCGGGCACGTCGACGCGCACGACGACGTCGCGGGCGGCTTGGGGGCTCCCGACGCTGCACGGAGGCGAGAAATCGCGTTTGGCGGCGACCGTCGTGAGGGACGCGCGGGTGGGCGCGACGAGGGTGCGCGCCGTCGCGCAGGTGTCGTCGCGCGGGGAAGCGCACGGCTCCTCGTCCACCCTCCGGTTGCAGTTGTCGTCCTTGCCGTTTCCGCAGATCTCGGTCTTCGTCGCGCCGACGAGCGGGTCGGTGTCGTCGCAGTCGTTGCCGCCCTCGCAGTGATCGTCGGCCTCGCCGTCCCCGTCGACGTCGCGCGTGCGCCTCACGCAGGTCTTCTCGGCCTCGACGCACAGGTCGACGGTGCACGAGCTCCCGTCTTGGCACGTGACGGGCTCACCTGGGCGGCACCCGAGCCTCGGCACGCACCTCTCGCGCCCGTTGCAGTGGACGGGATCCGCGCACTGCGTATCGTCCGGGGTGTTGCGGCATCGCGCGAGCGTGGCGTCGCACGTGTCGAAGGTGCACGGGATTCCGTCGTCGCACTGGCGCGCGTCGGTGCAAGGGCCGCCGAGGGTCGGATCGTCGGAGGGGCCGTCCGGGCCCGCGTCGGCCATGGGTCCAGCCTCGCTCGCGTCGCCACCGTCGAAGCGCACCGTGACGTCGACGACGGGGGAGGGGCCACACGCCGCGAAGAGCGCAGCCGCGCCGAACGAGAGCACGAGAGGGGCCGAACGATGCTTCCGCACGCGGAGGAGCCTAGCATGTCGTGGAATGTGCGCTCGAGGCCCCGCGCCGCGCGTGCCACCGCCGTGTGTGTCCGTGCCGTGACGACGGAGAAAAGAGGGCGAAAGGTGTGCACCGAGGGGGTTCTCTCGGAGCTCGACCGTGCCCACGTGATGGGCATGTCGCAAGCCACGAAGCTCGGTTGGATGCGCGCGCGCCTCGCCGTTCGACAGAACCGCGCCGCCCTCGTGTTCGTCGTCGTCTGGGTGGCGTTGGCCTTCGGCGTCCTCGTCGAGATCGTCGGGCTTCGCCCGGGGCGTGCGCTCGCCGTCGCGACGTGCCTCGTCAAGGGCGACGGTGGCCTCGTCGGGACGTACCAAACCTTCACGCAGCTCGTCGTGTTCGGGCTCGTCGTGTCGACGGTGGTGACCAACGTCACGCGCCGCTACCGGCCCGAGGAGACGAGCCGCGCGCTCGCCGGAGAGGCCCGAGACCACGTGGTCGTCGTGGGTCTCTCGAACCTAGGCCGCCGCGCCGTCGACCGGATGGTCGCGAACGGCGCGAGCGTGGTCGTCGTCGACCCGGATGCCGAGCGCTGCTCCGCGCTCGTGCGCGAGGGCCACGCGGTCGTGCGAGGGGAGGGGCGCACTCGCTCCGCGCTGGAGGCGGCGTCCGTCGCGCACGCCAAGGTCGTCCTCCTCACGGCCGACGATCTCGAGGACGTAGCGGTCGCGGCGCGCCACGTTCGCGCCCTCTCCCCCACGTGCGAGCTCGTGGTCCGCTGCTCGGACGACGACGTCGCGAGCGTGCTCTCGAAGGCGTACCGCGCGCGAGTGGTCTCGACGTCGAAGGTCGCGGCCGAGGTCGTGCTCGGCCACGCGAAGGCGTGCCGCGCCAAGAAGGTCGTCGTGCTCGGCGCGACCTCGGTCGGCGTGAAGGTGGCCGCTGCCCTCGCGCACGCTCGCATCCCGTGCACTCTGGCCGACCCTACCGAGTCGCACGAGGAGCTCTCGGCGCTCGGGGTCCCCTCGGCCGACCTCGTCCTCGTCGCGGACGACGACCTCGGGAAGAACCTCGTGCTCCTCGACCGCATCCGCGACGTCGCTCCGAGGGTGAAGATCGTGTGCCGCGTGTTCCACGACGAAGCCGCCGAGCTGCTCGAACGCGCGCCCTTTTCGTGCGTGGTCGTGTCGTCGTCGCGGACGGCGCTCGAGTCGCTCGTGCGAGCCGGGGTGTTCCGCGAGGTGGGGGTCGTCGACGCCCCGGAACCGGCCTCGGGGCGCCCCGTGTTCGCCGTATCAGCCTAAAAGCCTTGGAGATACAAGTGGTTAGGTCCATGCTCGGGGCGATCCCGGGTATGAGGGAGGCTCTACGCGGAAAGGCCTCGTTAGGGCGTTTTCGGCTTTCTTTCTACGTGGCACGTGCTATTGCCCCGCTCCCCTTGCTCGCGGCTCGTCCGCGGGCTACCCCCGGGCCTCCCGAGGCCGAACGGGGATTCCACGAGGAGATTCCATAGTGGCCACCGCACAAACGCTGAAGTCGAAAGAATACGAGACCATCTACGTCCTCCGCCCCGACGTCGACGCCGACACGGCCGACAAGGTCCAGGGCCGCATCTCCGAGGTCATCTCGCGTGACGCGGGCAAGCTCGTCAAGGTCGAGGCTTGGGGCCGCCGCAAGCTCGCCTACCCCGTGAAGAAGCACTCGAAGGGCGTCTACGTCTACGTGAAGTACGTGGGCAAGGGCGGCCTCGTGCAAGAGATCGAGCGCAACCTGAAGCTCCAGGACGCCGTCCTCAAGTACCAGACGGTCCTCCTCGCGTCGGACGTCGACGCCGGCGCCATCGCCGTGGACCCCGAGGAGATCAAGTTCGCTCGCCTCGAGCTCCCGGCCGAGGAAGAGGAGAAAGAGTCGCGTGAGCGCGCGCTCGGACTCATCGAGTCGCACGACGCCCCGCGCCGCGAGCCCCGCGGCGAGGACGACTTCGACGACGAGATGGCCGAGGCCGACGCCCCCAAGAAGGACGAGGAAGAGGCCAACTGAGCCCTCCCGCCCTCGAGACTTTTGACCCCGTGACCGCTCGACGCGGTCGGAACTGGAAGATTTCGCCATGATGGATGACGACAAAGACTTTGGCCGTACCCCGGACCTCAACGCCGACGCCCCCGGCCGCCGCCGCGGTGGCAAGAAGCGCGTCTGCAAGTTCTGCTCGGACAAGGCCGCCACGATCGACTACAAAGACCCGCAAGCGCTCAAGTACTTCGTGTCCGAGCGAGGCAAGGTCACCCCGCGCCGCATCAGCGGCAACTGCGCACTCCACCAGCGCAAGGTCGCGCTCGCCATCAAGCGCGCGCGCAACATCGCGCTCCTGCCCTTCACCGTTTCGGGCTGAAAGGACGCTTCCCATGGCCGCCACCATTCAGGTCATTCTCCAGAGCGACGTCGCGAAAGTCGGCACGTCCGGCGACCTCGTGAAGGTCCGCCCCGGCTTCGCCCGGAACTACCTCCTCCCGCGTCAGCTCGCCGTCCCGGCGACCGCCGCGCAGGTGAACCGCCTCAACCACGACAAGGCCGTCGCCCTCGCGAAGGCCGAAAAGGCCCGCAAAGAGGCGAAAGAGCTCGCCGCCAAGATCGGCGCGCTCACGGTCAAGATCGCTCGCCCCGTGGGCGAGGACGACCGCCTCTTCGGGTCGGTCTCGGCGAAGGACATCGAGGCGGCCGTTCGCGCTGCCGGCCTCGCGGACTTCGACCGCAAGAAGATGCACCTCGCCGACGCGCTCAAGTCGCTCGGGACCCACGAGGTCCCGGTCAAGCTCCTCGGCGACATCGGCGCGACCCTCAAGGTCGAGGTCGTCAAGAAGTGAGACCCTCGCGCGTGTCCCGGGCCAACGAGCCCGGGCGCGCGCCCCTCGAATCTCGCAGCTCCTGCGAATCGAGCGGCTCGGGCTTCTCGTGACGAGAGCGCCCCGGTACCCTGGTGGTACTGGGGCGTTCGCCCATTTTCGAGGATACGTCCGTGGAACGAAGCTTCGGGTTCAAGAAGAAAGAGGTCGAGACGCCGCCCACCATCGAGGGCATCGTCCCGCCGCACGACCTCGACTCGGAGGCCGCGGTGCTCTCGGCGATCCTCATCGACGGCGGGGCCATGGACCGCGTCCAGGAGTTCCTCAAGGCCGACCACTTCTACTCCGAGGCCCACCGGCGCATCTACGAGGCCGCCCTCGAGCTCCGCGCCGTGGGGCAGCCGGTCGACGTGGTGACCGTGGGCTCGTGGCTGAAGGGCCGTGGGCGCATCGAGCAGGTCGGCGGCATGGGCTACCTGACCGAGATCTTGAACAGCGCTCCGGCGGTCGCGAACGTCACCGCGTACGCGCAGGTGATCTTCGAAAAGTTCAGGATTCGGGCGCTCATCCTCGCGTGCCAGAAGGTGTCGGCGCAGGCCTACCTCGACTACGGCGAGGCCCAGTCGTTCATCGATAACGCCGAGCAGGCCGTCTACAACATCGCCCGCGTCAGCCAGACGTCGCAGACCGAGAAGCTGCTCGACGTCATGAAGAAGTCGTTCAAGCAGCTCACGGAGGCGATGAAGCGAGGCGATCGCATCATCGGCGTCCCGACGGGCTTCGACCGACTCGACGCGCTCACGTCCGGCCTCCACGACGGCGACCTCACCATCGTGGCCGCGCGCCCCGGCATGGGAAAGACCAGCTTCGTCCTCAACATCGCCGTCAACGTCGCCGCGCCGAAGGGCCGCGAGCTCGCGAACGACCCGAACCAGCGGTGGGAGGAGCCAGGCGTCGGGTGCGTCGTGTTCTCGCTCGAAATGCCCCGCGAGCAGCTCGCCAATCGTATGGTCTGCTCCGAGGGGCGGGTCGACGTCAGCAAGATGAGGAAGGGCTATTTGAGCCAGGAAGACTGGCAGAAGCTCACGCAGTCGGCGGGCTTCCTCGGCAAATGCCCCATCTGGATCGACGACTCGCCTTCGCTCGGGATCCTGGAGCTTCGCTCGAAGGTGAGGAGGCTCCAGGCCGAGTTCAACCGGACCGACGAGGCGGGCAACCTCACCCACCGCATCGGGCTCGTCATCGTCGACTACCTCCAGCTCATGAAGGGGCGCGACGGCGCACAGTCCCGCGAGCAAGAAATCTCAGAGATTTCGCGTGGTTTGAAGGGGCTCGCGAAGGAGCTCAAGGTGCCCGTCATCGCGCTCTCGCAGCTCAATCGTGCCGTCGAGACGCGCAGCGAGAAGTCGAAGCGGCCGATGATCTCGGACCTCCGTGAGTCGGGCGCCATCGAGCAGGACGCCGACAACATCCTCTTCATCTACCGCGACGACTACTACACGAAGGAAGCGAGCGAGGAGCCCAACGTGGCCGAGCTCATCGTAGCGAAGCAGCGCAACGGGCCCACCGGCACGGTCAAGGTGCGCTTCGACAAGGAGTACACGCGGTTCGACAACCTCGCGCCGGGCGAATTCCAGGAAGACTTCGAGGCCGGCTGAGCCGTAGCCCTTTCGGCCGCGGGCGCTGCCGAAAACGTGGTAACCGGGAGAAGGTATGGTCGCAAAAGTGCCGCTGTCCGAGCTCGTCCGCGAGCGACGCGTCCTCGTCACGGTGGGGGCGGGAGGGGTCGGGAAGACCACCACGGCGGCGGCGCTCGCGCTCGCGGCGGCGCGTGAGGGCAGGAACGTGCTCTGCCTCACCATCGACCCGGCGAGGCGCCTCGCGCAGTCCCTCGGGCTCGCCGAGATGGGCTCCGAGGCCGTTCGTGTCGACGAGAAGATCTTCGCGGACGCCGGCGTCGTGGTCTCGGGGTCGCTCACGGCGGCGATGCTCGACACGAAGCGCACCTTCGACGACCTCATCGTGAAACATGCGTCGTCGCGCGAGAAGGCCGATCGTGTGCTCGGCAACAAGCTCTATCGGTACGTCTCCGAGTCCCTCGCGGGGACCCAAGAGTACATGGCCATGGAGAAGCTCGTGGAGGTGCGACAGGACCCACGCTGGGACCTCGTGGTGCTCGACACCCCGCCCACGGCCAACGCCCTCGACTTCCTCGACGCCCCCGAGCGCCTCATCGGCATGCTCGACAGCGCGGCCATGAAGTGGTTCCAAGAGGCGTTCGAGTCGAGCGGGAAGTTTTCGCTCAACATCCTCGCGAAGGGCGCGTCGGCGGTCCTGAAGGGGATCGGCAAGCTTACGGGCGGTGGTCTGCTCGAGGCGATGGCCGAGTTCATCTCCGAGATCAACGAGCTTTTCGGGGGCTTCAAGGAGCGCGCGCGCCACGTCGAAAAGACGCTCCGTTCGCCCGACGTCGCGTTCGTGCTCGTCACGTCGCCTTCGCCTCCGAGCATCAAAGAGGTCCTCTACTTCGCCGATCGCCTCGCCGAAGCGAACATGCCTCGTGGCGCGTTCGTCGTGAACCGCATGCGGCGAGCGCCGGCCTTTTCGGGCGCCGTCACAGCCGAAGACGCGGCCGCGGGCATCTCCAAATACGGCCTCACGCTCGACGACGGCGCGGCAGATCGGCTCTCCGAGGCCCACGGCGACGCGACCCGCATGTCGGCCCTCGACGCGCGCAACGTCGAGGCCATCACGGCCCAAGCGACGAGCGGCGTCCCCGTCGTGCGTGTCGCCGAGCGCGCCACCGACGTCCACGACGTCCGCATGCTCGCCGATCTCGGCGACGTCCTCATGCGCGGCGGAGATCTCTGAAGGGCACGCGCTTCGAGGTGGCGCCGGACCGACGTCCGCCCGCCCGATCTCGAGCGGTCTCTCTTCCTCTCCGGCGTGCCCGTGCGCGACGATCCGCCGGGCCGCCCTACGGCTCCTCGGATGCAAATCGCGCCCACCAGGAACTTCTCCAGCGCTCGGGCGGTCCATGGGCGCGAATGCATCCGCGACATAGCACCCTTCGCCTGCTGTCGGCGCTCCTCGCGCCGCTTTTTTCCTGCGCAGCGTGCGGCGCGACCCGGAATCCCGTGATCAGGTCGAACCCTCCCGTCGGCGCGCCGAGCGCCCGCAGCGCCGCGTCGAGCGGCCCGGACGGCAGGCTCCCGCTCGTCACCACGGACGCCGACGTCAGGTGCAAGGCACCGACGGCGATCCTGTCCAAGCCGTCCCCATTTCACGCGGCGCTCGTCCGTTGGAGCGAGGAGCCCGCAGGCTCGCCCGGCGCCAACGCCGCGCTCGAGGCGGCGTGCGACGCAGCGACGGAGGGCTCACGTGCCACGGAGCGCGCCGCGTGTGTGCTCCTCGGTCTCGCCTACGCCTCCGGCGACGGTGTAAAGCGCGACCCCCTCGCGGCCTTCGCCTATTTCGAGCGCGGTGCGACCTGCGAGCTTAGCTTCGGCGCGTTCGATCTTGCACAAGCGCGCGAGCACGCCATCACGGGATCGAGCGTCTCGTGTTGCGCAGGCCGCTCGTGCAAAGAGGGGTGCGAGGCGACCTGCGCGCGGGCCATCGAGCAGGTCCAGCGCGAGCTCGAGCCGCCGCTTCGTGCCGCATGCGAGCGTGGTCGCGGCGTCGCCTGCCACATGCTGGCGACGTTGGTCCAGGGCGAGTACATCCAAGAGGTCGGAGCGTTGACCGTGAAGGGAGCCGACGAGGAAAAGGACCTCGAGCCGCTCCTCGAGAGGGCCTGTCGTTCCCGCGTCGGCCCCGCATGCGAGTGGCTCGCCTTTCGGTCCGTCACGTTCTCCGACGGGCAGTCGGCGGCGAGCAAGCGGGCCGAGCTCGCAAAGCGTCGCGGGCTCCTGGAGAAGGCTTGCGACGCCGGGTGGGGAGACGGCTGCTTCCACCTCGGCAAGAGCTACGAAGAGACCGCCGACCACGCGAGGGCGGTGCCGTTCTGGGAAAAGGCCTGCACCCTCGGGCTCCACCGCGTCTGCGACGAGCTCGAGACCATGCGCTCGAAGGCCAAGTCTCCCCCGAGGAGCACGCGGTAGGAGCACCGCTGCCGCGAGCCTGTGGGCAACGGTCTCGGCGCGCGCTCGCCGCGAGGCTCAGCGGCAGGCCTGAGCGCGCCGCTCCGGGATGGCCGTGCACGAGAAGCCGCCCGGAGCGCGACCCCAGGTGCCGGTGGCCGCGCACGTCGGCACGGGGCCAATCCAACCCTCGTCGATGCTGCAGCCGAAGTCGCTGCAGATGCAGACCTCGTCGTGGGTGGCCGAGGCGCGGAGCTGCTCTTGGCCGTCGCAGTCGTAGTCGAAGCTCCCGTCGCCGCGGTCGGGCACGAAGAAGCCGGTCTGACCGGGGCGCGCGTAGTAGTTCTGGTCGTAGCAGTCGTCCCCGTTTTTCACGTAGTCGACGCCCGCTACCGGGCACGTCATGAGCGGCTTCGTTCCGTCGCCGAAGCCGTCTCCGTCGGTGTCGGGGAAAAGACCACCCAGGCCGAGCTCGCACCCGTTGCTCGGGTTTCCGTCGCAGTCGGCGAAGCCGCTCGTGCAGACCGCGGGCGTGCACACCCCGCCGCGGCACGTGGTCGCTTCGGTGTTGGGGAGCGCGCAATCGGCCGGGTTGCACTCCGGCGTCGGCACGGGCGGCGTAGTCGGAGACGGCGGCGGGACCGGCGGCTCACCCGGGAAGGGAGGCGTGCTCGTGCTGGGTGGCGGCACCGTGCCCGACGTGGTCGGGGTCGGCGTCGTCGTCGGGATGGGCCCGCCGTCGGGGACGTCGATGTCGACACGGCCTCCACAGGCCATCGACACGAGCGGCAAGGCGAGGGCGATCGTGACCGGGAGCACGGAGCGGAGGGAGTGGCGCATGCCTTCCCATGAGCAAGGCGCGCGCCACGTCTAAGTCATCGATTTTGCTCGAGATGCACGCGGCCGGTGTGCCACGTGGCACGGGCCGTGGCTCAGCGTTTGTCGCGGATGCGCATCGGGCGGGTCGTCTTTTTGGGGCGAGGCCTCGCCTGCGCGCGCGCCTTGGGTGGAGCCTCGGTGGCCGCCGTGTCGACCGAGGGCGTCGACTCGAGCGCCTCGGTCTCGACGGCCTCGTCGGCGTCGTGCGAGGGGCCCTCTTTCTTTCGGCCCCGACGCTTCTCTTTGTAGAAGATGCGGATGGGCACGCCGTCGAAGCCGAACTTCTTTCGGAGCTGGTTCACGACGAAGCGGCGGTAGGAGAAGTGCACCGCCTCGGGCGCGCTCGAGATGATGACGAACGTCGGCGGGGCCACGTCGGCCTGGGTGATGTAGTAGAGGCGCGGTGCCTTGCCGCCTTGCGTGGGCGGCGGGCGCGACTCGAGCACCTCGGCGAAGAACCGATTGAGCTCGCCCGTCCCGACGCGGCGGTAGTAGCCGGCGCTCACGGTCGACACGGCCTCGAAGAGCTCGTTCACGCCGCGCCCGGTCTTGGCCGAGATCTCGACGACGGGCACGAACGGGGCGAACGAGATCTTCTCGCGCGCGAGCAAGACGGCGCGCTTCTTCTCCTCGCGGTCGAGGAGATCGCACTTGTTGAGCGCGATGATCATGGCCCGCCCGCGGTCCTCGGCGAGGCCGAGGATCTTCGCGTCTTGTTCGGCGACGCCCTCGTTCGCGTCGCACAAAAGCACGACGACGCTCGAGCGCTCGATGCTCCGGATCGACGACACGACGCTCATCGACTCGACGGCGTCCTCGGCCTTGGTGACCCGGCCCTTCTTGCGGATGCCCGCCGTGTCGACGAAGACGAACGTCTCTTCGCCGCGCGTGACGACGGCGTCGATCGCGTCGCGCGTCGTGCCCGGGCGCGAGTCGACCATCATGCGCTCTTCGCCGAGCAGGCGGTTCATCAGGCTCGATTTGCCGGCGTTCGGCCTGCCGATGAGCGAGATGCGGGTGAGCGAGTCGGCCTCGGCGGCGGGAGCCTCGGGCGGGAACGCGGCGACGAAGTCTCCCTCGAGCTCGGCGAGGCCGCGGCCGTGGAGCGCGCTCACCGGGTACACCTTCTTCACGCCGAGCCCGTAGAGCTCGTACGCTTCGGCGTCGATCGTCGGGGAGTCGGCCTTGTTGGCGGCGTAGAACACGGGCTTCTTCGCGCGGCGGAGGAGGGCGACCGCGGCCTTGTCGGCGGCCGTGAGGGGGAGCGTCCCGTCGGTCACGAACACGATGACGTCCGCCTCTTCGATCGCCGACTTGACGTGCCGAGCGATGCCCGCGCGCATGGGATCGTCGTCCTCGGGGTCGAACCCGCCGGTGTCGACGAGCGTGTACTCGCGCCCGAACGCGTGGGTGTCGGCGTAGTGACGATCGCGCGTGACGCCGGGCTCGTCGTGCACGATCGCGAGCTTCTTTCGCGCGAGACGGTTGAAGAGCGTCGACTTGCCGACGTTGGGGCGGCCGACGACCGCGACGATCGGGAGGCCGGAGGTGCCGCCAGGGACGCCGCGGCGGATGCGGGGGCTGTAGTGTTTGGTCATCGTGGTTCGCCCTTCGCCTTGCTCTTGGCAGGCTTCGGAGTCTTTTTCCGGCCTTCGGCCGAGGTCCGGGCGTACCCGAGCTCCATGAGCCGTTGATCGCTCTCGTACCAGCCGGGGGTGGTTCGGACGTGCACGGCGAGGTGCACCTGACGCCCGATCAGCGCCTCGACGCGCGCGCGCGCACCCTTGCCGATCTCCTTCATCAGGCTGCCCTTTTCGCCGAGGACGATCGCCTTGTGCGAGTCCTTGTCGACGTGGAGGACGACCTGGATCCGGGGGACCCGCAGGCCCTCCTCGAACGACTCGACCTCGACGGCCACCCCATGGGGGACCTCGTCCCTCGTGTACTTGAGCACCTGCTCGCGCACGTACTCGGCCACGAAAAAGCGGACGGGTTTGTCGGAGATCTCGTCGTCGGGGTAGGGGTGGTCGCCCACCGGCAAGAGCTTCCCGACCTCGCCGAGGACGCGGCTCGCCCCGTCGGCCTTGCGCGCCGAGAGGGGAACGATGGCCTCGAAATCGCGGAGCTTTCCGTAGGCCTCGAGCACCGGGAAGAGCGCCGCCTTCTCCTTGATGCGGTCGACCTTGTTCAGCACCAAGACGACCTTCTTGCCCTCGGGGATCTTCGCCAAGATGGCGCGGTCCTCCCGAGCGACCTCGGTCTTCGGCGGCTGGGTGAGCTCGCACACGAAGACGACCACGTCCGCCTCGCGCGCCGACTCTTCGGCGAGGGCGTTCATGTGGGCGCCGAGCTTCGTCCGCGCCGCGTGGATACCGGGGGTGTCGAGGAAGATGAACTGCTCGATATCGTTGGTCAAAATGCCAGCGATTCGGTCGCGGGTGGTCTGAGGTTTCCCGCTCGTGATCGTGAGCCGCTCCCCGAGGAGCGCGTTCATGAGGGTGCTCTTGCCCACGTTGGGGCGGCCGACGAGCGCCACCGTCCCGGCGCGTCGCTCGGGTGGTTTCTGGCGTTTCGGGGTCGGGGTGCCGCGTTTTCCGGCGGTCGGCTCGGCCATGGCGGTCGCCCTTAGCACGCCCGCGCGGGAAAATCCGACGAAGACCGCGGTTGCTTCGGGCCTTTGGTCTCGGTATGACCCACGCGACGTGTGGCGAGGGCCGTCCGTCCTCGGGCCGAATGCCCGGGCGAGCCTCGCCGTGCGCCCTTCCGAACGAGCTTTCATGGCAGCCGACGAAGCCACCCAGACCCCCGCCGAAACCGACGTCATTCCCTCCGACGCGAGCGCCGACGAGCCTCGAGCGGCCACCGGAGACGATGCCGGTCGACCCGCGAACGACCGCGAGGAGAGCGCGAAGGCCCCCGACGAGAGCGCTTCCCCGGTGCTCGCGGCCGTCCCGGATGCGCGCTCGCCGTTCGTTCCCCTCGCGGTGGTCGTCGTCGCGGGCCTCCTCTTGTTGTTCCTGCTGCCGCCGCTCACCAAGGCCGGCATCTGGGATCCGTACGAGCTCAACGTCGCGGATCTCGCGCGCCGCATCGCCCTGAAGCTCCACGGCGCCAAGTCGCTCGCGCTCGAGGGCGCCGACAACTCCCTCCCTCACCTCAACGACCTCGGAAAGCCCCAGCTCCCGTTCACGCTCATCGCGCTCGGGTTCTCGTTCTTCGGCCTCCAAGAGTGGGCAGGGCGCCTCCCGCTCGCGCTCACGGGCCTCGTCGGCGCGGTCGTCACGTACGGCTTCGTCGCGCGCCTCGTCGATCGCCGCGCGGGTGTGTTCTCGGCGCTCGCGCTCCTCACGATGCCGCTCTACTTCGTCCAGGCACGCACGATGCTCGGCGACGTGACCACCATGGCGAGCCTCGCCATGGCGTTCGGTGGCTTGGCGGTCGCGGCGTTCGGCACGAAAGACGACGGCAGCCCGGACATGGGCCCGCGGCTCGCGTGGCTCGGGGTCGCCGCGCTCGGCCTCGTCGGCGGGTTCTACAGCCGCGGCCTCCTCATCGGCGTCGTCGTTCCTACGGCGTCGATCGCGTGTGCGTGGGCCGTGCTCGTGGGCTCGGAGCGCAAGCTCGACACCCTCACGCACGCCGTCGGAGGTTTGTCCCTCGCCGTGTGCGCCGCTGCCACGTGGAAGTTCTACGGAGCCTTCACGGCCGACCCGTTGCCGACGGACATGAGCCCCTGGGTCGGTGCGACGATGCACCCCCCCACGAAATATCCCACGTTCGACTTCATCGTCGGACATCTCTCCCACGCGCTCGCGCCGTGGAGCGGGTTCATCCCGTTCGCCATGGGTCGGCTCTTCGCCGCTCCGAAGGGAGCGGACCGCAGCGAGACGTCGATCTCGCGCGAGAGCGCCGCGCGCATGGCCGTCGTCATCGGGGCGTCCGCTTCTCTCGTGGCCCACGGCGTCCTCGCGTCGCGCACCGATCTCATCGCGTACTCGGGGCCGGCGCTGCTCGCCGCCGCCGTGGGCATCGCCCTCCGCGATTTCGAGCGCGGCGCCCACCCGTCGATCGCCGTGGGCGTCGGCACCATGGTGCTCCTCGGCCTCTTCCACCACGACTTTCACAACCTCCCCGACAAGGCCTTCCAGGCCTACGGGATCTCGCAGGCGGTCACCTTCCCCGAGTCGTTCAAGGAGAAGTCCCTCTCCTTGTGGAACGTCGTGCTCATGGGCTTCGCCGGCATCGCGTTCCTCACCTGGGTCGAGAAGGACCCGAAGCGAAAGCCGTTCGATCCGCGCACCTACCTCGGCGTTCTGCGCGCCATTCGTGACGCGTGGGATGGCTTCCTCGTCCTCGCGTACTTCGCCATCGTGGCGGGCACGTCGCTCTCGGGGCTCGCCGTGTGGTTCGGCACCCGCAGCCACGCGAAATGGCTCACGCAGGTCCCGCTCCAGATGCGCGAGATCGCCGTCGGCGCGTGGTGGAAGGCGGCCCTCGGCCCGCCGGCGCTCGTCTTCGGGCTCCTCTTCTGGTGCGACGTGTGGCTCTGGGCCTTCGGGGGGCCGAGCGACGAGAAGCTCCGCCTCGGCCGTGGCTTCGAGCCGTTCGAGTCGCTCGTCGCGGCGCTACGCGGCGGCGCGAAGAAGACGGCCGGGCATCTCGCGTTCGCGCGTGTGGCGTTCGGCTCGTCCGCCACCGAAGACGAGGCCGTCTCGGCCACGTCCTTCGGGCTCCTCGTCCCGCTCCTGTTCCTTCAAATCCCGGTCGTCGCGTTCGTCGTGCTCCAGAAGGCCGGGTTTCGTCCCCTCGTCGCGGTCGCGCTCGCCGTCCCCTCCGGGGTCCTCGCGTTCCTCGGTCTCGGGATCGTGGGCGATCTCTTGCGCGGGAGCCGCGCCGCATTTTTGGTGGCGTTCGCCGCGTTCACGGGGCTCGTGCTCTCGGTCGAGTATTACCCGACCCTCGCCAACCAGCTCTCGCCCAAAGAGGTCTTCGAGAGCTACCGCAAGTTCAAGAAGGGCGACGAGCCGCTCGCGCTCCTCGGTGTAGGTGGGCGTACGGCGGCCTACTACGCCGGTGGGCAACCCACGCTGCTCGCCGATCCGCCTACCGCGTACGCGTGGCTCATGGGCGCTCCCCAGGGCCAGCGCCGGTTCGTCTCGGTGCGCTCCGATCAGCTCGCTCGACTGAACCAGCTCTATCGCGCCGCGCGGCGCACGAACCTCCCCGTGCTCGACGGGCGCTCGAGCCAGATCAACCTCGTCGCCTCGGAGCTCCTCCCGGGCGAGGTGAGCGAGAACCCGCTCGACAAAATCCTTCTCACGGCGCCGCCGAAGCCGCAGCGGCCGCTCGACGTGAACCTCGAGGACAAGCTCCAGGTGATCGGCATCGACATCACCGACGATCGCGGTCGCCTCGTCGAGGCGGTCGGCCCGGGCCGGACGTACCACATCAAGACGTACATCCGCGTGCTCGCCCCGATGACGACCGAGTGGGAAGGGTTCATCCACATCGACGGCTACCGGCGCCGGCACAACGGCGACCACAAGCTCTGCGAGGGCAAGTACCCGCTCTCCATGTGGAACCGCGACGACGTGGTCGTCGACGATCACCAGTTCAAGCTGGAGCCGAATTTCACGCAGGGCTCCTACACCATCTACTTCGGGCTCTACTCGGGCGAGACGCGCCTCAAGGTGAAGAGCGGCCCCCACGACGGGGACAACCGCATCGTCGCCGGCACGCTCGCGGTGCAGTAGCCGGGTTTCGTCGCCGGTAGCTGCGGTCGCGGGGGGGCGCTCGTGCCGCGTCGTTCCGCGCGCGCTCTTCACGAGGCGTGGCGCGAAGCGCCGACTACTTCGCGGGGACCGGGATGCGCCGACCGTAGATGCCGGGAGTCGGCGTGGCGCGGTCCTCCCACACGATGGCGGCGAGCGGATCTTTTCCTCCGATCGCGACCGAGGGAGCCGCGCGCTTTCGGCCGGGCGCCGTGCCCACGGCGAACTCGCTGTCGGAGCCGTCGACGGTGTTGAACGGGTACCCGCCCCCTGTCCGGGCGAAGCGCGCGCGCACGTCGCCTCGCGGGACGTCGGCCCACGCGACGAGGAACACCCCGGCTTTTTGAGCCGTCGCGGCGATGGCGGGGCTCGTCTGGTCGCCGTCCTTGACGAGGTCGTTGAGGGGGCTCGCCTGATCGCCGGGGACGCGGCCCACCTGCGCGGTGTAGCGCTGCATCACGATGTCGGACGTGCCCGACGCACGGTCCCCCCACACGACGGCGAAACGTCCGTCGGGGAGGGCGGCGATGTCGGGGCGCTCTTGAACGCCTGCGGTCTTCTCGTTGACGACGAGCTCGCCGCCCGCCGGGGTGCCGTCGAGGCTGACGACGCGCAGCTTGATGTCGCCCCCGCTCTCCCACACGATGACGAAACCGCCCGGGGTCGCTGCCACGCGGGGCCGGGCGTTGGCCGTGCCGGTCGATAGCTCTTGTTGATTTCCGAGCGTGCTCGGCGGGGTGAGGATCCTGCCGAAGACACGCCCGCTCCCCGGTCCTCCGCTCTCGTCCTGCCACGTGACGAAGAGCTTCCCGTTCTCGCCCGCGGCGATGGCGGGGAGCTTCTGCGCGCCCGCCTCACCCGACGCGCCGTTCACCACGACGGGGGTCGCCTCTCCCGGGGCGAGCGTGGTCTCGTCGAACGATCTCACGGCGACGTCGAGGCCGTTTTCGGGAGTGGCCGAGTCGACCTGGAAGGTCGTCCACACGGACCGCCCGAGCGTCGTCGCGCGGGGGGCCGACTGGGGCCGCGGTGCCGGGGCCGCCGGGGCCGAGCCGTTCGGCAGAAATACGAACCCCGAGGCCGCGACCGCGGGGGACGTCACGTTGGCGAACGACGCGTCGAGGACCCTCACTCCCACATCCGGCGATGGACCAGAAGTGTCCGAAAAGAATCCGAAAAACCGCCCCGCGGGCCCTTCGCGCCAGAGGGCGGCGACGTCGGTCTTCTCGCCGGCAGCGCCCGTTCGTGTGGCGGCCGCCGTGACCCCCGCGGAGAGGTGCGCCTCGACGGTGGTGCACGTGGCGCTGCACCCGTTCGCGTTCGGCGTCTCGCACTGCTCGAGCCCCTCGATCGCGCCGTTCCCACACGTGGACGGCGCGATCGCGCGGACGAGCTTGATCTCGAGAGGGACGGAGTCCGTCGTTACCTTGGTCGTCGCGCAACCCCGCGCGATGAGCTCCCCTGTGCCGTCGGTCGCGAGCGCGACGAAGTGGCGATCCGCATCGCCCTGGGTGACGCGGAGGTCGCCGCAGTACGCGACGCCCGGCGCGCACCCCGTCCGCGAGAGCTCCTTGGAGGTGACCTTGGGGGTCTCGGGCTTGGCGGTGGTCGTGCCCTTCGCGGGATCGCACGTCACCTCGGCGCTCGCGTCGTACACGTCGATCGTGACCTTGGTCACGGTGTCGAGGAGGCCCTTCGGGGCCACGAAGCGAGTGTCGACGGTCATCCCTTCGGGCGATGCGGTCGACGCGCACGCCGACAGCGCGAGGGTCACGAAGGGGCTCGACGTGAGCCTTTTCGGCGAGGGGCGGCGCATGATTCGCCGCAACGTACCGAAGATTTCCCGTCGAGCAAACGGCTTCGCTCGGCTCACCGCGCCCACGGGAACCGGAAGCGCGAGGGGCTCGGCGGCTCGGCGCTCGCTTCGGGCTCGACGCGCGCCCCGAGGAGAGCGAGCGCGTCTTCGAGGTGCTTGCGCGGGGCGCCGCTCCCCGACACGACGACGACGCGGGCCCCGAGCTTGACGAGACCGGCGGCCGTACGGTCCGCCCAGGCCACGGCCGCGTCGTCCTCGTGTGGGGGGGTCGCGCACACGGCGAACCGATCGTGCCCGAGGCGCACCGCGCAGCCAGGGACCTCCCACCGCGAGGCGTCGACCTCGGCGCGAAGATCCTCGCGGGCGCGCACGTAGGTCTCGCAGAGGGCCGCGCGCAACGCCTCGTCGTCGAGGAGGGTCGCGGCGAGGGTGGGGGTCGCGCCGCATTCCGCGAGGACGCGCCCGATCGCGGCCGCGAGGTTCGTGCGCTCGGTCGTCGACAGGCCCTCGGCGTGGGACTCGGCGAGCCCGCTTCGCAGCGCCTCGGTCGCCGCCACGGCGCGTTCGTCGTCTGGCGTGAGGAGGAGCATGGGCGCGAGCGTCAGTACGCGGCGCCCTTGTCGACCGCGGCGGGGGCTGGCTTGGGAGCGGCCTCTTTGCCCGGAGCGGCGCGCGCGCCCCCGACGGGTGGGCCTGCGGCGGGAGGCTGGGTCGTGCTCGCGGGGCGCGCCTCGGCCTTTCGCGACGCCATCTCGCTGCCCGATTCGAGCGCCGAGCGCGCGCGTGACGCGTAGGCGGGCACGGTGAGCAGCGTCGTGTAGCGGGAGCGAGCGGCCTCGCGGTCGCCGAGAGCCTCGTAGCACTTGGCCGCGTCGAACATGGCATCGTGCCCCGTCGCGCCGCCCTTGTTCGCCACCGCGTTGAAGCGAGGGATCGCCGGCGCACAACCTTGCCCTTCGCGCACCGAGCGCGCGGCCCAGAGGGCTGCGGCCGGGTGACCCGACGCGGCGGCCTGGTCGAGCTTGGGTGTGGCCTCGACGTAGCGACGCGCTTGGTAGAAGCTCATTCCGGCCTGGAACGGGTCGGTGAGGGCGTCGTCGCGGCTCTCGGACGAGGCCTTGGCAGCCTGGCCGGGGGCGGCAGGTGCGGCTGCCGGAGCCGCGGCCGGAGGAGGAGGAGAAGCTCCCCCGCCGCCGGAGTAGCCCATGCCGCCGAGGCCGTTGTCGAGCTTCTTTTCCTTGGCCTCCGACTCCTTGGCGCGCCCTCCTTGGGCGAGGAGCCCGAGGGGCGAATTCGGCTCGTCGGCCGGGGCGGTCGGGAGGAGCGTACGGGCGACCGGACCATGCGGGGCCTCGGTCGCGGCGGCGACGGGAGTGGCCTGCGCGACGGCTCCGGCCGGCCCATGGGCGTTCGCCGCGCCCTTGCTATCGAACTCGCGATCTTCGTTCGGCGCCGCGGCGGCGGGCGAGGGGGCACCCTCTTGGGTGACGGTGAGGGAGATGCTCTCCTTCGGCTGGCGGGTGCGGAGGAGCACCGCGCTCGACCCGATCATCAAAAGGAAGAGGGCGGCCATCGCGGTCTGCGGGCGCATCGCCCATGTCCCTGCGGCCGACACCAAGCGCGAGAGCCTCCCTCGCGAAATGGGGACGACCTTCGAGGCCTCTTCGGTGGCCGAGAGAATACGCTCTTCGAGCCCGGGCGGAAAATCGGGGGGCTCGAGCGCCAAAGCCTCGCGCGTGCCCCGCAGGCCCCCGAGCTTCTCGGCGCACGCCGAGCAGCCCGCTGCGTGCCGCTTCATGGCGGCGCTCGTCACCTCGTCGAGCTCACCGTAGAGCTCGTCGAGGATCAGGCTATCGAACTTCTCGCAATCCATGTCGGGGCCTTCGCGTCGTTTCCGTCAGTGTGCGCACGACCTCATCGGAGCGCACGGGCATAGTCCTCGTAGGCCCCGAGGGCCTCTTGGAGCCGCTCGAGGGCGTACCTCATGCGGCTCTTTACGGTATTTTCCGGCACTCCCGTGATCTCGGCGATCTCCTTGAAGGGGAGGTTCGCGACCTCGCGCATCAGGAACACCTCGCGCTGATCGTCCGGGAGCTTCGCCACGGCGCGGGCGATGTGCTCCTTCATTTCGGAGCTTCCCGCCGAGCGCTCCGTGTCCGACTTTTTGTCCGCCACGAGCTCCCCCAGGGTGCGCCCGTCGCCTTCGTCGCCCCGCGGCTCGTCGAGAGAAGGGTGCTTCCGGTGCGCCCGCTTGCGGAGCTGGTCGATGCAGAGGTTCCGCGTGATCGTGTAGACCCAGGTCGTGAAGCGGGCCTCGTTCTTGAAATCGGCCACGTTCTGCACCACACGGACGAAGGTCTCCTGAACGACGTCCTCCGCGGCGGGCCCGTTGCGGAGCTGCCGGAACGCGAAGTGGTAGAGGGCCCCTTGGTGCCGACGGACGAGCGTCGCGAAGGCCGCGCGCTCGCCTCGCTGGAACCGCGCGACGAGGGCCTCGTCGCTTTCGGCCGGAGCCGTCACGGAAGGTCTCCCCTCGAGGAGAGGGCCCCATGCGCCCACCCTCGCCGAGGCGCGAGAGCGGAGCGCGTTCGGCGCTGCCGGACACCCAGAGATTCATTTCCTTGGGGGAGGAGACGCGTGAGGGCTGACAAAGTTCTTCGAGCTCCCAGATGGCCCGTGCGGTCGTTGACGGGCGGGCATTCGACCCCGCTCGTGCGGTCGCGCCTTGGCGTAAGGCCCGACGGGGGACCGCCTGCGAAGAGCGCGAGCCCACGACACTGCCTCGTCCGAGACCTACCGCGACGGCGGGCCCGAGCCAACCGCCCGGCGCACACCGCTGAGCACCATAGCAAAGGGGTCACGTTTTCTCTCAAGAACCACGGGCGCCGCCGGCCGAGTCCCCCTCGGCGCACGCGAGCTTAGTCGAGTGGGTGACTGTAGGTCAACGTGGGCAGGCTCCGCGGCGTCCGAGTGCGAGCCAGGGCAAGCGAGCACCCGCTCTGCAGAATCCGAACGTTTCCTCGGTTGCCTTGGAGCTTGCGCCCCGACTAGACTCCGCTCCGTCGTCGGATCGCTCTACGGAGAGCTCTCTTCGCAGCGCAAAGCGGCGGCGCCCTCGGGGCCTCGGCTCCCGGTGGCCGGGTCGAGGCGGCGAGGCCTCGAACGTCACGCACTTCACGACACACTTTTTTCAGCAACGTTTGTTCCGGCCTCGAGGGCCGGAGCGCAAGGGGAGCACGCGATGCGACGTCAAGCGATTGGGCTGGCTTTCTTCATGGCCGTCGGAGTTTCGGTGACCGCGTTTGCCCAGCCCAAGGCGCCCGCGAAGCCCGTCGCGAAGGCCGCGGCGTCCGCCAGTGCGTCCCCCTCCGCCTCCGCGGCCCCCGCGGCGAGCGCCGCTCCGAGCGCGTCGTCCTCCGCGGCGGCTCCCGCGGCAGGTGCGCCCGCCGTTCCGATCCCGGCGCAGGCCGACGGCGCCACGTACTCGGTTCGCCTCCGCGATCTCGAGGCCCGCGTGGACGAGCTCAAGGACCAGATTCGCCGGAGCCACACGCGTCTCTCGCTCCTCTCCGACACCATCCTCACGGGCGGCGCGGCCGGATCGCGCGCCGAGATCATCTTCCGCAACGAGATGTCGAGCGCCTTCCGCCTCATCAAGGCGGCGTTCATCATCGACGGCGCCGTCCAGTACAACCGCCAGGACGAGACCGGCGTGCTCGCCGACCAGAAAGAGATCCCTCTCTTCAGCGGCTCGATGCCCCCGGGCGACCACATGGTGCAGGCCGTGCTCCAGTTCCAGGGCAACGGGTACGGCGTCTTCACCTACCTCCGTGGCTACAAGTTCGACGTGCGCAACGCGCACTCGTTCACCGTGGTCGAGGGCAAGTCCATCGTCGTGACGGGCACCGCGCTCGAGAAAGGGGGCGTCACGACGCCCCTCGAGCAGCGCCCGCAGTTCGAGTGGAACGAGAAGATCCAGGCGCTCGGCGCCGCTCCGGCCTCCGGCGCGGGCAAACCCGGCGCACCGAGCGGCTCGGGTGGTGTCAGCGGCTCGGTCTCCATCGGCGGAGGCAAGTAAGTGAGCCCCCGAAGGCTGCGGCACCACACACGGCTCGGGGCGCTCCTGCTCCCCGCCGTGGTGGGCTTTGCCGGCGTAGCGCGTGCCGACAGCGCGGCGGTACGGACGGCCCAGACCGAGGTCGCCACCGTCGATCAAGAGGCCGGGAGCGTGCAAGCGGCCGTCGAGCGCTCGAAGGCCCAGAAGCTCTCTCCGGAGCAACGTCTCGCGAACGGCGAGCTCTTGTTCCGCTCGAAAGACTACGCGCGGGCAACCGTCGTGTTCGGCGAGGTCCTCGAGGAGTACCCCGACACCCCCTCGTTCCCGGACGCGCTCTGGCTCCGCGGTGAGACGTTCTACGCAGCCAAGGAGTACCTCTCCGCGCGCCGCGACTACCGCGCGATCGTCGCGCGGGGGAGCGAAGGTCGGTTCCAGCCCTACTTCGGCAAGGCGCTCGCTCGCCTCGTCGACGTGTCGCTCCGAACGAACGACATCGCTGGCCTGGACGAGGTGTTCTCGAAGCTGAACATGGTCCCGCCGGCTCAGGTCGACGCGGCGCTCCTCTACGCCAAAGGGAAGGCGTATTACGCCAAGAAGGACTATGCGAACGCCACCCAGGCGCTCCAGTCCGTCGGTGTCGGAAACGCGTACGCGCACCAAGCCCGCTATTTCCTCGGCCTCGTGGCCATGAAGACCGCGCCCACGCCGGCGCCGGCCTCTCCCACGGCGCGCGCCCCGCAGAAGAGCTACAAAGCGGCCATCGACGCGTTTCGGCAGGTCGCCGAGCTGCCCCCCGACTCGGACGAGCACCGTCACGTGATCGACCTCTCGTGGATGGCGATCGGGCGCCTTTTCTACGAGATGGAGAACTACCAGCAGGCGAGCGAGGCGTACGCCAAGGTCGGTCGCGGGTCGCCCGAGTTCGACACGATGCTCTACGAGCTCGCGTGGGTGTACGTGCGCCTCGGCGACGTGCAGCGCGCCGAGCGTGCGCTCGAGGTTCTTCAGGTGTCCGACCCGGGCTCCCCGCTCGTCGGTGACGGCACGCTGCTTCGGGCCGATCTCCTGCTCCGCGCCGGCTCGTTCGACAAGTCGCTCGAGCTCTACCAGAGCGTGCGTGACCAGTTCGAGCCGATGCGGGCCAAGGTCGAGGCGTTCCTCGACGGTACCAAGGATCCGCGCAAGTTCTACGAGCGCCTCGCGGCGCAGCAGCTCGACGTGCTCGACCAGAACGACGAGCTCCCTCCGATCGCCGTGCGTTGGGCGCGCGAGGCCGAGGACGGCCCGGCGGCGTTCCGCGTGATCGACGACGTGAACCAGTGCAAGACGCTGATTCGGCAGTCGTACGTGCTCATCGACAAGCTGCTCGCGATCCTCGGCGCCTCGAACCGCGTCCGCGCGTTCCCCGAGATCGCGGCGGGCGAGGAGCAGGCCCTCGGGCTCCTGAACCGCCTCTCGCGTGCGCGCCTCGCGCTCGCGAAGGAGCTCGACTCGCAGGAGCCTTCGTCGCTCGGCGGGGAGATCGGCGAGGCCCGCGCGGCCCGTCGCCAGCTCATGGGCATGATCGGCGCGCTGCCGACCACGTCCGGCGAGTTCGCCGAGCGCGACTACGACGGCCAGCGGCAGTGGAACAAGCTCTCGCAAGAGCTCACGCGCCGCGGCGTCGAGGTCGACTACCTCCAGGCCACGGTGAACGGCCTCCGCCGCGTGCTCCGTGAGGACGCGCAGCGAGGGGTGACCCGCGATCCGGCCACGGCCAAACGCTTCGCGGACGAGCTCGAGGCGAACGAGCGCGAGCTCAAGAAGCGGCGGGACGAGATCGCCGAGCTCCGGCGCATGCTCGAGGCGGGGCGTCTCCAAGTGGGCCTCGGCGACGCGCGTTACCAGAACGACGCCCTCGCGCGGCAGCAGTTCCGTGACGCCCTCGACCGAGAGGTTCGCCTCGCGGCCCAGGGCCAAGCGGGTGGCTCGGCGGCGCAGTTCGCGGCGCAAATCACGCCGGTGCTCGCGCAGGCGAGGGCGACCGAGGACCGGCTGACCGCGGCGTTCGCGGCCCTCGAGTCTCAGGTGGCGGCGCGCGTCGGTGTGCTCAAAGAAAAGATCGAGGCCGAGCGCACCAAGATCAACGGGTACAACGTCCAGCTCGCGACGCTCGACACGGAGGCGCAGGACCTCGTCGGGCTCGTAGCCAAACGGAACTTCGAGATCGTCCGCGACAAGCTTCGCAACGTCGTCCTCCGCGCCGACGTGGGCATCACCGAGCAGGCGTGGGAGGTCCGCGAAGAGGAGCTCGACCGCGTACATACGCTCCAGACCGAGCGCGCCAAGCAGGAGACCTTGCTCGAAGAGGAGCTCCGCGAGGTCCTCGACGACTCGGGCGACGCCCAGGGCAAGCCTCTGAAGTGAGGCGCTCGACCGGCCTCGGCCGAGACCGCGCACGCGGCCGAACCGAGGTCGATTCGAGCACGGCGGGACCGTCCGCCAACGCTTCTCAAGTTTCGGACGTGGGGACTCGACGATGAAGAACATCTTGAAACGATCGACGCTCGGCCTTCTCACCCTCGGGGGGTTCGCCCTCTACGTGGGGACCGGAGCGGCGCAGCCCGCGACCCCCAAGACCGACGCGGGGGCTTCGGCGTCCGACGGAGGCGCAGCTTCGGCGTCCGACTCGGGCGCCGCCGCGCTCGCTGTGGAGGCCGGGACCCCGCTGGCGACCGGGAACCCCGACCAGATCCAGGGGATGCAGACGGCGCCGACGCAAGCCCCGTCGCTCCGCAAGTCGGCCCCGCCTCCGCCTCCGCCCACGCCCCAGCAGCTGGCGGCGCTCGAGCAGATGCGCTCGCAAATGGACGTCTACGAGAAGGGCGCGAAGGACTACCGCGACGCCGTCACGTCGATCATTCGCCTCCACTACGAGACGAAGAAGAAGGAGATCTTGGCCGGCCTCGACGGCGAGATCGTGCTCGAGAAAGCCGAGCTCCGAAAGGCGCGCGAGACCGCCATCAAGCGGCTCCAAGAGTTCATCGAGCGCTACCAGGGGCCACGTGCGCAGCCCGAGGCCACCCCCGACGCCATGTACCGCCTCGCGGCCCTCTACGAGGAGCGCGCCCGCTCCGAGGACGCGACCGAGCCGCTCGAGGTGGGCCTGAAAGACGCGATCGGGCTCTATAAGCGCATCATCAACGAGTTCCCGAAGTACCGCGAGCTCGCCGGCGTCTACTACTTCCTCGGTCACGCGTACGTCGACTCCGGCCGCACCGACGAAGGGCAGCAGGTGTGGCGCTCGCTCGTGTGCCACAACAAGTACCCTTATCCCACACCCCCCGACCCGAAGCGCCCCGACCGGGACACGGTCAACCCGCTCCCGCAGGACCACGACGAGACCTACTGGGCCGCGTGGCGCAACACGAACCGCGACCCGAAGGCCCTGAAGCGGGGCGGCGCGGACACGAAGTACACCGAGGTCTTCCCGGCCTCGTGCGAGTACCTCGCCCAGCCCAACGTGCTCCCGGGGGACGACCCGAAGTACGTCGCCGAGATCTGGTGGCAGATCGGAAACTGGGAGTTCGACCAGCTCGACCAGGGCTCGGGCTACGTCCGTGACGAGCCCGCGAGCGTGTACGGGTTCAACCGCGCGGCGAGCGCGTACACCCGGGCCATGCGGTACAGGAAGCCGCCGCTCTTCGGCGTGTCGCTCTACAAATACGCGTGGACGCTCTTCAAGCAGCAGCGCTACGAGGCGGCCACGAAGGAGTTCGTGAAGCTCCTCAACTACACCGACGAGCAGCAGAAGCTCACGGGCGACACCGGCGCCGACTTCCGCGGCGAGGCGTACACGTACATCGCGGGCTCACTCACGAACGTCGATTTCGCCGGCCCCGAGGCGGACGACCCGTACATCCAGCGCCCCGACATCATCGACACCGAGCCGCGCCCGGAGATCGCCGAGAAGAAGCTCCATGTCGCCGTCGATCGCGTCAAGGATGCGAACCTCATCCCCCAGGACAAACCCTGGACGATCGAGATCTACCGCGCGCTCGCGGGAGAGTTCCGGAGCCTGAACCAGTTCAACAACGCCATCGAAGTCTACCAGGCCATGCTCCAGAAGTGGCCCATGGACCCGACGGCCCCCGACGTCCAGAACGCCCTCGCCGAGACGTACGACCAGCTCGCGCTCTCCAAGAAGCAGGGCACGCCGGAGCACGAGGCCGCTTCGCAGAAGGCCCTCGAGGCGCGCACGGCGCTCGCGAACTACGTCGGCAACAAACCCTGGGTCGACGCCAACAAGGACAACCCGGCGGCCATCCAGAACGCCGAACGCCTCGTCCGTGGTGGTCTCCGCCAGGCGGCCGCGCAGCACACGAACAACGGCAAGGCCGCGCTCGTCGCCGCCCAAGAGACCGGCGACGCCGGCCGGCAGCTCGACCTCCTCACCCGCGCGCACGGCGAGTACAAGCTCGCCGCGATCGGCTGGGACGGTTACCTGAAGCAGGACGAGAACGCGCCCGACGCCTACGAGAGCCGCTACTGGCTTGCGGATGCGCGTCGTCAGCAGGTGCGCATCCAGGTCGTCCTCCACAAAATCCAGAAGGACAAATTCCCCGAGCCTTCGCGCAAAGAGATCGACGACGCCCTCGCGGCTGCCATCGACGTGCGCGACTCGAACGAGGACGACAAGTTCCTCGACAACGCGGCCTTCTTCGTCGTCGACATCGCCGACGTCGATCGCGACATCGCCTACCAGCGCTTCGAGGACTCGAAGGGGACCCAGGGCGTCGAGCGCCGGGTCGAGGTGAAGTTCGACGGGCCGGATCCGTCGACGCGCAAAGTCGTGGCCGACCCCGTGCCGCCGGTCGTGCAACAGAGCATCCAGGGCCGCGACGACTACGTCGCCCGCGTGCCCGCGAACCTCGACACGCAGAAACACGCGGCGGACTATCAGTTCTACGCGGGGGAGACCTACTTCCTCTACGGCCAGTTCGAGCTCGCCCGCGCGCGCTTCGAGCCGATGTACAAGGAGCACTGCGGCAAGGACGAGTTCGGCTACCGCGCGTGGGAGAAGCTCATCACGATGAGCAACCTCACCCGCGACGCGAAGCGGTCGACCGAGCTCGCGGAGGCCGAGAAGGCGAAGTCGTGCGCGGTGAACGACGCGCAGAAGACGACCGCCGGGCTCATCGTCAACCCGACCTTGCAGGAAGCCGCGTTCGTTCGCGCGCGCCTCAAGTTCGAAGAGGCGCAGAAGGCGCCGCCCGGCCCCGGGAAGGACAAGCTCTGGCGCGAAGCGGCCGGCATGTACGAGGCGGCCCTCATCGCTGCTCCGGCGCGCGACGAGGCCCCCGAAGCGGCCATGAACGCGGCCTACGCGTACAAGCAGGTCGGCGACTTCAGCAAGGCGATCGACCTCTACAACAAGTTCATCAGCGAGTACGGCAGCGAGGATCGCCTCGAGAAGCTCCAGAAGGGCGACGCGAAGGCGAAGGTGGGCCCGGACCCGAAGAAGTACGCGGAAAGGCTCAAGTATTTGGACGACGCGTACGACGCGCTCGGCACCACGTACTACTCGTTCTTCAACTACCAGCGGGCGGCCGAGACGTACGAGAAGGTCGCCAACAACGAGCGCTTCGCGCCCGAGAAGCGCAAGGTCGCCGCGAAGAACGCGATGATCCTCTACGCGAGCATGGGCCAGCGCGACAAGATGTCCGCCATGCACAAGGCGTTCATGAAGCTCTCCCCCACGCCGGAGGAGAAGGCGAACGCCGACTACCTGCTCGCCGACTACGACCGCAAGCAGTGGAACCCGCAGGGCGCCGACTCGGGCTCGAACCGCCAGTTCCGCATCGACGCCGAAACCAACCTCTCGCGCTACTACCAGACCTACCGCTCGAGCGCGCCCGCGCTCAAGTACGTGGTCGAGGCCGCCCACTCGATCTCGACGATGATGCGCGCCGCGAACGAGCCCGGTCGGGAGCGCTGGCAGAAGTCGATCATCTCGGCCTGGGAAGACTTCCGCGTGAAGGGTGGCAACGGCAAGGACGGCAAGCCCGAGGCGCTCTCGTCTCCCTTCGTCGACTACGTCGCCGAGACCGAGTTCGAGCTCATCGACGCTCAGATCAAGAAAGAGTACGACGTCGAGGCGAAGCACAAATACCAGGGCGCCGTGGCCGACGTGGTCGGCGACGGGAAGGGCAAGAAGGGGCGCTACCAAGCCAACGCCGCCGACGCCGACAAGTGGGATCAGGCGCTCGACAAGCTGGTCCAGAAGTACCCGTCGGCCGAGTGGCTGCCCGCCATGGTGGCGCGCCAGGGTTCGCTCTTCGACACCCTCCGCACCGGCCTCTTCAACCTCGTGCCGCCGCAGCTGAAGTACTTCACGCCGCAGCAGGAGGCGCAGATCAAGATGCTCGAGAACAGCGGTCGCCCCGAGCTCGAGGACAAGGCCGCCGAGCTCCGCGACACGGTGAAAGAGGGCTGGCGCACCAAGAAAGAGAAGGAGCTCAACGGCTCCGACGAGGTCATGGTTCGCCGCTACGCGACCGCCGTGGCGCTCGCGCGAAAGTTCAACGTGCGCAACGCGGCCATTCAGCGCGCCGTCGCCCGACTGGCGTTCTTCACCGAGATCATCGGCGAAGCCAAGATGCGCCAGTACGTGACGAACACGACCGACCCGACCGACAAGACGAAGAAGCTCTCGTACACCGACGGCCAGTACGTCCAGACGCGCTCGGGTCAGACGGCCGTCCCGCCGCCCTCGGGCGCCACCTCGCCGCTCCCGGCGGCCCCGTAGCCGCGAGGCCCCCAAAGGCGGTTTTTGCCGGGGGGCCTCGTTCTTGCCACGATCTCAGTGAGGGGCCCTTCTCGGCCCGTGTCTTTCGAGGAAACGTCCATGATGCTTCGCACGCTCCGCCCCCTCCGCAACGCCCTTCGAACCGGGGTGGGCCTCACGTCCCTTGTGGTCGTCTTGGGCCTCGCTGGCTCGTCGGTCGTGGCGTGCGGCGACAACCCTCCGATCAACTACCCGGCAGGTGGGCAAGACGCAGGGCCCGGCGGGAAGGTGACCGACAACGGCGGAGCCCAGGTCGGAGTGACCGACGGCGCGGGTACGTCGGGCCTCTCCGGTGCGGCCAAAGACGCCTACGACCGTGGGTTCCGCGCGTGGATGGAAGGTGACCTCGAGGGCGCCAAGAAGGGCTTCACCGATGCCTCGGCGGCCGACCCGAAGGCCCCCTCGCCGCACTACTCGCTCGGCGTCGTGCTCGAGCGCCTCGGGGATGCTTCGGGCGCGCAGCAAGAGTACCGCGCGGCGTTCAGCCTCAAGCCCGATCACGAGATCGCCATGGGAGCGTATGCGCTCTCTCTGGCTTCGAGCGGGCACGCCGGCGAGGCCGACGGGTTCTTGACGGAGAAGAAGGCGAAGAGCCCGGAGTCGGCCAGGCTCACGACGTACCTCGCCGAGGTCAAGTCGATCCAGAAGGATCACGGCACCGCGCAGCAGCTCGCGCAAGACGCGCTGCGCATGAACCCCGACTACAAAGAGGCGATGGTGACCATCGCGCGCGATCACTACCGGGCGCGTAAGATGGAGCTCGCGAAGTACGCGCTCACGGCCATCCTCGACGGCTTCGGCGAGGGCACCCCGCCGCGCGACAAGGAGAACGCCGAGGCTCACCTCATTCGTGGGCTCATCCTCCGCGAGGCCGGACGCCGCGCCGCGGCCCTCGCCGACTTCGAGGCCTGCTACGCGAAGCGACCCGATCTGGTCGAGGGTGCGATTCAGCTCGGGGCCATCAAGCTCGAGGCCGGAAACGCCGCGGAGGCGCTCCCCGTCCTCGAGAAGGCCGTGAAACACGCGCCGAAGAGCGCTCCTGCGCGCCTCAACCTGGGAGATGCTTACCGTTTGGTAGGGCGCCCGGCCGACGGCAAACGCGAGCTCGAGCAGGCGCTCGCCCTCGACTCGACCCTCGCGATCGCCCACTACAATCTCGGGCTCCTCTACCTGGTGGCTGCGAGCGTGCCGGGAATGTCCGCGGCCGATCAGGCGGGGCAGTCGATCAAAGAGTTCGAGACGTACAAAACGATGCGGGGCGTCAAGGCCGAGAAGGGCGACGACGTCGACGATCTCTTGAACCGCGCCAAGGCCAAGCAGGCCGAAATCAAGCAGGGCCAGGCGGCTCCCCCGGCTCCAGCGGCCCCCGCGGCCTCGGCGGCTGGTGGGGATGCTGGCGCGGCCCCCGCTCCGGCGGCCGGTGACGCCGGAAAGTAACGAACCGAGACGCTTGCGCTCCGCCCGTTCGAGGCGGACGATCGAAGGACGAGGTCGGACCGATGAAAAAAGTACTCTTCGCGATGGGTGTGGGCCTCCTCCTCTCGGCCATGCCCACGAACGCCAAGGCGCAAGGCAAAGGCGTCATCACCATCAACGAGGTGACGATCGTCGGCCGCGTCCAGAAGCCCGTCGCTTCGGTCGACGTCAGCAAAATCCAGGCGAAGCTCACGCTCGCCGAGCTCCGCCAGCCCTTCCTCGATCGCATCGAAGAAGCCGCTCAGCGCGATCCGTTCTGACCTCGCGCGTGCGGGCGCGGGTAGGTTCGGACCCATGATCGCGATCGTGTCGTTCATCGTCGCGCTCGTGTGCCTCGCCGCGAGCGCGCGTCGCGTTCACTTCGTACACACGGCCACGGCGTTCGACGTCGAGGTGCTCGTCCGGGAGCTCCGTGGGGACGCCGGGGCTCGTCGCGGCCCGTCGGTGACCGCGGCCCTCGCGGAGAGCGACGCGCCCTGGGAGGGGCAGGTCGCTCGTGCCGTCGGCGCGAAGGACGCGAGGTTGCGCGTCGCCGAGCTGAACGAGGCGTTCACCGAGCTCGATTTTGCGTTGTCGCGATGGTCGAGGGTGCCGCGTGTGTGTGCGAGCCTGTCGTCGAGCGTAGGGTTCTTGCTGGCGGCGTTGCTGCTCCGGCAGGGGCTGTCCGACCCGACCGCCCTGTCGGGCGACGTGCTCGAGCTCGTGACCTCGGGCCTCGTGGGGCAGGCGCTCACCGTGGTCGGGTTCGGGCTCGCGGGCGCGATCGGCTGCGCCGCGCTGAAGGCTCAGGCGGACCGAGCGTCTCGCGACGTGGCGTCGTTCGCGGACGAGCTCGTCGATCGTATCGAGGAGCTCGGGGCACGCGAGGTCGACGCGCGCGAGGGAGTGGCATCCGCCGAGAGCCCCCCTTGAGCACGCGTCGGGCCTCCGTCAGGGGGAAGCGCGTGGCCGTGCAGGCCTTCGCGCCTTGCGAGGCAAGATACGATCGAGCGTGTCGGCCCAGGTGCGCAAGACCCGCCTCCGCCGTTGGGTGTCGTCGCGGAGGAGGCTCGCGAGCCCGAGGCCGCGCATGAGATCGAGCGTGGCCTGCACGAGCTCGCGCGTCCCGGGGACCTCTTCGTCGACGCCGAGCAGGTCGACCGCGAGCTTGTGCGCTTCGCGGCCGACGTGGGCCTCGAGGGGGACGATCTGCGCGCGGAGCCGGGCGTCGGACGCGGCGCCCACCCACACCTGCACCGCCGACGAGAACAGCGGACCGAGATAGAAGGACGCGAGGACCTCGAGGGTCTCGAGCGTGGTCGAGTGCGGCCTGCCTGCCGAGGTCTCTCGTCGGAGCTCGTCGGACCGGACCTTCGCCACGTGCAGGACCGCGGCGGTCAAGAGCTCGTCCCGCGTGCGAAAGTGATGTTGCGACGCCCCGCGCGACACCCCCGCGCGCCGCGCGATGACGGCCATCGTGGCGCCCGCGAAGCCGACCTCGGAGAGCGTGTCGATGGCCGCCTCCAAGAGGCGTGCGTGGGTCCGCTCGCTGCGCTCTTGGGGTTTTCGCTCACGTTTCGCCGCCGCCATGCCCGCGGAGCGTACACCTCGGGCAGGCGGCCGGGGCCTCGAAAAACAATCGACTGCGACCGGTATCGCGCCGAAAGGGCAGAATGAACGGCATTTGTGAGGTGCCATCGGCGAAAAACAAGCGGCCTTGATTTTTTATGGCGGGCCGTTCACGATGCGTTCGCGGTCCCTCGCGTCGAAAGGCGAGGCCGCGGAGGAACGAGAGCCATGGCGGTCATTCGCAGCAAAATCGACACGAGCTCCGAGGCGTACGCGAAGAACCGCGCCGACATGCTCGCGTGCGTCGCGGAGCTCCGCGCGATCGAAGGCAAGGTGCGCGACACGGAGGAGCGCGCGCGCGAAAAATTCACGAAGCGCGGCCAGCTCCTGCCCCGCGAGCGCGTCATGCTCATGCTCGATCGCGGCTCGCCGTTCCTCGAGATTTCCACGCTCTGCGGCTACAAGCACCACGACGACACCGACGGCTCGCTCGCGGGTGGCAACACCATCATCGGGATCGGCTACGTCTCCGGCGTTCGCTGCCTCGTCGTGGCCAACAACTCCGCCATCAAGGGCGGCACCATGTCGCCGTGGGGCGTCCAGAAGACGCTCCGCGCCCAGGAGATCGCGCTCGAGAACAAGCTCCCCATCGTCCTCATGGTCGAGAGCGGAGGGGCGAACCTCCTCTACCAACAAGAGGTGTTCATCCCCGGGGGGCGCACGTTCTGCAATCAGGCGCGCCTCTCGGCGGCCGGCATCCCGCAGGTCACCGTGGTGCACGGGTCGAGCACGGCGGGCGGCGCCTACCTGCCCGGTCTGTCGGACTACGTGATCATGGTCCGCAAGAAGGCGAAGGTGTTCCTCGCGGGGCCACCGCTGCTCAAGGCGGCCACGGGAGAGATCGCCACGGACGAGGAGCTCGGCGGCGCCGAGATGCACACGGACGTGGCGGGGACGTCCGAGCTCCTCGCCGAGGACGACGTCGACGCCATCTTGAAGGCGCGCGAGATCGTCGCGAACCTCGGCTGGGCCCGCATCGACGACGCTCCTCCGAGCGAGGTCCGAGAGCCGCTCTACCCGCCCGAAGAGCTCTGCGGTGTGGTCCCGGTCGACTACCGCAAGCCGTACGACTGCCGCGAGGTCATCGCCCGGCTCGTCGACGGCTCGGACTTCGTCGAGTGGAAAGAGCGCTACGACGGTCAGATCGTGTGTGGCCGCGGCACGATCGCGGGGCACCCGGTGAGCATCATCGGCAACAACGGGCCCATCACGGACAAGGGCTCGGCCAAGGCGGCCCAGTTCATCCAGCTCTCGTGCCAGTCGAACATCCCCATCGTGTACCTGCAGAACATCACGGGCTACATGGTCGGGACCAAGGCCGAGCAGGCGGGCATCGTGAAGCACGGCTCGAAGATGATCCAGGCGGTCGCCAACGCGAACGTCCCGCAGATCACGATGGTGATCGGGGCCTCGTTCGGCGCCGGCAACTACGGCATGTGCGGGCGCGGGTTCGGTCCGCGGTTCATTTTCGCGTGGCCCAACGCGCGCACGGCGGTCATGGGTGGCGAACAGGCCGCCCGCGTGATGGCCATCGTGGGCGGCGAGAAGATGGCGAAGCAGGGCAACCCCGTGCCGGAGGAGGTGCTCCTCCAGATGGCGCAGCCCATCGTCGAGCAGTTCGACAAGGAGTCGCACCCGTTCCACTGTTCCGCGCGCCTCTTCGACGACGGCCTCGTCGATCCACGAGACACTCGAAAAGTGCTCGCCCTCGCGCTGTCCGTTTGCCGCGAGGCCGAGGCTCGCCCCCTCAAGAAGACCACGTTCGGCGTGGCACGGATGTGAAGGACCCCATGAAAAGCCCGACCCAGAAGCCCCTCCAGAAGGTGCTCGTCGCGAACCGCGGCGAGATCGCGATGCGGGTCGTCCGCACCTGCAAGAAGCTCGGCATTCGGACGGTCGCCGTCTACTCGGACGCCGACCGCGGCGCTCCGTTCGTGCTCGCCGCCGACGAGGCCGTGCACATCGGGGCCTCCCCCGCGAAAGAGTCGTACCTGGTCGCCGAGAAGATCCTCGAAGCGGCGAAGCGTTCGGGCGCCGACGCCGTGCACCCGGGGTACGGCTTCCTGTCCGAAAATGCAGAGTTTTCGGGCGCTTGCAGCGACGCAGGGCTCGTGTTCATCGGCCCTCGGCGCGACGCGGTGCGCCTCATGGGCAACAAGCGCCAGGCGAAGCTTCGCATGATCGAGGCCGGCGTCCCGTGCATTCCCGGGTACGAAGGCAAAGACCAGTCGGATGACGTCCTCCTCCGCGAAGCGGATCGGATCGGGTACCCCGTGATGATCAAGGCCGCGGCGGGCGGGGGAGGGCGAGGCATGCGCCTCGTACACGAGCGCTCGGCCTTCGTCGACGCGGCGCGGTCGGCGAGGGCCGAGGCCGAGAACGCGTTCGCGAGCAGCGAGCTCATCCTCGAGAAGGCGGTCATCGGAGCGCGGCACGTGGAGATCCAGGTGTTCGCCGACGCCCACGGGAACGTGGTGCACCTCGGCGAGCGAGACTGCTCCGTGCAAAGGCGCCATCAGAAGGTCGTCGAGGAGAGCCCGTCGCCGGCCGTCGGCCCGGAGCTGCGCGCGCGGATGGGAGACGTCGCGGTCAAAGCGGCGAAGGCCATCGACTACCTCGGCGCGGGCACGATCGAGTTCCTCCTCTCGCCCGCGGGCGAGTTCTACTTCATGGAGATGAACACGCGCCTCCAGGTGGAGCACCCGGTCACGGAGGCCATCACCGGCGAGGACCTCGTCGAGTGGCAGCTCCGGGTGGCGGCGGGGGAGCCTCTCCCGCGCAAGCAGGACGAGATCGTATTCTCGGGGCACGCGATCGAGGTGAGGCTCTGCGCCGAGGACCCTTCACGTGAGTACATGCCGCAGACGGGCACGATCGAGCGGCTCGTTTTGCCCGACGTAGGCCTCGCGCGCTTCGACCATGCGCTCGCCGAAGGGCGCTCCGCGAGCCCCTTCTATGACTCGATGCAGGGCAAGCTCATCGCACACGGTAGGACACGCGACGAGGCACGAAAGAAGCTCTCGGAGGCGCTCACGCAGCTCGCCGTGCTCGGCGTCGTCACGAACAAGGCGATGCTCCTCCGGGTGCTCGAGCACCCCGCCTTCGCGAGCGGCGCGTACGACACCTCGTTCGTGCCGACACACTTCGGCGCGGCCGTCCTCGCGACGGCGTTCGCTCCCACGCCGGGAGACTTCGCCATGGCCGCGGCCGTCCTCTACCGCCTCGAGGCCGACGCGCTCGCCGCGCGCACGGGGCTCCCGGGCGAGCTCCGTGGGTGGAACAGCGCGCTCCCATGCCCGTCGACGGTGCGCCTCGTCGAGGGCGACGTCGAGCACGTGGCGCACGTGACCCCGCTCGACGCGACGACGGTGAGCGTGGTCGTCTCGGGGACCAAGCTCGTCGCGACGGTGGTGCCGACGGCGTCGGGCGAGGTGCTCGTGACCGTGGACGACCACTCGGTCCGCGTGCGCGCGCACCTCGACGGAGCGCGCCTCTGGCTCGACGCGGGCGACGTCCCACGGGTCTTCGAGGACGTCACCTACCGTGGGAAGGGCGCGGCGGACGGCGAAGGGGACGGCACTCTCACGGCGCCGATCGACGGAAAGGTCCTGCGGGTCGCGGTCAGCGAGGGAGAGGTCGTGAAAAAGGGGCAGCTCGTGGTCGCGCTCGAGGCCATGAAGATGGAGTTTTTGCTCACGGCGCCCTTCGACGGGACGATCGCGTCGATCGGCGTCTCCGCGAGCGCGCAGGTCGGCGCCCGCGCGGTGCTCGCCGTCGTGAAGAAGGCCGAGCCCGCCGCGGGGTGACGACGCGCCCGGGGGGGCTCGTCGCCCGGGGCGTTCCATCGTAGATTCGTGGCGATGGCCGACGCGAAGAGGACCGTCGTCGTCTCCGTGCTCGGGACGCAGCTCGATTCGGGGAAGGGGCCCTCCCGGTGGGAGCGCTGGCGCCCCTCGGTCGCCCTCTGCCAACACGACGACCTCCTCGTCGACGAGCTCTGGCTCCTCTTCGAGCCGAGAGCGCAGGGGCTCGCGTACCTCGTCCGCGAGGACATCGCCCAGGTGTCGCCGGACACCCAGGTCCACGTCGAGCCTTTTGCGCTCGGCGATCCGTGGGACTTCGAGGAGGTGTACGGCGCGCTCTTCGACTTCGCCGCGGCGCGCGCGTTCGATCCGGCGAAGGTCGACCTCTACGTCCACATCACGACGGGCACCCACGTCGTGCAGATTTGCCTCTTCCTGCTCACCGAGTCTCGGCACCTCCCCGGAAGGCTCCTCCAGACGTCGCCTCGCGACCCTCGTGGGGAGGGTTCGGAGCACTCGGCGCGGGGCACGTTCGGTGTGGTCGACCTCGACCTCGAGCGCTACGAGGCCATCGCGACGCGCGCGCGCGCCGAGCACTCGCGCGGGGAGGCCATCCTCAAGGACGGCATCGCCACACGGAACGCCGCGTACAACTCGCTCGTCGCGAAGGTCGAAGAGGTCGCCGTCCGCTCGAAGGCGCCGATGCTGTTCCTCGGCCCGACGGGCGCGGGCAAGAGCGCCCTCGCGAGGCGCGTCTTCGCGTTGAAGAAGGCCCGGCAGGGGCTCTCGGGGCCCTTCGTCGAGGTGAACTGCGCCACGCTCCGCGGCGATCTCGCCATGAGCACGCTCTTCGGCCACAAGAAGGGAGCCTTCACGGGCGCCCTCTCCGATCGCGACGGCCAGCTCCTTCGGGCTCACGGGGGGGTGCTCTTCCTCGACGAGATCTTCGAGCTCGGCGCCGACGAGCAGGCCATGTTGCTCCGGGCGATCGAGGACAAGACGTTCGTCCCGATGGGGAGCGATGTCGAAAAGACGAGTGATTTTCAGCTTTTATGCGGTACGAACGCCGATCTCTTCGCCGCCGCTCGCGAAGGGACGTTCCGCCCCGATTTGCTCGCGCGCATCGACCTTTGGACGTTTCGGCTCCCGTCCCTCCGTGAGCGTGTCGAGGACATCGCCCCGAACGTCGAGCACGAGAGCGCGAGGGTGGGCCGGCTGCTCGGGAGGAACGTGACGTGGACACGCGAAGCGCGCGACGCGTACCTCGCGTTCGCCACCTCGCCCCGCGCGGCGTGGCCCGGGAACTTCCGCGACCTCGGCGCGAGTGTCACGCGGCTCGCGACCCTCGCGACCGAGGGGAGAATCACCCGCGAGAGGGTGCTCGAGGAGATCGCGGCGCTCGAGGCGCGCTCGTCCGGAGTGCCCCAGGACCCCTCGGAGTCGCTCGTCGGTCGGGTGCTCCCGGGCGTGCCGCTCGACCGGTTCGACGCCGTCCAGCTCGCCGACGTGCTTCGGGTGTGCAAAGAGGCGCGCACGCTGAGCGAGGCTGGGCGCGTCCTCTTCGCCGCGTCGCGCTCGAAGAAGACGAAGAGCAACGACGCCGATCGGCTACGAAAGTACCTCGCTCGGTTCGGCCTGGAGTTCGTCGCGGTGCGTGAGGCGCTCGCGTCCGGCGGCTGAGCTCCGGCGCGAAATCGCGGTACGATGTCGTCATGGGCACCATCCTTCGGGCCATCGAGAACCTGTCCCACGCGGCGCTTCGAGGGCGGGGCTTCGTGAGCCGCACGATCTCGGCCGGGCTCGAGCCGGTCCATGCGTACGACGCCCAAGGGCGAGGGGCCCTCCCTCCCGTCGTGATCGTCCACGGGCTCGGCGCGAGCGCCGCTTCGTTCGCGAGGGTGGCGGTTCCCCTCCTTTCGGTCTCGAAGCGGGTCGTCTTGCTCGACATGCCCGGGCACGGTCGGTCGGTCGCGCCCCTCTTGCGGCCCCTCACCCCTCGCACCGTGTTTCGGGCGGTCGTGCACGCCCTCGATGGCCTCCTCGACGAGCCGTTCGTGCTCGTGGGAAACTCACTCGGTGGGGCCGCGGCGTTGGCCCACGCGCTCGAGCGCCCGGAGCGCACGCGAGGGCTCTTTCTGCTCTCGCCGGCGGGTGCGCACCTCCCGGGCGACCACGCCGCCGAGGTGCTCGCGACGTTTCGGATGCGGGGGCGCCCCGAGGGCCGCCGCTTCCTCGACAAGCTCTACCACCGCCCGCCGCTCTACACGGGCCTCGTGGCTCACGAGCTGCCGCGGTGGATGGGGCGGGAGCCCGTGCGCGACCTGCTCGAGCACGCCCACGAGATCGCGTTCTCGACCGACGAGCTCGCGAAGCTCACCGTGCCGACCGTGCTCTCGTGGGGGAAGTCCGAACGGCTCCTGCCGGCGTCGGGGCTCGCGTTTCTGAAGGAGCACCTCCCGGCCCACGTGCGCATCGAAGAGCCCGAGGGCGTAGGTCATTGCCCTCAGCTCGACGATCCTCGTGCGCTCGCGCGCCGCCTCGCCGCGTTCCTCTCCGAGGTCGGGAGCCCCTGACGAGGAAGGGCGCTGACGGCCCCGAATCGGCGGGGGCTGACGCGCTGCGAAAACGCCCAGTCCGAGCTCTTCCGACGCGAAAAATCGCTGGCATCTCCCGTGCCTTAGTTCAGAGTGACGGCCGTGCGAGCCCCGACCCTCTTGCTGTCCTCTGCCGTCGTCGTCCTCGGGCTCTTCGCGGGCTGCGCGAAAGACGCCGGAACCGACGAGCCCTTCACCCCGGACGGAGGCAGCGGTCCCGACGCCGTCGTCGCCCCACCCGGTGACGCCGAGGTCGACGCGCTGTCGCCAGGCGACGTGCCCTTCGACGGCAACACGACCCCCGAGTGCATCGAGGCCGCGGGCACGCAAGGCCCTTCGTCGTTCGCCGACGGCGCCGACAAGACCGACGTGACGGCGAGCGGCGCCCCCTGCATGCGGAGCTTCTCGCTGACGACCAACGTCGAGCAGCGTGACGCGGCGCCGAAGTCGCGCCAGGTCCGTGAGCCTGGCAACCTGCCGAGCCTTCAGACGAAGAGCCCGATGTTCGATGCGCTCTACGCCCTCGCGCTCACCGAGATGCGCGAGAACTCGGTCGCGTCGATCAAGGACTACGCCTTCCAGAACGGGGCCGCGCTCCCGTGCGCCGAGGGCGGGTGCTTCGAGACCGGCGAGAAGTGGACCTACGTCTGGACGCGCGACACGGCCTACGCGATGCACCTCGGCCTCGGCGCCATGGATCCTGCGCGCGCGCGGGCGTCGCTGCTCTTCAAGCTCTCCCCGCGCCGAAACGGCACCGGTGAAGAGATCGTGCAGGACACGGGTACGGGCGGCTCGTGGCCGGTGTCGACCGATCGCGTCATCTGGGCGCTCGGCGCGTGGGAGACGGCGAAGTACCTCACGGGCGACGATCGCCGTGCCTTCGTCACCCGGGCATACGAGGCCATCGCGAACACGATCGAGCGCGATCGCTCCGTGGTCTTCAACGGGGGCCAGGGCCTCTACCGCGGAGAGCAGTCGTTCCTCGACTGGCGCGAGCAGACGTACCCCTCGTGGACCAAAGACGACCTCGCCCACATCGCGCAGAGCCGCACGCTCTCGACCAACGTGGCTCACCTCGTCATCCTGGACGTCGGCGAGAAGCTCGCGACCGAGAAGGGCGACGCGGCCTCCGCTGGGAGGTTCAAGGGCTTCGCCGACGCGCTCCGCCAGAAGATCCGCGAGCGCTTCTATCTGTCCGAAAAGAAACAGTTTTCGACGATGATTACCACCGAGCTCGACCCCGCTCCGGTGGCCCGCTACGACCTCCTGGGGACCTCGCTCGCCGTCCTGAACGACGTGGGCACCCCCGCCGAGGGCAAGGCCGCCGTGGCGAGCTACCCGCACGTGCCGAAGGGCGCAGGCGTCGTGTGGCCCGAGGAGCAGGCGACGCCGATCTACCACAACCGCGCCATCTGGCCGTTCGTCACGGCGTACGCCCTCAAGGCCGCGCGGAAGGTCCGCAACGCCGACGTCGCGACTCGCGCGATCGACACCCTCGTCCGCGGGAGCGCGCTCTCGCTCTCCAACATGGAGAACTTCGAGCTCGTCACCGGGAAGACGTACGTCGACGAAGGCGCGACGAGCGGACCGGTCGTGAACTCTCGCCGCCAGCTCTGGAGCGTGGCCGGGTACCTCTCGATGGTGCACGACGGGCTCTTCGGTCTCGAGGCGACGGGCAGCACCATTCGCTTTTTGCCGTACGTGCCCAAGAAGCTCCGCGTGACGTACCTCGCGGGGACCGACATGCTCGTGCTGAACAACTTCCCGTACCACGGCAAGAAGATCAGCGTGAAGGTGAGGCTCCCGCCGAAGGGCGCGTCTGACGAGGGCGCCTACGCGATCGCTCGCATCCGTCTGAACGGCGTCACCGTGGGCGAGGGGCCCATCGCCGAGGCGAAGCTCGCGAACCGCAACACGCTCGAGATCGAGCTCGCCGACGGCGCGGATCCGGACGGCGCCGAGCGCGCCACGGTGGTGACGACGACGAGCGACTACAAGACCATCTTCGCGCCGAAGCCGCCTCGCGTCACCTCGGTCGCGCTCGACGCGGGGAAGATCCGCATCGGCCTCGACACGGGCGGAGAGAGCGCAGCCGACGTGACCTTCCGGGTCTTCCGAGACGGCCAGAAGGTCGCGGAGGCGCTCCCGGGGTCGACCACCTCGTGGGTCGATGCGTCTTCGAGCGCGGCGAGCCCGAGCCACTGCTACACCGTCGAGACGCAGTTCTCCTCCGGGACGACGTCGCACCGCGCGAACCCCCAGTGTTTCTGGGGCGCAGGCTACGCCCGCATCCAGACGAGGGCGAACACCGACATCACGAGCGTCGGGGGCACCTACGTGACCGACCACGGGCGCTCGTTCTTCGAGGCGTGGGGTGATCCCGGGCACAAGCTCACGACGACACCGTTCACCGCCCAGGCGACGGGCGACGTCCTCGTGCAGCTCACGTACGGGAACGGGGCAGGGGGCACCACCACGGGCATCACCTGCGCGACGAAGCTCGTTCGGGTCGAAGACACCCAGAGCGGCGCGGTCGCAGGCGAGGGGTACGCCGTGATGCCTCAGCGAGGCACGTGGGCGACCTGGGGCGACTCGACCTTCGTCCGCGCCAAGGTCACCCAAGGGAAGACCTACCGGGTCGTCGTCACGGACGACGCGAAGAGCGTCAACATGTCCGCCTTCTCGCACTTCGCGACGTACACGGCGGGCACCGGAGGCACGGGAGGCTCGTTTTTCCGGGTCAACGTCGCCGAGGTCAAGGTCCTCGGGCTCTCCGGACCCTGACGCGCAGCCTGCGCACGACGCACGTTCGCCGAGGCTCGAGCGGGCCGGTCGCGCCCGGATTTCGACCGCTCGGGCCGGGACGTTTTGCCTTCGACGGGCGACCCTGCGACGTTGATAGGGCATGAGCCCCAAGCCGTTCGCCGAATCCTCGCCGCTCGTCCGCGCGCTCACGTACCTCTTCGCGGGCTTCGTGGGGCTCGCCCCGCTGCCGGTCGCGTTCCTTGCGCTGTCGAACGTCCCGCTCCTCGGTGTCGGGGCGCTCGTCGCGACCGTGAGCCTTTGCGGAGGGCTGCTCACGCTCGTCCCTCGCCTCGGCGCGAGAGGCACGCGTCACGTGGTCTACGTCCTCTTCGGCGTGGCGCTCCTCGTCGTGCTCCCGCTCCTCGGGATCGCGGTCGACGCCGCTGCGGACCCGTGCGACGGCGGTCGCTGCGATCCGAACTTCCGGCCGCTCTCGTTCCCCGGGGTGCTCGGGCTCGTGCCGGTGCACGCCGCTTGTGCGCTCGCGTTCTTCGTTTCGGTGCGAAGGCCCGGCGCGACGCGGCCCGTCGTCGAAGCGGCGCTCGTCGGGGCGATGCTCGCGGGGGTCGTCCTCCACGTGCTCCTGGGCGTGCAGTTCGTCCCGGCCGTGCCGCTCGCGTTCTTCGTCATTCCGCTGCCGATCTTGACTCCGTACGTGACGGTGCCGCTCCTCCTCCGCGAGGTGGTCGTGCGTCTTCGCGCCCGAGGGCACGACGCGCTCGTCGCGAAGGCCGAGGCGACCGCGCGCGAGGCGTCGCTCAAGGAGCCGACGTACCGCGAGCCCGCGCCCCTCGAGGTCGTCCCCGAGACCGTCGTCGCGAGGCCCGTGCACGTCCCGCTCGCGCTCCGGGGCCTCGGGGTCGCGCAGCTCGTGGTCGGTGCCCACGCGATCGTGAGCGCGCTCGTGCTGTCCCGCGCCGACGCCGCCGTGGTCGCGTTCGTCGAGACGTGCGGCTACCCGCTCTCGCGCCTCCCCGTGCCGCCTCCGGCCGACTGCCACTACCTGTGCACGATCGCCGCCCAGGGGAGCCCCGGGCTCGTGCGACCGCTCCGCCTCGGCACACGCCGCGGCCGGACCATCGTCGTCAATCGCCAGCTCGCGGTCGCGAACGCCTTCGAGGACCTCCTCCACGAGCGCTGGCCACGCTTCGGGCGGTGGGCGCGCAAGACCTACGACGCCCTGGCCGTCCCGATCTGCGGGGCGCTCTCGCGGAGGCGCTGGCTCGAGAACGCGCTCTACCTCGCCATGAAGCCGGCCGAGGTCGCCTTCGAGCTCGTGCTCCTGCTCGGCGATCCGGGCGATCCCGAATCGCGCATTGAGCGTATGTATAAGTAACTGTTTACTTTTCGGGTGATACCGGGGTGCTGCGCGGTTTGGGCGGAGCGGGCGTCGGTCGTGCGCCGAGGCCGACGGAGTTGGGCGCCGGTGTCGCCGTGGTCCACAGGCGCAGCCGCTTCGCCGCCGAGGCCGCGCTCGGTGTGGGGAGGGCCTCGCCGTGCTCCTCGTCCTCGGGGTGGGGAGCGGGCTCGAGCAGGTACGCCCAGCGGCGGTACTTCGTTCGCTCGAGCGTGATCTTGAGCACCATCACGATCGGGACGGAGAGGATGGCGCCCGCCGGACCCCAGAGCCAGCCCCAGAAGAGCAGCGAGACCACCACGGCGAACGAGGAGAGCCCGAGCGTGCGGCCGAGCAGACGCGGCTCGATCACGTTTCCGACCACGAAGTTCGTGATGGACATGCTCACGAGGACGCCGAGGGCGGCCCCGGGGCCGCTGTCCAGGAACGCCGCGATCACGGCGGGGATGGTGGCGAGCACGGCGCCCACGTTCGGCACGAAATGGAGCAGGAAGAGCAGCACCGACAGGAGCAGCGCGAGCTTCACGTCGGCGACCTTGAGCACGACGTACGTGAGCGCGGCGACGAGCAGGCTCGTGAAGGTCTTCACGAGCAGGTAGGTCTGCACCTTGCGGACGACCTCGTCGACCTTCGAGAAGCCGAGCTCGGGATCGTCGGTCACCTTGCGGAGCTTGCCGCCCAGATCGAGCACCTCGGCGAGGCCGAAGAAGACGACCAGCATGACCACGAAGAAGTCCGAGAGGAGGCTCGCGGCGCGCTGGAGGAGGTTCGTCGCCATGCCCACCCAGTCGGGCCCCTTCGGGCCCGTCGCCGAGAGCTGGACGCCGTGCGTGCCGAGCCAATGGCGTGCGCTCGACCAGAACGCCGCGCCTTGCGCCGAGTAGTGCGGCCACTCGTCGTTGAGCTGCGTGCTCGCGAGGCCGAGCGCGGCCGTGGCTGCGAAGATGGCGAGCAACGTCGCGAGGCCACCGACGACGACGGCGATCGCGGGGGGGACGCGCTTCTGCACGAGCCAGGTAGAAAGCGGAGAGGTGACCGTCACGAGGACCGCCGCCAACGTCACGGGGACGAGGAACGGCGCCGAGAGCTTGATCGCCGCGACCACCAGACAAAACGCGGCGATGTCTTGGATGGACACGCCGGAGCGGTCTTCGATCTTCACGGCCACCTCGCAAGGCTAGCAAAATGCTCGCGCAGAGAGGCCGACGACGGATCGCCGTACGCCTCTTTCCTTCGCAGCGCGCTCGCGGCGGCCACTCGTGCTCCCCCGGCGAGTGGTCTACGGGCCGAATCGGCACGCGCTTTTGCCCGGACGTTGCTCGTGGGAGTTCCTCGGCGAGGCTGCTAGGCTTCCGCAGCCGTGACCACGCCCTCCAAAGATGCCCCGCCCCCCCTGGCTCGACTCCCCGAGGAGTGGGCGAAGGAGGTCGTCCGCCTCGGCGGCCGCACGTTCCACGGAAAACAGGTCTTCCGCTGGCTCATGGCGCGCGGCGTGTTCGAGCCCGCCCAGATGACCGACCTTCCGAAGGACCTCCGCCGCGCCCTCGCCGAAGGAGGGGTCGAGCCCGTCCTCACGGTGCTCCCCGGCACGCGCGCCGCCGACCGGACCCGCAAGCTGCTCGTCCGGCTCCGTGACGGGGCGACCGTCGAGACCGTGCTCATCCCTGGTGTGAGCGGCGAGCGCCGGCTCGGCCGAGGTGTACAGGACGAGACCGAGAGCGACGACGCCGACGCCGCGGCCGCGGTCGACGACGAGGACGACGACGAGGACCTGGGAGACGAAAATCCTCAGGGAAAATCGTACCTTAGGGTCACTCAGTGCATCAGCACCCAAGTCGGCTGCGCGATGGGCTGCGTGTTCTGTGCAAGCGGCGTCGCGGGGCTCAAGCGCAACCTCGGCCCCGACGAGATCGTGGCCCAGGTGCTCGCGGGCAAGGCCGAGCTCGACGACGACGAACGCCTCCGGAACATCGTCTACATGGGCATGGGAGAGCCCCTCCACAACTACGCGTCGACGGTGCGCTCGCTCCGCCTCTTGACCCACGCGGACGGGCTCGCCATCTCGCCGCGCCGCATCACCGTGTCGACGAGCGGGCTCGTGCCCGAAATCGCGAAGCTCGGGGCCGATTTCGCGGGGCAAATCGGCCTCGCGATCTCGCTGCACGCGGCCGACGACGAGACCCGCTCGCGGCTCATGCCCATCAACAAAAAGTACCCGCTCGCGGCCCTCATCGAGGGGCTCCGCGCGTACCCACTCCCGCGAAGGCGTCGCATCACGATCGAGTACACGCTCGTGTCCGGAAAGAACGACGCGCCGCTCGAGGCGACCAAGCTCGCGAGGCTCCTCCGCGGCCTGCCGGTCAAGGTGAACCTCATCCCCATGAACCCCATCGAGGCCTCGACCCTCGGGCCGCCGGCCGGGGCGCGGACGCTGGAGTTCCAGCGTGTGCTGCTCGACGCGGGGTACTCGGTGTTCATTCGGCGGCGCCGGGGAGACGACGTGGCCGCGGCGTGTGGTCAGCTCGCGCTCCTCGGAGCGAAGCCCAAGGTGCGTGTGGATCGAGGATGAGCCGCGCACGTCGCGCCGCCACCGTCGCATCCGTCGTCGTCGCGATCGCTCTCGCCGCGCCGTCGATCGCCCCCGCCGCGGAGCCGTCTCGTCCGCCTTCGCCCGAGCAGGGGGCGTTCGCCGAGAAGCCGGGCTATCTGCAGCTCCAAGCCAAGGCGATGTTCGGCACGGGCCTCCGCTTCAATAACCCCTACAGGCTGCCCACCGTGCTCGGCGACACGGCCGAGTCGGTGTCGCGCACCCCGGTCTACACGGACCTCGGCCTTGCCGTGCTCTTCGGGAGCCCGACGCATGTCCAGCACGGGGCCGACCTCTCCGTGTCGATGCCGCTCGAGGGCATTCGCCAGACCGTGCTCGTCCCTTCCTACGTGCTCTCCCGTCGTCGCGGCGCGCTCGCCGCGGCCCTCCGCGTGGCGACGCCCATCGTGCTCACGCCGAACACCACCGTGGGCGGTGAGCTCGCCGTGTCGGGCACGTACTACTTTCGAGCGGCCGTAGGCGCGCGGGTCGAGATCGTCGGTGACGTCTTCTACGGCGCGGGGACGGTCGAGCGCGCAACGCCGGCCTACCCGATGCTGTCGCTCGCCCTGGGGATCGTCGTCGCCTACGAGGTGCTCCCATGATCGAACGTCACCGGGCGAACGGCGCCAAGGTGGCCGTCGTCGTCGTGCTCGCGTGGCTCTGCATGGCACCGACCCCCGGAGACGTCGGGGGTTGCGGGCGTGCCCCCGAGCCCCTCGACGAGCGCGCCTACGCGGACACGAGGCGCGAGACCGACTGCGCGCGTTGTGTCGAGTGTGGCATCTCGACGGCTCGCTGCACACGCGCGTGCCGGACCGACGTGGCCCCCGAGCTCGGCTTCCCCCCCGGGTGCGCCCCGCTCCTACGGGACGGCGAGGTGTGCATCCGCGCGCTCCGGATCGCCTCGTGCGAGACGTATGCATCCTACATGTCGGACACGTCGCCATCGGCGCCGACCGAGTGCCAGTTCTGTCTCCCGCGCGAGGGCGCTCAAGGCCCGTCGGGCCCGCTCCTCGGGAACGAGGCCGGCCCATGAGCCGCCGCCTCCTCTTCGTCGTGGCCGCCTCGATCGTCTCGGCGTCCACCGTGGGGTGTGGGCTCGGAAAGGCCCTCGTCGCGAGCCCCGCGGACCACGACGACTACGTCGCGATCCGTATGGCCGCCCACGAGGGCACGCGTGTGGCACGCCAGAAGGCCTACCTCGAGCGCCACCCGAAGGGGGTCTACGCGGCCGAGGTGCGCGCGGCGTACGAAGCCGACGAGCCCGCCTATTTCGAGCGCGCCAAGGCCACCCCCGAGGGGGCGCGCGACTACCTCGCGAGCCTCCCGGACGGTCCCCACGCCGGGCCAGCGAGCGCCGCGCTCCGTGGTGTGTACGAGCGCGCCGACGACATCGCCCTCGACCGCGAGCTCCGCGAAGGGCGGCTCGCCGAGGTGCGCTTCCAACGCGCGAGGAAGGCTCGCGCCGCGGCCGCTCAGGCCTTCCTCGACGCCCTCGCGGCGATCTCGTCGCCCGGGGTGCTCGGCGCGTCGTTCGACGCCCCGCCGTTGCCGCTCTTGCGGGCGGCTCACGGGGAGCTTGGCTCGCTGTCGGGTCTCCCGGCGAGGTCGGAGCGTGACGCGTTCTTCGCGCTCCCGGCGCCCAAAGGGAGCCACGACGCCGATCGGGTCTTGAGCTACCGGGTCGAGCTCCGCGAGCTCCACCACCGCGTCGTCCGGGTCGAGATCGCGGGACCCGATCTCTTCGTGCGGTTCCGCGAAGCCGAGAGCAGCGCGGCCCTCGACGCCTCGTCCCCCGCCGATCGCAAGGTCGCGACCGCCCACGCCCTCGAGGTCGTCGCCGGCGCCCTCGAGGCCCGGTTCCCGAAGGCCACGTGCGAGGTACCCCCTGGGCGCGGAGAGGTCCTCGCGCGGGCCTGCCACGGAGAGCGGGTCTCGGTGGTCTCTCCCGAAGCCTTCGGCGCCGACGACCGCCTGGTCCTCGAGCCGGACGGTGATGCCCATGTGGCCTCGCCGAAGGGAAACGAGTAGTGTCTCGCGCGAGCGTATGGCGATTCCCTACATCCACGTCCCCGACTTCGAGCTCGGCCCGATCCCGATCCTCGATCGCAAGATCCCCCTCCACCCGTTCGGGCTGCTCGTCGCGACGGGCGTCATCGTGGGAACGTGGCTCGCCACGTGGCGCGCGCGCCGCCGAGGCCTCGACGAAGGCCACCTGAACTCGTTCATCACGTGGATGCTCGTGGCCGGGTTCATGGGCGGCCACATGCTCGACGAGATTTTCTATCACCCGCAAGAGCTCCTCCGGCGCCCCGAGTCCCTCTTCTTTCTGTGGGAGGGCCTGTCGTCGTTCGGCGGCTTCACGGGCGCGCTCATCGGCGTCGTCCTGTGGAAGTACTTCTACGCGATCCCCGTCCTCGAGACGCCGCTCTTCACGCTCCACAAGTTCAAGCGTCGCAAGAAGCCCGCGTCGATCTTGGCGTTCTGCGACCTCATTTTGTCGGTGTTCCCGGTCGCCTGGATCTTCGGGCGCGGCGGTTGCAGCGTCGTTCATGATCACAAGGGCGCCCTCGTCGACTCGATCCTCTCGGTCGAGTTCCCGAGGTTCGGCCCCGGTCGTCACGCTCCGATGCAGCTCATCCACGGCCCCGAGCTGCGCTTCGACCTCGGTCTACTCGAGTGGATGTTCACCGTCGTGCTCGCGCTCGCCTTCGCGCTCACGTGGAAAAAGCGCCTCCCCGTCGGGAGCTACGTGGTCGCCACGGCCCTCTCGTACGCGCCCGTGCGGTTCGTGCTCGACTATTTCCGCCTCCACGAAGGCGCCGAGTCCGATCCTCGCTACGGCGGGCTCACCCCCGGGCAGTGGGCGTGCGTCGCCCTCTTCGTGTTCGGCCTCGTGATGTGGAAGAAGATGCGCGACATCCAGGCGAGCGGCGAGGACGTCTACGCGCCGTTCATGGCACGAGGCGCGACCGCCGAGGCCGATGCGCCCGCCGCCGCGGAGAACGCTGCCCACTGAGGGCGCCCTGGCTCAGCCGCCGACGAGGTGCGCCTCGAGCCTCGCGCGAACGTCGGGCGGGAAGGGGATCTTCTTCGGCTCTCCCGCGAGCTCGCAGCAGACGCACGTATGCAGAAGGGTGGCGGCCCGCACCCCGTCTTGTCGGACGAAGACGTAGCGAAACGTGCACGAGGTCGTGCCGAGCTTGGTCACGTCGACGCGAATCGTGACGGTGTCGCCGAAGCGGAGCGGCGCCTCGTAGGTCGCGTCCACGTGCACGGCGGGAAAGCCGATGCCACGCCCGTCGACGAGGCCGTGATAGCCGCCCTCGAGCGCGCCGAAGAAGGCCTCCATGGCCTCGTGCCCGTACCCGAGGTACCGCGCGAAGAAGACGATCCTCGCGGCGTCGACCTCTTCGAACCGCACCGCCCTCTGGATCTCGAACGCCGCCATGGGCCGGGCCAGTAACGCGCGCATGGTCCGTGCGACAAGCGCTTTCGTCTCCCCCATGCACCGACGCGACGCCGTTCCCCACGCTCCCGAATCTCTGCTAAAGGGCTCGAGGCCCGGATGACGATCGCCCGCCGAACGACCTCGATCCTCGCAGCCCTCGCGGCCATCACGGCGGTGTGGAGCGGCCCCGCGTGCACGTCGAGCCCTTGCGGCGCGGCGTGCCCCGCCGACCCCGAGCCATCGGCCAAAGCGCGCCAGGAGTGCGAGGACCGCGTCACCGACTTCCCCACCTGCCAGGCCTCGTACGACGCGCTCCGCGACTGCTCCGACGGGCTCACCGTGTGAGGCCGCGACGATCGGACCGACGTGGCCGCGACCACACAGGTGGTGCTGAAGGAGTGCGGACCGCTCCTCGCCGCGTACACCGACTGCACGTCGCGCGCGCGCTGACGCGCTCGTTTCGTCGAAGCACTCCGAGCTTGCGGCTTCTTGCGCCGATCCGGCGGGGCCACGCGCAAAAAAAACTCTGCAGCTCCGATCCTGCCGAAAAAGCGAGAGATTTCATGCGTTTTGACGCGCTTCTCTCCTCGAGCGTCACGGAGCGACTGAACGTTCTTTGCCGTTCTGGTGAATCCCCAGGTAAAACCATCGTCCTATCGCCCGCGCGGTCTCGGGCTCTTTCGTCCACCCGCGCTGCTTTGGAGGAGAACCAATGAAGAAGATCGTCATGGGAATGTTGGCGTCGGCCGTGGCCACGCTGTTCTTCGTGAGCGCCACCCCGGCCTGTTCGAGCAGCGTCGACTGCACGAAGGCCGCCTGCTCGGGCGACCCCGCTCCGTCCGCCGAGGCCCAGAAGGCCTGCGAGGCCGAGAAGTCCGGCGCGTGCAGCTCCGAGTACAACGACGCCTTCAGCTGCGTGAACGGCGAGGACCTCTGCACGAACGACAAGTCCGACGGCGCGAAGGGCCTCGCGGCGATCGCCAAGTGCGCCGAGAAGATCACGGCGTACAACACCTGCAAGAGCAAGAACGCGGGCGGCGACGGCGGCTGAAAAGCACCGCGCCTTTTCGTATGCAAAAAGGGTCTCGCTTCGGCGCGGCCCTTTTTTCGTTTCTTCGCCCCTAGGCGACGCGACCTTTTGACACCCGCACCGAAAACCCGCGATACTTTCGGAAGCATGCCCCTCATCGAGACCGAAGAAGCCGCTCGCCGTCTTGCCCGCGCCATCGCCAGCGACCTCAGCCTCTACAACGAGGAGAAGATCGTGAACGGCATCACGAACGACAACCTCTTCGAGTCGCTCGCCGAGGAGATCGAAGAAGGTCGGGCCCTCTACAAGCGCCGCGTGGCCCCCGAGCTCTACCCGAAGAACTATTACGATCGCGCCCTGGTCGACATCCTCATCAAGGCGAAGGGTCACATCAAGTCGAAGATCTGGTGAGCGAGCCCGACGAGCCCGCCATCACGGTCGTGGTGGCGCCGGGCGCCGTCGGGCAGCGCGTGGACCGGGTCCTCGCCGAAGCGCTCGCGTCGCACGCGCTCGCTCCTTCGCGCGCCGAGCTTCAACGTTGGATCGAGGCGGGCCGTGTCACGTCGGGTCGCGCTCCCGTGCGAGCCGCCGACAAGGCGCGTGCAGGTCAGGTCTTCGAAGTGGCGCCGGCCTCTCCTCGGCCCAGCGTCGCCACTCCCGACCCGTCCGTCGTCTTCGCCGTGCTCTACGCCGACGACGACGTGGTCGTGGTCGACAAGCCTGCGGGGCTCGTCGTGCATCCCGCCCATGGGCACCCGACGGGCACGCTCGTGAACGGTCTCTTGGCGCGCGGCTACTTCGATCGCGACGACCTCCTCACGGCGGCCGAGCCGGCGCGCGAGGAAGACGAGGACGAGCCCTCCCCGCAGTTCTCCCGGCCCGGGATCGTGCATCGCATCGACAAGGACACGAGCGGGGTGCTCGTCGTGGCGCGCACGACCAAGGCTCGAGAGCACTTGAAGGCGCAGTTCGCGGCGCACGCGTGTGACAGGGCCTACGACGCGCTCGCCGTGGGAGTCGTTGCAGAATGCACCTACTCGACCCTCTACGGGAGAAACCCGAAGGAGCGCATGCTCTTCTCTTCGCGGGTACGGGAGGGCAAACACGCGATCACCCACGTGACGCCCAAGGAGCGCTTCGGGGCGATGGCGACGCTCGTCGAGTGCAGGCTCGAGACGGGGCGGACCCACCAGATCCGCGTGCACTTGTCGGACGCCGGGCACCCGCTCCTCGGCGACACGATGTACGGCAAGGCGCCGCGCGACCCGGCCCTCGCGCGGATCGCGGGCGCGCTCGGCAGGCAAGCGCTCCACGCGCGTCGTCTCGGGTTCCGGCACCCGCGCACGAACGAGCCGCTCGTGTTCGAGAGCCCGTGGCCCGACGATTTCGTCGCCGCCGTGTCGGCCCTACGGGGCGGCTGACTTCGGCGCGTCGTCGCTCGGGCCGGCCTCGGCCCGGACACTCTTCGGGGGAGGACCGATCGCCTCCGCGGGGCGCTCGGCGAGGAGCTCCGGGTAGCGGCGCTTCAAGAGCGAGAGGGCCACGAAGCCGACGAGCACCGCGAACCAGAGCGTCGCGAAGCGCACGAGCATCATGGCGCCGGTCGCCGAGGCGACGCCGACGTGCCCGAGCTCGTGCATCTGGCGGTTCAGGAGCGTCTCGGTGACGCCGAGCCCTCCGGGGACCGGGATGATGGCGCCGGCGAGGGTGCTCGTCGCGTAGAAGAACGTGGCGAGCGGCACGCTCACGCTCTCTCCGAAGCCCCGTAGGATGATCCAAAGGGCGAGGCACTCGAGCGTCCACGAGGCGATCGACAGCAGCGTCGGGACGACGAGATTCGCGGGGGAAATCAATGTCTTGAGGCTCTCGTAGGCGGCCTTCGCCTTCTCTCCGATCTTCTTGCCTGGGCCCGGGAGCCGGGAGACGACGCCGATGATGCCGAGGCTCAGGCGCTCGCTCATGACGACGATCACGAGGGTCGCGACGAGCGCGGTCCCGACCCCCGCCCACACGAGCCCCCCCGAGAACCCGAGCGAGCCCACGACGATGAGCACGACGACTCCGATGACGTCGGTCACGCGCTCCGCCACGACGATGGGCGCCGTCCGGGTCATCGGCACCCCGTGGGTCTCGAAGAGCACGAGCGACTTGAACACCTCGCCGACCTTGCCCGGGCTGATGGTCAGCACGAACCCCGAGAGGTAGACGAGGAAGCTCTCGCCCTTCGGCACGCCCTTGATGCCCAGCCGCGAGAGGTAAAATTCCCACTTGATGAAGCGGAGGACGTAGTTGCCGAACGCGAGCGCGCAGGCCGCGGCGAACGTCCACCCTGCGTAGCCCGAGAGCGCCTCGCGCATCTTTCCGAGCCCGCTGTAGACGGCGTACCCGCCGTACACGAGCACGCCGAGGAGCATCACGACCAGAATGCGGCGGAGCGACAGCTTCACGGGCTCTTCTTTCGGAGGCGGTCGACGAGGCCGGCCTTCTTGGCCAAGACGCCCAAGGCGAGGAGCACGACGAGCGCGACCACGACGAAGAAGGCGCCCTTCGGTGCCTCCCATTTGCCACGGGCGAGGCCTGGCTCGGGCCGGGTCACGATCTCGGCCGGTGCCGTGGTCGATGGGGGAAGCGGGGCGGAGGCGCTCGGGGGTGAGACAGGCTCGGACACCCTCGCTCGATACCACGCGAACGCAGGCTTTCACACCCGTAGGTGCGGGGGCGCTCGTCGCCTCGGCTCGCTTCGTGGTATGCCGGAGCCGTGACCGAACACCGCGAAAACGGCGAGGCCGAAGCCCGCGAGCCCGACGACGACGTGGCCCTCCTCGCCAAAGCGAAGGCCGCCAAGGACAAGCTCCACGAGGCGCTCGGGGCGCGGGTCGTCGGTCAGTCCGGCGTCATCGACCTCATGTTGATCGCCCTGCTCGCGCGTGGCCACGCGCTGCTCGTCGGGGTGCCCGGGCTCGCGAAGACGCTCCTCGTCGCCTCCCTGGCCGAGGCGCTCGATCTCGGCTTCGGTCGTGTGCAGTTTACACCCGACTTGCTCCCGGCCGACATCACCGGGACCGACGTGCTCCAGGAAGACGAGGGCGCGAACGGAGCCACGTCGCGTCGTGTTCGGTTTCTGCCGGGGCCGATCTTCCACAACCTCGTCCTGGCGGACGAGATCAACCGCACCCCACCGAAGACGCAGGCCGCGCTCCTCCAGGCCATGCAAGAGCGGCGCGTGACCGTCGGCACGGTGACCCACGCCTTGCCCGATCCGTTCCAGGTGTTCGCGACGCGCAACCCCATCGAGCAAGAGGGCACCTACCCGCTGCCCGAAGCGCAGCTCGACAGGTTCCTCCTCGAGGTCCACGTCGACTACCCGACCGAGGCCGAAGAGCGCGAGATCGCGCGGCGCACGACGAGCGGCGAAGCGCGCAAAATCCCCAAGGTCCTCACGGCCGCCGAGGTCCGAGCCCTCCAGGGCCTCGTGCCGCGGATCCCCGTCACCGATGCCGCCGTCGATCTCGCCGTGGCGGTGGGGCGGGCCACACGTCCCCGCGACAAAAAGGCCCCGGAGGCCGTGTCGCAGTATGTGCGCTTCGGGGCGGGGCCGCGTGGATCCCAGGCGCTCGTGCTGGCGGCCAAGGCTCGGGCGGCGCTCGCGGGGGAGGCCGCGGCCGACGTCGACGACGTGCGGGCCATGGTCGTCCCGGTGATGCGCCACAGGCTCGTGCTCTCGTACCGCGCCGAGGCCGAGAACGTCCGTGACGTGGACGTCCTCCGCAAGGTGCTCGCCAACCTCGAGGGCTGACAGCGCCCCTTATCGAAGCCGTTCGTGAAGCGGCCCTCGAGGCTCGTCGCGTAGGCTCGAAAGCGCGTACCCTCGCCTCATGGCGCGAGTCCTCGAAGCGTTCGTCGAGCCCGAGCGGGCGTGTGTCTACCTCTCCGAGGCGCGCGCGAAGCAGGACGTCCGCGTGATGATCGACGTGACGCCCGAGGAGTACGAGGAGATGCTCGTCCGTGGGTACCGGCGCTTCGGGCCGGTCTACTTTCGTCCGGCGTGCGAGGGCTGCTCGGAGTGTGTGTCGATTCGCATCCCCACGCTCGCGTTCGAGCCGTCGAAGGCCCAGCGCCGCGCCGCGAAGGCGTGCCGGGGCCTCAGGATCGAGGTCGCCCGACCCACGGTCGACGACACGCGACTCGCCCTCTTCGCGAAGTGGCACGCGGCCCGCGAAGAGACACGCGGGTGGGATCCGTCACCGACCGATCGCCAGAGCTACTTCCAGAGCTTTGCGTACCCGCACCCGTCGGCGCGAGAGGTCGGCTTCTACGACGACGAGGCCGATGGAAAGCTCGTGGGGGTGGGCCTCGCCGACGAGACTCCCACGGCGTGGAGCGCGGTCTACTTCTTCTACGACCCGGACTACGCGAAGCGATCGCTCGGGGTCGCCAACGTGTTCGTGCAGGTCGAGATCGCGCGCTCCCGCGGCATCCCGTACGTGTACCTCGGGTACCGCGTCGAGGGCTGTCCCTCGCTCCGCTACAAGTCGTCCTATCGCCCCCACGAGCTCCTCGTCGGTCGCCCCGACCCCACCGAAGAGCCCGTGTGGCTTCCCCAGAGGTTCGGTCAGTAGGCGAAGAAGACCCACAGCGTGGGCGCGTGCTGGTGGAGGAGCGAGTCGTCGGCGCGCCGAACGGAGATGCCCGTGTACCCCGCCTCGACGCGCACCTGGCCGGCGGCGAGGGCGAGGCCGAGAAAGAGCCGGTTCTGGTCGAAGCCCGCTGGCGACCCCCACGACGTTCGCCCGACGGCGACGAACGTCTCGTTCCACGACGCGATCGCGAGCGGCCCGCCCTGCCACAGCGACACGTTGGCACGCGCGAGCGCGCGCAGCCGGAGCGCCGGAGACTCGTCCGAGCGGAACCTCTGTTCGACGCGACCACGAAACTGGAAGAGCAGCGGGCCGAGGGTGTCTTGGTGGAGGATCTGCTGCCACGCTCGGTGCTCGGTGACGTCGTCGGCGTCGCCGTCGGCGAAGGCCCCGACGTACGCGTAGCCGCCCCAGAGGCTCGTCGTCGGAGACAGGCGGTAGCCGAGCCCCGGTCGAACGATCGCCGTCGTCGAGGTAGGGCCACGGCGCGCGTGCGCGTCGAGCCACACCGACGGACCCGTGCGCTCCGTGGAGGCCTTGGCCGTGAGGAGCAGCGCCGACCAAACGGCCGTCTCGCGGGGATCGGCGCTCGCGGTCCGCTCCGCCCGAACGATGCACAGCATGGCGAGCGCCAACGTCCCGAGGCCACGAAGCATGACGACGAGATTACGACATCGTTAAGTTTGCCGGCCAGCCCGAAATGAACCGGTCTATTTCCCCTCCGGGCGCCGGCGGAGTAGCACCGAGTCATGCGTGGTCGATCGTGGGCGTGGGCAGGGCTTGTCGTAGGCGCATGTGGTGGTGTGTCGGAGGGACTCGGTCCGGTCGACGCTCCTCACGTGCTCGCCGATGCGGGGCACGGCCAGGTCTCGCCGTCGGCGAGCTCCGACGCGGACGCCGACGGCGGCACGTCGTTCGACGCATCCACCGTCGAGGCGTCGAGCGAGGCCGGGGCACGTGACACCGACGCGGAGAGCGATGGCGGCGTGGCGTGTCCGCAGGGCTCCATCGCGATCCCAGCGACGGGGCCGGAGGGGTTCCGCATGATGAAGGGACGCGAGGGCGAGCACGTGGTGGTGCTCTCCGAGCCGTTCTGCCTCGACGTCGACGAGGTGACCGTGCGCGCGTACCGGGCGTGTGTCGAAGCGGGCCGATGCGAAGAGCCTTGGACGAAGGATCCGTTCTCCATGTACCCGAGCTTCCCCGACCATCCGGTGAACCTCGTCAGCTGGGACAAGGCCCGCGCCTACTGCGCCTACGTCGGCAAGCGGCTCCCCACCGAGGCCGAGTGGGAGTGGGCGGCGACGGGCCCCGAGCAGTACAAATACCCTTGGGGCAACACACCCGAGCCCTCCTGCGACACGGTCGACTTCACGAAATACGGTGCGCCGAAGACGCGCGCCGGAGGCGACGTGGGATGCCACGGGGGCGGTCCGTCCAAGGTCGGGACGCACCTCCCGGGGGACCGCGTGTGGCCGTCGGGCCACCTCCACGACATGGCGGGCAACGTGTGGGAGTGGGTCGAGGACTCGTACGCGCCGTTCACGAAGGACAAGAGGACCGACCCGCTCGTGCGCAACGAGACCCCGATGCACCCCTTGCGAGGTGGCGCATGGAACCGCTCGTTCGGCGGGATGGCCATCACCTTCCGCGCGGCGGCGCAGTTCACCTACCAGGTGCCCGGGGTCGGGTTTCGCTGCGCGCAAGGCCGCCCGCACCCGACGCCCCCGCCGAAGCACGAGATCCGCGTTCCTGGTTGGAAGCCGCCGAAGAAGACCTGACCGCTCGCGGCGAGCCGTTTCGCGTGTACCTTGCGGTCTCGCATGAGCCACGCACCCCCGTCGGAGAAGGCCGGCCCCAAGAAGCACCCACTCGCGGGCACGATCGTCATCGTGGTCGCGCTGGTGCTCGGCATCGTGCTCGGAGGCTTCTTCCCGCAGTCGAAGTTCCCGAACGTTTTCGCGCTCTTCCAGTTCATGTCGAAGGCGTTCATCGCCCTCATCAAGGGGCTCATCGTCCCCTTGCTCGTGTCGACGATCGTCGTGGGCGTCGCGCAGACGGGAGACATCAAGGCCGTCGGGCGCATGGGGGTGAAGTCGCTCCTCTACTTCGAGATCGTGACGACCATCGCCCTCGCGCTCGGGCTCGTGGTGGGCAACGTCGTGAAGCCCGGGCAGGGGCTCCCCATCGATCTCTCCGCGCACGGCGCGGTCGACAAGTCGAAGGCGCAGTCGGGCTGGGACACGGCCATGCACCTCTTCCCTTCGAACCTCGCGAAACACGCGGTCGAGGGCGACATCCTGCCCATCGTGGTGTTCTCGGTGCTCTTCGGCATCGCCCTGACGCAGCTCGGTGAGCGGCGAAAACCCTTGCTCGCCCTCGCCGAGACGGTCGCGCAGGCGATGTTCAAGTACACGGGCATGATCATGAAGCTCACCCCCATCGGGGTGTTCGGAGCCATGGCCTACAACGTCTCGCACATGGCCTCGGGGCACAAAATGCCCGACGGAACCCTCATCGAGGGCTGGCCCGCGGTGCTCTATCTGGTCGGGAAGTACGCGCGTCGTGGGGAGCCTCTACGGTTCGCTCTTCGCGCTCGTGCTGCTCGTGTTCGTGCCGGTGCTGCTCCTCGTCCGCGTGAGCCCGCGGAGGTTCTTCGGCGCCATCCGTGAGCCGGTGCTCACGGCATACACGACGGCATCGAGTGAAGCTGCGCTCCCGAAGCTCCTCGAGACGCTCGTGAAGCTCGGCGTGCCGCGCCGGGTTGCGAGCTTCGTCTTGCCCGCGGGGTACTCGTTCAACCTCGACGGCTCGACGCTCTACCTCGTGCTCGCGAGCCTCACGATCGCGCAGGCCGCGAACATCGATCTCCCGATCGGGCGGCAGATCTTCATGGTGCTCGCGTTCATGCTCACGTCGAAGGGCGTTGCCGGCGTCCCGCGCGCGACGCTCGTCATCATCGCCGCCACCTGCGCGAGCTTCGACCTCCCCGGTGAGGCCGGCGTCGCGATGCTCCTCGCGGTCGACGAGATCATGGATATGGCGCGCTCGGCGACGAACGTCATCGGGAACGCCGTGGCGAGCGTGGTCATCGCCCGCTGGGAAGGGGTCCTGCGCGACGAGGCCGACCCAGCCGATCTCGACCCCGAGCACGACGGCGCGAAGTAGCCTCCGCCGGACCTACCTCGCGACGAAGGTGGGCGCGAAGTAGGGGGTGGTGCGCTCCCCGCAGCACGCCTTGTATTTCTTCGGCTCCCCGCACACGCAGGGGTCGTTGCGCCCGATCTTGGCGGGCACGAGATCGGCCACATCGCTCGCGCGGGCGAAGGCCTTCGGTCGGCGCTTCTCGCCGATGGCCGCGTAGCCCCGGATGCGCGTCGTGAGCTCGTCGAGCTTCTCGGGCGTGAAGAGCGCTCGGGCCGTGTCCTCGAGGGCGCGCGCGCGTGCGTAGTAGCGCTCCTCGTGGGCGGAGCGGTCGAGGTGGGCGACGGCGCGGAAACCCCTCGGGACCTTGACGAGGGCGTTGCCTCCCTTGAAGCAGTACGTGCCCACGTCCCTCGCGGTACGAACGTCCCACGCGATCCGGAACATGTGCCGCGCGAGGATCCACACTCCGACGAACGCGCAGGCTTCGCCGAGGTTGAACGGGGCGATGTACGCCTCTTCGTCGGCCTCGGGCAGGCTCTCGGGGACGCCGTAGGGCATCCCGAACGGGATCCCGTAGTTGGCCGGGCCCACCTCCCCGAAAAGCGCGTGGAGCACCTCGTGGAGCAGGCTGCCGACGAGCCGCCTGTAGACGCACTCGCCGAACCTCACCGGGACGACCCGCGTCGTCGGATCGTTCTTCATCTGCGAAGCGCGAAAGAGCGAGTCTCCGGTGAGCTCGTAGGTCGGCACGTAGCCCATCCCGCGCATCGTGTCGTCGAGCACGTAGACGGCCTCGATGCCACGGGCCCGATCGGCTCGCGACAAGGTCGTGTGGCACGCGCAGGGGCAGGGGCGGGGAGACGCGAGGGCATCGCGGAGGACCAGCATCGCGCTCTCGAGGATAACGCTTTCGTCATCCTGGGTACGAAAAGGGCCCACGCGCACCCTTTTTCGAAACCATCCCCCGGGCAGCGCGTAGTGTCTCGCGGAGAACGATGGTGATGGACCCAACTGCCCGAAAATGCTCTGGAATGCTCGCCGTGCTGGTGGCCTCTTCGGTGGTCGCTTGTTCGAAGAGCGAGGCGAAACCCGAGCCCGCCCCGGCCGCGTCGTCGCTCGCGCCGTCCGTGGCGCCGAAGGCCGCGGGCTCGTACTCGCTCGCCCTCGACGCGAAGGGCAAGGCCGCGATCGACATGGAGGCTCCGAAGGAGCACATCAAAGGGCAGACCTCGACGGTCGAGGGGCGCATCGACGTCGCCCCGTCGAACCTGTCGGCCACACGAGGCGAGGTCAAGGTCGATCTCACGTCGCTCGTGCTCTCGACCTTCGGAGACGCCTCGAAAGACGGCACACAGACGGCGCACGCCAAGACGTGGCTCGAGGTGGCCGACGCGGAGAACGCGAAGCTCGCGGAGGACGTGAAGGCGAAGAACCGGATGGCCGTCTTCGCGATCCGGAGCATCGACGGGCTCGCCGAGAACGACCTCGCGAAGGTGACCCCGGTGAGCGCCGCTGGGGAAGATACGCGCACGATCGATTTGATCGCTCATGGCGAGCTCCTCGTGCACGGCCGAAGGGTGCCGAAGGACGTCTCGCTCCGGGTGCGCTTCGTTCACCCCACGGGAGTGCCGGCGACCGAACGCCCCACGGTCGTGACGGTAGCGACACGCGAGCCGTTCAAGGTTACGCTCGCCGAGCACGAGGTCGCCCCGCGGGACGACGTCGGTCAGATCGCGAAGAAGGCCTTCTCGATCCTCGGCACCAAGGTGGCCGAGACCGCAAAGGTCACTCTCGACTTTTCGGCCCGGCCCAACCCCTGAGCTTCGTCTATTCGTTTCGTTTCGGCCCCACCGGGGCGCACATTGCCCCACCGTGGGCCCACACAGGAGATCGCATCGATATGGCCAATCTTTCGTTCGAAAAAATCGCGGGCGCGCTCGCTGTCCTCGGGACCTCCGTCATCGTCGCGGCATGCGGCGACGCCAAGCCGCCGGAGGTTCCCGCCGTCAACGCGACCGACGCGGTGCCGAGCGCAGCCCCGGCCATGGCCGACGGCGGCTCGTGCGGCGCGAACAAGGGCGGTTCGGCGTCGTGCGGCGCGAACAAGGGCGGCTCGGCGTCGTGCGGCGCGAACAAGGGCGGCTCGGCGTCGTGCGGCGCCAAGAAGGAGGAGGCGAAGGCCCCCGAGACCACCGCGGCCACCACCCCCGCGGCGGCCCCCGACACGAAGGCCGCGGCCGCTTCGGCGCCTGCGGCGGATCCCAAGGCGGCCCCCGCCAAGAAGCCCGACGCGAAGAAGGGCGGCGCGGCCTCCTGCGGCGCCGGGACGTGCGCGGCCAAGAAGAAGTGACACGGACGACGAGCGCCCGTCGCGTGGACCTCTCCACGCCGGGCGCTCGTCGCATTTCGTCGTGGGCTCCACCGCAATTCGGCGAGGTATCCGGTGAGTGAGACGGCCGTGAAAACCGGGCGAGGATCGGCCCTCTGTGGGGTCGGGCTCGGCTTCCGGTGGGAGATCGCGGACGCCCTCTGCGAGGCGCTCCCGGACCTGCCCTTCATCGAGGTCTCTCCCGAGAACTACATCGGGCGCGGCGGGCGGTTTCCCGCGCTGCTCGAGGCGGCGCGGGCGCGCTATCCGGTCCTGAGCCACGGGCTCTCGCTCTCGCTCGGCGGTGACGACCCGCTGGATCCAGCGTTTTTGAGGTCGCTGCGCGGGTTCCTCGACGAGGTCGCGGCCCCGTTCCACTCCGACCACCTCTGCTTTTCGGCGGTCGGGTCGAGCGCCCTCCACGATCTCCTTCCGATCCCGTTTCATCGATCCGAGGTCCGGCGCATCGCCGATCGGATCCGCCGCGTCTCGGACGCGATCGGGCGCCCCATGGCGATCGAGAACGTGAGCTACTACCTGCACCCCGGCGAGCCGGAGATGGACGAGGCGGAGTTCCTTGCCGAGGTGCTCGAGGCCGCCGACTGCAAGCTGATGTTCGACGTGAACAACGCGTACGTGAACGCGACGAACTTCGGCCACGACGTGCGCAAAGCCATCGCCAAGCTCCCGCTCAAGCGTGTGGTGCAGATGCACGTCGCCGGGCACGACTACTTCGACGAGAGCACGTTCGAGCTCTCGGCCGACCAGCGGCCCGCGCGCGGCCGCCTCATCGTGGATACGCACGGCGCCCCGGTGTGCCCCGACGTGCACGTGCTGCTCGAAGAGGTCGTCGCCCGCACGGGGCCGGTGCCGGTGGTGCTCGAGCGCGACCAGAGCCTCCCCGAGCTATCCGTTCTCCTCGCCGAGGTCGCGGCCCTCACTCGGGCCTACGAGCGAGGGCTTCGGCGTCGAGCGCGTCCCGCTCCCGAGGCGAGGCCATGAGCACCGATCCGGGCGAACGCGCGCGTGCGCTCCGCGCAGCCTTCCACGACGCCTGCTTCTCTGCCGACGAGGCCGCCCCTCGCGATCTCGAGGGCTTGGCGCGGAGGCACGGGATCGCGCCCGGCGACCTCGAAGCGCTCGCGCGTGCGCCCGCGAGGTTGCCGCTCTACCGAAAGCTCGTCCGCGGGAACGTGACAGGGGTCGCGTCGGCCATCCTCGAGCGTGGGGTCGCGCATCTGGAGCGCGCCAAAAAAGGCGCCTTCGATGCGGCCGTCGATGCCTACCTCGCGCGCGGCGGTCCTCGGACCCGGCACCTCCGCGACGTCCCCGTCGAGCTCCTCGTGGATCTGATCGCCGAGGTCGAGCGTAGCGAAGCGGTGCCCTCGTACGTCGCCGATTTGCTCCGCCTCGACGCGCTCGAGTTCGTCGTCGGTGCCCTCCCGGACGAGCCGGCGCCCGCCGCGATCGACGTCGACGCCGCGAGACCTTTGGTATTTCGAGGGCCCTTCCGCAGGCTCGTCGTCGACCACGCCGTGCATACGCTCACGGTCGAGCCCGGGCTCCCCGCCACCGAGACCACACGGCTCTTCGTCCACCGCGACGTGCACCATCGCGTCGGTGTGCTCGTCCTCACGCCCTTCGCCGACGCGCTCGTCGCGCGGCTCGTCGAGGGGGTGGCCCTCGGTCTCGCCATTCAAGAAGCCAGCGCGGCGCTCGGCGTGCCCGTCTCCGAGGGCTTGCTCGGCGAGGTCGCGCGCTGGCTCTCCGACTTCGGGGAGCGCGGGATTCTGCTCGGGTCGGCGCCGTAGCACCCATCGTCCATTTCGTGTTACGAGGGCCACGTGCGCTCGGTCCTCGTGATGGCAGGGGTCTCGGTCGCGCTCGCCGTACCTTCGGCGTCGCGCGCGGCCGAGGTCACGCCTCCCGTGGTCGTCGAGCACCGCGCAGTCGTCTGGAGCGTATCGCATGCGCAAGCCGAGCCCCCGGCCGACGTTCCGGTGGTGCTCACGATCGACGCGGAAGGGACCGTCACGGACGTCACGGTGGTCGGTGATTTCGCGCCCGACGTGGTCCGAGCGGCCCGCGAAGGTGCTCGAGCCTTCCGCTTCCGGCCCGCGACCCGGGACGGAAAAGCCCTCGCCTCGAAGGTCCGGGAGCGTGTCGTCTTCCAGATCGACGCCCCCCCTTCGCCCGCGGTCCCCGAAGGGCCCCCAGGGCCCGCGGCTGGTCCGCCCGAAGAGGCGCGAGTGCTCGGGCGCACGGCTCCGCGCTCGGCGTCGGAGCTCACCCGTGGCCGAGAGGTCCTCGAAGCCGCGCCGCGTAGAACGTCCGCCGATCTCTTGAACATCGTTCCAGGCGTATTCGTGACCCAGCATGGTGGTGAAGGGAAAGCTCACCAAATTTTCATGCGCGGCTTCGACGCCGTGCACGGCCAGGACGTCGAGCTGTGGGTCGGCGGCGTGCCCGTGAACGACGTCTCGAACGTGCACGGTCAGGGGTACGCCGATCTGCACTTCGTTTCGCCCGAGGTCGTCCACGAGGTCTCGGCGCAGGGGGGGCCGTTCGACCCGCGTCAGGGGGACTTCGCCGTCGCCGGGACGGTTCGCATGAGGCTCGGGCTCGCGGAGGAGGGCGCAGTCGTCAAGGGGACGCTCGGGTCCTTCGGGACGCGCCGCCTCTTCGTGGGGTACCGTCCGCGCGGCGAAGACCCGAAGACGTTCGCGTCGTTCGAGGAGTACGCGACCGACGGGTTCGGTCCGAACCGCGCGGCGCGGCGGGGCTCGTTCCTCGCGCAGGTCGCCCATGACTTCGCCGGTGGGATCTCCGCGCGGGTCCTCTTCGGGACGTACTCGGGTCGCTACGACTCGGCGGGCGTACTCCCTCGGAGGGACATCGAACAGGGCCGCCTCGACCGCTACGCGACCCTCGATCCACGCCAAGGTGGGCGAGGCTCGCGCACCCAGGTGCTCGCCGAGCTCAAGAAAGAGGGCGACCGCGCCACGTTCGCGCTGGCGCCCTTCGTCGTCGCTCGGGGGATGTCGCTTCGGCAGAACTTCACCGGGTACCTCACGGGGGCGCTCCGGGGGGAGCCGAACGTCTCGGACAACGGCGAGCAGAAGAACGACGCGCTCACTCTGGGGGCGACGGGCTCCATGCGCTACGCGCTCCCCTTGCTCTCGAAGCGCGATACGACGGAGGTCGGGCTCTACGGCCGTCACGACCGTGTCTCGCAGTCCCAGACGCGCCTGAGAGACGTGGACGATCGGGTGGTGGCGACGCTCGTCGATGCCGACCTTCAGGCGACCCACGTCGCCGCGTACGTGGACGAGGAGCTGAGGCTCGGCTCGCGCGTGACGGTGCGAGGTGGCGCGAGGGTCGACTCTCTCTCGTACGCGGTCGACGATCGGAGCCGGGCTCCCGGGCCCTCACGGAGCGCGCAGGGCACGCATGTCGGTGAGAAGGTGTCCGTGGACGTCTTCCTCGGGCGTGGCGTCCGGCTGGTCGGCAGCTATGGGCGAGGCTTCCGCTCCCCTCAAGCTCGCAGTCTCGCGAACGGGGAGACGGCGCCGTTCACCGACGTCACCTCGTTCGAGGTCGGGCTCCGAGGGACGCTCGGGCGCGCGCTCTCGGGCTCGGTGGCCGCGTACACCTCGGGGCTCGACGGCGATCTCGTGTTCGATCCCGAGACCGCCCGCAACGAGCCCGTCCCTGGCACGAGGCGCACCGGGGTCACGGCGGAGCTGCTCGCACACGCGGGGGAGGGGCTCGTGCTCTCCGGGAGCGCCACCTACACGCGCGCCGCGTTCGTCGCGACCGGCGCCGGCTTCGTCGCGGGCGACCTCTTGCCGTACGTTCCCCAGATCGTCGTCCGCACCGACGCGCGGTACACGCACGCCCTCGCGAAGGTCTTCGCCCGTGAGCTCGAGGGGCGCGTCGGCCTCGGGCTGGATGGTGTCCTGAGGAGGCCGCTTCCCTACGGGGAAATCGGCCAAAACGTCGTGCTCTTCGACGCCTCGCTCGGCCTCCGGCTGCGAGAGGTCGAGCTCTCCCTCGACGCGACGAACCTCCTCGGCCAGCCCTACTACGACGGTCAGTTCGTGTTCGCCTCGTCCTTCTCCGGCGGGGCGACGCCCTCGCGCATTCCGGTGCAGCACGTGACCCAAGGGCCACCGCGGGCGTTCTACGCGAGCGTCACGCTCCACTTCTGATGGCTACAAGAGCGGCGATGCGAGCCGCGCGGCCGACTCGGCCAGCCTGAGCAGCGGCTTCTGCTCGTGGAGCGCTCGCCGCTTGACCTTCTTCGCGTGGGCGAGATCGAGCTCGAAGCGCTCGGCGAGCTCGTCGGCGCGGGCTTTCGCGTAGAGCACGGCCATGACCTCGAAGTTGAGGCGGAAGCTCCGATTGTCGAAGTTCGCGGTCCCGATCGTGGCGACGTCGTCGACGACGAGGAGCTTCGCGTGCAGCATGCCCGGTCCGTACGTGTGGATCTCGCAGCCCGCGTCGAGCAGCTCCTCGAAGTAGCTCCGCGCGGCGGCGGAGACCACGCGGGAGTCGCCCTGGCTCGGCACGAGGATCCGCACGGCCACACCACGCGCGGCCGCGGTCTTCAGCGCGTAGAGCGTCGTGTCGTCGGGTACGAGGTACGGCGTCGTGAGGAGGATGCGTCGCTCGGCCATCGCGATCGCGGAGAAGAAGAAGGCGTGGATCGGATAGATGTCGCGGTCGGGGCCCGAGCGAAGGAGCTGCACGAGCTCGGCGCCCGCCGAGACCTCCGGAAAGTAGCGGGGCGTCGTCGGCGAGTCGCCTCGGCAGTACACCCAGTTCTCGACGAACGTGTGCTGGAGGTCGGCGACGACGGCTCCCTCGAGCTCGAGGTGTGTGTCGCGCCAGGCCGCATCTCCCGAGTCGCGACGGGAATGGCACGACGACCAGTTCATGCCGCCCGTGAACCCGAGGGTCCCGTCGATCACGACGATCTTGCGATGGGTTCGGAAGTTGAAGAAAAGCGTCCACGCGAGACCGAACCTCGGGGGCTGAAAAATGCGAGCGATGCCTCCCGCCGAGACGAGCGCCTCGAAGAACGCGAGGTTCGCCGAGGAGCCGACGGCGTCGACCAGCACTCGGACCTCGACCCCACGTTTGCGCGCGCGCACCAGGGCGTCGCGGAGGCGCACACCTTGTGCGTCGGCCTCGTAGATGTAGTACTCCACGTGGACGTGGTCGCGCGCGTCGTCGATCGCGGCGACGATCCGATCGTAGAGCGCGTCCCCGTCGTGGTGCACGACGAGACGCTCCGCCGTCGATACGGGTGTATGCTGCAGGCATTCGCCGATGCGCGCGAGGCGGGATGCGTCGCCCGGGGGCAGTCGTCGCCGCACCTCGGCGATGGCCGCGGTCGCTCGCTTTCGAGAGTCGCGGTACCGAAGGCGCCTCCGACGGAGCCTCCTCGGCCCGAAGAGGAGGTACACAGGCAGGCCGACGAACGGGAGGAACACCAGGCCGAGCACCCACGCGAGCGTCGCTGCGGGCGACCGACGCTCGAGGACGAGGAACGTCGTCAGGCCGACCACCCAGGCGGTCTCCCCGAAGGCGAGCACCGACTTCCACGGCACGTCGGTGAGTGTCATGCGGCCGAGCCTACCGCATCCCGGCACCTGCGAGGCAGGGTGGAGCGATGGCCCGTCGCGCGACGGCGGAGCGGATCAGAGAAGCCGTCGGAAGTCGATCGCGCGGATCGTGCGCGGGGCGATGCGGTAGTCGACGATGCGACGGCGCCCGACGGCCTCGCCCCCGACCTGGAGGGGGACGTCCCGCGAGAAGGTCATGCGGACGTGCGAGGTGAACCAATCGGTCATCCCGTCGAGAGGGTGCTGGCCGTGCCAGAGCCTCGGGATGTCCCGGATCGCTCGGAGGGTCGTCTGTTCGTAGACCCGAACGTTCATCATCCCCGGCATGCGCTCGGCGTGGGGGTAGGCGCGAAAGCGGTACCCGAACTCCGGACACGTCGCGCAGCCGGCCACGCTCGCAGGCCCCTCGTAGAGGAGGGAGCCCATGCCGATCCCCTCGAGCCTCCGGACGGCTCCTCGCGCGTCGATGCCGTAGACCTCGGGCGCGAGCGCCTCGATCCGCACCGTGGCCTTTCCGTGGAGCAAGGTCTTCGGCGCCGTCCGGAGCGCGACCGCGGAGAGGTATCCCCAGACGCTCTTCGCCACGCGCCGCGACGGAGCGGACTCGAGCTGCGCACGGTAGTCGTCCAGGATCTCTGCGTCCCAGCCGCTCCCCGCGAAGAACGTGAGCTTCTCGTCGCACGAGAACACGCGGGTCGATCGGGTGGGGAGGGGACCGCGGTGACGCGCGAGGGCGCGCACGCACGCGTCGAGGGAGCGAGCGCCGAGCGAGTGCGCGAACGCGTTTCCGGTCCCGAGGGGGAGCACCCCGAACGCCGGGAGCTCGCGATCTTGGGGGGTCACGGCGTCGAGGGCCGTGAGGAGCGTGACCGCGGAGCCGTCCCCGCCGGCCGCCATCACGGCCTTCGTAGGCCCGAGCGAGCGAAGGAAGCCCTGCACCTCGTCCGCGCTCTTCGTGAGGCGAATCACGGCCCCCGGGAGCACCTCGCCGATCTGCACGGCGATGCGGCGCCCTCCTCGTTTGGCGTTGGCGTTGACGACGATGGCGAGGCCCGCCCCGGTCGCCGAGCCCCGGCGCGTTTTCACGGCAGGGCGCTCGCGATGGCCTCTCGCACCGCGGCCATCACCTCGTCGCGAGGCCGCGAGCTCGAAATGGGAGCGTGAAACGTCACGTGGACAGGCTCGTCGGGTGCCGTGAGCGCGCCGTGGGAGGGGAGCACGTTTCTCGTGCCCGTCACGGTGACCGGTAGGATACGGAGCTCGAGGTCCCTCGCGAGCACGAAGCCGCCCTTCTTGAACGGGCCGAGCTTCCCGTCGAGGCTGCGGGTGCCTTCGGGAGCGATCCAGAGGTGGGTGCCCCCCCGGAGCATGGGCTTCGCGGCTTCGAGGCTGCGGATGGCACTCTCGCGGTTCTCGCGGTCGACGGAAATGAACCCGGCTCCGCGCATCGCGCCGCCGAAGATCGGGATGCGGAAGAGCTCCTGCTTCGCCACCATGCGGAGGTTGCCCCCGAGCACGTGGTAGAGCACCGGCACGTCGTAGTGGGACTGGTGGTTCGACATCACCACGAACGTCTCGCCGGGGGCCACGTGGTCGCGACCCGCCACGGTGACGTCCATCCGTGTGCCTTTCACGATGCGGTGTCCCCACCGGGAGAGGCGTTCGTCGCAGGTCGACTTCGACACGCGACCGACGGCCGCTTCGAGCACGGTCGGCGCACAGATGGCGAGCGTCTCGTACACGCTCATCAGGGTGAGTCGAAGGGAGCGGGCCACGCGCAGGTCCCAGGCTAGTAGCACGACTTTGCCTCCCGACGCCTGCGAGAAGGAGAGGGAAACGCGGAATTTTCGCGCGGAGGGACACACGACGACGGAATCGCCCCGGCATGCGCGTCGCGCACGAAGGATCGCGAGGTGTGCTCCGAAACCCCATTGAATCCGTTCAGTCTGGCCTTTACCATCGTGGCTCGACTGCCGCTTCGTGCGGGAAAAACCTAGCGATGTAGAAGGTTTACGTTCGCCAAGGTGCCCACGTCGTTCGGTTTTTCGGGGAACAGATTCGCAAGGTGACGATGAGCGCGAAGACCATCCGCAGCACACTTGGCCAGCTTCAGGACGACCCGGAGAACACGGAGGCGCTCGCAGAGCTGCGCGCCGCCGTCGGGTATGACGCGGAGACGGGGAAGGTCACCTACGTCGAGGAGGACTTGCCTCGTGCGGAGCTCGCGAAGCTCCTCGAAGCCGCGCGAAAGGCGCACGAGGCCCGTCGCGAGTACGACGCCGTGGCGAACGTGCTGCGCCTCGAGCTCGGGCTCTCGGCCGGAAGTGAAGCGGAGCTCGGGCTCGCGCGAGAGCTCGGGCGTGTTCTCGACGACGAGCTGCTCGACGACGAGGCCGCGGTGAAGGCCTATGGCCGGGTGCTCGAGCTCGCCCCTGGCGACGATCACGCCGAAGAGGCGATCGAGCGCAGCACCATGCGTCGCGCCAAGTGGCGTGAGCTCGTGACCCGCTACGTCGAAGAGGCGAGGTCCGCGAGCGACACGGCGTTGAAGAGCTCGTTCCTGGTGAGCGCGGCCGAGACCGCCTTCCGCTACGGGCGGCCGGAGCTCGCGGCGAAGGGCAAGAAGGGCAAGGCTCCTCGTAAGGTCTTGCTCGAAGAGGTCGTGTCGGGCCTCTCCGAGGCCCTCGAGATCGATCCGAAGAACCGTCGCGCCGCGCTCTTGCTCGAGCACGTCTACCGCGAAGAGGAGCGCTTCGAGGAGCTCGCGCAGGCGATGGAGCGCTTCGCTCTCGAGTCCAGCGCGAAGGACGAGAAGGTCGCGGGATACCTGCGCCTCGGACGTCTCACGCGCAAGCGTCTCGCGGCGCCCGAGCGCGCGGCGACCGCCTACGAGCGTGTCCTCGAGCTGTCCCCGGGCCACCCGGAGGCCATCTCGTTCCTGGCGAATCACTTCACCGAGAAGGAGATGTGGGACCACCTCGTCGCGCTCTACGAGGAGCAGCTCGCCGGCGGCGGCGTTCGCGGTGGCCAAGAGGCTGGAACGCTCCTCCAGATCGCGATGGTCCACTGGCGCATGCGGAAGCGCCCCGAGCAGGCGGAGCCCTATTTCGAGCGTCTCCGGAAGATGGAGCCCGCGCAGCCGGTGATGCTCGCCTTCTTCCGTGAGGTGTGCGTCGAGCGCGGCGAATCGCAGCGGCTCGCGGCTATCCTCGGCGACGCCCAGCGCGCCCTCCCCGAGGCCGAGCGCGCCAAGATCGCGACCGAGATCGCGAAGCTCGCCGAAGAGGGCGCCAACGCCGCCAAGGCGATCGAGCAGTGGCGCGCCCTGCATCGTCAAGATCCGTCGCACGCCGAGGCGCGCGTGGCCCTCCGCCGGCTCTACCGCCAGACGTCCGGGTGGAACGCCCTCGCCGACCTCCTCCGCGGAGAGCTCGAGCGCATCGCTCCGGAGGACGCCGACGCGAGGCTCCCGGTGCTGCGCGAGATCGCCCAGGTCTACCGCGACCACTTGAAGAGCGACTCGGCGCTCGTCGCCGTGCTCACGCAGATCGTCACGCTGGCGCCTCAGGACGCCGACGCGCTCCGCGAGCTCTCGCGCGTGTACGAGGCGCTCCAGCGGTGGCGCGACCTCTTGACCACGCAGGCTCGTCTCGCCGAGCTCGAGCCCGACGCGGGCGCCCGCGCCGAGATCTACCGGGGCATCGCACGCCGGTGGATCGAGCAGTTTTCCAACGTCCAGAACGCCGTCGAGGCGTACGAGAAGCTGCGCGAGGCCGCGCCGCTCGATCCGGAGGCCCTCGAGAAGCTCAAGGAGCTCTACGGGAAACGGCGCACCTACAACAAGCTCTACGAGCTCCACGAGGCCGAGGTCGCCGCGATGGCGCCCGGGGCCGAGCGCCGCGCCATCACGCTCGAGATGGCCAAGCTCGCCGCCGAGCGGCTCGACCGCGGCGCCGACGCGGTACGGCTCTACAAGAAGGTCCTCGAAGAGGAGCCCTCGTACCTCCCCGCGATCGACGCGCTCGAGAAGCAGTCCGAGCGCGACAAGGACTTCCGCTCACTCGCCGAGGTCCTCGAGCGCCGCGTCGAGCTCGCGACCGACGACGCCCAGCGTTTGCAGGTGCTTCAGAAGCTCGGTGCAGTGTACACGGATCGCCTCTCCGACTCGGAGGGGGCGAGCCGGACCTGGACGCGTGTCCTCGAGCTCTCTCCCAACCACCCGAAGGCGCTCCGCGCCCTGCGGGATCGGTTCCTGGAGACGCACGACTTCGACGCGCTGACGGCGATGTACGATCGCACCCAGGACTACGAGGGGCTCGCCGAGGTGCTCTCGGGCGCAGCCGACAAGGCCAGCGATCCGGAGGCGAAGGTCGAGCTTTCGTTCCGTGCAGCGGCCGTCTACCGGGACAACCTCCGCGCGCCGGAGCGTGCCTTCCGCGCGTACGAGCGCGTGCTCGCCGTGCGCCCCACGGACGAGCGGGCCGCGAGCGAGCTCGTGCCGCTCTACGAGTCGGACGAAAAGTGGGGCAGGTTGCCCCCGCTCTACGAAGTGCTCCTCGGTCACGCCAAAGACGACGGCGCCCGGCGAGCGCTGCTCCAGAAGCTCGTGGTGACGACGGGAGACAGGCTCCAGGATCGGAGCACGGCGTTCTCGTGGGCGCGGAAGGTCTACGATCTCGACCCCACCCGGGAAGGCGCGCTCGCGGCTCTCGAGGCCGTCACGCGGAGCGCTGGCAAGTGGTCCGAGCTCGTCGAGATCCTGCGCGCGCGCCTGGCGAAGGGTGAGCCTTCGGCGGCTGAGGCGCGGAGCCTCAAGCTCGCGATCGCAGAGATCGCTGCGCGCGAGCTCGGGAGCGTCGACGAAGCCGTCGCGACGTACCGGTCCCTCTACGAAGCCGACGAGACCGACGAGGAGGTCGGCTCGCGACTCGACGCGCTCCTCCGCGCCGAGGCCCGTCACGACGACCTGCGATGGCTCCTCCGTCGCCGTGTCGATCGCGCCGAGGGCTCCGCGCGTCTCGACTTGCTCGCCGAGTGGGCCACTCTCGAAGAAGAGGGGCTCGAGAGCCCCGAACGCGCGGTGGCGCTCTACCGCGAGATCCTCGACGGAGACCCCTCGAACAAACGCGCCCTGCGTGCCGTCGCGCGGCTCTTGCGCCACGGCGGCGACGCGGCGGGTGCGGCTGCGGCGATCGAACGAGAGCGAGACCTGGCTCAAGGCAAGGACCTCGTCGCGAGGGAGCTCGAGCTCGCGGAGCTCTACATGGGGAGCTTGGGCCGTCCGGTCGACGCGCTCGCCGCTGCCGAGCGGGCCCTCGCCGCCGAGCCCAACGCACCGGAGGCGGTCGCGGTCGTCGAGAAGCTCCTTCCCGTCGCGGAGACCCGCGGCCGGGCGGCGGTGGTCCTCGAAGAGTCGTACGCTGCGACGGGGCGCCTCGAAAAACAAGCCGAGGTGCTCGGCGTGCGCATCGCGACCGCGGTGTCGCGCCAGGACAGGCTGCCGCTCTTCGAGCGCCTCGCCGACGTGCACGAGAAGCAGGGGGCCTTCGCGCTCGCGTTCGACGTCGTCGCGCGCGCCGTGGACGAGATCCCCTCCGAGCTCGCCCTGTGGGATCGCCTCGGCGTGCTCGCGAACCAGACGCAGCGAACCCAGGCCTTCGTCGATGCGATCGCGGCCTCGGTACCGCGCACCGGGCCCACGTCGCTGCCTCTCGCCGTCGAGCTCGATCTCGCCGAGCGCGCGGCCACGCTGTACGACGAGAACCTCGGCGACTCCGACGCGGCTCGCCCGTACCTCGAGCGCATCCTCAAGGCCGACCCGAAGAACGAACGCGCCTTCGCCCGCCTCCGTCAGAACCTCACCGCGCGCGAAAAGTGGGCCGATCTCGAGGCCGCCTACGAGCAGGTGATCGCCGCGCAAGAAGGCGAAGTGCGCGCGTCGCTCCTCGTCGACGTCGCGACCCTCGTGGAAGAGATCGTGGGCGAGCCCACGCGCGCCGTGGGGTATTACGAGCGCATCCTCGAGACCTTGCCCGATCACGATCAGGCCGTCTCCGCGCTCGACAAGCTCTACGCCGCGTCGGGCGAGTGGCGAAAGCTGTCGGCGCTCCTTCAGCGCAAGCTCGGCAACGCCATCGGTGACGAGGCCACGACGCTGCGCCTCCGCCTCGGCAGGATCTTCCACGAGAAGCTCTCCGAGCCAGGGAACGCGATCGGGTACCTCGAGGAGGTCCTCGCGGACGACCCGACGAACCGCGAGGCGAAGGACCTCGTGGAGGCGACGCTGGCCGTGCCCGAGCTGCGTAAGCGTGCGGCTGAAATTCTAGAGGGAGTGTACTCCCACCGCGGCGAGAGCCGTGATCTCGTTCGGATTCTCGAGGTCCGGCTCGAGTTCGCCACCGACCGCGACGAACGACGAGACCTCCTGCGCCGCGTCGCCGACCTCCGCGACGAGAAGCTCACCGACGACGCCGGTGCCCTCGAGGCCTACGCGCGCCTCGTTCCGCTCACCCCCGAGGACGTCGACAACCGGCGCCGCTTCCTCGAGATCAGCGCGCGCCACGGCGCGATGGCGAAGGCCGCCGAGGTGCTCCGCGAGGCCGCCGAGGCCGCCTCCGCGCCGCAGCCGCGCGCCGACATTCTCCTCGAGGTCGCGAAGATCCACGAGGGGAGCGCCGACGCGACGCGCGCCGAAGGGATCTACCGCGAGGTGCTCGAGCTCGACCGGGAGGACCCGACGGTGGCCCTGCCGGCCGCTCGCTCGCTCGAGCGCATCTACGGAGCGACGGGGCGTAGCAAAGAGCTCGCCGAGATGATCCGCGTCCAGGTGAAGCTCGAGGTCGAGCCCGACGCTCGTCGCGCGCTGCTCGGCCGGCTCGGGGCCCTCTGCGAAGAGCAGCTCTCCGACCTCGACGCCGCCGTGGGCGCGTGGAAGGAGCGCCTCGAGGACGACCCGACCGACGACGAGGCCCTCGTGGCCCTCGACCGGCTCTACGAGCGCAAGGGAGACGCGCGCGCGCTCGTCGACATCCTTCGCTCGCGGGAGCGCCTTGCCCAGGGCGCCGACGCGCGCAAGACCTTCATGGTCCGCGCCGCCGCGACGCTCGACGAGAAGCTCGGAGACATCGACGAGGCCATCCTCGCGTACCGGGCGGTGCTCGACGACTTCGGTCCCGAGCGCTCGATCCTGGCGAGCCTCGCGCGCCTCTACGAACGTGCGAAGCGCAACGAGGATCTCGCCGAGACGCTGGTCGCGGAGCTCGGCCTCGTGGACGTCGTCGACGAACGCCTCGACCTCCTGACGCGGCTCGGCGACGTGCGACGAAACCTCCTCGGCGAGGTCGACGCCGCCATCGACGCGTACCGTGAGGCGCTCACGCTGAGCCCCTCCCACGCGAAGAGCCGCGAGGCCGTCGAGGCGCTCCTCGATCACGAGACCGCTCGCAAGGACGCCGCCGACCTCCTCCGCCCCCTCTACGAAGCGGACGACGCGCACGAGAAGCTCCTCCGCGTCCTCGACATCCAGATCGACGGAACGGACGGGATCGACGAGAAGCTCCAGCTGCTCGCGCTCGCGGCCGACGTGGCCGAAGGTCGCCTGCACGACGCGACGCGAGCCTTCGTGTACGCGGCCCGTGGCACACGCCACGCCGCGGCCGAGACTCAGCTCGGGGAGTGGCTCCAAAGGGTCGAGCGGCTCGCCGAAAAGAACGGTGATTTCAAGGGTTTGTGCGCCCTTTTGAGGGAGGTCGCGGGCGACATCCTGGACGAGGACCGCCAGGTCGCGGTGCTCCTCCGGGTGGCGGACCTCGGCCGCGACAAGCTCGACGATCTCGACCTCGCGCGCGAGTACTACGAGAAGGCGCTGGAGCTCCGAGGCGACGACGAGCACGCCCTCCTCGCGCTGGAGGCGATCTTCGAAGGGAAGGGCGCGGACCAGGACCTCTACCGCATCCTCAAGCGGCGGGGCGAGAGCGCTCGGACCGACGGCGAGCGGCGCACCGTGTACATGAAGGAAGCCCGCCTCCTCGACGAGAAGCTCGGCGAGAAGGTGTCCGCGATCGAGGTGTACGAGCGGATCCTCGATTTGGGCCTCGAGGCGGACGCGATCGCGTCGCTCGAGCGCCTCTACGCCAGCGAGGGCCGCTGGGAGGACCTCGTCGCGCTCCACGAGCGGAGGCTCTCCGAGGGGGCCCTCTCGGACAGCGACAAGGCCGCTCTCCACCACGCGCTGGGTGGCCTGCGCGAGGCGCGCCTCGGCGACGCGGATCGCGCGTTCGACGAGTACGTAGCTGCTCTCACCCTGGTGCCGCAGCACGCGCCGACCGTGGCGTCCCTCGAGGCGCTCATGAAGGAGCAGGCGCACGCCGCGCGCTCCGCGGAGATCCTCGAAGGGGTGTATCTCGCGCGCCACGAGTGGCGCAAAGTGATGTCCACCCTCGAGGCCCGGCTCGGCGCGAGCCAGGATCCCGACGAGCGTCGCCAGCTGCTTCGGCGCCTTTCGAAGCTCGAAGAGGAGCAGTCCGACGACCTCAAGGCCGCGCTCGACGTGACGGCTCGGCTCCTCGCCGAGGACGTCACCGACGAGTCGACCTGGGCCGAGCTCGAGCGCCTCGCGCGCGCCGCCAACGCCGAGCGTCGCCTCGCCGAGGTGTACGCGTCCGAGCTCGAGAAGATCGCCTCGGACGAGCCCGCCACGGCGAAGCTCGCCGAGCGGACCGGAGAGCTCTTCGAGCAGCTCGGGGACATCGACCGTGCGCTCGTCTTCTTCCGGCGGGCGTATGCGTTCGCTCCCGAGGACCAAAAGGCGGCGTTCGATGCCATCGATCGCCTCCTCACGAAGGCGAAGCGCCCGGTCGAGCGGGTGGCCCTTTACCGCGAGTCGCTCGACCATCGCCACGACTCGTCCGATCGCGTTCGCACGCTGCACGTCATCGCGGGCCTCCAGGAGGCCGAGCTCGGCGACGACGCGGCGGCGATCGAGAGCTACCGTGCCGCGGTGGACACCGAGGACACGGACACGACGTCGCTCGACGCGCTCACGAGGCTCTTCGCCAAGAACGCCCGGTGGGACGACCTGTCCGAGCTCCTCCGCCGCCGCGCCGAGCAGAGCGCGATGCCCGAAGAAGAGGCCCGCTTCCGCTTCGATCTCGCCACCGTCCTTCGCGAGAAGGTCGGCGACGTGAGCCGGGCGGTCGACGAGTACCAGGCCATCGTCGAGCTCCTCGGCGAGTCTCCCCGTACCCCCTACCGGGAGACGGTGGCGGCTCTCGAGTCGCTCCTCTCGGACGAGTCGCACAAGGTGCGAGTCGTCGAGATCCTGCGGCCGCTCTACGAGCGCGCAGACGACTGGCAGCATATCGTCTCGGTGAACGAGCACCGTCTCGCGATCGCCCAAGACTCGGGCGAGCGGGTCGGAGTCCTTCGCGAGAACGCCCGCTTGCTCGAGCAGCGCGGCAACGACCCGCATCGAGCCTTCGAGGCCTTGCGCCAAGCCTTCGTGCTCGACCCGGACGACGGGGAGACGCGGGAGGAGCTCGACCGTCTCGCGGTGGCGACGTCGCGCTGGGACGACCTCGCCGAGACCTACGAGCGTGGGATCGAGGCAACCGATGGCGTCGGCAAACGGGAGCTCCTCGAGGCGCTCGCCAAGCTGCACGACAAGCGTCGCGACGATCCGCGTCGCGCGCTCGACGCGTACGACCGGCTCTTCCGCCTCGACGAGAGCGAGATTCATCCGCTCGACGAGATGGTCGATCTCGCCACGCTCTTGTCCGACTGGCCCACGTTGGTGCGCGTCCTGACGAAGCGCGTCGAGCTCATCCCCTCCGACGACGAGCGTGCGAGCACGTGGCGGCGCATCGGCGAGGCCAAACGCGACATGCTCGACGACGCGCAAGGTGCCACCGAGGCCTACGAGCGCGCGCTCGACCTCGAGCCGGAGAGCGCGTTCACGCTCGACAACCTCATCCCGCTCTACGAGGCGAAGAACGACGCCGCGAGGCTCGTCGACCTCTATCGTCGACGAATCGAGCTCTGCGGAGAGGACGACGAGGGCCTCAAGCTGCAGCTCCTCCTCGACGCCGCCGAGCGCTACGAGAAGGGGCTCGGAGAGCGACGCGAGGCGATCCAAGCGCTCACCGAGGCCCTCGAGGTTCGCCCCGACTCGGTCGACGTCCTCGAGCGCCTCGGCGCGCTCTACGAGACCGAAGGGATGTACGCCGAGCTCCACGAGAACCTCCGCGCCCGCGCGGGGCTCGAGGCCGACTCCGACAAGCGCCGCGCGCTCAAGAAGCGTGTCGGTGGGCTGCTCGCGAAGGAGCTCGACGATCCCGCGCAGGCGCTCGTCGCGTACTCCGACGTGCTCGCGATGGGCTTCGATCCCGACGCGATCGCGGCCATCCGCGCGATCGGCGAGGCCCGCGAAGAGCTCCGGCACGAGGCGGCCGAGTCGGTCACCGGCATCCTGCTCGCCGAGGGCAAGTACGCCGAGCTCGTCGACGTGCTCGAGCTCCGCCTCCGCGCCGAGACCGAGCCCTTCGATCGAGCCCGGACCCTCCGGCAGATCGCGGAGTATTGCGAAAATCGGGTCGAGTCGCCCGATCGCGCCCTCGGCGCGCTCCTCCGTTCGCTCGCCGAAGAGCCCGGGGACGCGCCGACCCACACCGACATCGAGCGGCTCTGCAAGGCCGTCGGCAAGTCCGGCTTCGAGAAGTACGCCGACACGTTGCGCGAACGGGCCACGTCCACGTTCGACTCGACGGTGACCGCCGACCTCTACGCGAGGCTCGGCCGCATCGAGCGCGCCGAGCTCGGGAACGCCAGGAAGGCTGCGGAGGCCTTCCAGCACGCCGCCGAACAAGGGGGAGACACGACCGAGGTGCTCGTCGCCCTCGAGTCGGTCTTCTCGGAGCTCGGCGACAGCGCCGCCCTCGCCGACGTGCTCGAGCGGCGCATCGCCCTCGAGACGGAGGCCGAGCCCACCGCCGATCTGGTGCACCGGCTCGCGTGCCTCCAGATCGACGCGCTCGGCGAAAAAGCCCAAGGTTTGGCGACCTTGCGCACGGCCCTCGAGAAGGTCCCGTCGCACGCGAAGAGCCGCGAGCTCATGGAGAAGCTCCTCGACGACACGGATCTCTTCGAGGACGCGTTCGAGAGCCTCGAGGCGGTGTACCGCCAGCTCTCGCTCTCCAAGGAGCTCGGCGACCTCTTCGCACGGCGTGTCGCGCGGGCCGACGGCCGCAAGGCTCGGGTCGCGGCGCGCCTCGACCACGCGAAGATCCTCGAGAACGAGGTCCGCGACGTCGAAGGCGCCCAGCGCGCCATCGAGGCCGCGATCTCGGACGACCCCCTCGAGTCCGAGGCGCAGGCCGAGCTCGAGCGTCTCGCCGGGATCACGGGGCGATGGGCGAGCGCTGCCGATGCGCTGGCCGCCTCGCTCGACGCGAGCGCGGAGGGGAAGACGCTCTCCACGACGAACCTGGACGCCTTCGGCGAGCCGGTGACGCTCTGGATCCGGCTCGCCGGCTGGAGACGGGACCGCGCGAACGACGCCGCGGGCGCCGAGGTCGCGCTCCGCAAGGCGATCGCCCTCGACAAGGAGAGCCTCGACGCGCTCCGCGAGCTCGAGGCCCTCTTGCGGGTGTCGGGACGGGAACGAGATCTCGTCGAGGTGCTCCGCCATCGCGCGAAGCTCGAGACGGACCCGTCCGACAAGAAAGCTCTCCTTCGAGAGGCGAAGGAGGTCTCGCAGAACACCCTCGGGGACGTCGCGCTCGCCGAGGCGGCCCTCCGGGAGCTCCTCGCCGAGAACGAAGCCGACGACTGGGCGCTCGCCGAGCTCGTCGCGCTTCGAGAGCACGCCGGCGACTTCGCCGAGGTGACGACGCTCCTCTTGAAGCGCGCCGAGAACGTCATGGACGGAAACGAGGCGCTCGAGCTTCGTCGACGTGCGGCCGAGGTCGTCCTCGAAAAGCTCGACGACAAGCCCCGTGCCATCTCGCTCCAGCAGGAGATCCTCGACAGCGAGCCGGGGGACGAGAAGGCGGCGCGTGCCCTGCGAAGCCTCTTCGCCGAGACCGGTCGCGACAAGGACCTCGCGAAGCTCCTCGCCACGCTGGTCGACAACGCGACGAGCGTGGAGGAGCGTGTGGCCCTCAGGCTCGACCTCGCGAAGCTCCAGATGGAGAAGTTCGCGGCGCCGAACGACGCGATCGATACGCTCACGGCCGTGCTCGACGAGGATCCCGATCAAGGGGACGCGGCGCTGGCGCTCTCGGAAATCCTTGAAAAGACAGGACAAGACGACAAGCTCGCCGATCTCCTCGACACGCAGATCGCGCGTGCGAAGGATCGTGGAGACACGACGTCCGAGCTCGCCCTCAAGGTGCGCCTCGGTCAGGTCCTCGAGGGGCGCCTCAAGGATACGGGTCGGGCCTTGTCGACCTACGAAGCGGTGCTCGAACAGGACGCCTCGCATCGCGGCGCGCTCGAGGCCGTGGCCCGCATCACCGAGGCGCGCTCCGACTACGAGAGAGCGGCGTCCGCCTTGGGCAAGCTCGTCGATATCTCGGAGCCCGCCGACGCCAAGGCGTTCGCCCTCCGGCTCGCCGACGTGCGCCAGGCGAGAGACGACCTCGACGGCATGGAGGACGCGCTTCGCCGCGCGATCGCCCTCGTTCCGCCGGGGCTCGACGTGCGGCCGAGGCTCCTCGCCGCGTTCGAGAAGCGCAAGAAGTGGGCGGAGCTCGCCGAGATGCTCGTCGAAGAGGCGGAGCTCTCGAAGCCCGCGGTCGTCCCGTCGCTCCCGGCGACCGGATCGCTGCCGCCGCCGGCCGAGGTCGTGGGCCCGGTCAAGCTCCTCCGTCGTGCGGCGGAGATCCACCTGAGCCAGCGGAAGAGCCCCGCCGACGCCGTGCCGGTCCTCGAGAAGGCGACCGAGCTCGTCCCGGCGGACCGCGAGCTCTTGCTCATGCTCTGCGATGCCTACACGGCTGCGGGTCGCGAGCAGGACGCGACGGTCGTGCTCGAGCGCATCATCGCGTCGTTCGGCCAGAAGCGTACGAAGGAGCTGTCGGTGTTCCACCACAGGCTCGGCAAGGCGCTCGCGCAGATCGGCAACAAGGACTCGGCGCTCACCCAGCTCGACATGGCCTTCAAGATCGATCCGGGTAGCGTCCCCGTCCTCCGCGACCTCGGCGTCCTCGCCCTCGACTCGGGCGATCTGGAACGAGCTCAGAAGACCTTCCGCGCCCTCCTTCTTCAGCGCCTCGAGCCCGGTTCGGGTATCTCGAAGGGGGAGGTCTTCTTCTACCTCGGCGACATCTCGATGCGCCAAGGAGACGCCCCCAAGGCGAAGCAGATGCTCGAGCGCGCGCTCGAGAACGAGCCTGGCCTCGAGCGGGCGAAGTCGATGCTCGACACGCTGAAGTCGTGATTCGGAGGGGCCTCGGCGCGCTCGTCGGGCTCCTCGTTCGCCTCTGGATCCATACGCTCCGTGTTCGCCTCTCGGCTGCCCCCGAGCTCGAGGGGCGCACGGAGCCGTGGGTCCTCTGCTTTTTTCACGGCCAGCAATTTCCGCTCTTGGCGTGGCGTGCACGGCGAACGACGTCGGTGCTCGTGAGCTTGTCGCGTGATGGCGGGTGGCTCGCGGCCATCCTCGATGCCCTCGGGTTCGGGGTCGTGCGCGGCTCGTCCTCGCGGGGCGGGGCGAGGGCGCTCGCGGCCCTCGTGAGGCGAGGGAGGGAGGGCCACGATCTCGCCTTCGCGGTCGACGGTCCGAGGGGGCCCGCGGGAGTCGCCAAGCCGGGTGCCGCGTTCGTCGCGGCGCGCATCGGCGGAGCGCTCGTGCCGATGGGCGCCGCGGTCGCGTGGGGGAGGCGGTTTCGTCGCTCGTGGGACGGGTTCGCGCTCGCGTATCCGCTCTCGAGGGTGGCCATCGTCCTCGGTCCCCCGCTCGACCCTCGGTCCCCCCCGGAGGAGCTCGAGGCCGCCGTGCGTGCCGCAGAGGCGGAGGCTCACAAGTTGTTGATATAGCTTTGGAAAGTGCGCCCCGCGCGGGGCGTTGCCGGCTTCCTGGACGTCGTGTTGAATGGAAGCCTGGGCCGATCGGTCCAAGTGCGTCGAGGTGGAGCGGACCCCGCCCCTCGAAAGCCTTGTCATCCTTCTAGGAGATGCTCATGCGTACTGCCTTCGTCGCCCTCGCCGGTCTCGTCGCTTCGGCTTCCGTCATGGCCTGCAACATCACGACGAACCCCGACGGGTCCATCACGATCAAGCCCCCGACCGAGTTTGTGTCGGACCAGCGCCCCCAGAAGGAGGCCGCTTACACCGGTCAGGTGATCGAGGTCTTGAACGATGGCCCCAACCCGGCGCTCGGGGTCACCTTCACGGTGACGGGCGCGGCCGGGGCGACCAAGGTCACGGCGGCGGCGGTCGTGTCGTCGCAGGGCGAGGCGGGAGACACGGAGAACGCCGGCCTCGCGAACAAGGAGGTCCTCGAGTCGTTCTCGGTGAGCGAGGTCGGAGGCAAGCTCGTCGTGCGGTGTGGCCATGCGACGAAGGACTACGGCACGATCAAAAAGGCGAGCACGGGCTGCAAGTCGCTCGTCGTGACGGTGCCCGCAGGAGACGCCACGAAGCCCATCAACCTCGTGGTGAAGTCGGGCAACGGCGGCGTGAACGTGGCCGGTGTCACGGGCAGCGTGACCGTCGAGTCCACGGGCAGCGGCGACGCGATCGTGTCGGCCACCCCCGTGAAGGACAGCGTCCTCTCGGTCGTCTCCGACGACACCGCTTCGTTGGCCGTGCCGGCGTCGTTCGCCGCCGACCTCGTGACCCTCTCGGCGGACGAAGCGAAGGATGTCGTGACGACCGACTTCCCCGATCTCAAGAACGGCCAAGGCTACGGGACGGCGGGTACGGGAGCGAAGAGCATCACCGTGCGCTCTACGGGGCTCATCGGCCAGGCGATCCTCAAGAAGCAGTAGTCCCCGCTGCTCCGACAACGAAGGGCCCGCGGCAAGAGTCCGTGGGCCCTTCGCCCTTTCTGCTAAGACTCGGGCTCGTGAAGCTCGCCTCCGTCAACGTCGACCTCGACGAAATCCCGAACTACTTCGGCATCCATGGGCTCGCCGCGGAAGGGGCCGTGAAGAGCGCGGTCTACGACCTGGCCGTGCCGCGGCTCGTCGATTTCGCGCGTGCCCACGGGGTGCCTCTCACGTTCTTCGCGGTGGGCGCCGATCTAGAGCGCCCCGAGTCGGCCGAGGCCCTCCGCGCGGCCGCGGCGGGCGGGGTCGAGATCGGCAACCACACGCTCACGCACGACTACCGCCTGACGACCCGGTCGCGTGCCCAGATCCTCGAGGAGGTCCGCGGCGGCGCCGACGCGATCGAGCGCGCGACCGGGCGGCGACCGCGAGGGTTCCGTGCCCCGGGGTACACCATCACCGACACGGTCTTCGACGTGCTCGACGAGCTCGAGGTCGCCTACGACTCGTCGGTGTTCCCGTGCCCGCTCTACTGGCTCGCGAAGGCGTCCGCGCTCGGGCTCATCCGCGTACGAGGGCGAGAGAGCCGAAGCATCGTCGACCATCCGCAGGTGCTCCGCGCTCCCACGCGCCCGTACCGCGTCGGTCGACCCTACTCGACGCGAGGGCGTGGCATCGTCGAGCTCCCGATCCAGGTCACGCCCGGCCTTCGCTTTCCGGTGATCGGCACGAGCCTCACCCTCGCCGGGCCGACCGGGGCGCGGCTCCTCGCCGCTCAGTGCGCGGGCGAGCCCCTCGTGAACCTGGAGCTCCACGGGATCGACGTGCTCGATCGCCACGACGGCCTCGAGGCGCTCGTGCCCTACCAGGTCGACGTCCGTGTTCCGCTCTCTCGAAAGCTCGACTCCCTCGGGGCCGCCATCGCGCTCCTTCGGGGTCGCGGCTACACGTTCGTCACGCTCGAAGAGGCGGCCTCGGCCGTCCTTTGAGGGGCACGCCCGCCGGGGGTCAACGCGCCGCGACGCGCTTGATGGTGGCGAGGTCGACGCCGGAATTGTGAATGAACTCGCGTGCTTCGGCGTTGTCCCCGGCGACGAGATCGTCGGGGGTGCCCCTCGCGACGATCTTGCCGCGAATGAGCAGCACGGCTTGGTGGGCGATGCGAAAACACGACGCGATGTCGTGAGAGATGACGAGGCTCGTCACGCCGAAGGTCTCGCGCATCTGCTCGATGAGGTCGTCGACGAGGCGGCTCGTCAGCGGGTCGAGCCCGCTCGTGGGCTCGTCGTACACGAGGATGGGGGGCTCGAGCATGAGGGCGCGGGCGAGACCGACGCGCTTTCGCATGCCGCCCGACAGCTCGCTCGGGAACTTGTGGATGACCGACGGGTCGAGGCCGAGGAGCGTGAGCTTGTCGACGACCCGATCCTTGATCTCGGCCTTCGAGAGCTTCGTGTGCTCGACGAGGGGGAAGGCGACGTTCTCGAGCACGGTGAACGAGTCGAGGAGGGCCGCGTACTGGTAGACCATGCCGAACTTCTGGCGCACGCGGTTCGTCGCGCGCTCGTCGAGCCCGACGATGTTCGTGCCGTCGATCCAGATCTCGCCGCTCGTCGGCGACTCGAGGGCCACGATGAGGCGGAGGAGGGTCGTCTTGCCGGCGCCGGAGCCGCCGATGATGACGGTGGTCTCGTTCTTGCGGCACTCGAGGTCGATGCCCTTCAGGACCTCTTGGTCACGGAAGCTCTTGCGGACTCCGCGGAGCGAGACGATGACGTCCTTCGGGGGGGGGCCCGCGGGGGGATGCATGGCGCTCCGAGCCTAAGGAACGAGGCCCGATTCGGCAAGCACGAGCCCGCGTCCGGGCGGGAAAAGAGGGGCGTTCGGGCCGAGAGCTTGCTAGCCTGCGCGCCATGACGTCCGCCGAGCTCGAGCACATCTTCAAGGCCCTCGATGTCCACGCGAAGGATGGCGAGTACGCCCTCGCGGACGGCAAGAGCCTCACGTTCCACGTGGCCTACGAGGGCGCGGCGCTCGCCGTCTCGCGCGTCGAGCACGTGCGCATCGAGGGGGCGCTCGTCGTGGCCCGCTCGCCGAAGTCGAGCGTCGTGTTCCACGTGGCCAACGTGTTCGCCGTGGCGCGCGACGGTGCGGGGCCCGACGGTCGCCGCCCCGCTGGCTTCGGGGTGTGATCTTCCGGCTCCTCGCCGCGTCGGTGGCGTGCCTCGGGCCACGGGGGCGAGGTGTGCTGGCGTGGCTCGTCGCGTTCCTTGTCTACCGGGTGCTCCGCATCCGCCGGGCGCACGTGCGCGAGGCGATGGAGCGGGCGGGCGTAGGAGACGCTGCCTCGTTCTACCGCGCGCTCGCGGGCCGCGCGGTGGAACTCCTCGCGCTCGCGGGAGGGGCCGAGCTCGGCGCTGCCATGTCGAAGCTCACCCCTGAGGCCGAAGCCGCGCTCGACGTGGCGCTCGCCGAAGGTCCCGTGATCATCGCCGCGTCTCACACCGGCAACTGGGAGTGTGCGGCGTTCGCGCTCGCGCGGCACGTGAGGGTCTCGGTGGTCGCCAAGCGGCAGGGGGTCTCTTCGGCCGACCGCTTCATCATGGACCTGCGCCGCCGCCACGGCGTCTCGGTGATCGCGCCCGAAGGCGCGGTTCGAGCGTGTCTTGGGGCGCTCTCTCGAGGCGGCGTGGTGGTCCTACCGATCGATCAGGTGCCCCACGAAGGGGCCCGTTCGATCACGGTGCCCTTCTTGGGCGCGCCGGCGCGCGTCGACAGGGCGCCGTTCGTCATCGCGAGACGTGCCGGGGCGACGGTGCTCGTCGCGGCGCAAGAGGGCGCGAACGTACACGTGCTTCGTGTGCTCTCGGCGCGCGGGCGCGCTCGTCGCGAAGGGGGCGTCGAGCGGCTCGCGGCCGAGGCGACCTCCGCGCTCGAGGCCCACGTGCGCGCCTTCCCCGAGTCGTGGCTCTGGCTCCACAGGCGCTGGCGCGGGGCGCCCGAGGAGCCGCGGCCCATACCTAAAATGTGTAGTGAATCTCGACAGGTAGCGTGATGTTGAACGCCGTGGTCCCGAGGCTCGTGTCGCGGCTCGCGACCGACTCGGACCCGGCACTCGCGAAGAACCCGAGCCCGGAGCGGAGCTGGAAGCTCTTCGTCACCTGGTAGGCGACGTCGAGGTAGAGGGCTGCCGCGAAGCCGCGTGTGCTCGTCGACTCGTCGGCGAGCGGGCCCGCCTCGACGAGCTGCAGACGTCGATCGGCGCCGCCGAAATAGAAGCCCGCGCCGACCCCGGGGGTGACGGCGAAGCGTGATGTGACGGGGAACGTGTAGTGGGCGGTCACCTCGCTGAGCCAGTCGATCTCGGACCGCCCGCGCTCCTCTTCGCGCCCGCTCGACTTGCCCAAGATGCCGAAGCTCACGCCGAGGGCGAGCTTGTCGATCACGTGGAGCTGCAGGGTCGGCGTGAAGCGGAAGAAGAAGGTCGTGAGGCTCTCGCTCGGACCGGTGACCGACTCGGCGAGGGCCCCCGTGTAGCTGAACGCGCTCCTTAGCCCGAGCATCCAGACTCCCCGTTGGTAGGGGAGGGTCACGTCGGGCTCGACCGGGGCCTGCGCGGCCTTCGGCGTGCCCGTGCGTAGCTCCTCGTAGTCGGCGAACGGATCGGACTGGGCGTTGGCCGAGCCCGCCGCGAGGAGGATCGTGGCGCTCACGGACGCGAGGACGAGAGGGCGCTTCACTTGACGCCCTCCCGGAGCTCGATCACCACGTCGACGCGCGCGGGTGCGGCGACGTCGCTCTCCTTGCCTCCTACCTCGACCGCGAGCAGATCCCTCGGCACGCCTCGGAACACGAGGGCCGTCGCGAGGGCTTCGGCGCGCGCTTCGGCGAGCTTCCTCGCGGCGGCCTCGGCGCCCTTCGCCTCGACCGTCACGGCGATGCGCACGCGACGGAGCGCCCGTGTGTTGTCGACGATCGTGCGCGCGAGAGCGGCCATCGAGCCTTCGGTCGCGACGTCGCGCTGGCCCGGCTTGAAGGCGAGGGGAGGGGTCATGACGAGGGCCTCACCGTTCCGGCTCACCTCTCGGGATTGGAGGGGGATCTCGAAGGCCGGGAGCGTTGCTGCGCGGAAGGCGTGCTCGGCCTCCCGCGCGAGCCTCCGGGATTCGTCGGTGAGCCCGTCGGCCCGCGCGAGCCTCGCCGACAGGAAGGCCTCTCGCGCCGCGCGAGCCTCGGGGCCACAGCCGCGTGTCTCGCAGGTCCGCTTCGCCGCCTCGGCGTCCCGGAGGGCGGTGTCGGTCTCCGCGATCGCCGCCTTCTCCGCGTCGGTGCGAGCTTGCGCTCCCTCGTGCCCGCGGCGGGGTTTGTCGATCGCGCTCGAGTACCTCTCGGCCGCGGCGATCGCGAGGTCGCGCGCCGCACCGGGCCTCTGGGTCGCGGCGGCGCGTCGTGCGGCGACGAGGAGTGTCTTGCCCTCGAGCGCGCGAGGGAGGTCGCGGTCGTCGCAGCGCCCACGCTCGCACGCCGCGGCGATCTCGGTGGCCATGGCGAGGGCTGCCTGCGCGCGGTCCTTCGCGAACGGAGCCTCCTCGACCGAGAGCGTCTCCGGGGCCGGGGAGGCGAGCCGTGCGAGCCACGCGCTCGCGGCCTTCGCCTCGCGAGCAGCCTCCGAAAATGCCTGTCGTTCCCAGTGTTTGCGAGCCGAGCTAATCATCGTGTCGGCTTTGGCGAGAGCCTCGCGGTCGAGCGGGCTCTCGCGCGCGGCGTCCTCGCGGGCCGCGAGCGCGCGGAAGATCGCTTCGTACGCGGCCTTGTGCCCGGGAGCGGTCGCGTCGACCGCGGCGAGGGCGCGAGCGCGAGACGCGAGGTGCTCGTCGGCGCGGCTCTGGGCGGCGAGCATGGGCGGCACGAGGGACTGCCCGCTCTCGGCGTAGAGATCGCGAGCCTCGCGCGCGGCCCTCGCCGCGTCGGCGAAGTCCTCTCGGGCGTACGCGAGGCTCGCCGTCTTCAACCCGATGTCCCCGCGTTCGACGGCGATGTCTGAGGCGCCTCGGGACCGGGCCTCGTCGCGCGCGCGTTCGGCTTCTTTGATCGCCACGAGCGCCGCGTCCCATGCGCGCCCGCCGCGAGCGTCGGAGGAGCGCGCCCGCGGAGCGGCTCGGTTCACGATGGCGAGGGCCTCGGCGCACGCGCGCTCGGCGAGCTTCTTCTCGGCGAGGGCGAGCTCCGTGTCGCTCGTCCTCGTCTCGCCCTTCCGCCTCGGGTCGGACTCCGCGGTTCGTTCGGCCTCGCGAGCCTCCGCGAGGCGCGCACGCGCGGCGTCGCACGGATCTCCGGGGCCCGCGCGGAAGGCGGCCGTCGCCTTGCGCGCGGTGGTTTTGGCGTCGCCGAGGCTCTTCGCCGCGTAGGCGCGCTCGGCCTGCGAGAGCAGCTCGAGCCCCTTCGTTCTCGCGGCGGCGTCCGTCGCTTGGTCGCGCGCGGTCCGCGCCTCGGCGAGGGCCTCGTCCGCCTCGTCCTTGGCCGCGTTGCGGGGCGCCTCGGGCGCCGCCTTGACGCGGGAGAGGATCGCGTAGGCGCGGCTCGCCATGTCGGCCGCTTCGGCGTATGCACGGCGAGCGAACCACGTGTCCCCGCTCTGGAGCAGCGCTTGCCCCTGCATCGCCGCCGGGTCCTCTCGGTTCTGCGCCTGCACCCGCGAGAGCTCGATCTGCGCTTTCTGGAGCGCCGCCGTGGCCTTCTTTCGGAGCGCGTCCTCGTCGGCCGAGCTCTTCGTCTGCGCCGCGGGCGTCTGAGGGCCCGTGCGCGGATCGCATGCGCGGAGCCGCTCGTCGGCGCGGAGGGCGAACTCGTACGCCCGCTCGTAGTCGCCGACGTCGTAGCGACGTTGTCCGAGCTCGAGCACCGCCTCGAACTCGCGAAAAGGCGCGGCGCACGACTGATCGCGCATCTGGCCGAGGAGCTCGCCCCGTCGGAGCGCGAGGGCGACGAGCGAGCGCTCGGCGAGCCTCTGGAGCGAGGGGGAGCCGTCGCGTGCCTCTCGGTCGACGCCCCGACCTCTCAGCGAGTCGAAGTGGGAGCGCGCCTCGTTCGCGAGCCCGCGAGCCTTTTCGGGGCTGTCGCTCGTCTCGGCGCGCCGCGCGGCACGAAGGAGCTCGTCCCCCTCGGCGAGCAGCGATGGCCTCGCGCCGCCGCGCACGGCTTCGTCGCGTGCCGCTTCGGCGCGGAGCAGCGCGTCTCGAACGCTCGCGCCGGCCGCTCCGTCGCGGCTCTCGTCGGTGCGCGGGGCCCTCGACGCGCCGCCCTTTTCGAGCGCCACGAGCATGCGCTCGGCTTGGTCACGTTCGGCGAAATTCTTCGCAGTTTCGAGCTTTTGAACGGCCTGGCGTGCCAGCAGGATGGCCCGCTCCGTGTCGCCGCGTTCGGCGGCTTCGCGTGCGCGGCGAGAGAGGTCCCGCGCCTCCGCGACGAGCTTCGGTCGGGCCGAAGCCAAGGTGCGGGTCTCGTGACGCTCGAGCATCGCGTCCGCTTCGCCTACTGCCTGGGGGACCTGGGGCGGCGTGCACGCGAGGTGACCTAGGGAGGCGACGAGGCCGAACGAGGAGAGGCGCAGGGCGAGGCTTCGTTTCATGGGGAGCTCGGGGGCGGTGCGGGGTCGCCCGCAGCGGGGGTCGGGAGCGCGGAGGTCTCCGGGGTCGGGCGCGCGGTCTCGGGGGCTCGTTTGGGTCCGGGCGCTCTCGTACCGAGCGCGCGTGTGCTCTTTCGCAGGGCGATGGCGGAGCGGACCATCGTCACTTGGCCCTCCGCGGTCTCGAGCAAGAGATCACGGAGCTCGGGGTCCGTGTGCGTCCGCGTGAGCGCCTCGGCGCGCGCGACCCACGTCTCGGCTCGGGACACCTCGATGGACGATCCCGACGCGTCGGGATCGTCGCGGAGCTCCGTCAAGGCGACCTTGAGGCGCACGATCCGCTCGGTGGGATCGAAGCGCGCATCGGCGGCGCGAGGCTCGGGGGAGCGAGCCTCGGCGCAGCCCGCAGAGAGCAGCGCGGCGAGCGCGAAGCACGTCCATGCGGCGCGTAGGCTCAGAAGACGGACCATTGAACCCTGAGCCGGAGAGAGTGGGCGATCTGATCCCGCTCGATGGCCTGCGTGTCGCGCCGCAGACCGAGCGTGTACACGAGGGCGACGTGTCGGCTCAGCTTGAGGGCCGCCGTCGTGTCCCACCGGTAGACGGGGCGGTATTTCCCTTCGCCCTTGAAGAGCGTTCCGAACTGGTTTTCCCCGAGGAATCCGTCGAGCCGCGAGTCGATGTCGAGCAGGTTTCGCACGGTGACGCCCGCCATCGCCGTGGCCTCGACGCCGAACGTCCTCACGTCGTCGAGCTCGAGCAGCGCGAGCCGAGAGCCCTCGATCGAGGTCACGGTCCGCCCGTCGAAGAAGAACGCCTGACGCGCGGCGAGCCCACCCCGGACGGCGAATCGGAACTGTTGGACATCGACCTTCGAGCCGATGCCGGCGCCCTCTTGGAGCACGAGGGGGCCGAGCTCCGGGAAGAGCCGGTAGTCGCTCCCCTTTTTGAACGTCTCTTCGCGCACGATCGCCTGCGCCTCGTCGCGCGTGGTCACCTGCATGTCCGTCGGTGCGTAGTAGCGCGTCGGAAAGAGCGAGGTCGTCCCCATGGCGTGCGCGTAGGGTCCCGCGACACCACCGAGCCTGTAGTTGTAGAGGACCTCGGCGCGGACGTCGTCGGTCACCTTCTGGATGGGGAGCTCCGACGACCCGTTCGACGACAAGATCCCGACCGCGGCGAGGTCGGCGAGCAGGCTCACCTCGGCGAGGTGTCGGCCGGTGTCGATGCCGAGGTCGAGGCGCGTATAGGCCCCGAGCGTGAGCGCGTCTCCGTTGTAGGACGCGAGCTGGTTCAGGCGGCTGCCGAGGGTGCCATCGGCGGCGAGCGTCCAGCGCACCTTGAAGATGCTGGGCTCCTTCACCATGTCGCCCTCGCCGAACTCGGTCCGGACGATGCGGCCCTCTTCGACGACGACGCGGTAGTGGAGGACGTCCCCCGGGGACACGAGCACGGCGACCGAGCTCTCCTTGGCCTTCGGATCGCTGCCGAGCGCGAGCACGTAGCGGCCCGGGGCGAGGTAGAGCGCGGTCGAGGCCCGTTGGCCCGGTCGAAACGACGGGTGATACGGCCCGAACGTGCGGCCGCTGTCGATGGCGCCGACGACGTAGGTCTCGTCCTCGGGTTTTCCGTTCCCGTCGACCACGCTCACGCGGAGGACCCCGTAGCTCGGGGAGAGGGACACCGTCTCGCCTTCGACGATGTCGATCTCGGACGCGGAGCGGGCGTCTCTCGGGCCCGTGCCGACGAGCGCGCGGTAGTGGCCGGGAGGGAGAGGGAGCCGCGCGCCGAGCCGACCCACGGCGAGGGTCTCCCCGTCGAGCTCCACGATGACCGACGCGTCGGCGTCGGGCTCGGCCTCGAGCGCAGGGACGAAAAGAGCTCCGTAACCACCTGGAATTACAGTCAGATCTGCCGAGAGCTGATCGCGCGGTGGATCGGCGAGCTCCGGGCGGAGGCGCCCCTCGTCTCCTCGCGCGGGGCTCTGTGTGGCGACGAAGGCCGCGACGAGGCCGGCGCCGATCGCCATGCAGCCCCGCCGGGACACGGCGACCTGCGGAGCGGGGGTGGCGGGGCGGGGGAGCGGCATGGGCCTTCGGGCGAACGATGGCGGCGCGCGACACCGAATGTCAACGAAGCGGCGGTAAAATCCGTGCGCAATGCAAGAATCTTGACTCCTCCCACGTCCCTCTTGCTCCCCACGCGTGGCCCCGGTAATCGGTTCCCATGAACGATCCCTTGGTCATCGCGGGCCGCGCGTTCCAGAGCCGGCTCATCGTAGGCACCGGCAAGTACAAGGACGTCGCCGAGACCGAGGCCGCCATCGACGCCTCGGGCGCCGAGATCGTCACCGTCGCGCTTCGCCGGGTCGACCTCGCCGACAAGGGCCAAGGCTCGCTCATGGCCCTCCTCTCGCGAAAGCCTTGGCTCCTCCTGCCGAACACGGCCGGCTGTTACACCGCCGACGAGGCCGTGCGCACCCTCCGGCTCGCCCGGGAGCTCGGCATCGCGGAGATGGTGAAGCTCGAGGTGATAGGCGACAAGGACACGCTCTACCCCGACAACGAAGAGACGCTGAAGGCCGCGAAGATCCTCGTCGACGAGGGCTTCGTGGTGCTCCCCTACTGCATGGACGACCCGATCGTCTGCCGCAAGCTCGAGGACCTCGGGTGCGCGGCCGTCATGCCGCTCGCGGCGCCGATCGGCAGCGGCCTCGGCATCAAGAACCCTCACAACCTGTCGATCATCCTCGAGCGCGCGAAGGTGCCCGTCTTGGTCGACGCGGGGGTGGGGACCGCGAGCGACGCCGCCGTCGCGATGGAGCTCGGGTGCGACGGCGTGCTCATGAACACGGCCATCGCCCACGCGAAGGAGCCCGTGCTCATGGCGAGCGCGATGCGCGAGGCCGTCTCCGCCGGGCGGAAGGCGTTTCGAGCGGGCCGCATGAAGAAGTCGCGGTACGCAAACGCCTCGAGCCCCGAGGCCGGGCTCATCGAGTAGCGCCGTCGGCCACGCGAAGCAGAGAGAGAGACCCATCCGATGCGCATCGCCCTCGTCACCGCCCTCGTCGCGTCCCTCGGGACGGCCCCGATCCAGTGCTCCCGGCAGCCCGATCCCGCGCTTCGCACCGAAGACTCGGCGGGCGACGCCCTCTGGGACCTCGCCCAAGATTTTCAGAAGAAGAACGATCCCGCCGCGGCGCACGCCACGCTCTCGTTCCTCGTCGAACGCTACCCGTCGAATCGGCACGCGGCGGCGGCGCGCGAGATCCTCGCGGGCAAGGGCGACGGGGGCGCGTGAGCCACGCCTTCCGGGTGCTGCTCGTCACGCCCGAAGGAGTCACCGACGAGGCCCTCGCGCGTGTCGTCGGCCAGGCCGCGGCGGCGCTCGGTCCGCGGCTCGCCGTACAGGCGCGCGCCAAGGGCTCTCCCGCCGAGCTCGCGCGGGTCGCGCATCGCCTGGCCAGCCTCCGCGAGCGTCACGCCTTCGAGCTCTTCGTGAACGGCGACGTCGCCCTCGCCGAGCAGCTCGCAGCGCACCTCCACGTACCCGGTGGGATGCCGAGAGAGGGGCTACGCGAAAGGATGCGAGATGCATGGATCTCGTGCCCGGCGCATCACGACATCGACGTCGTCGATGCCGCGGAGGCCGGCTTCGACGCGGTGCTCGTGAGCCCGATCCTCGCGGTGCCGGGGAAGGGGGCGGCGCGAGGGTTCGCCGCCATCACGAGGGCAAAAACGTTGGCGCGTGGGATGCGTGTCGTCGCCCTCGGGGGCATCGACGCCTCCACGGCGGGGGACTGCTACACCGCGGGCGCCGATGCCGTGGCGGTCATGCGGGCGCCCTTCGCAGAGGCCGCCGCGCCCACGCTCTTCGCCGACCTCGCCGGGCTCGGCTGGCCAGGCCGAGAATGACCGGGACGCGCGGCCGAAAAAGAGTGTCGCGAATCGTGGACGCTCGATCTAAACCGGCGTCATGGCCACGTACGAAGAGACCCTCGAGGCGACCGTGTTGCTCCTCCGCCGTCACGTCCCGGCGTCCAGGAACGTCCTCGCGAAACATTCGATCCAGGGAGATCTCGGGCTCGACAGCCTCGCCGTGATGGAGCTCGTGGCCGACGCCGAGGACAGGTTCCGTGTCACGATCCCGAACGAGATCCTGACCGAGCTCGTGACGGTGGACGACGTCGCGCGCGCCATCCACCGCCTCCAAGGGGCCTGAGCGGTCGACGTCAGAGCACGAGCGTCTCGACGTGCTCCCCGAAGACGCCGCGCAAAACGTCGGAGATCTCGCCCACGGTCGCCTCGGCCTTCACCGCATCGAGGATCGGCGGCATGAGGTTCGTCGTGTCGTCTTTGGCGGCGGCCTCGACCTTTCGCAGCGCCTCCGCGTGCTTCGAGGCGTCGCGCGCGCTCCGCATGGCCCTTAGCCGCTCGACCTGCTCGGCCTCGATCCGCGGATCGATCTTCATGACGGGCACCGGCGCCGCTTCCTGGACGAACGCGTTCTGCCCGACGATGAGGCGGCGTTTGTCCTCGATCTCGAGCTGGTAGGCGTACGCCGTGTTCTGGATCTCGCGCTGCGGGTAGCCCTGCTCGATCGCCGACACCATGCCGCCGAGCTCGTCGATGCGAGAGAGGTACTTCTTGGCCTCGCGCTCAAGCCGCTCCGTGAGCGCCTCGATGGCGTAGCTCCCGCCGAGGGCGTCGACGAAGTCGGCGATGCCCGACTCGTGCGCCACGATCTGCTGCGTGCGGAGGGCGATCGTGGCCGACTCGCTCGTGGGCAGGCCGAGGGCTTCGTCGTAGCTGTTCGTGTGGAGCGACTGGCACCCGCCGAGCACCGCGGCGAGCGCCTGGATCGTGACGCGCGCGACGTTGTTCAGCGGCTGCTGGGCGGTGAGCGTCATGCCCGCCGTTTGGCAGTGGAAACGGAGCGCGCGCGCGCGGTCGGACTTCGCCCCGAAGCGCTCGTGCATGAGATCGCTCCACATGCGCCGCGCGGCCCGGAACTTCGCCACCTCTTCGAGCAGGTTATTGTGCACGTTGAAGAAGAACGAGAGCTGCGCTCCGAACCCGTCGACGTCGAGCCCCGCGTCGACCGCCGCTTTCACGTAGGCGAGCCCGTCGGCCAGGGTGAAGGCGATCTCCTGCGCGGCGTCGCAGCCGGCCTCGCGGATGTGGTACCCGCTGATCGAGATCGTGTTCCACTTCGGCACCTCTTTGCCGGAGAACGCGAAGATGTCGGTGATGAGGCGGATCGACGGGCGAGGTGGGAAAATGTACGTACCCCGCGCCATGTACTCCTTGAGGATGTCGTTCTGGATCGTCCCGCGGAGCTTGTCTCGCGAGACGCCGTTCTCCTCGGCCACCGCGATGTAGAGGGCGAGGAGGATCGACGCCGTCGCGTTGATGGTCATCGACGTCGACACGTCGCCGAGGGGGATCCCGGCGAAGAGCGTGCGCATGTCGTGGATCGAGTCGATCGCGACGCCCACGCGCCCGACCTCGCCCAAGCTCCGTGCGTCGTCCGAGTCGCGGCCCATTTGGGTCGGAAGGTCGAACGCGACGGACAGCCCCGTCTGACCTTGTTTGAGGAGGTACTGGTAACGCGCGTTCGATTCGGCCGCGGTGCCGAAGCCGGCGTACTGGCGCATCGTCCACAGGCGCCCGCGGTACATGTTCGGTTGCACGCCGCGCGTGAACGGAGGCTTGCCAGGAAACCCCGTGCGCTCCTCGACGTTCTCGGGGAGATCGTCCGACCCGTAGAGGGGCTCGACGTCGGCCTGTCCGGCCAGGTTCGGCACACGCTTGCGCGGCGCCTCCTTGGCTTCGACCTTGGCGAGGACGTTGTTTTTCCAGGCTTCGCGTTCACTGCGGTACCGAGAGCTCATCGGCCGCGAGCTTAGCACCGGCGCGGCGCGTGCGGGGGCACGAGGTCCGACCCGGCTGGCTCCGAATGGCTACTTTTTTGCGGCGCGAACCACGCGGAGGAGCGCCTCGCCGGCCGCGCGTGCGATCTCCTCGAGCCGCTTCGTGCCGATCATCGTGTCCCCGAGCTCGTCGGCGACGACCACCGCGGCGGTCTTGCCGCTCACTCGAATGGGGACCGCGGCGACGTCTCGCGTGGCCGTGCCCATGACCGAGAGGATCGCGCCGTGCGCGCTCGGGTCGAGCGGCCCGAGGTAGCTGCCCTCGGCGGAGGCCCACGCGAGCACCGTCGGCGCCTCGGCGGGCACGGTGACCGCGCGGAGCTCGCCCTCGTCGCCGAGCTCCGGGGTGCACGACCAGCCGACGTAGTCGCCTCGCTTCGCGACGAAGATCGCCACCCGACGCGCCACGCCACGCGCGCCCGCCTGCGTGATCCCGAGGATCGTGTCCCGGTCGTGCGCCGTACGGAGCGCGGCGACCGCTTGGCTCGTGTCGGGCGCGGGGAAGCTCTGCGTGGTCCGAGGCTTCGGCTCGCCCTGGGGACGTACGCTCGGCGCGCGCACCGAGATGGGCGGCGCTCCCGAAGGCCTCTGGCTCGGCGCACGGACGGAGACGGGCGGAGGGCGCGGAACGACGCTCTCGGTACGAGGACCGTCTCGGAGGCTTATCGACGGAACGGAGGGAAGCCCGCGCTCCGTGTCGGGAGGTGTAGGTAGGACGGCCTCGGGTGCCGTCGCCCCGTCGTTCGGGGTGGCGCCGAACGCCGATCCATCGCGGCTCGTCGAAGGCGCTTGGGGCGCGTCGACGGACCGCGTGACCTCGACCGCCGCGACCGGGAGGGACTCGATGGTGAGCCCCTGGTCGTTCGGCACGAGCTCGGGCGCCGGCGACGAGCTTTTCGAGCGGACGAGCGCCGCGTCCGGCAGCGAGAGGCCACCGCCGAGGCGAGCGTACGTGAGCGCGGCCAGGTCGTTCTCGCCGGCGGGCGCGGCCTCGGGGATCATGCTCTTGCGGCGGGTGAGGGGGATCGGAATGTCGGACCCTCGATCGTGGGGAACACCGACCTCGGTGCCCCACGGTGGTGTGCGCTTCGAGATGAGCTTCGGGACGGGAGGAGGTGTCTCCGGGTGACGGAGCGCCGGGGCCCCGTGCGGCCGTGCCCCGGCAGAGCCGACCGAGCGACCGGAGAGGGCCGCGTAGCTCGGGCGGTCACGCAGCGCCCGCTCGACGTCCTCGAGGGACGCGCGGACCGCGACCACGTTGGCCTGGAGGTGGAACGCGATCTCCTCGGCCGCGTGCGTGTCGAACACGTTGACGACCGCCACGTCGACCGTGTTCGAGCGGACGTCCAGCCGAAGCGGGACGGCGAGGAGGCGTGAGCAGAGGCCCGCCGGGAGGCGATCGAGGAGGTCGGGATCGGCGACCACGTCGTGGAGGACGGGGGCATCTCCGCGGGCGAGCTCCTCGTCGAGGCGATCGTTCGTGAGGGCGCCCGTGTCGAGGAGCGCGTGCTCGACGGGGGAGTCGTTCGACACGGCGACGTAGAGGGCTCGCTCGAGCGCGTCTGCGCTCACGACCTCGGCCACGATCAAACCTTTGGCGAACTCGACCGCCACGACCCGACGACGTTACACCAAAGCGGCCGCCGCTGCGCCGATTTCGTAGAGACTACGGGCGCTTCCCGAACTGGAAGACGACCTCGCTCTTCCGGAGGAGGCCGAGCTTCGACCGGGCGATGCGCTCGACCGCGGCCGGGTTGTCGCGCAGCTCGGTCACGTCGACCCGGAGCTTGGCGACGTCACGCCGGAGCTCTTGGTTCTCGGCGTCGACCTGGGCGAGCTCCCGCTCGAGCTGGCGCATCCGGGGGAGGCCCTCGGGCTTGAGCACGAGGAGCGGCACCGAGACGAAGGCCACCCCGAGGATCGCGACGGGCAGAAGTCGCTCGAAGGCTCGCTCGACGGACGTCTCGGACATGACCCGACACTGTCAGCCCCGGCGGCTCGGGGCCAACTTTCTGGTATGGGACAGCCATGAACCCGGTCGAGAGAGACTTCGAAACCGTGGTGGGGCTCGAGGTGCACGCGCAGCTCCTCACGCGCACCAAGCTCTTCTGCGGTTGCGAGACGAGCTTCGGTCGTGCGCCCAACACCCACGTCTGCCCCGTGTGCGCCGGCCACCCGGGCACGCTCCCGCGGCTGAATGGGGGCGCCGTGCGAAAAGCCATCGCCGCGTGTCTCGCCCTCGGCTCCGAGGTCGCCGAGGTCTCGGTCTTCTCCCGGAAGAACTACTTCTACCCGGACCTCCCCAAGGGCTACCAAATCACCCAGTTCGAGGCGCCCATCGGCCGCGGAGGGTACGTCGACGTCCCGCTCGCCGATGGCACCACGAAACGGGCCCGGCTCGAGCGCATCCACATGGAGGAGGACGCCGGGAAGAGCGTGCACGAAGGGGAGCATAGCCTCGTCGATCTGAACCGCGCCGGCACCCCGCTCGTCGAGATCGTCGGCAGGCCCGACCTCGCGAGCGGCAGAGAGGCGGCCGCGTACCTCAGGACGTTGCGCGACGCGCTCGTGTTCGCCGGAGTGAACGACGGGAACCTCGAGGAGGGGAGCTTCCGCTGCGACGCGAACGTCTCCGTGCGCAGGCGCGGGGATCCCGAGCTCGGCGTGCGGGTCGAGCTCAAGAACATCAACTCGTTTCGTTTCGTCGAGAAGGCGATCGAGGTCGAGGCCGCGCGTCAGATCGCGATCGTGTCCGCCGGAGGCCGCGTGCGCTCGGAGACCCGCGGGTGGGACGAGGCCAAGGAGGCGACGTTCGCCATGCGCTCGAAAGAGACGGCCCAGGACTACCGCTACTTCACCGAGCCGGACCTCCTCCCGCTGCGCGTCGATCCCGCGCTCGTCGAAGCCGTGCGCCGCGACCTCCCCGAGGGGCCCACGGCCAAACGTCGCCGCTACGTCGAGGCGTTGGGGCTCTCGCCGTACGCCGCGGACGTGCTCACGCAACATCCCGGAATTGCATCGTATTTCGAGGCTGCACTCGCGCTCGGCGCTGACGCTGTCGCGCTCGCCAACTTCGTGCAAGCGGAGGTCATGGCCGACGTGCGAACGCATGGCCTGGAGGTGGACCTGCCGGTGACGGCGCGGGCCGTCGCGGGGGTGCTCGCGCTGGTCAAGGCCGGCACCATCAGCGGCAAACAAGCAAAGGACCTCTACCGCGCCGTGAGAGAGCGAGGCGGGGACGTCGACGTGGAGAGGCTCGCCGAGGAGATCGGTATGCGCCAGCTGAGCGACGAGGGCGCCCTGCGAGCCCTCTGCGAGAAGGTGCTCGCCGACAGCCCGAAGCAGCGCGACGAGTACCGAAAGGGCAAGAAGACCCTGTTCGGATACTTCGTCGGGCAGGTCATGAAGGCCTCGTCCGGGAAGGCGAACCCCGCCCTCGCGAACGCCATCTTGACGGAGCTGCTCTCGAAGGAGGGCGCGTGATGGCCCGGGAAGGAGAGAGCGTCGCCCCGCCCGGGACCTTCCCGATCCTTCCCGAGGCGCGCGCCTCACGAGCGCGCGGGCGCGTGCTCATCGTGGACGACAACGCCGAGCTCCGCGGCGCCCTCGAGGACGTCATCGCGAGCGTGCGCGACGACGCCGGCGAGCCTCGGTTCCTCGTGCGCGCCGCGGAGAGCGGGGCGCACGGCCTCGCGCTCGCGGAGGAAGCGGGCTTCGACGTGGCCATCGTCGACGTGAAGCTGCCCGATTCGAGCGGGGTCGATCTCATCGAGCCGCTCCGCGAGAAGGCCCCCTTCTCGGAGGTCCTCCTGGTCACGGGCTTCGCGACGCTCGACGCGGCGATGGGGGCGCTCCGGAGCGGCGCGTTCGCCTTCGTCCTGAAGTCGTTCCGCCCCGAGGAGCTCATCGCCACGGTCGAGCAGGCCTTCGCCAAGGTCGCGCTGAAGCGCGAGCGCGAGGAGCTCGAGCGCCGCTACCGCGATCTCGTCGAGCTCACGAGCGTGCTCTTCGTCGCCCTCGACGCTACGGACCTCGTGTCCCTGTGGAACCGTCGTGTGGCGACGCTCACAGCTGTCGCCACGGAGGACGCGCTCGGTCGGCCGATGCTCGACGAGTTCGTCTCGGAGGACTCACGGGAGCGGTTTCGCCAGGCGCTCGCGCGCGTCCGTGCCAAGGGTGGAGAGCGCCGAGGGGTCGAGGTCGAGACCGGGCTCGTCGGCGCCAAGGGCCTGCGTGTGCGGTGGCACCTCTCGCGCGCCGACGGAGTACAAGGCGTCGTGTACGCGGTGGGCATCGACGTCACCGAGAAGCGCGCGCTCGAGAAACGCGCGGCCGACGCCGAGGCGCTCTCGGCGATGAGCTCGCTCGCGCTGAACCTCGCCCACGAGATCCGGAACCCCCTCAACGCCGCGATCCTCCAGCTTCACCTGCTCGCGCGGGACGTCGACAAAATCTCGGCCGACGAGGGCGCGCGGTCGGCGCTCCGCACACGCGCGGGGATCGTCGGGGACGAGATCGGTCGCCTGAACCGCCTCCTCACCGAGTTCCTCGAGCTCGCGCGACCGCGTGGGTTGGCGCGCGAGCCCGTGCACGTGCCGAGGCTCATGCACGACGTGCTCGACCTCGAGCGCGACACGGCCCTCGCGCGAGGGGTCTCGTTCGTCCGAGAGCTCCCGGAGGACGGGTGCCTCGCCATCGGCGACGCGGGCAAGCTGAAGCAGGTCCTCATCAACCTGGTCGTCAACGCCATCGACGCCATGAAAGGCGGGGGTATCCTGACGGCGAAGGTCCGCGCGAGCGCCGACATGGTCGAGATGTCGGTCTCCGACACGGGGGCAGGCATCGACAAGGACGTGCTCGCGAGCGTCTTCGATCCCTTCTTCACCACGAAGGAGGCAGGGACGGGGCTCGGGCTCAGCATCGTGAGGAAGATCGTCGACCAGCACCGCGGCGACGTGCGCATCGACAGCGAGCCCGGCCGTGGCACCACGGTCGTCGTGAGCGTGCCTCGCGCGACGGCCTGAGCGCTCCGGACGAAGCGCACATCTGCCTACAAAAGCGACGCGCCCCGACCTCTTTCGAAGCCGGGGCGTCGTGTGCGCGAGATTCAGCGGCCTGGCGGCTTCAGCGGGAGCACCGAGGACGAGAGGGGAGGCGGAGGGATCTTCCCCGAAGGGCGCGCCTCGGGGGTCGTGTCGCCGGCCTCGATCGCCATGAGGGCCATGAAGAGCCGGTCCATCCCGAGCTCGAGGGCGGCCTCGCGGTGGAACGTGTGGACCACGCGGATGAGGCGGAGCGAGGTCGTCTTGCCGAGGTCGATCTCACGCTCGAGGAAGGCCTCGAACGAGCCGAAGCCCTTCGCCTCGTAGAGCTTCTTGGCTTGGATCTCCTTGAGGACCAGGCCGATGTCGTAAAACCCCTTGTTGAGGTTTTTGCGGAAGCCCTTCACCGAGACGAGCGCGTTGTGGAGGTCGGCGATGCGCTGCTTGATGTCCTCGGCGCCCTGCGGGGTGCGGATCGTGGCGCGGGCGCTCCCGGGGAGGGGGGGCTCGGCCGCCCGTGCTCGCGCCTCGGCCGCGTGTTTGGCGGCGTGCCGCGCGGCCCACGGAGCCGCGCCGCGGAGGCCCAGCTTGCGCTTCGGCGTGTCCTTCTCGGCTTTGGAACCCTTGGCGCCTTTGGCGCCTTTTTCGGGTTTCGCGTCTGGTTTTGCCTTTGCCGACTTCTTCGTCGTCGCCATGGGGAAGCTCACTCACTTCTTCGGGTGGCAGGGCCACCCTGGTCTCGGTCTCGGCCACCCTTGTGGACCGGGTCCGCCGCCCCACACGGGGGTCTCGGCGGTCCGACCGGGATGACTCTACGTTCGCGAAGTGTGAGCGCAGGCCTTGCCGGATTCCCCCGGGGCCGGCCGCGCCGACGGGTCGTCGATAGCACCCTTTGCGGAGCCGCGTAAAGAACGGTTGCATCGGTGGCCCCTCGGGAAAGATAGTCTCGCGTGGCCATCCGTACGCCCCTCACCCCGGAGGACGTCGCTCCGTGCTTGTCCGCCATCGGGCACGACGCCCGGAGCGTGACGCTCGAGCCCGTGCACGCTGGCACGGTCAACACGAGCTACGTGGCCCGGCTCGCCTCCGGAGCGCGGGTATTTCTCCGCCTCTACGAGCAACAGGACCCGTCCGGTGCCGCACGGGAGGCCGCGCTCCTCGGGCGGCTCGCGGCCCGCGACGTCCCGACGCCCGGTCCGCTCGTTCGCGCCGACGGCGCCTATGTCACGCTCGTGCATGGAAAGGCCCTCGTCGCGTTTCCGTTCCTCGAAGGCGAGACGACCTGCCAGGCGGGGGTCACCCCCACGAAGCTCCGCGCCGTCGGCACGGCGCTCGCGCGCCTCCACCTTGCCGTCGACGGAGTGCCGGCGCCGAGGGGGAGGTTCGAGCGCGAGGACCTCCTCCGCTTGGTTTCGACCTTCGGCGTGCACCCTTCGTGCTCGGTGCGGGAGACGGCCCCGTTCCTTGCGAGGGAGCTGTCTCGCGACGACGGTCCGGCGGCGCGAGATCCGTCGCTCCCGGGCGGGCTCGTCCACGGCGATCTCTTCCGCGACAACGTCCTCTTTCGAGGCGACGAGCTCGCCGCGCTGCTCGACTTCGAGTCCGCGTGCGAGGGGACGTTCGTCTACGACCTCGCCGTGGTCTTCTTGTCGTGGTGTTACGGCGCGTCGTTCGACTGGGATCTGGCGCGCGCGCTCGTCGCGGGGTACGAGGTCGTCCGACCTTTGGAACGACGCGAATGGAATGCCTTTTTCGCCGAGGCTCGGTTCGGGTGCCTGCGCTTCGCGACGACGCGTATCGCCGACGACACGATCCGGGTCGGCAAACACTACCGGCGCTTTCTCGCCCGTCTGACGGCGCTCGAGGCGGTCGGCCCCTCGGGGCTCGCCGAGAGGCTCCGGGCATGAGCGGCGTCAAGGCGAGCGTGCTCGCGGCCGTCGTCCTCGTGCTCTCGTTCCTCCCGGCGGTCGCCCACGCCGACGACCTCGACGACGACGAGAGCCAAGAGAAGAAGCCGGCCCAGGCTCCGCCCAAAGGTCCCGAGCTCCCCCCGGCCGATCCCGCGCCGGGCCTCATGCCCGAGCGGAACGACCCGTACCTGGCGCGCGAGAACATGGTCGCCCCGAGCCTCGTTTGGCTCGTGGCGCAGGCCATCCCGAGCCCGTCGCTCGTCGTCGGTGGACAGGGCGCAGTTCCTCCTCCCCCCGAGGCTCCCGCCGAGGGCGGCGCGCATTTCGGCCTCCGCTGGCACATCACGCCGTTCCTCTACTCGTTCGGCATTCATCGTCGCCTCTCGCCCGTGCGCACGCTCGTGGTCGAGCCCGTGGTGCGGCACTCCGGATCGGTCGAGCTCCTGCTCACGCCCGAGTGGGTCTCGTTCGCGGGGGGAAAGGGGCTCTTCTCCGTGGGCGCGCGTGCCACGCTCCCGCTCCTCCAGCGTGGCGAGTACCTGAGCGCGTCGCTCGGCGTCGCGCATACCTGGTTCGACGGCACGCCCGGTGTCCGCTACGAGGCCGGCGTCCACGTGCTCTTCGGCCTCTTCGGCCTCGTCGCCACGGTCTCACCGACCCCGGCGCACTCGCCGGTCGCCACCATGCTCACCCTCGACCTCCGGTACTTCTGACATGGCCGTCCTCACGAAGACCTTCGTGTCGCGAGCCGCGTGCGGTCTGCTCGCGGCGTCCGTCGCCCTCGTCGCGTCGGGCTGCGCCATCGGGTCGATCGCCGCCCGCAACATGTCGACGATCACGCGGACGCCCGACAAGGTGCCTCACAAGATATCGAAACCACTGCGGAAAGACGCGAGGCTCTCCGTGCTCTGGGTGGGGCACGCCACCTGCCTCCTCCAGATCGACGACAAGGTCGTGCTCACCGATCCGGTCTTCACGGCGACGATCGCCGGTCTCTCGCGCCGGCTGGTCGAGCCCGGGATCGACGTCGCCGACGTGCCCCCGATCGACGCCGTGCTCGTCTCGCACGTGCACGCCGACCACCTCTCGCTCGGCTCGCTCGAGATGCTGGCTCCCAAGGTTCGCCATCTGGCGCTCCCACGTGGCGGGCTCACCTACCTCACGGACTTCGCGTTCGACGCGTTCGAGCTCGGCACCTGGGAGCGCTGGGAGAAGGACGGCCTCCGGATCACGGCGGTGCCCGTGCGCCACGTCGGGTTTCGGTACGGCATCGACGATGCCTGGATGAAGGACGCCTTCACGGGCTACGTCGTCGAGTACCACGGCCTCAAGGTGTACTTCGGTGGGGACACGGCCTACGACGAGCGCGCCTTCGTCGAGACCGGCAGGCGGTTCCCGGGCATCGACCTCGCGCTCTTGCCCACGGGTCCGGCGGAGCCACGCGAGTTCATGCGGCGCACGCACGTGGGTCCGGAAGAGTCGGTGCAGGTCTTCCTCGACCTGGGCGCGAAGGCGGTCGTGCCCATCCACCGCGACACGTTCGTGAGCTCGACCGACGAACGCGGAGAAGCTCTCCGCCGCTTCCTGGCCGAAGCGAAGGTGAAGTCCGTCCCGGATGCGAGCGTGATCGCGCTCGGCATCGGCGAGCAGCGGGTCGTCGTCCCGGTGCCGAAGCCCAAAGCCGACGACGAGTGAGTGAAACGCGCGAGGGCCGCGACCCGGGTGGGTGCGGCCCTCGTCGCGACAGGCGCGCGCGGTAGCCTCAGGCGGGAGGTGCCGGGGCGTCCTGTGCCTCGGCCTTCGGAGAGACCTCGGCGACACGCACCTTCTCGGTTTGCCAGAGGCCCTTGCGCAGGGTCTCGACGTTGGCGACCGCCTCGTCCAAGAGCTTCTGCTGGGCCTCGACCTCGGCCAGCACCTGCGACTCGTCCTTCTCGCCCGCCTCGCGCTGGGTCCGCGCCGACGTGAGCACCTCGAGGACCTCGCGGTGGAGCTCCTCTCCGGCGTTCACGACCCACGCGTCGAGGCGGTTGGCGAAGTCGTCGATCATCTCGTCGAGCTTCGGCGCGGCCTTCTCGGCGGCCTGGCGGACCACGTCGGGAGCGAGCTCCTTCGCGCGCTGCTTGTACTCGGCGTCGATGCGATCGCGGAGCACGAGCGCGAGCACCGGGGCCGCGAGCGTGAGGAGCCCACCGACGAGCACGTTCACGAACATGACCCCGAGGCCGACGGCAAAAAGTGCAGCGATTCCGGCATCGTAGCGGAATGTGTCGACCTGCACGTCGAGCCGCTTCACGTCGCCTCCGAGCGTCTCGGCGACCTTTCGCGTGGTCTCGGTCGCGTCCTCGCGGACGAGCGCGATGGTGCGCTCGGCGAGGTCCTCGAGCTTCTGCCCGATCTCCTTGGCCTCGGCCTCGGCCCACTTGCGGAACGTGTCCTCGAGGAACGCGGGCAAGTACTGCTTGAGGTCCTCCTGCTTCGCGGCGTCGATGACGTTCGGGAGCTGGCGGATCGTCTCTTCGACGAAGCGGTCGAGGTCCTTCCGAGCGCCGACCTTGATGCCCGAGACCTCTTCGCGGATCTTGATGCGACGCTGCTCGATGTTCCCTGCCTTGCCGGCGAGGTCTTGCTCGAGCATCGCGATCCGCCGCTGGATCTCCTCGGTCTTCATGGTCGCGGCGCGGCGCTTCGCGTCGACGCCTTTGCCGAGGAGGGCACCCACGCCCACGCCCTCGCCGAGCGCGTTGTCGAGCAAGATCCGCCCGCGCTCTTCGGCGAGGAACGCGGTGAGGTGCGCGAGCAGCTCGGGCATCCCCGATTCGCCGGGCTTGCCCGCGAGCGACGTCTCCGCGCTGATCGGGAAGACGACCGGGTCCTTCACGAGCTTCGCGAGCTGGGTACGCGCGTACTCGAGCGCCTCTTTCTGCTCGTCCGCCGAGAGGATGTCCCACTTCGTGATGACGAAGACGATCTTGTCGCGCGAGGCCTTGAGGAGCTTGTCCTGAAGGAAGATGCGCTCGCTCTCCTTCAGGATTTGCCCGGCATCGAGCAGGAAGAGGACGGCGTCGGCGCGCGGAATGTAGCTGTAGGTGATGTCGCTGCGCTGGAGGGAGAGATCGTTCACTCCGGGGGTGTCCACGAGCAAGATGCGCTCGCGGAGGATCGGCGCGGGGTAGCCGAGCTCGACGTAGTGGACGTCGTCGGTCGAGCTGCCCCCGCCGACGGCGAATTTACGCACGTCCCCGAAGGCGATGGGCTCTCGTTTGCCCGACGCGTAGACGACCTCGGCGCTGGGCGTCTCGGCGTACTTCAAGTGATGGATCGCCGCGGTCGTCGGGGTTACGCCGACCGCGAGCGCCGTCTCGCCGAGCAGCGCGTTCACGAAGCTCGATTTTCCGTGGTTGAACTCTCCCACCACGACGAGATGAAACCGGTCCTCGTCGAGCTTCTTCACGAGATCTCGCTCGATGCGCTCGTGGAGGCTCTTGGCGCCGAGTCGCTCTGCCACGTTCGAGAGCGCGGCGAGGGCCTTCTTGACTTCGGCTTTTCGTTCGAAAAATGCCTCGAGCATCATGCGGTGCGGTTCCTTCTCGGTGGGTTTGGCATATCGGGGGCGAGCGTCGTCCTTCGCCCCGTCTTCGGTGGTCGTCTGCGGGAGCTCGGGCTCGGGCTCAGGCGTCGCCCTTCAGGAGGGCGAGCACCCGCTCGTCGACCTCTTGCATGGACAGGCCGCCTTCGCCCAAGCTCGCGGCTTTTTTGTAGAGCTCGCTTTGGGCGAACGTGCGCATGGCGAGCACCCGCTTCGTGAGGTAGGGGTGCGTGGCGAACGCCTCGAGGAACTTCCCCGCGCCGTCCTTCGCCTCCTCGTACTGCTCGAGGAAGGCGTCCATGTTGAACTCTTTGAAGAGGTCGTTCGAGCCGACGATGAGCTTGGCGAGGGCTCGCGTGGCGACGTTCTCGTCCTTCACGCAGAGCATGCCCGCGCGGTCGCAGGTGATCTCGGCCCGGCGCGACCAAGCGCGGAGGGCCATGGTCGCGGGCTCCACGATCCACGCGACGAACGCGCCTGCCATGCGCGTCAAGAAGTGGAGGGCGGTGAGATAGACGACGTGCGAGTTGTGGATGTGCCCGCACTCGTGGCCGATCACGGTGAGGAGCTCCTCGTCCGTGTAGCTCGACGCGAGCGCCGAGTGGATCATGATGAACGAGTCTTCGTTCGTGCCGTAGGTGGCGGCGTTCAGCACCGGGCTCGGCACGAGGTACACGGTGGGGGCGGGGATGTGCAGCGTGTCGGCGCACTGCTGGGTGATGCGGTGGATGCGTGGAAATTGCCGATCGCTGACCTTGACCGAGTTGCCGAGGAGCTGGCTTCGGATGAGCTGCTTCGACATGCGCACGCTGGCGGCGACCGCGAGCTCGACGGGGCGCGCCTTCTCGAACGCGGCGCGCGTCTGACGGTCGAGGATGTAGCTGTAGTCGTGCCCGGTGCTCTCGGGGCCTCCGCCTACGCGCTCTCCTTTCATACGGTTGACGAACGAGTGGAAGTCGAGCTCGGGGGCATGCGCCATGGGTGAATCCTTCTCGGGCGGCTTCGGGGCTTGGGGGAACGCGCGTCGTCGGGGTCTCCCTCGTACGTACGAAGGGCGCGGTCGATTTCGTCCCCGTAAACGGTAGCGACGGGCGATGGGCTCCGCAACCGGCGAAACGGCCGCGCGGCGCATGTTTACGTGCCGGCCCTTCGCCTTCCGCGCGGCGCCCCGAAATAGGAGCGGGGTGCCCACGTTTTCGCGCGGCACCCCGAGGGAGGAGAATCGGATGGTCGAAGTGGCGTGCCTTGAGGCTCCTTTCGTTCGGCGACGCGGGGCGTTGGGGGCGAGCCCACCTTTTGGGAGGAGGACCTTCCGTGGGCTCGCTCGAACGACACACGGCGGCGCGCGAACCTTCCCGAGGGGTCGACTTTTTTTTACCTCGCGACGACTCCCCCGTAGGAAAACCGCGTCGACTCGGGTGGGCTCTCGAGCGCCCCCGAGCCGACGAGCACGACCGTGGCGACGACCAACGTCACGGCGCCGATCGCCCCCCACGTGGCCCAGGCGGGGACGCGGCGGTCCTCGTACCGCGGGACCAGCGGCGCCGTGGGCGCGAGCACTCTCCACTCGGCGAGGGGGCCGCAGCCGTCGCGGTGGCAGCGCGCGACGAAGAGCGAGCTTGCGCCTCGCCTCGCCGCGACCCAGTCGTCGCAGCGGACGCGCTCGGCGGAGAGCCGGGAGCCCTCGAGCCTCACGGCCGCGAGATCCGAACGACTGCAAGGTACACGTATCTGCGGGACGGTCAGGTGGCTCCCGGGCGCCGCCACGAACCAGGTCGCGTACGCGAGCTTCCCGGCGACGAAGACCGCGGCGTGGTGGCGGCCCGCTCGTACATGGAGCCCGGCGTTTCCCTGGGCGGAGGGCGTCCCGTCGATCCGGAGAGCCCCGGCCTCCTCGCCTTCGACCGTGACGTCGACGAGCGGGGTCGGGTCGTCTCCCTCGGGGTCCGGTGGCTCGGCGAGGCCAGCCATTCGCCCTCCATCGAGGCGTTTGGCCTCGGCGAGGGCTGCCGCGGCGGCCGCCGGGCTCTCGGGCGCGATCGTCTTCGAACGAGCGGCCCGCGCGCGGAGGATCTCCGCCAAGAGCCAGGCCGACTGGGGACCTCGGGGTGGGCGAAGAGCTCGGCCTCGGCGCGCCCCAAGGCGGCGTCGGACGTCGGGCCGTCGAGGGCGGCGATCGCCTCGCGGGCGCGATCGAGCTCGGCCTCGACACGGGCGACCACGGCCTCGGGGTAGGGGAGGGCGAGCCTGTCGTCCGAAGCGAACCCGGTGAGCCGGAGGCCACGCGAGCGCGCCCACGCGTCGACCGCCGCCGCGTTCTCCGAAGGCGTGGCCTTCGCCGTGTCGAGCCAGACGACAGGGACGGCCACCGTCATGGGGTCACGGCTTCGGCGCCCGCCTCGGCGTGGTCGAGGCCTTCTTGGTCGCCGTTTTGGGAGCGGAGGTCTTTTTCGCGGGCTTCGGTGTCGCTGTCTTTGCCTTTGCGGGCTTCGGCGTCGCGGTCTTCTTCGCGGGAGCGGCCTTCTTCGCAGGAGTCGCGGAGCCCCCTTCGACGACGGCCAACACGGCCTCGACGTGCCCCTGGACCTTCACGCTCGGGAACGCACGCAGCACCTTTCCGTCCCGGAGGACGAAGGTCGAGCGGATCGTGCCGAGCACCTTGCGGCCGTACATCGTCTTCTCCCCGTAGGCGCCGAAGAGGGTGTGCACGGCGAGGTCGGGGTCGGACAGCAAGCGCACCCGAAGCCCGTGTTTTTTGCAGAATTTCGCGTGGCTCGCGACGCTGTCCTTCGAGATCCCGAACACGGCGACGCCAGCACGAGCCAGGCGCGCGCGGGCGTCGTCGGCGGAGAAATCCTTCGCCTCGATGGTGCATCCCGGGGTGTCGTCCTTCGGGTAGAAGTAGACGACGACGGTCTTCCCGACGCTCGAGACCTCGTGCGCCTCGCCGTCGTCGCCCTGGAGGGAAAACGTGGGAGCCTTGTCACCTTCGTTCAGCACGGACATCGTCCTTTCTCGCCCGCCGGGGCGTGGCGGTGGGCATTGTCGCCCGGGGATCTGCCTCGTGGAAAGGCCGAACCGATGCCTCCTGTGACGTCCGAGGCCGACCTCGTCCGCGCGCTCGCCGTCGCCCTCGGGCCCGCGGGGGACAGCGTACGGCTCGGCATCGGCGACGACTGCGCCGTCCTCGCGCGTCCCTCGGGCGACCTCGTGTGGACGGTCGATGCACACGTGGAGGCCGTTCATTTTCGGCGTGAGTGGCTGATGTACGAAGATGTAGGCTTTCGCTCCTACGCTGCGGCCGCGAGCGACGTCGTCGCGATGGGGGCGAGCCCGATCGCCGTGCTCTCGGCGCTCACGCTCGACCCGGTCGTGACCGACGCCGACGTGGTCGCGCTCGCGCGGGGCCAGCGCCAAGCCTCGGAGGCGGCCTCGGCGGCGGTCGTCGGGGGAAACCTCTCTCGCGGCGCGACGTTCTCCGTCACGACGACGGTGCTCGGGCGCGTCCTCGGCGCGAGTGCGGTCGAGCGCGGCGGCGCGCGCCCCGGAGATCGGCTCTTTCTCACGGGGCCCGTCGGCCTCGCGGGGCTCGGGCTTCGTGCTCTCGAGGGGGGCCTCGCCGAGGACCCGCGGCTGCGGGAGGTGGTCGACGCGTTTCGTCGGCCGCGCGTTCGCTACGATCTCGCCGCGGCCGTCTCGCATGCCTCGGCCGCGGTCGACGTGTCGGACGGCCTCGCCATCGACGCGGGAAGGCTTGCCTCCGCGAGCGGGGTGGCCATCGTCCTCGGGGCGGCGGAGGTGCTCTCGCTCGGAGGCGCGGCGCTCGTCTCTGGGGCCGCGCGGTTCGGCGTCGAGCCGATGCTCGCCGCGCTCCAAGGAGGGGAAGACTACGTCGTCCTCGGCGCGATCTCTCCGCGCGAGCCCGTGCCCCCGGGGCTCACGATCGTCGGGGAGGTGCGCGCCGGCGAGGGGGTCTTCGTCGATCACGGCTCCGAGCTGCGGCGTGTCGGCGCCGTCGGGCACGATCATTTCGCCTGAGCCGCGCGCCGCTCGGACGGGCCGACAGCCGACGACGCATCGTCCGCCTCGTTCGTACCCGAGGCGCTCGCGGCAGCGGCGCTCGCTCAGCGCTCGAGGATCGACTCCACCTCGCGGTAGACCTTCTTCCGCCAGAGGGCGAGCGCCGACTCTCCGCGGTGGAGCTTGTCCGTCTCGGCGAGCATCTCGTCGAGGGGCACGAGCACGACGTACGGATCGTAGACGCAGGGCTCTTGCCTCACGCCGGGCCCGACCCAACCCGCCATGAACCCGGAGTGGCCGTCGTAGAGGCCTCGTACCGCCGCGTTGGCGAGCCGCGCGCCGAGCAGGCGATCGAAGGCCGAAGGAGTCCCTCCGCGGACGACGTGGCCGAGCACCGTGACGCGCGAGTCGACGTCGGCGAGGGTCGTCGCGAGCCGGGCGTCGACCTGGGTCTTGAGATCCTGGGTCGAGAGCTTCACGCCTTCGGATTTGAGGATGAGCACGCGTCGCCTCCGCTCCCCCTCGGCGTACGCGCGCTCGATCGTTCGGCACACCTGATCGACGACCTCGGCGTCGCTCTTGTCGGTCTCACGCACGAGCACCGTGTCGGCGCCCGCGGCCACGCCCGCCGTCATCGCGAGGTAGCCGCAGTCGCGGCCCATGACCTCGACGAGGAAGATCCTTCGGTGCGCCGTCGCGGTGTCGCAAATGCGGTCGCACGCCTCGACGATCGTGTTCATCGCGGTGTCCACGCCGATGGCCATCGAGGTGCCGCCGAGATCGTTGTCGATCGAGGCGGGGAGCCCCGCGACCCGCAGCGGTCCGCGTCCGGTCTCGACGCCTTCGAGCGTCTGCGCCCCGGTGAGCGAGCCGTTCCCTCCGACGACGAGCAGCGCCGAAAATCCGCTCTTCGCGAGCACCTCGCGGGCGCGCCTTTGCCCCTCGGGCGTCGGGAAGATCTTGCTGCGGGCCGTGCCGAGCACGGTGCCGCCTCGCCTCGATGCGTCGTCGAGCATGCGAATGTCGAGCGGGACGAAACGCTCCGCGAGCAGACCGACGTAGCCGTCCTCGACGCCGACCATCTCGAGGCCGAGCTCGGCTCCCACGCGCGCGGCGCCGCGGAGCGCCGAGTTCATGCCCGGGGCGTCGCCGCCCGAGGTGAGCACACAGACCTTGTCGTTGCGTTCGAGCTTCGTCGGCATGGCGTCACGATAGCGGCGCACGCCGACGCGGAGAAAGGGGCGAAAGCGCGGCGTCGTGCGTCATTCGTCCGCCCACGAAACACGAAACACCGGCGCCCCGAGGGGTGCCGGTGTCTCTTAAGTCGCCGAAAGGATTTCAGAATCCGGCGCAGACAGCAGGGAGGGTTCGCCCCTGGAGGGCCGTGCGGAGGAGGCCGAGCTCGGGGGCCGTGCCGCTCGCTCCGGCCTGGGCCGCGATGCCGTCGCACTGGGCCGCGGCGGCGTTGAAGAAGCCGGCCTCGGGCGACAAGCCGAGCTTCTTTCCCTCGGCGCGGAGCTGCCCGCAGCACTGCTTGAGCCGCGCGACGTTCGGGTTGCCGGCGGGGCCCCACTTCTTGCCTGCTTCGGCGGCGTCGGCCGTGTCGGGCACGTCGGCGTCCATCGGAGCGATCTCGACCGGGGCCGCGTCCTCGACGGGGGGCGGGGGAGGAGGCGCCGCGTCGACGACGGGCGGCGGGTCCTTCTTGCAGCCCGAGCCGACCAACAACGGCGCCGCGCCGAACAGGGCAAAGATCACGAACGAGCTACGAAACGCGGAACGGTGCATCGGGCCTCCGGGAGAGCACGCTTGTCTCTCCCGCGTCACCCTACAAGAGGTGGCCTTTCGGGGAAACAGTTTGCGCGTCGAAAGGCCATGCCCTCGGGGCAAAACCGCCCGTACGTGCGCGGGCTCGACGACTTCGTGTCACGGCCCCTCTCGACCCGAGGCGCGCGCGGAGAGCCGCGCGGGCTCAGCGCGACGCGGCCGCGACGATCTGCGGGCCCGACCAATCGTGGAAGAGCGCCGTGAGCTGCCGCGCTTCGTTCACGTCCCCCCGCGTGATGGCCTCGACCACCATCGCGAGGCCTTGCGCGTGGGCACCGGCCGAAGCTCGGACGCCGGCGAACACCGGGCGCAGCTCGCGCACCGCGGCCGAGTTCCAGTGCACGAGCATGGTGTAGATGGGGTTCTTCGTGGCCGACGCGATGACGAGGCCGAACGCGAGCACGGTGTCCTCCACGTCCTCCCCGGCAGCGGCGCGCGCGGCGAACGCCTCGGTCGCCTTGCGGAGCGCGGTGATGTCCTCGTCGGTCCGGCGCGCCGCCGCGAGCCCGGCCATCTCCACGTCGAGCAGCTTCCTCACCTCGAGCAGGCCCACGAGGAACGCGTGCGCGCTCGGCCCGGTGCGCCGGTCGAGGAACGCGGCGACGACCTCGGGGCTGAGCGACGCGCGGGGGTCGAGCACCACCGTGCCGCGGCGGCGCACGGGCAGCACGAGCTTGTGGACCTCGAGGAGCTTCACGGCCTCTCGCACGACGCTCCGCCCGACGCCGAACTCGGCCTCGAGCTCTTCTTCTTTGGGGAGCAGGGTGCCCGGCGCGATTTGGCCGGACACGATCCGAAAGAGGAGCTCCTTCGAGACCTCGTCAGCTTTTCGCGGTGAGGCGATCTTCGCCATAAGGGAGCGCCTTCTTCCGCGAACCCCGAGCTTTGTCAACGTCGGTTCGGGTGGGCCGGTGTGGGCATGTCGCCGAACGCCTCGCGCGCGATCGCCGCGACCCGCGCCTCCTCCACGAGGAAGCCGTCGTGACCGAAGTCGCTCGTGATTTCTCGATAAGTCGCGCGCGCACCGAGTGCATGGGCGACGGCCTCGACCTCCTCCTTCGTGACGAACGTGTCGCTCGAGATGCCTACGCAGGTCACGTGTGCGCTCACGCGATCGAGGGGCGCGTCTCCCTCTCGGCCCGGCCAGAACGGTGGCCTTCGGGCGAGGTCGTGGTGGTCCATCGCGCCGAGCATCGCGACCGTGTCGCGTGGGTCGGGGTGGGGCCCCTCCGCGATGTGGCGGAAGTACGTCTCGACGCGGTACGGCGCGCGTGGGCTCCACGCGACGGCGCCCGCGTGTCGGGGCCCCGAGGTCTCGCGGCCTTGGCGCTCGACGAGGGCGCGGCGCCCTCGGTATCCGAAGAACGCGACCTGCCGCGCGAGCGCGCGCGTCGCTTCACCGTGGGGAAAATCAGGGTCGGACAGCAAGATCTCGCGTACCAGGTGATCGTGGGCCAACGTCCACGCCGACGTCGCGAGCGGGCTCGCGATCGCGCAGGCGCGCTCGATGGCGTCGCCCTGGTAGGCCGCGAGCGCGAGGGCGACCATTCCGCCCAACGAGGCCCCGAGCACGAGCCGGACCCGGTGGAGGCCGAGCGCGTGCAGCGCGAACGTGACCGCGCGCGCCTGGTCCCACGTGGTCACCGTGGCAGGGAGGCGTCGTTCGTCGTGTGGCGAGCCACCTCGGGAGACCGGGGGCGAAGGCCGATGGCGAAGGTCCTCGGTGCGATTCGGGAAGGTGCCCGAGGAGGGGCCCGCGGGGTCGTTGTGCGAGCCGAGCAGGCCCACGGCGACGATTCGGCACGTCCACGGGCGGAACGGCCTCCCTCGCCCGAAGAGCCTCGGAAACGACGTTCGAGGGTCGAGCGCGCCCGTCAGTGTGTGTAGGACGCACAGAATGGGCCGGTCGGGATCGTCCGCGAGGGTGCCGCCTTCGCGAAGGACGTCGTGCTCGGCGACCGTGCCCCAGAAGAGCACGCGCGCCCGAGGCTCGAGGAGCGCCGCGCCCGCTTCGAGGCGAAAGGGGGGGAGAGGCCGCTCGATCGTGATGGGCTCGGGAGCGGGGTCGAGGCGCGGCACTCTTGGAGAGTCGTCGAACGTCGAGCCTCGTGAAAACCAAAAAAACGTTTCGAGAACCTTCGCCGCGCCGCCCTTCCGCGCACGCCGAGCCTCCCGTGTGTGGTATCCGGTCCGAAGGCCCGGCGGTCGGGTCCGAGGAAGGCCTACCATGTCGCGTACCCGAGTGCTCTCGACCCTGTCTCTCGTTCTCGCTGCCGGGGTCCCGGGTGTGCTCGCTGCCTGCGGGAAGACCGAGCATTTCGGCGGTCCGCCCCCATGCGTGGGCCCGCAGTGCGTCGACGGCGGCGGCCCGGTGTCGCTCGTTCCTACGTCGACGGGGAGCGCCTCTCCGTCGGCGAGCACGGATCCCTCCGCGGCGCCGAGCGCGTCTTCCTCGGCCACCGTGCCCGTCCCTCGCGCGTCGGCCGACGTGATCGATCAGGGGATCGAGGTTGCCATTCGCCAGCACGCCCTCAAGGTCGCGCCGAAGGGCGCCCTCCCCGACGCGCAGATCCTCCGCGTCGACCTCGCGAACGGCGAGCACACGGGCGTCGTCTACACGCTCCAACCGAACACCTGCTACACCGTCATCGCCGCGGGCGTGCCCGGCGTCGTGCAGGAGCTCGAGGTGAAGCTCCTCCTGCCGCCGTTTTTCACGATGGAAGCGGGCAAAGGCAAGGGGCAGCCCGCGGTCATCGGGAAGAGCCCCACGACCATCTGCCCCATCTCGCCCATCGCGATCCCTTACAAGGTCGACGTGGCGGCGACGAAAGGTGCGGGGCGCGTCGGGCTCATGGTGTTCGCCAAGTCGAAGTGACCCGCGCCTACGTCGCACGAACGGCCCGACGCCGCGAGGGGCCGGGCCGCTCCGTGCCACGATCCGGAGCTCAGCTCCGCAGGCTCACCGCGTGGCCCGGCACCCAGATTTGTCGCCCGTCCGGGAACGCGCACTGGTACTGCCCGCCGCCGAGCTGCGTGATCGTCGCGGGGTAGCGGTTCCCGTCCGACCAGAGCACGAGCACCGGGGTGCCGATCGCGAAGCCGCCCACCGCGCTCGTCGCGAACGCGTCGATCGCCTGGCCGAACGAGCCGAGGGCCCCGCCGACCGCCGCGCCGAAATGGGCCGCTTGGGCGCCGAAGGCGTGTGGCTGCGGCTGCCCCGCCTGGGGGAACCCGGGCTGCTGCGGGTAGCCCTGGGGCATGCCGGGTTGGGGGTAGCCCTGGGGCATGCCGGGTTGGGGGTAGCCCTGGGGCATGCTCGGTTGAGCCATGGCGGGCTGGGCGGCCGGGCCTGGGCCTGCCGAGCCGCGTTGGATGGCGACGGGCTTCGGCGCGCCTCCCTGTGCGATGCGGGCCCCTTCCTGCTCCACCATCATCCCGAACATGCCGTACCGGGCCATGTCCATGGGGATCTTGGTGTTCCAGTCGCCGGCGATGAGCGTCCAGTCGTTCATCGTGATCTTGTAGAATGCAAGCATCCCCTCGATGCTCATGGCCTTGGCTGCGCCGCTCATGGCGACGTAGTCCTCGAACGTCACGTTGGGCTTGCCCCCGGACTTCTTCTCGAGCGCCGCTTGATAGAGGGGCATGTAGCGCATGGCCACCTGGCCCATGAGGGACATGTCCTGCATGCGCGCCGTCCAGCCCGCCTTCGCGGCGTCCCAGGCTTCCTTCGAGATGCCCTTCTGGGCCACGATCTCGGCTTGTTTGCCCGGATCGTTGAGGTGGTCGGAGACGTCGGCGGAGAGCTCGGCGTAGAGCTCGAGGGAGATACCTGAAATCGGCGCGTAGGGATCCATGGGGCCTACAGGGGAGCTTCCCGCGGCGCGCCGGTCAAGCGGAGAGTCGAGGCCTCGACCTCGGGACGCTTCTACCGATTCGACCCATCGGCTAGGCTCGGAGCGGCATGGTGACGGTGCGCACAAGGAAACGAGGCGGCGAGTCGCGACGCGAGACGTTCCGCGACGGCGGCCTCATCACGATCGGGCGGAGCCCCGACAACGACGTGATGCTCCTCTGCCCGCGGGTCTCGAAGCACCACGCGACCGCGCAGGTGACGGGGGGCGTCGTGGTCCTCCGGGACCTCGCGAGCATGAACGGCACCTTCGTGAACGGCATTCCGGTGCGCTCCCAGGCTACGCTAAGTCATGGAGATCTTGTACAAATCGGCGATTTTGTGCTCTCCTTCGACCCGGGGCGCCCGGAGCCTCCCGCGCCCGCCGAGGTCGACGAGCCCACGAGCACGGGCCTCGAGCCGTCCTTGGGAGAGGCCATCGCGCGCGAGCGGCGCCTCGCGGAGTCGCTCACGCGCCGTCTCCGCGCCGAGGGGCTGTCGCGCGAGGCCATGCTCCGGGTCGTCGACGCGATGGTCGACCTGCTCGCCGCGCAAGGGGACGACCCGCACGAGAACCACTGACCGCGCGCGCGAAGTGAGCTAGCGTGAACGAGATGAGCTCGCGCCGTTTCGTGGCCCTCCTCGCTTCGTTGGTCGTCTTCGTTCCCGTCGTCGCGTGCTCCGGCACGGACGTCACCACCCAGGACGCCGACGTCACGTCTCCGTCGGCGTCCGCCACCGGGACCGGCTCGTCGGCGCCCGAAGCGGGGCCCGACGGCGGGGGCGACACGGACGGGAGCGCACCGGACGCGGGCCCGCCGGCGGACATTCTCGGCTCGCTGTCGGGCTCGTGCGGCCAGGTGCGCGGCGAGATCTCGAAGCCCACGCCCTCGGTGCTCTCGAACACGCTGACGTTCGTCGCGGGGGAGACCTTCGACAAGGCCTTCTTGTCCGACGGCGGCGACCGCATCCTCGACACCCCGAACGCCGGTGGAAGCTCGATCGAGTCCGAGGTCATGAGCTTCGAGATCCTCCACGCGTGCGAGGGCGCCAAGCTCCTCAAGACGGAGAAGGAGATCCTCTACGAGCCCGTCCAAGACGGCGGTCCCACGACGATCACCGACCTCTTGATCGAGATCGACGGCAAGAAGGTCGGCGTGAACCCGATCCGCGTCTACAAGCCGTCGAACCAGCCCCAGCCCACCGACGCGGAGGTCAAAGCGTCCCTCGAGCGCAAGCTCGAGAGCATTCGTGGCTCGACGGCGCGAGTCACCCCGGCCGACAAGTGGGTCAAGCAGGTCATGCACGTCTACGTCGCGAGCCAGGTCAACGCCGACGCGGTCATGCGCGTGCTCCCCACGATCGACGCGACGACGCGCGCCGACACGATCGTGCTCGTCACCCGCGCCGTGGGCGGTGGGTTCCTTTTCTGCGGCGTGTCCCGGGCACAGCTCGGGCAAGAATGCCCGTAGGGGCGACCCCCGCCACGTGAGCCAAGGTCGTTCGCTCCGCTTCGTCTCGGGGACGCTCGAGCTCCACGGGGTGTCGGAGGCCGACGCGCCGGAGGGCTTCGTATGGGACTCTCGCACGGCGTGCCTACGGGCGCCCGCGAGCGTCTACGCGCGCACCGTGCTCGCATTTCGGCGTGATGGCCTCGAGGTGGCCGACGAGGCGCGCGGGTACGCCACGATCGACGCGACGCCCCACGTGCATCGCGCGGCGCGCCCCTACCAAGACGAGGCCCTCGCCGCGTGGAAACGCGCAGGCGGGCGCGGGGTGGTGGTGTTGCCCACGGGGGCCGGAAAGACCCACGTCGCCGTGCTCGCGATCGCCGAGAAAAAGCGCTCGACCCTCGTGCTCGCCCCCACGCTCGACCTCGTCCGGCAATGGCACGGGCTCCTCTCGGCCACGTTCGGCGGGCCGGTCGGGGTCGTCGGCGGGGGCGAGCACGACGTGCGCGAGCTGACGGTCTCGACGTACGACTCGGCCTACCTCCACATGGAGCACCTCGGCGCGCGCTTCGGCACCATCGTCTTCGACGAGTGCCATCACCTCCCGAGCCCCGCGTACGCGCTCGCGGCGCGCCAGTGCCTCGCTCCTTTCCGCCTCGGGCTCACCGCCACGCCCGAGCGCACCGACGGCCGCGACGCGATGCTCGACGAGCTCGTCGGCCCGTGTGTCTACCGCCGGGACATCGTCGAGCTCGCGGGCGACTACCTCGCCACCTACGAGACGGAGCAGGTGCTCGTCGACCTCACCCCCGAGGAGCGCGCCGAGTACCAGGGTGCACGGAAAATCTACAAAGATTTCATTGCGATGAACCATATTCGGATGAGCCATCCGCGCGGCTTCGCCGAGTTCGTCATGCTGTCGGCGCGTTCGCCCGACGGGCGAAGGGCGATGGCCGCGTACCGCCGTCAGCGCGAGCTCGCGTTCTCGGCGAGCGGCAAGCTCGAGTACACCGAGCACCTCCTCCACGTGCACCGGCGTGATCGGGTCCTGCTCTTCACGCAAGACAACGCGACGGCCTACGGTCTCTCGCGCCGGTTCTTGGTGCCTGTCATCACGCACCAGACGAAGGTGAAAGAGCGCACCGAGATCCTCTCGGGTCTGCGCGAAGGGCGCTACGGCGTCATCGCGACGTCTCGCGTGCTGAACGAGGGGGTCGACGTGCCCGAGGCGAACGTGGCCATCGTGCTCTCCGGCTCGGGGTCCGTGCGCGAGCACGTGCAGCGCCTCGGGCGGGTGCTCCGCAAAGGCGAGGGAAAGCGGGCGTGCCTCTACGAGCTCGTCACCGCCGACACGGGCGAGACCTACACGAGCGACCGCAGGAGGGAGCACAGTGCTTACCGCTGAGCACGTGCTCGCGCGCCGCCAGAAGGGGGAGCTCCGCCTGCGGAAGCTCACCGACGACGAGCTCGCGCGGGCGACGACGCTCGCCCACGCCCTCGTGCGGGAGGCTCACGCCCACACGGGGAGCAGCCGCGAGAGCCTCACCGCGGCGTTCTCCGCGCTCGTTGACGAGTCCCTCGACCGTCGCCTCCAGAACGGCCTCCAGAAGCTCGTGCTCGACGCCTGCGAGATCTCCCAAGGGGACGCGTCCTTCGCGCCCGACTACCGCCGCGAGCTCTTCGTCGAGGCCGCGAAGAGCCGTCGCGAGCTCGGTGATGGAGACACGTTCGATCGCGACGCGGTCGTCGGCGCGGTCGCGGCGCGCCTCGAGGTGTCTCCCGAGGCCCTCGAGGATGGCCTCTTCGCCGACCTCCGCGACGCCGATCGCGTGGTGCGTGGGCCGGCGGTGAACGGCGACACGCTCGTCGCGTCGCTCGAGCCCGAGATGGCGCGTGCCGTCATGCTGCGCGCCGTTTCGGCCGTGTGCACGGTGCGCTCGCGCGACGCAGGGGCGGTCCGTCACTTTCTGCGCGTCCTCAAGTTCCACAAGCTCCTCTTCGAGGTCGAGGCCGCCGGGGAGGGGGTGTTCGTGGTGCGCGTGGACGGCCCGTTCAGCCTCTTCGAGTCCGTCACGAAGTACGGCCTCGGGTTCGCGATGCTGCTGCCCGCCCTCGAGGCGCTCGAGGCCTACGAGGTCGAGGCCGAGGTGCTGTGGGGAAAAGAGCGCACACGGCTCGTCTTCCGCCGGTCGGGTGGCCTCGGGCCGGGCGCCTCGTCCCCGTCGGCTACTGTTTTGTCCGACGAGGCGCGAAAGCTCCTCGAGGGCCTCGCGCCGCTCTGCGAGGCCGAGGGGCTCTCGGTCGAGCCGTGCGCCGAGCTGCTCGCGCTCCCGGGGGTCGGTGTCGTCGTCCCCGACCTCGTCGTGAAGCGAAGGCGTGAGCGTGTCTTCGTGGAGCTGCTCGGCTTCTGGAGCCGTGACGCGGTCTGGAAGCGCGTGGAGCTCGTCGAGGCCGGGCTCTCGGAGCGGGTCGTCTTCTGCGCGAGCGAGCGGCTGCGCGTCCGCGAGAGCGTGCTCGACGACGATCGCGCGTCGCTCTACGTGTGGAAGGGCGTGCCGCAACCGAAGAAGGTGCTCGAGCGCGTGATGCGTTGGCTCGGGCGCGAGAAGGCGTCCGTAAAAAAGCCAAAGAAAACATAGGCGTTTGACCCGTGTGAGCCCGCTACGGGATGCTCGCGCAGCACCGGAATCCGAGGTGGTAGTTCACGTGCCACGCGTTCTCGATGGGCTCCACGTGCCACCTCGGATCGAAGTTGCAGTGGTCGGGGTACGCGCCCTGCGAGCCTGGGTGGAGAGGTGGCCCGGACACTTCGCGAGCGACCTCGTCGTAGAACCACGCGCTCCCTTTGAGCTGGCTCTTGACGGTGCCGTCGCCGTCCCGGCGCATCATGATCTCGGCCACGTTGCCGTGGAGGTCGTAGACGCCGTAGCGCGAGCGGCACTTCGGGAACGAGCCCGACGGCTCCGTGTCGGTCGGGCACGTGCGGTAGGTGGTCGGGGCGTCGGTCGTCGTGCACGGCTTCTCGGCGACCTGCCGGTGACGCTTCTTCGTGTGGCACGCGTCGAGGTCGAGCGTGTCGCCGTACGCGTACACCGTGTCGGGCCCGTCGTTCGGATCGGCCCGGCACGCGAGCTGCCACTCGATCTGCGAGCAGAGGCGCTTGCCTTGAAGCTCGCAGAGCTTCTTCGCGTACGTGGGGGATGCCCACACGAACGGGAGCTCGCACGGCCGGTTCGGGAACTCGAAGATGTCGATGCAGAAGTAAGGGTCTTTTCCGCGCAAGTGCACGGGCACCATGTTGTCGTGCCCGCAGCGCGCGCGTTGCTCGCTCGTCTGGAGCACCGTCCCCTCGAGCCCCGCGAGGCACGCCCTGCGAGAGACGTCATGGGTGGAGATCGTCGGGTTCCCTTGGTGAATCTTGGCGGGGGTGCCCACGCCGACGATCTGCGCGAGGAAGGGCTCCGGCAAGATCCGCGCGGTCTCTTTCTGGGTGAGCGGGCGAATCGTGAAGAGCGCGAGCAGCTCTTTGGCCGAGGTTTTGTGGAGCGGTGGCTCGTACGCGTCCCCGCCGTCGGGGGTGAGGGCGCCCTTCACCAAGGAGGCGTCCGGGGGCCCGCCGTCGGACTCGAAGGGCGCGCCGTCGACGACGGCGGACATGGTGGGCGAGGTGTCGGCGAGGAGCTCGTTCGCATCGGGGACGTCGCGTGGCGGCGGAGGTGCGGCCGCCTTCAACGAGCACGCGGCGACGAGCACGAGCGGAAGACAGAAGCGGCGCCTCACGCGAAGAAAACGTCCGATGCGGCGACTTTCGTCCGGCACCGCGTGACCATAGCGCACCGCAGCACGGTTTCGCAGGTGAGCGCTCCCTACGAATCGCGCTGCGGGGAGGAAAGGGGCGCACGGACCCCCGAAAACTGCCCTACGATGGCTGGGCTTTCGATGCGCAGCTCGCTTCTCTTCGGTTTTTTCACTGCCACGGCCCTTCTGGCGTCGACCTCGTGGGCCGACGTCGATCGGGACGGCGCGCGACGCGCGTACGATCGCGGCGTCAAGGCCTACGCGAAGCACGACGCGGCGACGGCCGCGCGGGAGTTCGCCCTCGCCGACGAGCTCGCGCCGAGCCCCGTCGCGCTCCGCGCCGCGCTCGACGCGGCCATCGAGGCCGACGATCCCGTGCTCGGGTCGGAGCTGGTCGAGCGGGCGAGCCGAGCGCCTTCGCCACCGGAGCTGTCGGCGAGCGTCGAGAAGGCGAAGCGCGCCTTCTCGAAGCGGGTCGGGCGCGTCGTGCTCCACTGCGGAGAGGGCCGCTCCTGCGATGGCACCGTCGACGGGGCGCCGCTCGTCCCCGGGAAGCCTCGGATCGTGCGCATAGGCGACCACCAGGTCCGCTTGCGCTCGGGGGCGACCGAGGAGAGCTCCCGCGTGACCGTCGCCGGCGACGAGCTCGTCGAGGTCCACCTATCGGCCGCCGCGGGGTTGCCTCCGGTGGTGCCGAAGCCTGCCGAGCCCGCGGCTCCCACCCCCGCTGCCGCACCGGCCCCGACTGCCGCACTCCCTCCCACATCCACCCCCCCACCTCCCGCGGGCGCGGTGTCGGCGCCTGCGTCGAAGGCGGCTCCGGCGCCCGCCCCGCCGAGCGCGGAGCCGTCGCGGAAGCCTCTCCCTCGCGTGGTCGTCGCCATCGGCGGCGGGCTCACGGTCGTCGCGGGCGCCGTGGCCATCGCGAGCGCCGTGGACGTCTCGGGGAAACACGGCGACTTCGTCTCGTTGGGCTGCGCCTCCGTCGTATCGACCGAGTGCACCTCGCTCGCGTCGTCGGGGAAGTCCGCCGAGACGCGCACCAACGTGATGCTCGGGGTCACGGGGGGCCTCGCCGTCGTCACGGCGGTCGTCGCGTTCACGCTCGTCGACTGGGGTGGCCCCGAGAGCGGCAAGGCCATCACGCTCGCGCCGACCGGAGGGCCCGGGCAGGGAGGAATCCGCCTCTCCGGCGCCTTCTGATATCCTGGGCATGATGACCCCGGCCGCGGCGCCGCCTCCCTCTCGCCCGTCTCGCTACGCGACGCTGCTCAAGCTCGCGTCCGGGGGGATGGCGTCGGTGTGGGTGGGGACTGTGCGCGGGGGGCTCGGGTTTCGCCAGCTCGTCGCGATCAAGAAGCCTCACCCCCACCTCGTCGAGACTGCGGAGCACCGCGCCGAGTTGCTCGCCGAGGCGGCGCTCGCGTCGTCGATCCACCACGCGAACGTCGTCGACGTGCGCGACGTCGAGGTCGCCGGAGACGAGGTCTCGCTCGTCATGGACTACGTCGAGGGCGCGTCGCTCTCCGAGATCCTCGGGCGCCTCCAGTCGAAGGGCGGGCGCCTCCCTCCCGGGTGTGCCGTGCGTATCTGCCTCGACGCGCTCGCCGGTCTCCACGCGGCCCACGAGCTTCACGACGATCGCGGGCGCCCGGTAGGCCTCGTGCACCGTGACGTCTCGCCTCAGAACGTGCTCGTCGGAACCGATGGGATCGCACGGGTCGTCGACTTCGGCGTGGCCAAGTTTCGGAAGAAAGACCACTCGACCACCACGGGCCAGCTCAAGGGCAAGATCGCGTACATGTCCCCGGAGTACCTCCGGAACGAGTCGATCGACCGCCGCCTCGACGTCTTCGCCATGGGCGTCGTGCTGTGGGAGTCGCTCACGGGGCGTCGTCTCTTTCGGGGGGCCCACGACGCGGACACCCTCCAGAACGTGCTCGGCCTCACGCCGGGCAAGGTGGGGGCGCTCGTGCCCGAGGCCGCCCCTATCGACGCGGTCCTCGAGGGCGCGCTCGCCAAGGACCCCTCCCACAGGTTCGCGTCCGCGGCGGCGATGTCGGCGGCGCTCGAGTCGGCCGCGCGGTCGGCCGGCATCGTCGGGAGCCCCCGCGACGTGTCCGCTGTCGTCCTGGAGCTCTTCGGCGGTGAGCTTTCTCAACGTCGCGAAACAATTCGGGAAAAGCTCGCTCATGAGCCCTCGGTGGCGAGCCTCTTCGAGGGGGCGCGCCTCACGCCCGTGCGCGACCCCGTGCTCGTCGCGCCCGTCTCGGTGTCGCCCCCGACGGTGCGCGATCCCGTCGATCTCGGGCAAACCCTTCGGGACGACGCTCCCGCGTCCGCGACGCGTCGCGATCCCGCGCACGTGCCCGCGACCGAGGTCGCGAACGCCGCGTCGCAGCCCTCGCTCGGAGGCACGAACGAGCTCTCTCTCTCCGCGCTCGATCGCGCCTCGATTCCGCGCCCTCGCGGGGCCGGGTTCTGGGGGCTCGTCGTCGGTGTGCCGCTCGTTGTCGTCGCGGCCGTCGTCGGGGGAGTGACCGTCACACGAAGGTCGACGCCTCTCCCCGGGACGGACCCGTCCACCGTCGCCTCGTCGGGAGCGCCGCCGGTCTCCGTCTCGTCGTCGTCCGCTTCGCCCAGCGCGCCCAGCGTCGGTGCCGTGCCCTCGTCGTCCGCAGCCCCCCAGGCCCCGTCGGCGGCGCCGCGACCGTCTGGCGAGAAGCCGAAGGTGCCGGTGCTGCGCCCTTCGGCCACGACCACGCCCCCGAAGGGCCCGCCTCCCAACCCGTACGCGCACTGACCCCTCATGACCTTCGACGACGAAACCCGCCGCATTTCTTCCGAGCTTCCCGCGCTCACGCAGCTCGCCGTCGAGCTCGTCGTGCTCGACGGTCCATCCCGCGGAGCGAAGGTCCGCGTCGACGGTCCGCGCGCCACCATCGGCTCGTCGGAGGCGTGCACGCTCCGCCTCGTCGATCGCCTCGTCTCCCGCATGCACTGCGCGCTCGAGGTCGGCGAATCGCACCTCGTTCTGCGCGACCTCGGCTCGACGAACGGCACGTACGTCGGCGAGCTCCGGGTGCGCGACGTCGATCTCCTTCCGGGGGCCGTCGTGCGCGTCGGCGAGTCGGCCTTCCGCGTCGAGACCGAGGGCCACGCGCGCGCCGTGCCGCTCTCCTCGCGCGACTCGTTCGGTGAGCTCGTGGGCTCGAGCCTCTCGATGCGCCAGGTCTACGCCATGCTCGAGCGCGTCGCCCCGACCGACGCCACGGTGCTCGTCACCGGCGAGACCGGCACCGGCAAGGACGTGGTCGCGCGCTCGCTCCACGCCGCCTCGCCTCGCGCCCGCGGGCCGTTCGTCCCGGTCGACTGCGGCGCCATCCCCGAGAACCTCATCGAGAGCGAGCTCTTCGGCCACGTGCGCGGCGCGTTCACGGGGGCCGTGCAGAGCCGCAAGGGCGCGTTCGAGGAGGCCCACGGCGGCACCCTCTTCCTCGACGAGATCGGCGAGATGCCGCTCTCGATGCAGCCGAAGCTCCTCCGCGCCATCGAGTCGCGCGCCATTCGCCGCGTCGGCGCGTCGACTCAGACGCCCATCGACGTCCGCATCGTCGCCGCCACCCATCGGACCCTCGCGCGGTCGGTCAACGAAGGGACGTTTCGCGAGGATCTCTACTATCGCCTCGCCGTCGTCGAGGTGACGCTGCCTCCCCTCCGCGCGCGCCGCGGCGACGTGGCCCTGCTCGCGGACAGGTTCTTCCGAAAGATCGCCCCGAAGGGCACGCGGCTCTCGTCCGACGCCCTGCGGCAGCTCGAGAACCGGTCGTGGCCCGGCAACGTGCGCGAGCTCCGGAACTACGTCGAGCGCGCCGTGGCCTTGGGTCAGCTCTCGGACGAGACCGCGCCCGTGTCCCGCGCGACCCCGGAGCCCCCGATCCTCCCCGACGGCCTCGAGTCGCTCGTGCCGCTCGGCCTCCCGCTCAAAGAGGCCCGCGAGAAGTGGACCGAAGCCTTCGAGAGCATCTACGTGCGCGCGATGCTCGAGTCGACAGGGGGCAACGTCACTCGCGCGGCCGAGCGCGCGGGCGTATCGCGGCGATTCCTGCAGCGAACGCTCGCGAGGCTCGGGCTCGGCCGCGACGATCCGGACGAGTGACCGAGGACGGCGCGCGCCCGCTCGTCGTCACTCCCGCCGCGTCGCCTCGACGTACACGAGGCGCGACGCTTCGCCGGGGAAGAGGCCGTGCTTCGCCTCGACGGTGAAGCCCGCTTGTTCGAGCCGCTTTCGGACCTCGGGCCACAAGAACGTGAGGTAGTACATCACGAACTTGGGCGAAAATAGGGCGTTTCGCGCGTGCATGACCGCGTTGAAGCCGTGCGCGACCCAGAACCAGGCGCCCGTCGGGGAGGGCATCGGGCTCGTCACGAAGACGAAGCGGCCCCCGGGGACGAGGGCGCGTCGCAGCCCGACGAGGAGCCGGTGCTCGTCCCGTGTCTCGATGTGCCCGAACGCCCCCGTGCACGTCACGAGGTCGAACGCGCCGTCGAACGCGCTCGGCAAGTCGAGGGCGTCCCCTTGCACGAGCTCGACCGTGGCCGGGCCCGGGGCGCTCGCGAGGGACGCTCGGGCGACCTCCAGCATGCCCGCCGACAGGTCCAGACCGACGAGGCGCTCGTGCACGAACGGCCGGAGCGCGAGCATCGCGGCGCCGGTGCCCGTGCACACGTCGAGGGCCGCGCGCACGCCTCGCCCCGCGGCCCGCTCGGCCATCACCCGTGTCACGATGTCAGGCGTGCGAAACGGGGTCTTGTCGAACTTCGGTGCGAGCTTGTCGTAGCCGGCGGTCGTCTCGCTCAGGGCCTGATCGACGAGCTCGCGGAGGGTGGGGCCGCCCGGGCGGAACATGGCGCGAGCCTACCCAAAGCCCCCCGACCTTTCGAGCCCCCGGGGCGCCGTTCGGGTTCGGGTTGTCGAAAAGTGCCGTGGTTACGGGGTTTTGTCGGACGGCGCACCCGCGCGTGACAGGGCCGTGACGGCGTCGATTTGGTCGACACCGCGCGGTGGGATCGGTACCCTTCGAGAGAAGTCGTGTTTTCGCGTCGCGCGCTCAAGGGGAGGGTGCGGCGCCCCTGAGGTGCCCGTGTCGACGACCGCTCTCCCGCGAACCCTCGGAAAGTACCGCCCGATCGCGCTCGTGGCGCGCGGCGGCATGGGGAACGCGTACCTCGCGCTCGTCAATGGGGCGGGCAACTTCAACAAGCTCGTCGTCATCAAGGTGCTGAAGCCCGAGTTCGCCGAAGATCAGGACTTCCTCGCGATGTTCCGCGACGAGGCCCGCATCGCCGCGAACCTGAATCACCCGAACGTGGTCCAGACCCACGAGCTCGGCGTGCAGGATGGCCACTTCTTCATCGCGATGGACTTCGTCGACGGTCAGCCCCTCCGCATCGTGCGCAAGCGGCTGCAAGAGAACGGCGCGCTGTCGCTCGGAGCTCACCTTCGCATCGTCTGCGACGTGCTCGAGGGGCTCCACTACGCCCACGAGCTCACCGACCACGACGGCTCCCCGCTCCACCTCGTGCACCGGGACGTCTCTCCCCACAACGTGATGGTCTCGTACGACGGCCACGCGAAGCTCCTCGACTTCGGCATCGCGAAGGCCCGCGGCTCGTCGCACCAGACGAGCACCGGCGTCCTCAAGGGCAAGGTCGGGTACATGGCGCCGGAGCAGGCGCGCTGCGAGGCTCTGGACCGTCGCGCCGACCTCTTCCCCGTCGGGGTCCTCGTGTGGGAGGCCATCGTCGGTGGCCGCATGTGGGGCGCCTTGAACGACGTCCAAGTGCTCGCGCAGCTCGTTCGCCGCGAGATCCCCGAGCTGCCCGAGGTGGTCGACGGCCGTCCCGTCCCGCCGGCCCTCCGCGCGATCGTGGCGCGCGCCACCGCCGCCGATCCGGACCAGCGCTACCCCACGGCTCGCGCCTTCGCCGACGAGCTCGAGGCCTTCCTCGACACCCTCCCGCGCGCCGAGACGAGCGCGCGCGCGATCGCCGAGCTTCTCACGGCCCACTTCGGCTCCGAGCGCGACAAACGCCGGCGTGTCGTCGACGACGCGATCCGGCAGGTGCGCGCGGCCCAGAGCACCGCCGAGTACCCCGCGATGCTCGGGCTCACCTCGACCGGCGCCCTCGCGCAGCTCCCAGGGCCCGGCACGTCGCCCGGCACTCCGCTCGCCATCCTCCAGAGCAGCTCCGGCACCCCGTCGCAGCCCTCGTTCGGCTCGTTCGGCTCGCCCCACGAGAGCTCTCCGGGCACGCTGACACCCTCGGGCTCCGCGTCGTTCGTGTCGCCCATGCTCCAGGGCGGGCAGGGCACCTACTCGGGCTCGAACCCGGGGCCAACGTTCGCCCCGTCGACGCTCACACCCCCGCCGGCGTCGGGGTCGGCCTGGAAGGTCGGAGTCGCGGCGGTCGTGGCGCTCGCGGTCGTGGCGCTCGCGGGGGTGTTCGTCTTCCGTCCCAAGAACGACGGCGCGGCGGCTAAACCGTCGGCCTCGTCCGAGGTGCCCGGCACGGCGACGGTGCGGCTCGAGGTCGTCGTCTCCTCCGGAACGGAGAAGGCCACGGCCTTCCTCGACGGCCGTGAGATTTCGGTCGGCGACGAGGTCCGCGCCCCACGCGACGAGGCCCCCCACACGCTCAAGGTCCGCGCCGCCGGTTTCAAGGACCACGTCGAGACCGTGAAGCTCGACAAGGACCAGCGGGTCACGATCACGCTCGAGGCGGACGGGGCGCACGTGGCCGCCGCATCGTCCCCCTCTCACACACCTCCCCCTACGTCGACCTTCAAGCCGAACGCGCATGGCGGGAAACCGGCGGCCCCGCCTCCGCCGGTCGCGGCTCAGCCCGCTCCGTCGACGCCGCCGCAACCCCCGCCGCAGCCGCCTCCCGCGTCGACGCCCAAGCGTCCCGATCGTCCCATCATCGAGGTCTTGAAATGAAGTGGTTATCGTCGGTCGCTCGGGTGGGTGGCCCCTCGCTCGTGGCGCTGGCTTGGCTCTCGTGTGTCGCACCCGGGCTCGCGCACGCCGAGACGTCCGATCAAGTGAACGCGCTCTTCAAGCGCGGGGTCGAGTCGTACAAGGAGGCCGACTACCGCGCCGCGCTCGTCGAGTTCAAGCGCGCCTACGAGGCGAGCAACCACGACTACCGCATCCTCTACAACATCGCCCAGAGCGAGTACCAGCTCACGAACTACGTCGGCGCCCTCGCCGCCTTCGAGAAGTTCTTGGTCGACGGCGGCACGCAGCTCAAGGAGGACCGCCGCGCCGAGGTGGTCGGAGAGATCGCCAAGCTGAAGGGGCGGGTCGCCGTGGTCACGGTGAACGTCACCCCAACCTCCGCGAAGATCACGGTCGACGGGGACGTCGTCGGCAAGAGCGGAGAGGGCATCAAGCTCAACCCGGGGGCCCATCGCATCGAGGTAACCCAGGCGGGCTTCGAGCGCGCGACGGAGAGCGTCGAGGTCGCCGGGGGCGACGTCCGAACCGTCGAGGTGAAGCTCAAGGCCGTCGACACCCCCCCGCCTCCGAAGGCCGGAGCGGGGGACGAGGAGCCCTCGTGGGTGGCGCCGGGAATCGGGTTCGCGGTCACGGGCGCGCTCGCGGCGACCACCGTCGTCATGGGCATCGTCACCACGGGGAAAGAGAGCGATCTCGCCGCCGAGAAGGCGAAGCCCAACGCGAGCGCCGCGGAGCTCCGGTCCCTCGACGGATCGGTCGGCACGTTCGCCCTCGTGACCGACGTCTTCCTCGGCGCGACCGTCGTCGCGGCCGGTGTGTCCACGTACCTCACCATCCGCACGCTCACCGGCGGACCCAAGAAGCCCGAGTCCTCGGCGCGCGCCGGCGTGCGGTTCGTCCCGTCGATCGGCGGCGGTCACGTCATCGGGACGTTTTGAGCTCTTCCCGGAGGCTTTGCTTTTCATGACCTCGAAGATTCGAAGTGGGATTCTCCTCGCTGGGGTCCTCGCCGCGAGCGGGCTCTGGGCCTGTTCGCTCATCGTCACCCGCGGTGACACGCAATGCGCGACCGACGGCGACTGCGCCGGGTTCGGCGCCCAGTCGAAATGCACCCCCGAGAAGGTCTGCGCGACCCCGACGACCGACGGCGGCGGCGGGGCCTGCACGACGAACAAAGAGTGCATCGACCGCGAGGGCGGGGTGCCCGCGATTTGTCGAAAAGATACGAAGGTTTGCGTGCGCCTCACGAACGAGGATTGTTCCCGTGTGCTCTCCGTCACGGCGCAGGGTGAGCTGCTCACCGATCGCCGCGCCGTCGAGAACGACGACACGATCGTGTTGGGCTCGCTCACGTCGCTCCTCGGCGCGAACCAGCCGAAAGGTGAGGCGCGGGTGAACGCCTTCGAGCTCGCCCTGCAAGAGTTCGCGGCGCGTCCCATCCCGATCGGCGGTCGAACGCGTCCCATCGCGGTGCTCTCCTGCAACGACATCGACGTCACGCCCCCGGCCGGCGGCGCCGATCCGGCCGTCGTGCGCTCGGCCCGACACCTCGTGTCGAGCGTGGGCGTGCCCGCGGTCATCGGCGGAGGCAACAGCGGCACGACCACCGCGGCCCTCAAAGAGGTCACGGCGAAGGGCGCGGTCCTCATCGCGCCGAGCGCCACATCGCCCGCGCTCACGTCGAACCCCGACAAAATGGGCCTCTTTTTCCGCACGGCCCCGAGCGACGCCCTCCAGGCGATCCCGCTCATCCAGCTCATCAACGAGGCCGAGGCGGCGCCCCCTGCGGGCAAGAAGCTCCTCGTGTTCTCGAAGGGCGACAGCTACGGCCAGGGCCTCCGCGATCAGCTCGTCGACAAGCTCACGTACGCCGGCAAAAAGATCAGCGATCCGAGCAACACGGCCTACAAGGGGCTCGAGTACAAGGCCGACGCGGCGTTCGACTTCTCGCCTCTCGTTCAACAAGCGCTGCAGTTCGAGCCCGGGATCATCGTCATCGCCGGCACGAACGAGACCGTCGATGGTCTCGTGAAGCCCATCGAGGCGCAGTGGCCCGGCGCGAAGCCACGGCCGACGTACATCGTCAGCGACGGTCTCAAGGCCGACAAGCTCATCGATCTCATCAAGGCCGACGAGAACGCCGCGCCGTCGACGCAGCTCCGCACACGCGTCCGAGGCACTGCGCCGGGCAGGCCCAACGCGATCACGGACACGTTCGCCATTCGCTACACGAGCCGCTTCGCGCAGGCTGGCTCGGGCGCCACCACGTTCGGCACCGCGGGCGCGTACGACGCGGCGTACCTCATCCTCTGGGGCCTCGGCACGGTGGCGCCCGACGCCCCGATCTCCGGGCAGGGCATCGTGGCGGGCATCCGCCGCATCACGAAGACGGGCAAGACCGCGGTCGACGTCGGCCCCAACGGGATCGACGTCGGCAAGCCGCTCCTCGCCTCGGGCTCCGAGTTCGACCTGAACGGAGCGTCGAGCCCCCTCGAGTTCGACGAAGCCGGAGAGTCTCCGGCCGACATCGAGGTGTGGTGCGTCCAGAAGGCGGCGACCACGGGTGGCGCGCCCTCGTACTTCACGACGGGGCGCTACTACAACGCGCAGACGAAGACCGTGGTCGGCACGTACAACTGCCCCACCGGTGGCGACGGCGGCACCTGATCGGCGACCACGGGTCCGCGGGCTCGTGCTCTAAGCTGCTGAAACCAAAGGATTTTTGGGGGGGATATCTGCCGAGCTCGTGGCGGCGCGCGGTCGGCTGCGCGCGCGGAGCCCATGCGATCCCACGTGCGTCGCGAACAAAAACGAAGAGGCCCCTCGCGCGAAGCGAAGGGCCTCTCGGGCTCTTGTGTCTATCGAGCCTTCGACCTCAGGAGCAGCCCATCGAGTTGCCGCAGTTGAGGCACTTGTAACATGCACCGTTTCGCACGGTGATGTGACCGCACACGTCGCACACGGGTGCGTCGCCCATCATCGCGTCGAGCTGCGCGTCGAGCGGGGAGGCCGCCTGCGCTTCCTCGTGGCGCCCGGGCATCTTCTGCTCGAGCGACTCGGACATCATCGCGCTCCGCCCGATCGACAGGCGCGTGCTCGAGAGGCTCTCCGTCTCGGGATCCTCGGAGGCCCCACCGCCGACGAAGCCGACGTGCTGCGCTTCGCCCTCGGGCTTCACGTGCGCGAGGTCGTACCGACCGAGGTACTCGACGCCGAGCACGCGGAAGAGGTAGTCGACGATGCTCGTGGAGAGCTTCACGTAGGGGTGACCCTCGACCTGCCCCTGCGGCTCGAAGCGCGTGAACGTAAACTGGTTCACGTACGTCTCGAGCGGCACGCCGTACTGCAGGCCGATCGACACGCTCATGGCGAAGCAGTTCATGAGGGAGCGGAACGCGGCGCCCTCCTTGTGCATGTCGATGAAGATTTCTCCGAGCGTCCCGTCCTCGTACTGGCCGGTGCGGAGGAAGATCTTGTGCCCACCGACGCGCGCCTCTTGCGTGAAGCCTACACGCTTCTTGGGGAGGCGGACGCGGAGGCCCTCGGGGCGGCCCTTCATCGGGAGCGCGAGCTGGGTCGCGTCTTGCGGCGCGGACGTGCGCGGGATGGGGGTGAGCGTCTCTTGGGCGGCGGCCTTCGTGTCGGCCTTGGCCTTCGCGGCGTCGTCCTCTTTGTTCTTGCTCGACGTCGAGAGCGGCTGCGACGCCTTGCACCCGTCGCGGTAGAGCGCGACGGCCTTGAGCCCGAGGCGCCAGCCCTCTTCGTAGACCTTCGCGACCTCTTCGACCGACGCGTCGTTCGGGAGGTTCACGGTCTTCGAGATGGCACCGGAGAGGAACGGCTGCACCGCCGCCATCATCTTCACGTGCGACATGGGCTCGAGGTACCGCTCGCCCGACTTGCCGCAGCGGTTCGCGCAGTCGAACACCGGGTAGTGGGCGGGCTTCAGGTACGGCGCGCCCTCGATCGTCATCCGACCGATGATCTCGTCGCTCGCCTCTTCGATCTGGCTCTTCGTGAAGCCGAGCTGCTCGAGGAAGGGCTTCTTGCCGCGCTGATCCTTGCTGATCCCGAGGCGGTCGTACGTCTCCTCGCCGAGGACCCACGGGCCGAAGGCGAACTCGAGGTCGAACACGCCGGGGAGGGCGGTCTCGGCCTTCGCGAGGTCGGCGTCGGTGAGGCCGCGCTCCTTGAGGGTGCGGCGGTTCACGTGCGGGGCGCCGAGCAGCGTGTTGGTGCCCGAGACGAAGGCCACGATCTCTTGCGTCTCGGCCTCGGAGTACCCGAGCTTGCGGAGGGCGGCCGGGACCGATTGGTTGACGATCTTGAAGTAGCCGCCGCCGGCGAGCTTCTTGAACTTCACGAGGGCGAAGTCGGGCTCGACGCCGGTGGTGTCGCAGTCCATGAGGAGGCCGATCGTGCCCGTGGGCGCGAGCACGGTGGCCTGCGCGTTGCGGTAGCCGTGCTTCTCGCCGAGCGCGAGGGCCTGGTCCCAGTCCTCGCACGCCGCGCGGTAGAGCGACGTCGGGCAGTGCTCGCGGTGGATCTGGTAGGCCGCGTCGCGGTGCATGCCCATCACGCGGAGCATGGGCTCACGGTTCTTGGCGAAGCCGTTGAACGGCCCCTTCGTCTCGGCCATGGCGGCCGACGTGGCGTACGCCTGCCCGCACATGATCGCCGTGATGGCGGCCGAGATCGCGCGGCCCTCGTCCGAGTCGTACGGCACGCCCATCTGCATGAGCATCGAGCCGAGGTTCGCGTAGCCGAGCCCGAGCGGGCGGTAGTCGTGGCTGTTCTTGGCGATCTCCTTCGTCGGATACGACGAGAGATCGACCAGGATCTCCTGCGCGACGAAGAAGGTGCGGCAGGCGTGGCGGAAGCCGTCGACGTCGAACCACTCGCCGTTCGCGGCGTCCGAGTGGAGGAACTTCGTGAGGTTGATGCTCGCGAGGTTGCAGGCCGTGTCGTCCAAGAACATGTACTCGGAGCACGGGTTCGAGCCGCGGATTTTCCCGCTGTTCGGGCAGGTGTGCCACCGGTTGATGGTGCTGTCGTACTGCACGCCCGGGTCGGCGCAGCCCCACGCGGCCTCGGCCACCTGGCGCCACACGTCCTTCGCGTCGAGCGTCTCGCAGACCTCGCCCGTGGTGCGCATGATCGTCTGCCAGGTGCCGCCGGCGAGGGCCGCCTTCATGAACTCGTCGGTCACGCGGATCGAGTTGTTCGAGTTCTGGCCCGAGATGGTGTGGTACGCTTCACCGTTGAAATCACTGGAGTATCCGGCGGAGATGAGGGCGTGGGCCTTCTTCTCTTCGCGGACCTTCCAGTTGATGAAATCGACGATCTCGGGGTGGTCCATGTCGAGGCAGACCATCTTGGCCGCGCGGCGCGTGGTGCCGCCCGACTTGGTCGCGCCGGCCGCGCGGTCGAACACCTCGAGGAAGCTCATGAGGCCGCTCGACGTGCCGCCGCCGGAGAGCTTCTCCTGCTTGCCGCGGATGGAGCTGAAGTTCGAGCCGGTGCCGGAGCCGTACTTGAAGAGGCGCGCCTCGCTCTTGATGAGCTCGTAGATGCTCATGAGGTCGTCGTTGACGCTCTGGATGAAGCACGCCGAGCACTGCGGGCGCTCGTACGCGTTCGTCGTCTCGAGCACGTCGTTCGTGCGCGAGTCGGCGTCGAGGTCGAAGGCCCACGAGCCGCCCGAGCCCTCGATCCCGTACTCGTGGAAGAGGCCGCAGTTGAACCACACGGGCGAGTTGAAGGCGCCGTGCTGGTGGACGAGCAGGTACGAGAGCTCGGCCTCGAAAGCGTCGGCGTCGCCCTTGCTGGCGAAGTAGCCGCCGAAGCGCTCGCCGGCCTCGCGGATGGTGTGGGCGATGCGGTGCACCACCTGGCGAACGCTGCGCTCGCCCTCTTCCTTCTTGCCGTGGAGGCCGGCCTTACGGAAGTACTTCGAGATGACGATGTCGGTCGCGAGCTGGCTCCACGTGGAGGGGATCTCGGCGCCCTCCATCTTGAAGACGATGGACCCGTCGGGGTTCGTGATGATGGACGAGCGGCGCTCGTAGACGAGGCTCGTCCCGTCGGGGCCCGGCGAGCCCGCGTCGAGCGGGTCGTGCCCGGCCTTCGTGAGGACGCGCGAGAACACCATGCCGCGGGGACGCTTGGTCACGCTGGCGGTGCGCTTCGTCTGCGCCGTCTTCGTTTGTGCCTTCTTCGCGCTCTTGCCCGTCTGCGTGCCCATGCTGCTGATGAACCCTCGCGTGCCCATGCTCCCGCCGTTCGTCGATTGTGCCATCTGCCGAAACCCTCCGCTTTTCACCGCACCGCGCCCGTGGACGCCGGTCCGAACATCGCCATCTGGCCCGAGGCCGCCCGCCCGTGTGCCCTCGCCGCGATCGGCGGGGAAGCCCCGAAGCCCGCGCGGTGCCCGAGGGCGCCGCGTTCAGCAGGGTTCAGGTGTCGTCGTGTCGTCCGTTCAGCACTACGAGACGCACGTACCCCTCGAAGCCACTTTTCAGGGTGGCCCCTCGTGGGGTTCGTGATGCCTCGACCGGGGGCCCCCGGAGTCCCGGTGGCGCCCGCGACCCCGCACGGGCGGGGTACCCAGACTCTTTAGCCCCTAGATACGGGGCCGCGCAAGCGGAATGGATACTCCATCCGGTAGGTGTGGGCCAGGTGCCCGGAATCCTTGGGACACTGAACCCACGAAGCGCGTTGAACACAGGTCTCCCGGAAGCCATGCCCAGGTTGTTCAGGGGTTTTCCACAGGCTGGAGAGACCGACGCGGGCAGGGTAGGCTCACGCGATGGCGGTCTCGTGGCGTGGCGTGCGGCCGGGGAAGGTCCTGTCCCTCGTGTCTCTCGTCGTGTCCCTCGCGGCCTGTCGGGAGAGCCCGGCGCCCGCGCCCACTCCGCCGATCGACGCCGGGCCTCGCGTCGGCGAGGTGGTGGACTGCCGAACGCACCTCGCGAACCTCGCGACGGGCGAGGTCGTGGCGAAGGCACCTCCGTTCGCGGCCGTAGCGGTCGAGGGAGGCGCCGTCGTGCTGCGCGAAGGAGGCGTCGAGAGCTTTCGTACGCCGCTCTTCGATGGCGGCGCCGCGCCGGCCGGGGACCTCGGGGCGGGTGCGGTCCTCGCGCACAAGGTGGTCGCGCTCGCGGGGCAGCGTGTCCACGTGCTCGAGCGGAGCACGGGCGCGGTTGCCTACGCGATCCCGGCCGAGGGTGCTCGCTCGGTGCTGGCGCTGCCGGGCGACCTCGTGCTGGTCGGCTGGCCCGATCGCGTGGTCGGGTACGCCGCCAAGACGGGGCGTGAGGTCTTTCGTGTCCCCACACGAGGCGCCTTCGCGCCGCCCGAGCTCGCCGACGAGAAGCTCGTCGTGCTGCGCAGCACCTCCGAGGAGAAGCTCGTGATCGTGGATCCCCCCCGCGCGAAGGGGACGGTCGCCACGCCGTCCGACGCCCGACGCGAGCTCCCCGTCCGCGGTCTCGCCGTGTTCGCGGCGCGCGCCGTGCCGGGGGATCTCTTCGTCGTCACGCCGAAGGAGCTCTTGCACGTGGCGCACGGCGCCGAGGGGGCTCTGTCGGGAGCTGTCGCGCAGCGCGCCGAGGTGCCGTTCGGAGCGGCGCGCGCCGTCACGGTGCTCGACACCGAGGACCTCGTGGCGCTCGCGGCGTTCGATCCGCTCGCCCCGACGGACGTCGCCCTCGTCGTGCTCCGCGCGCGCGGCGAGTCGCTGCGCGAGGCTTACCGGCTCGTCGTCAAGGCGCACCCCGAAGCGCGCGCGTGCACCCCTCGCGTCGCCCTCGGCAAGCCGTCCTCGGAGCTCGTCATCGCCGTCGCCTGCGGAGCGCGCTCCGTCGTCGTCACGGTCGACGCCGCGACGGGCGCCCCTCGTCGACGCGTCGAGCAGGCCGCCCCCTCGTCGCCCACGCCGTGACCTCCTCGACACGGCGAGGGTGCATCTCCACACCGACTTGGAAAGTCAGCGTGCGGCGTCGATGTTGAGTCGCACGGCCTTCTCGATGCGATCGAGGGCCGCCTTCGGATCGCCCGTCCCGTTGCCGACCACCGCGAAGACGAGCGCTTTCCCCGCGGAGAGCTTCACGATGCCGGCGAGCGATTTCACGCCGCCCCCGTCCTCGTAGTAGGTGCCCGTCTTCGCGAAGAGCTTCCCCTCGAGGCCCGAAAAACGCGACACGAGCGTCGACGAGACCCCGGGCTGCGCGAGCATGTCGAGGAACGTGTCGCGTTTCGGATCGGCGTTCACGTCCTCGAGGAGGGTCGTGAGGTCGTCGATGGTGAGCACGTTGCCCGAGTCGAGCCCCGACCCGTCCTTCATGGTGAACGTCGACGAGAGCCCCACCCCCTGCTCGCCGAGGTAGCTTCGCGTGGCAGGGATGGCGTCGCGCATGCGGAGGGCCGAGGTGGGCGTCGTCTGCGCGGTGCACGCGGCGTCGTAGCCGCGGATCTTCTCGCCGTTTTGGCACATCGCGAGGTTCGCGAGGTTGTTCTTGCTGGCGCGTAGCATGAGCGTGAGGGTGCTCGCCCGGGTGGAGCCGGTCTTGAAGGCGGTCCAGCCGGTGAAGAGCTTGAAGGTCGACGCGCCCATCAGCTTCTGCGCGGTCTTGTCCTCCGAGAGGACCGTCTTCCTCCCGGCTTCGTCGAGCACCTCGAAGCGAAACCCCCACGTGCCGCGTCCGAGGCCGTCGCGGGTGTCGTCCGCGAGGGTACGGATCCCGACGGAGCCCTCGGTGAACGGGAGCCCGGCCGGCGCGACGCCGCTTTGCGCGCGTGTGAGGCTCTCTTCGTTCTCGAAGTTGGTGCGGTTCGCGTTCGCCTGGGCGAGCAGTTTCTCGGCGCGGGCCTCGGCGTCTTCGGCGGTCAGGCCCTCGAGGCCCTCACCCGCAAGATCGTCGGGATCGCCCGCCGTCTCGGCGGAGCAGCCCGTGACGAAGAGACCCAGGGCGAGCGTGACCGTGGAAGCGACGAAGCGAGACGAGATCATGACCCCACACCGTACCAACTCGTCCCGCCGAGGAAACGTCCTTTTCGTGCCTCGAACGCATGGTGCCCGCGCTTTTCGGCGTTCTTGACGCGCCCGCCTACGCCATCGAGCCGGGGTGCGTCATGCGTCGAGGCGAAGCTTCGGCTTCTTGGGGTGGCGCTTGTAGAGGAGAAATGTGCGCCCGAGCACCTGGGCGAGCGTGGCCTCGGCGGCCTTGGCGAGCTCCGACGCGACCTCTTTGCGATCGACCGGGGCCTCGGTCAGGACGCGCACCTTGATGAGCTCGTGGGCGAGGAGCGCCGCTCGGCACGCCTCGACGACACCCTCGGTGAGGCCGTCCTTGCCGATGGCGAGCACCGGGTCGAGGTCGTGGCCGAGGCCGCGGAGCACACGCTTCGCGCCGGACGTCTCGGGGTCGACGTACGGAACGCGCGTGTCCTCTGGCTTCTTCTGTTTGTTTCGCCGAACGGGCTTACGACGGGGCCGGCGCTCGGGGGCGGAGTCTCGGGGCATGGGGGAGCCGATACCACGAAACGAGCGGGTGTGGGTCTCAGGGCGCCTTCGCGGCGCAGCCCGGGGCGAGGGTGAGGGTGACCGTGCCCGCCGCGGACGCTACGAGCGCGCCCTCCGGCTTGAGCGAGACCTTGCAGGATGCGCCCGACTTCGAGGCGGCGAGCGAGTAGTGGCCCTTCGGCGCGAGGCCCATGACGACGTGGGTCGTCGCCGCCTCGGAGACCTCGTACGAGACCTCGGCCGGCTTGGCTTGGGGCCCGTCTTTCGTGAAGAGATACGCCTCGTTGTCGAGGCGCGCGCCGTCGACGCCCTTGCCCTCGACGGCCTCGGCCGCGAGCTTCCCGTCCCCCGAGCCGCCCGACGCGATCACGTGGAGGAAGCGCCGCTCGGTCCCGCCCTTCGGCGACGCGTTCTCGAGCCGGAGGCCCAACATCCCCTTCGCGGGGTCGTCCTTCTTGAAGATGTCGTCCGTCTTGATGGACGGCTCCTTCACGAGCTTGAACGTGGTGCCCTTCGGGAGGAGCGCGGTGAGCTCGGCGCTCGAGGCCCCGGCGTCGACCCGGTAGGCCGCCCCTTGCCCCTTCGGTTGGGCGCCGGGATGGATGGCGAACGTCACGCCGTAGCTGCCCTTGCGGACCGTGACCCGGTCGTACACGACGACCCTCGCGGCGCCCGGGCTCCGGCTCTGGGAGGCGGGCGCGCGTGACACGACGACCGCGCGCTCGGCGCGGGTCACGCTCCGTGCTTTCCCCGAGTCGTGCGGCGCGTCGTACGCGGCCGAGTACTCGACCTCGCCGTACACGAACCGGCCCGTGTCCTCGAAGCGGCGCATGCCGACTTTTTGCCCGTAAATGGCCTGGTTGGGCGTCTTTTCCATGTTCTCGCCGGCGTCGTCGACGAGGATGCAGTTGTGCGCGCTCGTGGCGTTCGAGTCGTAGTCGCCTGGGTCGGTGAAGAGCAGGTCGCCGCCGCGGACCACCTCGAAGTGACCTTGGTCGGAGTGCTGGTGATCGGCCCAGAGCGGCGAGGCTTGGAGCGAGACCCACGTGGCGGTCTTGGCCCAGTCGGTGCGCGCGAAGAAGGTGCCCGTGCCCCGTGAGAGGTAGCTCAGAGGCCCTTGGCGAAGCTCGTCGGTCGCCACCTTCGGGTCGTCCGCGAGGAGCTCGAGCCACGCGATGGGTTGCCCCTCGGGGTTCCGCGTGGCGCGCGCGAGGGAGAGGGCGCGCTTCTTCACCACGGGATCGTGGTGGGCCACGGAGATGGCGAAGTACGGGGCCGGGTTCGGCTTCGCGGGCTTCTCGCTCCAGTCGGCCGAGTCGTGCATGGTGCGACCCTCGGGGTGAGTCGCGTGGATCTGGAAGGCGAGCGTCTCGCGCAGCCAGGGGAGCTCGTCGGCGAGCTTCGGGTTTCCGCCGGGGGCGCGGGACTCGGCGTCCACGTAGAGGGCCATCGAGGTGGCGATCGTGCGCGCGTACTGGAAGCCCTCGGGGAAATCGCCCCCCGCGAGCGCCGTGTAGGCCGGAATTACCTCTTTTTTCCACATCTTGCGGGCGATCCCGCGGAGCTCGGCGGCGCGAGGATCGTCGCCCGCGAAGGCAGCCCCCGAGGCCGCGATCGACGCGAAGTGCCCCATGTAGTGGTTGCCGATCGCGGCGGTGTTCCGGTACCCGGCCTTCCGGTACCACTTCCCGTACCCGTAGAGGCGCGTGACGATCTTCTTCTTGGCCGCGTCGGTGAGGGCGGGGTTTCCGTAGAGCCAGTCGTAGACGAGCGCCGGTGCCACGCCGCGGTGGCGGATCGAGTAGCCGTCGGCGTGCTCGACCATCTTCTCGCCGCCCTTGCCGTCGCCGAGCTTCTGCGCGTCCTCGACGAGGCCCACCGCGTAGCGCACCGCGGCCTTCGCGAACTTGGGGTTATCGGTCACGAGCGCGCACATGGCGAGGTTCGTCGCGGCGTGCGCCCAGTCTTCGCTCTCGTAGCCCGCCTCCGTCTTCTCGGCGACGGCCTCGTTGCAGGACGACTCGAGCTCGTGCCACACGGGGTTGTCGTCCTTCGCGCGCGCCTTGAGCGCCGGGATGGTCTCCTTGCGGACGAGGATGCGCGGATGCGGCCACGTGCCGGGGGCCGGATCGGGGACGGGGGTCGCGTCGCGATCGTCTTGGGGCGACGCCGACCCGTTGCCGCCGAGGCCCTTGTACGTGCCGGGCGCGACGTCCGCTCCGCTGCCCCCCTCGGCGCCGCCCGGATCGGGCGGCAGGCCGTCGGCCGAGAACGACGGGGCGGGCCCCGGATCTTTGTCGAACGGGGAGACGAAGTGGCGCTTGCAGGCCGGGAGCAGGCCGAGCGAGGTGAGCCCGAAGAAGGCTACAAAAGTCCGTAGTTTCATGGTCTTACACCTCACGAGGCGCGCCGCGGTTCACGGCTTCTGGAGCAAGAGGGTGAAGCTCTGGGCCAACATGCCGAGGGAGAGGCCGAGCGGACGGATGGCCCTCTGGACGAGCTCTGCGGCGGTGCGCTTGGTCGGCGAGAGGCCGGCCTTCTCTTTGGCGTCGAGCAGCATACGGCTCCCGTCCGCCAAGCACAGGTCGCGGTATCCGGGGAACCCTCGCTTCACGCGGAAGGGGGTCACGCTCCGCGTGAGCTCGCCGCGCACCGGGTCGGGCAGGTAGTTGAGGAGCCAGCGCTTCGTGTGGGTGTCGCGGGGCCAGAGCCGGTTCGACGTGCCGAGCACCATCACGATGCCCGAGGGCGCCACGACACGATCGAGCTCGGCGAGCACGGCGGGGAGCTCTCGCGAGCGTACGTACTCGAGCACGCTGTTGCACACGACGATGTCGAACGACGCGTCAGCGAAGGGGAGGGCGCGGGTGTCGGCGACGTGGCGAAAGTCGATGCGCCCCTCGGCGCCGTAGCGGGCCGCGTTCACCTTGGCGAGCTCGATGGTCGGCGCGTGCACGTCGATCCCGGTGACCTTGGCCCCGAGGGCGTCCAGCACGATCGCGGAGGCGCCGATGTGGCACCCGAACTCGAGGACACGTTTGCCCTCGACGCCGCCGGGCACCTCGAGGAAAAGGTGGCGGCCCTTGCGCCACTCGTAGTCGACGTAGCCGCCCACGAACGTCCCGGCCGGATCGTGCCCTTGTGCACGCGCGAGGGCGGCGAACTCCCGATCCCGCTCCTCGCTCACGACCGTGGGTTTGCCCATTTCGCCCGCGCCCCGGCCCTCGCTCATGGATCTCGGGTATCACGCCCGAACGCGCCGACCAAGGGTCAAAAAGGCGGGCGCGGCGCCGCCGAGGCGGTTGACGTCGGGGGTTTGGGGGGGAAGTCTTCGGCCATGCGTCTCGAGAGAGCTCTCCGTCTCGTTCCGGCCTTCGTCGTCGTCGGGGGCCTCGTCGCCCTTCCGAGCTTGGCTCGCGCCGCGACCTACGAGGTCGGTCCCGGAAAACCGTTCCGCGAGATCACCGAGGTCACGGCGCGCCTCAAGGCCGGCGACGTGGTCGAGATCCAGGGCAACGCGTCCTACAAGGCGTTCGAGATCGAGAGCCAAGGCACCGAGACCGCGCCCATCACGTTTCGTGGGGTGCGCGTCGCGGGGAAACGCCCGCTCGTCGCAGGCGGCGAGATCACCATCCTCGTGCTCGGCAACCACGTCGTGCTCGAGGGCCTCGAGGTGTCGGGGGGCACGCAGGACTGCGTCGTCCACCGCGCTCACGGGACGGTGCTCCGCGACGACGTCGTCCACGGCTGCCCGAGGCACGGCATCCTCGGGACCGACACCGACTCGGGCTCCATCACGATGGAGTACGTCGAAGTGTACGACGCGGGCGCCGACCGCCCGAGCGAGTCGCTCAAGCACCCCGTGTATATTGCAACCGACGAGCGCGCCCACCCCGGCTCGGTCTTCCGGATGCAACACTGTTACGTGCACGACGCGAACGGCGGAAACTCCGTGAAGTCGCGCGCCGAGCGCAACGAAATCTACGGCAACTGGCTCGAGGGCGGGCAGTACTACGAGCTCGAGCTCATCGGCCCCGACGACGGCGACACCCTCACGGCCCCTCGGGAGGACGGCGACGTCGTCGGCAACGTGTTCTTCCAGACGAAGTCCGAGAGCTACGTGGTGCGCATCGGAGGGGACGGCTCGGGGAGGACGGGCGGGCGGTACCGCTTCGTCAACAACACGTTCGTCCATGCGGCGAACGAGGGCAATTTCGGGGCGTTCCGGTTCTCGTATTCGCTCGAGTCCGTCGAGCTTTACAACAACGTCTTCGTGAGCCCGAGGCCGATCGAGTACCTCGCGCGGGAGACGGAGCTCCAGTGGGTGAGCGGTCGCCGCGTCGCCGGCGCGAACAACTGGGTCACCACCGGGACCACCAACATCCCCGAGGGCCTCACCGGCACGATCTTCGGGACGGACCCGGGCTTCGTCGACCTCGCGAAGCGCGACGTGCGCCCGAAGGCCGAGAGTCCCCTCGTCGACAAGGGCGCCGCCACGACCGCGCGCACCGACGCGTACGCGATCCCTCGGCCCCTCGCCAAACCCACGCACACGCCTCCGCTCCGGGTGCTACCCGCGCTCGGCAAGGCCACCGTGCGCGCCTCGGTCGGCGCCATCGACATCGGGGCCTACGAGTACGGGAGCGCGACCGAGGAGCCCGGCGTCCCCGGCACAGAGCCGCCGACCCCACCGGGGACACCAGGGGCCGACGGGGGCCTCTCGGGCGACGGGGGCCCGACTACGAGCGCCGACCCGAGCGACTCGGGGTGCACGTGCGAGGCGGCGGGGGCAAAGGCGAACGGGCGCGCGCCCCTCGTCGGAGGCCTCGCGTTCGTCGGCCTCGCGGTGAGCGCGGCGGCCCGCCGGCGTGGCTCCCGGCGAGCGCGGCGAATCGTCGAAAAGTAGAGCCTTATCGGGGACTTAGCTGCTTCGTTTGCGCCGCCCGAGGGCGCGGACGAAGAGCCCCGTGGCGAAGGCGCCCACGGCGAACGCGAGGCCCGCGCCACCGGCCCCACCACCCGTCGTGTCGCACGAGCAGCCCGAGGCGTCGGCGGCCTTCGATGCTCCCCCATCCGCGCCCGCGTCTCCGGCGGCCGCGCCCCCACCGCACGGGAGCACGGTCACGTCGGCGGCGACCGCGGGTGCGTTCACCGAGGCTCCGGCGAGGCGGACGAGGAGCTCGGCTTTGACCGCGCGCTCGTCGGTCGGGCACTCGACGAACACGTCGGTCTCGTAGGTTCCGTCGGGTCGGGCGGCCTCGTACGTGAGCGGACCCGACTCGAAACCGTCGAGGGTGGCGCGGAAGCCCAAGTACGGCACGAAGGGGAGCACCTCGGGCGCGGGCTTGTAGACGATGTGCACGCGCGAGACCTCTTTCTTCACGGTGCACGCGCCGCCGTCCTCCGGGTTCGGCACGTCGCGCATCTCGACCTTCTTTTCGCCGATCTCGAGGGTGCCCATTTTGGTGGGCTTGGGTGCGGCCTCGCCCGTCTTGATTTCGGCCGTGACGGGTGGGGGTTGCGTCGAGCCGGTGGCGCACTGTTGATCGAAGCGCACCTTGTACGTGCGGTTCGCGCGGAGCCCGCCTGCGGGCTTCAGCACTTTGTAGCGTTCGTCGGCGAGGTCGTCGTCGAGGCTCGACGGCACGACGTTGCCCTGGTCGTCGATGACCTCGGCGTTCGGACCGTAGTAGCGCGGCGGGATCGGATCGCCCGCGTCGTCGACTCCGCTCGACGGGGCCGACGAGACGTATTTTCCCTGGGTCGCGCGGTATACGATGCCGTCGGCGCTCGCGGGGATGGTGCCTCCGGAGGCGAGGAGCACACCCGTGACACACTCCGGCTTGGGGCAGTTTCCTGCCTCGGCGCGCGGCGCACCGAAGGCGAGGGCGAGGGCGGAGGAGAGACCTAGGGCCCACACGGCAACGGAGCGTGCGTGGCGCGAGCGTGCAAGAGAGCGCATGGCGAAGAGCATCGCACGGATCTCCTCTCCGGGCGAGCGGCGGCGAAGGGGCTCGTCCCGTTCGGCGAGGCCTCGTTCCCCGGTCGTTTTTCGCATCTTTTTCCCAGCTAGAGCGCGCCTGGATACGTTACCGTCGACGGCCATGGGAGCGAGTGACAAGTCGGGGATCGAGGCGCGCCTCCGCACCTGGGTGAAGCCCATCGCGAAGAAGATCCTCTACGGGCAGGCCGTCCAACCTGGGCCGGGCACACGGTGGATCTACCGTGCGGTCGCGAGCGCCGACTTCTACGTCCGCGAGGCCTACGAGCTCGCGCGTCGGAGCCTCGTCGCCACCCCTGCGTTCCTCACGCAGTGCGAGTCGTACGGCGAGCGCATCGAGATCGACAGGCTCCCTTACATCCAAGGCTCACCGCGCATCCAGCTCGGGAGCGACATTCGCTTCTCGGGCCAGGTTGGCATCCAAGGGAACGCGCAGCGAAAGCCGGTCCTCAAGCTCGGAAACGGGATCTTCATCGGCCACGGCACCACGTTCGTCATCGCCGACCGCATCGAGATCGGCGACTTCGTGTCGATCGGCGGCGGCTCCTACATCACCGACACCGACGGCCACGCGAACTACAACCCGAACCGCCCCATCTGGGAGGTCCCCGCGACCGACGCCGAGATCGCCCCGGTCATCATCGAGGACAACGTCCAGATCAGCCGCGACGTCACCATCCTGCGCGGCGTTCGCATCGGCGCGCGCGCCATCATCGGCGCGGGCTCCGTGGTCCGGAGCGACATCCCGCCCGACTCGGTGGTCGCCGGCAACCCGGCCCGTGTCGTGAAGCGCATCGTGGCCGAGGGGGCAGCCGCCGCGCCCCCCGCTGCCCCCAAAAACGAGACCTGAGCGAAGGCTAAAAAGGCAATAAAACCATGGACTTCTCCAAGCTCGACCTCGAGGCGATCGCCAAGGAGCACAAGACCCCGCTCTACGTCTACGACATGGACGCGGCCATCGCGCAGGCGCGCGCGCTCCGTGCGGCGCTCCCGTCGTGCATCGATCTCCTCTATTGCGCGAAGGCGAACGCCAACAAGGCCGTGCTCTCCGGGTTCATCCCGCACGTCTCCGGCCTCGACATCTCGAGCGCGGGCGAGCTCGATCTCGCCGTCGCGGTCGGATGGAAGCCGAGCGTCATGAGCTTCGCCGGCCCCGGCAAGAGCGAGGACGAGCTCGAGCGCGCGATCTCCGCCGGGGTCCACGTCATCTCGGTCGAGAGCCCCACCGAGCTCCGGCGCGCTTCGGCCATCGCCACGCGGCTCGGCAAAGAGCAGAGCATCACGCTCCGCGTGAACCCGATGAGCGCGCCGAAGGAGTTCCCCATGAAGATGGGCGGGCTCCCTTCGCAGTTCGGCGTCCCCGAGGAGCAGGCCGACGAGGTCATGGCCGAGGCGCTCCGTACGAAGGGCATTCGGGTCGTCGGTGTGCACGTCTTCTCCGGGACGAACTGCCTCGAGCCCCGCGCCATCGTCGACAACGCTCAAGGCACGCTCGCCATCGCGTCGCGGCTCGCGGAGGCCCACGATCTCCAGCCCGAGATCGTGAACCTCGGCGGCGGGTTCGGCGTCCCGTATTTTCCGGGCCAAGAGCCGATGGACGTCGCGGCCCTCGGCAAGGCCGTGGGGGACGCCGTGTCCGTGTTCCGCGAACAAAACCCGAGGTTCGCGAAGACCCGCTTCTTGCTCGAGCTCGGGCGCTTCATGGTCGCCGAGTTCGGCATCTACGTGACGCGCGTGCTCGACGTGAAAGAGACCCGCGGCAAGCGCTTCGCCATCCTCGACGGCGGCATGCACCACTGCTTCCCGGCGACGGGCAACTTCGGTCAGGTCATCAAGAAGAACTTCCCGGTCGCGAACGCGTCCCGCCCCGGCGAAAAGACCGAGCCCCACGAGATCGTCGGCCCCCTCTGCACCCCGATCGACTCGATGGCCCGCGCCCTCGAGCTCGCCCGCGCCGAGATCGGCGACCTGGTCGTCTTCGATCGCTGCGGCGCCTACAGCTACGCCGCGAGCCCGCTCCTCTTCCTGAGCCACGACACCCCGCCCGAGCTCGTGCTCCAGGACGGCCGCATCACGCTCGTCCGCCCGCGGAGACCGGCCTCGTACTTCCAGTGATCGGCGCGGCGGGGGCGATCCCTCGGGTGCGTTTCGACGGTCGGGCGCCTTTCCGCGGGGCGGGCCGTTTTTCACGCCTCGCCCTGGCGTCGCGCGCGTCTATACTCGCGCCATGTCCACGAAGGCCGAGATCCGCGAAAAAATCCGTTCGTTCATCCTCGAGAGCTACATGGCGGGGCTCGACCCGTCCGGCCTGAAAGACGACGTGTCGCTCGAGCGCTCGCACATCGTCGACTCGGCGCGCGTGCTCGAGCTCATTCTCTTCCTCGAAGAGACCTTCGGCCTCGAGGTCACGAACGACGACGCGACCCCCGAGAACTTCGACACGGTCGACGCCATCGTCGGCTTCGTGGCCGGCAAGGTCGGCGCCGCGAGCTGAGCGCGTCCCCTCGGCGCGCGCGGCCGAGGTCATCCTGTTTTGGTGCGAGGAGAGGGAACATGCACGTATCGATTCCGACGATGCTCGACGAGTACCTCGAGCGAAATGCCCAGAAGCATCCCGAGAAGACGGCGCTCATCTTCAAAGACCGCCGTGAGAGCTGGGGCGCGGTCGACACGACGGCGAACCGCCTCGCCCACCTGCTCCGCAGCCTCGGGGTCGCGCGCCAAGATCGCGTCGTGCTCTTCCTCGACAACAACGTCGAGATGGCCGCGAGCCTCTGGGGCATCCTCCGCGCCGACGCGATCTTCAGCCCGATCAACGCGCAGACGAAGGTCGACAAGCTCATTTACATGTTGAACGACTGCCGCGCCCGCGCCGTCGTGACCGACATCGCGCTCGAGAGTGTCTACAAAGAGGCCTTCACGAAGACGCCGCACCTGAAACATGCGCTGGTCGTGGGCCTCGAAGAAGAGGGCCACAAGGTCGGCGACGTCGAGCTCGTCCCGTTCGCGAAGGCCATCGCCGCGCAGACGACCGAGCGTCCGCGCGGGGTGAACATCCCCATCGATCTCGCGGCCATCATCTACACCTCGGGATCCACGGGCGACCCGAAGGGCGTCATGCTCACGCACCACGCGATGGTGTCGGCCACCGAGTCGATCACGACGTACCTCGAGAACAAGCCCGACGACATCGTCATCAACTTGCTCCCGCTCTCGTTCGACTACGGCCTCTACCAGTGGATCAACGCGAACCAGTTCGGCGGCACGCTGGTGCTCGAGCAGTCGTTCTCGTACCCCGGGCCCATCCTGAAGCGCATCACGGAGCTCAAGGTGACGGGGCTCCCGGTGGTGCCGACGATCGCGTCGATCCTGAAGCAGTACGAGGCGAAGGGGCTCGTGTTGCCCACGGTCGAGTACGTGACGAACACCGCGGCGGCCCTCTCGGGCTCGCACATCGCGACGCTCAAGGCCATCTGCCCGAACGCCCGCATTTACTCGATGTACGGCCTCACCGAGTGCAAGCGCGTCTCGTACTTGCCTCCGTCCGAGATCGATCGCCGCCCCGACTCGGTCGGCAAGGCCATGCCGAACCTCGAGACGTACATCGCCGATCCCGTCACCGGAAAGCGCCTCCCGCCGAACACGCCCGGCGAGCTCGTCGTGCGGAGCCCGCAGGTCATGAAGGGTTACTGGGAGAAGCCCGAGTCGACCGCGAAGCGCCTCAAGCCGAGCCCCGAGATCCCGAACGAGATGCACCTCTTCACCGGTGACACCTTCCGCATGGACGAAGAGGGCTACCTCTATTTCGTGGCCCGCACCGACGACATCATCAAGTCGCGCGGCGAGAAGGTCTCTCCGAAAGAGGTCGAGAACGTCATCTACGGCATCCCCGGCGTGGTCGACGCGGCCGTCGTGGGTCGCGCGGACGACGTGCTCGGTCAGGCCGTGCACGCCTACATCGTCGTGACCGACGAGATGATCGAGAACGGCAAAGCCAAGCTCGTGCCCGCGCAGGTGCAGCAGGTCGTCGGGCAGAAGCTCGAGCCCTTCATGGTGCCCAAGTTCGTCACGTTCCTGAAAGAGATGCAGAAGACCACGAGCAACAAAATCTCGAAGACGAACCTCGAGGACTTCGCCAAGTCGACGTACCTCTCGGGGGACAAGCCTTGGGATAAGTGAACGTATTTATTGAATAAATCGGGGTGGCGCCGGAGAGGTGCCACCCCGTTTTTCGTCGCGCCGGCGCCGTGTCAATCGCTGCAGCCGACGCCGTCGTCGACCACGTCGATGCCCGGAGTCAGCACCGTGCCCTTCGAGCCGTCGCGCTCGACCACGGTGAGCTCGTGTTTGCCCTGCGGGTTGTTCGGAGACTCGAGCCACAGAATGCCGAAGCGCCCGTCGGGGAGAGGGCAGGGGGCGACCGAGTTGTTGAAGTTTTTTGCGATCGCCGTGGGCGCACCGCCGGCCTTCGGCAGGAGCCACACGATCTCGGGGGAGGTCTGCCCCACGGGCCAGGCCGCTTCGAAGAGGAGGCCGTCGAGGCCCTCGTGGGGGTTCTGCACGTGGTTTTGGCGTGGGTTCGGCAGCGCGTCGCGCCCCACGAGCTTCTTGAAGCCCGAGCCCGTCACGCTCACCTCGCAGGCGTCGTTGATGCCGCCCTCGGGGTAGGCGACCTGGCCGCAGTCGAACGTGACCCGCTGGCCGTCGAACGTGAGGGCGGCCATGTTGTTGTACGGGTAGGGCGAGGCGGCCGTGAGGAGCTGTTTCGCCGACCAGCCGTTGCCCTGGCGCCGCGTCACCCAGAGGTCCATGCGGTGCGGGCCGCCGGTGGCGGGGAACACGATGAGGTCGCCGTTCGACGTGATCGCCGACATGCCCTCCGGGTAGATCTCCTCGCCGCCCGGTTTCACGGCCTCGCCGCTCGAGAGGTCGCGTGTCACGCGGACGAGGCACTCGCTCTGGCACCCGAAGCGTGAGGCCGCGAACACGAGCCACGCGCCGTCGAGGCTCGCGGCAGGGTAGCGGTCGCGGCTGCCGCGGCTCACGCGATCGAGCGCGAGGCTGATGTTCTCGGCCTGCGCGCCTTGTTTCGCCGCGATCCGGAGGATGCGGTTTCCGAGCGTGTAATAGAAGTGCCCTCCGCCGGACGTCGGCAGCGGGGGAGGAGGCGGCGGGGGATCCACGATCGCGCCGTCCTCCAGCACGATGGGGCCCGAGTCGCCCGAGGCCGTACCCGTGGCGGTCGCCGTGGCGGCCGCGTCCCCCTCGATCGCGGCATCGTCGGCGCCGCACGCGGCGGACGCCCCTCCGACGAGGGTGGCCGAGACGAGCGCGAGCGAGGGGAAGAAAAGAGAGCGGCTCATGCGCGAAGCGTAGCGTCACCGCCGAGGGATGGCTCGTCCATTTCCCCCCTCGCGGCTTACACGACCGCAAGACCCGGCGCGTCGGAGCTCAATCGAGCTCGTGGGCCCCGTACGCCACGGGCGCCGACCGCGTCGTCCCGTAGTAGTCCTTCGGGACGAGCGGCGAAGGCTGTCCCGCGCCCGTCTTGAGCAGCCCGAGCACGCTCGGCTTGAGCTTCCATCCGGCGCGAAAGAGCTCTTGGGTGCCCTGATCGGGCTCGGTCATTTGGCCGTCGATGACGAGGCCCACCGCGCCCCACTTCCCGTCGTATTGTGCATCCTGCACGCAATCGGGATCGCCGGCGCAGCTCGAGCGAATGAACTTGTTGTTGCGGAAGGTGCCGCCGACGCCGGTCTTCGTCTGCGGGTTGTACGGGACGACATCCTTCAGGGCGCGGTAGATCTCGGTGGGGGGAGACTCGATGCCGGGGCCAGGCGACGCGTGAATGGCGATGAGCGCAGGCCCCGTGAAGTTCACGAACGCGTTGTCCTCGGCGAGCTCGACGCTGTTGTCGGCCTCGACCAGGGTGAACCCGAACGAGCTGTTCGACTCCGGTCCTCCTCCATGGGCAATGAGGAGGTTCTTCTGGATGATCGCCTTCTCGTACCCGATGGCCAGATAGAAGGGGCGCACGATGTCCCACCCCGTTCCGCCCTTCTGCGAGCCCACGTCGCCCGTCCGCGCAGGATCCCCAGAGACGGTGATGACCGTGTTGTGGATCAACCGTGCGCCGAGCCCGCGGTCGTCGAGCATGAGCCCCGTGGCGTTGCGCTCGTTGTAGAAGCGATCTTGGGTCGTCTTCACGCCGGGGGACTCGGTCTGCGTGAGGAGCCCGCCCGAGTGGACCATGTTGTTCGCGATGAGCGCGTCGCGCGAGCGGTCGACGCGGATGCCGCGGACGAAGACCTGGCTGCGGTCGGGGTTCCCCTCTTTCGACGGAGGGTCCATGAAGACGTCGCCGCCGTAGACGCGGTTCCGTTCGATGCGGAGGCGCTCCGACTCGCTCGCGAGGATGCCCCATGAGAGGCACGACTCCCAGCACTTCGTCATGCCGCCCTTGATCACGTTGTCGGTGATGATGAGATCCGTCTCGCCGACCGCGAGGATGCCGGCCGCGGCCGTGTAGCCGTTCGCGTCGGTGCGGGGCTCGTCCCACGTAATGAAGTTCTTCGTGATGTGCCGCCCGCCCACCGACGCGACCGTGATCGCCACCGCGCCGTCGGCCCCGTTGCCCGAGCCGCCGGAGATTTTGTTCTCTTCGACGTCGATGTCGCCCGCGCCCTGCAGGTACATGCCGTAACTGCCCGTACCTATTCCGTTTCCGGGCGAAGGCATGGCCGGGTCGAGGCACTTCCCGGTGCCGCCGTGGATGTCGTTGTGGAAGAAGCGCGGCGAGCCCTCGACGACCCAGACGGCCATGCTGCCGAAGCCGTTGTCGCAGACGCCTGCGCCGCCCTTGATTTTGTTGTTCAGGATGGTCGGTGCGGTGCCATCGGAGATGACGAGCCCCACCGAGCCGGACGTGCCGCCGCCGCCGTCGATCGTGAAGCCCTCGAGGACGACGTCGCGATCGATGCGCGTGCCTTCGCGGCGAATGGCGTACGCGAGCGCCTGGATGTTGTCCTTCGTGTAGGCGCCGTTCTGGATGATGGTCTCGTTGGTGGCGGGGAAGCCCTTCTCGTAGCCGAAGTCGGGCGCTCGCTCGAAGGAGCCGCAGTCGTAGCCGCCGCGGAGGTTCATCGGGTGACCGACGACGAGGTTCTGCTCCTTGTAGGTGCCCGCGCACACTTTGATGTCGTAGCGGTTGGTGACGGCCGCGTCGGGGCCCGCGTCGGCCGGGGCCACGCCCACACGCGCGGCGGTGACGGCCTCGACCGCGCTCTTGATGGTGGCCTTGGGCTTGTCCTTCGAGCAGCCGTCGTTCTTGTCGTCGCCCTTCGGCGAGACGAACATCACCGGGTCTTTGCAGGGCGGGGGCTTCACGCAGTCTTCGCCCGGGGCGCACGCCACCGTGGCGGCCGCGTCGGCCAGCGTCGAGGGGAGCTCGAGCTCCGAGCAGCCGGAGGCGGCCGCGCCCACCCACCCGACGCCGAGGGCAACACCACCGAAGAAAAGAGCCTTCCGCATGCCTCGAGCATACGGAACGCGCGTCCCGACGTCGAGGGCGCACGACGTCGTCCGAACGGGCCACGCGGACGCACGTGCCCTCGTCGCTCGGCCCGGCCAAGCTCAGAAGAGGCGCGCCGCCGTGTCGTCGGTGAAGAGCCACGCCTCGCGGGGGATGCGCAGGACGGTCCCGTCCCGCACGATTCTCCCGCGATTCTCGAGGTCGCGGAGATCGCGCTCGCGTTCCCGTGTGAAAGGCTCGACCCCGAGGGGCGCGGCCGCGGCGGCGAGATCGAGGCCGCGCGCGAGCCTGAGCCCGAGCATGATGCGCTCCTTCAGGCGCGTCTCGGGGGAGAGGCGCTCCACCTCTTCGGTCGCGGCGGCGTCGCGGCCGTCGCCTTGGTTGACCTTGACGTAGCGCTCGGGCGAGGTGCTGTTCCGGTAGCGTGTGGCGTACGCGCCGTCGTCGTCCTCGAGCGCGCCGACCGCGCCGCAGCCGAGCCCGAGGTACGGCTCACCCCTCCAATAGCCGAGGTTGTGCCGCGCCTCCTCTCCTGGGACGGCGAAATTCGAGATTTCGTAGTGGTGTAGACCACTTGCGACGAGGGTCTCGTCCACCGCGAGGAAGGCCTCGGCGACCCGCCCGTCGTCGGCGAGGGGGAGACGCCCACGCTTCGCGAGCTCTCCGAAGCGCGTCCCGGGCTCGATCGTGAGCTGGTACGCGGAGACGTGGCGGAGCCCGAGGTCCGCGAGGGTCCGAGCCTGGGCGCTCGCGTCCTCCGGGGACTGCTCGGGGAGGCCGAAGATGAGATCGGTCGAGACACGCAGCCCGGGCACCCCGAGGGCCGCGCGGACCGCCGCGAGCGCGCCGTCGGGGTCGTGGAGCCGCCCCAAGAACTTCAGAGCCGCGGCGTCGAGCGACTGGGTCCCGATCGAGAGCCTCCCCACACCCTGATCGGCGAGGGCGCGCGCGCGGTCCTCGTCGAGGGAGGTCGGGTTGCACTCGACGGTGACCTCGACGTCGCGGCCGAGCCGGCCCTCGAACACGGAAAAAATGCCTCGAAGGACGCGCCCGAGCTCGGTCGGGTCCCAGAGGCTCGGCGTGCCACCGCCGAAGAAGACCGAGTCGACCACGAATGGACGGTCACCCGCCGTGAGCGTCCGTGCGCGCCGCCCGAGCTCCGACAGGACGGCGTCGGCGTACCCGCGGTGGTCGATGTCCTCGCGCTTGGCCGCGTAGCTCGTGAAGTCGCAGTAGGGGCACTTCGCGAGGCAGTAGGGAAAGTGCACGTAGACCGAGGCCATCGGTGTCTCCCTTACGCTCCTTCGGGCCTCTCCGCAGCCGAATCGACGCCCATCTCCCCCGCGCGCTCCTCGCGTCTCTAGAGCGTCCCGGCATAAGGACGGGCTTTCGTGCCGCCTCCCCGGGCACCCTCGGGCCGCCGCCGGTTCGTTGCCGCTCGCGTGGCCCGGTGATAGATTGAAGACGAGAGAGATCTGCGTCTCTCCCCCCAAAATGCTTGCCGTAGAAGAACTGATCCACCGCATCCGGGCCTACCAGCCCACGGCCGACGCGGAGCTCATCAAGCGGGCGTACGACTACAGCTTTCGCATGCACGCCGGGCAGATGCGAAAGTCGGGCGACCCCTACTTCATCCACCCCGCGAGCGTGGCCGGCACCATCGCCGACCTCAAGCTCGACACGGCGAGCGTGTGCGCGGGCCTCCTGCACGACGTGGTCGAGGACACCCTCGCCACCACGAAGGACATCGAGCGCGAGTTCGGGGACGAGATCGCCCAGCTCGTGGACGGGGTCACCAAGCTCTCCAAGATCAACTTCACGTCCAAAGAGGACCGCCAAGCGGAGAACTTCCGCAAGATGGTCGTCGCGATGTCGCGGGACATTCGCGTGCTGCTCGTGAAGCTCTGCGACCGCGTCGACAACATGCGGACGATGGAGCACATGAAGCCCGAGGCGCAGGAGCGTATCTCTCGGGAAACCATGGAGATTTACGCCCCCCTGGCGAACCGCCTGGGCATGGCGAACTTCAAGTGCGAGCTCGAGGATCTGGCGTTTCGCTACCTCGAGCCGGACGGGTACACCGAGGTCTCGTCGGGCATCCAGAAGACGAAGAACCAGCGCGAGAAGTACATCACCGAGGTCTGCAAGACGCTCTCGAGCCGGCTCGCCGAGCAGGGCTTCGCGGCCGACGTGTCGGGTCGCGCCAAGCACCTCTACTCGGTGTGGCGCAAGATGAAGCAGAACGACTGCACCATCGAGCAGATCCACGACATCATCGCGTTCCGTGTGATCGTCGAGAGCGTGTCGGATTGTTACGCGGCCCTCGGCGTCATCCACTCGAAGTGGACCCCGGTGCCCGGGCGCTTCAAGGACTACATCGCCCTCCCGAAGCCGAACATGTACCAGTCGCTCCACACGACGGTCATCGGCCCGGGCCGCGAGCGCGTCGAGATCCAGATCCGTACGCAGGACATGCACCGCGTGGCCGAGCGAGGCATCGCGGCCCACTGGAAGTACAAAGAGCGCCACTCCGGCGGCATGAACGAGGACGACGCCGCGCGCTTCGGTTGGCTCAAGAAGCTCATGGAGTGGCAGAAGGATCTCAAGGATCCGGCCGAGTTCCTCGAGGGGGTCAAGGTCGACCTCTTCCAGGACGAGGTCTACGTCTTCACCCCGAAGGGGGACGTGCGCGTTTTTCCTCGCGGAGCGACCCCGATCGACTTCGCCTACCAGATCCACTCGCAGCTCGGCGACCACATCACCGGCGCGCGCGTGAACGGCAAGCTCGAGTCGATCCGGCACAAGCTCCGCAATGGCGACGTCATCGAGGTCGTCACGTCGCCGAGCCAGCAGCCCAGCAAGGACTGGCTCGACTACGCCGCGACGACGAGCGCGCGCGCCAAGATCCGCGCGTTCCTCCGCGCCGAGCACAGAGAGCGGAGCTTCCGGCTCGGCAAGGAGCTCGTCGAGCGCGAGTTCCACAAGGCGAGCGTCTCGTTCTCGAAGCTCCAGAAGAACGAGCTCGAGCTCAAGAAGGTGCTCGAGGCCCTCAAGGTCTCGACGACCGACGAGCTCTTCATCTCGGTCGGGTACGGCAAAATCGACCCTCGCGCGGTGCTGCACGCGGCCGCTCCCCCCACCGAGGACGGCAAGGCGATCGAGGCGCCCGAGAGCATCCGCGAGGGCAGGCTCGCCGGCTTCGTGCGCAAGATCGTCAAGGGCGACGACACCGGCGGCATTCGCCTGAACGGCATCGACGACGTGCTCGTCCGCTACGCGAAATGCTGCAACCCGCTCCCCGGGGACGACATCCTCGGCTTCATCACGCGCGGGCGTGGCATCACGATCCACAGGCGCGGATGCACCAAGGCGTTCGACACCGATCCCGAGCGTCGTGTCGAGATCCAGTGGGACTCGAAGGCCAAGATCAACCGCACCGTGCAGCTCAAGGTCGTCACGCAGAACCGCGTCGGCATCCTCGCCACGGTGGGCTCCACGTTCAGCGCCCAGGGCATCAACATCACCGAGGCGAACTGCCGCGCCGGGGACGACGGGCGCGCGATCAACATCTTCACGTTCATGTGCCAGGATCTGAACCAGCTCAAGAACGTGATGCGCGCCCTCCAGAAGGTCGCGGGCGTCGTCGGGGTCGAGCGCGCCTGAGGCCCAAGGCGCGCCACGACCACCGAAAATATCCGTAGTTACGATACGTTAGGCCGCTCGGTGCCCGGCCTGCCTCACGGGACGAGGACCGTGCCCTTGGAGCCGGGCTCGGCGATCTCGGCGGCCAGGTCGCCTTCGGCGAGATTCCCGACGACGTGCACGGCGCGCACGCCGCTCGCGATCGCCGTGAACGACTCCTCGAGCTTCGGGATCATGCCCTTCGTGACGGTGCCGTCCTCGACGAGGCGGGCCTTGTCGGCGCGCGTGATCCTGGCGATGCGCGAGCTCGGATCGGAGATGTCGCGCAGCACGCCGGGGACGTCGGTGACGAGCACGAGGGCGGCGGCGTCGACGAGCACGGCGACGCGGTTCGCCACGACGTCGGCGTTGATGTTGTAGACGTTGCCGGCCTCGTCGGCCCCGAGGCACGCGAGCACGGGCAAATACCCTGCGCCGAGCAACGTCCCGAGCAGGTGCTCGCCGAGGCCCGTCACGTCTCCCACGTGCCCGAAGTCGATCGGGTCGGGCCCACCGCCGTCGACCACGCGCGGCGGGCGCTTCTTCGCGGTGATCACACACGAGCTCGCGCCCGAGAGCCCGACGGGGCGCGCGCCGGCACCCAGGAGGGCGCGGCACAGGTCGACGTTGACCTGCCCGGCGACGGTCATCTTCATGACGTCGAGCGTGGCGTCGTCGGTGATGCGGCGCCCCGCGACGATGTTCGGCGACTGGCCGAGCTTCTTCTGGAGCTCGGTGGCCTGAGGCCCTCCGCCGTGCACCACGAGCACGGGGCGAACCTTGGCGATCTCGGCGAGATCGTGGCCGATCGCGGCGAGGTGCTTTCCGCGCACGACCTCGCCGCCGAGCTTCACGACCACGGCACGGCCCTTCTCGATCGAGGGCGCGCTCATGGGTACCCGCCGGGATCTTCGAGCGAGAGGCGCTCGTCGAGGCCGAGCACGAGGTTCATCGACTGGATGGCTTGCCCGGCGCCGCCCTTGATGAGGTTGTCCGTAGCGGCGAAGCACGCCACCACGCTCTTGCCCGGCTCGGCGCCGTCCGAGCCCACCTCGAAGCCGACCTCGGCGTAGTTCGTGCCCGAGACCGCCGCCACCTCGGGCAGGCGCTTCGCGGGCACGCGCACGAACGGCTCGGCGGCGTACGTTTCCTTGTAGAGTGCACGGAGGTCCTCTTTCGTCGCGCCTTCGACGTGGGCGAAGCACGTGACGAAGATGCCGCGCGAGAGCGGCGCGCTCACGGGCACGAAGCGGAGGGTGAGATCCTTCGCGCCTGCGTCCTCGAGGGTCTGCACGATCTCGGGGATGTGCTGGTGATCGAGCGGTTTGTAGGTGCGGAGGTTCACCGCACGAACCGGGTGGTGCGTGCCCGCGCTCGGCACGACCCCGCTCCCCGACGAGCCGGTGATGCCGACGACCTCGACGGGGCCCCGCAGGAGGCCCTTCTTGGCGAGCGGGAGCAGCGCGAGCTCGATCGTGGTCGCGAAGCAACCTGGCGAGGCGACGTAGCGCGCGGCCTTGATGCGCTCGCGGTGGAGCTCGGGGAGGCCGTAGACGAACGTGCCGGAGAGCTTGTCGGGGCAGGGGTGATCGGCGTGGTAGTAGCGCTTGTACGCTGCGGGATCGCGGAGGCGAAAGTCGCCCGAGAGGTCGACGATCTTCGCGCCCGACTCGAGCAGCTCGGGCATCTTCGTGGCCGACACCTTGTGCGGCAGCCCGAGGAGCACGACGTCCATGCCCTTCGCCGCCTCGGCCGGCGTGAGGCCCTCGAAGACGAGATCGGTGCGCCCCTCGAGGTTCGGGTGCGCCGCCGAAAGCGGCTCGCCGACGAAGTCGACCGACGCGACACGAACGAGCTCGACCTCGGGGTGGAGCAAGAGCCGTCGCACGAGCTCCCCGCCGCCGTAACCACTGCCACCGATGACGGCGGCCTTGAATCGTTTTGCCATGGTGCGCGCGAGCTTACCGCTTCGCGGGTGCGGATGGCACGGGGGACGAACGGTCCTGCGCGATGGGCTCGGCCCTGTCGCGGTGCGTCGTCTCGCGCGCTACTCGGCGGCGCTCTCGGCCGCGCGGCTCGCCTCGCGACGCCGCGGGCGAACGGGCTCGTCCGAGGCCATCGTGCCCATGAGCCAGTCCCAAAGCGGGAGCGTGACGTTGAAGTTCTTTCGCTGCATCACGCGAGGATCGTGGTGGACCGCGTGGTGCTTCCGCATGAAGCGAACGAGCGGGTGTTTTCCGATGGGGTGGTCCTCGGGCAGGTGGTAGGCGAGGTGCGAGAGCTCGTACGTGGCCATGTAGGCCCCCGAGGTCGCGAGCATGAGCCAGCCCGCGTTCGCGCCGAAGAGCTTTCCGACCGCCAGGGCGAGCGGCGCCGAGGCCATGACGGCGCCGAGCACGCCCACTGCCGGGATGAGCACGAGCCGCATCTCCTTCGTCTCGCGCATGGCCATGTCGTCCTCGACGAAGACCACGTGGTGGTTCGGGGTGTGCCGATCGAAGAGCTCGCCGAACGGGAAGCGGCGCTTGTGCAGCACGTCCTTGTGCACGCGCCACTCGAAGCCGTTCGCGATGACGAAGCCGGCGACGGGCACGAGCACGGCCTCGAGCGCCGACACGCCGCTGAGACGCGAGAGCGCGAAGGCGACGGTGCCCGCCCCGATCCCCGCCGTCGCCAAGAGGTGACCGATCGGCGAGTACCACGACGGAATTTCCTCCATCGACGCCTTGCGCACCTTCTCCCGGTGGGCCTCGAAGGTGCTTTTTTCCGACGAAAAGACCTGCGTTCCGTTCTCTGTGCTCATGGGTCGACTATGAATTCTGAAAACTCAGAACGCAATAACAAAACGACCGGTCGTTCATTTAGTTGCGTTGGCGTGCCTGCTCGCCCCGCGCGAAGTCGGGGCCCCGTGCTTTAGGATGGCCCCCATGGGAACCCCGGCCGACGACGTGTCGCTCTACCTCCGTGACCACGAGACCGCGATGCGGGAGCGCCTCGCCGAGCTCGTCGAGCAGAACTCGTTCACGGACAACGCCGAGGGTGGCCGCAAGGTGCTCGCGATGCTGGAAGAGACGTTCGCCATGCCCGGCCTCGCTGGCAAACGAGTGCCGTCGACGCGCTTCTCCGACCACCTCGTGCTCTCGACCGAAGGGAAGAAGGGCGCTCCTCCGATCGCGCTCGTCGGTCACTACGACACCGTGTTCCCGCCGGGGACCTTCGAGGGGATTCGGCGTGACGGCGAGCTCCTGCGCGGGCCCGGCGTGCTCGACATGAAGGGCGGGCTCGTGGTCGTGGCCTACGCGCTCCGGGCCGTGGCCGAGACCGTAGGGCTCGACGCGATCGCGCCGCTCCGCGTGGTGGTCGTGGCCGACGAGGAGGTGGGCTCGCCCGAGGGGCAGGGGGTCATCCGCGAGGCCATTCGCGACGCCTCGTCGTGCCTCGTGTTCGAGGCCGGTCGAAAGGGTGATCTCGTGATCACGCGGCGCAAGGGGACGGGCGGCATGACCGCCACGGCCTTCGGCAAGGCCGCGCACGCCGGAAACGCCCACAAAGAGGGCGCGAACGCGATCTGGGCGCTCGCGCGCTTCGTCGATCGCGTGCAGGCCCTCACCGACTACTCCCGCGGCGTCACGGTGAACGTGGGCAAGCTCGTGGGAGGACAGGGCAAGAACACCGTGCCGGACGAGGCTCGGTGCGAGGTCGATCTCCGCTTCGAGACGCGTGAGGACGGCGAGGCCCTCGAGGCCGCGATCCGCGCCGCGGCAGCCCAGGCGGCCGAGAGTGTGCAAGGTACACGTATCGAGCTCGGCGGGGGAATCGGGAGGCTCCCCCTCGAGCGCTCGGCGTCGAGCGTCGCGTTGATGGAGAGCTACCTCGAGGCGGCGCGCTCCGTGGGGCTCGGGTCGGGTGAGGCGCCGCTCATCGGAGGGGGCTCCGACGCGAGCACGTCCTCGGCCATGGGGATCGCCTCGATCGACGGGCTCGGGCCGCGTGGCATCGGGTTCCACACGAAGGACGAGCAAATCGAGGTAGCGACGCTCCTCCTCAAGGCCCAGGCGCTCGCCCGGTTCCTCGTCGCGCGGTCGCGCGGGTGAAGTTTTTCCCACGACTCCACGGGCCTCGTGTGTCGAAGCCCGCGATGGCAACGAAGTCGCTCGGCCTCTCCCTCGTCGTCGCAGGGATCGCGCTCGTCGCGGCGGGGTGCCAGCGCGAGAGCGACTACATCCCCCCCATCGCGGTGTCTCCCGGCGTCCAGGGGCGCATGGGGCTCGTACCTCGGCACGCGGGGGCTGTGGCTCCGCGGGCCGCCGCACCGGGACGCGCGCGGGCCCACGTGATGAAAGCGGGCGAGGCCCTCCTCGGCACGAACGCGGTCGGAAAGCCCGGCGACGTGATGCTCGAGAACGACGAGATCGTGCTCGTGTTCGACGCGCTCGGGGGCGGCGTGGGGTTCGCCGAGTCGGGCGGCAACTTGGTCGACGCCGCCGACGCGAAGGTGCGACGCGACGAGCTCGGGCAGATGTTCACGTTCTTCGGCGTGTTCCCTCGCCAGGCCGTCTACGACGCGCTCACGTTCCGCGACGAGCCCGACGGGAGCGCGGTCGTCGTCGCGAAAGGAAAGGAGCTTTACGAGCCGTCTCTCGCGATCGAGACGGTCTACAGGCTCTCTCCCGGCGATCGCGCCATGCTCGTGACGACGACCCTGGCGAACACGAGCCGGGCGCCGCTCGTCGTGCCCGGCTTGGGCGACGCCGTGCAGTGGGGGATGGCCGAGCGGTACGCGCCGGGCAAACCTCGCGGCTTCCGTGGCCCATCCGAGGGCGCGTTCCTCGGTGGGGTGGGCGTGACGACGAGCTACGCCCTCACCACGACCGACGCGCACGTCGAGGCCGTTAGCGGGTCCACGTGGAGCGACACGTTCCAAGAGCGCGACGTGAAGCTCGCGCCCGGGGCGTCGAAGAGCTACGCGAGGGTCTTCGTCGTGGGGGAGCGCGGGGACACGGCGAGCGTCCTCGCCGAGCTCTTGCGCACCTCGGGAGAGGACGTCGGCACCCTGACCGTGCGCCTCCGCGGACCGAAAGGAGAGGTCCCTGCGCCCTTGGGCGCGCGTGTCTCCGTGCGCACCCGGGACGACCACGAGCTCGTCGGCATCGTGGCGGCGGGCACGTCCGCGGTCGTCGGCGATGTCCCCAAGGGGAGCTACCTCGTGGCCTACGCCCCGAGCGCGGGCCGCGTGGCGCGTGGCAAGCCGGTGCCGGCGGTCGTCGAGAAGGGGAAAGCGACCGAGGTGTGGCTCGACGTGACCGAGCCCGGCGCGCTCGCGTTTGCCTGCGCCGACACGGACGGCCGGAACCTCCCCTGCAAGGCGACGTTCGTCGGCGCGAACGGCACCGAGACCCCCGACCTCGGCACCCCGCACCGCGCGGGCTTCGCCAGAAACCGCGTGCTCACCGAGACGGGCGTGGGCGAGGCGCAGCTCCCTCCGGGCGACTACGACGTCGTGCTCTCGCGTGGGCTCGAGCACACGATCGCGAAGGCGCGGGCCACGGTGAAGGCTGGCGAGACCGTGCGGGTCGAGGGCACGCTCGAGCGCGTGGTCGACACGTCCGGCTACCTCGCGTGCGACTTTCACCAGCACTCCATGCTCGGCGCCGACGCGCCCGTCGGCAAACGCGACCGGGTCGTGTCGAACGCCGTCGAGGGCGTCGAGCTCGCGGCGACCACCGAACACAACCTTGTCGCAGATCTGTCTGGAATCGTTAAGGAATTGTCTCTCGAGGCGTGGCTCGTCCACGTCCCCGGGGACGAAGTGACGACCGACGCCCAGGTGCGACCGTTCGGTCACTTGAACGTCTTCCCCCTCGTGCCCGACCCGGCGAAGCCTCGGGCCGGCGCGTTCCCCGTTCGTGGCAGGCTCGCCCGCGACGTCGTGCGTGACGCGCGAGCCTTGCCGCATCCGGTGGTCGTGCAAGTGAACCATCCTCGCTCGGGGCGAACGGGCTACTTCGACGCCCTCGCGTTCGATCGAACGAAGGGCGAGGGCACGGGGGAGGGGTACACGGCCGACTTCGACGCGCTCGAGGTATGGAACGGGCGCGACGAGACGCAGCGCGGGCGCGCGACGGACGACTACTTCGCGCTGCTCGCGGCCCGAAGGCCCGTGACGCCCACCGCGAACACGGACACCCACGGCGTGGTCGGCGAGGAGCCCGGGTACCCGCGCACGATGGTGCGCGTCGACGACGACACCCACCTCGAGGCGTGGGACGCCGGGCGCACGGCCGGCCTCGTGCGCTCGCTCACGAAGACGCGCGACGTCGTGGTCACCAACGGTCCGTTCGTGCGCGTGACGATCGACGGCAAGGGCCCGGGGCAGGTCGTCCGTGTGAGGTCCGGCGCTCCGACTCGCGTGAAGGTGCGCATCGAGGCGCCCGCGTGGATCGATCTCGCGTTCGTGGGCTACCGCCTCGCCCGAGGGGGCCCCGGTCCCGAGCGCGAGCTCGCGAAGCTCTCGAGGGCCGATGGTCGCCCCGCGCTCCAGTGCGACGCGAAGCGGTGCGTGGCCGAGCTCGAGCTCGCCGTGACCGTGGCCGCGGACGACGCGCTCTCCGTCGTGGTGCGCGGCGTGCGCGAGCTCCGAGAGGTCATGGATGGCGCGGGGGACGACCTCCGCCCCTACGCCATGACGTCGGCGATCTTCCTCGACGCCGACGGCGACGGTCGGTCCCTCGGGCTCTGACCGGGCCCTCGAAGGGGGCGGGCCGGCGTGGTAACGAGGGGCCATGGCGAAGCCTCTCGTTCTCTCCTACGCGGCGTGTGGAACCTGCAAAAAAGCCCTGGCGTGGCTCGCCGGGCGGGGCATCGAGGTCGACGTGCGACCCATCGTGGACGACCCGCCGCGGCCGAAGGAGCTCGACGTGTGGATGCCCGCGAGCGGGATCGCGGCCAAAAAATGGCTGAACACGAGCGGCCAGAGCTACCGCGACCTCGGCGGCAAGGCCACGTTCGAGGGGGCCGCCGACGATCGCATCGCCGCGTTCCTCGCCGGGGACGGCAAGCTCGTGAAGCGCCCCGTGCTCGTCGACGGCGACCGTGTGCTCGTCGGCTTCGACGAGGCCGCGTATGCCGCGCACTTCGCCGAAACGAAGTCCCGCCCGCGCTCCACCGCGCCGAAGCCGACCCCCGCCGCGGCGCCCGCCCCGAAGCCGAAGAGCACCCAGCCCTCGAAGCCGAAGACCTCGCCGCCCCGCCGCGCCCCGAAGAAGGCCTGAGCGGGGGCGCCCGTCCCGAGCGCCCCATGATTTTCTCGAGCAAATTCTCGAACAAAATCAAAGTTGATGGGCACCTGGTCGTTTCCTCTTGAGGAGTTCCGAAAGCGCGTCTATGTTCCGCCCGCCTTCGTTGAAAAACGCTGGCGGATCGGGGCGTAGCGCAGCCTGGTTAGCGCACTAGACTGGGGGTCTAGGGGTCGGAGGTTCGAATCCTCTCGCCCCGACAGGTCCTGGGAGCTCGGCTCTCGGGACTTTTCGGTTTTGTGGTCGCGTGCGCGCGCGTCGTTCGGGCGCGCGTCGCGTGTCGCGCGTCCCAGGGGAGGGGCACGCCCGAGCGGTGCTCCGGTCGGGCGCTCGAGCCTTCAGCCGCGGAGCTTCTTCACGGCCTCGGTTACGTCCTTGCCGTTGGCGTCGACGCCGTCGGCCTTGAGGGCCTTCATGGCGATGCCGGTCGCGGCCCCGTCGTTCGGAGCGGCCTTGATGGCGTCGGCTTTCGGGGTGAGCTTCGCGACGAGCTCCTCCACCGAGAGGGCCTTCGGGAGGAGCGACGAAAGGACCACGATCTCGGCCTCGAGCGTGGCCTTTTCGGCCGGATTCGCGGTCTGAGCGGCCGTCTCGGTGACGGACTTCAAGAGCTTCTTGACGACGGCGATGGCGGCGTCATCGCTCTCTTTGGCGCCCTCCCGGGCCTCGGCGGTCTGGATGTCGCCGAGGGCGACGCGGAGCACTTCTTTTTCGACGGTGTTGCCGTCTCTCATGGCCTGCTTGATGCGGCGCGAGATCTCGTCTTTCAACATGGGCGCATGATGCCAGGGGACGGCCCTCGGGGGGCGCGAATCTCGCGAGGGGTCCTCTTCCTGTTCAGGGCGCTCGCCGCCGCTGCTCGCGCTCAGCGGGACTCGAGCGCGACCTTCGGCGCCTCGCTCTCCTTGGCGCGGAGGGCGATCGCGCGCACGTGCTTGGACAGGCCGACCCGGTCGCGGGAGAGCCTCTTCCCCGCCTCCGAGTCGCAGCGCCCGGCGGCGTACACGGCGAGGCGCTCCTCGCGTGGCAGGGCACCGCAGATTCGCTGAGATTCCCGGAGCTTGCGGAGGGCGGCGGTGGTGCACTTGGTCACGTCGGCCGCGACCTCCTCCCCGGTCCACCCCTCCCGGGTCTTGGCGCCTCCCGGCAGGTGGAGCTGGAACGCGCAGAAGCTCGTGGCCTTCCCCTCGCGGAGGTCGCCTCGCGCGCCGGTCTGGAAGCTCGACTCGCGGAGGGCCACGGCCACGAGCAGGCTCTGCTCGTCGGCGTCGGCCGTGGCGGCGTGGATGGCTTCGGCGAGCGCCAGTCGGTCCTTCACGTCGGCCTCGCCGCGCGAAGGAAGGAGCTTGAGCATCGTCACGAGCAGGAGAAGTGAGGTCACGAGCCCCCATATACGTGTGGGGGCTCGAGGCCGCAAGTCATTTGGGGGGATCGGCCCATGGGCGGCTCCCTCGGGGCGCTTGCCCGCTGCACGCGGAGAGCCACGTCGCCGGAGGACTTCGCTACTCTCGCGGCCCATGCAGGGCAAAGTCGCGTTGGTCACGGGAGCCTCTTCGGGCATTGGCCTTTCGGTCGCGGCGAAGCTCGTCGCGCGGGGGGCGCGTGTGGCGCTCGTCGCCCGGACCGTCGAGAACCTGGAGCGCGCCGTGGCGCGGCTCGGGCGCGACCGGGCCATGGCGTTCCCGTGCGACGTGAGCCGCCTCGAGGCCCTCGAAGAGCTCCCCCGGAAGGTCCGCGAGGCGATGGGCAGGCTCGACATCCTCGTGAACAACGCGGGCGTGAACCACCGCGGGAGCATCGCCAAACACAGCCCGGCGAAGCTCGCCGAGATCGTCACCACGAACCTGACGGCGCCGATCGTCCTCACGAGGGCGGCCTACGACGAGCTCTCGTCGGGAGGCTCGGTCGTGCACGTGGCGAGCATCGCGGGCATGGTCCCCGTGCCCGGCGAGGCGACCTACTCGGCCTCGAAGGCAGGGCTCCGCGCGTTCGCCCGGGCCTCCGCCGACGACCTCGCGAAGCGGGGCGTGCACTCCGGGGTCGTGTCGCCCGGCCCGGTCGATACCGGCTTCTTCGGGGACGTCTCCGAGGTGGCCGACCTGGTCTTCTCGCAGCCGATGTCGAGCGCCGACGAGGTCGCCGAGGCCGTCCTCCGGTGCATCGACACCCGCGCCGAGGAGATCGCCGTGCCGGCCGTGTCGGGGCGGCTCGCGACCGCGGCGTACGTGTTCCCGGCGCTCTCGGCCGCGATCCGGGGCCCGCTCGCCAAAAAGGGGGCGCGTGCGAAGGCGGCCTACATGGCCAAGAAGGCCCGCGACCCACGCTGAACGCGTCTGCGCGTCGGCTGGCAGCCCAAATTTCCCCTCCCCGAAAAAACGGGCCGCTCGGCTCGAGTTCGGGGTAGGGTTCGCGAGAAGAAGAGGCCTCCCGTGAGCGTGACCCCGAACGATCTCCGCAGAATCCCGCTGTTTTCGGACATTTCCGAACCGCACCTCGCAGAGCTGCTCGCGAGCCTCACGAAAACGTCCCACCCGAAAGGCCACGTCCTCTTCAAAGAGGGCGACATGCCGAAGACGTTCCTCCTCCTCGTGAAGGGGCGCGTGCGCCTCACCGAAGAGTCGACCACGCGCTTCGTGCTCGACCCGGTCGCGCCCATCGGAGAGCTCGGCTCGCTCACGGGCATCCCCCGGAGCAGCACGGCCGTCGCCGAGACGGCGGTCGAGGTCCTCTCGATCGAGGTGAACAAGCTGCGCACGTTCTTCGAGGCTCGCGCCGAGATCGCGTTCCCGTTCTACAAGAACCTCCTCGCCGTCGTGAGCGAGAAGGTGCTTCGTGATCGCCGCCGCCTCGACGAGGTCCGGGCGAACGTCATTCGCACCCAGAAGGCCATGAAGAAGCTGCGGGACGTGGTGCTCGGCGCCCCCGAGACGCCCATCTCGAAGCCCGTCTGCGACATGCTCGACGAGCACATCGAGCAAAACCGTCGCGCCCACTACCGCGTCTCGCCGGTGCCCGCGCTGCCTGCGCACGTGCGCCTCGACGACAAGAGCGAGGTCCGCATCGTGGACCTCTCCGACGCCTACCTGAAGCTCGCCGGCGCCAAGGACAGGCTCGCTCCCAAGGGTGAGCTCGTGGCGGTGCTCGTCCTCCCGCAGCGCGAGATCCTCGTCTCGGGCAAGGTCCTGCGCGCCGGCAAAGACGGCGTCGTCGTGAAGCTCGACGTCCTCATCGACGAGTACCACGCCGCCCTCGAGGACTACGTCACGCGCCTGCAAATGCTCGACTACGTCGTCTGAACAGAGCGCGCCCGTTACTCCGCGCATGCCCTCGGGCACCCCACGGTTCCCGTGAGGTGCCCGACGCTCTTTTGTAGCATTGCGGATTTCTTAGGTTTTCGGCCCGCCTGACTCCACCGAAGGCTGCGTCGCAAGCGTGCGGAACGACCCGCGCCTCCATCGCAGCCAAAAGAGGCCCGCGCCGAGCGAGGTCTCCGCGAGGAAGCCCATCCAGCCACCGAGCGCACCCATGCCCATGTGCTTGCCGAGCACGTACGCGGCTGTGGGGATGCACGCCCACGTGACCGAGATGCCGATCACGGCGACGCCGCTCACGTCCTTCGCGCCGCGGAGCGCTCCGCGGAGCACGATGTTCACCGCGTCGAAGAGCTGGAACACGGCCGCGACCCACAAGAGGCGCGTCGCGATGGCCGAGACGGCCGCGTCGGGCGTGAAAAAGCGCGCGATCGGGCCCGCGAAGAGCGCGAAACCGACGCCGCAGACCGCCATGAAGGCCATGCCCGTGAAGAGCCCGGCGTGCGTGGCGCGGTCGGCGCGGTCGACCCTCTTTTCGCCGAGCGAGCGCCCGACGAGCACGCTCGTCGCCTCGGAGACCGCGATCCCCGGGAGGAACGAGACGCGGATGGTCGCGAGGGCGATCTGGTGCGCCGCGATCTCTCCCGCGCCGAGCGAGCCCACGATGGCCGTGAACGTGCTGAACGCGAGGAGCTCGCCGGCGAACTGGACCCCGGTCGGGACGCCGAGCGACGCCACCTCCGAGAGGGCCTCGCGGAACGAGAGCCCGCTCGCCTTCGATCGCCGTTCTTCGAGCACGAAGAGCGTGAGCAGCACGGCGAGCTCGAGCACCTCGGTGGTGGCCGTGGCGTACCCCGCTCCGGCGACGCCGAGGCGAGGGAGACCGAGCTTTCCGTACACGAGCAGGTACGCGAGCGTCGCGTTCACGACGTTGCCGCCGATGCCCACGACCATCGTGAGCCGTACGTCGCCTTTGGCCTGCCGGTGCTGAATGAGCGCCGCCACGGCGCACGTCGCCGGCGCGCCGTACGAGACCGCGCGCAAGAACTCCGTCGCGTAGGGGACGACGCTCGGATCGGCGCCGACGAGCCGGAGGAGCGGCGCCGTGTCCCGCATCGCGAGCGAGACGAGGAGGCCGAACCCGAGGCCGAGCGCGACACCGGCCCGCCCGTACGCGAAGCCCTTGTGCGGCGCGCCCTCGCCGACGGCGTGGCTCGTCCGCACTTTGACGGCGCGCATGGTGCCGAACGCGAGCGCGTAGAGCAGGTACATCAGCGTCGTGGCCATGCCGACGCCACCGAGCGCCGCTGGGCCGAGGCCGCCGACGATCTTCGTGTCGACGAGCCCCAAGGCCGTCTCGCCCAGCATGGCGGCCGCGATCGGCCACGCGAGCTCGACGAGCTCGGCGAACATGGATCGTTCGGGGGTAGGTCGCTTGCCGGGGCGAGAGGGCCGCCCGGAAGCGACCCTGCGTTTGCGTCGAAAATAGTGCCTTTTCATGATTCCTTCCGCGAACTTGCGATGCCCCTCGGGCCACCGGATTTGCGTCCGGTTCCTCGAGGGGCTCGCACCGAAGGTGGCGAAGGGAACCGGTGACTCAGCGGACGACGCCCCCACACGGGACGCCGAAACGGGTCGTGTGGAGGGTGCGCTGATTCACCATGCGCTTCTTCTGACAGCCGAGCCGGGGCCCGTCAAGCGGCGATGCGCGGTCGCCTCGCGTCGCGACGTGTCCAAAATCCTTGGTCATCGAGCGCGTCGGCGCTCTAGGCTCGCGCGCATGGCCGAGATTGCCCCGCTCACTCCCCTCCGGTACGACCTGAGCCGCTTCGCCCTCGAGAGGGTGACGGCTCCTCCTTACGACGTCATCTCCGCCGAGGAGCGCGAGGCGCTCGCGGCCCGCGATCCCGAGAACGTCGTGCGCCTCATCTTGCCCGAAGGGGAAGGGGACACGAAGTACGCGAACGCCGCGACGACCCTCGCCTCCATGCGGGAGCGTGGGGTGCTCGTGCGCGACGAGGTCCCCGGGTACTACCGCTACGACCAGACGTTCACCGCGGCGGTCGCCGGCGGCGAGGCGCGCCGCATCACGCGCAAGGGGTTCCTCGCCGCGGTGAAGCTCTCGCCGTTCTCGGAGCGCATCGTCCTCCCCCACGAGCGCACCCTCTCCGGTCCGAAAGAAGACCGCCTGAAGCTCTTTCGCGCGACGCGCACGAACCTCTCCCCCGGGTTCATGCTCTACCGCGATCCTTCGCTGTCGCTCGACGGGCCCCTCGGCCTCGCGCGGCCGGTCGCCGAGATGATCACGCCCGACGGGGTCGTCCACCGCCTGTCCAAGGTGGTCGACCCGGAGGCCCTCCGGGCGATAACCTCGAAGATCGCCGAGAGCGCGCTCCTCATCGCCGACGGTCATCACCGCTACGAGACGGCCGTGCGCTACGCCGGCGAGGTGTCCGAGGCCCACCCCGGCGCGTCGGCGAGGGCCGAGCACCGGTACTTCATGGTGTTCCTTTCGAACGGGGACGACCCGGGCCTCGTGGTGTTCCCCACGCACAGGCACGTGCACTCGCTCCCGAGCTTCTCGTTCGACGACCTCCTCGCGGGCGCGCGGCCCCTCTTCGACGTGACCATGCTCGGCACGAGAGACACGCGCGAGATGCTCCGCGACCTCGACCGCGCCGGAAAAGTCGGCCCGGCGTTCGTCGCGTGCGCCAAAGACGGCCGCGCGGCGCTCCTCTGCCTCCGAAGCGATGCGAACCTCGCCGCTCACCCCGCGCTCTCAGGGCTCGTCCCGGCGCTCCAGCGGACCGACATCGCCGTTCTGCACGGCGCCATCCTCGAGAGCCTGTGCGGGATCACCAAAGAGGCTCAGGCGGCGAAGACGAACCTCTACTACCCCCAAGATGCCGAAAAGGCGTTCACGGAGCTCCTCGGGGGCAAGGGGGACGTGCTCTTTTTGATGAACCCGACCCCGCCGAACGTCGTGCGGGACGTGGCCGAGGCGGGCGAGGTCATGCCCCAGAAGTCCACGTTTTTCTTCCCGAAGGTGCTCACCGGGCTCACGATCCACACGCTCGACCCGGCGCGTGAGGTCCCCGCGCTCGGCTGAGCCGTGTGGCCACGGCGCGCCGCGGGCCCTTTCCCCCCGCCGAATCAGGCTTACCTTGCCCTCTCAGTGCTCGAGACGGCGGCCCCGAATCCCTTGATCTTTTCGTCGGGTTCAAGGGAACATGGCGTCGTCTCGGGGAATCTTGGCCCGCGACGCTTTCCTCGCAGTTCGACCCGAGAGCCCTTGGCTCCCTTGGCCTTCGATCCGGAGCCCTTGCTCCTTTCGTCCGCCCCTCCGACTCGGCGCCTGGCCGGCGGTGGGGGCGAAACATCCGGCGGCCGTGCCCGCCCGAGAGGTTCCTACCATGTCCGATAAAAAGGCCCCCGCGCCCCCCCGCGACAAGGACGACGAGCCCATCACGTTCGGTGACGAGCTCCCGGTGCTTCCGATCCGGAACGCCGTGCTCTTCCCGGGCAACGTGGCCCCGTTCGACGTCGGCCGCGAGAAGTCCGTCGCCCTCGTCGAGGACGTCGACAATTTCCCGTCGCCCGTCATCGCGATCTTCGCCCAGAAAGACCCGTCGACCGACGATCCCGGCGCGGACGACCTCCACACCGTGGGCTGCGCCGCGCGGGTCTTGAAGGCCCTCAAGCACAGCTCGGGCAACTACTCGCTCATCCTCCAGGGCATCGTCCGCATCCGGCTCGACGACGTGACCCAGTCCGGTCCGTACCTCAAAGCCAAGGTGCAGCGGCTCGACGAGCCCACCACCGAGGACGACGAGGCCGAGGCCCTCAGCATGAGCCTGCGCGACATCGCGAAGCAGGTCATCCAGCTCATGCCCGAGCTGCCCCGTGAAGCGGGCTCGCTCATCGACTCGATCCAGGCGCCCGGCGCGCTCGCCGATCTCGTCGCCGCGAACCTCGACGCCCCGGTCGAAGAGAAGGCCCAGCTCCTCGAGACGCTCGACGCAAAAGAGCGCATCCGCAAGGTGCTGAAGCTCCTCACGCGCCAGCTCGAGATCCTCAAGATGCGCGAGCGTATCAACTCGCAAATCAAAGAGGAGATGGGCAAAAACCAGCGCGAGTACGTGCTCCGCCAGCAGCTCAAGGCCATCAAAGAGGAGCTCGGCGAGGACGACGGCGATCAGGGTGACCTCGACGGGCTCGAGGACCGCATCGCCAAGGCGAACCTCCCGACCGAGGCCGAGCAGGTCGCGAAGAAGCAGATCAAGCGCCTCCGCAACATGCAGGTCGGCTCCGCCGAGTACACGGTGGTCCGCACCTACCTCGACTGGATCCTCGACGTGCCGTGGCACCAGCAGACGGCCGACAACCTCGAGATCTCGGCGGTGCGCAAGGTCCTCGACGAGGACCACTACGGCCTCGAGAAGGTCAAAAAGCGCATCTTGGAGTACCTCGCCGTACGCAAGCTCAAGAAGGACAAGAAGGGCCCGATCCTCTGCCTCCTCGGGCCGCCCGGCGTGGGCAAGACGTCGCTCGGGCGCAGCATCGCGCGCGCCCTCGGCCGCAAGTTCCACCGCATGTCGCTCGGCGGCGTGCACGACGAAGCGGCCATCCGCGGGCACCGGCGTACCTACGTCGGCGCCCTCCCCGGGCAGATCATCCAGGGCATGAAGAAGGTCGGGACGATCAACCCGGTCATCATGATGGACGAGGTCGACAAGCTCGGTCACGACTTCCGCGGCGATCCCGCGGCGGCGCTGCTCGAGGTGCTCGACCCCGAGCAGAACAACACCTTCGCCGATCACTACCTCGAGATCCCCTACGACCTCTCGAACGTGATGTTCATCGCCACGGCGAACGTCGCCGATCCGATCCCGGCGCCCCTCCGCGACCGCATGGAAATCCTGGAAATCCCGGGCTACACGCGCCGCGAGAAGCTCGCCATCGCTCGCCAGCACCTCATCCCGAAGCAGATCGAGGAGCACGGCATCTCGAACCAGACCGCGACCGACGGCACCGCCCTGCTCGAGATCAAAGACTCGGCGGTCGAGGTCATCATCGACGGTCACACGCGCGAGGCCGGCGTTCGTACGCTCGAGCGTCAGGTGGCGAGCGTCATCCGTGGTGTCGCCGTCAAGGTCGCCGAGGGTGATCTCTCGCCCCGCCGCATCGAGACCGAGGACCACATCCGTGAGTTCCTGGGGCCGACGCGCTACACGAGCGACGTGGCCGAGCGCACCTCGGAGACCGGCGTGTGCACCGGCCTCGCGTGGACGTCCGTCGGCGGCGAGATCCTCTTCATCGAGGCGACCCGCATGTACGGCTCGGGCAAGCTCCAGCTCACGGGGCAGCTCGGCGACGTCATGAAAGAGTCCGCGCACGCGGCCCTCTCCTACGTCCGCGCGAACTGCGAAAAGTTCGGTATTTCCAAGGACTTCCTCGAGAAGAGCGACATCCACATCCACATCCCCGCGGGCGCCATGCCGAAAGATGGCCCGAGCGCGGGTGTGACGATGTTCACGGCGCTCGTCTCGCTCCTCACGGGCATTCGCGTTCGTCACGACGTGGCCATGACGGGCGAGATCTCGCTGCGCGGTCGGGTCCTCCCGATCGGTGGCCTCAAGGAGAAGGTGCTCGCGGCCCACCGCGCGGGCATCAAGCGCATCGTGCTGCCCGAGCGCAACGTGCCCGACCTCGAAGAGGTCCCGGTCGAGGTGAAGGGCGATCTCGAGTTCATCGCGGCGAGCAAGATGGAGCAGGTGCTCGACGCAGCGCTCGAAGAGAAGCCCACCCCGAAGCCCGAGGGCACCGCGGCGGCTCCGTCCACGAACTGAGCCGAGCGTCCCGTCACGAGGCCCTCCCACCTTCGCGGTCGGAGGGCCTTCGTGTGTCTGCGACGACGGGCTTGACCGCGCGCGGGTGGCGGTCTTTCGTTCCGGCCCATGCCGCTCGTCGTCCGCCCGGCGCTCGCCGCCGACGTCCCCCGCATCGAGGCCCTGCTGCGCGAGGTGCTCTCCGAGTTCGGCCTCGTGTTCGGCGAAGGCAGCGAGACCGACGCGCAGGTGATGGGGCTCCCAAGGTCGTACGCGGAGCACGGGGGAGCGTTCTGGGTGGCGGAGCTCGAGGGCGAGCTCTGCGGCACGTGCGGGGTGTTTCCCGTCGGGCCGGGCGCCATGGAGCTCCGAAAGATGTATCTTGCATCTTCGGCCCGCGGGCGCGGAGTGGGCGTGGCGCTGCTCGCCGAGGCCAAGGCGTTCGCGCGGGCGGCGGGCGCGCAGAAGCTCGTGCTGGACACGACGGAGCAGATGAAGGCGGCGATCGCGTTCTACGAGCGCGAGGGGTTCGTGCGCGACGACGCCGAGGTCCGCGGCGCGCGCTGCTCGCGCGGGTACGTCCTCGCGCTCTAAGGGAAGTCGCGCCGTCCGCCGCCTCGCCTCTGCTATCGTGCGGCCATGACGATCGGGGTCGGATTGCTCGGGTGCGGGACCGTCGGTTCCGGCGTGGTGAAGCTCCTTCGGCAGCGGCAGGCCGAGATCGAGGCGCGGGTCGGTGACCGCGTCGAGATCGTGGCGGTCGCGGTCCGCGATCTCGCGAAGGCGCGCGTGTCCGAGCTCGGCAGCGTGCGGCTCACGGCGAGCCCCGCGGAGGTCGTGCACGAGCCACGCGTGAACGTCGTCGTCGAGCTCATGGGGGGGCTGGAGCCGGCGAAGACCCACGTCCTCGACGCGCTCTCCCGGAAAAAGGCCGTGGTGACCGCCAACAAGGCGCTGCTCGCGTACCACGGCCCCGAGATTTTTCGCGCCGCTCGTGAAGCCCGGGTCGACGTCGCCTTCGAGGGGGCCGTGGGCGGAGGGGTTCCCGTGGTTCGTGCGCTCCGAGACGCGCTCGCCGGGGATCGTGTGAGGCGCATCGTCGGCATCCTGAACGGGACGTCGAACTACGTGCTCACCCGCATGCAGCGCGAGGGGCTCGGCTTCGACGAGGTCGTACGCGACGCCCAACGGCTCGGCTACGCCGAGGCCGATCCGTCGCTCGACGTGGACGGCCACGACGCGGCCCACAAGCTCGTCGTGCTCTCGGCGCTCGCGTTCGGTCGCCGCGTCCGGCCGGAAGAGGTCGACACACGAGGGCTCCGGTCGCTCGAGCCGGTCGATCACGCTTGCGCCGACAGGTTCGGATTCGTCGTCAAACCCCTCGCGGTCGCGGAGGACACGGGGCTCTCCGATCCCGAGCGCGGCCCGTGCCTCGCGCTCCGCGTGGGGCCTGCCCTCGTGTCGAAGGACGCGCTCCTCGGGAGCGTGTCGGGGGTGCTCAACGCGGTCTTGCTCGAGGGCGACGCCCTCGGTCCGCTGGTGCTCTCGGGGCGCGGGGCCGGGGAGGGGCCCACGGCGGTCAGCGTCGTGTCCGACGTGCTCGACGTGGCCCGCGCGATCCACGAAGGCTCCACGGGAATGCTCACGGCAGCGCTCCGCACCGAGCCGTCGTGGGTGCGCGCCGCAGGGGAGGACGTGCTCCCCCACTACGCGCGGTTCGTCGTGAGGGACGAGCCCGGAGTGCTCGGTCGCATCACCACCTCGCTCGGCCGGGCCGGCGTCTCGATCCGAGAGCTTGTCCAGCTTCGCCGGGGCGACACGAACGCGGACGTCATCATGCTCACGCACGCCTCGTCGCGGGCGGCCTTCGAGGCGGCGCTCGCCGAGGTGGACGTTGCGCCGTTCGCGGTCGAAAAGACTCGGCTCTTCCCGGTGGTAGCGGCGTAAGTCGGTTGCTTATGCCGGCGCGCCGCGGCCTTCGTTCGCGACGACGCGCTCCCGCTCGGCGCGGAGGGTGCGCATGAGCGCCTGGGTCGCGTCGCTCACCTCGAGCGGCGTCGGGCTCGAGACACGCGCGGCCGTGAGCGCCGGGCCTTCGAGCTCCGTGCCGAGCACGTGATCGGGCGGGACGGGCTCTCCGTGCTGAAGGACGAGGCCGAGCGCGCCCTCGCCCCGCACACGGCGCGCCACGACGGGGACGCCCGGGAGGCTCTCTTTCCCTGCGCCAGGCTCGTCCCCGAATTTCATCACGGCGCGGGGACCCGACTGGGACAGCTTGTATACCGCAGCGACCTTGTCGCGTGTGAGCGTGCGGCCCGCCGTCTCGGCCACGAGGAAGCCCCCGTACCCGTAGAACTGCTTCGACTCCGGCACGCCGAGCTCGCGCCGGACGGCCTCGAAGCGCGCGGTGAGCGCCGTATCGAAGCTGTCCTCGAGGATGTGGACGGGAGCGAGCCCCAAGGCCGCCGCGCGCGCGACCGCTTCGCGGTACTGCGCCTCTTTGTCACCCGAGTCGTAGCGGATGCTGTCTCCCGCGTCGGGCGCCTCGGCCATGAGCCTGAGGGCGGCGGGGAGCCCGGAGCGGAGCGTGTCGAACGTGTCGAGCAGGAAGCTCGAGCGGGTGGGGCGGCGGTCCCGCATCGCCCGGTAGGCGACCTCGTCGGAGCCGAACCTTTGCACGTGCTCGTGGCCCATCGTCCCGACGGGGATCATGCCGAGCTCGTGGGCCCCGAGCGTGTTGCTCGTCCGAGTGAGCCCAGCGCCCTTCATGGCGGCGAGCGCCACGTGGTGCTGCTCGAGGCACGTCGCGGCCCGCAGGCCGACCTCGAAGATGCGCCCGGGATCGCCCGTGATGGCGACGAGCTCTCGGACGTGCGTCGCGACCCGGCTCGCGTACGCCTCGGGGCGAGCCTCCGGGCGGAGAGAGACGCGGCACTCGGGGTGAAGCTCCCTCACGGCGTCGAGCGTCTCCTCGACGATGCGGGCTTCGGCCTCACACGTCACCACGGCGAGCTCGCGCACGAGCGCTTCGGGATCCTGGAGGGCGAGCGTGGCGATCTGGATGCGGAAGCTCGCCTGAAGGAGCAGGGGCTCGAGCCACGACACGAGCGCCGACGGCCCGGTCACCGTGAGGAACGGCTCGCGCGGGAGGAACCACGCGCCCTTCGGGAGGGCCCGGATCTCGAGCGCCGCGGGCCCGGCCACGGCCGCCTTGAAGCCCGCCCCCATGTCGTACCCGTGGGCGGCCAAAAATGTGTAATCTGCACTCGACGCCGCGGGCAGCAGCCGCGACACGAGGGCTCTCGGATCGAAGGGGAGGAGCTGCGCGCCGCCCTTGCGGTGCGACTGGTAGAACGTCTCGCGGCGCAGCGGATACCCCGCCTCGGCCATGCTGAGCTTGTAGCCGTCGGTCGCGAGCACGGAGATGGTCATGAGCCTAGACCATAGGAACTAGGCTATGAGTGTCAATGACTCTTTTTGGGGTATACGGTGCTCTAAAGGTCGATCGCGTGCACGTCGTGGGCGTCTTCGCCGAGGAAGCGCGCGGCCTGGTCGGCGAACGAGCGTGGCATGTCGGTCACGAGGAGCTTCACGGTCCCCGGAGACTCCTTTCGACGCGCAAGTCCACGCTCACGGAGGAAGCTCGCCGTGTCCTCGGCGGTGGCGTGGGCGCTGTCGACGACCGCCACGTGAGGCCCGATGAGCCGCCGCGCGACGTCTTCGATCGTCGGCCGGAGGAGGGGGTAGTGGGTGCATCCGAGCACGACCACGTCGACGCCCTTCGCGGCGAGGGGCGCGAGGTAGCGTTCGGCAGCGAGCCTCGGCACGTCGCCCTCGGTCCATCCCTCTTCGGCGAGCGGGACGAAGAGGGGCGCGGCCTGCCCGAACGTCTCGGCGCGCGTCGAGAGGGTGCCGACGGCCCGCGGGTACGCTCCCGAGGCGATCGTGCCGGCCGTGGCGAGCACGCCGATGCGGTGGCGTGTGGTCGCGGCGACGGCAGCGCGGGCGCCGGGCTCGATCACGCTCAGGATCGGGAGATCGAGCTCGATCCGTAGGCGCTCCGGGGCGACGGCGCTCACCGTGTTGCACGCGATGACGATGGCCTTCACGTCGCGCGCGACGAGGGCCTTCGAGCAGCCGAGCGCGTACTTCACGACGGTGTCGGGCCCCTTGGTGCCGTAGGGCACACGGGCCGTGTCCCCGAGGTACACGATGTTCTCGTTCGGGAGCGCCGCGCGGATAGCCCGCACCACCGTGAGGCCACCGAGCCCCGAATCGAACACCCCGAGGGGCGCCTCTCGTCGGGCGTCGTCGTCGGCGCGGTCCGTGTGGCTCACCATGTCTCGGCCGAGCCCCTTCGGCCCCTCAGTTGAGCCACCGCTTGTCCTTCGGGGATTTTTTCGTCTCGCGGTCGTCGTCGAGGCCGCCGTAGACGACACGAAGCGAAGGCGTCTTGCCCTTCTTGGTGGCGCGAGGCTCCGAGGTGCCGCGCTCGTCGAGGAGCGACTCGACCGTGAGCACGGGCCCTTTGCGCCGAAGGAACGCGAGCTTCGCGCGGAGGTAGGCCTTGCGCAGCGGCGACGGCGTGCCCCCGAGGAGCGCTCCGACGAGGGCCCCACCGAACGGCGCGACCACCCCCTCGGGTTGGCTCTGCGAGTAGACGAGCCCGAGCACGCAGAAGCCGAGCGTGATCCAGATGAACGTCGTCCCTCGGATGGGCAGAAAGAAGAACAGCCGGATCTGCGCGTTCGGGTTCTCTCGGCCCCAGGCGATCGCGGCGGCGATGAGCGCGGCCTCCGGGCCGAAGAGCACGGTCCGCCGAAGGAGCCCGACCCCTGGGAAGGCCTGCGCGAGGACGAACGCGAGCAGATTGCCCACCAGCACGGAGGACACGAGCAGCCCGACGAAGCGCCCGCCCCCCCAGCGACGTTCGAGGTCCCCTCCGAGGAAGTAGAGGCCGAGCAGCGTGAAGAGCGTGTGCGAGATCCCCTCGGGGCTCGTGAGGAGGCCGCTCGTGAGGAGCCGCCACGGCTCGAGGAAGAAGGCGCGGTTCGTCGGGTCGAACGTGAGGTACCCGACGAGCTCGGCGCCCTTGGGACCGCCCGGCAGCCAGTGCACGACGATCGCCGACACCACGGAGACCGCGGCGAGCAGCACGAGCACCACACGGAGCGTGGGCCCGGGCTTCGGTAGGGCCATGCCGAGAGATGAGGGCTCGTCCGCCATGCGTCGAGAGATCCTAAGGCCGATGGCTCACGATCGCCAGAGCGGCGAGCCGAAACCGAAATCACGCCTCGAGGGGATCAGTCGGTCGCCGCGTCGGAGGCGTCGAGGTGGGCGTCCGTGGTCGCGTCGGAGGCGTCGAGGCTGGAGTCGGAGGTGGCGTCCGAGGCGTCGAGGGACGCGTCGACGACGGGCACGACGGTACCGCTCGGGTCTTTGCAGGCGGCGAACGCCTGTACGTTGTCGCGCACGGTGCCGGTGCACGTGAGGGTGCCGAGGCTCCCGGGGAGGTCGCGGAGGGCGCCGACGTTGGCGAGGGCCGCGTCGATGGCGGCGGCCTGAGCCTCGTACCCGCGGAGGTCGAAGAGCGTCACCGTGACCTCGTACGTCGTGAGCGACCGCAGCGGGGGCGAGACGAACGTGGCGTCGGCGAAGCAGTCGAAGAGCCCGCCGATCTCGGCGTTCCCGAGGCCGTTTTCGGTCACGGGGCGGCCGACGGCGACGTACTTGTACACCTCACCGGGGCGTCGCCCGCACCCGATGCTCCTGGTGACGTCGGCGGCGCGCACGGTGAGGCTGGTCACGACGGCCTGGTCGGCGGAGGTGCCCGTCTCGCACGCGGTCACGCTCGAGCCCGCCCCGACGAGCAGGGCGGCGACCGCCGCGAGGCCGACTCCGCGAAATGACGTTTTCGTCTTGAATAACGTGCGGTTACGCATCGCTTTGGCCGACGACCCGTTCGACCGTCCGTGTGCTCATGGTGCCGTCGAGGACCTCGGCGTCCCGGAGGAGCTTCTGGTGAAGCGGAATGTTCGTTCGGATTCCTCCGACGATGAACTCGTCGAGCGCGCGCTTCATCCGCGTGATGGCCTCGGCTCGCGACCCGGCGTGCACGATGATCTTCGCGATGAGCGAGTCGTAGTCGGAAGGGACCCGAAAGCCGCCGTAGACCCCCGAGTCGACCCGCACGCCGGCGCCGCCCGGAGGGAAGTACTCGGTGATGAGCCCGGGCCACGGCGCGAACGACTTGGGGTCCTCGGCGTTCACGCGGCACTCGATCGCGTGCCCGCGGAAGCTCCACGGGCGGGTGTCGGGCAGCTCGAGCTTCTCTCCCGCCGCCACACGGATCTGCATCTGGACGAGATCGAGGCCCGTCACGAGCTCGGTGACCGGGTGCTCGACCTGCACGCGTGTGTTCATCTCCAAGAAGTAAAGCTTCTTGTCTTCATCCATGATGAACTCGAGCGTGCCGAGCGAGGTGTAGCCCGTCTCGAGGACCGCCTTGCGAATGACCTCGCCGATCTCTTGGCGGAGCTCGGCGGTCATCACGGGGCTCGGGGCCTCTTCGATGACCTTCTGGTGCCGGCGCTGGAGCGAGCACTCGCGCTCGCCGAGCGTCCACACACCGCCGTGCTGATCGGCGATGACTTGGAACTCGATGTGCTTCGGCCGCTCGACGAACTTCTCCATGTAGACGTCGGGGTTCTTGAAGCCGGCCTCGGCCTCGCGCGAGGCTTGCACGAAGCTCGGCCCGACCTCTTCCTCGGTGCGGACGATGCGCATGCCGCGCCCGCCGCCGCCGCCGGAGGCCTTCATGATCACGGGCAGGCCGATGCGGCGAGCCTCTTCGAGCGCGTGAGCCTCGCTCTTGAGCACGGTGCTCCCCGGGAGGAGGGGCAGCCCGAACCGCTTCGCGTTCTCGCGGGCCGTGACCTTGTCGCCCCAGGCGCGCATGGCCTCGGGCGTCGGTCCGATGAAGGTGACGCCGCACTTCCCGAGGAGACGGGCGAACTCGGCGTTCTCCGAGAGGAAGCCGTACCCGGGGTGCACGGCGTCGGCGCCCGTGATTTCGGCCGCCGAGATGATGGCTGGAATGTGCAAGTAGCTCCGCGCCGCCGGTGCGGGGCCGATGCACACGGCCTCGTCGGCGAACCGGACGTGGAGCGCGCGTGCGTCGGCCTCGGAGTGGACCGCGACCGTCTTGATGCCGAGCTCGCGGCAAGCGCGCAGGATGCGCAGCGCGATCTCTCCGCGGTTGGCGATGAGGATCTTCTTGAACATGGGGAAAATCAGGCCTTTTTGAGCCGGAAGAGCTTCTGGCCGAACTCGACCGCTTTGCCGTTCTGCGCGTAGATCTCGACGATCGTGCCCGCGAGCTCGGCCTCGATCTCGTTCATCAGCTTCATGGCCTCGACGATGCAGAGCGTCTGGCCCGGCTTCACCTGCGAGCCGACCTCGACGAACGCGGGCGTCTCGGGGCTCGGCGCGCGGTAGAAGGTCCCGACGAACGGGCTCGTCACGTCGATGGTCGTGCCGTCGTCGACGGGAGCCTTGTCCACGTGGACCTGCGAGCCACGGGCCGAGGGGACGGCCGGGGCCGCGTGGGCCACGGCGAGCTGCGCCGGGGCGACTACCGTTCCGCGTTTGATGAAGACGCGCACGCCTTCGGATTCGTGCTCGAACTCCGCCACGTCGGCATCCGAGAGCACTTTGAGGAGAGCACGAAGCTCTTCGAGTTCGACCGCCATATTCCTCCGCGCCGCGATCTCGCGGCAGCGGGGACACTAGTATCGCTTGGTGGCGTTCGGCAACGGCGGAGAGCCCTTCGTTCGCGCGCGTCGACCGTGGGACTCTGCGAATTTCGCTACGCAGGTCTCACGTCGAGCGGAGACGCCGCGCGAGGGCCTCGAGCGCGAGCAGGTAGCTGTCGGCACCGAAACCGGCGATTTTCCCGACGCAGGCGGCCGCCATGTACGACGTCTTGCGGAACGGCTCACGAGCCTCGGGGTTCGACAGGTGGACCTCGACACACGGGATTCGCGTCGCGCGGAGCGCATCGAGGAGCGCGATCGACGTGTGCGTGTATGCCCCGGCGTTCATGAGCAAGCCGTCGGCGCGACCGGGAAGCTCGGCGATCCAATCGCAGAGGGTGCCTTCGTGGTTCGTCTGCCGCGCGTCGACGTGCACGCCGAGCTCCCGACCCCGCGCGACGAGGCGCTCGTGGATCTCGGCGAGGGTGAGCTTTCCGTAGACCTCGGGCTCACGCGTGCCGAGGAGCTGCAGGTTCGGGCCCGAAAAACACGCGATCGTGAGGGAAGGGGGGCCTTCTCCCGCGGCTTCGCTCATGCGAGCTCGGCGAGGATCTTCGGCGCGGCGAGGCGCAGGTTGAAGCGCCCCTTCCCGATGTTCCCCTCGGGGACCATGGCGAGCGCGAGGAAGTACTGCTCTCCGAGCGTTCGAATCACGGTGACGAGCTTCTCGCTGCCGACCGCGATCTCTTGGGCCGCGCCCGCCTCGAGCATGGAGGAAGCGCGGCGAATTCCGCCGACCACCACGCTGAACTCGATCCCGATGGTGGTGATGTCGAACGCGGCGCCGTCTTTCGCGTAGGCGTCGAGCGCGATCCCGCTCGAGTCCATCACGAGCCCTGCGATACCGCCGTCGGTCTTCTCGACCAGCTCTTTCAGCTGCGCCTGGAACATGAGGACGACGCTACGGGGCCGCGCGGGCCGCGTCAACATCCCGACGCGTCGGGAGGGGGAACGGTTCGCCGATTGACCCCTTCCGGAAGGTGCGTTTACGGTCGAGGGAGCCCGGGCCGGCACGTGTCGCGGGGCCCTATGCCCCACGGGCGCGCCTCCGGGTGGGCGTGCCCACCGATTCTCGCGAGGAGCTCGCATGCGTGCACGGGAAGGCGACCCCCTTCGTTCGATTCCACGGCGCATCGTCGACGCCCACCGCGCACCGTCCGGAGCGGTGCGCGTCGACCACGTCGCCATCACGGACATGGGCCGCCTCGCGGCGGTCCTCGAGGCGATAAGGGATCGCCCGCTCGTCCCGGAGCTCGTGGTCGCCTACGTCCCGGCGACGCCGCGGTCCGTGGTCGACGTCGACGCCCTCGTCGCGCGTGGTGTGGTCGTCGCGCGGCCGGGCGCGGGCACCGCCGCGACGGTGCATCTCGAGCGTTTCGCGAGCCCGGGCCGGGTGCTCGTGACGGACGACCCTCGCCTCGCGGCGGTCGGCGCTTCGGGCATGCTCGTGGTGCACGTGGAGGCGGTCGCTGCCCTCGCGGAGGTGCTCGCCGAGGGGCGGGTCGGGCTCCCCGAGATCGCCACGCTCCGTGTCTCCCTGGAAGGAAAGCTCCGCCCGTTCGTCGGCGCGACCGACGTCGCCTATGCGCTCGTCGACCGCCGAAGCTCCGTCCTGGGGCTCGGGGAAACGAGCGGCCGACCGGTCGTCGTCGAGGTCGGCGGGCCGTCCCTCCGCGTCCTCTCGGTGCACGAACGGGCGCAAATCGCCGCGGCGGCGAAGCTCGTCGGCGCCCTCGGCGTCGTTTTCCCGGTCGACGAGAGGGTCGAGGACTTCCTCCGCGACGAACGTCGCTCGAAGGCCCACCGCGTGCTCCCGGAAGAGGCCGAGGCCCCGCACGACGCCACGCTGGTGCTCGACCTCGGCACCGTCGGGGCGTCCCTCGGCACCCCGAGCGGGGCGACTCCCGTCGGGAAGCTCGCGGGCGAGAAGGTCGCGCAGGTGCTGCTCGGGGGCGACGGAATGCACTACCGCGACGTGCTCGTGGTCGCCGCCCTCGTCCGCGGGAAGCGTGTGCCGCGCGGCCTCGACCTCGTCTTCGTGCCGCCGTCGCGCCAGGTGCTCGACGTCGCCGCTAGCTCGGGCGCGCTCGCCGACCTGCTCGGCGCCGGCGCGCGGATCGTCGAGCCCGATCCGGCGATCCTCCGAGGCGAGGTGTTCGTACCTTCACCCACAAAAGGCGCCGGCCTGACACTCAGCGCGTTCCTTGGGCACGAGACCGTGGAGAGGGCGTACACGGCCAGCTCGGAGACCTTGGCGATGGCCATCGCCAGGGGGGTGGTCCACGATCCGAAGGCGTTCCGGCGCCTTCCGCGATTGAAGCTCCCGCGCTCTCTCCCGACCGACGACGTGCTCATCGTGCGGCCGCGCTGAGCCGACGGCGCGAGCGCGCGTTCGGGTCAGAGGATGCTCATTTCGGCGCCGCGTGGCCTCGCTCCGGGCACCCGCAGCAGGCTCGGCTTGCCGGTCTCGTCGCTCGCGACGTCGACCGAGTGGCCGCCCTCGGTGCTGGCGACGTCCTCGTGGGGGCCGAGCATGACGACCCAGCCGTCCCCTCCGGGGCCCCGCAGGTCGACTCCGGCGAGTGTTCCGGCCGCATCGAGGAGCAGCGTCGCCGTGCGCCGCACGAAGGGGCCGTCGCCGGTGCCCGTCCGTACGATCGTGAGCTCGGCGGAAGGGTCGAACGAGACATGGGTGGCGTTGATGTCGCGGAGCATTCCGAGACGGTAAGCCCCGGAGCTTGGCCCGTCGAGCCGCGTGGAGGCCCGAAATGTGGTGCGCGGTAGAAAGTTTGGAAACGCTCTTCGATGGACGACGGTAGGATACGTGCGATGTCCAAAGGAAGGCTCACACGGCAAGAGCTCGGCTGGCTTCTCACCCAAGAGGCGCAAGGCGCGGCGGAGCGGCTCCGCAAGGGCGTACAGGTCCTCCGCACGCAAGCCCCCGAGGCCGAGCCGACCGACTCGGCGACGGTCGACGACTCGCTCGACGCCCTCGACGACGTCATGCGCATGCTCTCGAACATGCACCAGAAGTCCGCGACCTCGCGGCGTGGTCGCATCGACGTGGCGGCGCTCCTCTGGGAGATCTCGCCCGACGCGCGTGTTCAGATCGAGCCAGGAGGCGGCACCGAGGTCTTCGGCGAGGAGTCGGAGCTTCGCCGCATGCTGCACGTGTTGCTCGACCACGCGGGGGGAGTCGGCTCGGCGATCGCCGTCCGCGGGGACGGCGACGAGGTGCGGCTCTCGATCGCCCTCGGCCCGGACACCTCGCCCACGGCGGAGACCGAGCGCGCCTGGTTGAGCCGCATGGCGATCCGCTACGGGGGCAAGCTCGAGCTCGAGGGCGGGCACGAGATCCTTACGCTCCGGTCCGACGACGCCTCCGACCGCAGCGAGCGTGAGCGGCTCACGAAGGAGCTCGACGCGGCGAAAAAACAGGGCGCGGCGGTCGCGCGGGAGCTGGCGCAGCTCATCGAGCACGCCGAAGCTCCCGACTCGATCCTCCCGCCCGCCGGAGGTGGCGACTCGTTCTCGGCGTGGCTTCGGCTCGCCGCCGGCGTCGGCGCGGAGCTCCGGGCCATCCTCGCTCCGATCGGCCCCGACCTCGCGGCGCTCCGAGAGCACGTGGCAGACGAGCGTCTCGAGCCTCTGCGTCGTCGTCTCTCGGCCGCGCACGACCTCGCGGCGACGCTGGCCGCCACGCGGGACGTCTCGGTCGACGAGCTCCCGCAGACGGTCGACCTCGTCGACGTCGTTCGGCAGGTGGTCGCGCAGCTCGAGGGCCGAGCCGAGCGGCACGGGGTCCGCGTCGAGCGTGTCGTCCCCGACGACGCCGCGGCGCGCCTTCGCCCGAAAGCGACGGCCGTGCTCGTCCGCGAGCTCGTCAGCCAGGCGATCGCGGCAAGCCCCAAGGACGGCGTCGTGACGGTGACGGTCGAGGCGCTCCCGGGCGTCGTTCGCCTCTCGGTGTCCGACGAGGGGGCGTCCCTCCCTGCGGCGATGCGTGGCCCCTTCGTCCGCCTCGAGGTCGACGCGAGCGCCTACGGAAGGGCCTCGGCCGTGCCCCTCCACGCGTGCGTCGAAATTGCGCAAGTTCTTCAAATTCCAATGGAATTTGGAGACGCGCCGAGCGGTCTTCGGGTCTCCGCGATCTTCAGCCGGTGAGGCGGCGCGCGTTTTCTTTGCTCGCGATCCGAGCGGCCACGAACTAGCGTGAAGGGACGATGCGCATCTTGCTCGCCGTCCCCTCCGACTCGGTCTCGAGCGTCCTCGAGGCGCTGCTCACGGCCCGCGGCATCGAGGTCGTCACGGAGACGAGCGGAGCCCGGGTGCTGGAGGTCTGCGCCGAGTCCGAGCCCGATGCCGTGGTCGTCGCCGTGGACGTCGTGGGGGCGCACGACGGCGTCGAGGTATGTCGCATGCTGAAGGGGCGGTCGGCTCGCCTCCCGGTCATCGTCATCGGCCCGAGCGCGGACGAGGACGTGCGGGCGCGTGCGCTCGAAGCGGGCGCGACGGGGTACTACGGCGTCCCCGTTTCCCCGACGGCCCTCGTGAAAGAGCTCGAGTCGATCCGCCCGAAGCCCTGACCTCGCGGCGCGAGCGCACGGGCGACGGGGAGCGCGCGTACCTCGCTCGAGGCGCGGCGCTCCCCTCGAGTCCCGCTACTTCAGGAGGCCGAGGTGGTGTTTGGCGCGCTCGGCGGCCTGCTCCATGCAGTCTTTCGCCTCGGCGTCCGGGATGCGGAGCCGCACGGCGAGGTCGTGGAGCATGGTCGACTCGGTGACGCTCTGTTCGCCGTCGACGAAGCTGATGACGACGGCCGTCTGGAGGAGCACGCGGCGGTCGGTCGCCGAGAGCTCTTGGAGGTCGATGTCGTCGAGCGTGCGCTGCTCTTTCGCATACTCGAGCACCTCGGCCTTCTCGGCGTCGCTCGCGCCGTAGGCCGCGAGAATGCCCGTGATGGCCTCGCGCTCTTTCTCACCGAAATCCCCGTCCGCCCACGCGATCGGAATGAGCCCTTTGACGATGGCAAGCTGCTGGTCGTGCATTGGATGAACCTCGGAGACGAAGGATCGAGGAGGCTCGATGTTCCGTCAATGGGATCCGTCAGCGCTTGATGGTGAAGCGCGCTGCGCACGTGCCCGCGGGCACCTTGGTCCCGGCGAGGGCGCGCTCGACGCACACGTGCACGGGCGGGGTGGCGCCGGAGGCCTTCACCTCGGACATGGCGCCTCCTCGGGCCGTCCAGCGCACGACGACCTCGGTCTTCTTGGTCGCGCACCCCTCGATTCGTGCTTTTTTTGGCGCGAAAGCGGCCGCGACACCGAGCGTGGCGCCGAGGAAGCCTCCGAGCCCTTCGGTCTTGCAGGCGAGCTCGTCGAGGGTGAAGCCGTTTCCGGTCACGCTCTTCGCGTTGAGGTTGGCGCCGGGGAGGAGGGCGTCCTTCTCGGCCCGCGCGCGGCGCTCCGCCTCGAGCTTCGCCTCGACGGCGCTCTTTCCGCGGCACGCGGCGTCGCTGCCGAGCTCGCACCCCGAGGTGTAGGCTCGCGCGGCCGGGGTGAGGTCGGAGGTGGCGCCCACGCTCTTCTCGTAGGCCGCCCCAGCGATGGCGCACGCCTCGGCCCGCGCCTTTTTACGGCGTGCGTCGTCCGCGCCCGGTTTGCACCCGGCCTCGGCCACACGAAGGCGCTCGTCGGCAGGGGTCTCGCTCTCGGTGCTCTCGAGGCCGGCGAGGAGCGCGCAACCGTCCGTGTCCCCTTTGCCTTCGCTGCAGGCGTGCACGAGCATCGCCGAGGCGCGGCCAAGGTCCCGTGGCGCGTCGAGGTAGAGGAGACCGGCGTCGGTGCAGGCGCGTACGTCCCCCGCGTGGCAGGCGCGTCCGAGGCTCTCACGGGCGCCCGCGGCGTCGCCCTTGGCGAGCCGGGCCTTGCCCTCTTCGGCGCACGCCGCAGCGCCGGAGCACGGGAGGCTCGGCGACGGAGCCTCCTTTTTCTCCGCGACAGCGGTGCCCGTCGCGTCGTCGATCGGGCGCGGAGAGGGGACCTCGGCGGGAGGCGGGGCGCCGCCGCACGCGACGAGGCTCGCGAGCGAGATGGTGAGCGTGCACGCGGCGACGAACGATCGGTGGAAGGGCATGCGGCCCAGACTAGAGCAGCGCGCGGCCCGAAATCAGCGATCTCGATCGAGGATCAGGCCCGCCGTTCTCGCGCCAGCGCCCGCGGCGCTCGAAGGCGGCTCATTTGGCCGAGAGCTTGACGACGCGGGTCTGGTTCTCGTCGAGTGGAGCCTTCGCGATGTCGTCGGCCTTCGCGTGCAGACGCTTTCGGAAGGGCCCGGGCCCCGCCACGAGGACGTCGACGTCGGCGTCGCACTTGAGGCGCTCCACGCGGGCTTCGGGGCCGAGGCCGACGAGCAGCCACACCTCGGCGCCGCGCGGGGTCGTCACGATGTGGACCGTCCCCGGTGCGCCGTTCCCGCCGACCTGGGACCCGGGCTCGCCGGGCGGCCAAGGATCGACGACACCGGCCTTCTTGGCGGGATCGAGCTGCACGGCGAGCTCGAACCGGGGTTTCCCGTCGGGCCCCGTGTCCCAGGAGGCTCCTGCCGGGACGACCGCGCGTTTGGGGGCGAACCCCTCGGCGGTCGCGACGAACTCGAGGCGGCCGACGGGCATGCGCTCGACGTCTGCCGGGGCCTGCCCGACGCGCCACAGCACCTCGGCCCCCGTGGGCACGTCGGCCGCGACGACCGTGGCCTTGCACTTGGGTGCGGCGGGCTGAGCGCTTGGCTGGGCCGATGCCGACGTGACGGGTTGTGTATGGCTCTTGCCTGAGAAAAACTCGGGGAAGAACTTGTAGACGGCCGCGGCGCCGGCGGCGAGGGCGACGAGCGCCATGGCCCCGAGGGCGAGCGTGGTCCGGGGCGCGCGGGGGGGCTCGAACGCGGGCGCTGCGCCGAGGGGCCCGGTGGGACGAGCGGCCTCGGGAGCGGCCGTCGCGGCCGGGCTCCCCGCCTTCGCGGGCGCCACCGCCGGCCTTGGAGGATCGGCCGCGCGGGTGACCGCGGGGAGGCGCTTCGGCGCGGGCTCGGGCTTCGCTTCTTTGGGTTTGTCTGGGAGCTTGCTGGTCGGGCCCTCGTCAGGTTCGCGTTCGCGCGCGCCTTCGTCGTCAGCGAGGCCCAAGAGCTCGTCGACTCCGCCATCTGCGGGCTCGGGCTCGAGCGCGTCGGCGAGGCTGCGCGGGCGCGCCTCGGCGGGGGGCATGGCGATCGGGTCGACCCCGAGCAAAGGCTCGCTCCCCGCCTCGGTCGCCGGCTTCCCGACGACGCTCTCGACGAGCTTGGCGAGGTCTTTCGCTTCGGGGGGCGGCGGCGTGGGGTCGAGGCCTGCCATCGCCTTCAGGTCCCTCGACACGGCCTTGTCGTCTTTGACGTTCGAGACCTCGAACGTCGCGAGCAGGTTGTCGACCTCGTCTCCTGCGAAGAGCGACTCGCCACCCGCCTCGGGCGCGCCTTCCGCCTTGGGCGGCGGAGGGGTGAGCACGCGGGGCTTCGGAGGTTGCACCTTCGGGAGCATCCCTCGCGCGGCGGGGGGAGGCGCCTCGGAGGCGACCTCGAGCGGCGCGGCCTCGGCGGCTTCGTCGGGCTCGGGCTCGGGCGCGGGGGCCTTGGGCGGGGTGGGCTTCGGGAGGCTCCCCGATGCACGCCGAACCACGGGCGGAGCGACCCGCGGGCTCTTCGGGACGTCTGCGCCGGGCACCTTCGCGCGCGTCCGGGCCTCGTCGTCGAAGGCCTCGTCACGCTCCGCGGGCGCCGGGGGTTTCGGCTCCTCGCGCCGAGGTGCCGGGGCCGCGTTCCTCCCCACACCTTGGGTGACACGCTTGACCTCGCGTGCGAGGCGGGCGAGGGCCCTCCGCCCGGCCGCTCGGTTCACCGGAATGAGCGCGGACTCGACCTCGGTCGCGAGGCCGCGGAGGCCCGCTCCCGACTTTCGCCGTCCGGTCGCCGCGAGCGCCGGCGTCTGCGATCCGCTCGCCTCGAGGAGCCGCACGAGCAGCGCACGCGCCGAGGTCTCGGCGTCCTCTGCGGTCGCGTCGTCGCGCTTCGGCCGCACGAGGGCCACGGTGCCTTCGTCGCTGATGAAGACGGACCTCGGGTCGATCGCCCCACCCGCGGCGTCGGCGCCGTCGACGATCTCGAGGACGAGGTAGCCGGCGAGCTCGGGGGCCAACGGCACCCGCTTCGCCGCGACGACGGCGAATACGTCTTCCAGTGTCACCGACGCGTCGAGCGCGCTTGCCATCGCGGACCGATTGACCTCCGCGTGCCACCCTAGCAAAAGGCAGGGACGCGATTCAAAGTTCTCGGGGAATTCCCTCGTGGGGCGTCGGGGCTAACGCGCGCCGCGCCGCGACTCGTAGCCGTCGAGCAGCTTCTCGACGGACGCGAGGTTGTTCTCCATCGCCTCGACGACGATCTGGTTCATCATCGCGCTCGAGCCCTTCAGCGCCTCGTAGTAGCGCTGGCGCTCGGTCGAGTGGACGATCGATGGCGGGAGCCCGGCGCGCAGGAGGAGCATGTTCATGAGCAGGCGCGCGACCTTGCCGCTGTCGGTCGTGAACGGGAAGACGCGCAAGAGGTCGTAGTGAGCGCGCGAGGCGATGCGGAGGGCGGAGCGAGCCTTCCGGGTCTCCGGATCGTTGAGCCAGTCGACGACCTGTCGCACCTTCGCCGGGATTTTGTCGGGCGCCGCGTACTCGTGGAAGTAGAGCCGGTGCTGGGGAATGTCTTTGCGGTACTTGACCGTCTTGATGTCCCCCTCTTCGGGGTGGAAGATGAGGTAAATCTTCTTGACGACATCGAGCGTGACAGGGAGGCGCTTGCGAAGGGCGAAGTCGCGGACGAACTCGAGCGCCTCGCGGTGCCGGCGGATCTCGTCGCAGATGGGTTGGAGGCTCGACTCGGGCACGACCACCGCGTTCGGGTCGAGCGCCATACGGAGCTCCTCTTGGGTGTAGACCGTGCCCTCGAGCGCGCTGTCGTGGTAGATCCACGACATGTCGAGCGCCTCGTGGTACTGGCGCTGAAAGTCGGGGTCGGCCGCCTGCAGCCGCTCGTCGAGCTTCTGGGCGCGCTCCTCCAGCGTGAGAGGCTTGGGCACCTCGGGCGGGGGGCTAATCGAGCGCTTCTTCGTCGAGGTCTTGGCGGTCTTCGCGGCCATGGTGCTCCGAACGTTCCTCTCCCGTGCGAGGTCGCTGTCTCGTGGGATCGCTCCCGCGAGAGCCCCCTTCTCGGGCCCGTCGCACCCTACTCGTTTCGCCGAAGCGAGGTCAAGAAAATGGCCGAATAGGTGAACGATTCTCTAGGGTTGCTTCACGGGGAGCGAGACGACGCGAGGGCCCTCGTCCGTGCCGTCGGGCCCGCGCAAGCCGTCGACAAGGGGGGGCCTGCGGGTGTAGCTGAACGCGATGCTCCTCGAGCTCTCCGTCCAGAATCTCGTGCTCATCGAGCGCCTCTCGATCGAGCTCGGGCCAGGGTTCCACGTGCTCACGGGCGAGACCGGCGCGGGTAAGTCGATGCTCGTCGACGCTCTCGGCCTCGTGCTCGGAGGCCGAGCGAGCCCCGACCTCGTCCGAAAGGGCGAAAAAGAGGCCGAGGTCGAGGCTCGCTTCGAGCTGCCGGAGGGGTCGTCGGTGCGGGCGAAGCTCGAGGCGGCGGGGATCCCGTGCGACGGCGAGCTCGTCGTGCGGCGCGTGGTCGCGGCCGAGGGCCGGAGCCGCGCGTTCATGAACGGCCGCCTCTCGACCGCCGCGCAGCTCGCCGAGATCGGGCGCGAGCTCTGCGACATCTCGTCCCAGCACGAGAGCGTGAGCCTGACCGATCCGTCGAGCCACCTCGACTACCTCGACGCGTTCGGGAGCCTCGCCGAGCTTCGCCGCTCGCTCGCCGCAGGGTTCGCCGAGCTCGCCGCCGTCGTCCGTTCGATCGAGACCACGCGCGCGGCCGAGCGCTCCCGCAGCGAACGAGAGGACTTCCTCGCTTTCCAGGCCCGCGAGATCGACGATCTGGGCCCGGCGCTGGGCGAAGAGCACACCCTCGAGTCGGAGCGCGCGCGGCTCCGGCACGCCGAGAAGCTCTCCCACGCCACCCGGAGCGCCGCCGATCGGCTCTACGACGGCGAGAGCACGATCTGCGACGCCCTCGCGCGGATCGTCTCGGACCTCGAGCAAGCCGCCACGCTCGACCCGAGCCTCTCGCCCGTCGCCCGCGCCGTCGAGGCGGCGTCGGTCGAGCTGTCGGACGCGGCCCGGCAAATCTCTCGCTACGCCGAGTCCGTCGAGGAGAACCCGGAGCGGCTCGCCGAGCTCGAGGACCGGGTCTTTCGCTTGCAGAAGCTCTTACGGAAGCACGGGCCCGGCACCCAGGAGCTGCTCGCGTACCGCGAAGAGCTCGCCCGCGAGCTCGACGCCATGGCCTCGGCTCAGAACCGGCTCGTGTCGCTCGAGGCCGACCGGGACGTCCGCCTCTCCGAGGTCGCGAAGGTGGCTCGCTCGCTCTCGAAGCGGCGCCGCGCCGCGGCCGAGAAGCTCGCCGACGCGATCGGGCGGGAGCTCGCGCAGCTCGGCATGGGGAGGGCGCGTGTGTCGGTGGATGTCACACCGATCCAGCCGGGGCAGGGGGACCCGCTCGTGGTCGACGGGGCGCGCCTGACCGAGTCGGGCGTCGACCGGGCCGAGCTGCTCATCGCCCCGAACAAGGGGGAGGACCCGAAGCCGCTCCGGAAAATCGCGAGCGGCGGAGAGCTGTCGCGCGCGCTCTTGGCCGTAAAAAAGGTGCTCGCCGAGAACGCGCCCGCGGGCCTCTACGTGTTCGACGAGGTCGACGCGGGCGTGAGCGGCGCCGTGGCCGAGGTCATCGGCCGCTCGATCGAGGACGTCGCTCGCCACCGCCAAGTGCTCTGCATCACGCACCTCCCGCAGATCGCGGCCCTCGCCGACGTCCACTTCTTGGTCGACAAGACCGAAGAGAAGGAGCGCACCTTGAGCCGTGTGCGGAGGCTCTCGGAGGCCGAGCGCGTGACCGAGATCGCCCGCATGATCGGCGGCGTCAAAGTGGGAGACGCGGCCAAGAAGGCCGCCCGAGAGCTGCTCGCGGCCAAGAAGAGCTGACGCCCGCGTCTCGCCACGCACGACCCTCGGCGGATCGTGCGTGAAGGGGCTTATGTCGTGCCCCGCGGACCCGCGGACGTTGGCGTCCGATTCAGAGGAGGACGAGCGCGACGTTCTCGGACGCGCGGAGGGGCTTCGAGCGGGTCGTGAGCACCTCGCAGCCGTCCTTCGTGACGACGAGGGTGTGCTCGAACTGCGCCGAGAGCTTTCCGTCGATCGTGCGCGCGGTCCACTTGTCCTTCGTGTCGACCTTCACCTCGAACCGGCCGAGGTTCACCATCGGCTCGATCGTGAAGGTCATGCCGGCCTTCATGCGCTCGCCGGTGCCACGTTTTCCGTAGTGTTTCACCTGCGGATCTTCGTGGAATTTCCGGCCGATGCCGTGACCGACGAAGTCCCGGACGACGCTGCAGCCTTGGGCTTCGGCGTACTCTTGGATGGCCGCGCCGATGTCGCCGAACCGGGCCCCCTCGCGCACCTCGGCGATGCCGAGCTCGAGCGCTTTGCGGGCCACCTCGGTGACGTGGCGTGCCTCGGGGCTCGGGGTGCCGACGTAGAACGTGGCCGACGTGTCGCCGTAGAAGCCCTTGTAGAGGGTCGTCACGTCGACGTTGACGATGTCGCCGTCCCGCAAGATCTCTTTGCCCGGGATGCCGTGGCAGACCACGTCGTTCACGGACGTGCACACGCTCTTCGGGAAACCCCGGTACTTGAGGGGAGCCGGGTACGCGCCCCGCTTCATCGTGTCCTCGTGCACGATGTCGTTGATGTCGTCGGTCGTCATGCCCGCTCGGAGCTTTTCGCCCACGAGGAGCAAGGTCTCGGCGGCCATTTGGCATGCGACGCGCAGGTCGTCGACTTCACGGGGGCTCTTGATTTCGATCGCCACGCGCGCCTCTTAGCACGTGAGACGAGCGCCGTCCTCGGGTTGCGAGCACGATTCGTGCGCCCCCCCGCGAGCTCGACGGTAGGGCGCCCTACTTGCCCTCGGCGAGGACGTTGGCGTCCGTCGCGGCGTCGGCCACTTCTTTGGTGTCGGGGGCGAAATGGAAGTGCATCTCGCTGTCACCGTCGGGCCGCACGAACGATTTGACGAACGCGACGAACCTCTTGCCCACGATGGCCGAGTCGAGGTTCTTCAGGATGCCCGCGGACGGGGCGTCGTGGGCCACGTGGAGGTCGAACGTCTCGGCGGGGGGGTGCGGTCCCGCGAGCACCTTTTCGATCCGGCACCCGAGGACGAAGCTCGTGCCGCTCGACTCGCCCTTCGCCACGATCGTCGTGATCCTCACGCGCACGACGCCGTCGGACGTCTGCGCGCGCTCGAGGAAGAGGGGGTCGAACTTCGGCTGGTAGACGCGCTTCTCGCCCGTGATGCCCGCGGCGGCGGGCTCGATGCCGTCGTCGAACAGCGCCACGGAGTGGCCGAGGTAGGTCCCGATGGGTCCGCGTGGCTGAGTTTTTCCGCCACATGCGGAGAGCGCCCAGGACAGCGTCAGCGCCGCGAGGAGGCTCGTCGTGCGCGACAGCGACGTGGGCCTACGAAATGCACGGGATACCATGGGAGGCGCATCGTACTTCAAAACCCCTCGAGACCACGGCAAAAGTGCCGCGCCGCCTCGGTTCGTGGGCCGCCCTCGCGCGAGGCTTTCGTGGAGCCTTCGAGGGACCGTGACGTGCGCCTTCCTGTGCTCGTGCCGCTCTGGTAGCGTTCGCGCCGAGGAGATACGGCGCGATGAAGCGAACGACAGGTCTTTGGGTCCATGGAATCTGCGCGACGGTCCTCGTCGCGCTCGGCGCGTGCACGCCCGCCAAGCCCGCCGAGTCGGCCGAGGCTCCTGCCGACGAGACTCCGGCCGAGGCGAGCTCGGGCTCGTCGGGTGGCTCCTCGGGCTCTTCGGGCTCGTCGGGTGGCTCCGGAGGGATCAACGTCCCCGGCCCCGTGATCCCCCCGTCGAAGGGTGGCTCGGGTGGGAACGCGCCCACGGGCGGCGGGCAGAAGGGCTCGCAGCCCGGCGAGGCGCCCAGCGCCCCGGGTGTCGCCACCATGCTCGACGGCGGTCTCCGCTGGGGCATGAGCAAAGAAGAGGTAGTGAAGGCGCATACGTCGGTCGGCGGAATTCTCTGGAAAGAGTACGACGCCAAGCTCGCGAAGACCTCGATCGGCCCGCAAATGAAGGCAATCGAACAAGAGCGCGACTCGGCGATGCGCGCCTTCGAGCGGACGTGGGTCGAGTTCGACGGGAACCCGACCGGCTACGACGCGACCGGGCTCAAGCCCGAGTACTCGTACCGGAACAAGGAGGCCCTCCTCCAGCTCACCCGCGGCGGGAAGACGCGCTACTTCTTCTTCATCCAGGGCCGCCTCTGGAAAATCTACGACGCCGTCCCCCTCGGGGACTCGGGTGCGTACGGAAAGACCTTCGCCGACGCCGTGAACACGATGAACGGCAAGCTCGGCGTGCAAGGCCGCATCGTCCCCCCCGACGCCGCCGCCGGGCGCGCGCACACGTTGGTCGATTGGCGGGATCAGAGCTCCCACATGCGCCTCGTCGATCGCTCCGGCGAGGGCGTGTGTGGGCTCGTGCTGGAGGACCTGTCGACGGTGAACAACCTCGCGAGCCTCCGGTCGGTCAAAGAGGGCAATCCGCTCGAGATCGACCCCACGATCGCGGCCGTCACGAAGGGCGACAACCGCACGGACCCGAACGCCGCGGGCGCCGCGGTGCAGCCGAAGGACCCCAAGAAGGACCCGAAGAAGCCCGCGCCGAAGAAATGACGCGCCGATAATCGGCGGACTTTCGGCAACTTGAGGCCCTTCTCCGCGCCGCGGGGAGGGGCCTTCGCTTCTCGGGCCGGAGTTTGCTAACGTGGGGACCGTGGAAGAAAAACTCGTGGCGCAGTGTCGCGATCTCGTGGCCCCCCTCGTCGAAGCCGACGGAGGTCACCTCTACCTGGTCGCGGCCACCCAAGACCTCGTCCACGTGCACCTCACGGGCACGTGCGCGGGGTGCCCGGGGGCCCAGATGACACGCGAGCGCCTCATCGAGCCCGTGGTGGCCAAGGTGGCCCCGAAGGCGGTCGTCAAGGTCACGACGGGCTTCTCGCCCCCCGAAGGAGCAAAGCGAGTGGAGAGGCCGGCCTAAACCGGTAACGCCGCAGCATCTTTGGGGCTTGCCAGGGGCAAGGCCTACGAGCGATGCTGACGATGAGAGACTTGGTCGATCGCGGCCCGCAGGGCGCGTGGAGGTGTCGTGGCGAGGTATCGGCTGCGCCTGTTGCTGCAAGAGTTCGATCTTCCGCGTGGGACCACGCTGATCGGACGCAGCTACGATTGCCACGTGACGATCGAGGATCCCCTCGTGTCGCGGCAGCACGCGCGCATCGAGGTCGACGGCGACGTGGTCACCGTGTTCGACCTGGGGAGCCGGAACGGCGTCAAGGTGAACGGCGCCGGGATTCGGGGCTCGCAGGTCCTCCGTCACGGGGACCGCCTCCGCATCGGTACCCAAGAGCTCGTCTTCACGCGCGTCGAGGCGAGGCCACCGGAACCATCGAGAACTACAGGGTTTTTGCAGCATTGCCATGTCTGCCGCATGCCCTATCCCCGCGAGGCGGGCGCCTGCCCGAGCTGTGGGGCCGTCGTCTCCGACGAAGAGACCAAGCTCGACGTGAAGAGCGAGTCGGCCTGGACGTTCGAGCTTCAGGTGCAGGTGCTCGAGCGGGCCCTCGCGATGACCCGCCTCGACGACGCGAGCCGCATCCTTCGTCGCGCCAAAGAGCAGCTCGAAGAGTCGCTCGCGCGGCACGAGACCATCGACGCGAAGCAGCTCTCGCTCCTCGTGGTCGCCGCGCTCCGAACGAGCTTCCTCTCGCGCGACCCGGCGTGGGCGCTCTGGTCCGCGGAGATCTACCACCGGGTCTCGTTCGTCCCGACGGCCGAGGTGCTCGGGTGGTTCCAGCAGCTCTACGGTCGTTTCGAGGAGCTCGAGGGGCCCATTCGAGCGCTCATCGAGCACCATCGGCAGCGCGCGCTGATGCTCACGCCGGACGAGACGTCCGTCTTGACCCGCCTCGAGTCCCTCACGCAGAAACAACCCGACGATCCCTTCGCCCAGACCCACGTGGGCAAGCCGTCCTGAGCCTCGCTCGTCGGAGTCGGCGGGGAGGCTTCGAGCCACCGTGTCGATGACCCTCGGCCCCGTCGATACGTCGCTCGCTTGCCGCGCTCGCCCGAACAGGGTTAAACCTGCGTTTGGGAACGTGATACCGGTGCGAAACGCCCAGCGACCAGTGACTTTCGCGCCTCTCCCGGCTCGTGCGTCCTCCCGTGGGCAGCGCGTCGGCTCGGAGGGCGTGTGAGGTTCCGGCTGCGGTACTTGCACCACGACGTGGAGCTCGCGGAGGGCGAGTTCGCCGTGGGGCGGAGCGCGACCTGCCAGCTCTCGCTCGACGACCCGCTGGTCTCGCGGCGGCACGCCGTCTTCCACGTGAGCGAGTCCCACGTGACGATCGAGGATCTCGGCAGCCGAAATGGCGTGATCGTGAACGGCGCGCGCGTCGAGGGGACGACGGACCTCGCCGTGGGCGATCGGGTCCTCATCGGCTCGCAGGAGCTTACTTTGCTCGCGACGCGCGAGGGCGGCCCGTCGACCCGATCGCCTGCCACGAAGAACACGGTCTCGCGCATGACGCCGAGCTCCGGCGTGCAGATGCCTCGCATGGAGGACGCCGAGCCGAGCATGGTGAGGCGGGTCGATCAGTTCAAGCTGCTCGGCAGCGTGGCCGAAAAAGCGCTCGCGCTCGGCCGGGCCGGGGAGGCCGAGCGGCTGCTCGCGTCGGTCCTCGCCGACGTGATCGAGGCGTCACGCGCGGGGCGCCCCTTGCCGGTGTCGCTCGTCGATCAAGCCGCCAAGTTCTCCGCGCGGCTCGCGACCTCGACGGGCAAGGGCGGCTGGGCCGACTACGTGATCGAGCTCTACGCGGCCCAAAATCGCCCGCCACCGGCCGCGGTCATCGACGAGCTCTACAACGCGATGAACAAGGTCACGGCCGTCGACGTCGCGCGCCTTCGGGACTTCGTGGTCCAGATTCAGGGGCGCTCGGCGAGCCTTGGGCCTGCGGATCGTTTTCTGCTTCAGCGCCTCGAAGGACTCGAGCGGCGGGCCCGATCGCTCCGGGGCTAGGGGGCGCTCCAGGATCTTTGCGCGTCTGCCAGGCGAGGTTCGCCTCCGCCGCGCCACGCATCGCCCGGGCGAGCTCGTCGTCGCCCACCGTGGCGATGAGCGCGGCGAGCCCGTCCGGTAGGGGCGCCGTCTTCGGGACCTTGCGTCGAGCCCGCCGCTCCGGGGGCCGATCGATTTCAATGGATCCTACACGGAATCGAAGGCGGATCGCAGGAACGCCGAGCGAGACGAGCCGGCGCAGCACGTCGGTCGAGAGCATGGAGAGCTCGTTCGACCACACGTGCGTCGCGACCAAGACGAGCAGCTCGCCGTTCTCGAGGCGGAGGGGAACGGTGCGCTCGGCGATGCGCGCGCCCACGGCTCGCACCCACAGCTCGCGCGCGAAAGGCGGTTTTTGCCGGGCGAATCGCGCCTCGCCCGAGCGATCGAGGATGGTGTCGAGGTTCTCGGGGGCCGAGAGGGAACGCCGCCGGCGCGCGCGCACGTTCAACGCACGCCCCCTGGCCGCCGTAGCTCGAGCGACCTGCCGCGGGCAGCCGGCTCGACGATCGCGCCCCGACGGTCGGCCACTCCCGCGCGCACGTAGCCCGCGTCGTAGCGGAGAGCGTAGGGCGCTTCGGGGCGGGCCGCGGTGCTTCCGTCGACGGCGACGTACACGGTGACGGGCCGCTCGCGACCGCGCTCGGGGGAGGGCTTCGTGGGGCCCTTTTGGGCCTCCCGGCAGCGCGTCGCGACCGACCCCGACGAGTCGTGCGCGGCGCAGCGCTCGAGGAGCTGGCGATCGTCGGGCGTGGCCGAGCGGGCGAGGATCTCGGCGGCGAGGGCCCGCGCGTCGTCGGAGGCGTCTTCCTTCAAGATGGCGCGTACGCGCCCGAGGTCGGGGCACACGGCGGCGTTCTCGACGAGACCCGCGAGCGCGTTCTCGCGCACGGGGCTGCGTGTGTCGTCCAAGAGAGGGCAGAAGAGGGCGGCCACGCGATCCGGGCGCCCGGCGAAGGCCTTCACCGCGAGGCGACCGAGCGAAGCGACGACGTTCTGCGCGAGATCGGGCTCGGGCGACCCGCTGGCACGGCGGAGCGCGTCGACCGCGGCCGGATTGTCGGAGGTTCCGAGCGCCCAGGCCGCTTGGGCTCGCACGGTGGCGTCGGGATCTCCGAGCGCGCGCACGAGGGCGTCGAACGCCGGCGGGGAGGACGCCGAGCGTTTCGCGAGGGCGGCGACGGCCGTTCGTCGGTCCTCCGCAGGGGTCGGCGGCTTGGTGCGGGAGACGAGGCGCTCGACGGCCTGGGACAGCGGAGCGCGTGAGAGCACCTCGAGGATGGCGTCGCGTTCGGGCCCGGCCGACAGATCGAGCAGAGCACCGAGACGCACCACGGAGGCCTCGTCGGCGGCGCGTTCCATGATCCCGGCGAGCGCGTGAAACGCGGCGAACCGGTCCGTCTCGCGCGCCCCCTCCAGGCGCCCGAGGAGGGAGTCACGTGTGCGGGGACCTCCCACATTTCCGAGGGTCAAAGCGGCGTGGAAGCGGACGTCGCGGGCCTTGTCGTCGAGCGCTTCCGACACGATCTCTTCGACGGTCTTCGTGCTCCCGGTCGGCTTCTCCGAGGCGGCGCGTTGGCCGATCGCACCGATCGCGTCGAGCGCTCCGATGCGAAGCGCGGCGTCCTTGCTGGAGAGGAGCGAGCCGAGGACCGAGGCGGCGCGCGGGGCTCCCGTACGACCGAGCAGCTCGACGAGCGCGATGCGCTCGGGTGGCGTGAGGCGCGCCTCGCGGAGGGCGGCTGCCAGCGGCTCTACGGCTCGGCCGTCAGGGCGCTCGGGGTCGAGGAGGATCGAAGCCGTGCGCAGCGCCTCGGCACGCGCGAGAGGGCTCTCGTCGGCGACGAACTCGAGCACGACGGCGATCGAGCGGTCCGTCCCGGCGCCGGAGAGCGCTCGCAGCGCCGCAGCGAGCGGGACCGTGCCTCGTCGAAGCGCCGTGACGATGTCGCCCTCGGCACCTTTGGCGCCGAGGAGCCCGAGCACGACGGCGGCGCTCGTGGCAGCCCCCGCGCTCGGTGCGCGGTCGAGCAGCGGCCGCAGCGACGGTTCGACGCGCGGTCCGACCGCGACCAGGGCGTCGCGCACGGCCGTGCGCTCGAGGGAGGTCGAGGCGTCGTCGCCCGTGCCGAGCTTCGCGACGAGCGCGCCGATCGCGGCCGGGGTGCCGATGCGCCCGAGCGCGGCGAACGCCCCCTGTCTCACGGGGCCCGAGCGATCTCCGAGGAGCGAGGCGATCGCGTCGACGGCCCCGTCGCCCTTGAGCCCTCCGAGGGCCGCGAGCGCCTCGATGCGGACCTCTTGGTTCGCGTCACGGAGGGCGACCACGAGCGCTTGGACGGCCCGTGCATCGCCGAGGCCACCGAGGGCGCGCGCGACGGCCTGCCGCACCTCGGGGACCGAGTCTTGGATCTTTCCGACGAGGGGCACCACGGCACGCGCATCGCCGAGTCGCGCGAGGGACCGTGCGACCTGCGCTCGGACCGGAGGGCTCGGGTCGTCCAGCTTTCCGAGCAGCGGAGCCACCGCCTCGGCGCTCGCGGAGGCGCCGAGGGCGTCGGCCGCGGCCGCGCGCACTTGGGGGTCGGCGTCGCCGAGCGCACGACCGAGCTGCGGGATCGCCTTCGCCGACGGCGAGATCTTGATCATCTCGCACGCCGAAAGGCGCAGGCGTGCCTCGCGTTCGCCGAGCCACGGGAGCATGGCCTCCGCCGCCGCCGCGAGGCGCAGCGTCATGGCTGCCTGGGCCGCCGCGAGCCGCACGTCGAGGTCCGGATCCTCGAGGGTGCGCAGCACGAGCGGCGTGGCTCGCTCGCGCCCGAGGCTCGGGAGATCGCGCGCTGCGGCTCGCCGCGTCGACGGATCTTGCGCCTTGAGCTGGCGTTCGACCCGCTCGGGCACGTCGGGCCACACGAGGGCGTGGGCCGGTGCCGCGAGCGAGACGAGAGCGGCCGCCACGGAGGCTCGACCGACGAGACGAAGCAGGTCTTTCCTCACGTCTCCACGATACCGTCGTGGCCGCCTTCTCCCAAGCCTTCTCGGGGCTCGATCAAAGGAGGCCGCTCCGCCTCCGCGCGAAGAGGCTGGCGCCGAGCGTGGCGGCGGCGACGAGCGAGAGGAGCCACGCGGGGGCGATGGGCGTCACGTGCCGCTCGGAGGCGACGACCGTGGGCTTGGGGAGCGGCAGCTCGATCGGGCCATCTCCATGAAAATACGAGCCTTTCGATGCCTTCGCCAGACGCTCGAGGCGCGCCGGATCGGGGCGCGAGTCCGCCCACTCTTCGCCGCCGACCTCGCAGGCGAAGTCCCGACGGGTGGCCGGACCGCCCGCGATGCGCGCCCGCGCCGTGTAGCCCCCCGGCGCGAGGGCAGGGAGGGCGACGTCGACCGTGCGAGAAGGGCCATCGGGTCTCGCGGTGACGACGATCGGCTTCTCTTCGGTGCCGAGCTTGACGATCTCGACCTTCGTCTCACCTCCGGCCACGTGGGGCGCGTGGACACGCAGCTTCCCCGGCCGCCCGGCCACACACGCCCCGACGAGCTCGAGCTGCGCCGGCTCGTACCTCGGGTCGCGCATGAGCCACCCGAGCAGGCCGTCCCAGAGGGCTCCGTAGCCCCGCCCGCTCGTGCGAGCGCCGAGCTCCGAGAATTGGAGCTGCCAGGCGCCGTCGAGCCCGAGCGCGATCGAGCGACCGTTGCCTGGCTCTCCGAGGGCGAGGAGCGGCATCGGGGCGCCGCGGGAGGTCGTGCGACCCGGGTGCACCCAGAGGGCGGTCGAGCCAGGGCGCAGGTCGCCGAGGACGTTCGCTCCCGGCATCTCCGGGAGCTCTTCGCCGAGGAGCGCGCGGAGCGGGCCGAGGAGGGGCGCCTTCCGACCCTCGTCCGAATAGGCTGGGACCACGCGCGCCTGGTCGGCCATGGTCGCCCCGCGGCCACCGTCGAGCACGACCGGGAGCACTTCGGCGAGCGGCGTGTCCGCGTACCCACCCGCGACGAAGGAGTTCGGCCCGCCGACCATGACGAGGCCTCCGCCCGCCCTCACGTACTTCGCGAGCGCGGGCAGGTGTTTCTCCATCCCGTAGGGCTGTGCGTCGAAGTCTTGGAGGACGACGGCGTCGAACGAGGGGAGGTGCTCCGAGAAGAGCTCGTCGACGGGGAAGGGGATGAGCGCGAGCTCGTCGTTCGCGGCTTGGGGGTTGTCGGTCGGCGTGCGCAAGATGAAGAATGCGACGAGGTCGACGGAGGCGTCGCCCTTCAACCATTGGCGTAGCGCTCGGACGTCGTTCGTCGGGCGGCCGGCCACGTGGAGTACACGAATGCGCTCTCGAGCCACGTGGAACGTCAGGAAACGTTTGTCATTTTCGGGGATCTCGTCGCCCTCGGGGGACTGGATCGCGACCTCGAGCACGCGTGGGCCCGCGCGCTCGAACGTGACGGTCAGGTCGAGCTTCGCCTTCCCGTCGCGGATCGTGGCGATCCCCGAGCCGAGCACGGCCGGGGGGCCTTCCTCGCGGAGCTCACGCGCGACCACCGTGAGCTCGCCGCACGAGATCCCGCCGTCGCACCCCACCTCGACCGAGAGGGGCAGCGGGACGTGCGCGACGGCACCGGCGGCCGACACCCGGCGGATGCTCGCGTCCTTCGGGACGCGCGTGGTGGTCGACACGGTGTGGACCTTCGTCCCCGGGAAGAGCCCGGCGAGCGACTCGTCGCTGCTCTCCTCGGGCGGATCGTCGAGGCGCCCGTCGGACACGACGACGAGGGCGTCGGGGCGCTCCTCGGCCGACTCGCCGAGAAATGCCGCGGCCTTGCGCAGGTCGGAGTGGGCGTCGAGGGGCTCGGTCCCTGCCGACGTGGGGCGAGGCTTCTCGGCGCCGAACCCGAGGACCGTGATGCGGGCTTGCGGGGCGCCAGCGCGGAGGCTCTCGAGCGCGCGGTCGCGGAGGGTCGCGCGTGTGCCCGCCCCGTCCCGGAGGGCGAGCGAGCGAGACTCGTCGGCGAGCACGACGATGCGCGGCCCGACGGAGCTCTCGCTCGACGACACCCGGACGGGGCGAAGCACGGCGAGGAGGAGCGCGAGCTGCGCGAGCGCGGAGAGCGCCGCGACCAGTCCGCGCCGGGACCGCTCGCTTCGGCGGAGCTCCACGGCCAAGAACACGAGCGACGCGAGCGCGAGCCCGATCGCCACCGGAGGCGCCCACGCTGGGAGATCCTGGGCGAAGCCCACTCGCGTGACGGTGGTGCCGCTCACGGCGGGCCCACGATCGCGCGGCGTCTCATGAGGAACGCCGCGTGGACCTGATCGTCTTTGTAGTTGGAGCAGAGCACGTACATCGCGACGTTCACCGCGAGCCGGATCGCGTGCTCGCGCTGCACGTCGCCGTCGGGCAGGACCGGGTGCTCCCAGGCTCCGGTGGCGCCGCGTGCGAGCGCTCCGCCGAGGTCGTGCGACGAGAAGATGACCTGCGCCTGGCCACCGCGCACGATGGCATCGAGGGTCTTCGGGCCGAGCACGCGGCCCTCCGCGCGGCGAAGCAGGTAGAACGAGCGGAAGACGACGTGCTCGGGGCCTATCGGGATGGGAGAGGCGTCCGGCAGCACCCGCGCGATTTCTCGCCGCGCGGACTGCCCGAACTCACTCGGCGCGCCCGCCGCGGACGCGCCCGCGTCGTCCACGAGGAGCACCCCACCCAACGCGAAGTAGCGCCTGAGCCCTGCGATCTCGGCCGCGGTGAGCGGCTCGACGGCCGTCTCCCCGCTCCATGTGGCGAAAGGTGCGCTCGTCAGGGAGCGATCGTCGGCGCGGACGAGCGTCGGCGCGGATTTGGCGGGGGCCGACGTGCGCTGCACGAGCTCCCACGACCACCGCGCCGGAGCCGAAGGGCGCGCCGCTCCCTTGACGCCACCGGCGAGCAGGACCCGCGGGTCGAACGCGCCCGTGTCGCCGAAGCCACGCGCCGGCTTCGGGATCGCCGCGACGAGGCCCGCGACCACCGCCAATGCCAGAACCGGGAGCGCCCGCGCCATTCCGCCTTCTTACCAGGCCTTCGGCCCGACCGCGAAGGGCGACGATCGCGGCTCGGCTCAGTCGAAGTCGTCGACGCGCCAGATCCCGGCCTCGCGGCGCAGGCGCACGTGGTGGCCTCCGGGGACGAGGACGGTGGCGGCGTCGCCGTTCGCGCGCACCTCGAGGGTCTCGGGGTGCTCGAGGCCGAGGACGAGCGAGCGCAGATCGTTCTCGATCGCGGCCCGCGTGCTCGGCGAGAGCACCCTCATGAGGCCCGCGTAGCTCCGGCGGGCGAGCACCTGGCGGAGGGCCCCGAGCGCCTGCTCGGGGGTGCGAGCGCCACCGGGCAGCGCGCCGCTCGCCGTGATCCGGAACGAGCCGCCGCGCAGATCGAGGGTGGCCTCTTCGCCGTCCTCGAACCGGAGCCGCGCGACCGCCTCTACCCGGACGTCGCTCGAGCCGAGGACCTTGCTGCGCTCGGCCAGCTCCGCGCGTTGTTCGGCGGCCGTACGTCGCACGTCGTCGCGGGTCTTTTCGTGCCGGCCCGACTCGGTCAGCATCGCGTAGAGGGCGTCGCCGTCGCCCTTTTCGGCCGCCCGCCGGTACTCGTCGACCGCACCTTTCGGGTCGGGGACGGAGGGGCCGCACGCGGCGAGCGCGGTCGACGCGAGCACGATCGTGGCCAGGAAACGCGCCATCGGGGCGAGGCTACCAAAGATGCGCCGAGGGCGAGCCGTTTTCGTAGGTCACTTCGCTCGGGTCGCGCCCTCTCCGCCGGCGAGCGACAGGTCGAGGCCGAGGTCGTCGCGGAGGAGGTCGCCCTTCTGTTTCACCGTGAACTCCTCGAGGCTGCGATCGCCCTCGCCCGTCAGGTGGAGGACCATGCGCCTGCGGGTCTCGTCCACCTCGGCGCGCACGGTGCGGATCTTCCCGAGGTGCTCGCGATCGAGCGCGTCGGCGATGCGGAGGATGCCCGCGAGGGTCCGGACGCGGGCGCGGCCGTCCTTGTCGAGGTCGCGGAAGTTCGGGTGGTTCGGGTCGGGGAGGCTCTTTCGGTGGTACCGCGCGACGTTGGCCACGATGGCCCGTTCGTCGGGAGAAAATCCCATGATATCCGAGTGTTGGATGATGTAGTAGCTGTGTTTGTGGTGCCCGTCGTAGCGCACGAAGTCGCCGATGTCGTGGAGCGTGGCGGCGGCGCGGAGGACGAGGCGGTCTCTCGCGGTGAGGCCGTGGATGGCCCACAGGTCGTCGAAGAGCTGGCTCGCGAACCTGTCGACCGTGAGCGCGTGAGGCTCGTCGAACTCGTATTTTCGCCCGAGGCGGACGCAGCTCGCGAGCACCCCGGTCGCCTCGGCCTCTTCGTCCCAGATGTCGAAGTACTTGTCGGCCAGCTCGATGAGGATGCCCTCTTTGAGGCCCACGCCCGGCGACACGATCGCTCCCTGGTAGAAGAGCTCCGCGATACGTAGGAAGATCGCGATCGCGGGGACGATGGTGTCGGCGCGATCGGGGCGGAGGGAGAACTGTTTCTGGCGCTCCGCGGCGGTCATCCCGAAGAGGCGCGCCCGGAGCTTCTGCGCGAGCTGCGTGTCGATCGCCTTCGGGAACCCGAGGTGCCCGCCCTTCACGGGGCAGAGCTCGGCGAGGGTCTCGACGTTTCCGCCCGTGCCCACCACGATGTCGAACGAGGCCTTTCGGAGGTGCGGGATGGCCTCGGCGAGCGCGCGGTCGATCCCCTCTTCGAGGAGCATCGCGCGCGCGTCGTCGACGGTCTGCGCGTCCTTCAAGTAGGTCTCGAGCATGCGCACGGTGCCGAGGGGCAGCGACATAGCGAACGTGGCTTGCCCGCGATCGAGCACCGTGAGCTCGGTCGAGCCGCCACCCACGTCCACGAGGAGCGCGCGGCGTTCTTCGAGCGCGAGCCTTCGCACGACGGCGAGCTGGATGAGCCGAGCCTCCTCGACGCCCTCGATGACCTCGAGCTCGATGCCCGCCTCGCGCCTCGCGCGCTCGACCAGGGTGGCGCCGTTCCGAGCCTCGCGTACCGCGCTCGTGGCCGTCGCCCGGTACGCGTCGACCGCGTGCTCGTTCATCGCCGTGCGGAAGTCGCGGAGGGCCGCACACGCTTGGCCGATCGTCCCCGACGCGAGCTTGCCCGTGACGAACACTTCGGACCCGAGGCGGACCGGCACACGAAGGTTTGCAACCTCTCGAAAGTTAACGTCCTTTTCGATTTTTCCCCCGGCGGCGAGCGGGGCCTGCGCGCTCGCAGGTGGGGCGCCGTTCGACTCGACGATGCGGAGCCGGAGCGCGTTCGATCCGAGGTCGAGAGCGGCGAAGCGTGCCATGAATCTTAGAGCGGGGCTTTACCAAAGCCGTAGGATGGAGCGCCACCGTTACGTTCTCCTCGTTCTGTCGTTTCCTGGAGGTCACGTGCCCTTCGCCGGCGAGACACATGCCCGACGCCTCCTCGTCGGGGCCTCTGCGCTCATCACGCTCGGACTCTTCGTCGCCGGCACGGTCGCGCGGGTCGGCGGAGGCGTGGTGCTCCTCGTGGGGCTCCTTCTGGGCGTGTACGGGCTCCACGCGTTCGGTCGGCTCGGCCGCGCGACGGTGAAAGGGGGCCGGAAGGACGAGGGCGGCAAGGTCTCCGAGGCCCCCCACGACCCGTAGGCGCCCTCGTCAGATTTCGCTTCGAAGGACGAAGACTCCCACGTCCGGTCCGAGCTTCGGCGTGCGGACCGCGGCCCACCCGAAGGGCCGTTCCGTGAGGGTGAGCGTGCCCGAGGCCACACCCGACGCGGTCTTCTCGACGAGGCCGAGATCGGCGAGCGCCTTTTCGTTCGAGGGCGGAGTTTGGGGCGCGCCGTAGGCGCCGGTCTTGTCGAAGAGGCCCACGTAGAGGACGGGCATCTTCCCCTTGGCGTCGGTCTCTCGGAGCTGATCCGCGACGTCGTGTTTGAGGGTCTCGGAGAGGTGGAGCGCGAAGCGTCGGTACGTCCAGCCCGTCACGTAGACGCCGACGAGCTTCCCGTCCTCGCGCCGAACGGGCGCCGCGGCGATCCAGTCCCGATCGGGCCCGAGCTTGCTCGGGGGCCCCGGAAAAGCGCCGGTCGTCGCCGCGTATCCGTCCTTCGATTTCGCGAGGTCGGGAAAGATGGCGAAGAGGTTCTGGCCCGCCATCGCGTCCTGTTCGAGATCGTTCCGGATCGCGACCCCGGTCTCGTCCGCGAGGGCGAAGAACGTCGACTTGGCGATGAGCAGGTCGGGCACGTCCCGACGCACCTTCTGGAGGGCCGCGCGCACGGCCGGGAGGTTTTTCTGTGGCTCTTCTTTCGCGAAAGACGGCCCGAGCTTCTTCGCGCCCTCCGGGAGGCCTCGCTCGACCTCGGCCACGTCTTTCTCGATGAGGGTCGCGAGAGCGCCCACGTGCGTCTTGGCGAGGGTTTCGCTCTCTTTTCCGCGGTCTTTGCAGCCCGGAAGGGGGGCCGCGGCGAGCGCGAGGAGGGGGAGGAGAGAGAGGACGGAGAGAGACTTACGGCGCGAAAGGAGCATGCGTCGCCTCGAAGGTTACACCTCCTCTCGCCAGGGGCGCATAGTTTGGTAGGGTGCGGCCGTCTTCCTCCGAGCGGGCCCGGACCCGCGTCGCCCCCCGAACGGTACACGCTTGAACCGCTCAACCTCCCCCGAGGCTCCGAAGAAGCTCGGGCACTACAGCATCGTCTCCCTCATCGGCGAGGGCGGGATGGCGACCGTCTATCTCGCGTTCAAAGACGAGCCCTCGGGTCGCAGCGGGCCCTTCGCGCTCAAGGTGATCCGGGAGGAGCTCGCGCAGAGCAGCGATTTCGCCTCGATGTTCGCCGACGAGGCCAAGGTGAGCGCTGGCATGCGGCACCCGAACGTCGTGCGCGTCGAGGAGTCCGGTGTCGTCGACGGGCGGCTCTTTCTGTCCATGGAGGTCCTTCGTGGGCACTCCGTCTGGCAGATCTGGCAGGCGTGCCGTGAGCGAGGGCTCCGCCTGCGGTACGACCTCGCCGCCTGGATCTTCGCACGGGCCGCCGATGGCCTGCATCACGCCCACGAGCAGCGCGGACCCGACGGCACCTCCCTCGACCTCGTGCACCGCGACGTCAACCAATCGAATCTCTTCGTCACGTACGACGGAGACGTGAAGGTCATCGACTTCGGCCTCGCCAAAGCCGCCAATCGCGTCTCTCAGACCGCCGCGGGCGTCGTCAAAGGGAAGCTGTCCTATTTGGCCCCCGAGCAGGTGACCGGATCGAAGCTCGATCGTCGCGCCGACGTGTTCGCGCTCGGTGTGGCGCTGTGGGAGGTCACGGTCGACAGGCGGCTCTTCAAAGGCCGCGACGACATCGACACGCTCCTTCGTGTGAACGAGTGCCGGGTCCCCGACGCGACCGCCATCGTCGACGACTACCCCGCACGCCTTTGGGCCATCGTCTCGAAATGCTTGCAGAAAGACCCCTCGGACCGCTACCCCACGGCGCAGACCTTGGCGACGGATCTCGACCTCTTCGTGCGCGAGTGTGGCACCGGGATCGGTCGCGACTCGGTGGCCGAGATCATGGAAGTCCTCTTCGCGAAGGAGCGTGAGCGCACCGAGGAGTGGTTCCGCAAGTCCGAGGTCGCCGAAGAGCCGCTCGCCCCGCTCCGGCGCGAGCAGACGGCGCTCCTCATGCACAACATGCCGAGCCTTCCTCCGCCGCCCAAGGTGGATCTCTGGCTCGGTGAGCCCCCGAAGGGTTTCGTCGCGCGCGCCGAAGCGGCCCTCGCGCCCTCCGGCGCTCACGAGGCGGCGCCTTCGGGGGCCCCCGCGGCCGCACTTGCGCCCTCGGTGGCTCCCGCGCCCGGGGCTGCCCCGACACCCTCCGTGCCCCCCGAGCGCGTCCGCGCGAGCGACTCCGGCAGGCCCTCTTCGGGACCACCGGCTCGCGGAACGAGGCGGTTTTTTCTCGATCCACTGCAGGTAGGGGTGCTCGTGGTGACCGGCCTCGTCCTGATGCTTCTCGCGATTTTCGTTGTTCGCCTGTTGCGTTCGTCCTGAATCATGTGTTTAGGTGTTTGGGCGATCGTGAGGAGTCTTCGTTAAGGCAACTACGGTCGTCTCGCGCGGTTCCCGAGAGGGGCCGGCGAGGGCACACGTCACGGATGAATCGAGCCGAAGTGGCGGAATGGCAGACGCAGCGGATTCAAAATCCGCCGAGGCAGCCCCTCGTGAGGGTTCGAGTCCCTCCTTCGGCACATGGCGCGGGTCGAGCGCGAAACCCGCCTTTTTCTGGGGGCGGGGCACCTGTCCGGTGCCCCGTGCCTCGCCTCGTGGTCGAGGGCGGCGACGATCGCCGCGCCTCGCCGAATGCTGGCGTGAACCAGCCGGTGCGCGATCCGGCGACCATCTTCCGAAAGTGAGACGACCATGAGCAACCTGAAGACCACCCTCGAGAACCTCTCCGCCGAGTTCGCCGCCAACGTGCTTCGCGCCATTCGCGGCGCCTCTCTCGAAGACCTCATCTCCGAGTCGGGCACGGGCCGCGCTCCTGCCAAGGCCCCCGCGCGCGCCGCTCGCCCGGCCCCGAAGGCCGAGAAGGCGGCCCCGGCGGCAGCCCCGGCTCCGGCCGCAGCCGCGCCCGCCAAGGGGGGCAAGAAGGGCAGCAGCCGCCGTCGGCTGGCTCGCCGTTCGCCCGCCGACATCGCCGCGGTGGTCGACCAAATCGTCGCGCTGCTCTCGAAGAAGCCCGAAGGGCTCCGCTCGGAGGACATCCGTCGCGAGCTCGGCCTCGCGGCGAACGAGATGCCCCGTCCGCTCGCCGACGGCCTCGCCGCCAAGCGCCTCACGAAAGAGGGCGAGAAGCGCGCGACCGTGTACTTCGCGAAGGGCGCGGGCGGCGGCAAGAAGAAGTGAGGCCCTAGCAGCGCGTCGGCGCGCCCGTGTGGTGTGCCGCGCTCCCTCGAATCGGCGCTCTCGACCTTCGTGTCGGGACCGCCGATTCGGTCTTTTCGAAGGGGCCTCGGTGCGCCCGCGTCGTTCTCTCGGGCGGTACTCGCGACCTCCCAAGTCCATGAATCAATAGTCGGTAGAATCGCAAATAGGTTATGCGCCGCGCTTATTCGGGAATCCGACCGTCGGACGGGAGAGAAGCGACGGACGGTTATCGCGTGCCGAGGGCAGCGAGCCGCGCGCGGGCACGCTCCGCCGTGCGAGAGGCCTTCGCCGACCCCCAACGGTCGATGACTTGGCGATACGCGGTCGTCGCGCCTTCTCGGTCGCCACGAGCCTCGAGCGCCACGCCCAGGAAGTAGCTCGCGCGGACCTGGAGGAGCGGCTCGTCGAAGCCGACACATGCGTCGACCACACGCCGGAGATGCTCGACGGCGTGGACGTGGTCACCCGCGAGGGCCAGCACCTTCCCGGCGCGAAAGTCGAAGTGCAGGGTGCGCTGCGAGATCTTGGGCTCGCTGTCCACCGGGATCGCACGGAGCGCCTCGGCGGCTTCTTCTTTCGTCTCGGCGAAGGTCCCGTACGCGAGCGACCACCGGAGCCACGACATCCGCCCTCGCGGCTCGCTCAGCATGCCCGGATCGGCCGCCCGCGTTCGCGCGATCTCGCTCGCGAGCCACGCGGCCCGTCGCAGCTCGACCTCGTTCGCCGTGAGGGTGCCCGCCCGGAAGAGCGGCTCGACGAACCCGATGCTCGGGTCGGGCGCGAAAGGGTAAGGCGGGTAGGCGGGCATCCGGTCGAGGAAGTCCTTGGCCCACGCCGCGGCGCGCTTCGTGTCTCCTAGCTCGAGCGCGAGATCGACCTTCGCCCGCACCGCCTCGGCGTGCTCGGTGCGGTCCGCGTCGGCGGGCAGCGTCGCCTCGAGACCCTCGGCCAGCGTAAGGGCGTCGTCGAGGCGCCCGTCGGAGACCGCGAGCGCGAGCCACTCTCGGGTCTCGGCCCCTTTCCGCGCGTCGGGCGGCAAGAGGCTCACGTGGCGGCGCAGGGCCTCCTCGACCGAGGGGCGGGGGGCCTTCGATGCGAAGAGCGCACCGGCCCACGCCCGCTGCGGATCGGGGCTCTGAGGCTCGAGGGCCATCCAGGCCGCGGCGTCGTCTTTGGCGGCCGCGCAGTCTCCGCTTGCCGCGTGGAGGTCGTGTCGTACACCGACACACACGCTCGCGACCGGGGATCGGGCGAGGCACGCGGCCACGGAGCCGAGCGCACCCGTGCGGTCACCGAGCCGTTTTTGGACACGCGCGAGCCCCGCCCACGCCGGCGCGAAGGCGGGGTCCGCCCGTGTGACGGCCTCGTACGCGGCGCGCGCCCCCTCGAAATCGAGCTGACGCTCGCGCGCGGAGCCGAGAAAAACGCGGAGGCCGGAGTCGGCCGGGAATCGGTAGACGGCCGCGAGCAAGCGGGTCTCCCACTCGACCAGGTCGGGGTGGGGCCGCACGAAGGGCTCGGCCGCCTCGAGCAGGGCGAGATCGCGCGCTCCGAGGCCGTCTCGCCCGTGAAATGCCTGCTGGTAGTGACGGAGGCCTTCCTGTGGGTCGTGCGGGAGCACCCCGAGACCGAGGGCGAGGTGGGCCGCGGCGCAACCGTCGTCGAGGGCCACGGCCCGTTTGAGGTCGGCGAGGGACTCGGACACGGCGCCGTCGCGCTCGCGCACCCGTGCCGACGCGAACGCGGCGTCGGCCTCGCGCACCTGGCAGCTCGGGGCCGGCTTGTGTTTGGGGAGGGGCGGGGGGACCTCCGGTCGCCGCGTGAACGCGTACGCCACGACGGCTGCCGTGACCGCGCCCATCGCGAGGACGCTTCGAGACCGCGGGAGACGGCTTGGTCGCGCGCTCGGTGTCGTGTCCTCCGTGTCGCGTGTCGTCGGCACGCGTGTGGTCTCGGCGAAGGCCTCCGGCTCGTGGTGTTTCACGTCGACGGCCGCGCGTGTGCCCCGGGGTGGCAGGCTCGGACGCGGGGTACGCACGCTCCCGGTGAACGACGCGAGCTCGGCGGCCACGTCCTCCATGGTGGTGTAGCGGCTCTCGGGCGCCTTCGAGAGCGCCCGATGCACGCACTCGGCGACGCGCTCGGGGACGTCGGGCGCGAGGTCGGCGAGGCGAGGGGGCTCGTCCGAGAGGATCGAGGCGACGAGGGCGTACCCCTCGTGCGACGTCGAAAACGGCCTTTTGCCCGAGAGCAGCTCGAACGCCACGATGCCCCACGAGAACTGGTCGGAGCGGGCGTCGAGGCGCTCCCCCCGGAGCTGCTCGGGCGCCATGTACGCCGGGGTCCCCGCGACCTCGTCCTCGCCGGTGACGAGCTCGGCGCCGTCGGCGACGAGCCGCGTGCGGCGGGCGATCCCGAAGTCGAGCACTTTGACGATGCCGTCGGACCGCACCATCACGTTCTCGGGTTTGACGTCGCGATGGACGAGGCCCGCGCGGTGGGCCGCATGGAGAGCGCCGGCCACGTCCGCGAGGATGCGCACGCGCTCGGTCGTCGGGAGCGCGCCCGCCATCCGCGCGCGGAGGTTCTCGCCCTCCACGAACTCCATCGCGAAGTAGAGGAGCTCGTCGGTCTCGCCGACGTCGAAGATCGACACCACGTTCGGGTGGTTGAGGGAGGCCACGGCTTTGGCCTCGCGAAGGAGCCGGCTCGCGTAGCTCTCATGCGAGCCGAGCGGACCCTCGGCCTCTCCCTTGGAGATCACCTTGAGGGCGACCGTGCGCTCGAGGCGGGTGTCGAGCGCGCGGTACACGACCCCCATCCCCCCCTGACCGAGGAGGTCCTTCACTTCGTACGGGCCGACTACGGTCCCGGGCTCGAGCACGACACGCATCGGACCTTGCCTCGCCCCGTTCGTCAAATGCGGAAGGTCGTTCATGGGCCCAAAAAAGGAAGGCGAGGACGAAGGCCGAGACGACCTCGGCGGAGCGCCGCCCCGAGGCGCCTCGCCGAAAAAGGCAGGTCACGAGGAAAACACGGCTAGCGCCCGCATCCTTCCCGTGGTACCGAGCTTTCTCCGTTTCGCCGGAAGGCTCGTGCTTCCGTCTCCGTTTCGTCCCAAAATCCCGAGGATCTCGAAAGATGCCGAGTGATGCGATTCAGTGCAAGCCGCTCGAAGTGGTCGTGAGCGACCGCGGTATCGAGCGCGCCATCAAGATGCTCAAGCGGAAGCTCGCCTCCGAGGGCGTCCTCCGCGAGCTCAAGATGCGCCGCCACTACATGAAGCCCAGCGTGAAGCGCCGGAAGAAGCAGGCCGAGGCGGCTCGCCGCCGTCGCAAGCGCGCCAAGATGGACGCGGCCCCGCCGAAGAGCTGAGCTCTCGGCCTTCCGCAGGTGAAGCGCCACGAAGGCTCGATTCCCACCCGGGATCGGGCCTTTGGGCGTTTGTGTGGAAACGTGGGCGTGGCAACCGTTCGGCCTCGCGCGAAGGTGTGGCCTTCCCATTTCCTCTGCGCGGGCGCATATCTTAGAGAGCGTCGGGCGCTCGCCCATGCTCGGAGAAGCCGTGAAACGGACCTGCGATCACCTCTGTCCGATGTTCCAGACGGCGATGGACGTGCTCGCGAAGCCTTGGAACGGCCTCGTCATCGCCACGCTCGAGGGGGGCCCGCTCCGCTTCAGCGAGATAGGCGATCGCCTCACCGCGATCGGTGACCGCATGTTGTCTCTTCGGCTGAAAGAGCTCGAGGCCCTCGGGCTCGTGTCTCGAACGGTCATTCCGGGCCCGCCGCTCCGTGTCGAGTACGCGCTCACGGCCGTGGGGCACGGGTTCCGAAAGGTGGCCGACGCCATCGGCGCGTGGGGCGCGACGTTGACGGCGGCGCCACGCACCGAGTGCCAAGGCCTCGCCGAGGTCGACAAACCCAAGGCGTCGTAGCCGCCCTGACGCGCCGCAACAGCGGCTCGAGGAGCGCACCTGCGCGATTTGTCTCGCCCGGCGCCCACGCGGTCGGTGTACCTTCGGTCGCGTGAAATCCATCGTCACAGATCCGTCCGAGCGCCCTCGGGGGGGCGTCTCACTGGCCCACACCCCGCTCTTCGCGCCCCCGCCCGTCGACCAAGTCGCCATCGAAGAGCGCGTCGCCTCGCTCGCGAAGCGCTCGCTCAAGAAGGAGGCGAAGGTCGCAGGCCTGAAGCTCGCGATCCGCATGATGGACCTCACCACGCTCGAGGGGAAAGACACCGCGGGCAAGGTGCGTGCATTGTGCAACAAAGCGATGCGTCCGCTCGAGAGCGATCCGTCGCTCGGCCCGTGCGCCGCGATTTGCGTGTACCCGAACATGGTGCCCATCGCGAAGGCGGCGCTCGAGGGCTCGGGGGTGCACGTCGCGAGCGTGGCGACGGCCTTCCCGAGCGGTCTCTCTCCGCTCCCGATCAAGCTCGACGACGTCCGTCGTGCCGTCGAGTTCGGCGCCGACGAGATCGACATGGTCATCGATCGCGGGGCCATGCTCTCGGGCGACTACGCGAAGGTGTTCGACGAGATCGCCCAGACGAAGGACGCGTGCGGCAAAGCCCACCTCAAGGTGATCCTCGAGACGGGCGAGCTTGGCACCTACGACATGGTCCGCAAGGCGAGCGAGATCGGCATCGCGGCGGGCGGCGACTTCATCAAGACGTCGACCGGCAAGGTGCAGCCCGCGGCGACGCTCGGGGTCACCCTCGTCATGCTCGAGGCCATCCGCGACCACTACTACGCCACCGGTCGCAAGATCGGCATGAAGCCCGCCGGCGGCGTGCGCACGGCGAAACAAGCGCTCCAGTACCTCGTCGTCGTCAAGGAGACGCTCGGCGACGCGTGGCTCGACCCGGACCTCTTCCGCTTCGGCGCGAGCGCGCTCCTCAACGACGTCCTCATGCAGCTCGAGAAAGAGCGCACGGGGAACTACCAAGCGGCCGAAGACTTCTCGAAGGACTGACCCATGAAAAACGGAAACTCGATCGAGAAGGTGTCGCACGAGGTGGATCGCCCGAGCGTGAAGGACCTCGCGCTCGACTTCGGAAAAGCGTGGGAGTACGCGCCCTCGCCGGAGGCGACCGATCACGTCAAGCTCCAGAGCCGCTACGAGCTCTTCGTCGGAGGCAAGTGGGTCGCCCCGAAGAGCGGGAAGTACTTCCCCACGGTGAGCCCGAGCACCGAAGAGACCCTCGCCGAGGTGGCCGAGGCCAACGCCGAGGACGTCGACCTCGCGGTGCGCGCGGCCCGAAAGGCCTACGACGGCGTGTGGTCGCGCATGCGCCCCGAAGAGCGTGGAAAGTACATCTTTCGCATCGCGCGGGCCATCCAGGAGAAGGCCCGCGAGCTCGCCATCGTCGAGACGATGGACGGCGGAAAGCCGATCAAAGAGTCGCGTGACGTCGACATCCCGCTCGCGTCGGCGCACTTCTTCTACCACGCGGGCTGGGCGGACAAGCTCGACTACGCCTTCCACGGGCGCCGCGCGAGGCCTCTCGGCGTGGCGGGGCAGGTCATCCCGTGGAACTTCCCGTTGCTCATGGCCGCCTGGAAGCTCGCACCGGCCCTCGCGTGCGGCAACACGGTGGTGTTGAAGCCCGCCGAGACCACGCCGCTCACGGCGCTCCTCTTGGCGAAGATCATCGAAGAGTGCGAGCTCCCGGAGGGCGTCGTCAACGTCGTCACGGGCGCCGGCGCTACCGGTGCGGCGGTCGTCGAGCACGCCGGCGTCGACAAGGTGGCCTTCACCGGCTCCACCGCCGTCGGAAAACGCATCCAAGCCGCCCTCGCGGGCACGAAGAAGCGCCTCACCCTCGAGCTCGGCGGCAAGGCGGCGAACATCGTCTTCGCCGACGCGCCGATCGATCAGGCCATCGAGGGCATCGTCAATGGCATTTACTTCAACCAGGGGCACGTGTGCTGCGCCGGGTCGCGCCTCCTCGTCGAGGAGAGCGTGCACGACGTCGTGGTGCGGAAGCTCGAAGATCGCCTGAAGACGCTCCGCCTCGGCGATCCGCTCGACAAAAACACCGACGTCGGCGCCATCAACTCGAAGATGCAGCTCGAGAAGATCCGCGAGCTCGTCGCGAGCGGGCAGCGCGAGGGCGCGACCATGGTGCAGTCCGGCTGCTCGATCCCGAAGAAGGGCTTCTTCTTCCCGCCCACGTTCTTCACGGGGGCGAGCCAGTCGAGCCGCATCGCGCGCGAAGAGATCTTCGGGCCCGTGCTCACCGTGATGACCTTCCGCACGCCCGACGAGGCGGTCGAGAAGGCCAACAACACGATGTACGGCCTCTCGGCCGGCATCTGGACCGACAAGGGCGCCAAGATCTTCCACATGGCGGGGAAGCTCAAAGCCGGCGTCATCTGGGGAAATACCTTCAACAAGTTCGACCCTGGCTCGCCGTTCGGTGGGTACAAAGAGAGCGGCTTCGGCCGCGAAGGTGGTCGCCAAGGACTCTCGGCCTACGTGGAGCTCGACGGATGAAAACACGCACGGAAACTCACGTAGACAAGGCCGACGTGGCCATCCCCGGACCGCTCGCGACCCTCGACGAGCCCGTCGCGGCACGTCTCCGCGTCACGAAGGCGTACAAGATGTTCGTCGGCGGGGCGTTCGTTCGCTCCGAGTCGGGTCGCTACTTCCGCGTGGCCTCGGCCGACGCCGAGGGCGACGCCGATCCCGAGTCGGTCAACATCCCCCGTGGCTCTCGGAAGGACGTCCGCGACGCCGTGGTCGTCGCCAAAGCGGCCTACGAGAAGTGGGAGACGCGCACCCCCTTCAACCGCGGCCAGATCCTCTACCGGCTCGGCGAGGTGCTCGAGTCTCGTGCGCCCGAGCTCGAGCGGTCGCTCGTCCGCGCCGGGGCATCGCGCGCGGAGGCCTCCCGCGAGGTCGCCGCGACGGTGGACCGGGCCATCTTCTACGCGGGCCTCTCCGACAAAGTCTCGGCGCTGGTCGCGTCGCACAACCCCGTGAGCGGTCCGCACTTCGGGTTCAGCGTGCCCGAGGCCATGGGCATCGTCGCCGTGCTCGCGCCGCAGGAGCCCGCGCTGCTCGGCCTCGTGTCGGTGGTCTTGCCTGCCATCACGGGCGGCAACTCGGTCATCGTCGTCGCGAGCGAGAAGGACCCTCGCACCGCCATCGTGCTCGCCGAGTGCCTCGCCACGAGCGATCTCCCGGGCGGCGTCGTCAACGTCCTCACGGGGCACGAGCGCGAGATGGGGCCGATCTTCGCGAAGCACCGCGAGGTGTCGGCGATCGAGGCGTGGACCCACGACGACGCGCTCCGGGCCACCCTCGAGCGCGAAGGCGCGAGCAGCGTGAAGCGCGTGAAGACGCACGTCCCTCCGGCGAACGAGGTCTGGTTCGACCGGCGGCGTGGTCAGGGGCTCGGGTTCGTCGAGCGCCACCTCGAGACGAAGTCGATCTGGCACCCGGTCGGGGTGTAGCCGGATATTTGTAAGTCTACGATACTGTTGTCAAATTCGAGGGAGCCTCGCCGGGGCTCCCTCGTCTTTTTTGTGGCGCGCCGTCAATGGACGTGGGCCGTGTGGGGTGCGCGCGTGAGCTCGTACTCGTCCGGTCGGAAGACGCGGGTCTCGCGGCGGAACGTGAAGGTCGCGCGCGGGTAGAGCGTCGTGTTCTTCCCCTCGTCGTTCAGGTACCAGCTCGAGCAGCCGCTCGCCCACACGGTTCCGTCGAAGTCGCGATCCAGCGCGTCGTTGTAGGCGCGCGTGACCTCGGGCCGAACGGAGACGGCCGAGATGCCGTGCGCGCGCATGTGGGTGAGCGCCGAGACGACGTAGCGGATCTGCGCCTCGATCATGAAGATGATCGAGTTGTGCCCGAGGCCCGTGTTCGGCCCGAGCAGCATGAAGAGGTTCGGGAAGCCCGGGACGGTGGTGCCGCGGTAGGCGCGCGCCGTTTTGCCCCATGTCTCGCCGAGCTCTTGGCCGGATCGCCCGTGGATGCGCAGCCCCCCGAGGAACGACTGCACGGCGAAGCCGGTCCCGTGGATGATCGCGTCGACCGCGAGGGTGCGCCCGGACGCGAGCACGAGCCCCTCGGGCACCGCCCGCGCGATGGGATCCGTGACGAGCTCGACGTTCGGCTGATCGAGCGACGGGTAGTAGTCGTTCGAGAAGAGGACGCGCTTGCAGCCGGGCACGAACGTCGGCGTCACCGCGCGTCGAAGGTCGGGGTTCTTGATCGCCTTCGAGATGTAGAGCTTGCCGAGCACCTCGGCGAGCGCCATGGCCCGCGGGACCTTCGAGAACATCGTTCCGAGCAGCTCGGCCCTCCAGTAGATGCCTTGGCGGTGCAAGAAGCGGCGGAGCGGGTGACGCGCGAACGTGGACTTCTCGTCCTCCGAGTAGGCGCGATCGGGCTTCGGCAAGACCCAGGGAGCGGTGCGCTGGAGCACGAAGAGCTGCGCGACCTGCGGCTGGATGCGAGGCACGAACTGGATGGCGCTCGCGCCCGTGCCGATCACGGCGACGCGCTTTCCTTCGAGGGGGTAGTCGTGGTTCCACGTGGCCGAGTGGAACGTCTCCCCTCGGAAGGTCTCGAGGCCGGGGACCTTGGCGTACGCCGGGTTCGAGAGGCCTCCGATGCCCGACACGAGCGCGCGCCCCTCGAACACGTCCCCTTTGCGGGTCTCGACGACCCACGTTTGGGTGCTCTCCTCCCAGGTCGCGCGGGTGATGTCGCACCCGTAGTGGATGCGGTCGCGGAGCGCGTGGCGATCGACGCAGCCCTCGATGTAGGCGCGAATCTCCGCCTGAGGGGAGTAGGCGCGGGACCAGTCGGGCTTCGGCTCGAACGAGTACGAGTAGAGGTGCGAGGGGACGTCGCAGGCGCAGCCCGGGTAGGTGTTGTCGCGCCAGGTACCGCCGACGGCGTTCGCGCGCTCGAGCAGCACGAAGTCGCGGATGCCGGCCTCTTGCAGCTTGATGGCCATGCCCACTCCCGCGAACCCGGTGCCGACGATGACGACGTCGTGGACATGCCCGCGGGCACCACGGACGTGCGACGTTCCCTCGTCTCGCGGTGCGCCCTCGTCCGGAGGGGCGGGGGGCGCGGATTTGGCGAGCGTGGGGGAGGGTGCGCGGCCATTCGAGTGGGCTTCGGGCATGACGGGAGCATGAGGCTTTATTGACCATGAGTCAATAGTGCCCGGTCGAGCCCATCCGGAGAGCCGCAGTGGGAGGACACGGTCGGTCCTTACGGCGCGGAAAGGCGCTTCCGCGCACGCTTCGATGCGTGATAGGACCCGTGCCCCAGTGCCAGCGCCCATGACGGTGCGGCCATGGAGGAGAGACCAAATGAAGCTCGGGCGTACGCTGTCGCTGCCCATCCTGTTCGGGATGTTGGCGAGCCCCCTCTTGATGGACTGTGGTGCGTTGCCGAAGGGCCTTCCGGGCCCCGTGGGCGACCTCGCGGCGGCGGGTAGCTGCCCCGAGCTCAACGCCGAGGCGCTCGCGGCCGTCGACTTCTCGAAGGAGTTCAAGCTCTCGGCCGAGGCCGGCGCGAAGCTCAAGGCGGGCGTCATCGCCAGCATCGAGATCAAGGACTTCGCCGCCAAGATCGACGCCGACCTCAAGACGGCGTGCGGCGGTATCGCGAAGGATCTCGGCGCCACGGGCGAGTTCAAGTCGGGCGAAGAGGCCTGCAAGGCCGCGGCGAAGGCCATGGGCGACTTCAAGGCGAAGATCGGCGCGAACGCGAAGATCGCGCTCACGGTGAAGCCCCCGGTCTGCCGCGCCGACATGGGCGTCATGGCCGACTGCGCCGCCAAGTGCGACGCCAAGGTCTCCGGCCCCTCGGCCAAGGTCGAGTGCGAGCCGGGCAAGCTCTCGGGCTCGTGCGAGGCCCAGTGCGAGGGCTCGTGCGACGTCGAGGCGGGCGCCAAGTGCGAGGGCGAGTGCTCCGGCAAGTGCGACGCGCAGATGAAGGGCACCTGCTCCGGCAAGTGCGACGGCAAGTGCGACGGCAAGGACTCGAAGGGCGCCTCGTGCGCGGGCACCTGCGAAGGCAAGTGCGACGCTCAGGTGCAGGGCGAGTGCAAGGGCAAGTGCGGCGGTAGCTGCAAGCTCAAGGCCGGCGCCAAGTGCGAGGGCACGTGCTCGGGCAAGTGCTCGGCCGAGATGAAGGCGCCGAAATGCAACGGCGAGGTGAAGCCGCCGCAGATGAGCGCGGAGTGCAAGGGCCAGTGCGACGCGAAGGTGTCCGCCAAGGCCGAGTGCACCCCGGCGCAGGTCGGCATCGCGATCACCGGCGCGGTCGACGCGAAGGCGGCCGAGCAGTTCAAGGCCACCATCGAGAAGAACCTCCCCATCGTCCTCAAGGTCGCCATCGGCATGGCCGAGTCGGCCCCGAAGGTCGCGATCAGCGGCAAGGCGGCGGTCGAGGGCGTTCAGTCGAGCGTCCAGGAGATCGCGGCGAGCGCGGGTGCGAGCGCGGCCATGATCGGCGGTCGCATCACGAACTGCTTCGCCGGTACGTGCGAGGGCGCGCTCGACGGCGCCGCGAGCATCCAGGCGAACGTGAGCGTCTCGGTCGACGTCAAGGCGAGCGCCTCGGCGAGCGGCAGCGCCGGTGGCAGCGCGGGCGCCAAGAAGTAAGTAAACTCGGTTTACTTACGCGCGAGGCCCTGGAATTTCCGGGGCCTCGTCGCGTTTCGAAGGGACCTTTGCCCGAGGAACCGCCCCGCGTGGGTGACGGCGGGCTCGTCGTCCGGTAGAACGCGCCGCGTGAAACGCACGACGATCGTAGGTGGCGGCCTCGCGGGCTGCGAGGCGGCCTTCCAGCTCGCGGAGCGCGGCGTCGCCGTGACGCTCATCGAGCAGAAGCCCAAGGCGAGGACCCCGGCTCAGACGAGCGACAAGCTCTGCGAGCTCGTGTGCTCGAACAGCCTACGTGGGGCGGCGCTCGTGAACGCCGTCGGCCTCTTGAAAGAAGAGATGCGTCGCGTGGGGTCGCTCGTGATGCGCGCGGCCGAGGTGGCCAAGGTTCCGGCGGGCGGCGCGCTCGCCGTCGATCGCGACGTGTTCTCGGACGAGATCACCCGAGTCCTCGATGGGCACCCGAACGTCACGCGAATCTCCAAGATCGTGACGGAGATCCCCGCGTCGACCGAGGACGCGCCGGTGATCTTGGCGACGGGGCCGCTCACCGGCGACGCGCTCGCGGCCGACCTCGCGCGGGTCATCGGCCACGAGCAGCTCGCCTACTACGACGCGATCGCGCCCATCGTGGCGGCCGACAGCATCGACTGGAGCAAGGTGTTCCGGCAGTCGCGCTGGGGCAAAGGCGAGGGCTCTGCCGACGGGGAGGGGGCGCTCGACGCCGAGGCGCTCGGGGACGAGGCCTACGTGAACTGCCCGTTCGACGAGGCCGGCTACAAGCGGTTCGTCGCCGACGTCGTGGCCGCCGAGAAGGTCGAAGCGCGCGCCTTCGAGGACGTCCGCTACTTCGAGGGGTGCCTGCCGATCGAGGTGATGGCGGCGCGGGGCGAGATGACGCTCGCGTTCGGCCCGATGAAGCCCGTGGGCCTCACCGACCCACGCACGGGGAGGCGCCCGTACGCCGTCATCCAGCTCCGCCAAGAGGACGCCGCCGCCACCGCGTACAACCTCGTCGGCTTTCAGACCCGCATGACGTACGGCGCGCAGAACCGTGTATTTCGCACCATTCCCGGTCTCGAAGAGTGCGAGATCCTGCGCTACGGCACGGTGCATCGAAACACGTTCGTGAACGCCCCCGATCTCCTCGACGAGCGCATGCAGGTGCGCGCGCGCCCGCACCTCTACCTCGCCGGCCAGATCACCGGCGTCGAAGGGTACGTCGAGAGCGCGGCGTGTGGGCTCGTGTGCGCGCTAGGGCTCGCGCAGACCCTCGCGGGCGTCCCGTTCACGCCGCCACCCGAGACGACCGCGCTCGGCGGTCTCCGCACGCACCTCGGTCGCAAGCAGCCTCGTTACCAACCGTCGAACATCACCTGGGCGTGCATGCCGCCCCACCCGAATCGGCGCTTGAAGAAGCGAGATCGGTATCAGGCGCTCTCGGAGCGCGCGCTCGCCGATCTCGACGCGTGGGTGAAGAGCGCGCCCCTCGTTGCGAGCGGCTCCGTGGCTTCCTAGCCTCCTCGAGGCCCTTCGAGGATCTCGGGGCGTGCTCCTTCGGCGGCGAGCCTCTCGAGCGTCGTCGTTTGAGCGAGGGCCCCGACGTCGCTCCCGAAGTACCGACGCCCGAGCCGATGCGCGACGACCAGCGTGGTGCCGCTGCCCGCGAACGGGTCGACGACGAGCTCTCCCGGGTGGGTCGCGAGGGCGACGATCCGCGCGAGGAGCTTCTCGGGTTTTTGCGTGGGGTAGCCCGTGCCCTCGCCGCGCAACGGGGTGTTGGCGAGCATGGCGGGGCAGTCGGTCCACACCGAGCCGACCGCGCGTCCCTCGTCGGCGTAGTACCGGTACGTCTTCTTTCCCACCGTGCGATCGCGGTACGCCCGCCCGCTCGCGTCGACGCGGCCGAAATGCATCGTGAGGCTCGTCTCGGCGAACGGCTCGCGTGCCTCGGGGGCGCGCAGGTTCCAGGTGTATTTTGTGGTCTTCGCATAGACGAGCAGCGTCTGGTGGGCGCGCGGAACCCCCCGCCGCGCCTTGGCCCCGTTGCCGGGTACCCACACGATCTCGCCCGCGAAGGCTTGGCGACCGAGCCTCGAAGCGAGGCGCGCTTCGACGTCGCGGACCGCGTGATGATCGAGGTGCACCCACAAGGTCCCTGTCGGAGCGAGCGCGTCGAACGCCGCTTCGATCCGCGGTACCAGCCACGCGAGGTACGCGTCGCGCGAGGGCCAGGTGTCGTCGTAGGCCACCGCGCCGCGCGCGCGCTCCCGAGGGCCACCCTCGTCGTCCCCTTTCGGCGGACGCGCGCGAAAGGGGCGATCGACGAAAAATGGCGGGTCGAGGTACACGAGCGAGGCCGAGCCCGCGTCGAGCGTGCCCAGCGCGTCGAGCGCGTCGCCTCGGAAAAAGCGCCCCTGCGTCGGCGCGTCGTCCCTCAAAAAGAGGGCTCCTCGCGCACGTCGGCGAGCGCCATCGTGGCGGGAGCCCCACCAACGGGACCGAGCAGCTCCCGCAAGAGGTCGGCGGTGGAGGGGGAGGGGCGCGAGGCTCGTTTCAGCCAGGGCCACACCGGCCCGAACGGGACGCACCCGTGGTCGACCTCGTCCGGCAGGCACTCGGTGCGCACGTGGAGGTGATCGTCGTGAGGATCGGCGGGCGGCTTCGGACGTAGCATCATCGTCATGGCCCGGTACACGGTCTCGGTCGGCTCTCCGCGGGCCCGCGCCCACTCGAGCAAGAGGGCCTCGATGTTCTGGTGGACGAAGATCCACTGCACGTTGGCCTCCGTGTCCTCGACGAGCGCCTTCACGAGGAGCCACTCGCGCTCGACGTCCAACCGTAGGTATTCACTTCGGTTTTTGTCGTAGGCGAGGCCGTCCGTGCCGACCGACGAGAAGCCGCGGCTCCGCACGGGCGCGCCGTCGAGCGTCGTCATGTAAAGGAGCAGATCGACGTCCCGGCCGACACGATGCGACGCGTGCCCCGACAGCTCGCCCCCGTTCTTGCGCGAGAGATCTCCGACGACCAAGGTGCCCCCGGGGCGCGCGTCGTCCACCTTCTTGGCGGCGTGCACGAGCGCCGACACGAGGCGGGGCACTCCGTAGTGGCGGTCGTCGTTGCGGAGCCATGCGAGGCCCGCGCTCTCCCTCGGGAGCTCGACCCCGGCCGTCAGCACCCCGCGGTGGGGCACACCGACGGAGCCCGTCACGTTCGGGACGAGCGGGCTCGGGGTGTTGGCGCAGCCCGCGAGCGTGAGGCACGCGGACACGGCGGACGCGAGAGAGAGGGCCCGGCGGAGCATCGTGTCCGCTATTCGTAGCTCACCTCGCCCGACGGGTGCACCTTTCGTGCGCGCAGCTCCGAGTAGGGGGCCACGGGCACGGCGTCGCGACGGGTGAAGTCGACCTCTCCGTGGCCGGTCGGGGTCGTCACGCACGTGATCTGGCCCGACGCGGAGGCTCGGCAGAGCGTGCTCACTCGCTCACGACGGACGCTCCCGGTCCCCGAGTCGCCGAGGCTGCCGTCGGGGAGGACCTGGGGGAACGGGAAGAACGTCGAAATCCGAGCGCTCACGACCTCGACCGCCGGGCCGAGCGCGGTCTTCACGAGCTCTTTGCCCTCGAGCGCGGCCTCGACGATCCCGCCGCAGCCGGGGTTTCGGAGCTCTTCGATGCCGATGACGGCGGGCGTGACGAAGACCCCACGCGCGGTCGCGAGGGCGACCCGCGTCTCGATCGCGTCGTGGGTGTGCACACGCACCGTGCGCGCCTCGACGAAGGGCGGTTCGAGTGCGAGCTCGAGGGCCTTGCCGGGCACGCAGTACGGGGGCTCGATGAAGCCGGGGTACTCGTCCTTCTCGGCGGCGAAGGTCGGCGTGACGAGCGACGTGTGGGCCGCGCAGAACGCCGCGACGGAGGGATAGGGCCCGTCGACCGCCTTCCCCGCATCCGCGCCGAGTCGAGGCGCCGGAGGGGTATCGAGCGTGCCCACGACCACCGTGGGCGGCCCGGCGTGGGCGAGGACCTCGCGCCCGGGAGTGCCGAGGACCTCGAGCTCGCTCACCACGAGCTCACGCCACGCCTTCTTGGAGCCCGGTGTCGTCTTCTCGACCACGATGCGGTAGTCGCCGCCGGGGCCGTCGATGCGGAGGCTCTGGAGGCCGCGCTTGTCGGGATCGAGCGTGAACGAACGGAGCTTTACGCCGTCGCGCTCCACCGAGACCTCGGCGATGCGGTGGTTCGCCGTGAAGAGGTCCTCGCCCGCCTTGGAGGTGGCGTCGTAGCCGACCGTGAGTCGGATCGCGGCCACGTGGGCGTCTTTCGGGACGCGGAACGCGATCGCGCCGCCGACGAGATCGCCCGTTTTTCCGTTCCACGCCGTGCCCAGCTTGCCGTCCACGAGAAACTCAGGAAAGTCCTTTGGATTCGCGACTTTGGACGATACCGCCACCTTGGCTGGGACCGTGTGCAAGAGGTTCTCGCTCGCGGGGCTCGCCGGTTTCTTCTCGGGCGAGGTCGCGTCCGTGCCGCCGTCACGAAGCGCTGGCGCCGCGGCCTCGGCGGGGCTCTCGTTCGCGGGAGGCGCCTTGTGGCACGCGGCGAGGGCCAAGGCTGCGCCGAGGACGTGGACGAACCGGTTCGGCGAGGACGGGAGGGACGTCATGCGACGCTCGAACGCCCGAGGTAGCCCGCGATCTTCCCCTCGATCGCCTGAGCCGCGTCGGCGCGGGCGAAGCTCTCGGCCAGCCGGAGCTTTCCGTCCTCGCGCGAGAGCACCCCCTGATCGACGAAGGCCTGGAACGCGTTGTCGAAGAGCGCGCGGCTCACGGCCTCTTTTCGCTCGATCTCGCCGCCGAGGAACATGCGGTCGCCGAGCGCGAGCGCGCGCTTCCCGAGCTCCTTCGGTGCGACGGGCCCCTTCACGAGCGCGACGAGCGCGCGCGCGGCGATGCGGTACCCTTCGACGAAGGGCCGAAGAATGCTCGCGTAAAGGCGCGTGTCGGCGCCGGCCTGGCCTGCGCCCACGGTGAGCTCGCCGCCGTCGATCCGCACGATCTCGCCGTGGTCGATCATGGAGGCGAGCGTCTCGTCGAAGATGCGTTCGAAGGGGGCGTCGGCGCGGAAGCTGAACTCGTGTTTGAAGAGCCGCGAGAGCGCGAGCACGCGACCCGAGAGGGCCTCTTCGGTCATCGGTGGGCCCTCTTGGGCGAAGAGCGCGGTCGCGAGGAGCCCGCGGGAGACGAAGTGGTGGACGACCCCGTTCTTCGAGAGATCGAGGAGGTGGCGGCGCTCGTCGCGGACGACGTAGAACGCGCCAGGGCCCGGGCGTGGCCCCGTCTCTCGGGGCGCGAAGGGGAGGCCCGAGAGCCGCGTTCGCTCGCGCGCCTCACGCTCGGCGGGGATCCCCGGGGTCTTCACGTCGAGGTGCCCGGCGCGGAAGAACAGCTCGGTCGCTTCACGGAGCCCGGAGATGCGCACGACGCGCCCGTCCGACGATGCGCTCGGTGAGAACCGCGCGCCGAACCGGGAGAGCAGCTCGAAGACACGCGTAGCGAGGGCGAGCAGATCGCCGTCCTCGATGCCTCGTCGACCGTGGGAGAGGAGCGCCGTCGCGACGATCGCGCCCGGTGTGGCGGCCGTCACACGGTCGATCTCGTTCATGGTGCGGTACGCGAGCCGCGTCACCATGGCCCGCTTGCGTGCGGGGCTGAGCTCGCCCTCGCGGAGCACGTGGGACGGGGGGAGCGAGTCCCCGCGGCTCCGCTGCGAGTCGACCTCGGCGAGCACGGCCTCCATGGTGACGGGCTCACCGAACTGCACGTTCAGCTTCCCGTACCGGCCGGCCAAGGTCTCCATGGCGCGGAGGAGCCCCCTCACGTCCTCTTTGCGCTTCTCGCCGCCCGTAAGCTCACGGACGAGCGACTTCTCTTCGACGATGCGCTCGTAGCCGATCGAGATCGGGCAAAAATAGACGCGTTTTCCGGCCGCGAGGGCGCCATCGACGATCATCGACAGGAGCCCGAGCTTGGGCGAGAGGAGCTTTCCCGTGCGGGATCTCCCGCCCTCGAGGAACACCTCGAGGGACTGCCCGTCGAGGATGAGCCTTCGCACGTACGCGTCGACCACCGCGCCGTAGAGGCGATCTCCCTTGAACGACCGGCGAATGAAGAACGCCCCGCCGCGGCGCAAGATGGGCCCGAGCGGGAAGAACGAGAGGTTGTCACCGGCGGCGATGACCGGGGCCGGCATGCGCGCGTGGTAGAAGACGCGCGTCAGAATGATGTAGTCGACGTGGGACTTGTGGGACGGGAGCAGCACCAAGGTGCCGTCCTTCGAGGCTTGTTTGAGCCGCTCGAGCCCCGTGACGTCGACCTCCACGTCCGAGTACATCTTGGCGAGGGTCGCGTCGAAGGCGGCGTCCATGACGCGCACCGCGTTCATGTCCTGGGCCGACTCGAGCTTTCGCAGCATCGCGTGGGCGCGGGCCGTGAGCGCGCGGCGCTCCTTGTTGCCTTCGCCGGCGAGCTCCACGATCGTGCGCGCGAGCTTCGGGCTCCGGACGACCTCGTCGCGGAGGCGATCGAGCGGCTTCTTGCTCGGGCCGACCACCGCGCGGCGCTCGCGCTCGAGGCGGCGGAGGAGCGCGTACGTGAGCCTTCGGACGAGCACCTCGTCGGACGAGCCGGGGCCCTCGGTCGCGAGGAACTGCGCGAGGTCCAGAGGCTCGCCCGCGCGAAGGATAACGTGTTGATAGTTAAGTAGAAATTGGGCGAGGGTGCGCAGCCTTCCGGGCCACTCGCGTGGGCCGAAGAGCGCGTCGACGACGCCTTGTTCCGCGCTGTCGGGGTGCTTCGACCAGACGAAGACCTGGGGCACGAGCAAGATCGGCTGGCTACCGTCCCGCGTGCGCTCGCGCTGGGCGTCGAGCAGGGCACGAAGGTACGCGTCGCCCTCGGTGCGGCCGCGCGTCGGTAAGAGCGCCGCGCGGGACCGGCCCGACACGATCGGCGGCGGCTCGAGGAGCGACGGGGGGCGCTTCAAGAAGAGCGCCGCCGAGTGGCCCCGGGCGAGCACGTCCGCGAGCTCGCGGGCGTAGGAGGCGTCGTCCCGGGGGACGACACGTTCCCACAGCCCGCGGGGGGTGGGGGAGAGCGCGGCGAGGCCGTGGTCGTTCGCGAAGCGGACGCGCGGCAGGCCGAGCTTCTTCGTGAGCACGTCGAGGGCGAAGTAGTCGACGACCGAGACGTTCCGGAGAACGTAGACGGCCGTGCCACGCGCGTCGGCCTCGCGCACACGGCGCGCCCACGCGTCGTCGACCGTCATGCGCTCGAACGCGCGGGCGGCGAGCCTCTCGACGACCCCTTCGCCCGTGCTCACGTGTCAGCCGCCGAAGACCTTCTGTGCGATCGCGATGATGCGCTTCGAGGTGTCGGCCGTGAGGCCCGTGCCCGGGTGGGGCCACGCGAAGTTCTCGCCTTTGACCTGGTTGCACGAGAGCGACACCATCACGTCGGCCGGGGGGCCGCCGGTGGCCGAGCCGAACGAGAAGCCGAACTCGGCGTAGAGGCAGTTCGTCGCGGCGTTCGTGAAGTTGCTCTTCGTGCCGAAGATCGCGAGCGCCTCTTCGCGCTGCGCCTTGTCGTTGAGGGCGCTGTAGCCGAGGATGCGGAAGTTGTGGAAGCGCTGGACCTGCTCCTGGCCGGGGGCGGGGGTCGCGGCGCCGCCGGGGATGAGGCCCGGCGGGATGAGGCCCGGCGGGAGCAACGACGCGCCGGCCGTGATCCACTGCTGGAGCTGGGGCGGGAGGCCGGGCACGGCGGCGCCCGGGGTGGCCGCGGCTTGGGCCGGGGGCTCGTAGTTCTGGAGCCGGTAGACCGTGATGGGCGCGTTCTTCATTTGGTCGAACGGGGCGGCCAGCGAGGGCGCGCAGCCGGTCGAGAACGCGAGGAGGCCCACGAAGGCCACGGCCGAGAGCGAACGAAGCGAGACGGAACGAAGGGACATTTCGAGACCTCCAAAGGGAGAAGACCGCGGCCAGAGAGAGCGGGCCCGCGGAGCTTACCAAGATTTCCACGGGCGAGCGGGCACAAGATCCGAACGTGCCGTCCGGCCTCGAGGCGGGCCCCTCTCGTTCGTCGGAATCGGGCCCGCGAGGCGAGGGAGGCGCGCTATGGAAGAAGGGAAATGTTCAAAGTAAAGAAGATTGATCACGTGGCCGTGTGTGTCGCCGACATCGACGCGGCGGCTGCAAAATACAAGGAAGCGCTCGGGCTCGAAGGCACCGTGAGGGAGGTCGTGGCCTCCCAGAAGACCGAGGCGCTCCTCCTCCCGATTGGGGACTCGAGCCTCGAGCTCATCGCGCCGAAGGGCAACGAGGGCCTCGCCAAGTTCCTCGAGAAGCGCGGGCCGGGCCTCCACCACGTGGCCGTCGAGGTCGAGGGGATCGAGGCCGCCCTCGCGTTCCTGAAGGGGATCGGTGTCCCGCTCATCGACGAGGCCCCCCGGAAGGGCGCACGCGGTCACAAGGTGGCGTTCGTGCATCCCAAAGCCACCGGCGGAGTCCTGGTCGAGCTCGTCGAGCCGGACGAGCAGGCGCACACCTGAGCTCGCGTTCGCGGCCGGTGCTTTCTGCCGCACGGAGGCCGGGGAGCCGCGCTTTGTGCCTCGGAGCGCTCGGATGTTTCATCCCGCGCTACGAGGCGAAACGGTGACGGGCGTGTTTCCATCGCGTCGAGGCGCTGCGATGCGGTGAAATCGGCATGGAAAAGCGGCCTCCTTCCTAGTACGGTTCGGCGCGTCGCTCACGCCCCACGGGCTGGGTAGAACCAGGAGGATCGCTTTGAAGATGTCCCGCACTCGGATGGTCTCGGCAGGGCTGGCTCTCGTCATGACGGCGACGGCGAGCGCTCCGGCGTTCGCGCAGCCCACTCCCGCGACGCCCCCCACCATCCCGGCGAAGCCCGCTCCCGCCCCCGCGGCGAAGCCTGCTCCTGCGCCGCAAGCCGCGCCGGCCGCCAAGCCCGCGGCCGCCCCTACAGCCCCCAAGGCCGCCCCGGCCCCGGCTGCCGCGAAGCCCGCCGATCCCAAGGCGCTCGTCAAGTCGGGCGACACCAAGATGAAGGCGGGCGACTTCGCGGGTGCGCTGGCCGATTATCAGGCTGCCGACGCCGTGAAGCCCACCCCGGAGCTCGCCTTCGCGATCGCCGAGTGCCACGACAAGCTGCTCGCCTTCCGCGACGCCGTGCCCGCGTACGAGCGCTTCCTCGCCGCTACGCCGCCGCCCGCGAAGCTCAAGGACAAGGTCGAGCCGGCGCAGAAGCGTGTCGCCGAGATCAAGGGCATGCCGGGAAAGGTCCACCTCGAGTCGGGCCCGCCCAACGCGACCGTCCTCGTCGACCAGAAGCCCTTCGCCGAGAAGACCCCGACGGACCTCGACCTCCCCCCGGGTAAACACACGATCCGCGTCGAGGCCGAGGGCTTCGAGCCCGCCGAGCGCGAGGTCGACGTGCTCTACGCGGCCAAACAAGACCTCTCGGTCGAGCTCGAAAAGAAGGCACCCCCGCCGCCTCCGCCGCCTCCCCCGGTGGTGGCCGAAGCTCCCAAGCCTGCGCCGCCCCCGCCGCCTCCGCCGCCTCCCCCGAGCAAGCTCCCCGCGTACATCACGGGCGGCATCGCGGTCGCCGCGCTCGGCGTCGGGACCGGATTCGGCATCGCGGCCCTGTCGAAGTCGAGCGACTTCAAAGACAACCCGACGACCGAGACCGCCGACGCGGGAGAGAACGCGGCGCTCGTGGCCGACATGTGCTTCGGCGTGGCCATCACGTTCGGTGTGACGTCGGCGGTGCTCTTCCTCACGAAGGACGCGCCCAAGGCCGCCCAGGTCGGAGCCCCGGCGAAGGTCGCCGCCAAGCCCAAGGCCGAGGCGCCGCGCGTGAGTATCGTTCCCCCGCCCTACATCACCCCACAAGGCGGCGGCGCGGGTGCGCTGATTCGTTTCTGATCGCGAGGCATCCCATGACGAAAAAAGCGCGCCTTCTTCTCCTCGTGGCCTCGCTGGGCGTGGCCTTCCTTGCCGGTTGTGAGCTCATCGTCGACTTCGATCGAACGAAGATCCCTGCCGAAGCCGTCGACTCGTCGGTGCCCCCGCGCGACTCGTCGACCGACACGTCCGCCCCCGATGCCGGCTCGGACGCGACGGCCGACGCGACCGTCGACGCCACGCCCGACGCGAGCCCCGACGCCGCCTCCGACGCGAGCTCGGACGCCTCCGGCGACGCGGCGGACGCGGCCGACGGTTCGTGAGCGGAGACACCCGAGGTTCGAACCAAGAGAGCGTCTACGGCAACGAGGCGTTCTTCGCTCAGCTCCTCGGCAAGGCCGTGGCGGCGCAGGCGAGCGACATGCACCTGCGCGTGGGGGCGCCCCCTTCCGCGCGGGTTCGTGGCGATCTCGTCCCCTTTCGAACCGATCCGCTGAAGGCCGCCGACACGGAGGCGATCGCGCGCCTCGTGCTTCGTGGCTCCAAGAGGGGTGTCGACCTCGACGCGCTCCAGGAGGTCGACGCCTCCTACGTGGCGCCTGGCGTGGGGCGTTTTCGCGTGAACGTGTACCGGCAGCGCGGCTCGATCGGGATCGTGCTCCGCGCCATTCCGACGCGCATCCCGCTCATGACCGAGCTCGGCGTCCCCGCCGCGTGCGTCCCCATGTGCGAAAAGGAGCGTGGCCTCGTGCTCGTGGTCGGCGCGGCCGGCAACGGCAAGAGCTCCACGTTGGCCAGCATGGTGGGCCACCTCAACGAGACGCGCGCGCTCCACATCGTCACGGTCGAAGATCCCATCGAGTTTCTCCACGAGGACCGGCGCTCGAGCATCAGCCAACGTGAGGTGCACATCGACACGGGCTCCTTCGCCGACGCCCTCCGCGCGGCGCTTCGGCAAGATCCGGACGTCATCCTCGTGGGCGAAATCCGCGACGAGCTCACGCTCGACGTGGCGCTGATGGCCGCCGAGACCGGGCACCTCGTCCTCGCGACGCTCCACACGCCCGACGTCACGCGCACGGTGAGCCGAGCCCTCGCGCTCTCGCCCAAGCGCGCCGGGGCGGTCGAGGAGATGCGCGATCGCCTCGCCGACTCTCTCCAGGGCATCGTCGCGCAGCGCCTCTTGCCGGCCGCCGAAGGGGGAGGCCGGGTCCTCGCCGCCGAGGTGCTCGTGGCGACCGGCACGGTCCGCGAGGCGATCAAGCGGCCCGAGCACAACCCCCCGCTGAAAGAGCTCATGGAGAAGGGCGTGCACCCGTACGGGATGCAGACCTTCGAGATGCACCTCCAGCGCCTCGTCGCCGCGGGGCTCGTCACCCGCGACGTGGCCCGCGCGGCAGCGTCGTTCTGAGGTTCCCCGGGACACGTGGGCGCGAACGTGCCCGCGCTCGGGTGACAAATTTTCGTTTGGAAACGATGGGTTGCGTGCGCCTACTCGTCCATCGTGGCGCAGTGGTCGGCGAACACGTGGCCCCGAATGGTGCCCTCCTCGAACGTGGCCTCGAGGTCGAAGGCGACCTTGTCCGGAGGGGTTCCTTCGATCGCCACGACCGTGAGCTTCGCGGCGGTGGCCTTGTCGAGCGGCTTCTTGGTGAGAAGCTCCTTGAAGTCGAGGAGGGTGACCGCGAGTCCGTCGGCGAGCGTGAGCGTCTTTCCTTCGCTACCGACCTTGATGCCGCTCACGATGAGCGTGCGGTCGGGGGTGGGGGAGTTTTGCTTGGGGCACTCGGGCGCGCCGCCCGCATGGACCTCGACCGTCACGCCGGAGACGTTGGGACCGGTCTTGTCACGGCCGAACTGGGCGCGCTCGAAGGAGGCCGTGACGGCGCCGTAGGTCGCCCCGAGGGCGAGCGTGCGGCACGCGCCCGTGCAGCCCGCGTCGGGGCCGCTGCCGTCCGGGGCCGAGGTGTCGGGGGCACCGGCCTCGCTCACGGGCTGCCCGCTGTCGGCCTCGGCGCCCCCGTCGGGGGTCGTCGTGCCCGTCTCGCTGCACCCGACGCCGAGCGCGACGAGGACCGAAGAGAAGAGTCCCACCGAGAAGAGCCAGGAGGAGCCGCGTCGCATGCGCCGAGGATAGCCGATGGCGGCTTGCCTTCGACGCGAAACCGGCCGATGGTCGAGGCGTGGACGCCGTTCGTGCCTTCCTGCTCGGGTACGCCGAGCGCTTCGTCGCCTACGAAGCGTGCGCCCTCGCGGTGAGGCAGGCGCTCCGCAAGGCGCTCCGCGACGAGGGCGTGCGCGCGATCGTGACGTCGCGCGCGAAGAGCGAGGAGCGCCTCGAGGCGAAGCTCCGCGCTCGTGAGCGCGCGCGAGGGGCCGCGTACGAGAGCCCGGCCGAGGTGGCCGCCGACATCCACGACCTCGTGGGCGCGCGTGTCGCCGTCTATTTCCCGGGCTCGCAGGCGCGCGTGAACCGGCTGCTCGAAGAGCGCTTCGAGGCCGCGAGCCCGAAGCGCACCTTTCCACACGAGGTGGAGCGAGCGGGACCGATGCGGGCGACGCACGACGGCGGCGCGTACCGTCCGAGGTTCTCGGGTTACTCGGCCACCCACCATCGCCTCCTCGTCCCGGCGTCCAGCCTCCCGGCGGAGGCCGCGCTCGTGGCTCCGGAGGGGCGCATCGAGGTCGAGGTGCAGGTGGCCTCCGTGCTCATGCACGCCTGGGCCGAGGTGGAGCACGATCTCGTCTACAAACCCGTTTCGGGGCCGCTCTCGCTCGACGAGCACGCCGTCCTGGACGAGCTCAACGGCCTCGTCTTGGCGGGGGAGATCGCCCTCGAGCGCCTCGAGCGCGCGGAGGCCGCGAGGACGGCCGCACACACGCTCCCGTTCGACGACGCCTTCGCGCTCGCGGCCTTCCTCGCCGTCCGAGGGGCAGGCGACGAGGGGCTCGGCGCGACCGACGTCCTCTTCGCGCTGCTGCGTCGCTTCGAACGTGCGACCCCCGCGGCCGTCGCCGAGCTCGTGTCCCGTGATCGCGCGAGCGTGTCGCCCTCGGGCGCGCCGCTCGCGGATCGTCTCGCGGCGCTCTTTGCCGAGGGGGATCCCGAGCGCCTCGAGGCGCTCCGCGCGATCGCCGGGGGGCGCGCGGTGCTCGATTTCGCCGAGGCGGGCGGGCGCGAGCTCGGGGAGTTCTTCGAGGCCGGCCGCACGGTCGATCGCGTCGTCGGAGAGCTCCTCGGAGGGATCGGCGAGTGGGGCAAGAGGCTCGTGGTCTCGGACCGAGGCGCCGAGCTCTTGGCGCTCCGCGGGGAGCTCACCTCGGAGGAGGCGACGGAGCTCGTTCGGCTACGCCGCGCGCGCGACCGCATCCTGGGTCAAGAGCCAGGTTTGCTCCCGTCCGACGTCGTCCGCACGACCGAGGCGCTCCTTGCCTGGATCGCGCGCCTCGAGGAGCGACGAAGAACATCGCCGCGCTGAGCACGAGCGGCATCGTCGTGGGCCTCCTGTCCGAGCTCACGCGCGCTCGAGCCGGGCCCTCACCCAGTCGATCGCGCGGTCGAGCTCGTCGGGCTTCGTGAAGACCGGTCCGAAGGCCGCGGCCTCGACGGTCTCGCGAGACGACGTGAAAAACGCGATGGGCACGTCGGGCTGCCCCTTGCGGAGGTGCTCCGCCACCACGGTGCCCTTGTCGTCACCGAGGTCGAGGTCGAGGAGCGCGCACGAGAGACCGGTCCCGTCGATCGCGAGCGCCTCGGCCACGGAGCCCACGCACGCAGGCTCGATCCCCGCCTTGCGCAGCTCGCGGAGCAGCGCGTACCGGGCCACGGGAGAGTCGTCGGCGAGGAGGACCTTCATCGGCTGCCGTCCATGATCGACCACCTTTAGGCCATCTCGCGCGGGCGCGCACGTGCTCTCGAACGGCGCACCCGCTCCGATCGGGTGCTCGAGACTTGCGCACCATGAACCTTAGGTCACGTCGACAAGCTTGAAATGACTGCAGTTTCGGCCTGGCACGCCGCGCGCAAAGGGAGAGCGCGCCGGGGTCGTCTCGGCGAGAGGAGCAGGAGCCATGGACGTCACATTTTTCGGGGTTCGCGGGAGCATCGCGTCGCCAGGGGCCGAGACCGCCCGGGTAGGCGGCAACACGAGCACGATCGAGGTGCGCTGCGGGGATCGTCGGATCGTCCTCGACGCGGGGACGGGGCTCCGCGCCCTCGGGCAACGCATGCTCGCCGCGGGCGACGAGCGCAAGCTCACCCTCCTCCTCAGCCACTACCATTGGGATCACATCCAAGGGCTCCCGTTCTTCACCCCGATCTACATGCCCGGCACGGAGATCGAGGTCGTGGGTCAGAAGAGCGGCCTGCTCGGCGTGAGGGACGCGCTCGAGCTCCAGATGGGGGCCCCCGTCTTCCCCGTGCGCTTCGGCGATCTCCCGTCGCGCATCGTGCCGAGGGAGGTGCGCCCGCGCGAGCAGTTCGACGTCGGGGAGGCGCGCGTCCGTGTGGCTCGTGGCAATCATCCGGGCGGCGTGCTCGCGTACCGCATCGATTTCGGCGGAGCGAGCCTCGTCTACGCGACCGACACCGAGCACTACGCGTGTCTCGATCCCGAGCTCTTCGCGCTCGCCGAAGGCGCGACGATGCTCGTCTACGACGCGCAATACACCGAGGCCGAGTACCGCGCCAAAGTGGGGTGGGGGCACTCGACCAACGTGGCGGCGGCGGAGCTCGCGCGCGCCTCGGGGGTCGAGCAGCTCGTGCTCTTTCATCACGATCCGACGCGCGACGATGCGGGGGTCGCGGCCATGGAAGCGGAGACCCAGGGGCTCTTCGCGGCTACGGTGGCGGCGCGTGAGGGGGCGACCTTTCGCCTCGGCCGGGGAGGCTCGCCGAGGAAGCTCGTCGCGTGACGATGCCTTCGACCGGGTGTGAATCGGGGCGCGGCTCGGGTAATCGTACCCAGGTGTCGCGCCATCTCTCGCTCCTCGTCGATCTCGCCGCGCTCCTCGGTCGCGAGGTCGACCTCGACGCCATCCTGCGGAGCGCCTGCGAGCGCGTGGCCGACGCCCTCGGCGCCGAGCGCGCCACCGTGTGGCTCGTAGACGCCGATCGCGGGGACCTCGTGAGCCGCGTCGCGCTCATGGCCGACCTCTCGTCGATGCGGCTCCCGCTCGGGCGTGGCATCGCGGGCTGGGTCGCCGAGCGTGGCGAGTCGGCGCGCGTGGCGCGGGCCGCAGACGACCCGCGATTCTCCTCTCAAGTTGATGAAAAGACGGGGTTTTTGACGGAGGCGGTGCTCGCCGTTCCCATCCGTGAGGAGCCCGCCGCGCCCGTGCGTGGCGTGCTCCAAATCCTGAACCGCAAGGGCGGGGGACCTTTCGACGAGGACGACGAGCGGACACTCACGGTGCTCGCGCGCGAGCTCGGTCGCGCCCTCGCCATGACGACCCTGCGCGCGCGGGACGCTGCGGCTCGAGGCGTGACGCTGCGCGGGCCCATCAACCGCATCGTCGGGACGAGCCCCGCGCTCCTTCGCGTGTACGAGAAGGTGGCGCTCGCCGCCAAGACCCCCGCGCACGTGCTCCTGCGCGGCGAGACCGGCACTGGCAAGGGCCTCTTCGCCCGCGCGATCCACGCGAACTCGGCCCGTCAGGCGCGGCCGTTCGTCGTCGTCGATTGCACGACGTTGCCGCCGACGCTCGTCGAGAGCGAGCTCTTCGGTCACGAGCGCGGCGCGTTCACGGGCGCCGATCGCCGCGTCTTGGGCAAGGTGGAGCAGGCCTCCGGCGGGACGCTCTTCCTCGACGAGATCGGGGACCTCACGCTCGAGAGCCAGGGCAAGCTCCTGCGCTTCCTTCAAGAGAACGCGTACGAGCGCGTGGGCGGACGGGAGACCCTCCGGACCGACGCGCGCATCGTGGCGGCGACGCACAGAGACCTCGAGAGGCTCGTGGCCGAAGGGCGCTTTCGGCAGGATCTCTACTATCGAATCCGTGTGGTCGAGATCGAGATGCCGCCGCTCCGCGATCGCGGACGGGACGAGACCGTCGAGCTCGGGCGCCACTTCGCCGAGACGTTCGCACGGGTCTACGAGCGGCCGCGGCCCGTGTTCGACCCGGCGTTCGAGGCGTGGCTCGGCACGCACACGTTCCCGGGAAATGTGCGCGAGCTCGAGCACGCGGTCGAGAGCGCCGTCGCTCTGTCTCCGGACGGGGTGCTGCGGCTCCCGGACGAGCCACGCCGTGACGGCGCGCGCGAGGCGTCCTCCGCGACGGGGGCCGAGGCTCACGTCGCGCTCGCGCAAGGCCTCCGGCTCGACGAGGTCTCGAGGCGCTACGCGGAGGCCACGCTCGCCCGTGTGGGTGGGAACAAGTCCGAGGCCGCGCGCCATCTCGGGGTGTCCCGCAATACGCTCGCGCGCCTCTTGGAGGCGAAAAAGACGAAATGAATCAAAGGTTTCGCTCGGTGCTCACCGTGCGCGCCCCGGGCTGTGCCCGGAGGTGGACGAGCACCGTGCGTGTCTCGGCCTCGTAGAACCACGCGCTCTCGGCGGCGTCGAAATCGGCGCGTGAGGCCGCCGCGACGATCGGTGTCGTCCCCTCGAGCACTCTCGCCGGCGCGGCGTCGGCGCGAATGCGCAGCGCGAGCGGGGCAGGGCTCCGCGAGACGGAGGTGACGCTGCCTTGCGCGGTCGCCTCGGTCTCGAGGCGGGTCGTCGTGCCATCGTCGTCGTGCACGACGAAGGACGATTTGGGCCCTGGATAGACCGCCACGGTGAGCCGGCCCTTCGAGGCGCGTGTGCCGTGGCCGGTCACGTCGTTCTCGACATTCATCGGGACGATCGCGCCCTCGCGGACGTAGAGCGGGATGCGTGTGCGGTCGCGCATGTCGACCCGTGAGAGCGTCGTGCCGCCGGCGATCGGCTCGGAGGCGGGGCTCCAATAGTCGTAGTAGCGCGCGCCTTGGGGCAGCGTGACGTCACGCACGCCCGTGCCGTCGAGGATGGGGGCGACGAAGAACGCCTTGCCGAGGGCGTAGCGGAAGTCTCCGGCCCAGAGCGGGTCTTCGCCGAGCGGATCGAGGAGCGGCGGCCCACCCGCGTACGCCTCTTCGGCGAGGCTGTAAAAGAACGGCACGAGCTCGTGGTGCAGCCACGACCAGTACCGATACCCACGGACGGTCTCGTCGGCGCGGTCGGGGACCGTCCAGGGGGCGAGGTTCGCGCGCCCGTGGAGCTGCATGAACGGGCCGAGTGCCCCGATCGCCGTCCAACGGAGGAAGTTATCTTGATCGAACGGGACCTCCTTCGTGAGGTCCTTGTCGTCGCGATCGAGGTACCCGCCGATGTCCGAGCCGACCACGACGTACCCCTTGCGGGCCGAGCGGAACATGCTGTCGAGCGCGTCGGCGAGCCCTACCCAGTCGCGCCGGTTGTCTCCGACCCACGCGACGGGGGCGTCCTCGGGGCGCGCGAAGAAGCGCCCCGCGTACTGGTACGACGCATCCCACGGCCGGACCATGGTCGTGAACTCGGTCCCGCGCTGCGCGACGCCGTAGGTGTAGAAGTCCTTGTAGTAGGCCTCCGAGTACTCCTGGAGCGAGACCTCGCCCTTCTTCGACGCCATGGGCTGAGGCAAGATGTAGTTTTCGCCGAAGTCGAGCTTCCACCCGTCGATCTTCGGCAAAACGCGCCGCTGGAGGCCGTGCCACCACGCGACGGCCTCGGGGTTGAAGAAGTCGACTCCGGCCCCGCGGCCCTTCCACCAGAACGACGTCTCGCCGTTGTTCACGTAGTAGCCGCACGTCGCCCCTCGCTCGAAATCCGGGGCGGGACCCTCGTACGAGTCGCCGCCCTTCTCGACGTCGAACGACGTCTCGTTCATGTTCGACGTCATCCACAAGACGAGCTTGATGCCCTTGCCGTGGAGCTCGTCCACGAGGCCATCGAAGCCGCCGTACCGCGACGGGTTCGGGATGAACGAGTGGTAGCTCGTCTCCCAGGGGCTATCGAGCACGACGACCCCCACGGGGATGTCGCGCGAGCGAAACCCCTCGACGAACGCGCGTGTGTCGTCGGTCGAGGAGATGTCCTTCGAGATCCACGGCTCGAACGCCCATCGTGGTGTGTGGCGGTTCGGTTGGGGGACGACCTCTCCCGTGCCCTCCGGAGGGCTGCACGCGCCCGCGTCGGCTTCGGGGGCCGGGCTCGGATCGGAGCCGCACGCGGCGGCGGCCGCGATCGTGACGAGGAGAAAAGGAACGAGGACGAGCCCGCGCGTGGATGACGCCATCCGAGGTAGACTATCTCGGGCGTGGGGGGCGCCGCGAGAGCCGCGCGACCCCTTGGCACGCGTTTGGCAAAGGACGAGCTACCGTGCTGCTCCGCCTGTCCGACCCCGACATCATGAGTGGCGACGACAGGCTCACCCTCGGCTCGAGCATCGTCTTCCTCGCCCTCGCGGGCCTCTCGGCCATGAGGGCGCGTCGTGAGCCACTCGCGCTCGCCTTGGGCGCGCTCTACCTCGACCTCTTCGCGTACGATCTCCTGGATCTCATCGCGAACAACGCGCGCGACGAGGGGCCACCCAAGTGGCTCAACGCGGCGAGCGCGTGCCTCGCCGTTCCGCTCGCCTTCGCGGTCGTCGCGACGTTCGTCGGCGAGCGCCGCCGCCTCCGCGTCTTCTCACGGGCCCTCTTCGTCTACTTCGGCGGCCTCGGGGCGGGGTGCCTCGTCCCGTTCGTTTTCCCCGGGTTCGCCTGGTTTCCGCTGAGCGCCACGTGGGCGTACCTCGTCGCCGTGGGCCTCACGATCGGGCTCGCCCACGCCATCCTGCTCCTCGTTCGTCACCTGCGCTCGTGCGCCGAGGACGAGCGCCCGAGCGCGACGCTGGTCCTCGCCGCGTTCGTCTTTGGTGTGGGCGGATGTGGGACGGACGTATTCGCGATCGCGGGTTTGCCGGTGCCGAAGCTCGCGGCGTGGGGGCTGCTCGGGAGCGGAGTCTTGCTCGCCGCCGGCACGCTCCGTTTCCAGCTCGTCCGCGGGCTCACACCAAGGGCGCTGCTCACCTCCATCGCGATCGCCGTCGCGGGCATCGTCGCGCAGCTCGCGATGGTGCGGTACTTCAGCGCGAACCTCGCGCTCCTCGTGCTCTCTTCGGTGGTGGTGACGCTCGCCGTGTGGGGCGCGCTCCGGCACATCAGCGGCCTCTTCGCCGAGCGAGACGCGCGCCTCCGCTACCACGCGACGCTCGGGCGGCTCGCCGCTCAGATGGCGCACGACGTGAGGAACCCGCTCGCGGCGGTCCGTGGGAGCGTCGAGTTCTTGCTCGAAGAGCGGGCTCGCGGCCGATCCGTGGACCCACACGACGCCTACCTCACGCTCATCTTGGAGCAGGCCGACAGGATCGGCCGCGTCGTCGAAGACTACCAACGGCTCGGCCGCGCGGAGGCCGTGCCGGCGCGGCTCGACGCCCTGGGGCTCCTTCGCGACGTGGTCGACGCCCAACGGCTCGCTATCGGGGAGGGCGTTCGGATCGAGCTCGTCGGCGACGAGGCCGTCGCGGTGATGGCCGACGGTGGTCTCGTCGCGAGCGCCGTCGAGAACCTGGTGCGCAACGCGAGCGAGGCGATGCCAGGGGGCGGCGCCGTGCGGGTCGAGCTCCTCCTGAGGCCACCGCTCGCCGTCGTCGTCGTGGAAGACGACGGGCCCGGGATGGACGCGACGACCCGGGAGGCTGCCCTCGACGACTTCTTCACCACCAAAGCGACCGGCTCCGGGCTCGGGCTCTCCTTCGTGCGGCGTGTGGCCGAAGCCCACGGGACCCGCGTGCGCCTCTCGAGCGCTCCCGGCAAAGGCACGCGCGTCGAGCTCCCGCTCCCCCTGGCAGACGAGCCCCCCGCCTCGTCGGGAATGGACTAGCCTCTCATGATGGGATCCTCGCGAGAAAGAGCCCACGTCCTGGTCGTCGACGACGACGTGGCCGTTGGCACCGTGATGGGCGCGCAGCTTCGCCAGGCGGGGTATGCCGTCACGGTCGTGCCCTCCGCGGAGCGCGCTCTCGCCGCGCTCGACGACGCGCCGTACGGGGTCGTGCTCACGGACATTCGAATGCCGAAAATGGATGGTCGCGCCCTGATGGCGGAGGTCCACTCGCGCTGCCCCGAGCTCCCGGTGGTGCTCGTCACGGCCCACGCGACGGTCTCGCTCGCCGTCGAGTCCATGAAGGCCGGGGCGGCCGACTTCGTCCAGAAGCCGTTCGACCGCGAGGAGCTGCTCTTCGTCGTCGCGAAGGCCCTCGAGGGGGGGCGGCGCGCTATCGACTCGGTTCCGGAAGTGTCCGAAGATAAAGGGCTTTTTGGCGCGTCACCCGTGATGGCCGCGGTCCGCGACCTCGTCGCTCGCGCCGCGCGTTCCATGGCGACCGTGCTCGTCTCGGGCGAGAGCGGCACGGGCAAAGAGCTCATCGCTCGGGCCATCCACGACGAGAGCCCTCGCCGCGACAAGCCGTTCATCAAGCTGAGCTGCGCGGCCTTTCCGGACACGCTCCTCGAGAGTGAGTTCTTCGGCTACGAGAAGGGGGCCTTCACCGGCGCTTCACAGCGCAAGCCCGGCCGCATCGAGCTCGCCCACGAGGGCACGCTCTTCCTAGACGAGATCGGCGACATCACTCCGGCGACGCAGGTGAAGCTCCTCCGGGTGCTCCAGGAGCGCGAGATCGAGCGGCTCGGTGGCTCGAAGCCCGTGAAGGTCGACGTGCGGTTCGTGGCTGCCACGCACCGCGATCTGCCCGCGATGGTCGCGAGCGGGTCGTTCCGGGAAGACCTCTACTACCGGCTCGCGGTCGTCCCTCTCGAGGTGCCGCCGCTCCGCGCGCGCCAGGGTGACGTCGAAGTCTTGGCCGAACGGTTCGCGCGCTCGCACCTCGGCCGCACGGGGGAGCCGGCGACGTTCGAGCCACCTGCGCTCGCGCGCCTCGCGGCGGAGAAATGGCCCGGGAACGTGCGTCAGCTCCAGAACTTCGTCGAGCGGGTCGTCGTGCTCTCGGACGCGGCCCGGATCACCCTCGACGACGTCGAGCGAGAGCTCCGTCGCGGCGCCCCGCAGGCGGCGCACGAGCCCCACCGGCCCACGCTCGAGGCGGCCGTCCAGCAAGCGGGGCGCGACGCCGTCAAAGAGGCGCTCGCGCGCGCGAACGGCAACAAGACCCTCGCCGCACGCATCCTCGGGGTGAGCCGTCGCGCGCTCTACTACAAGCTCGAGGAGCTCGGGATCTCGTGAGCGTGCAACCGTGAAGCACGCGTGTGCAAGGCGCTGCACACCCCGCACCCGGCGTCAGAGCCCGTCCCACCCGAGCGACAGCCCGACCCCCGCCGTCGTCCGATCGCGGCCGAGCATCGGGAACGTGCCCCCGAGCGCCACGAAGGCGTTCCGGAACGGATAGAGCCGAAGCTGCACGCGCGGGTCGAACGAGTCGAGGGGGCGCAGACCGAACCCCGCCGCGATGCCGAACGCCCTGGCAGGGCGAGCGACCGCGTCGACGGCGAGCACGGGAGAAGAGCCCACCGTCACACGTCCGCTCGTGGTCACGAAGGTGGTGGGGAATGCGAGCGTCCCGACGACCTCGAGCCAGCCGTTCGCGCGGAGGAGGCCCGTGAGCCCGTGCTCGAGCCCCTGCCGGGTCGCGTTCGTGTAGATCGTCTCGGTCGGGAGGAGCACGCGTCCGAACGTGACCAGGCGAAAGGACCCGCTCTCCGCGACCGGCACGTGGAGACCGAGCGCGCCCGCGCCGAGGGAGGCCCGCTCGGCCTCGACCGTGGCGTTCGCGACGAAGCGGTACTCGACGCCAGGCATGACGACGGAGAGCCACGTGCCGCGGGAGAGAGCCACCGTGGCGCGCACCTGCGTGCCCGCCAGGAGCGTGCCGTAGAAATCGCGTTCGGCGACGAGCAGCGCGCCCCGCGATTCGAGCGCGACGCGGGTCCTCGCGCAGGCCTCCTGGGAGGTGCCGAAGTCGGCGGGACCGAAGAGCGGCACACGCGCCGGCGTGCCCACGCCAGGCCGAGGATCGTCGCAGGGAGACGCGGCGTGCGCCGCACCTTCGACCATCGTCGAGGCGACGAGCAAACCCGCCGCGAGCGCCTCCGCGCGTGTGCCCCCTCGACTCACGGTGCGAGCCCCGGGGCGGTCCAGCCGTCCCCCTTGCGGTCGACGAGCCAGGGGTTCGTGAACGCCGTCGCCCAGTGTCCGGGCGCGATCACGTGCGCCGAGAAGCGAGGATCGTCGACGCGCGGTCGCCCGGGCTCCTCCCAGGTCTCGTCGTCGTCACGGCCGATGCGGTCTCGTTCATCGATGACCCCGTCGTGGTTCATGTCGGTCGTGTCGGGGCGCCCGTCTGGATCGAGATCACGCGCCGGCACGGGCGGGAGGCCGGCCTCGACGACGATCCAGGCGTCCTTGTCGGCCGGCACACGCGCGAGGAGGTCCTCGAGGGGGAGCGAGCCCGCGAATCGGACGATGCCATCTTTCCCGAATGGATTCGAAGGTTTGCGGAGGTCGTTTCCTCCGATGGTGCGCACCACCGTGCCGTTCACGACGACGCGCACCTCGGTGACGGGGATCCAGGGGCCGCGCGCACCTCGAGGTTCAACGTCGCGCCCGAGCGAGGCTGGAACGGCTTGAGGCCCGGGCCTTCTCCCCCGAGCGTCGCGACGATGACCGGCCCGTTCGTGCCCACCATGTGTCCTTGCCGCACGTCCTCGTCGAAGCGCTCGGGATCGAACGAGGCCAACGTGTGCCCACCGAACACGAGGTTCCGTGGATAGCCGAGGACCTCCACGGCGAGGGTGTGCGAGTCGCTGTTGGCCGTGCCACCGCGGACGATGCCCTGGCTCAAGAACGAGAACCACGCGAGGCGGTAGTCCGAGTGCTGACGCGTCGACGTACCGTTCATCACCTCTTGCACGTCGTACGCGAGGGCGGTGGTCCCCGCGGTCGACGCGCGCACGAGCTGCCCCGGTCCCGTGTCGCTCGGCGCGTTCGGCACGGTCGTGCGCACGTCGTAGCCGATCGCGGTCAAGAAGCCCTCGTCCCGCCCGAAGCTCGACCCCGCGAGCGGATGGTTCATCTGGATGACGCCGCGCCCGACGAACCCTGGCCTCACGCGGTCGAAGAGCGCCCCCGGCTCCAAGAGCTCCTCCCATGGGAGCCCGTTGCGAGGCAGGTCCGTGTCGGCTCGCAGAGGCCAGAAGTTGTAGTGCCCGACGACCTTCGGGATGTCGGCGTCCGGGGGCCTGTAGAAGAGCACGTGGCCCGTCGTCTCGGCTCCCGGGAGCACGCGGACACGCCCCTCGATGCCAAGCTCGCGGATCGCGCGTTCGTAGGTCGTCACGACGTCGTGGTCGGTCGCCGCGATCACGTCGACGCCCGTGGCCACGAACGAGCGCGCGCGATCCCGCTCCGGGAGGCTGCTGTCGAAGCTCGCGCCCGCATGGACGTGGAAATCGGCCGACAGCACCCCCGCGGGGAGCAGGTCCGGGAGCGCGTCGACGACGAGCGCGGCGCGCGCCACGGTGCCTCGGGCGATCGTGACCTCGGCGCGCGCGAGGGTGGCGAAGGGCCCTCGGGTGCCGTAGACGAAGTACTTCCCGTCGGGGACGACGAGCTTCACGCGCCCGTCGCCCGCGGTGAGCGCGCGGTTGCACGCCGGCGAGCCCCCGTGGGCGGGGCCGAGCCATGGTGCGCACCGGGCCTCGTCGAAGACCCCGTGCGTCGAGCCCCGCGTCCGCTCCACGTCGGCCTCGTCCACGGGCGTGAGCACGACCTCGCCGAGCACGGGGCGCCCGGCCGAGTCTGCCAGAGTGACCTCGAGCAGCCCGACGTCGGGCACGACCACGTCGGGGACCAGGCCGCCCGAGGTAGGCAACGGGACGGTGTCACGGAGCGGGCGTCCGAGGACGTGGGGCGCGAGCCGGAGAGACCTCCCGGAGGGCACACGCGCGCGAAACGTGCCGTCGACCGCGGGGACGATCTCGGTCCACACCGTGCGCTCGGAGGGCGACTCTCCCGACGCGCCGTCGCCGCGCTCCACCACGAGCAGGCTCGGGTGCTCGTCTCGCGCGACAGGTGAGCCGTCGGGGTGCACGACCCGCCCCGTCACCTCGACGGTCGCCTCACCGAAGAGCTTCTCTCGCGCCTCGAGCGCGAGGTCGACCGCGTGGGAGACCCCGGCGCCGTCCGCCACGACGACGAACCGCTCGAACGCGAGGGAGTCGCCCGGCATCACGATCGTGCGAGGGAGCCCCGTCGCGCTGATCGACGTGCTGTGGAACCCCGCGAGCGTGCTCCGCCCGCACGCGAGCTCGGCGTAGGCGCTGCCGCCCTCACGCTCCGGCCTCGCGGCGACGAACGCGCTCTCCCCGAAGCTCTTGTCGAGCTCCGTCAGGTCGAGGTCCGGGTGTGTGTAACCGCGCCCACGGCCGGGCACGAAGGGGATCGCCTCGCGACCGCCCCAGTAGAGCGCGTCGCTCAAGAAGAACGTCTCGGGCTCGCGGCCGCCGTGGAAGAGCTCCGTCCTGATGCGCACACCGGGCTCGCAGGGGCGAAGCTCGTACCTCGTGACGACGCTCGTCCGCGGCCGACCGTCGAGCACGCCGCGGACCACGACGGCGACGTACTCGGGGGCGTGGTCGTCGACGTCGATGCGCGTCGCGCGGACCGCGTCGCCGGGAGGATGCCGGTCGCTTGGAAGATCTGATTGAGCTCGTCGTCCGAGGTGCCGCCCTTCGGGACGAAATCGAGCATCGTGCCGCCCGTGGGGGCGAGGTAGTGGGGGGCGTCGAGGGCGTCGAGCACGAGCCTCACGCGGTCGTTCTCGAGCACGAGATCGCCGCGGGCCGCGAGCGCGTTCATCCCGGGAGGGCGATCTCCGAAACCGCTTATCTTTCGGATGGATACGGAAGGCGCCGAGCAAGTGTAGGCGAGCCCCTCACACGCAGGGCGAGGCCGGCAGACACCGTCGTCGCCGCCGAGGCACCCGTCGGCCGAGGCGCACCCACGAAGGGAGACGAGCGCCCCGAAGGAAGCCACGAACCCGAGACCGAGGGCGAGCCTGCGACCGTGCATCGCCCCCGAAGCTAGCATGCACCGTGCCACGCGGACCGCGAGGCTCGGTCAGAAGCCGACGTTCGCGATGGGCGTGACGGAGAGGAGCCCCCCCTCCTTGGCGTAGTTGACGAGGCCGATCTGGAGGCCCTCGAGGCGACCTGTCATGTTGACGACGCCGACCTGGACCCCTTTGGCCACCGCCGCGACGTTGAGCACGCCCACCTGGGCTCCCTTCATGCGGTTCGAGAGGTCGGCGACGCCGAGCTGCACTCCGACGAGCTCTTTGTCGACGTAGCTCGCGACGCCGACCTGGAAGGCGCCGGTGAAGCGGTCGGTGAGGTTCAGCGCGCCGATCTGCGTGACGCCGCAGAAGTGCTTGCCGACGTAGTTGAGCGGGGCCACCTGCGCGAACGCGTAGGCCTCGTGATCCACGAACGTGGCGAGCCCGGCGGTTTGGAGCACCCCGCGAAAATCGTGGTCGACCATGGAGAAGGCGCCGGCCTGGACGAGCCCGCGGAACGTCTCGTGGTCGTTGTCGCCGTTGTCGACGTGGATCCCGAAGACCTCCCGGTAGAGGTTGTTGCCGACGTAGCTCACGACGCCGACCTGGCCGAGGCCCGAGAAGGTGCGGATCGTGCTGGCCAAGAGCCCGACCTGGACGCCACCGGTGAAGTCCTCGCCGACGACCGACACGGCCGAGAGCTGGGCTCCCGTGGTCACGTTGCCCTCCGGGAAGATGTTCGCGACGGCCACGTGGGCGAGCGAGTGCGCGTGCGCGCGACCTCCGAGGTTGCCGAGGCCGAGCTCGAGCCCGAGGTAGGTGTCGTCGTGGGTCACGTTCCCGAGGCCGACGCGGCCGAGCGCGACGTGCGTGAGGGACGAGTCTCGCGAGTCGTCCTCCGCGGCGGCCATGTTGAGGAGCCCGATCTGCCCGACGCCGACGAAGCCACCTGCGTCGTTGCGCGGCGCGATCTGGACGAGCCCGATCATGTCACGTGCCTCGTTCCCGACGAGGGAGAGCTGGCCGAGGCCATAGAAGGTGTCGAGGACGGTGTTCTTGCGCACGGCGAACGCGAGCCCACCGACGAACGTACGCGCCTCGGTGCGCCAGCTGGCGACCTGGGCGCCGCCGTAGAAGGCGTCGGCGGTCGCGGTGGCGAGGCCGAGCTCCGCGACCCCCGCGAACGTGCCGGCCTCGGCCTCGAGGCCCGCGTGGAGCACATGACGATCGGGCGTCCTCGGCGGTGGATCGTCCGGGGGTGGGGGAGGTGGCACGTACGGTGGTGGGTCGGGCTCGACCTCCTGCGGTGTCTCGGGTGTGCCGTCGGGCGGGGGCAGCGGGCGCACCGTCCCGAGGGCGAGCTCGCCGCGGAGCTGGGCCACGAGGTCGGTGAGGAGCGCGCGCGTGACCGACTCGGGTGTGCGCCCCGCGGGCACCTCGAGCTCGGCCCGCGCCTGCGCCACGATCGCGCGGGTCTCGAGATCGCGGATCTCGCCGACGACGACGAGCCTGCGCCCGACGAAGGTGACCGTGGTCACGAGCGCGGACGTGGCGACCGCCGAGAGCGCGGGCCCGGTCCCCGCGACCGCGATCACCGTCACCCCGGAGCGCCCGACCTCGGCCCGCAGGTGCGTCGAGAGCCGCGCGCGAACCTCCTCCGTGAGCCCGTGGCGAGCGTCCTCGATTTCGACCACGGCGACGCTCGAGGGGATCGCCGCTTCGGCTCGGGCCTCCGCCCCGAGCACCGAGAGCGCGACGATGAGGGACGACACCCAGGCCGAGCGCGTTCGCATGGGCCGAGCGTAGCAGGACGCGGCCAGGCGGAGCGGATCCCTCGTGAGGTTTGGCTTGTCGTGTAAGTGTTGGATAGTGTTTGGTAAACGCGGGGTGGAGGCGTTCTTCAAAGCGTGACCGCTTCGCGGAGGGGGGGGCCGGGTAGCTCCGCGTCGAGGCGCGCGAAGATCGCGTCGAGGCGGTCGGTCGAGGCGGTCGGCAGGGCGACGTCGAGCCGCACGAGCAGATCTCCCGACGTGCCTCGCGAGCCCGGGACACCCTTGCCACGCACCCGCAGCACGGTGCCCGGCCCGGAGAGCGGCGGGACGCGCAGCGCGATCGTCCCCGAGGGGGTGGGCACGGAGATCGTCGCCCCGAGGTAGGCCTCGGCGACCGTGACGGGGAGGGCGAGGCGCAGATCGCGCCCCTCGACGCGGAAGGCCGCGTTCTCGGCGATTCGTACGTCGACGAGGAGATCCCCGGGGGGCCCATTCCCTTCGGAAGCGAACCCGAGCCCCGTGAGGCGGGTGGTGAACGCGCGCGTCGTGCCCCGAGGGACGTCCACGCGGTGCCCGTCGAGCCCGCGCGATCCCGCGTTGCCGACGAGCTCGAGGGTGACGCCGCGAAGGGCGTCGCCGAGGGAAATGGCCACCCCCACGAGGCGATCGTCGCCGGGGCGCTCGTCCTTCTTCGGTCGCAGGAGCACGCTCAACATCTCGAGGCCGTTCGTGGGCCCTCGGCCGGTCGGTTCGCTCGCCGAGGCGCGCTCCCAAGCTACGGTGACGCGCCGCACCTGAGGCACTCGACGGCGAGGCCTGCCTCGTGTCGCGTCGTAGTCCGCGCGGCGCGACGGGTCCGACAAGATGGCGTAGGCCCGCCCGAGCGCCTTGAAGCGCGCGTCGCCGTCGCGGGCGTCCGGGTTCCGGTCCGGGTGGAGCTCCTTGGCGCGAGCGCGGAAGGCGCGGCGGAGGGTGGCCTCGTCGGCGTCGTCCGTCACACCGAGCACGGCGTAGAGGTCGTCGAGCATGCGCGTGAGACGTTCGACCTCGCGCATTCCCTGGGGCGAAAATGGCCCCTTGTGTGCGATAAATTCCCGCAAAGCTTCACGTTTCCGCCGTAGCTGCGTGCCGACGGCGCGGCCGCGCTCGGGCCGCCCTCCGCCCCGACCCGACGAATGTGCCGCGCTTTCGCTACCCATGCGGAGCTTCATCTGCTAAGGCCACCGCCCTCCCTCTCGGAGCCCGTGTGCCCAAGGCCCAGCTCCTATCGGGACCCATCGAGGAGAAGATTTTCGTCATGAGCTCCATGCCTTCCGTTCAGGCCGTTTCCCGTACCGCGTCCGGCAAGGGCGAGGCCCGCCGCGTCCGCGCCCAGGGTCACGTCCCCGCCATCGCCTACGGCAAGACCCTCACCGCCACCCCGATCGCCGTCCCCCCGAAGGACCTCCTCGCGATCCTGCGCAGCGAGAAGGGCAAGAACACCGTCATCAAGATGGCGATCGATAAGACCGATCTCCTCGTGATGGTGAAGGACTACACCTACCACCCCGTCACGCGCGTCCTCCAGCACATCGACTTCGTCGAGGTGAAGCTCGACCAGCCGGTCGACACCGAGGTGCCCGTGATCGTGAAGGGCAAGGCGGCGGGCGTCGTGCTCGGCGGCGTGCTCCGTCAGGTCTTCCGCACCCTCCCGGTGCGCTGCCTCCCGGATCGCATCCCGCTCAACGTCGAGATCGACGTCACCGAGCTCAAGCTCAACGAGGCCTGCGCGACCAAGGACGTGAAGCTCCCCGAGGGCGTCAGCGTTCGCCTCCCGGCCGAGCAGACGATCGTTTCGGTCGTGGCCCCCGAGAAGGACCGTGGCGAAGAGGCCGCGGCGGCTCCTGGCGCTCCCGCGAAGGACGCGAAGGCCGCTGCCCCCGCGAAGGACGCGAAGGCCGCCGCCCCCGCGAAGGACGCGAAGAAGAAGTAATCCGACGTGCTCGTCGTCGGCCTGGGCAACCCTGGGAAAAAGTACGCGGAGACCCGTCACAACGCGGGTTTCCTCGTCATCGACGCCGTGGCCAAGAGCGAAGGGCTCGAGGACTTCCGCGAGAAGTTCTCGGGCCTTTTCGCCAAGGGCCGCGCCTTCGGGAAGGACGTGGTCCTCCTGAAGCCCCAGACCTTCATGAACCTCTCGGGCGACTCCGTGCAACCCGCGATGGTGTTCCACAAGCTCGCGCCCAGCGACGTGATCGTGGTGCACGACGAGCTCGATCTGCCGTTCGGAGAAGTGCGCGTGAAGGTCGGCGGGGGCCATGCGGGGCACAACGGGCTCCGGTCGATCCTCGCGCGTGTCGGGAGCCCGGACTTCGTGCGGGTACGCGTCGGGATCGGGCGGCCTCCCCCGAGCTTCCCGGGCGACGTCGCGGACTACGTGCTCCAGGGCTTCGACGCGACCGAGCGAGCGCGGTTGCCAGCCCTGGTCGACGACGCCGTTCGAGCGCTCGAGCGGGTCGTGCGTGACGGCGCGGCCGCGGCGATGGGGGCGGTGAACGCCAAGAGCCCCCCGCGGAACGGCCCGAAGCGCGTGTGAGGCACGGGCCACCCTGGCCCGGGACGACGCGATTTCGGCCGGCCGGTCATGACCGGATGGACCAAGGCGTTGACCGGACGGCTCAGCGTAGGGTCACCGGATCCCCGACGCGGAGCGTCCCTGGGACACGGACGACGCTGTCGACGCCGAAGTAGACCGCCCTCTTTTCGCCTGCGGCGCGCTCGGCGTCGCTGGTCGGCGGGCGAGCGACGGCGAGCGCCGCGAGTGTCCCGCGGGCGCGGAGGCCCGTGTCGGGGTCCACGTCGACGACGGGGCAACGTGGGCATCGTTTCACGAGCCCGAGCACGACGCGGCCGTCTCCGACGACGAGCTCCCCCGCGCCCTCTTCGGCGAAGGGAGCGTCGCCGTCGATGACGACGTTGGCTCGGAACCTCGTGATGGAGGGGGTCTGCCCACCGAGCGCGGGTGCGATGGGCGAGAGCGACGCGAGGCTCGCGACGAGCAAAGGTGAGCCGTCCGCGAGCTCGGTCGTGCCGCCTCCGTAGCGGGCGTGGAGGGGCCTCTCGGACGCGAGCCCGAAGCGGACCAGGCGAACACGGGCGCCCGCGTGCGCCGAGAGGAGCTCGGCCGCCTCGTCTCCCGCGTCGTCGCAGACGAGCGAGTCGCCCCAGATCTGGACGCGGACCTTTTTTTCTCCCTCACGGCTCTCCCACGGGACGCGCAAGGTCCCGGAGTCGGTCCGGAGGGCGAGCTCGTCGCCCTCGCGGGTGGCGACGAGCCGCGCGAGCGCCGGACACTCGCGCTGGGTGTAGAAGCGCCCGGCTTCGTCGACGAGCATGAAGTGTCGGTCGCCGACGAGGCCGGTCGGGCTCGCGACGGCCTCGAGAACGTCGACACCCCGGGCGCTCTTCAAGGGATAGACGGTGAGGCGGGCGATGCGCACGGCGGGACCCATAGCACTCGCGGTGCTCCTTCCGCTCCCTTTGCGGCGCTCGTGGCGCGTGAGGTCGGCGTTCGGGTGCATTCGGCCTTTTGGGGTTCAAAAGGCACGAGAGGTGGGCGACAATCGGGGCATGGGCGAGCGTTCGGGCGAGGAGCGCAAAAAAGCGCGGGCCGACGACGACGACGCCAAAGAGGCGCGGCCCGAGAAGACCGAGAAGGCCGAAAAGGCCGAGGTCAAGGTGCCGCGCGAACGGGCCTCTCAGCACCGCGTGAGCGAGCCCGAGGCGCGCGCCCCCGACCACGAGCCCGACGACGACGACGACGACGACGCGCCCCCGCTCCCGTCGCTCCCGGCCATCCCGGTCGCAGGTCCGTGGCGGAGCTACAAGGAGGTCGTCGCGCAGCTCGCGAGCCGTATCGTCGAGGCGCAGCGGCCCATCCGCGTGCTCCAGGCCCTGCGCTGGGACGCCTCGGTCGAAGAGCAGTTCTTCCAGAAGAAGTGCCGGGAGCTGCCGGCCGTGAACGCCGAGACGTACGCCCGCATGGACTTGGGCTTCGAGCCGCGCGCGAAGGCCGTGGAGTTCGAGGAGATCGTGCGCGAGATCGACGAGAAGCTCGGCGAAAACGACGCGATCGGCGCCATCTTGGGCGCCTCGGCGCTCGAGTACCGTGACGTCGTGCGCATGCTCGGAATGCGCGGGACCCCGCATTTTTACGCCTTTTCGCGCAAGCTCTACGGTTCGACGAAGGACAAATTCCCCGACGGGAAGACCACGCTCCGGGACCTCGGGCACGTGCTCTACGACATCCTGACGAACGTCGAGATCGTCGACACGAGCGAGCAGAGCCGCCGGAACATCGAGGCGACGGCGGCCGCCGAAGAGCTCAACCGGCGCTTCCTCACGTACTTCGGCGACGACACCGTGCGCGTCCAGGTCGACGACGACATCTTGTCCGACGCGGCGGCGGGCTCCGACTACGTCAAGGTGCGCTCGGGTGCGCGGTTCTCCCCGCGGGACATCGACATCCTCGAGGTGCACGAGGGGTGGGTGCACGTGGCCACGTCTCTCAACGGGCAGCAGCAGCCGGTCGCGCGTTGGCTCGCGAAGGGCCCGCCGCGCACGACCACCGTTCAAGAGGGGCTCGCGGCGCTGCTCGAGATCTTCACCTTTCGCACCTACCCGAGGCGCGCGCGCAGGCTCAACGACCGGGTGCTCGCCGTCGACAAGGCCGAGGACGGCGCGAGCTTCCTCGAGGTGTTCGAGTGGTTCCGCACCGAGGGCTACGAAGAGGACGAGTGCTTCGCCAACACGAGCCGCATCTTCCGCGGCGGTCGTGTCGAGGGCGGCGCGCCCTTCACGAAGGACGCCTGCTACTGCAAGGGCATCGTCCTCAACTACGCGTTCATTCGGAGCGCCATCCAACAGAACCGAGCGGACCTCGTGCCGTTTTTGTTCGTGGGCAAGGTGGCGCACGAGGACGTGCCCGTGCTCGCGCGACGGGTGACCGATGGCGTCGTGAAGCCCCCGCGCTACCTGCCTCCCATGTTCCGTGACCTCAACGGCCTCGCGATTTGGATGGCCTACTCGACGTTCTTCACGCGCCTCGGCGGCGACGAGATCAGCGACTACTACGCGAAGCTCTTCGCCAAGGCGGGGTGAGAGGGCGCCCCGCCCGATGGCCAAAAGTACTTAAGATACGAGAGGTTAGCGGCCTCGGAACGCGGGTTTTCGTTTCTCCGTGAACGCGGCGAAGCCCTCTTTGGCGTCGTTCGAGACGAAGAGCTGCGACTGGAGCTCGCGCTCGAGGGCGAGGCCCTGTTCGAGGCTGCCGTCGAGGCCCGACTGCACGGCCCGCTTGATGCGCCCGACCGCGAGCGGTGCCCCGTGCGGGGTGCAGAAGCGGTGGCCGTAGTCGACCACCTGCCGCACGAAGGCCTCGGGGGTGTCGGCCTCGTAGACTTTGTTCACGATGCCCTCTTCGAGCGCCTCGGTCACCCCGAGCTTCGTGCCTTCGACCATGAGCTCGATGGCGCGCGCGCGGCCGACGAGGCGGCCGAGCCTCTGGGTGCCGCCCGTGCCCGGGAGCACACCCAGCGCGACCTCGGGGAGGCCAATCTGGAAGGCGCCGGCCCGCGCGATGCGGAGATCGCAGGCGAGCGCGACCTCGAGCCCGCCGCCCACGGTGTGCCCGTTCAAAGCGGCGATGCAGAGCTTGGGCGTCTGCTCGAGGCGGCTCAGTGTCTCGTTCGCGTGGAGGCAGAAGTAGTATTTGAAGGTCGCGTCGGCCTCGCGGAGCATGTTCACGTTGGCCCCGGCGCAGAAGAACTTGTCGCCGTGGCCCGTCAGGACGATGACGTGCACGTCGTTGTCGAAGCGCGCCTCGAGGATGCACGCGTCGAGCTCCTTCAGCATCTCGTAGCTGTAGGCGTTGACCGGCGGATCGTTCAGCGTCATCACGGCGACGCCCTTGTCCGTGGCGTAGTTGACCAGCGCTCCCATGGCGAACCTCCGGGGCCGCGCGGTGGTTCTCCGGCGTTCGCCCCGGGGAACTCCTTAGGCGACATGGTCGAGGTTCGCCAGTCGGTTCGTCGGCGACCCGGGTCGTTCTCGGGTCGCGGTTCGGCGAGAACGGGTTTCCCGAGGTTTCCAACGTTTGCTAGGGTTCGGAGCGAACCTATGGATCTCGCTCGGCTGAAGACGGAAATCAAAGAGCTCATCGTGCGTGAGCTGAACTTGGAAGGCCGCGATCCCGCGACCATCGAGGACGACGCGCCTCTCTTCGGGGAAGGGCTCGGGCTCGACTCACTCGACGCGCTCCAGCTGGCGATGAGCTTGGAAGAGGCGTTCGGCGTTCGAATCCCCGAGGGCGACGAGGCCCGGACCATCTTCCGCTCGGTCACCGGCATCGCGGAGCACATCGACCGCGCCCGCACGACCACGCCGTCGTGACCCCCGCGAGCGCGCCCTCCCATTTGGTCGTCACCGGCGTCGGGCTCGTGTCGGCGCTCGGGAACGACGTCGAGTCGACGTGGCGACGCATCGTCGGCGAGGAGCGTGGCATCCGCGCGCTCACCCTGTTCGACGCGTCGGGCTACAAATCGGCGATCGGCGCCGAGGTGAGCGGCCTCCGCGAGGTGGCGAGCGACACCTGGTCGCGCACCGCCGAGATGGGGCTCGTGGCGGCGCGTGAGGCCTGCGAGCGCGGGAAGATCGCCGAGGCGAGGGCGCGAGGGCTCCGCGTCGGGCTCGTGGTCGGCGCGACGACGGGCGGCATGTTCGAGACCGAGACCCTCCTCGGTGTGCTCGCCGACCCACGGGAGCGCGAGACGACCAAGGACGAGGCGTGGCGAAAGCTCCTCTCGAACCCGATAAGCTCGACGACGCACTGGATCGACGCCGAGCTCGGCCCGTTCTCCCGCACGCGCACCTTGTCGAGCGCGTGCTCGAGCGGGGCGAACGCCATCGTGGTGGCGGCGAGCTGGCTCTTGCTCGACGAGTGCGACATCGTGCTCGCCGGGGGCGCCGACGGTCTGTGCAGGCTCACGCAAGCGGGCTTCGGCGCGCTGTCCGCGTGCGACCCCGAGCCGTGCCGCCCCTTCGACGAGCGCCGTCGTGGGCTCAACCTGGGGGAAGGCGCGGGCTTCGTGGTGCTCGAGCGGGCCGAGACCGCCCGCGCGCGTGGCGTTGTCGTCGCCTGCGAGCTCGGGGGCTGGGGCATCGGCTCCGAGGCCCACCACATCACGAACCCCGACGCCTCCGGGAAGACCCCGGCCCGGCTCCTCACACGTGCCCTCGAGCGCGCCGGCCTCGGCCCGACCGAGCTCGACTACATCAACGCACATGGTACGGCGACGCCGCTCAACGACGCCATGGAGTCGGCGGGGATCGTGGCGGCGCTCGGTGCGGAGGCCTCGCGTGTGCCCGTGTCGAGCTCGAAGGGGCAGCTCGGGCACACCTTGGCTGCGGCCGGCGCCATCGAGGCCGTGCTCACGACCCTCGCCCTGCGCGACGGCGTGGTCCCGCCCACGGTGGGGCTCGAGCAGCCCGATCCGAAGTGCGCGGTGAGGCACGTGCCCCACACCGAGCGTCGTGAGCTGCGGGTCGCCGCGTCGAGCTCGTTCGGCTTCGGTGGCATGGACTCGGTGATCGTGCTGGCGAAGCCCGGGCTCGCGCGGGGGGCCATGGCCGAACGGCACGAGGTCGTGGTCGTCGGCGCGGCGGCGCTCACCCCGTGGGGCCTCGCGGCCGGACCCGACACGCACGAGGTCCTTGCGCATCCGCTCCCCGGCACGCCGAAGATCACGCTCGACGCATCGGCGTTCGATCCTGCGCGTGCCCGTCGCCTCGACAGGCTCTCCCGCCTCGGCGCGCTCGTGGTCGAGAGGGCGCTATCGGGCGCGACGCTCGCCGGCGGGGGCGGTGAGGTCCCGTACGGGGATCGGATAGGTCTCTTGCTTGGCAACGCGTGGGGCAACCTCGACGCGTCCGCGGCGTTCATGCGGCGCGTGTTCGAGAAGGGGCCGCGCCTCGCGAGCCCGGCCGACTTTCCGAACCTCGTGCCGTCGTCCCCGGTCGGGCACATCAGCATCTACCTCGGCCTGTCCGGTCCGTCGTTCGCGATCGTCGATTTCGCGGCGAGCGGCGAGGCTGCTTTCCTCCAAGGTGTCGAGATGGTCGCCTCGGGCGAGGTCCGCGCGATGTGTGTCGGGGGGGTCGAAGAAGAGAGCGACATCGTCGAGAACGTGTTGTCACGGGTCTTCGTAGGCCCTCGTGAAGCGCGGCCCGTTCGCGCCGAGGGAGCCGGCGCCACGGTGCTCGCGTCCGCCGAGCTCGCGCGCGAGAAGGGGCTCCCCGTGCTCGCGCGGGTCCTCTCCGCCCGGGCCTATCGAACCGGCTCGCCCGTGGACCTCGAGCCTCCCGAGCCGGGCGCGGGTCGCTCGCTCGTCATCGCGAGGGACGAGGCCACCGCGGCGCGCCTGCTCGCGGGCACCGCGTGGGCTTCGTGCGAGGTGCTCGCGGGGGAGGTCGCGACCGGGGCCCACGAGTCCGCCGGCGCGATCTTCCTCTCGGCGGCGGCGGGGCTCGTCGCGTCCAAGGTGCGCGAGCGCGTCGCGGTGGTCGCCGAGACTCAAGGGAACGCCTACGCCGTGGTGCTCGGGTGACGAACGTGGGGCGCACCGCGGTCGCCTTGGTCGCGGCGCTCGTGCTCTCGGGCTGCGCGGAGGCCGCGCCGTTCGCCAAGCTCCCCCGGGTGTCTCAGCGCGAGTGGGACAAGGGTCGCGCAGCGCTCGCGTCGGCGCGCGCCGAGCTCCCGAAGGAGCCCTACACCCTCATCGTCGCGGTCGACATGATCGAACCGTACACGGGGCGGACCTTCACGGCACGCGGGGGCCTCGCCGTGCTCCCTGGCCGCGCCGTGAGGCTGCAGCTCCTCGGTCCCGGGGGCAGCACCGCGCTCGACGCATGGCTCTCCCGCGAGCGCTTCCGGTTCGACGTACCGGCGGTCGACGTGCACAAACGAGGCACGATCGACGGCCCGGAGGCCGCGGGGCTTCCCGTCGGCTTCTTCCGCTTCTGGTTCTTGTCGCAGCTCGACGGGCGCCTGCTCTTCGCGAAGCCTACGCGCGAAGGGACGTACTTCGTCTTGCGCGACGGCGAGGCGACCATCGAGATGTTCCGCGCCGCTCACGGGGGCCACGTCGAGGCCGAGCGCGTCGAGAAGGGGAAGCTCGCGGTCGAGGAGCTCTCGGTCACCGCGCGCGGCGTTCGGCCCGGGGCGGGCGACGTGGCGCTCTACCGAGCGTCGTTCTCCGGGGCCGCTGCGCGACGCGTCCCTGGGCTCGTCGCGCGGGTGCGTGTCGAGTCGGTCGGGGACGAAGCTCCCGACCTCGCGGCGTTCGAGGAGCCCGTGCCGTGACGTGCATCGTCGCGTTCGGCGCGCTCTCCGCCCTCGGCGAAGGGCGTGAGGCCTTCCGCGTCGCCGGGCTCGGCGAGGCGCCGCGCGTCGCCGTCGGTCGAGACGCCGAGCTCGTCGCGGCCGACCTCACGCGCCCTTTCGCCGCGCGTGTCGCGCTCTCGGAAGGAGCTCCGTCATCGCCGTCGGAGCGCTCGATCCGCCTCGTCGTCGGGGCCGCGCGTGCGTGCGCAGAGGACCTCGACCGTGTGCTGCCCGGGTGGCGTTCGCGCCGGGTCGGTCTCTGCATCGGGACCTCGAGCGGGGGGCTCCGTAGCGCCGCGTCGTACTTCGACGATCTCGCCGCCGGTGTCGTCGACGCAGGGCGGGAAAAGCTGTGTGAATTCACGTACTTCAGGGGTATGTCGGCGATCGTCGCCGAGCTCGGCCTGCCCCCGTCGCGCGCGTCGCTCGTGCTCGGGGCCTGCGCGTCGAGCACGCTCGCCATCGGGCTCGGCTCGGCGTGGCTCGACGACGACCGCTGCGACCTCGTGCTTGCCGGCGGCTACGACGCCGTGGGGGTGTTCGTGGCGGCGGGGTTCGAGGCCATCAGGGCCACCTCCAAGGAAGGGATCATGCGGCCGTTCTGCGCGACGCGCGACGGCCTCGTGCTCGGGGAGGGGGCGGCGCTGGTCGCCCTCGTGAGGGAGCCTCGGCCCGGCGCGCTCGGCTACGTTCACGGGTTCGGGGCCTCCTCCGACGCCGTGCACCTCACGGCGCCCGACCGCACGGGGCAAGGCCTGTCGCGCGCCGCCCGCGCGGCCATCGACGCGGCGGGTGAAGGTCCGGCGGTGGGGCTCGTCAGCGCCCACGCGACCGCGACCGACTTCAACGACGCCGCCGAGTCGCGCGCGATCGCACAGGCCCTCGGGATCCCGCGGGCGAGCGACGTCGTCGTCCATGCCTTCAAGCCTCAGGTGGGGCACACGCTCGGCGCCGCCGGCGTGCTCGAGACGCTGGCGGCGCTCGACGCTCTCGAGCGCGGTTTGCTGCCGGCGACGGCGGGTGGAGGCGCTTCGTCGACCGATGCCGACCTCGCCCGTACCCTCGGCGAGAGCGTCGTCGGTGACGCCGGGCGCGCCCTGAAGCTCTCGGCGGCCTTCGGTGGCGCCAACGCGGCCCTCGTGCTGGGCCGCGATCCGAAGCGCCGTGCCCCGGGCTCGCTCGAGCGCCCGGTCTTCGTGTCGCGCGCGGTGCACGTCACGTCCGAGCCCACGCTGGACGTGCTCGAGGGGATGACGGGCGTCCACCGCGACAAGCTCTCGCGGACCGACCGCCTCTCGCGCTTCGCCCTCGGCGCGGTGGGCGCCCTTCGGGACGAGCAGGGGCCTCTCGACGGCGCGGGCATCGTGGTCGGCCACGGTCTCGCCACCCACGAGACCAACGCGCTCTTCTGGGCGAGCGCACGGCGGCGCGGGGCCCGCCTCGCCGAGCCTCGGAGGTTCCCGTTCACCTCGCCCAACGCGCCGTGCGGCGAATGCTCGATCGCCTACCGCCTCACCGGGCCTGGGTTCGCCGTCGGGCTCGGCGCGGCCGGGGGCCTCGAGGCGCTCTCGGCGGCCGCCGACCTCGTCCGCCATAGGCTCATCGACGCGGTGGTCGTGGTCGCGATCGACGACGTGGGCCCCGCCTCGGCGCGCCTCGTCGAAGGGTCGAGCGGCGCGGTCGCGCTCCTCGTCTCGGCCGAGGTCCGAGGCTCGGGCTACGCGCGCTGGGGCGAGGGGGAGGTGTCCGTGGGCCACGGCACGGGCGACATCGACGTGCCGCTGCGGCCCGCCCACGAGGCCCTCGTCCCGCTGACGGCCGAAATGGCCCCCGAGGTGCTCGAGGTGGGCCCATCTTGGGGCGTCTTTGCTAAAGTGCGGCTTCGGCCGATGGTCCCGTAGTTTTGCCGGTTCCCGGGAATGGGAACCCTTGCCCCGAGGTTTCGTCCTTCGCCATGCGCTCTTCCGCTCCCTTGCTCCCGACGTCCGTCGAACTCACCCCCGGTCGAGACGAGGCGCACGCCCGTCGCGGCGCGAGGCTTTCGGGGCCCGTGGTCGCCGCGCTCGCCGCGCTCGTGATGGGCTCGGTCGGCTGCTCGAAGAGCATGATCCCCAACACGGACGTCGAGGACTCCTCCGAGAACCGCAAGGTCGTGAGCTTCTGCGAAGAGTACCGGCACGGCGTCGAGGAGAAGAACGTCGGCCTCTTGCTCAAGCTCGCGAGCCCCCGGTACTTCGAGGACGGCGGCAACGCGAACGCCGAGGACGACATCGACTTCGCCGGTCTCAAGGACTACCTCACGGGCACGTTCATGAAGACGCAGACGATCCGGTACGAGGTGCGCTACCGCCGCATCTCGTTCGCCGAGAACGATCACGTGCTCGTCGACTACACGTATGCGGCGAGCTACCGCATCCCCGGCGTGAAACAAGAGGAGTGGCGGCACACGGTCGCCGAGAATCGCCTCGAGCTCGTCAAAGAGGGCGAGACGTTCCGCATCCTCTCGGGCATGTGAGCGTGCGCCCGTTCGTCCTCGCGCACGTCTCCGACCTGCACGTGTCGACGTTCGGAGACACCTTCCACGACCGCCTCCGGGTCGTCGCCCGCTCGAAGAACCTCGCGGACTCCGACCCTTCCCGCTGGGAGCCCGTGTGGCGCGGCGCCGGTTGGCAAGTGCTGCGTAGGGTCGGTAAAAAATCCAAAGATATCCAGCTCTTGGACCCGAGCGGGTACTCCCACCGCGTACCCTCTCGCAAGCAGGTCGACGACCCCGATCCCGTCGTGCGCGCGGCCTGGCTCGCGAGCCGGCTCGACGCGCGTCGTAGCGCCGTGCTCGCAGAGAGCCCTCCGTCGGCGGCGCGCCTCGCCCTGCTCGCGGAGGGGACGCCCAAGAACACCAACGTGAGGCTCCTCCAGGCCGCGAGCGCCATCGGGGAGGACGTCGACGCGGTCGCGATCACGGGAGATCTCACCGACGATGGCGCAGGGTACGAGGTGGTGCTCGCCGCGTTCGCTCGCTTTCGGGCGCAGGGCAGGCTCTACGCCGTGCCCGGCAATCACGACCTCTACATGTTTCCGTTTTCGGGGAGCGGTCGGCCTCGCCCTACACCCGAGTCGAAGCGGGCGGGGTGGCGCGCCTTCGCGTCGGCCCTCGGGCTCGGCCTCCACCCGAGCGGCGCGTACGTGCGGCACGTGCCCGAGGCCTCGTGCGTCCTCGTCGGGCTCGACTCGTGCGTGCGTCCCCAACGCCGTTTTTTCCGTCACAACGGCGCCATCGGAGCCGAGCAATCGGCCTTCGTGCGTGCGGTCTCCGAGACGCCGGAGTACCGCGCCGCGCGGCACAGGCTCGTGCTCCTTCACCACCACGTCGTCCCTCTCCCCCATGGCGTGGGCCGGCGCGCGCCGAGCGAGATCGGGATGCGCCTCGACGACGCCGAGTCGGCCGCGCGCCTCTTCGACGAGGTCGGGGTGACGGCCGTCCTTCATGGGCATCGCCACGTGAGCGAAGAGCGTAAGCCCGCCGGGGCGAGGTTTCGGATCTTCGCGGCGCCGTCGTTCACGCTCGGCTGCCGCTCCGGTGACGGCCCGTCGTACTGGCGGATCGAGCTCGGGGAGCGTGTGCACGGCGAGCGCGTCTACACCGGTGGCCTCGCCGTCGCGGGAGACTCGGTCGCAAGTCTCGATGCGAGCGACGAGCCGGGCGACGACGAGGCGACCTGAGGCGCGCTACTTCGCCGCGTCGGGCTGCGCGACCGGCGGGGCCGGCTCTTTGGCGTCCGTCGCGCTCGTGTCGGCGCCCGCGTCGGCGGGAGTGTCCGGGGGGACGATGAAGGCGCACGCCGGGGCGCGCTGGGGCTCACGCACGACGTCGCAGCTTCCGGCCGTGATGGCGTCGACACACGCCTTCTTCTCCGCGACCGTGGGATCCTTCGCCGATTGGATCCCGTGGAGGCAGGCGTCGAGGTAGAAGCGCCGGCACGCCTCGACCGCGTCGCCTGCGGGCCTCGGCTGCTCGAGAGAAATCCCACACTCGACCGTGCGGTTGCAGCGGGCGTTCTCGATCTCGCGGCACGCCTCGACTCCGACCGCGTCGGTCCCGCACGCCGGCGCGGAGGCCGCGAGGACCAGGAAGGACAGGAGGGCGAGGATCGATTTGCCGCGCATGGCCATGTGCCGTGCGTACTACGGGCGCCCCGAAAAGCCCAAAATAGCGGCAGGCGATGGCTCCCCGAGAGCGCGGAGCGTGGGCCGCGGGACTTTCCCGTCCACACGCCCTTTTGCTATCGGGGCCCCATGACCCCCGCCTTCGTGCTCGCGGCCGGCCTCGGGACGCGGCTCCGCCCGCTCACGTCGCACGTACCGAAGCCGCTCGTGCCGATCGGTGACGCTACGGCCCTCGACGCGGTGCTCGCGTGCCTCGTCGGGCACGGGCCTTTGGTCGTCAACGCACACCACCTCGCGAAGGCGGTCGTGAGCCATGGTCGCCTGCGTGGCGTGCACGTCCTCGAGGAGCCGCGCCTCCTCGGGACGGCGGGGGGGCTCGCGAACGCGGCGTCGGCGCTCGGAGCGGGAACCGTGCTCGTCTGGAACGCCGATATTCTCGCCGAGGTCGACAGCCAGGCCGTCGTCCGAGCGCACGAAGCTTCGGGAGGCGCGGCCACCTTGGTCGTCGCACCGCGCGCACGCGGCGAGGGCACGGTCGGCGTCGGGCACGACGGGCGGGTCGTTCGCTTGCGGGGGGAGACCTTCGGGGAGGAGGCCGAAGGTGGCGACTTCGTCGGGATCCACGTCGTAGGGGAGGAGCTCCGGGCGTCGTTGCCGACCGAAGGGTGCATGGTCGGCGACGTGTACCTGCCGGCTCTCCGCGCGGGCCGCAGGCTCGCGACCCACGCGCACACGTCGGGGTTCCTGGACGTGGGGTCCGTCGAGGCGTACCTCGCGGCCAACGCGGCGTGGCTCGCGCGGCGTGGCCTCACGGCCTTCGTTCACGAAGAGGCGCGCGTCGCTCCGGGCGTGCGTGTCGAACGTTCCATCGTCGGTCGTGGGGCGGACGTGCGTGCCGACGTGGTCGATGCCGTCGTGTGGCCCGAGACAGCGGTGACCCGCGAGGTGCGCGGCGCCGTCGCGGCCGGGCCCGGGACCGTCAGGGCGCCATCCCGCGACTGGTCGCCCTGGTGATCCTTTCTGTCTGTAAGATCTAGTTTTTGCTCATCTTTTCGAGCGTCTTCGTGAGCTCGCCCTCGAGCCGAACGCGCTCTTTCGCGAGGGTCTCGTGGGCGGTTCGTAGCTTTCCGACGGAGTCCTCCGCCGCCACCACACGCACCACGAAGGGGTGCGTCTTGTCCTTCTCGGTCGTGAGGGTCTTCAGGTTCTCGCGGAGCTTCGCGAGGTCGCCCTCGGCCTTCGTGAGGTCTTCCTTCGCGCGCTTCTCGGCGGCCTTGGCGGCCTCGACGGGCTTCGCTTTCCCTGCGGCTTCGGTCAGCACCTGCTTCTCGAACGCCGAGATGGCCGTTTCGCGCGCGAGCTTCTCGAGGTGGCTCGCGTCGAGGGACTCGAGCGCGTGCCGGCGCACGAGCCCCTCGCGTGTCGCGATGGCCCGCGACACGGCCTTCTTGGGCGGCATGTCGATGACCGCGAGGGGCACGTGGCGGGCCTCGTCGTACTCGACCCGGTCGGCGCCTTCGATGCGCCCGTTGTTCGACATACGCACTACGATGGCGATGTGGCGGGGTCGCCCGGCGTCGTTCTTGACGACGTAGTCGGAGGTGGTCGCGCGGAGGTAGTGCTCCTCGAGCGTCGACCCGTGGAACACGACCCGCTGGGTCGCGTCGCTCGTCTTCGTGTTCTTCATCGTCACCTCGACGTCGAGGTCGTCGGCGAACGTGACGAACTGCCCTTCGCCCGGCCTTAGCCTCGGGAGGGCCGTCTCTCCGGCGAAGCCCCCGTCGGCGAAGAACGCGACGACTCCGGGGGGCAACGTCTGCTTCGACTGGTTGAGAAAACGCACGCCCGCTCGTGCGCTCGTGCCGTCGACGTACGTGATGCGGGTCGGCGTGAGCGGCGTCGACACGAAAGGCACGAGCGCCGAGCTGCGAGGCCCGAGGTCGAGGCCACGTGGGAGGACGTACCGAAAGAGCGCACCCCCCTCGATGGCGTCGGCTTGAGCGATTTTCGCGAGGTTGCCCACGTCGAGGAGGGAGCTCGCGCCGGCGCCGCCGAAGGACCCGCTGCCCGAGCCGTAGCCTTGCCCCGAGCCCGTGCCCGCGCCGCGTCCGAAGGAGCTCACGCTGCCGAGACCGACACCTTCGCCGCGCCCGCCGCCCCCCTCGCCGACGCCGGAGAGCCCGAGGCCCCCCGCGCCGAACGAGTCTTCGGCGTGGTCGCCCCACATGCGGTCCGCGGAGTTGTCGAGCAGCTGGGGGACCGTCGACGCGACGTTGTCCGGCGTTCGGAGCTCGCGGCGCGCGTAACGAGGCGCCGCGATGGGGAACAGGAACGAGTCGGGTTGGCCGTTCACGAGCTCGACGCGGACGCCTTGCCAGTGTTCGTCGGTGTCGTTGTGGAGGAGCGCCCATCCCTGCAAAAACGCGCGGTCGTCGTCTCCGAGGACCACGCGGTACGTCGTTCTCCAGATCGGCGTCTCGGCCAGATAGCCGAGGGTGACGGGCTCCTTTGCGCTCCCGAGCACCTCGACGAGCCTCGGGTTGCGTGTGCCCTGGGTGGAGACGGCGTCGAGGGCCGTGCCGAGCCTCGCGAAGAACGCGGGGTCCGTCGGCCGTACGCCCGCGATGAGCTCCTCGGCGAAGCTCATGACCTCGCCGGAGTCGGCCAAGACGATCGCGACGAGCGGGCGCGCGTCGCTCTCCTTCTCGTCCTTCTTGTCGTCTTTGCCTGAGTGTTTTTCGTGGGGTGGGGCCGGTCCGTCGACCACGTCGACGAGCCGTCCTTTGGTCTCGGCGCCCGACTTCGTGCGAACGACGACGTGCGCCCCTCGCATCGTGTTGAGGAGGGAGCGAAAGCTGAGAGGCCCCTCTTCGTTGGCGGGCAGGCCGGCGAGCGCGCGGGCCATGCCCTTCGTCACGCTGCTCGGAAAAGCGACGCCCGTGACCTCGGCTTTGCCGCCCTTCGAGATCACCACGAGGGTCTTCAGGGCGTCGTCGAGGTGCCCGGGGGGCACGGGCAGCGAGGTGCGCCCGCCCGTCGTGCCCTCGCGTTCGAAGTACCCGACGCCCGCCTCGTAGAGACGGACGCTCTTCAAGGGGAGAATGGGCACGTCCCCCGAGGCGCTCTTGGCGGGGCTTGCGCCCGCGCATCCGGTTGCGGCACACGCGACGACGACGGCGAGGGGATAGGCGAGAAAGGGAGGTCGGTTCATGCGTGCTTTCGTTGGAGGGCGAGGCCCGAGACCACGGGCCCGCGCCGAAGTTCCCGCGACCTGCACGCGGGGCGAAAAGACGGCATTCTGCCCGTGATCGCGGGGACGTGTCGGCCTATGGCCGGAAAGACTCGAGCGTCAAGGGGCCGCCCCCCACGATCGCCACGTTGCCCGTGGGGAGCGGGACGAGCCGAACCTGGGAGCGCGGCTCTCGCAGCGGGACCGCGCGCGCGCCAGATCCTTCGACGAGGTAGAGCCTCGCGCGCCCTCCGGGAGCCGTGCCCGACACGAGGGCGGCCTTGTCGAGCGGCGTCGCGTCGGGCGACGAGAGCGGCTCGCCGTCACCGGACGGGATGGTCCGTGGGGCACAGCTCGCCGCGCACCCGAGGTCGACGACACGCAGCGAAGGCCCACCCACCACGGCGACGGACGAGCCGTCGAGCGGCGCTACCGCGAGCCCGACCGTGGCGTCGGGGGGGAAGGCGAGCGGGGCCCCACGGGACGAGCCGACCGCGACGACCTCTACCCCGGCGGCCGATGGGCTCCCGCCGACGACCACGAGGCCTCGCCCCCTCGACCCAGCTCGCCCCGGCGCCCGCCCTCGCGGAGGACAGCTCCACGAAGGAGAGCGCGCCGTCCTTTGCGACGCGCAGCACCTTGGCCGTCGGGTTCGACGTGCGCGTCGCGCCGACCACGTACGTGCCCTGTGCGCCGGCCCTCACGACACGTCCCCCCGCGACCTCGGCGAACGAGCCTCCGGGAGGAGCGTCGAGCTTCGTCTCGTCCCTCGTCGCGAGGTCGACGACGACGGCTTGCGCGGCGTCCGAGACGAGGAGGAGGCGGGTGTCGAACGCGGCGACGGTCTTCGGCTCCACCGGCAAGGTGCGATCGGCGATCGGCGCGAGGTTCGCCACGTCGTACGCGACGAGGCGCGCGCCGTCCGCGACCGCCACGTACCGCCCGGCGATCACGTCGACCCTATCGGACGAAGGGTAAGGTGTCGAAAAAGGTGAAGGAAATCGAGCGCTTTCGCCGGTTCGTTGAAGGAATATGCGCAGCGTGGCCCGCTCGAGATCCCCATACGCGGCGTAGAGCGACTCGCCTCGGACGCGCTCGGCCCCTTGGGCATCCAGCCCGCGCACGCGGAGGCTCGCCGTGTCGACCTTCGGGAGCTCGCCGAGGTCGACGACGTCGGCCGGGAGGCGTCGTCGCGCGATCTCCGTCGCGTTGCCGGAGGTGTCGATCGCCTCGACCACGAGGCTGTCGACACGGGGCTCGCGCCCGAGCACGTCCGTCTCGAGGCCCGTGTCGAGGGACACGAGGCCTTCGCTCGGGCTCGCGCAGGCGAGCAGCACGAGCAGCGTGAGCGGCAGCTTCTGCATGGGGCCCGCTTAGCAAAGTCGGGGCAGGGGCGCCGGAAACTTGGCCGCACGTGGCAGCCTTTTGTACCCGAAGGAGGGCGCGGGCGAGTCGTCGTCCGGCGACCCCAACGGAACCGAGGCGAGCACATCATGGAACAAGGCGTGAAGAACCTCGAGCAGATCCAAGAGACCGATGCCGACGGTCGCCCGGGCAAGGGCACGACGCTCGCGTTCGTCGCTCTCGGGGGCGCGTGCGTCCTCTTCGCCTCGCTGGCGATCTCGGGGCGGGGGACCCACGCCGACGCGAAGCGCACCGACCCGCTCGGCGAGCTCGTCGTGCAGAAGTCGAAGTCGGACAAGGCCCAAGGCGGCCCGAAGGCGACCGATCTCTCGACGAAGGACGTCACCTTCCCGGGGATCTTGAGCGACGACAGCGCCCCACCTACGGCGCTCGCCGCGGTCAAAGGCAACAAGGACAACGCCGGCGCGATCGCTTCCGCGCGGGTCCCCGACGGCCCGCCGCCCGCCGCCGACAGGCTCCCCGTCGTACCGCTCCCCGCCGCGAATTTGCTCGAGGCGACGCCCGTCGTGACACGTCCTCGCGACTCGCTCACGAAGGTCGCGAGCGACAACGCGCAGATTCGCTCGCTGCCCGAAGGTCCGTCCGCGCCCCAGGGCAAAGAGGGCGGCTACCAGCTCCAGGTGAGCTCGTTCCGAACGCGCGAAGAGGCCGAGGCCTTCGCGGCTCAGCTCCGCGCACGGAGCCACAAAGCGTACGTCACCGAGGCGCACGTGGCCGGTCGCGGCACGTGGTTCCGCGTGCGTATCGGGCCGTTCTCGTCCCAGCACGCCGCGGCGCAGTATCGCGCGGGCTTCGAAGGGCGCGAGCACGTCGTGCCGTTCATCGTTCCGCCGCAAAAATGACGCACGCGCGGCACCTCCGCGTGGCCCGTCCCGCGCGAAGGCTTCGCGTTTCCGTCGAGGATGTGTCATCACATACTCGAAGATGCGTTCGTTCTCGTTTCCCCCGTGGGGGGTGGCTCTGGCCGTCGCCGCGTCGGCGCCGTTCGTAGCGAAGCTCTTCGCCGAGTCCCTGAAGAGGAAGAAGCGCGAGTCGACCGAGCGGTTCTTGTCACGGGTCCGCGCGAGCCGTACCAAAGACAACACGACGCCCGAGGTCTCGGGCGTGAGGAGAACGTCATGGCACGACTGATCGCCCTCGTAGGCAACCGCACAGAGCTCTCCTCGCGCGTGCTCGCCTCCGAGCACGACGCCCTCGTGGTGAGGGTGCGCGCCGGGCAACCGCTCGGGTGGGGCCTCGGCTTCTACCAAGGGGACGAGGTGCTCATGCGGCGTCGTCCGGTCGACGATCGCGACGTCGTCGATCTGGCGGCGGCCGCGGGCGACGTACGGACCGATCTCCTGCTCGGCCACGTCCGCTCCGCCACGGTGGGCGCCCTCCGTACGGAGAACACCCACCCCTTCCGATACCGTCAGTATCTCTTCGCGCAGACGGGGACGCTGCCCGAGTTCGACGTGATCCGTGAGCGTCTGCTCTCGGGCATCCCCGATTTCCTGCGCGCCCAGATCCGCGGCGAGACCGACGCGGAGATCTTCTTCCACGTGTTCCTGTCGTTCCTCCACGATCGCGGCGCGCTCGACGGTCAGGCCTCCCCGCAGGTCGTCCGCGAGGCGCTCCGGGCCACCCTCTCCTTGGTCGACGTGACCGGCGCGGAGGTCGGCGCGCCACAAGCCAAGGTCAACGCCGTCGTCACGACGGGCGAGCGCGCGATCGTGCTGCACGCCGGCCAGCCGATGGCCTACCGCGTGCTCGCGGGAAAACACGACGGCGAGATGCTCGTCGGTGACGACGCGAACCTACGCCGAAAGGTCCCCGAGCTCGGGCAGATCCACTTCGTGCTGCTCGCGAGCGACTTCGACGAGGAGTGGTCCATGGCGGCCTCGAGCCCGATCGCCGAGCCGCGCTGGAAGATGGTCCCGGATCGTGCGACGCTGGTGCTCACCCGTGGAAGTCTCCCCGACATCGAGCCGTTCTGAACGCCTCGCGCGCGCCCTCGCGATCGTCTCCGCGGTGATCTCGGCGGGTTGCTCGCGCTCGTTCGACACGGTCACCTCGTTCCCGAAGGAGCCTCGCCGTCCCGACGGCGTCGCGCTCGAACAGCCGCTCACCGTGCCCGAGTCCGTCGAGCGCGGGCGTGCCTCGTCGTCGATCGTCACTCTGCGGGAGCGCTACGAGACCGCGGCGCTCGTGGGCCTCGTGCGGGCCTACTTCCGCGCGTTCGAGCGCGAGGACGCCGACGGCCTCGGTAGGCTGCTCGCGCAAGACGCGGTCCTTCTGCGCCGCCCGGGGGCCAACGTCGTCGAGTCGTTCCGGGCCCGCATGCGCACCTACGAGTACCAACGCATTGCCGGTCTCGAGGTCGCTCGCTTCGACAAAATCGAGCGCTACGGCTCGGACGACGTCGTCCCGTTCTCGAAGCCCGCCGAGATGCAGGAGGGCGACGTGCTCGTGCGGGTGCCCGTGCTCGTCTCGCGTGTCGGCGGCGACCCGCTCTTCGGCGAGGTGCTCGTGCTCCTCGTCCGCCGCGAAGAGGGCGAGCTGCGCATCGCGGGCGTCGCCGAAGACCCGGGGTGACGGCTCAAGACCTGTAGTCGTCGAGCGAAATACCGAACTTTTTCAACCACCTGTGGATCTGCATGCGCTCCTTGCCGAGCTCACGCCCCACGGCGGCCACGTTGCCCTTGTGCCGTGACAGAAGCGCGCGGAGCTCGGGCTCCGTCGGGCCTCGGCCGGGTGCCGAGGGCGAGGCCGACGACGGCATCGAGGGCACCCCGGGCATCGAGGGAACGACGACGTCGGGGGGGCGGCTCGACGGGTAGACGCTCGGCTGAGGCTCCCTAGGGGCGCGTCCCCCGTACCCGCGCATGATCTCGGCGATGGCGTCGGGGAGGTGCGCCGTGTCGAGCACCCCGTCGGGGGCGATCGCGAGGCCGCGCTTCACGCAGCTCTCGAGCTCACGAACGTTGAAGGGCCAGTCGTAGTGGAGGAGCGCCACCATGAACGAAAACGTGAACGACGCGCTCGTGTGGCCGTACCGGGCGAAGAAGCTGCGGACGAGCTGCAGCACGTCTTCCTTGCGCTCGCGGAGCGGCGGGAGCCTCACCGTGTGCTCGTTGAGGCGCGCGAGGAGGTCGCCTCGGAAGCGCCCCTCGCGAACGTGGCCGTAGAGGTCGCGGTGCGTGGCGCAGACGACCCGGATGTCGACGCGCTCCGGCATGGTGGCGCCGAGCGGAAAGACCTCGCGCGACTGGAGCACCCGGAGGAGCTTCGCCTGCGCGTCGATGGGCATGTCGCCGATCTCGTCGAGGAAGAGCGTGCCGCCGTCGGCGAGCTTGATGAGGCCGGGTTTGTCGCGGTCGGCTCCCGAGAACGCGCCGCGCCGGTAGCCGAAGAGCTCGCTCTCGAGGAGGTTCTGCGGGATAGCGGCGCAGTTGATGGCCTGGAAGGAGCCCCGCCGGCCCGAGAGCCTGTGGATCCCTCGCGCGACGACCTCCTTGCCGGTCCCGGTCTCTCCGAGCACGACGCACGACAGCTCGGTGGGGGCGATGCGCTCGATGTCGGCCGCGATGGCGTCCATTTTGGCGCCGCCGACGAGCTCGTCGAAGCCGCGCGATCGCCGCTGCCCGGCCACCACGCCATCGATACGGTAGGCCGCGGCGATGTCGGCGCCCTCTTCGACGAACTTGAAGATCGCGTCCCCGACGCGCACCTCGGAGAGCGGCTCGAGGGTCACCTCGTGCACGTGTCTTCCGTCGACGATGGTGCCGTTTCGGCTCCCGAGGTCGGTCAAGACGAACACGTCGCCGCCCGGGCTCGTGTGGCGTTGGATGCGCGCGTGGAGGCGGCTCACCGCCTGCTCGGGGATGCAGATGGCGTGGATCGGGTCGCGGCCGATGGTGATGTCGCTCGGCCCGAACGGGTACGCGGGGTGGAGCTGCTCGAAGTTCGGCGCGTAGAGGAGCACGAGCCCGGGCCGCGGCGCCGCGCGGGTGTCCCGCGGCGCGGAGAGGCCCTCCTCGTCGTACGGCGAGGACACGCCCGTGTGCTGTTTCGTCACCACCACCACGCCTCCAGACTAGAGCACCACGCCGTTCGATGACCGACGATTTTCGCCGAGCTGCGAGCCGCGCGAGGTTGCGGCGAGCCCGAACGAACGGCGCATGGTGGCGTCACAAATATCCGAATGTATTGTGGAATATGGCCCATGCCGGCAACGGCTCGGCCGTCGCCGTCAGGCAGGGCGAGAGAGCGCGAGGCTCGCCCGGATGGCGTCGAGGACGGCGTCGGCCGCGTTCGTGAGCTCGTCGCGGTCCGCGTCGTTCGTGATGACGTGGTCGGCGACGGCGGTCTTCTCGTGGAGAGGTTTTTGGGCCGCGATCCGAGCCCTCGCTTCGGCCTCGCCGAGCCCGTCGCGCTCGCGCATGCGGGCGACCTGGACCTCTTCGGGGGCCGCGACGACGACGAGCGGCCGGAACGCGTCGGCGAGCCCGTTCTCCACGAGGAGCGCGGCCTCGTAACAGGCGAGCTCCGCCCCCTCCGCGGCGAGCCTCGCCAGCGCGTCTCGGCTCGCTCGAGCGATGAGCGGGTGCACGATGCCGTTGAGCTCGGCCCGCCGTTCGGGAGAGGCGAACACGAGGGCGCCGAGCTTCGTTCGATCGAGGGAGCCGTCGGGCAGGAGGACTCCATCTCCGAAGGCGGCGACGATGGCGGCGAGCCCCTCCGTTCCCTTGGCGACGACGTCGCGGGCGAGGGCGTCGGCGTCCACGACGGGCACACCTCGCTCGCGAAACCGCTTCCCGACCGTGCTCTTCCCCGAGGCGATGCCTCCCGTGAGGCCGAAGACGTGCATGGCCGGAGAGTGGCCGAGGATCGGCCTTGGCCGCAAGCGTTCGAAAAGGCGAAGGCCCCGCGTCGCCGCGAGGCCCTCTCCCGAGATGCGTGACCTCCGTCGGAGCTTCAGCCGCCCGCGCCCGCGTCGGCCGGCGTCGTGCAGGGGTCGGGGCTCGGGGCGGCCGCCGGGGCGACCTTGGTGGGCGTCTTCACCTGCGTGGCGGTGAAGCCGACGCCGATCGAGATGCCGGTGCACTCGCCACCCGAGGTGTTCGTCCCGTCCGAGTTGATGTCCGATGCCTGACGGATCTGGCTCGCGATGTTCTCGAACGTGCCGCCCTCACAGAGGGTCGTCGACACACGTCCGGCGACCTTCTTGAGCTCGCTGATGAGCTGCTCGGTGCCGAGAACGCCCGAGATCGTGCCCTCGGTCGCCTGCACACCCGAGGCCGGTTTCTTGAACGAAATCGTGGCCTTCTGGATGGTGAGGTCGAGCGCCGCGCCGCCGATCGAGAGGCTCAGCGTGACCGTCGCGTTCGACCCGCTCACGAAGAGGCCCTTGTTCACGTACGAGTCGGCGAACTTCACCTTCGAGCCGCCCGCGATCGACTGACCGTCGGCGAGGAGCGCCGGCGACACCGACCACTCGTCGTTGCCGTCCCACTTGGGCGGCGTCGGCATCGGCGCGCCCGCGAAGAGCTGGCCCGAGAGGCCCGAGTTGGTCTGATCGGCGGCGGGGTCGAAGCCCTTGACCTCGATGATGACGCTGAAAGCGCCCGTGTTGAGGTTGTCGTTGATCTGCTTCGCGGCGTCCGGAGCGGCCGTCGTGATGATCGGGAGGATGTTGGCGCCGAACGAGTTGTCGATGCCCTCGTCGCCGTCGGTCTTGACCTTGTTGGGGGCGCCCGACTTGAGCTTGCAGTGATCGGTCGACTTGTCGGTCGAGACGAGGTTGTCGATGTCGTAGCCGTACTTCTTCCACGCGGTCGTGCTCGGAGCTCCGGCGCGATCGGTGTCGCCGAGCTGGAGCGTGCGGAGCGCGTAGAACTTCGACTCGGTCGAGCTGGTCGCCGAGCCCTCTTTGGCCGGCGGCTTCTTGAGCGAGCTCGCGCCGCCGTCGGCTTCGGTCGTGTCGCTGCTGCAGCCCGGAGCGCCGAGCAAAAGTGCCGTGGTGAGCCCAAGGCCGCAAAGGGCCAATCCAGTGTAAAGCTTCATGATCTAACAGCCTCCTCGAGAACGACGTTACGGGCGGGACGTGCGGCCACGGGGGTCGGCCTCACGGGAGCTTCGGTCGGCTTGCGCCGCCGCGTGATCCGAGCACCACCATGCTCGGACGTTCTGCGGCGCCGCATGCGAGGCTAGGGACGTGGCCCGAGCCTCCGCATCGCCTCATGACATTAGCCTTCTGACATTTCGGTTATCAAGCATTCGATCGGCGTTTCACCCCGGGTGCGCAGCTTCCCGCTCGCATGAGAGTAGCGGAATCGTGGCGCTGCGCTCTGACGCGAGGCGTTAGTCGGGACTGACTGTTCGCGCCAAGGCTGGGCCTTGAGACACGGCCGCACGCGGCGACGTGGGGTCTACGTCATGCGACCGTGACACGCCGGGTCGAACGGTGTCCGTGGTGCGAATGAGACGCGCCCGGCCCCGCGCGGCGCTGCGACCGAGCGACCTCCGTCACACGATCCTCGGGGTTTCCCGGCCGTGCGCCCGTTGGCCTACCGCCCCGTCGGAAGGCTTGCTAGAGCCGTGCCCTCGCGCCTCTCGCCCCGAAGGTCTGCCCCATGTCCGAGTTCGTCCACCTGCACGTGCACACGCAGTATTCGATGCTCGACGGCGCGATCAAGGTGAAGAACCTCGTGAAGAAGGTCGCTTCCGCCGGCATGAGCGCGGTCGCGGTGACGGACCACGGCAACATGTTCGGGGCCATCTCGTTCTACAAGGCGGCCAAGGACGCGAACGTCCAGGCCATCTTGGGCTGCGAGCTCGAGATCGCGGCGCACGGGCACTCGCACCACCTGCCCATGCTCGCCGCGACGAACGACGGCTACAAGAACCTCACGTGGCTCGTGTCGCGCGGGCACGTCGCCCCCGATCCGTCGGGGCCCGCGGGCTCGCCCACGATCGCGTTCGAGGCGCTCGAGGGCCGCACGAAGGGCATCGTGGGCACGACGGGCTGCATGGGTGGTGTCATCGCGCAGGCCGTGCTCGAGCAGGGCGTCGAGGCCGGGTACCGCGCGCTCGGTCGACTCTCGGAGCTCTTCGAGAAGGGCTCGCTCTACGTCGAGCTTCAAGATCACGGCCTGCCCGAGCAGCCGATCTTGAACGGCATCCTCGTCGATCTCGCGAAGCGGATGGATCTCCCGCTCGTCGCCACGAACGACGTCCACTACGCCGCCAAAGACGACGCCGAGGCGCACCTCTACCTCTCGTGCATCAAGACGGGGCGGTCCTACCAAGACTCGAAGGACCGCCACCACGGCTCGAGCGAGATGTACCTGAAGAGCCCGGCCGAGATGGCGCAGCTCTTCTCGGCGCACCCCGAGGCCGTCAAGAACACGCTCGCGATCGCGGAGAAGTGCAAAGAGCTCAAGCTGAAGCTCGGCGTGCCGATGCTCCCGAAGTTCCCGATCCCCGAGGGCTTCGACGAAGAGGGCTACTTCCGCCACGTCGCCCGCGAGGGCCTCGAGCGGAGGTTCACCGAGTTCGAGCGGGTAGGGAAGAAGGTCGACCGCGAGGCCTACGTGAAGCGCCTCGACTGGGAGGCCGACGTCATCTGCAAGATGAAGTTCCCGGGGTACTTCCTCATCGTGTGGGACTTCATCCGGTACGGAAAAGAGAACGGGATCCCGGTCGGTCCGGGCCGTGGCTCCGGCGCAGGCTCCCTCGTCGCGTACGCGATGCGCATCACGGACCTCGATCCCATCCCGTACAACCTCCTCTTCGAGCGCTTCTTGAACCCCGAGCGCGTCTCCATGCCCGACTTCGACGTCGACTTCTGCATGGACCGGCGCGACCAGGTGATCGCCTACGTCCAGCGAAAATACGGCGAGGAGAGCGTGGGCCAGATCGCCACGTTCGCCGAGCTCAAGGCGAAGAGCGTCATCAAGGACGTGGCGCGCGGGCTCTCGATCCCGCCGATCGACGCGCAGGCGATCGCGAACCTCATCCCGCAGAAGAACCCCGCCGAGACGTACACGATCGCCGAGAGCCTCGAGCTCGAGCCCAAGCTGAAGGCACGGTTCGAGACCGAGCCGCTCACGCGCGAGCTGCTCACGCAGGCGCAGAAGCTCGAGGGCCTCACGCGCCACGCCGGCAAACACGCGGCCGGCATCGTCATCGCCGAGGGCGCGCTCTGGGATCACGTCCCCGTCTTCCGCGACGAGAAGAGCGGCGCCTACGTCACGCAGTACCACAAGGACGACGTCGAGCAGGCGGGGCTCGTCAAGTTCGACTTCCTCGGCCTGAAGACGCTCACCGTGGTCGACATCGCGGTGCGCCTCATCAACGCCCGGCCGGACGTGATCGCCGCCGGAAAACCCTTCGATATCGATACGATACCGATGGATGACAAGGCGACTTACCAGCTCCTCGGCTCGGGCGAGACCAAGGGCGTCTTCCAGCTCGAGTCGAGCGGCATGCAGCAGCTCTTCAAGGACCTGCGCGCCGACTGCTTCGAGGACATCGTCGCCGCCGTGGCGCTCTACCGCCCGGGCCCTCTCGGCACGGGCATGGTGAAGGACTTCGTCGACTGCAAGAACGGGCGCAAGGCCGTCTCCAAGATGCACCCGAAGGTCGACCACATCTTGGAGCCGACGTACGGCGTCATCGTCTACCAAGAGCAGGTCATGCAGATCGCGCAGGCGCTCGCGGGCTACTCGCTCGGCGGCGCCGACCTCCTCCGTCGCGCGATGGGCAAGAAGAAGCCCGAGGAGATGGCCAAGCAGAAGAGCATCTTCGTCGACGGCGCGAAGGCCCAAGAGGTGACCGAGGCCGACGCGGAGCACATCTTCGGCCTCCTCGAGTACTTCGCGGGCTACGGCTTCAACAAGAGCCACTCGGCCGCGTACGCGCTCATCACCTACCAGACCGCCTACCTCAAGGCGCACTACCCGGTGGAGCTCCTCTGCGGCATCCTCACGAGCGACAAGGAGCGCATCGACAAGGTCGTGCGCACCATCGCCGACGCGCGCGCCATGGGCGTGACGGTGCTCCCGCCCGACGTGAACGAGAGCGACATCGACTTCAAGGTCGTCTACACGCACCCCCAGGGTGGGCGCCGCGTGCGGCCGAGCGAGCGTGTGAAGGACCCATGCGGCCCGCAGATCCGCTTCGGGCTCGGCGCCGTGCGCGGTTTGGGGGGCGCGGCGCTCGAGGCGCTGCTCGAGGCGCGCGCGGCGGGCGGACCGTTCGCGGACCTCTTCGACTTCGGCTCGCGCGTCGACGCGAAGCGCATCAACAAAGGGGTGTTCGAGGCCCTCGTCCAGTGTGGCGCGTTCGACACCGTGCTCGCGAAGCAGACCGTGCACAGGGCCCGGGCGTTCGCCTCGATCGAGACGGCCCTCGAGCGGAGCCGCGCGGCCTCCCGCGATCGTGAGCGTGGCCAGACCAACATGTTCGGCCTGTTCGACGCGGGCTCGGGCGGCAAGGGGTCGTCGTCCCAGGGGGACTACGCCATGTGCGACGCCTGGGATCGGCGCGAGGCGCTCGTGCGCGAGCGCCAGTCGCTCGGGTTCTACGTGTCGGGTCACCCGCTCGAGCGCTACCTGCGCGGAGGAAACGCGCTCGCCAAACTCGAGTGCGTCCCGCTCTCGGAGCTCTCGGGCATGAAGGACTGGGCCGTCGTGAAGGTGGTCGGGATGGTCGAGGGGTACCGCGAGAAGATCCTCCGCGACGGCGGCGGCAAGATCGCGTTCTTCGAGCTCGAGGACCTGAGCGGCCGGGTCAACGTGAAGCTCCGCTCGAGCGCCATCGACACGTACGCGCACGTCATCACGTCCGGCGAGCCCATCGTGGTGAGCGGGAAGGTGAGCTTCCCTCGCAAGGACGACGACGCCCCCGACGACGACGACGCCCCGCGCGAGGCGACGCTCTTCTTCAACGAGGCCGTCCCCCTCTCGGACGTCGTCCGCAAAGATACGCGCCTCGTGCAGATCCGCGTGAAGGAGGGCCGCGCCGGAGAGCGTGAGCTCACGCGCATGGCCGACGTGCTCTCCGGATCCCCCGGAGATACGCCCGTCAGCGTGATCCTTCAGCTCCACGACGGGGCCGAGGCCGTCTTGGCGTGCGGAAAACGTTTCCGCGTCGAGGTCGGAGACACCGTGCTCTCCGGCCTCGAGCGCATCTTCGGCGAGCAGGTCGCCGAGCTCCGGTAGCCGAGACGAGGTCGAGCGTGAGCCATTTCGAGAAGAACCGGCGCATCTACGAAGAGGCCGGCGTCGCCGCCCACTACGCCCGCGCGGAGGGGCTCCAGCCCGCCGAAGAGGTCATCGCGCGCGAGCACGACGAAGAGCTCCGCGCCGCGTCCATGCTCGACGTCGGGGTAGGGGGAGGTCGCACTACGGCGTACTTCGGTCCGAAGGTTCGGGCGTACCTCGGCGTCGACTATTCCGAGGCCATGATCCGCGAGGTGAGGCGCAAGCACCCGGCCTTCGCCGACCGCCTCCACCACGCCGACGCCCGCCACCTCGACCACGCCGACGGCACCTTCGACTTCACCCTCTTTTCGTACAACGGCATCGACTACGTGGAGCACGGCGACCGCGTCGCCATCTTCGCCGAGCTACGGCGCGTGACCCGTCGCGGTGGCCTCTTCGTCTTCTCGACCCACAACCTGGCTCGTGACGACATGCCGTTCCGATGGGAGCGCTCCCACGGTCTCTTTGCGGCCGTCCTCGGCGCCGTCCGTCGCGCGCGGCTCCGCGCCACGAACCCCGAGCACGCTTCCTTCGCGAAGGCGCCCCACGCCATGGTGAACGACGGCTCGTTCGTGTTTCGCGCCGTGACGTACCACGTGCGCCTCGGAGAGCAGGTCAGGCAGCTCCACGAGGCGGGCTTCTCCGACGTCGTCGCCTACTCCGGTCGCACGGGCCGACGCGTCGATCTCGGCGGCGAGCCGGGGGATCCGTGGCTCTATTTCACCTGCCGCGGCGCCTGATCGGGCGAGGCCTCGAGCAGCTTGCCGAGCTTGGCCTCCGCGCGCTCGCGATCCTCCTCGTACTTGAGGAGGAGGCCGAGCGTCTCCTCGACGAGGTCGCGGTCGAGCGAGCTCTTTCCGAGCAGGACGAGCGCGCGCGCCCAGTCGATGCTCTCGGAGATCGAGGGCGCCTTTCGTAGCTCGAGCTTGCGGAGCTCCGAGACGAACCCGACGAGCCTCTCGGCGAGCGCTCGGCCGAGCCCCGGCACGCGTTTTTCGAGGATTTTTACCTCGCGGGACGGGCTCGGGTAGTCGAGGTAGGCGTGCACGCAGCGCCGGCGGAGGGCGTCGCTCATGTCGCGCGCGCCGTTCGTGGTGAGCACGACGAGCGGGGGGTGCTGCGCGCGGAACGTGCCGAGCTCGGGCACTGTGATCTGGTTTTCGGCCAGGACCTCGAGGAGGAGGGCTTCGAACTCGGGGTCGGCCCGGTCGACCTCGTCGACGAGGAGCACGACGGGCTCGGGAGAGCGCACGGCTGCCAAGAGGGGCCGCGCGACGAGGAACGCCTCGCCGTAGAACGCGCTCGCCTCGCCGGCGAGGCTCGTGACGGCGTCGCCGATGTTGGCTCCGGTCGGCACGCGCGCGCCCACGGCGTCCCGGAGGAGCTGCGTGTAGAGGAGCTGTTTGCCGTAGTCCCACTCGTAGAGGGCCTTGCCCTCGTCGAGCCCCTCGTAACATTGAAGGCGGAGGATGGGGCGCCCTAGGGCCCGCGCGAGGGCGTGGGCGAGCTCGGTCTTGCCGACCCCCGCCGGCCCCTCGCACAGAAGGGGCTTCCCGAGCGACAGGGCCAGAAAAGCGAGGAGGGACGTCCGGTCGTCGGCGACGTACGTCTCGGAGAGCCGCTCGGAGAGCGCCTCGGGGCTGTGGAGGGCGTGCATGGCGGTGCGTTCTCGGGGCAGCGTGCCGCCCGTGGGGCCGATGTGGGCGGGATTCGGTGTGAGCTATTTACGCTTCTTTGGCGCACCCTGGTAAAGTCGTCGTAGGCATGGACGAAAAGGACGCGCTCGTGCGGGTGGACGCGGCCGGCACGCTCCACCCGGTAGGGAAGGTGGCGAGCCAGGAGCTCCGTGCCCGTACCGGAGACTATGCTCTCCTACCGAGCCCCTCGAACGTCCTGCTTCTCAGGGCGGGCGAGGCGGTGGTGAAGCTCGCCGGCGAGATCCGGAAGCCGGGCGTCCTCTACGACGTGGTGGCGCTCCTCGCCCAGTCCCAGTGGAAGGGCGAGCTCTGCGTCCACGAAGAGGCCGGCGTCCGCCACATCTATTTCGACCGGGGCGCCATCGTCGGCGCCGTCACGAGCGTCGCCGAGGAGCGCCTCGGCGAGATCCTCTACCGCTTCGGCGTGCTCACGCGCGAGCAGCTCGACACGTTGCTCACGGCGTCGAGCCGCACCGGCAAGCGCTTCGGAGAGTCGGCCATCGAGCAGTCGTTCGTCGACGCGAGCACGCTCTACCCGATGATGGCGCGGCAGGTCGAAGAGGTCTTCTACGGGGCCCTCCAGGTGAAGCTCGGGAGCTTCTACTTCTTCGACCGCTTCGACGAAAAATCGATCCAGCACCGCCAGAGCCTCAACGCCTCGGCGCTGCTCATGGAGGGCGCGCGCCGGGTCGACGAGATGCGGTACTTCCGCGAGAAGATCCCGAACGACTCGTATATCCCCATGAAAGTACAGGGGAAAGTGCCTCCCGAAGAGCTCGCCGCCGTGTTCGAGCGGTGCGACGGGAAGGCCAGCGTGGCCGAGCTCGGGCGCCTCACCGGGCGGCTCGAGTTCGAGGTGACCCGGGACGTGTTCCAGCTCACGAACGGGGGCTACGTCACGCTCGCGGCGGCCAAGCCGCAAGGGGCCGAGGCGATCGTCGACGTGTACAACCCCGCGCTCCTCGCGATCCACGAGAGCGCCGATCACGCGGGCCGCGGCGCAGAGCTCCGCGACGGGCTCGGCAGGTTCGCGACGGGCGCCGGCGTGTACGATCCGCTCTTCATGGGCGCGGGCCCGGCCCAAGACGGCTCGCTCGCGGGCGACAGGCTCGCGCGGAACCTCGCCGCCCTCGCCGGGGACGACCCCGACACGTGGCTCGTGTCGCTCATGGACGACTACGTGAGCTTCGCGCTGTTCCAGGCCGAGTCGCTGCTCGGGCGTGAGCGGGCTCAGGCCCTCTCGGACACCGTGAAGCGTCAGCTCGAGCCCTTGCGAGGCGAGGGCGGCACCTCGAAGCTGCCGTGACGGCCAAGATGCCCCTCGGAGAACGCGGCGGCGAGGGCCAACGCGTCGCCCGCCTCGAGCGACCGTAGGCCGTGGCGGAGCTCGTTGTGGAGGGCCTCCGCGATGGGCAGGTCGTGCTGCTCGTGGAGGGAGAGCCGGTCGTTTCGCATGCAGGCCACGGGGAAGCTCGCGATCGTGGCGGCGAGCTCTTCGGCGTGGGCGCGCGCCTCGCCCTTCGGCACGACGCGGTTGGCGAGCCCCATCGCCAGGGCCTCTTGGGCGCGCACGGGCCTGCCCGTCAGCACGAGATCGAGCGCGCGCGAGAGCCCGATGAGCCGCGGGAGGCGCACGGTCCCCCCGTCGATCAGGGGCACGCCGAATCGCCTGCAAAATACACCGAAAACGGCGTCCTCGGCGCACACGCGCAGATCGCACAGGAGCGCGAGCTCGAGGCCCCCCGCCACGGCGTACCCCTCGATGGCCGCGATCGACGGCTTCGAGAGGAACATCCGGGTCGGGCCGAGCGGGCCGTCTCCGTCGTCGGCCACGCGGTTCGGCTCACCGGCCGCAACGGCCTTCAGATCGGCGCCCGCCGAGAACGTCCCGTGGCTCCCCGTCAAGACGAGGACGTGGGCCGAGGCGTCGCTCTCGAAGGCTCGGAACGCCTCCGCGAGGGCTTCGGCCGTGGCCCTGTCGATGGCGTTCTTGACGCCGGGACGTTCGATCACGATGGTGCGGACGGGGCCGCTGTTTTCGACGATCACGCTCATGACGCCCAACGAAGGTAGCATCGCCGGCGAAGAGGTCGCGCGCTTCGTCCTCGAAGAGGCCGAGCGGGCCTTCGGGGCTCGCGCGCTCGTGGGGCGCCGCCCGGACGTGTGGCCCGAAGGGCTCGACGCGACGGGGCTCTGTGCGGCGCGACGCCTCGCGACGGTGGGCGTGCGTGGGGTGTCGGAGGGCGCACGGCGCGCCGCGGTGGGGCTCGCCGTGGGGACCCACGTCTCCGAGGTGGCCCGCCGCACCTTCACGGCCCGCGAGGTGATCTCGCTGCAAGCGCGGGGACGCCGCTGCGTGTCGATGCTCTCCTCGGGCGAAGCCCTGGGCCCCTACTCGACGCCGCTCGCGTTCGTCGCCCACGACCTCGATCACCTCGCGCTCTACTTCGAGCCTCTCCATCATCGTGGACAGCTCGGCTTCTTCCGGCGCCTCGACCTCGCCCTCGAGGGCGGGCTCGGTGGCCTCCTTGCGGCCCACGACGCGCGCTTCGAGGATGATGTGCTCGCCGTCGGCGCCGACACGAACGGCTCGCCGGTGTTCGCGCTGGCTTCTCTCTTGATGAAGCTCAAGATGGCGGTCCGCCGTTCGCGCGGCAGGGAGACCGGCGAGGTCGTCACGAAGGGCCCGCTCGACGCCGCGGAGGAGCGCGCGTTCACGCCCGCGCTCGACGCGTTCTGCGCGGCCCTAGGTCTGCCCCCGTCGCTCGTGGGGGCGGCTCGCACGGTGGGCACGCGGCGCGCAGCCCCCGAAGCAGGCCGCGCGCTGCTCTCGTTCTTCGAGGCCGAGGCCTCCGATCAGGCCTCGCTCGGCCGCCGTTGACGCGTGACCTCGTAGAGAGCGATCGCCGCCGCGACCGACGCGTTGAGGGAGCCTATCGAGCGGCTCATGGGGAGCCTCGCGAGGCGCGTACACGCTTGTTTTACCGGCTTACGCAGCCCCTTACCCTCGGAGCCGACCACGATGGCGAGGGGACCGTGGAGCTCGAGGTCGGCGAGGGCGTGCTTCGCGTCCGCGTCGAGTCCGATCACCTCGACCCCGCGCTCTTTCAACGTCGCGAGCTCGGTCGGAAGCGCCGGCACGCGCACGAGCGTCGCGTGCTCGATGGCCCCCGCCGACGCTCGGAAGGTGGCCGCGCTGAGCGGCGCCGAGTGGTGCGCGGGCCACACGATGGCGCTTGCCGAAAAGGCAACCGCCGACCGCACGATCGCACCGAAATTTTGCGGATCTTCGAGCTCGTCGAGGCAGAGAAAGAGCGGCGCTCCCTCGAGGCCGATCGCGGCCGTGCTCGAGTGGACGACCAGGTCGGGCGCGAACGCCACGACGCCCTGATGACGCGCCCCCGAAGCGAGGCGCTCGAGCTCGGCTCGCGAGGCCCGCTCGACGGGAATGGCGTGATCGGTCGCGAAGCGGGCGACGGCATCCAGCGTGGGCGAGTCGCCGTGCTCGACGATCACGCGAAGCGTACGGCTTCCATGGGCCCGAATGACCTCGCGCACGGGCTGGAGCCCACACACGAGCCGCCCTTCCGGAGGAGGACCCTCGGGGGCCTTCGGCTTTCGAAACGGCGGAGCCGCGCGCCTCGTGCGAGGAAACGCGGCCCTCTCGTTGGCGTCTCCCGGCGCGCCGTCGCGGCGGGAGCGATCTCCAGGGTAGCTCACAGGCAGGAGCAGAGCGGATCGCCCGGCTGGCAGTTGCAGGGTTTGGCAGGCTTCGAGGCGCCACCACCGCCACCGACCGGCGGCTTGAACGACGACACCTGGCCGGCCTTCTTCTTCTGCTCTTCTTTCGCGGCGAGGAGCGCGGCCTCGGCGGCCTTCTTCTCGGCGTCCGTCTTGGCGTTGGCGACGGCGCCCTCGAGGCCCTTGACCGCCTCGTTCTGCGCTTCGAGGTCCTTCTGGGCCTTCTGGAGCTTGGCCTCGTACTCGGCCATTTCCACCTTGTGCGCCGCCTCGGCAGCCGCTTGCTTGTCGGACTGCGACTTCAGCGCGAAGCCACCACCGATGAGGCCGAGCAACGCGACCGCGCCGATGCCCGCCGCGATGTAGGTGATCTTCTTCTTGCCCTGGCTCTCTTTGATGGCCGTGAGCTGGCGCTCGTGCTCCTGCTGGGCCTGCATCGCCTGCATCCGGGCGACGTTCTCGGCCTCGACGCGCGCGCGCTCGACCTCGGCCTGACGCATCGCCTCGAGGCGCGCCTGCTCTTCGCGGGCCCGCTGCTCCTCGGCGCGCTTGCGGTTGTCCTCGTCGCGGAGGCGGGCCTCTTCGGCCTCACGCGCGCGGCGCTCGGCGTCGAGACGTGCCTGCATCTCGGCGTCGGCCTTCTTTTGCCGATCGTCCTCCTCCTGGCGAATACGATCCTCCTCCAGGTTCATGAGCTCTTTGAGGGAGAAGAGGACCGAGCTTTCTTTCTGTTCAGCCATGAGCAAACTCGCAGGGCTAGAGGACGACGGGCAGGACGGGAGCGGAGAGAGCCGCGCGGGGCTCGGAGCCGGGAGCCGTAGGGCCCCTCCGACTTACGGAAAAACGGTAGCGAAACTCGGGAGGGTCTGCAATCGCGCCGAGCGGCCCGGGCGGGTCTCTCGAACGATTCTCTCGAGACCCGCGCGAAGGTCGGATCCTTGGGCCGTGCTCAGGCGAGCACGACCAGCACGTCACCTTCGTTCACTGCCTGGCCCTCGGTGCAGGCGATCTTCTCGACCTTGCCGTCCGACGGGGCCTCGACGGGCATCTCCATCTTCATCGACTCGAGGATCACGAGCGTCTGCCCTTCGGAGACGGACTCTCCCTCCTTGACCTCGATTTTCCAGACGGTTCCGGTGATGTGCGCGCTGACCTGGGTTGCCATGGGCGCCGTACCCTACAGGGGAACCGCGCGCGAAGGTAGGCCTTTGAGGCCGTCCAGCGTGGGCGACTCCGGCGCGCCTCGAGTCCCGGATTCGCTAGAGGATTCGAGGGGTTACCCGCGACCGTCGGCCGCGTCTCCGGCGTCGCTCGCGTCGGGGGTTCCGGTCTCGGCGGCGTCCGCCGGCTCGGCGTCGGGGGGGGACGCGTCGACCTCCGCGTCGGTGTCGCCATCGTTCTCGGCGTCGGCCGCGGCGTCCTCGGCGGGCAGCGGAGGGGAGGGGGATGCCACCCGCTTGCACGTGCGCGCGGAGGCGGAGGTGGCGACGCACGAGAGCTCGGCCTGGCAATCGAGGATGCTCTCGCACGCGGCCCCCTCGCCGCCGAGCACCTTCTCTGCTTCGTCGCAGCCTACGGCGGTGGCCCCCGCGAGGAGGGCCGCGACGAGCGCGGGCACGATCACGGTTCGTTTCATGGTCCTACGATACCACAGCGCACCGCACGATTCGTACCCGAGCCCTCGCGCGCGTAAGAGGCCGCCGACGAACCCGTCAGCCTCTCTCCGACCCGCTCAGCGCGTCAGCACCTTGAAGGCGTGCGTCCACCGGTTCTGGCGGAAGCCCGAGATGCACCACAAGATGCAGAGCGGCTCGATCGCGCGAGCCGCGACGGCCGTCCCCATGTCCTCGGTGTCCCAGCCGAACGCGTCGAGGAGGGTCCGCACCTCGGCCTTCGCGGCCTCGTCGTTCCCGCACACGAACATCGACGGGCGCACGCCGCCGAAGTCGGGGTTCACCATTTGTGCATTTCCGACGCACGAGAACGCCTTCACGAAGCGGGCCGCGGGCGCTTGGGCCTGCAGGCGCTCCATGAGGGACTCGTTCGGCCCCGTGAAGAACGTGAGCACCCCGTCGACGGGAGGCGCGTCGGCGATGGGGTTCGTCGCGTCGAGCACGATCTTGCCGTCGAGCGCGGCGCCGGCGAGGGCGATCGCTTCTTGCGCCCCCGAGCCCTTCACGGCGAGCACCACCACGTCCGCGGCCGCCGCTTCGGCGAACGTCCCGACACGCGCATCCCCCGAGGCCTTCGATTTCCACCCCTCGAGCTTCGCCGGATCTCGCGAGCCGCGGATCACCGCGTGCCCGTGCTTCAAAAACCCGTTCGCCAACACTTCGCCCACCGTCCCCGAGCCCAGCACGCCGATCGACTTCTTCATGGCGGCGAGCGTACGCGAATTTCGGAGGCCGAGTCAGCCGGTTGCGGCGTCGGCGGCGTCGGGCACCGACGTGTCGGGTACCGACGTGTCCGGCCGCGAGGTGTCGATGGTCGCGTCGTTCGGGGCAGGCGGGGCGTCGGGGGCGGCGCCGTCCGCAGGGGGTGTGGCGTCTCCGCCGCCGTCGCGCGCATTCGGGGGCACGGGGTTCGTCACACCCGAGAGATCGCTCTCGCACGTGCGGGTCCCGTCGGGTTTGCCGAGGCACACGAGACCAGGTTGGCAGTCGGTCGCGAGCGCGCACTCGCCGCCCGCCGGCACGAGCTCGGCCGTCTTGCACGCACACACGGCCGAAGCGACGAAGGCGAGGCTCGCGAGCGCGGCGGCCACACGGTGCGAGGTCTTACGCATGCCCGGAGTCTATCGGATCTCGCGGGCTTGGCACGGAAAGGTGCGCGTTCGCGAATTCGCCCCCAGGCGCTACACGATTTCGCATATCGTTTGGGAGTGAGCCCGAAGGACGAGTGGTTCGTGCTTCCGCGCGGTGGCACGTACGTGCCCACGTCCGCGGGCGCCGTGCAGGTGGGGATCCCCCCGGAGACCATCAAAGACGTGATGGCGCAGAAGCTCGCCTTGCCCGAGCTCTACGTCGTGCCACGCAAGCTCTTCGACCAGAAGCGCGGCCTCTCCGTGGCCGAGTTCGAATTTCCTGCATACTACAGCTTTTTCTTGCTGAAGCGGAAAGCCCGGCTCCTCGTCGAGTCGCGCGAGGTCGAAGGGCGCATCCGCGCCATCTTCCAGGAGACCCTCTTCGGCCCCGTGGGGGTGCCCGACGAGTCCGAGTTCGCCTCCGGGATCCCCGCCGACGCTCGGCCCGACTTTCACGGAGAAGCCGAATACTTCCGCAATGTTCCGGGTAGAGGCAGGCTCGAGGTCGACGACCTCGTCGAGTTCCTCCACTTCGGCCCCGACGGGCTCGCGCGCTTCGGGGAAAGTGTCACGATCGAGCGCAGCGCGCGCACGTACGTCGTGCGCGACGGGGGCGAGATCGTGGCCGAGGTCCCCGCCGAGGTGGAGCTCCCCCCGCGCGCGCACTCGACGGTCGAGTCGGCGATAGGCCAGTTTCAGCCCCCCGAGTTCGGAGTCACGGTGCTCGGCGCGAGCCACGGGTTCGACCCCTCGGGCAAGACGACCGGGTTCTTGCTCTGGATGGGCGGGCGCGCGCTCGTGGTCGATCCTCCGACCGACGCGACCGAGTACCTGCGGGCGAGGGGCGTCGCCCCGAAGACGATCGACGGGGTCATCCTCACGCATTGCCACGCCGACCACGACGCGGGCACCTTCCAGAAGATCCTCGAGGAGACGAAGGTGAGCGTCTACACGACGCCCCACGTGCTCGCCTCGTTCCTTCGAAAATACTCGGCGCTTTCGGGCTTCTCCGAGGAGGTGCTGCGACGCACGTTCGTCTTCCATCCCGTCCGCATCGGGGCGCCGGTGCACGTCCGTGGCGGAGAGCTCTGGTTCCGGTACACGCTTCACTCGATCCCCGCGCTCGGCGTCGAGGCCTTCTACGGCGGCAAGAGCGTCGCCATCTCGGGAGACACGCTCTACGACCCGACGCGCGTGCACGAGATGTTCGAGAAGGGCGTGCTCGGGCGGCAGCGCTTCCGCGATCTCTACTCCTTCCGCGGCCACCACAACCTCATCTTGCACGAGGCCGGGATCCCGCCACTCCACACTCCTGCGACCGCGCTCGCCGAGCTTCCGCCCGAGGTGAAACGGCGGCTCTTCCTCGTGCACATCGCCGAGAAGGACGTGCCTCGCGACGTGGGCCTTCGCCCCGCCAAGGTCGGCCTCGAGCACACGCTCCGCGTCGACGTGGCCGCGCCCGAGCACGGTGAGGCCATCGCCTTGCTCGACGCGGTGGCGATGGTCGACTTCCTCCGCGATCTGCCGCTCTCACGGGCACGCCAGCTCCTCCAAGTGGCGCGCCGGCTCGTCCTCCCCGCGGGCGAGCGGATCGTCAAACAAGGGACGCGCGGCGACGCCTTCTACATCGTCGTCAACGGCCACGTCGACGTCGTGAGGGACGGGCAGAAGCTCAAGGCCTACCAAGCCGGAGACTACTTCGGGGAGCGCGCGCTCATCCTCGACGAGCCCCGGATGGCCGACGTCGTCGCGAGCACCGACGTGGATCTCATCGTCATCGATCGGGACGACTTTCTGCCCCTCCTCCGCGGCAGTGAGATGCTGAAGCGGCTCGAGAGGCTCGTGCGTGTGCGCGACGTGGGCGCGTGGGAGCTCATCGCGCAGAACACCGTCCTCTCCGGGCTCACGAGCAGCCAGAAGACCCAACTCCAGAGCGCCCTCGATCCCATCGAGGCGAAGCGCGGGACCGTGCTCTGGCAGCGCGGCGTCGCGCCCGAGCGGGCCTACCTCGTGGTCGAAGGCGAGGTGCGCCTCGAGACCCCGGGCTCCGATCCCGTCGTCTTGCGGCACGCGGCGTTCGTCGGGGAGGTCGACGCCATGCGCCGAGGTGGGGCCGCCGCGGGCTCGGCCGTCGCGGCGACCGACGTGAAGCTCTTCGCGATCGAGAGCGCCGAGGTCCGCCGCTTCTTCGACGACAACCCCGGGCTTTTCCTCACGTTCCTCGGGACCCGCTTCGCGGAGTGACCCGCGCCGAGGTCAGCCCTCGCGCCCGCGGAGCCACGCGAACACCGTGGCGAGCCCGTCGGCGAGCGTGATGCGCGGTGCCCAGCCGAGCTCGTCCCGCGCGCGCGAGATGTCCGCGAAGGTGGCGTCGACGTCTCCGAGGGGGCGCGCTTCGTGAACGAGGCTCGCCCGCGCGCCCGAGGCCGTCTCGAGCGCCGTCACGAGCGTCGTCAGCGTCACGGGAGCTCCGGAGCCGAGGTTAAAGGCCCGAAATCCCTTGGAAGTACGAGCATTTGCGGCAAGTACACCGCGCACGATGTCGTCGACGTGGGTGAAGTCCCGGCGCATGGAGCCGTCCCCGAAGAGGGGGATCGTGTCGCCCGCGAGCAACGCTCGCGCGAACTTCGTGATGGCCATCTCCGGGCGCTGCCTCGGCCCGTAGACGGTGAAGAAGCGGAGGGCGTTGAACGTCAGCTCCGGCATCTTGTGGCTGCACGCGAGCGCCACGAGCTCCATCGCGCGTTTGCTCGCGGCGTACGGGGAGGCGGGCTCGACGCACGCGGCCTCTTCGCGAGCCGGGAGGGGAGTGTCGTTCCCGTAGACCGACGAGCTCGACGCCGCCGAGACGCGGACGATGCCCCGCGCGTGGGCCGCCTCGAGCACGTTCGCCGTACCCTCGACGTTGACGGCGACGTAGCGGGCGGGGTCGGCGAAGCTCGGACGAACGCCGGCGAGCCCCGCGAGGTGCACGATGGCCTCTGCTCCTTCGAGGGCGGCGTCGACCGTCGCTCGCGAGGTGACGGTGCCCTCGTGGATCGTGACCTTTTCGCCGAAGGCGGACGCGAGGTCTCGTGCATTCTCGCGCTTCTGCGCCTCCGGATACGGAGCGTCGCTGAAGTCGTCGAGCACGAGCACGTCGTCTCCGCGCGCGAGGAGGGCGCGCGACACGTGGTACCCGATGAAGCCAACGCCTCCTGTGACGACGACGCGGCCCATGGTCAGCGGTGCGACGGGCGGTCGGCGGTGCGCACGGGGCTGTGCGACACGCCGACCCCTTGGTAACGGAGGCCCGCTCGCGCGACCTCGTGGGGGCGCCAGATGTTGCGCGCGTCGACGAGCACCGGCGGCGCGTCGGGTGTGCCCTGGGCCATGCGGCGCTTCACCTCTTTGAAGTTCGGTGCGCGGTAGCTCCGCCACTCGGTGAGCAGGACGAGCGCGTGCGCGCCGTCGAGCGCGTCGTAGTCGCTGTCCTTCACGGTGACGCGGTCGCCCATGGCGGCGAGGAAGTTCGCGTTGCCCTCGGGATCGTGCCCGACCACGTTGGCGCCTTCGGCGAGGAGCACGTTGGCGAGCTTCACCGAGGGCGACTCGCGCACGTCGTCGGTCTCGGGTTTGAACGACAGACCCCAGAGGGCGATGGTCTTGCCTTTGAAGGTGCCGAGCACGCGGCGGACGAGGCCCGCGATGAACGCGGCCTGCTCTTCGTTCGCGAGGTGGGTGGCCTCGGCGAGACGCATCGGGACCCCGTTGGCCTTGCCGAGCGCGGCGAGGGCCTGCACGTCCTTCGGGAAACACGACCCGCCGTAGCCGGGCCCCGCGTAGAGGTACTTCTTCCCGATGCGGGCGTCGGTGCCCACCCCGAGCCGCACGGCGTGCACGTCGGCGCCCGTCGCATGGCAGAGCCGGGACAGCTCGTTCATGAACGACACGCGCATCGCGAGCATGGCGTTCGATGCATACTTCACGAGCTCGCTCGACCGGGGGTCGGTGACGACCACCCGCTCCCCCGAGAGCTGGAGGGGCGCGTAGAGATCGCGGAGGATCTGCCGGGCGTTCTCGCTCCTCGCGCCGAGCACGATGCGGTCGGGCTTGAAGAAGTCGGCGACCGCGTCGCCCTCTTTGAGAAACTCGGGGTTCGACACGACCTCGAGGTCGGCGTGGGCGTTCGCCACGTGACCTTGGAGGGCGTCGCAGGTGCCCACGGGCACGGTGCTCTTCACCACGACGAGGGCCGCGCGTTTGGCAAGCTTCGCGATCGTGTCGGCGGCGGCGAACACGGCGCTCACGTCGGCCGCACCGTCGGGCCGCGAAGGGGTGCCCACGGCGATGAAGTACGCGTCGGCCTCGTCGAACGGGGCGCGGACCTCGGTGGCGAACGCGAGGCGCTTCGAGCGCTGATTTCGGCGCACGAGGTCGGCGAGCCTCGGCTCGTAGATCGGAATCCGACCCTGCTCGAGCATGGCGACACGCTCGGGGTCGATGTCCACCAAGAGGACCTCGTGACCGAGGTCGCTCAAGCCGGTGCCCGTGACGAGACCCACGTACCCCGCCCCGAAAACGACCAAACGCATGATGGGAGCGCTGCTTAGCGCACAACGCGGCGGTTTTCACCGTGAAACGCCCGAAAGTACGTCCCCCGTGAGGCGCGTCACTCCGTGATGAGGTGATAAGTCTCGGCCGGCCCACGTACGCACGCTTGCGCGGGCTCGACGGCGCGCCGCCTCGGATCTTGATGCCATCTCCGAGGCGCTGCACTAGGTTCCGCTCGAACGTGTTCGGCCGGGCCCGAGGGGCGCGGCCTCTACCGAGGAGAAGGCTCTCTATGAAGCTCGAAGATCTCAAGGTCATCGTCACCGGCGGCGCTCAGGGTATGGGGCGCACGTTCGCGCTCGCGCTCGTCGAGGCCGGGGCGAGCGTGGTCATCTGCGACGTGAACGAAGCGGGCCTCACCGAGACGAAAGAGGCGGCCGCCGGTAAGCGCGGCAAGCTCTTCGCCAAGAAGACCAACGTGGCGGACGAAGCCGAGAACGCGGCCCTCGTCGAGTTCGCGTTCAAGGAGATGGGCGGCCTCAACGGCCTCATCAACAACGCGGGCATCCTCCGTGACGGCCTCCTCGTGCGCAAAGACAAGGAGACCGGCGCCATCAAGAAGCTCTCGAAAGAGCAGTGGGACGCGGTCATCGGCGTGAACCTCACGGGGGCGACGCTCCTCACGCGCGACTTCGTGGCCAAGATGGTCGAGACCGGCACGAAGCCCGGCGTCATCGTCAACATGTCGAGCGTCGCGCGCCACGGCAACCGTGGCCAGTCGAACTACACGGCGGCCAAGGCCGCCCTCGCCGCGAACACCGTCACCTGGGCGCGCGAGTTCGCGCCCTACGGCATCCGGGTCGGCGCGGTCGCCCCGGGCATGGTCGAGACCCCGATGACGCAGGGCATGAACCAGAAGGCCCGCGACGCGCTGGTCGCCGCGATCCCCGTGGGCCGCATCGGCGTCCCCGAGGATCTCTGGCTCGCCGTGAAGTTCGTGCTCGAGTGCGACTACTTCAACGGCCGCACGATCGACGTGGACGGCGGCCTGTCGATGTGAGGGTACGTACGGCGAGGTAGGGGCTACATCGGCCTTATTTGGCGTCGTTCTCGGCACTTCGGCGGGGCAATCTTGTTGCGCGCGCGGAGGCTCGGGGTAGAACGCGTCTCGATGAAGTCCCTCCTCTCCGTAGCTTCGATCGGCGCCGCGGCCCTGCTCGCCGGCGCCGTCGTGTTCGCGTGTGGGTCCGATGGTCGCCAGGTGTTCGACGACGACGGCGGGGGTGGCGGAATCCTCCCGACCGGGGACGCGTCGGGCACCTTCGACCCGACGGACGCGGGGAACGAGGCGGGCAAACCGGTGGCTGCGGGCTATTTGCTCGGCAAGGTCACCGCGCCCGAGGGCACCGTGCCCATCAGCCAAGCGCTCGTCTACCTCACGGATCGTGTGCCGGACCCGATCCCCGAGAAGGCCTACTGCGACACGTGCGTGAAGCTCACGGCGCTCGAGGGCTACGGCTACACCAAGCCTGACGGCTCGTTCGAGGTCCCCGCCTACAAGACGGGCAAGCAGTACATCGTCGTGCAGAAGGGCCAGTTCCGTCGCGTGCGCGAGATCAACGTGCTCGCCGGAGACCAACGCGTCGACGTGAACGTCACGCGCCTCCCCTCGAAGAACGACGCGGCCGCGGGCGACACCATCCCCAAGATCGCCATGGTCGTGGGCGGCGCCGACCGCATCGACGAGACCATGAAGAAGCTCGGGATCGAGGAGTTTTACCGCTACGGCGACACGCCTCCGGGCTTCCCCATCCCGCTCCCGAGCGGCCCCGGCATCAAGACGGGCAAGAGCGCGAACGACCTCATGGGGTCGGCCGGCGAGCTGTCGGCGAACCACATCGTCCTGCTCCCGTGCGCGTCCTTCGGGTACACCCGTAACGAGACGAGCGGCGGCTTCACCTGCGGTGGCCCCACCTCCGGCCAGAAGACGGCGCTCAAGTCGTACGTCGACGGCGGAGGCAAGCTCTACGTGACCGACTTCTCCTACGAGGCCGTGCGCCAGACCTGGCCGGGCTTCATCACCTGGTTCGACGCAGGAATGCGCCCGCTCCCCGACAACAGCACGGGGCTCGGCACGGCCTGCCGCGGCGGCGCCGAGGACACACCCGGCGTCATCGGAGATCAGGGCCTCAAAGACTGGATGACCGCGATCGGCAACGGCAACGTCACCCTCGAGGCGAGCTGGTCGCGTATCCAGAAGGTGACCCCGCAGCCGGGCGTCGACCCGACGGGAAAGCCCATCACCATCACGCCGAAGGTGTGGATGTCGTCCCAGGTGGGGGGCCAGACGTACCCGGCCACGGTGAGCTTCGAGCAAAAGTGCGGGCGCGTGCTCATGAGCTCGTACCACTGCGAGGGGGACTCGGGCTCGGGCCTCATCGCGCAGGAAAAGGCCCTCCTCTACATCCTGCTCGAGGTCGGCGTGTGCGTGGGCGATCTGCCGCCGCCGCCGCCGCCTCGCTGAGCCTTCCCCGATCACCGGGCCACGAGCAAACCGCCGCGGGAGAGCCCTCGCGGCGGTTCGTCGTTTCGGCGTGACTAGCTCGCGGTTTTGTACGGGGCGAGCTCCTTGGCGAGCTCTCCGGAGGCGTGCATCTCCGTCACGATGTCGCACCCGCCGAGGAACTTCCCACCCACGTAGAGCTGCGGGATCGTGGGCCAGTTCGAGAACTCCTTGATGCCTTGGCGGATGACCGGGTCGGCGAGCACGTTGACGGTCTCGAACGGCACGCCCTCGCGCTTGAGCACGTCGACGACCCGGCTCGAGAAGCCGCACTGAGGAAACGATTTCGAGCCCTTCATGAACAGAAGGACCTTGTGCTGGGCGATGAGGCTCGCGATGTGCGCTTGAACGTCCATGGGAGGGGATGTGCCCTCGCGCGCTCCGGGAAGCAAGGCCCACGAGCGGCCCGCGAGGGGGTCGATGTCCCTGGCTCCGGCGCCGCGCCACCTGCGAGCAGCACAGCGTGTCGCCGGCGAGGTCCCGCGCCCCCGCCGCCCCCCGCGGCGCGAAAAATGCGTCGGAACCCCTGGAAACTCGTTGCGAAATGGCCAAAGGTCGCGCATTCCATGAAAGTGACAGGCGTGTGACGAAACGATGGCGACCTTGAACCTCACGTCCGAGAGCGCAGTCGCGCCCGAGGCCCTCGCGAGCGAGCCTTCTCCGCTCCGGGTCGGCGTGCACGACGCCTCGCGCGTGGAGTGGAGCGTGTCTCTCCCGCTCCCTACCGATCGCCGGCCCGTGAAGTTCGCGATCGAGGTTCGCCTCAAGGTGCCCGAGAACGCCTTCGTCGAGCACGCGCCGTGGAAGCAGCTGCAGCACTACACGAGGCTCGACGGCCCGCAGGCGGCGCTCGTCGGTGACGTGTGCTCGATCGACGAGCTTCGGCGGAACGTGCTGGCCTCGGCGAGCCGCGTCTCGCGCGAGAGCGACGCCTTCTCTCGGCACTGCCGGCTCGCCAGCGCGCTCTTTGCCACCGCGAGGACGACCGAGCTCGACGGCCAGCTCACGTCCTCGGTGGACGCCGCGGTGCAGGCCGTCGACGACGCCAGGGAGCGCCTCACGAGGCCCCAAGCCGGCGAGGCCGACGAGGTGGCCCGCGAGCGTCGGCTCGTCGACGAGTACCTGAGCGTGCGCCTGCTCGAGATGCTCGGGGCCGCGGAGCGCTCCCTCGGGGTGCTGTCGTCGTCGCGTTCGCCGCACGCCCCCGAGCTCGCCCCCGTCGTCGCTGCGGCCGAAGCACGCCTCGGCCAGGCCACGGCCGCCGAGTTCGAGCACCGCGCCGAGCGTGGCTACGTGAAGGCCGATCCGTCGAAGCCGAAGGCGCTCGAGACGTACCTCCACCGCACGAGCCAGCTGAAAAAACACTTCCAAGAGGTGCTCTTCCTCGACGCCGAGACGGTGCACGTCGTCGATCGGCTGTCGCACCTCGCGGCCGCCTTGGTCGCCGTGCTCGCCTCCACGTGGGCGTTCGGCTGGCAGCTCGCCCTGCTCGACCAGGGCCTCTCGGCGAAGGCGCGCTTCGGGTCGGGTCTCACCACGGTGGCGCTCGTGGCGGGCCTCATCTACGCCACGAAGGATCGCCTCAAAGAGGTCGGCCGGAACTTCCTCGCGAAGAAGCTCAACGACGTCTACGACGTCCAGCGCCTCACCCGGTTCCGCGCTCCGTCGAGGCGGCTCCGCGGGCGCGACGTGATCGTCTCGGCGAGCGAGTGTTTCAAGCAGTCGACAGAGCGGCTGCCCGATCCGCTGAACCCCGAGAGCGGCGCGAGCGTGCCGTTCTCGGTCATCGTCTACAAGAGCCGAGGCACCGTGCGTCCTCAGCGCGAGCTCTTGTCGTCCGGCGTGCGCCGGGTGAAGCACGTGTTCCGCTACGACCTGTCGCCGTTCTTCGGCCGCCTCGACGACGCGACCAAACCCGTGCCGGTGCTCTGCCCCGAGACCCGCAAGGTGCGCTTCATCGACGCCCCGAAGGCCTACCGCTTGCCTTTCGAGGTGCGCGTGACGTGCGGGGCGCGCACCACCGTCGAAGAGACGGTGCTCGTCGTCCACAAGCGGGGGCTCGACCGCGTGGAGCGAGCCGACGAGGACTTCGCGCCCCTCGAAGCGTGAGGTGAAAGCAGTACGCGATCGGCCCAGGCTCGGCTAGCGTCCGCGCCCGTGTCGAACCCCAAGGTTTTTCCCGATTTCGACGATAGGTGGATTCTGCACCTTTCGGACGACCTCGTCGTCGTCGACAAGCCCCCGGGCGTTCCGACGCAGGCCCCGAGCCCCGACGAGCCCGACGACCTCGTGGTTCGGCTCGGGAGATACCTCGACGAGCGCGGCCTCGGCACCTACCTCGGCGTCCACCAGCGCCTCGATCGGGACACGAGCGGCGTCATGGTGCTCACGAGGCGCAAGGAGGCGAACGCCGAGCTCTCGCGCCTCTTCGAGGGTCGCGGCGTCGAGAAGGCGTACGTGGCGCTCGCGCGCGCGGGTCTCGGCAAGCGCACGCTCTCCGACGAGCTCGACAAGGGGGAAGGCGGCACGATGATCGTGGTCGGGCGCGGGCGCGGAAAGCTCGCCGTCACCCACGTGAACGAGAAACAGGGGGCCGCTGGGCGCGCGCGCTACGACCTACGGCTCGAGACGGGGAGGACTCACCAGGCGAGGGCTCAGCTGGCCCACGCCCGGGCCCCCATCGCCGGGGACCGGCTCTACGCAGGGCCCTTGGCGCCCCGGCTCATGCTCCACGCTGCGACGCTCGTCTTGCCCCTCCCGGGCGCAGCTCCCCTCCGGTTCTCGGCGCCCCTCCCGCGCGCGTTCGAGCGCTGGCTTCGGCGAGGGCACATGGGGCGCGCCGTCTACGACGACGGCGAGGCCTTGGCGGACGCGCTCGAGGTGGCGAAAAACCTTCGATTTTCGCTCGGTCGGAGCGAGTCGACCACGTGCTTTCGCCTGGTCAACGAGGGGGGCGACGCGCTCCCGCACCTCGCCGTCGACGTGTACGGCGAGCACGCCGTCGTCCAGCTCTACGACGACGGCGAGGGCCTATGGGAGGAGCGGAGCCGCGTCGATCGCGTGCTCGACGCCGTGAGCCAGATGGGCTTCGCCGGCGTCTACCTGAAGAACCGACCCCGCCAAGCGAACGTGCTCGTCGACACCCGTCGCGACGAGCTCGCCCCCAAGGTAGCCTCGCGGGGCGCCGACGCCGCGGATCCGCTCGTCGTGCTCGAGGAGGGAGTGCCGTTCGCCGTGCGGCTCGGCGACGGGCTCTCGACGGGCATCTTCCTCGATCAGCGCAGGAATCGCCGCCTCCTCCGCGCGACCGCCGAGGGCGCTCGTGTGCTGAACCTCTTCTCGTACACGTGCGGGTTCAGCATCGCGGCGGCGCTCGGCGGCGCCAAGGAGACCGTGAGCGTCGATGCGTCCCTCGCCGCGCTCGAGCGGGGGCGCGAAGGTCTCCGTCTCGCGTCCGCCCCACCTGAGGGGCAGCACAAGCTCGTCGGGGACGACGCGTTCTCCTACCTCGAGCGGGCGAAGAAGCGAGGGGAGGTCTTCGACGTGGTCGTGCTCGACCCACCGAGCTACTCGACGTCGAAGAAGCGCCGCTTCGTCGCGGAGCAACACTACGGAGAGCTCGCGGAGAAGGCGCTCTCGGTGCTCGCTCCGGGGGGCAGGCTCTTCGCGTCGACGAACCATCGTGGGATCTCACGGGCCAAGCTCCGGCGCATGCTGTTCGCCGCGGCAGAAGCGGCCGCGCGGCCCGTCGCGCAGATCAAAGACCTCCCGCACGGGAGCGATCACCCGCCCGAGCCCGGGGCCGAGCCCAACATGAAGGCCATGCTCGTCACGCTCGCGCGCCCGGGCGAGGCCGTGAAAACGGCGCCTCCCAAGTCTCCGAAAACAATCGGAAATCGGGCCCGTGGTGGGCGCCCCGAAAAAAAGCGGCGGCCCGTGTAAGGCTGGGGCTCCGCCGCCGTTCGGCCATCACCACGGAGGATGACGATGCGGAAGCACAGCGCCTGGGTTCTTGCGATTCTGACGATGTTGACGGGCTGTGGCGGCGGCGCGGGCTACGGCTCACGCCCCCCGAGCGAGGCCCCCTCGAGCGCGAAGTCTCCCTCGTACGCCGCGGAGGCCTCGGCCGACGGTCCCTCCGGCGCCGCTCCCTCCGCGCCCCCCGCGCCCGCCGAATTCGGTGGCGCACGCGCTTCGGCGGACCGCCCGTCGCAGCCGTCGCCCCAGAGCCGCCCCGGCCTCGGCACCGAGTGGGGAGAGGCGCGAAGGTCCGAGGTGCGCGACGTCGCCTTCGTCCGCTCCGATGCGTCCCGCCCGTTCGCCCTCGCGACCATTCACTACAACGACCGCGCCGGTGTCGACGCGCTCATCTCGCTCGACGAGCGCCGTGGGCGCACCTTCCGCGAGGTCCCCGCGGGCAACGGCATGATCTCGGTGTCCATCCGCGACGGGTCCGGGGATCCCCTCGAGGCGGTGCGGTTCGGCGAGCGAACCTACGTCATCGGCCAGGCCGGGGAGCGCTACACGATCGTGCTCCAGAACCGCACGGGTCACCGGTTCGAGGCGGTCGGGACGGTGGACGGGCTCGACGTCGTGAACGGCCAGCCGGGCTCGCTCGACCATCGTGGGTACGTGCTCAACCCGCATGCGACCCTGGAAATCGAAGGGTTTCGACAGAGCGCGACGCAGGTCGCGACCTTCCGCTTCGGGCGCGTCGCCGACTCGTACGCCGCCCAGACCGGGACCGCCCGCAACGTCGGGGTCATCGGCGTGGCGTTCTTCTCGGAGCGCGGGGACTCGTTCTCCGACGATCGCGACACCCGACTCCGCGACACCGCGAACCCGTTCCCCGCCTCGGATCCGCGCTTCGCCAAGCCGCCGCCCGGGAGGTGAGCGCGGCTCCGATCAGGCCCGAGGGGGCTCGAGGTCCGCGAGGCGCACCTTCGGTCCGCGGAAGGTGTGCCGCACGCGCACGAGCCAGACCGCGGTCAAGAGCGCCGCGACCGCGAGCAGCACGCCGCCCGCGGTCACGTTCGGCGGGAGCGACGCCACCACGATCACGAAGGCGCAGTAGACGCTTGCCCCGAACGCGATGGGCACGCTCGCTCGGCCGAGGTGGAACGGCCCACGCTTCGTGAGCGCTCCGCGGGCGCGTGCGTAACCCGAGAGGGCGACGGGGAGCCCGTAGCTCACGTAGAGCCCCATCGTGGCCACCTGCACCGAGAACGCGAACACGCGGGTATGAAGCGCGGACGAGACGAGCACGAACAGGAGGGAGACGCCTGCCGAGGTCACGATCGCCCCGATGGGCGTCATTCGTGCGGAAACCTTCGAAATGAATGATGAAAATGGTACTCCGCCGTCCCTCGCGAAGGCGTAGAGGGTGCGCGACGCGCTCGTGAGGCTCGAGAGCCCGCAGAACCACATGGCGACGAGGGCGACCCCCATCCCGAGCGCCCCTCCGGAAGGCCCGAGCGCGCCCCGCAGCACGAAGAGGGCGGCGTGATCGTCGGCGCGCGCGCCGGGCAGATCCCGGATGGAGAGCGTGAGGGTCGCGGCCAAGAGGTAGCCGAAGACGGCGCTCACGATCACGGCGGACAGGATCCCGAGCGGGGAGCGGCGCGCGGGGTCGTGCGTCTCCTCGGCGACGTGGGCGGACGCGTCGTAGCCGGTGAATGTGAAGAAGCTCAGGATGAGCGCGTTGGCGAAGCCTGTGGGCTCGTTTCCGTCGTCTCGGTTCGTGCCGCCCTCAAGGAGGAACGAGACCGGCCGCAGCTCGGCGAAGGCGAAGAGCGCGCCGACGATCAGGACCGCGCCCGCGATGTGGACCACGGCCGAGAGGTCGTTCAGCTTGGCGACCGCGCGCGTCGAAGCGACGTTGATCGCCGCGTGGAGGGCGAGCGTGGCGACGAAGAGGGGCAGGGGAGGGAGCCCGAGGAGCGCGCCGAGCTCACGCGCGAAGCCGAGGTCGATGGCCGCGACGATCGCGAACTGCCCCACGAGGTTCATCTGCGCCGTGAGGAAGCCCGGGAACGGCCCCCCGAGGAGCGAGGCCCAGTGGTAGAGCGCGCCGGCCGTCGGGAACGCGCTCGAGAGCTCGGCGAGCGCGAGGGCCACGATCAACGTGCCGACCGAGGCGAGCGGCCATCCGAGCCCGAGCCCCCGCGGACCGCCGGGACCCAAGGCGTCACCGAAGGTCGTCAGGATCCCCGTGAGGATGCTGATGATCGAAAACGACAGGGCGAACGTGGAGAAACCGCCCATGGCGCGGAGCAGCTCCTGCCCGTATCCGAGCTTCGCGAGCTCGGCGTCGTCGGTCGTTCCCTCGGAGGGCGTGCCGCCTGGCCCCTCGGACATGCTCGAGAGCGTACGGGCCCGGCCGAAAGAGGTGGCAACTTTCCGACAATGTCGCTTTATTCGCGGCGTGGCCGACGAAAAAGCCCCCGCGAAGAAGCCGAACGCGCCGAAGCCGCCCCTCGCTGCCCCGAAGAAGGGCGACGGCGTGGCCAAGCTCGTCGGGTGGGTGCGCGTCGTGACCCTCGCGTCGGGCCTCTTGCTGTCGGTGCTCGGCCTGTCGGCGGCCATGGGCGTCGTGACCGACATCCTCGCGCTCCGCGCCGTCGTCGCCCTCGTCGTGGTCGTGGGCGTCCCGTTGTTCGTCGCCGACAAAATCCTCGCGAAAATGAAGGGCCCGAGCGACAAGCTCGGCGTCGTGCTCGACGTGACCGCGGCGTTCTGGATGGTGCTCGCGTGGGTGTTCGTCGGCGCGTTCCCGAAGCTCCTCGTGGCCGAGGGCGATCGCCAGACCCGGGCCGGTTCGGTCACCTTCGCGAAGGTCGCTTACTATCTCGGAGGCGTCACCCCGACGTTCCGTGAAGAGCGCTCGCTCGTCCCGCCCGCCGCCCCGTCGAGCGGCTCGTCGGCGGACGCTGCCGCCCCGAAAGGCACCCCGTGATGCGTCGCGCCGTCCCGCTCCTCCTCGGTGGCTCGCTCATCGGCCTCGTGGCCCTCACGATCGCTCGATCGAAGCCTGGGCACGAGGCACCGCTCGTCGTGATCCAGGACGAAGGCAAAGCCGACGCGGCGGCCGACGCGGCTCCTTCGTCGGATGCGAGCGGCCCCGTCGTCGACGCGTCCGTCGTGGCCGTCGCGAGCGATGCGGGCGACGCGGCTCCCCCGCCGGCGGCGCTGAGGGTGCTCGACCGACCGCTGCGTGTCACGACGCTCGGGAACGTGCTCGCCGCGCCGGCCACCGTGTTCAAAGAGGCAACGGACGGCGCGCGGGACGCGGGGGGAGATACGCGCCCGTCGCTCGAGCTCGAGCTCACCACGGTGACGACGCCGCAGAAGCTCGAGGCTCGCCTCATTCACGGGGGCGCCGACGCCGACGGGGCCGACGTGGTGATCCTCTCGCTCCCGGACCTCGTGGCGTCCTCCGAGCGCCTCCGCGCGCTCGAGCCCCAGGCGTTCCTCGTCGTCGGTTTCTCCCAAGGCACCGAGCGCGTCGTCCCGCTCGCGGGGACACCACGGGTTCCCCCGGCCGGCGCCGACGTGACCCTCGTGCTTCCCCCGGGAGATCGTCGCGCATCGCGGGCGTTCGTCGCGCTCTTCGGCCTCGAGGCCGTCGGCGTCGCCCACGGCAAGGTGCGTGTCGTCGAGAGTGACGAAAAACCAAAGAGTCCTGCGTATTTGGCGAATACGTTCTTCGAGCGAGTCGACGGCGAAGCGCTCTTGTCGACGGTCGAGGCTCCTGGGCTCGTGCCGTACGTGGCCGTGGCGACGCGAGGCTTCCTCTCGACGAAGGAGCCCGCGGCGCGCGCGTTCGCCGACGGGTGGCTCCTCGCGCTCCAGCGCGTCTACGCCGACGCAGGGCTCGCCGCGCGGCGGGTGGTGGGCAAGGAGGGGGTCGTGTTCTCCGCCGCCTCCGAGGGGGGCGCCGACCTTCCCACCGTGGTCGACCATCTCGGGCGCCTCTCCAAGGTGTCGCTCGGCGACGAGTCTCGGTACTTCGGGCTTCCGGCGAAGGAGGGGCGCCGCGGTCCGCTCTCCGCCCTCGCGTCCACCGTGGTCGAGGTCTTCGGCGAAGCAGGGCTCGTCGCGACTCCTCCCACGTGGGACATCGTCGAGCCGAAGATCGTCGCGGAGCTCGCGAAGTCCACACCTCCGGCCCAAGAGCGCCTCGAGTGCGCGCGCGCCAAGAAGGCCCCGATCGTCGTGCGCCGCGAGGCCGAGAAGGGGTTCGACGAGGCGACCTTCCAGAAGAAGCTCGAGGCAACGGCCTTCGCGTTCGAGGGCTGCGCCCTGCGCGTGAGCTTGCGCGGCGGCGAGAAGCCATCCCAAGCGTTCGTCGAGGCCACCCGCGCGAAGCTCGGCCTGTCCGAGTCGAAGCTCGTCTTCGGGAAGGCGCCCGCGCAAGGGGCCGCCGCCCTCGTCGAGGCCGTGCCCCCCACGCCGTGACACGCGCGGCCTTCGGCCAACATTGGCGGAAAGCGCCTTGACATCACGGCCCTAAACGATTCGTCTCTCGCGCCCATGGCGACCAAGACGGCGGGGCATCCGCGCGGCCTCTACATCCTCTTCTTCACCGAGATGTGGGAGCGCTTCAGCTACTACGGCATGCGCGCGTTGCTCGTGCCCTACATGGTCTCGGCGGCCTTCGGCTACCAGCCCAAAGAGGCCTCGGGTGTGTACAAGTGGTACACGAGCCTCGTGTACCTCGCGCCGCTCGCGGGAGGGCTCGTCGCCGACCGGTTCCTCGGTCTCCGCAACGCGGTGCTCATCGGCGCCGTGCTCATGGCGATCGGCCACTTCTTGATGGCGTTCCCGTCGCACACGCTCTTTTTCCTCGCGCTCGGGTTCCTCATCTTCGGCAACGGCTTCTTCAAGCCGAACATCTCGACGATGGTCGGCAAGATGTACACGCCCGACGACGAGCGCCGCGATCGCGCGTTCACGATCTTCTACATGGGCATCAACATCGGCGCCTTTTTGTCGAGCATCGTGTGCCCGCTGCTCCAAGAGAAGGTCGGCTTCCACTACGGGTTCGGCGCGGCCGGCATCGGCATGCTCGTCGGGTTGCTCGTGTTCGCGTTCGGGCAGAAGCGGGTCGTCGCGGACGTCGAGGCGGTGGGCAACACGACCGGCACCGCCAGGGACAAGAAGGCGAAAGAGGCCGAGCCCAAGGAGGGTGAGACCGGCTACCGAGAGAGCGCGAAGGAAGAGCCCGAGCAGGGCGACGCCGAAAAACCGGGGGCCACGGGCATCGCGGCGCTCGTCGGCAAGATCTACCCGTTCGTCATGCTTGGCGCGGGGCCGACGATCGTCACGGTGTACGTGCTCAAGGTGCTACGCGGCGAAGCGAAGCCGATCGTGCTCATCATGCCCATCGCTTTCGGCGCGATCTTCATCGCGATGGGCCTCCTCCTCATGAGGCTGCGTGGCGCTCAGAAGGACAAGAGCGTCTCGATCTTCATCATGTTCCTCTTCCCGGTGCTCTTTTGGATGGCCTTCGAGCAGGCGGGAAACGCGCTGAACCTCTGGGCGGTCGACCACACCGACCGCGTGCTCGGCGGGTGGGAGTACCCGGCCGGCTGGTGGCAGTCGGCGAACGCGCTCATGATCTTCGTCTTGGCGCCGCTCTTCGCGCTCATGTGGAGCGCGCTCGCGAAGCGGGGAAAAGAGCCGTCGACGCCGGGCAAGATGTTCTTCGCGATGGTGATGATGGTGGTCTCGTTCGTCGTCATGGTCGTCGGTTCGGCGTCCGAGAGCGCGACGGAGTCGAGGGTTCCGCTCGCGAAGGCTCCCGCGATCGATCTGTCGACGATGGCCGCTGGCCGGCTCGGGTACGACGCGTCGAAGCACGAGCTGACGATGCGCGGGGTCATGCCCGACTTTGCTGCGCGTGACGTCATCGAGAAGACGTCGGACCCGAAGGTCCTCGAGGGGCTCAAGGCCTTCGGCGACGCCTCGGACAAGGCGACCGCTTCGGCGCCCGTCGACAAGGAGCTCGAGGTCGAGCGCTTCGTGTTCACGACCGAGGCCTCCGACCTGAAGGAGCTCGGGCTCGCCGCTCCGGTCACGACGGGCGCGACGACGACCTGGAAGGGCGAGAAGCTCACCCTCACCCTCACGTCGCCCGAGGGCCAGAAGCCGAAGCTCGCCCTCCACGCGACCGTCGGGCTCGAGGCTCAAGCCAAGACGGCGATCCTCGAGGCCGCGCTCGAGCCCGAATGGAAGAAGGCGCTCCGTGAGCTCGAGAAGGCGAGCCGGAAGGCCCGCGTGTCGGGGACGTGGCTCTTCTTGAGCTACCTCTTCGCCACGCTCGGGGAGCTCTGCCTCTCGCCCGTGGGGCTCTCGATGGTGACGAAGCTCGCCCCCGCGCGCTTCGCGTCGCTCTTCATGGGCGTGTGGCTCCTCTCGAGCTCGGTGGCCCAGTACGTGGGTGGCTCGATCGGCGAGTCGTGGGGGCAGATCGCTCCGTCGGCCTACTTCACGATCTTCGTGGGGACGAGCATCGGAGGCATCGTGCTGGTGCTCCTCTTCATGCAGCCGCTGAAGAAGCTCATGCACGAAGTGAAGTAGCCGTGTCGAAGGCGTTCACGAAAGAGAGCGACGGCGACGACGACGATGAGCTCGAGGCGGAGGAGGCTCGCCCGAAGGGGCCTCAGTACGTCACGCGCGCCGGTTACGAGCGCCTCCGCGCCGAGCTCGAGGCGCTCTGGCACGGGGAGCGCCCCAAGGTCACGGCGGACGTCCAGGCGGCGGCGGCGCAGGGGGACAGGTCCGAGAACGCCGAGTACATCTACGGGAAGAAGCGGCTCCGCGAGATCGACCGAAGGATCCGTTTCCTCTCGAAACGACTCGACATTTTGAAGATCGTCGAGCCGAGCCCGGAGCAAGCGGGCAAGGTGTACTTCGGCGCTTGGGTGACCATCGAGGACGAGGACGGGATCGAGGCGACCTACAGGATCGTCGGCGCCGACGAGATCGACCTCGCGAAGCGCCACATCAGCGTCGCCTCCCCCGTCGCCAAGGCGCTGCTCGGGAAGACCGTGGGGGACAGCACCACGGTCGTGCGGCCGAAGGGGCCCGTCGAGGTGACGGTGATCGCCATCACGTACACCGAGCCGACCCGATAGGCCTCGCGGCTACTTGCACGTGTACGCCTCGGTCGATTCGGGGATGCAGATCCGGAACCCGTAGGGCCCGGGCATGCACGCGAACGCGCCCGGGCAGTCCGACGGGCGCTCGCAGGCCTGGCCGCAAATGTACGGGTTCGAGGGGGGGCCGAACGCGTCGCACCGGCCACCCTCGCACTCGAGGCCGGCGCGCGCGTCGTGCGTGGCCGTGCAGCACGCGCCGAGCTTCTTGTCGCCGCGGCGAAAGTCGGCCGCGGGGACGCACGTGAGGGCTCCCTTGGGCACGCAGACCTTCTCGCGGGGCGGGCCTTGGCAGGAGAACTCTCCGGCCGTGTCGAGGCAGCCGTCGTCGTCGCCGCAGGTGTCGATGCACATGCCGCTCTCGCAGCGCCGCGAGCGGCAGTCTTTCGCGTCCGCGCAGCAGTAGCCGTTCGGGAGGGCTCCGAACGGTCCCGCCCCGTAGGTCGGCCCCGGCGTGGTGACGGCGTTGCCGCCCTCGGGCGAGATGGGGAGCGAGGGAGAAGGCGATGGGGTGGGGGAGCCGGTCGTCGTCGATGCGCTGGGCGAGGGGCCCGGATCGTCGGAGAGCGAGCCCTCGCGTAGGCTCGTGCAGGCGACGAGCCCCGCCGTCGCGACGAGCATCAAGGGAGCGAGGAGGGTGGGCGAGCGACGAACCATGCGACCATGGGACGGACGCGGTCACCCACCATTCACCCTAAGGTGCGCATCTTGCGTAACCGTTGGAGGATACTAGGGATTTTCGATGAGGTTTTAGGCTCTCACCGCACGAGGGAGAGCCGAGCGCCCGCGGAGAACGCGGCGAGGTGCCCGCTCTCTTCGGCCACGTAGACGTCGCACTTCTCGTCCACGCGGAGGAGGTCCGGAATGGCGTCGCAGGGGCCCACGACCCCGAGCTTGTGCCCGTCTTGCGGCCGGAACACGTGCACGTCGACGTGGGGGACGAAGAGGGCGCCCGAGCGGAGCACGGGCTCGAGGCGGCGAGGGGTGTCCGACTCGTGGGTGCGACCGAGCGCGTGGCGGTAGCGCACCTCCCCCGTGTCGCCGGCGACGCCGAGGAGCTCTCCTTCTGGGGTGTTGCCGACGAGGAGATCGTCCACCGCGAGCCAGGAGGTCCCCACCGGGGCGACCGCGGTCCGGGTGTCGAACATCACCTCGGCGGTTTGGCGATCGAGCCCGAGCAAGCGGAGCCCGTCGCGTTCGCGGAGGGCGAGGACGACGCTCGTGTTCGTCACGAGCGGACCGCCCTCGACCGTCACCGCGCCGCTCAGCGTGCGCTGCGCGCGGACCTCGCCCGAGAACGGACACACGATCGACAGGACGCCCGCGCCATGGGCGGCGCCCGACACCGCGTAGAGATCGTGGGTGTCGATCGTGGGGGCGGTCCGGAAGCGCAGGCGGTCTCTCCGCCGCCACACGACCGCGCCCGTCGCGACGTCGAGCGCCGTCAGCGCCGTGTCCCCGGTCGCGACGTAGAGGAGCTTCCCCGAGCGCTTCAGGCGGAGGGTGCCGGCGTTCTTGCCCCAGGCGTAGCGCCAACGCGGCTCGCCCGAGAGGAGATCGAGCGCGACGAGGTGCCGCTCGCCCTCGGTCACGACGAGGAGCCGCGGGAGCCCCGGGGCGCTGACGACGCAGCCCGCTTGCGGCCCCGAGGTGCGCGGCGCGACCCACGTGCGAAGGGAGACCTCGCCGTTGCCGAAATCGTGGACGCTGACCTCACCGTCGGGGGCGACGCGCGCGATGCCCGCCGGGGTGACGACGGAGGTCGCGCGGCCCGCGGCCGTCTTCCAGAGGATTTCTCCCGTGGCGCGGTCGAGGCACGCCATCTCCAGCGCCGACGCGACGATCATGCGGTCTCCGCACAAGAAGGTCGCGCGGAGGTCGATGCCGGGGACCACCGCCCGCCACTTGGGCGTGTAGCGGAGCCTCGAAGGGGGCTGCGGCTCGGGGCGCGTCGTGAGGGCGCCGACGGCGAAGGCACGGTACGACTCGGGCGAAGGGTTCACGAAGGAGTCGGCCTTCTTCGCCTCGTGGAGAGTCTCTTCGGTCTCGCGCAGCTGCCTGCGGAACGCGGAGAGCCGCAAATTCTCGCCCTGGGAGCGATCGCGGCGCAGGAGGGCGCGGACGAGCGAGCGACCGAACGCGAGCGTCGCCTCGACGACGTCGACGAGGCCGAGCGACGGAAATGTGTAGAGTGCACGTTCTCCCGCGCGCTCGAGCTTCGACGAGCCCATGACGAGCGCGACGTTCTCGTTCTCGGTGACGGCTCCCTCGACGCGCACGCCGAGGAGGAGGCCGCCGGCGGCCGAACGCACGTGGAAGTCCTGACCGCGTTCGCGGGCCGAAAGGGCCCCCTTCGCGAGCTCGAGCAGGCGCTCCGCCACGAGGAAGGGCGCGGCGTCCCCGAGCTCGACCGCGCGCCCTCGAATCTCGGCGCGCATGCGTCCGCGGAAGAGGAGAGCGTGGAGGTCGGCGCGCTCGACACGCGACTCGCTCGTGCTCGAACCGTCGCCCCGTCCGCCACCCCGAGGAGCCGCGTCGCGGTCCTGGGCGCGCAGGAAGAACTCGGCGGAGAAGGAGATCGGCGCGTCCTTGTCGAGCTCGACGACGACGTTCTCCGTTCGCGGAAGGGCGATCTCGACCCCAGCGCCACGGTCCTCGGCGCCCTCGAGGAGCGTGCTCACCGTCGCGAGCTCGGCGCGCCGCGACGGCTGCGCGGTGGGGCTCGAGGCGGACCTCGCGAGCGCCTCGACGACGCTCTGCCTCACCTCGTCGAACACGACGGGACGCTCGTGCACCAGCACCTTCGGCTCGCTCCCGGCACGGTACACCGAGAGGAGCGCCGTCTTCCCGAACCGCTCGACGGCGAGCTCCCACGACTCGTCGTAGAATCGGACGATGGCCTTGCCGCGCGGGCCGCCGAGGAGGGTCGCGAGCGCGGAGCCCAGGTCGCGGAGCACACACGTCGCGTGGCGTTCGTCGACGGTCGCCGTGACGTTCGTCCCTTGGATGAAGATGTCGAGCACCTCACGCGGCGGAACGCGCGCCTCGGAGCGCCTCTTCGCGGCGTCGCGCGAGGGCTCGGGCTCGATCCCGACCATGGCGGGGGACCTTGGGGTCGTGTCGACGAAGATCTCGAAGCTTTTCATGCTCGGTTCGGCTCTCCACGAGAGGGCGCAGGTAGCGGGGGGGAACGACGGGGCCCATGGTAGGAAGAGGGGCATCGATGGACGTAGTTTTCGGCGCAGGATGACGAGGATTGGACAAGCCGCGGGCGCGCTGATAGCGGCCCGCCACACGGCCGTTTTTGCGGTTTTTGGCGGCATTTTCGTGGCCTTTGCCGCGTCGGTCATGTGGGGTTTCACGGTCGACGACGCGCTCATCTCCGTGCGCTACGCGCGGCACCTCGCCGACCTCGGCGCCTACCGGTTCGACGCACGTGGCCCTGCGACCGACGGGGTCACGCCGCTCCCGTGGCCCTTCGTCCTCGCGGCGCTCGCTCGGCACGTGCCCGCGTGGGACGTGCTCGTACGTGCCAAGGCGCTCGGCCTCGCCTGCGGCGCGCTCGGCGGTGCGGCCGCGGGGGCTGCGATCGGCCGGGGTGGAGGCTCTCGGAGCACCAAGGCGCTCGCGCTCGTCGGCCTCGCGGCGTCGCTCCCTTTGGCCGCGCACACCGTGAGCGGCATGGAGACGGCGCTCGCCACGCTGCTCGTGACGTTGGGCGCCACGCGGTCCACACGGCTCCCGTCCGCGGCGCTCTTGGGGCTCGCGGCCTCCCTCCGACCCGAGCTTTTGCCGTTCGTGCTCGTCTTGGCCGCGCTCGGCTTTCGAGCGGCGCCGGGGCGTCGTTACGAGGATGCCGTCGCGATGCTCCTCGCGGCCACCCCGTTCGTGTTGTGTGCCGCGGCCCGGGCCCTCGTGTTCGGGAGCTTCGTTCCCCTCTCGGTCTCCGCCAAGCCGAGCGACGCTACGCACGGTCTCGTGTACCTCGGCGCGGGGCTCGTGGTGTCGGTCGGTCCGCTCGCCGTGCTCGCTCCCGTCGCGATCGTCCGCGGGCTAGGATCGACCTCGAAAGAACGACGGCTCGCCGCGGCGTCGGGTATCGCGGTCTTCGTCCACCTCGTCGTGATCGTCGCGGTCGGTGGGGACTGGATGCCGTACGCTCGCCTCTTCGTCCCGATCGTCCCTGTCGCGCTCGTCGCCGCGGCCGAGCTCGGAGGCTCTTCCCGCGGCGGTGCGCTCCGCATCCTCTTCGCCGCGGCCCTCGGCGTCGCCATGTTCGTCGCCCGCGGTCCGACCGGCCGCCAGGTCATGCACGACCGCCTCGCGCTGGTCGAGGCGGCACGTCCGGCGCTGCGTGCCACGAAGGCGATCGCGGCGCTCGACATCGGCTGGGTGTCCGCGGCCACCGAGGCGCCCATCGTCGACCTCGCTGGCCTCACGGACCCGGAGATCGCGGCCCTCCGCGGCGGGCACACGTCGAAGGCGGTTGCTCCTCGAGTGCTCCTCGATCGGGACGTCGACGAGCTGCTCGTCTACACGACGTCGCTCGCGGCGTCCCCGCCCGAAGGGGCGAGGGTCGAGACGCTGCCCGGGGTTCGGGGGGTCGAGGCTCGGCTGCTCGGCTCCGAGCTCGTCCGGACCCGGTTTCGGGTGGTCGGGGTGCTGCCGCTCGGGGCGGCCGGGGCGGGCTACGTGCGCCTCAAGAGGGGTATCTATGTTCCCGAAAGTACTGAGGAATAGAGAAATCGACACACGTGTGGTCACACTCTCCGGCGTACGCGCGACGACCCACCGATGCGAATGCGTGCGATGCTCTCCCCGAGCCCCATGGATGCCGCCTCGAAAGACCGCTCCCGTCATCCCCTCGAGGACTCGCGGTTTCGGGAGGCCCTCGCGCGCATGGTCCGAAGGCGTGTCCCCGAGAGCGACGCCGAGGACATCGTCCAGTCGGCCATCGCGGAGGCGTTCGCGTCCGGCAAGAGCGCCGACGACCCGGACGGCCTCCGTCGGTGGGTGTGGGGGGTGGCGCGGCACAAGGTGGTCGACCACTTTCGGCGCCGTCGACGCATGGCCGACGAGCTCCCCGACGTGGCCGACGACCGCGAAAAGCCCGCCTACGACGAGCTCGACCTCCTCCGTTGGGCGAAGCGGGAGCTCCCGGCCGGCGAGAACGCCGAAGAGACGCTGCAATGGATGCTTCGCGAGGCGGACGGAGAGACGCTCGAGACCATCGCCGAGGAGTCGAACGTCCCCGCGCCGCGCGTGAGGAAGCGGGTGAGCCGCCTCCGCGAGTACTTCCGCGAGCGATGGTCGGGGCAGACGGCCGCGCTCGTGGCGCTCGGGATCGTCGCCGCGTTGCTCGCCCTCTACGCGCTGGGGCGCAAGAAGGACGACATCGCCAAAGACGTGCCCCCCGCGCCGAGCGTGCGCGCGCCGCTCCCGCAGGAAGTGGCCGAGCAGAAGCGCCGCGAGGCGTTCGAGAAGTGCGACGCAGGAGAGCTGCGGCCGTGCCTCGACCTGCTCGACGAGGCGAAGGGGCTCGACCCGAAGGGCGATCTCTCCGAGGCCGTTCAGCGTGCGCGGAAGGCCGCGGAGGACAAGCTCGCGCCGCCGCCCGTGCCGGAGCCCGTGCCGACCTCCAAGATGGCGCCGCCGACCAAGGCGAAGGGAGATCCGACGGCCGTCCCGACGCCGCCCCCCCCGGCCCCCTCGGGCTCGTTCGGGCCGAGCAACGTGCAGAAGCCGTCGGCGCCCTTCGGGAAGAAGGGGGCCTCGCCCAAGGGTGGCTTCCCCTCGGACGACGTCAAGAGCGACTCCCTCGGCTCCGGCGGAAGCAGCTCGAAGTGAGCCTTCGGGCGGCTACTTCCCCTGGCGCCGAGGCACCTTCGACACGATCGGATCGCCACCTTTGGCTCCGCCCAGGAGCCCCTGAAGGAGCAGGCTCGTGAGGAAGGCCGCGCCGGCGAACGCGATGGCTTGGGAGAGCCGAGCATCGCCGATGGCGAGCTTGCCGGTCCCGTAGAGCACCCAGCCGGCGCCGAAGCCGAGCGCCGCAACGACCGCGCTGCGCACGACCGTCACGGCCTTGTACACGAGGAGCTGCGGGAGCAGCGAGATCGCCCCGAAGAGAATGGGGAACACGAGCTCGATACGGGCGCCCACGACGGGGATGGGCTTGCCGTGGGCGACGAGCTCGCGGGCCCCCGCTTCGGCTGCGAACGCCGCGCCGAACGCCGTCGCGGTGAAGAGCAAGGCGTAGAGGAAGGCGCCTGCGCCTGCGCGCGCCGTGACCTTGGACGGGAGCTTCGCGTCCTTCTCGAGGGTCGCGAGCTTCGCCTTCGTGGCGTCGTCCTCGCTCGCGGGCCGCGGCGCTCCGAGCGGTGCGGACGTGTCCTCGGGCTTCGCGGCGCCCTGTGTCGGGCTTCGCGGCGCAGCGGCCTCCTGTGGGCTTTGCAGGCTCCCTCCGCGCAGGCGCGCGCGTTTCCTCGCCGCGGTGAGCTCGTCCGGATCGGCGCTCGGTACCGCCGCGAGGAGCTCGGTGTGGCGGGTCGAACCGAGCGCGGCGAGGGCCCGTGTCGCCTCGGTCGAGCCCATCGAGTGCTCGATCTTCGCGGCCCTCGCCGCGCTCCGGTACCACACGTCGGCCTTCTCCCCGTCTTTGGCGAAGTGGAGACCCAAATCGTAGAAGTTACCGAGAGTTACCTTGGCATCGACGTGCCCCGCGTCGGCCGCGCGTCGGAGGCGTGACGCGGCCTCTTTGAGGTCTTTCGTGGTGCCGGTGCCGGTCATGCAGAAGAGCGCTGCGGCGAAGTCGGACTCCGCGTGCCCGGCGTCGCCCGCCGCGCGGTACGCCTCGAACGCCACCTTCATGTCCTTCGTTCGTCCGTGGGAGCCCGCGCGCGCGGCTCGGGCGAGCGCGACGAGGCCTTCGACGTCGCCCGCGGACGAGAGCGCCTCCACCGTGGCGCGCGAGAGGTCGAGGAGCTCGTCCTCGTCCTCGTCGCTCGTGCCGGTCTCGACCTCAGCGTCCGGCTTCGTGGACATTCGTGCCTTCCACGGTCTTCAGGATGCGTACGAGGGCCGCCGTATCGGCGCCGTCGACGTCGGTGCTGCTCTTCGCCCCGCCCGAGCGGAGGTAGAACTCGCCCAGACCGGTGGCCCAGGTGTCGAAATACTTTCGGCCGGCGAAGACGATCGCGACGCTCCCGGCGCGCTCGGTCTTGGGCGCGTCGTCGAAGTCGACGTCGCCCCAGTCGATCGTCTCGGCGGTCTCTCGGGTCGCCTCTTCCGCGAACGAGAGCTTCACCGGGAGCTCCGGCGTCGTCCGCGGGCGCTCGACCCCGAGGGTGAGCAAGAAGTCGCAGACCTTCACCTCGACGATCGCCGCGACCAGCGCGGTGTCGACCTGCGTGCGAGAAAAATAGGGAAAAATGGCCGTCCCGAGGATGGGAAGGAGCAGCCTCGACGTGAACACTTGGCGGAGGAACGTCTCGAGCTGCGCCTGGGGGAGCTCGAGGCGGGTCGTTCGGAGGCTCTCGCTCGCGCGCCTTTGCCAGAACTTGAGGACGTGGACGAGCACCTTCTTGACCTTGTCGCTCGCCTTGATGCTCATGGCGGAGACCTCGGAGACGACCGCACGCACCTCGCGCTCCAGGTCGCCGATGGGCACCGTCAAGAGGGCCAAGAGCTCGCCGAACACCGCGCCGCTGCAGCGTTTGCCCATCTCGCGCTCGATGGCCGCGACGAGCACCTTGGCCTCTTCGCGTAGGCGCGCGCGTGCCTCTTCCTCGTCGCGGGAGGGGGTGAGCGACACGAGCACGCTTCGGAGCTCGTTCTTCAGGCTCTCGGCCTCCTCGAGGAGCTCGCGCTTCTTCACGTCGTCGGTGAGCTTCTGGCGCATGCGGGCGGCGAGCAAGGGTACGCCGCTCTTCGGCATCCCGCTCTGCGGGTCGGAGCCCTCGACCGCGTTCCACTTCTCCTCCGGGTCGCGGATGAACCTCGAGACCGCCCGCGAGGCGAAGTAGCCGTCCTTCACCACCTCGTAGTCGGGATCTCCGGGTTTCAGCGTCAGCATCTGATCCGCGTACGGGTTCCGGATCCAATAGAGGTTGTCGAACGCGCGGCCCTTTTGGCCGAAGGCGTGCACCCACGACGACTGCCCGCGGGACCAGAAGTCCATGCAGGCCTCCTGCACGCGTGAGTCCCAGCGGTCCTTGGCGTTGTCGCTCCGGAGCGCGCCGAGCGACATGTCGAACTTGGTGAGCGCCAAGAAGAGGCTCGGGGACTCGATCTCCGTCGCGGACGTGGGCGTGGGCGCGCCGTATCGAATCTCGAGCCAACGCTCGACCTGGCTCTGGAGCTGGATGGCCTCGGGCTTCGTGGGGCCGGGCGAGCAGAGCACGAGCGCCGTGATCTCGCGGTCGTGCGCGTACTGCTCGAAGAGGAAGGTGAGCTTCCCACGTTTGTACACCTCGATCGCGTGCTCGAGGCGGCCCGTGTTGAGCTCGTCGGGCCCGAAGCCGTTGATGCCCTTCAGCGCCCTTCCGCCGGGAAAGTCGAGGATATCGGCGCAATCGAGGAGGGAGCCCGGCACCGGGCGCAGGCCGAGGCGCACCTCGGCGACGAGCGCCGCCAGCACGGCCGCCTCGATGGTGACCTCGCGCCGCGCCTCCTGCGCGTAGACCGAGATTTGGCCCGACGACGGTTGTCCGATCGCGTTCAAGCACGAGGCGTCGAGCAGGCTCGAGGCGTCGCTCGCGGCGCGCACGTGCGCGATCTGGAGCTCGACGTTCTCGGAGTGGGACAGGGCCTCGAGGCCGGCGAGGAGGCGGGCCGCCAGCGCGTCCATGTCCTTTGCGTACCCCGGGCCTCCCCAGAGGAGCGAGTAGACGAAGAGCCACCCTCCGAGGGTGCGCACGTCCTTCTTCCAGGCCCCGTCGCGGAGCGCGACGTGCCGACGGAGCTCGTTCAAGTAGGGGTGCTTGTCTTGGTACTTCTTCGTGAGGCCGTGAAACGCCGTGTCCCATGCGTCCGCGAAATGCGGTCCGACCGGCGTTCCCCCTTGCTGCCGCGCCGCGAGCAGCGTGCGATCGATGCGCTCGAGATCGATCGGTGGCGCCGTGCACTCGACGAGGAAGCCGGTCGCCAAGGACTCGACCATCACGTCCAGCGTGAGGAGCCTGCAGTGGAAGTCCCCGCGCGCGAGGTCGGGGGCGCGCCCGGTCGAGAAGCGCGTGACGACGCCCGTCGACTCGACGCCTTTGGCCGGGTTGATCTCCCTCAAAAAATCGAGCTCGCGGTCGCGCGAGAGCACCTTCAAGCTGCCGAGCTCGTGAGACAGAAGGGCCCCCACGAGGAACGACTTGCCCGCCTGCGACGGGCCGAAGAGCCCGACGGCCTGAGGGCGACCCCAAGCGCGCCTTAGCCGGCGCATGCGGAGCGAGAGATCGCGCAGCACGGTGGCTTCGGTGGACGATTCGCGGCCGCTCACGTGGGAGAGCGCGTCGCGGATGCACGTGTCGAGGGTCTCGATGCCGTTCACTTGACTGCTCCGGAAGTCAATGCGGGTGCCACTCCCCGTCGTCGCTTTGGTACTCGACCTCGACGCCGTCGAACGACTCTCCCTTGTGGAGATAGACGTCGAAGCGCTTGCCGGCCTCTTCCGTTCGCGAAACACGGTCCTCGCCGTGGACGATGCGCCACGCCACGGCCTGTGGGTGGTCGTGCCGCCTGTGCGGACCTGTCTGCGAGCCGCCGCTCGGTCCCGGCGACACGGTGATCTTCACCGTACCGCCGCCGCCACCGCCACCGCCGCCACCGCCGCCGCCCTTCACGGTGACCTTTCCGCCCTTGAAGGAGGCGTCGTCGTCGAACCCGGTCTTTCCTTTGGGTTTCTTGCCGCCGTCGGGGCCCGCGTCCTTTCCGCCGTCCTTTCCGCCGTCCGAGGCGTCGGCGGAGGCGTCTCCCGCATCGCTCGCGTCGGCGGAGGCGTCCCCCGCGTCCTTCGCCGCGTCGGCCATGGCGTCGGTGCTGGCCTCGAGGGTGTTCGCGTCGGTGCTGGCCTCGAGGGCGTTCGCGTCGGTGCTGGCCTCGAGGGCGTTCGCGTCGGCGCCGGCGTCGGCGTTCTTTTCGTCGTTGCAGGTCTTGAGGAGCGCGAGCAGGGCGAGCAGCACGAGCAAGAATCCGAGCGCGGCGAGCACGTACACCCACGCTGGGCGCTTTTCGCCCTCGTCGCGCTTCGGCTCGTCGGCCTTCTTCGTGTCCTCGGTCGGCTTGTCGCCCGCTTTCTCGGCGCCCGCTCCGGCGGCGGTCGGTGCGCTCGCACCCGCGGCCGCCGCGCCAAAGACCTTGCCGAAATCCGCGTACCCAAAAAGAAATTCCTTCTGTCCGGCGAGCGTGCGGGGCGTCGCGCCCCAGTTGATCACGTACAGCCTGCGGTCCGTCGGCGAGTAGAAGTAGTTCTCGACGCCCTCGGCCTCGAGCGACGGGACCGTGAGCGCTTCGCGGTACCGGTAGTACCCGCTGTCCTCTTTCGCGAAGGCCTTGGCGGCCCGTTCCAGGCAGGCTCGGAGCTCTCCCACGGCGGCCTCGCACTCGGCCGGGTGCTTCGCGCGCGCCTCCGAGAGGGGCACGAGGCCCGCGAGGTTCCAGCGGACGGTCGAGGGGAGGCTCTCCGAGCCTTCGGTCTCGGGCACGAGCAGGCGGCCCCCGAAGAACTTCTCTTCGTTGAGGTCGGGCGCGAGCTTCCAGATCGAGACGCCCCCGACGAGGTTCGGGAGCCAGGTCGTGTCTTTGTCGCTCACGTACGCACCTGCGCCTTCATACGAACCATTCCTGTTGCCGAGACCCTCACGAGGAAGCTCCCGCGAGAGACGATGCGCGAGCCATGGGGATCGCTGCCTCGCTCCCTTTCGTGGAGCTGCGAGTCGAACACGGAGACGTGGTCGGTCGCCTCGAGCTTCACGCGTTCGAGCTCGGTACCGAGCAAGGCCGCGAGGAGGGGAGATGCTCGGGCCACGAGATCTCTCTCGAGGCCGGCCGCCGCGGCGAACGCGTAGTACGTGCGGCTCGTCTCGTAGCCGACTCGGATTTTCGCCTCTTCGTCGAGATCCGCACGAAAATACAGGTTTAGCGCGTTCGAGAGGACGAACGCGGCCTCTCTCGCGCGCGGGTTCTTCTGGGACGTCACGTGCTCGGCCATGGCGCCGAGCAAGAGGCGCAGCGGGAAGGATTTGTCCGTCGGTCGGGCCCCGAGGATGCCCTCGTCGAGGATGTCGGAGAGCGTCACACGGGAGAGCACGTCGGCCTCGGCGCCGCCCGGAGCCGGGGCGGCGGGAGCGCTCGGGCTCGGTGTCGGCGTGGTGAGCCCTGCGAGGTCGCGGCGGAGCTCTCGCTCGCGCGACACGAGGGCCGCCTCGAGGTGCCCGAGGATCGTCCGAACGATCGGATCGCTCACGTGTACCTCGCGCGGTCGGCGAAGACGCCCGTGTCGGTCCAGTAGCGGTCTTGGGCGATGGTCTTCAGGGCGAGGTAGAAGTCGGTCGGCTCGAACGCGTAGGCGCCCCGCTGGGACGTGACCTTCGCGATGGTGATTTGCCCGGCGTCCCCGCGCGAAAACTCGAGCAGCACGCGGTCCTCGAGGAGGGCGGCCTCGACCTCGGGGCTCTGGGGGCGCACCTCGAAGATCGGGATACCGTCCATCTCCTGGGAGGCCACGTTGCGGAAGCCGATGCGCATCCCGTTCGTGTACGCGAAGGCCTTGCTGCGCGCCTTTTGACCCGTTTGGGACCCTTCGGGGAAGAGCTCGTTCTCTTTTGCGATGTGGGGCTCGTTGTCTTGGTAGAGGCCGAAGATCGGGGTCTCTTTGGCGTCCTCGATGGTGTCGATGAGGAACCCCGGGAGCATGTTCCGGCTCGCGAGGTGGAGGATCGCGGCGCCGGCCGCGACGGTCGACTTCGGGTCCTTGATGGTGCCCTGATCTTTCCATTTCGACGGGTACCACTCGCCGACGCGGAAGCTCGCCATCGTCTTGATGCGAGGGGGGGAGACGGGCATCTCGGCGACGAAGAGGTCGCGCACGCACGCGAGGCGCGCCGAGCGACCCGCGAGCACCACGAGGTCGACGTCGAACTGGGCGAGGATGTCCGCGTAACGCCGCATCGGCTCCCGAAGCACACGCACGATGGTCTTTTCGACGACGTCGCGGTCGAGGCGCAGAAAGAGGTTCGTGAGCCCCGGGAAGCCCGGCACCGTCTTGCCGAGGAACGCGTCGGCCTCGGCGAGCACGAAGGGCGATGGCGCCGGCATCCCGAAGGCCTCGAGCACCTCCGGCACGAAGTACGCGCGTTCGGCCGAGAAGCCCTCGGGGGTCCGCCCCTCGGCGAGCGCCCAGAGGCACCGCGCGAGTGGCATCCACAGGTAGGGCACGAGCTTGCCTCGCAGTGTCTTCCACGACGAGCCATGGCCCGCGTCGCCCTCGCCGAAGAGGTGGACCATCTTCGCCCGAGCGTCGTGAGAGGGGAGCTGCGCGAGCACCTGGTCGAAGATCACGTCGGCTACGATCGCTCGGCAAATCTCGTCGCCTGCGACGTTTATCCCGTCTTGGAAGAGCTTCGTGATCCGGAGGGCCGTGCCGGCGCCGGGGAGCTTGTCCTCGTACTCGGCCACCATGACGTCGCTCGTCCCGCCGCCGATGTCGATCGAGGCGATGCGGAGGTGGCCGGCCTTTCGCCCGTAGATCTGGACGAGCTCCTCCATGCTCCCCGAGAAGGTCTGCGTCGCCTCTTGGTAGACGTAGACCATCTGCGCCGCGAGGGCCTCGTCGGTGAAGAGGAACGGCTCGAACGCGCCCTCGGCGGTCACGTTCGGACGGTGCTCGGGTGGGATGCCGAGGAGGTGGCAGGCCAGGATGACCGCGTTCCTCACGAGCGTGTCGTAGACGGAGCGCTCTTCCTTCCGCATCGCCGACGGGTAGGTGAGCACGAGCGAGCGGAGGACCCGCGGGTTCGCCTCTTTGCCCTGGAACTTCCGGTACCCGGGCGAGCCGACCTGCGCGTAGGCCTGGCACAGGATCTCGACGATCGCGAAGAGCATCATGGTGCGCGGCGCGTACCGGGGGTCGACGGGGGTCTGAGGACCGTCCTCGCGGAGATAAAGTCCCCCCGACTCTTCCGGGATGTACTTCAGGAGCTTGCCGAAGATCGTCCGGTACTCGTCCCCCTTTCGATCGGCGAAAAACCAGAGATCTTCCGTCGGGCGGTGATCCCAGAGGTAACGCTTGGGGCCCGAGATCGAGCAGGCGTACCTGTGGGGCGTCTCGAGGGCGCGGTCGAGGGCCTCGCGGCCGAGGCGCGCGATCGAGGGCCACCCGAAGCCGTCGCCCGTCGCGACCGTGGAGACCGCCCGATCGAACGGGCTCGGGAGGAAGGTCACGCGGGAGTCGAAGCACTCTTCGTCGACCGAGAAGGGGCTCCCGAGGTTCCGCATCACGAGGGGCAGCGCGAACATGCCGCGGTCGCGCGCCTCTACGAGCAGCGCCGACGACCGCGAGTTGCCGAAGTCGAGCACGAGCGAGACCGGGAGGGGCACGCGGTTCGAGACGCTCGTGAAGTGGAGCTTCGGCAGGCGCGGCGCGAGCACGTCGAGCAGGGCAGCGAGCTTGAAGAGCGGTTTGTCGATGCCGGTTCGTTCGAGGCGGCGGACGAAATCGCGGGCCTCGGGGAGGTCCAGAAATCCAGCGATTTCGGTGCGATCGAGGGGGCGGAACGGTCGCCCCTCGTCGAGGGTGGCGTCGAGCGCGCGCCCTCGCGAGCCTTGGCGTTCGAGCGTGTCGACGGCCAAGATACCGCGCACGGAGGAGCCCTCCTGGGAGAGGAAGATCTGGACCGCGAACGGACAGGAGAGCTGCGTAGGGACGGGGAGCCATCGCGCCTGGAGATCGGAGAGTGCGTCGTGCGACGACACCTCGACGTCCGGGTCCTCGCCGGGCTGGGCCCTTCGAATGGACCACGCCTCGGTCCCCGGTGTGGTCTGCGGGGCCTGCATACGCACGAACCCGGCGACCACGTCGGGCAGCCCAGCCGGGAACGCGACCTCGTGGAAGACGATGCCTCCGTTGAAAAAGAGCTCGACCACCTCGGTGCTCGGCGCGGCGTCCACCGCCGCCCCACCCGATGCACGACCTTCACTCTCTCCGTCGAGGGAGACCTTGCGCCTTACCATCGTGTTCGGCTCGAAAGGCTACCACGAGAGCCCGGCGTGCCTCGTGGATTCGGGCCCTTCGGGTGCAGCCCGAAAACCACGCGAAACCGGCACGGTGTGCGGAGGTCGGCTACAGTGCCGTCATGGCTCGCCAAGGTCTCGCCGCCACCCTGTCCGTAGGTCTCGTCGCCCTGGTGGCGGCGGCGTGCAGCGCCGAGGAGATCGTCGAGAAGACCCCGGTCGACGCGTTCTGCGAGGCGATGGGGGGCGTCGCCGCGAAGTGCCAAGGCGGGTGCGAGGACACGCTCCGACGGGACTGCGGCGGAGTCGCGGAGAATCTCACGCAGGCGGCGATGCAGCGGGCGACCGACTGTTTTCTCTCGGGGCGCTGCGCCGACGTGTGCCTCTCGAAGGCCCTCGTCGATCTCCCGAGGAGCTCTGCGAAGGACGCGATCCGCGACGCGTACTGCGGCACGTGCGCGAAGGGGCAGAGCGACTGCCAGGCCTCGTTCTTCTCCCCGCAGACCCCGTCGAGCCAAGGGGGGCCGGGCGCTCCGCTCCTCCCGTACGCCGACACCGCCTCGGCGCGCGTGGTCGCGGACTGCGCGTCGCTCGAGGGCTGTCAGCTCGGGTTCTCGGCGTGCGCGCTCGACGCGACGAAGCGCGGAATGCAGGGGCTCGCGAGCGAGTCGGCCGAGTGCCTCGTGCGCGGCCTCTTCGAAGAGGGCGAGACGAAGCGGGCGCCCGACGGTGGCGCGATCGTGGTGACGTGCACACCCGGGAACTGCGCGGGCTGCTGCCGCGACGACCTCTGCTTGGCCGGCACCGGAAAGGACGCGTGCGGGAAAGGTGGGGGAACGTGCGAGACCTGCACCGGCACCGCGACCTGCGAGGCCTCGGCCTGCAAGGTCCCTTGCGGGCCGGACACGTGCGCCGGGTGCTGCGCCGGGAACACGTGCGTCGAGGGCAACGAGAAGGGGGCGTGTGGCAAAGGAGGCCTCGCGTGCACGGCGTGTGGGAGCTCGTTCGTCTGCAGCGAGGGCTCGTGCGTCGACACGTCGTGCAAGGCCACGTGCGCGGGCTGCTGCGCGGGGTCGACCTGCCTCGGGGGCACGTCGGGCTCGGCGTGTGGCAAGGCGGGGAACGCGTGTGTCGACTGTGGCAAGGGGCGCACGTGCTCCGCGACGGGCTGTGCGCTCGACACGAACGCCCTCTTCGACGTCGTGCTTCAGTCTGCCGTGGTGCCGGTGCTCAACAAACAAGGCGCCGCGTGGGACCCCTTCGGAGGGCTCCCGGACCCGTATGGGAAGGCGTTCTCGTCGCTTGGCGCGGCGTCTCACTCCGGGACGACGCGCCTCCTCACGGACACGGCGGCGCCCCAGTGGGCGGAGACCCTCCTCCGCGACGTGCCGGCGCGCGAGCTCTTGAACTCGTTCTCGCTGGAGCTCTGGGACGACGACTACGACTCCGACGACGTCATCGGTGGCTGTGCCGTTCGTCTCGAGGCCGCGATGTTCGATGGATCGCTGCGCACGGCGCGCTGTGCGGCCACCCCGAGCGGCGTCGAGCTCCAAGTGACGTTCCGGCTCGTCGCCAAGTAGGATCGGTCTCAAATCGCGAACGTGTCGAGCACGCGGGCCTCTTCTCGTTCGTCGAAGAACCCCACGAGCGCGGCGTTCGCGTGGTCCTCCGCCACGTGCACGCGCAGCCAAGCGAACGGGCCCGGGGAGCCGAGCCCCGCTCGGTCCGCGTGGCGCGCCTCGGCGCCTTCGAGGAGGCGCATGCGCGGAGAGCCCGTGCTCCCCGAGACGACGAGGGTCTTGGTTCCGAAGGCGAATCGCTCGTAGGCGTGGACGTGACCGGAGAGCCACACCGAGGCCTTCGTCGACCGTTCGAAGGCCTCCACGAAGGGGAGCAAGGTGCCTTCGGAGTCGGTCGCGCGGAGGCTGTTCGTCCACGGCGGATGGTGCGTCACGAAGACGAGCGCGCGCACGTCGGCGCTCGCCTCGGAGGCCGCGACGCGCTCGCGGAGCCACGCGACCTGTTGAGCCCACGCCCGTTCCCCGAGCACCCTCCGGTTCGAGTCGAGCACGACGAAGCGGACGTTGCCGACGTCGCGCTCTTGGTACGTTCGATGCGGCGGGACGAGCCCCCGCCGGGCGAGAGAGGCTATGCCTCGGCGTGGCACGGGGAAGACGTCGTGGTTGCCGACCGCCGCGGCGAGCGCGACGCCCCGAGCTCGCAGGCGGTCGAGCAGCGGGTCGATGCGCTGCCAATGATGGGGCGCGTCGTACGCGACGACGTCGCCGAGGAAGAGGGCGAGCTCTCCGTCTTCGTGCGCGAGCTCTCGGAAGAGGCGACGGCGCACGTGGGGGCAGTGCTCTCGCCCCACGAGCCGCTCGACGAGCAGGGTCGCCTGGGTGTCGCCTACGACGATCGCTCTTCGTTCGGTCATCGGGGCCGAGCCGCTGATCCATCGAAGCGAGCCGACGGTGGGGTAGGTGAGGGTAGGCGGGCTCCCCACGTCAGGGCGTCGAACGTGGTGACGATTCCGAGCGACAAAAAGGCCGTCTCCGCGTCCGTGACGAGGCCCGCCCGGAAGTCGAACCCCATGCGGATTCGCCCTCGATCGAAAAACGTCGCCGAGAGCCCGAGGAGATAGCCCATGTCGAGCTCGTGGGCGTCTGCCGTGGCGGAGCCGAGGACCGACGTGACGGCGAAGTCGAACAGGCCGAGCCCCCCGCGCACCTCCACCCCGTCGACGATCGCGAGGCCGAGGCCGAGCGCGCCGCCGAAGAGCCGGCTGCGGCTCCGGACGATGCTCCCCGTTCGCGTCGAGGCCTCCGCGGCGAAGAGCGGCAGGTACGTGAGCTCGAAGAACGGAGAGAGGGGGTAGGGGGAGCGGTAGGCCGCGGTGAACGCGTACCCGAGGCCACCGTTGGTCCTGTCGAGCTCGCCCATCGGGCCCTCGGGCGACACCATGCGCGCGAGGGAGAGCTCGGCGCCGAGCGTGACGGCGTGCCGCGGGCTCTCGGCCGCTGCCACCGAGGGGGACGCGAGCAGCGCGACGACGAGCGACGAGACGAAGGCTCCCCTCATGGGCGAAGGGGCTCGAGCGTCGCGAGGGATGCGGCGCGGCGTTGGGCCAATAGGAACACGAGCCCGTGACGGTTCGTGACGATCGCGTTCGGGAGCGCTTTGTCGAGGAAGACGCCGATGTACTCCGGCTCGTCGATCGTCCAGAACGCCACCTGTTTCCCTTCGGCTTGAAGGGCCGCCACGTCGGGGCGCATGGGGCCTCGCGTCCACCTCGGGCCCCACACCATGCATCCCAAGCGGCGCACGTCGGCGGGGTCGAGCTCCGCGAGGCACGGCACGTCTCGCGCGGGGACGTCGACGGCGTAGCGGTCCATCAAGGCCTCGTCCCCGAGGCCGAGGACGACGCGAAATCCCTTGCGTGACTCGGGACGATTTTCTTCGATTCGCCGGACGGCTCGCGCGGCGGGGAGGATCGCCTCGGGGCGCTTCACGTCGAGCCAGACCGCGCGGAGCTCGGGCGTCGCGAGGGCCGCGTCGAGCGCCTCGTCGAGCGTGGGGACCGCCTCGCCGTACCGAAGCGTGCAGAGCTCACGCACGTGGGCCATCGTGAAGGCGCTCACGTCGCCGTGACAGAACGCGCCCCGGCTGAGCCTCGGCCCGAAGGCATCGTCATGGTAGAGGAAGGGCACGCCGTCGGCCGAGACCTGGACGTCGAGCTCGACCACGTCGGCGGCCATGGATGGGGCGAAGCGGATGCTCTCGACGCTGTTCTCCGAGACGCCGCAGTCGTCGATGGTGCGGCACGCGCCGCGGTGGCCCACGACGAAGAACTTCCCGCGGAGGTCCGCGAGCGGGCGCTCGAACGTGAGGTCGAGCTCCTCCGTGGGCGCGAGGTCCTCGTCACCGGTCGTGCCTCGGAGCACGAGCCGCTCGTCGTTCGGGGGCGGCTCACCGCGGCAGAGAGCGGCCGCCGTACGGTCCGGGCCGACGAAGAGGCGCACGAGGCCCGTCTCCGACGAGAGCGGGTAACGCCAGTGCCCTTCGAGCACGAGACGCCCGTCGCTCGTGCACCCCGGTCGTGTGATCGCGTACCCCGCCGAGCGGTCGCCGAAGAGGCTGACGGTCGACGACGTCGCGCGAAGAGCGACCTCGGGTCCGAGCCGCGATGGCAAGGGGCCCGCGGAGAAGAAGCCCGAGAGCGCCGCGATGCTCGCAGGTTCGAGCGGCCGAGCGCCGGCGAGCAGCCCACCCCCCTCGAACTCGGGGTGAGTGACGTGGACGCGACCCGAGCACGACACGAGCCCGACGAGCGCGAGCGCCACGTTCGCGAGCCGCCCGCGCCTCGTGCGCGTTCTTCGAGGTGCGCCGAGCTCAGAAGACATACCCCACCATGAACCGCGGGTAGAGGAGGCGGCTTCGTTCGTCGGCGAAGGCGATCCACGCCTGGTAGTCGGGTTGCGTGTAGAACGCACCCATCGCGACGAGCACCTCTCCCCCGTGGTCGAGCAACGTCTCGAACGTGACGACCATGGACTGACCCGACACGACGAACTCACGCCGGCTCACGACCTCGGCGTCCCCGAGGCGCGTGCGTTGCCCGAACGTCGTGAGGAGCTCGAACGCCGCGGAGAGCCGATGCGGACCGAAGGCCGCGCCTACCGATACGCCGGGCTTGTGGGAAAACGACCAGCTGCTCGCGTCGAACCCCGCCACCGTGAGCAGGCCGTACGAGAAACCCACGTGGTCGGCGAGCGCGAACGAGAAACGACCGAAGCGCTTCCCCCACACCACGCCCGCCTCGGCTTCGTTTTTGACGACGACGGCGGCGGCCCTCACGGAGAGCGAGAAGCCGACGGGTAGGCCGAATCGTAAGTGTGCGAAAAGCTGAGGAAAAAGACGCTGCTCGGACTCGGCCACTCGTTTGGGGAGCACGTCGAGCTGGGCCCCGACGCCGACACGAAAGTTCCCCGGGCCGGGCCCTTCAGGGTGCACGAGCGGCCCTCGCTCGGCACGCGCCGAGCGCGCTGAGGCGAGCGCCGCCACGAGCACGATGACGCCGATGGTGTCGCGCCCCGTCATGTGCCGGAGGACGCCCTAGGTTTGCCGAAGACCCCGAGGCACGGAGGCACCTCGCCCGTGTCGTCGACGGGCTCGGGGCCGAAGAGAGGTCGCCACACGGGCGCCCGACCCGTGCGCGCGCGATAGGCATCTTCTTTGGCCGGGAGGCACCGCGCCGTGAGGAAAGCGCTCGTGGCCAGCGTGAGGCCCGCGAGGACGTCGAGGAGGTAGTGCCAGCGGAGGAACATCGTCGCGACGATGATGTTGGCCGTGACGAACGCCATGAGCGGCCAGGTGTACCGGAACGGCAGCTTGTCGCGGTGGCGAATCGCGAAGAGCGTGAAAAACGAGGGGACCGCGGTGTGGAGGCTCGGGAAGATGTCGGTCCGCGCCGAGCCCTCGAGCGACGCGACGGTCTTCTGCACGAGCGGCCAGAACGTGGGGCCCTCGAGCGGGTGCGCGAACGACGGGCCGAGGAGGCGGTAAGGGCCGAAGCCGGGGACGACCATGTAGGTGATCTGGCCGATGCAGAAGACCCAGAAAATGCCCCACGAGAACTCGCGGAGGACCGGCACGCGCCGCTCGAGGACGGCCATCGGCAGGACGTGCACGGTCAGGATCCCGAAGTAGAGATAGTAGAAGAACGAGAACCACTCGGTCGTCGCCGGCGTGACGAAGGCGTCCCACGCCTCGGCAGGCTCGAAGCCGAAGAGGCGCTTGTCGAGCGCGTAGATATCGGCGTCGTAGGACACGTCGCGGGCGCTCGGCAGGATGTAGTGGAGCTGCGCGAACGTGACCATCACCGCCGAGGGCAACGCGAGCCGGTACGCGACGCCGGCGACGAGACGAGGCACACGCGGGGTACGCGCGATCACCACGAGCAGGACGAACGCCACGAGATCGGTCGTGACCCAACGGACGGCGAGGTCGCGGCGCGGCCCCTGCCCGAGCACGACGAAGAGCCAGAGCGACACCAGGTAGCCGAGGACGAGCCAATCTTGGAGCGCGAGCTGCGCGACGAGGGTCGGCGAAGGGCGGCGGGGCGAGGGCTCGGCGCTCCTTCGTGAGACCCGCGCGACGAGGAGCGCGAACCCGATGGCGAGGGCAGCAGAGGCTTCGACGGCGACGTTCATGGGTTACCTAGCCGTAAGAGCACGGCAAGACCTCCGTGGGTTCGTGGGCCCAGAACCGATCACGCTCGACGACGATTTTTTGCCTCGGTCAGGCCGGGTCAGGAGGGGAGCGGGGGCAGCTCGACCAGGAAGGTGCTCCCGCGGGGGGCCCGCGGCAAGAAAGAAATCTCTCCACCGGCTTCGTGAACAAGCATTTGGCTTATGGCCAGGCCCAGCCCGGTTCCCTCGCCCTGACCCTTGGTCGTGAAGAACGGCTCGAAGATGCGAGACGCGTGCTCCCGCGGAATGCCGACGCCGTTGTCGGACACCTCGACCACGGCGCCGCCGCGGGGCGTTCGCCGGACCGCGACACGGAGCTCGTTGTCGGCGCGCTGCGCTTCGGGCATGGCTTGGCTCGCGTTCACGAGCAGGTTCAAAACCACCTGCCCGAGGCGGGACGACGAGCCGAGCACCGGGGGCACGGGCTCGATTTCGCAGACGATGCGCGCGCGCTTCTCGATGTCGCGTGAGGCGAGCGCCACCGTGGATCGCACGACCTCGCCCACGTCGACGAGCCCGATCGAGGGGGCGTCGGTTCGCGAGAGGCTCACGAGCTGCCCGACGATGTCGCGGATGCGACCGACCCCTTCGAGGGCGACACCGAGCGCCTCGCGGCTGCGGCGCGCGGGCTCTCCGAGGGCGCCAAGCTCGCGGTGCGCGACCTCGACGTTGTTCAGGACGTAGGCGAGGGGGTTGTTGATCTCGTGCGCGACCCCCGCGGCGAGGAGGCCGATCGAGGCCATCCGGTCGGCGAGGGCGAGGCTCCGTTGCATGCGCATGCGCTCCGTCACGTCGCGGCCGACGACGAGCCTCGCGGGGGCTCCGCCGTAGACGACCTGCCGAGACGGAGCGACCTCCACTTGGATGACGTCTCCCGACTTGGTCAAGAGCGGCACCTCGACGAGCTCGGACGGCGGGCCGTCGACCGGGCTCGCCATGCGGCTCTTCACGAGGTCGTGGTACTCGGCGGGGACGAGATCGAGCAGCGGGCGACCGATGAGCTCGCGAGGCGACGCGTAGCCGAGAGAGCTTTGGCACATCGCGTTGGTCCACAAGAGGATTCCGTCGCGGTGGATCACGACGAGGTCGGGCAGCCCGTCGAAGATGCGACGCACCTCGAGCGACGCGGCCTGCGCCGCCACGAGCCCGTCGGTGAGCTCGCGGCGCTGCTGCTCGAACGCGGCGACGAGATCCTCGGGGCGGAGGAGGGCCCGCAGGCGAAGGGCGAAACGCTCCGGGAGCGGGAGAGCCTCCGGGAGGAGCAGCCTGAGCTTCACCTTTCGCGTGAGGATCTCCGACTCGAGCACGATCGCGCGCGGGAGCCCGAGCAGGCGGGGGATCTCTTGGAGTACGCCTTCGAAGAAGTAAAAGAACGGGACGCACGGGGTGTAGGGCTCGGGGACCTCGCCCACGAGCACGATCTCGTGCTCGCTCTCGAAGCGCTGCTCGAGGCGAAGGTGCGGAAACTGGGCCGGCGCGATCCACTCGCCGCCGACGCGGTAAATGACGCGGAGCGGGAGCATGGCTCGCGTGAGCGTGCGCATGGCGTTCCACGTGGGCGCGTGCACGAGGCTGCGCCCGACCTCCCGGAGGCGCTCCGGCTCGCCGTTGCAGGCGGCGGAGAGGTTCTCGAACATGACGACGAGCTCGTCCCACGTCACCTGGGAGTGGGCGTCCTCGAAGCGCTTCGGGTCCCCACGCAGCCCCTCGACGAGCGTCGCCCGAGAGACGCCGACGTACTCGGCGGCGTCGAAGAGCTGAAGGCAAACGCGGCAGGAGAGGCGCATCGGATTTCCGGCAAGGATAGGCCATGTGGGGCCCGAGCGACGCCCCTTTCGGTGCGCGCCACGCCGTAGAGCACGCGGCGGGCCCTCAGGGCGAACGTGGGGCGCCGAGCCCGAGCACGACGAGCCGCACGACACGCGCGCGCTGGCCGCGCCACGGCTCGAGCAGCTCGAGCATGCGCGCGTCGTCGTAGCGGGCGGCGCGGTCGGGCTCGAGGGCCGAGCACACGAGCCGGGGGAGGTGCACGTCGCCCGTGGACACGGCGTCGGAGTCGCCGAGCGCCTCGTCGAGCAGCTTCTCGCGTGTCCACGGCCCCACGCCGGGGAGCGACTCGAGCACGCGGCGCGCCTCGTCGAAGCGGGCCTCGTGGGCGAGGGGGAGGAGCTTCGCGACATGGCGCTCGAGCGAGGCCACGCGTCGGATGGTGTCGAACCGCCTGCGATCGACCCCGAGCCTCCCTGCCTCGTGCGGAGGAATGCTTGCCCACGTCTCGGCCGTCGGGGCGGTACGGAGCCCGAGCGGCCCGGGGGCAAGAGGGGCGAAACGCTCGACGAGCCCGCGGTAGGCGCGCGTCGCTTCGACGAACCGCACGCGCTGCTGGAGGATCGTCCGCACGAGGGCGTCGAGCACCCACGGGACCCGCACGAGTCTGAGCCCCGACGCCGCCGCGAGCCGGCGAGCGATGGCCGTCGTGCGAGGCTCGAACGCCTCGTGGTTGTCGAAATGGCCAATGATCCCAGGCACATGCGAGATGGCCGCGTGCGCCCCCGGGCCCCACGCGCGCGCCCGCACGACGCCCCCTTCGCCGCGGAAGACGTGCAGCGTCACGGGCCCCTCCGGGCCGACGTACGCCTTCGCGAGGCCGCGCCCGTCCGTGAAGCCGGTCGGGTCGTGCATGCCCATGTGGAGGAAGGTCGCCGAGCGCGACAGGGAGACCCCTCTCGACGGAAGCTCGGTCTCCGCGTCCGCGGGCGGGTGCACGCTCAGTGGGCTTCGGGGGCGCGGACCACGACCGCCGAGGCGTTCCCGTAGAATCCGAGCGACGTGACGAGCACGGTGCGCACGGTCTCGGGGGCCGACCCCGAGATCATCAGCGACGGGGGAGCCCCGCCGATCCACGCGAGCGCCGAGGCGAGCCCGAAGGCGCCGCCCGCGCCGAGCGTCTCTCCGAGCACGAGCTTCGGCGCCGCGATCGGCATGCTCTCTCCGAAGACGCGGTCGAGCGCGACACGCTCTGCGTCGTCGGCCCGGTGGAGCCCGGAGAGGCTCGACGCGACGACGTCCACGTCGGACGGGTCGAGCTTCGCGTCGGCGAGCGCGTTCAGGACCGCCCTACCCAGGGCGTCGCCCGAGGGGCCGATCAGGGTGGAGCCGTCCTCGGGGGACTCGAACGAGGTGCCGTAACCGACGAGCTCACCGAGCACCTTCGCGCCACGCTCCCGGGCTGCGCGAGCGCGCTCGACCACGAGGAACGCACCGCCTTCGGCCAGGGAGAGGTGCCCGACGCGGCGGACGTGGTCGGGGTGATCGAGCGTCCCGAGCAGCGAGAAGGCGAGGAAGAGCGCCTCGTGCATCGCCTCGACGCCGCCGACGAGCATGGCGTCCGCGCGGTTCTGCGCGAGGTGGATGTCGGCGCACGCCACCGCGTCGAGCGCGCCGCAGTTGCCGTCGGAGATGGCGACGTTGAGCGCCCGCAGGCCCTCCCAGATGCTCACGTACCCGGCCGTGGAGTTCGCCACGGTGTTCGGGAAGACGGCCGGGTTGATGTAGCGAGGGTCTTCGAGCTTGGCGACCCGGTTCAGCTCGGTGATGGCCTCGAGGCTGCCGTAGGCGTTCGCGCACACGATGCCGACGCGCTCCTCGGGGTGCACGACGAGCTTGCCGTCCTTCTTCAGACCCGCGTCGAGGAGGGCGAGCCTCGCGGCCACGACGGCGAGCTTCGTGAGCCTGTCGAGCGTTCGGAGTCCCTTGTCGCCGAGGTATTTCTGCGGCTCGAAGCCGGGCACCTCGAACGCGCGCGCGTTCGGGTACTTAGCGAGATCGACCGTGGTGAGCTTGCGACCCTGCTCGGGCTCGAGGGCCTTCGGCGCCCCGAGGGCCTCGACGAACGCCTCGCGCCCGATGCCCAACGTGGAGGTGACACCGTAGCCGGTGATGGCGCGCGGGAGCATCAGAGGGCCTCCATGGCGGGCGGCGCGGGCAGCACGCCGGGCCGAGCGAAACAAGCGACGGCGTTGTACCCACCGAACGCGAGCGAGTTGTTGAGCACGATGTCGGCCTTGCCCTTGCGCGCCACGTTGGCGACGACGTCGAGGTCGCACTCGGGGTCCGGCGTCTCGTACCCGGCCGTCGGGGGGTAGATCCCGGTCTCGAGCGTGAAGACGCAGCCCACGGCCTCGATCGCGCTCGCCGCGCCCATGCAGTGCCCGATGAGGCTCTTCATGCTGCTGATGGGGACGCGTCGGTCGCCGAAGATGTCGCGCATGACCTTCGCCTCGGCGGCGTCGTTCGCTTTGGTCCCGGTGCCGTGCGCGTTCACGAAGTCGATGTCGTCCGACGTGATGCCGGAGCGCTCGATGGCTTGCCTCATGGCCTCGATGCTCCCGACGGCCTCGGGGTGCGGACGGGTGATGTGGTACCCGTCGCAGGTGAGACCATACCCACCCACCTCGGCGAAGGCGGTCGCTCCGCGCCGGGTGGCGTGGGCCTCGCTCTCGAGCACGAGCACGGCGGCCCCCTCGCCCACGATGAGCCCCTGCCGGTTCAGGTCGAAAGGCTGGCAGCGCTCCGTGGCCATCGCCGCGAGCCGCGCAAAACCGGAGTATTGGAGCTCTTGGAGGATCTCGGTCGCGCCGGCGAGCACGACGTCGGCGCGCCCTTGGCGGATGAGATCGGCGCCGTAGCCGATGGCGTAGTTTCCGGCGGCGCAGGCGGCGGGCAGGGTGACGACGGAGCCCTCGGTGCCGAACGCGCGCGCGAGGTGGATGGGGAGCAGCGTCGAGCCGTACTTCGGCAGGTGGGCCCTCCGCACCGCCGAGAGGCCTCGCGCGATCCACGTGCGGTCGATGTCCCCGAGGACGTCGGCCTCGCCCATCGTGGTGCCGAGCACGACCGACGTTCGGGGGCCCCCGAGGTGGCTCGGGCGAATGCGCGCGTCCTCGACGGCCATGCGGGCGGCGGCGAGGGCCATCGCCGAGCAGCGCCCCATGCGCCGCGTCTCGGCGGCCGTGAGGTGATCGCGCGCGTGGAAGATCTTCACCTCGGCGCCGTATTCGCGGCCGATCTTGGAGGTGTCGAACGACTCGACGCGCGAGACGCCGCTGCGCCCTTCGGCGAGCGCTTCGAAGAACGCCTTGCGACCGAGGCCGATGGAGCTCACCACGCCGAGCCCGGTGATGTAGACACGTGTCGGGTTCACGGCCCGGGTCCTAGCAAGCTTTTGGGCTCGCGTCTCTCGAAGGGGCCGTCAGGGCGCGCAGGTGTCGTCGGTGCCGGCCGGCGCCGAGACGCAGCCCTTCGCGCACCGATGCTCGGGCTTCACCGGGATCGGGACGCCGCCCTCGCACTTGCGCAGCGTGCTCCCGTCGCACGTGAGGTACTGCTTGCCCTGGAACGCCGAGCGCGCGCAGTCCCACGCGGGCTCCTTGCACGAGGTCGTGATCCACTCGGCGGGCTGGGTCATCACCTTCGCCCCCACGGTCTTCGGGACGTCGAGGTGCCCGACCGTGACGGCGCAGGCGCGGACGCGGCTCCCGACCTCGGGATCGCTCGTGAGCGCCGCGTAGCCCTTCGAGCCGGCGGAGGTCGTCGAGTACACGAGCAGGAAGCGACGATCCGCGCGCGCCGAGAGCCACGCCTTCACGATCGCAGGTCCCGTCGTCGGCTTCACGCTCGGTCGCGTGGCGGGGTTGTCGTCGTCGAGGAAATCGCGCGTGCCGTCGTCCCACGAGGGGTCGAGCATGACCGCCCAGTCTCCGTCGTTCTTGAGCGCGAGCCTGCGGAGCAGCGCGATCCGACCGGAGCTGTAGCCTCCGAGGGTCTTCGGGGTCGAGGTGCCCTTGAGGTACGTCTGGCCCCACGGTTTCCCGTTCGTCGCGGGGATGAACACCTCGTCGCCCGCGAGCGATTTCTCGCACCCGCCTCCGCACGCCGGGTCCCCGGGGAAGAGAATGTTCGGGGCCTGCTCGCTCCCGAGCGCCTCTTCGCCGGTCTCGTCGAAGGACGTGTCGGGTGCCTCGGCCGAGCACGCCGCGCATGCGACGACGGCAACCCACGACCCCAAGCCCACGACCGCCCGCGACGTACGACCCATGCCCCGAGACCTCCAGCGTCCCACGCTACGCGATATCGGGCCGAGGTGCACGGCGGTCCGTGCTCGCGCGCGGCGCGCGGTATGCGAATGGCGCTTCGCACCGGGCGGCAAATTACGCAGAAAAAAGGGTGTTTCGACGCCTTGCGCCTAAGGCCGCGCCAAAGTATTGCCCACGGCGCCCATGAAGGATCCGAACCTCGTCCCGCCCACGTTGGTCGATGCCGTGAACGAGCTCGCACGCACGAGCTCGCTCGGGTTCACCTTCGTGCGGTCCGATGGCAGCGAGCGTCACGTCCCGTTCCCGGAGCTCCGCGAAGAGGCCCGCCGCCGCGCCGCGCACTTCGCCGCCCGTGGTCTTTCGAAGGGCGACAGGCTCGCCATCGTCGTGCCCGACCCGGACGAGTTCGTGCTGTCCTTCCTCGGAGCCATCTTCGCGGGCGTCGTTCCCGTGCCCATGGTCCCTCAGCTCTCGTTCAAGAACGTCGAGACCTACCACGACACGGTCGCGCACATCGCGAAGGCGTCCGGCGCGAAGCTCCTCCTCACGACGGAGTCGACGCGCCCCTACGTCGAGCCTGCCGCCCAGAGGGTCGACTCGCTCGGCGGGATCCTGACGACGAGCGACCTCGCAGGCCCCATGGCGGGTGAGGTCGATGCGAAGGTCACGGGCGACGACCTCTGTTTCCTCCAGTTCACCTCGGGGTCGACCTCGAAGCCGAAGGGCGTCGTCGTGACGCACAGGAACCTCGCGTGGAACTCGCAGAGCTTCATGGTGAACGGCCTCGAGAAGGACTCGTCCTTCGACAAGGGCGTGAGCTGGCTCCCGCTCTTCCACGACATGGGCCTCATCGGCTTCGTCATCGGCCCGCTCTTCACGAACATCCCGGTCGTGTTCCTTCCGACGGCTTCTTTCGTAAGGAATCCGAGGATTTGGCTCGATACGATCCACAAACACCGCGGCACGATCACCTACGCCCCGAACTTCGCCTACCAGCTCGTCTCGAAGCGACTCAAAGAGAAGGACGTGGAGGCGTGGGACCTCTCGTGCATGCGCCGAACCGGGTGCGGCGCCGAGCCGATCCAAGCGCGCACGCTCCGCGAGTTCGCCGACAAGCTCGCCCCCGCCAAGTTCGATCCGAAGAGCTTCATCCCGTCGTACGGCATGGCCGAGGCCACGCTCGCCATCACCTTCACGCCGCTCGGGAAGGGGCTCCGCTCCGATCGTATCGACCCGAAAGAGCGTGAGGACGCGAACGCCGTCCCGTCGACCGCCGACGACGCGCACGAGCTCGCGAACTGCGGCCGGCCGTTCCCCGAGCACGAGGTTGCCATCGTCGACGAGGCCGGAAATCGCCTGCCCGATCGCAAGGTCGGCGAGATCGTCACGCGGGGGCCGAGCATCTGCCAAGGGTACTACCAAGAGCCCGAGCTCACGGCGGCGGCCTTCAAGGACGGATGGCTCCACACCGGCGACCTCGGCTACACGGTGGACGGCGAGGTGTTCGTGTGCGGGCGCCTGAAGGACCTCATCATCATCCGCGGTCGCAACTTCTACCCCAACGATCTCGAGTGGGTGGTGAGCGAGCTCCCCGGCGTGCGCCGAGGCAACGTGGTCGCGTTCAGCGTCGACGGCGACACGGGCGAGGAGCTCGTCGTATGCGCCGAGGCGTTCCAGAGCGAGGCGAAGGGCCTCACCGAGGCCATAACGCAGGCGATTCTTGGTCATTTCGCGCTCAACGTGTACAAGGTCGTCATCGTCCCGCAGGGCACGCTGCCGCGCACGTCGAGCGGCAAAGCCCAGCGTCGCAAGACGAAACAAATGTTCCTGTCGGGGCAACTCGCCCAGGCGCAGCGTGTGCAAGACGGCCCTGCCGAGCCGGCCCCCAGCGTGTGACCCGAAAGACCTTCCGCCCGCAACGATTCACGAGACACGAGAGAGAGAAATGGCGATGAACCGCACCGAGCTTTTGGCCCTCTTCGAGAGCACCGCGACCGAGGTCGTCGAGAAACCGTTCAAGAACATCTCGGAGGGCACGGTCATCAGCGAGCTCGGCATCGACTCGCTCGGCATGCTCGAGATCGTCGGCGCGATGGAGCGCAAGCTCAAGATCCAGATCCCGGACGAGTCGCTCGCCGGGCTCCAGACCGTGAAAGACCTTCTCGAGGCCGTCGAGAAGCGCATCTCCGCTTCGGCCTGAACCGCCACCGAGAGAGGAAGACGTCCATGTCCCATGAGAACCTGAAAGACGAGCTCCGGGCGCTCATCTGCGAGATCGCGGAGATCGACGCGCTCCCCGACGACACGCACTTCAAGGACCTCGGCATCGACTCGATGATGGGCGTGGAGATCGTGGCCGCGATCGAGCGCCAGTACCACGTGAAGATCGAGGACTCGGAGCTCAAGGAGGTGTCGACCCTCAACAAGTCGTACGACCTCGTGCTCGGCAAGCTCGCGCCCTCCGTCGCCCAGTCGGCGGAGTGAGCACGAAGGCCCACGCGGCCCGCTTCGTTCCGCGCACGGGCTCGCTCGAGATGCGGGTGCGGTACGCCGACACCGACAAGGCCGCCGTGGTCCACCACGCGGCCTATTTGTCGTTCCTCGAGGCGGGGCGGATCGAGCTCTTTCGTGAGCACGGGTTCGACTACGCGGCCTTCGAGCGCGAGACCGGCACGGGCCTCCCGGTGATCGATCTGAGGGTACGCTACCGCGCCCCGGCGCGCTTCGACGACCTGCTCAAGGTCACGTCCCACGTGTCCGACGTGTCCCGGTTTTCCGTGTGGATCCGAGGGGTTATCGAGCGTGACGGGGTCGTCCTCGTCGAGTCTTCCGTGAAGCTCGCGTGTGTCGGCATGGCGACCGAGGCGCCCCTCCGCATGCCACGCGCCTTCTTCGATGCGCTGCTCGAAGAGGGCTACGAGATCTGACTCGCAGCCCCTCGAGGGAGCTTTCAGAGGTCGACGAGCGTCATGTGGCCGATGAAGTCGGCCTTGCCGAGCGGCACGCCGTTGTGGCGCAGGATCGCGTACGTCATCGAGGCGTGGAAGTAGAAGTTCGGCAGGGCGAGCTCCTCCACGTACGGCTTCGACGGCGAGCCCTTGCCCGGCATGAAGGGCAGGGGGATGACGCGGGCCTCGGCGCCCTGGAAGTCGTGGCGCGTGACGCTCTTCAGGTACTCCTCGCACGTCTTGATGCGGGCCCGGGTCTCGGCCCAGGTCTTCTCGTTGTCGGCGTGCACGGGGGGCTCGCGGCCCACGAGGCGCGCGACCGGGCCCTTGGCGGCGTCGCACATGGACTGGATCTGGCGGAGGAGCGGGTACTGGTCGGGGGCGAGGCGCGAGGCGAGGAGGACGTCGACCTCGAAGCCGCGCTCCTTGGCGTGGGCTTCGGCCTTGTCGAGCCACGCGTCGACGTTGGCGAGCATCTTGAGGAACGAGGTCACGGTCACGTCGTGGAGGTTCATGGCGGGCACCCTACAGGGCGCCCTCACGCCCGTAAACGCCTCTGTTTTGCGAGGTCGCCGCCTCGCACGAGGTGTGTCACCATGCGACCATGACGCGCGCCGCAGCCCTCCTCGCCCTCGCCCCGTTCGTCGTGCCGTTCGCCCTCGCGGCACAAGGTTGCTCCGACGACGCCGAGAGCTCGGACGCGGGCCCGCTCCCGACCACGACGACCACCGCCACGTCGACCTCGACGTCGACCTCGACGCCACCGGATGGGAGCGCACCGCCGGACGGGAGCGTTCCGGATACCTCGGTCCCCGACGCGGCCTCGTTCCCGGACCCGATCCAGGGCGTCGCCCCGGCGACTCTCGTGAAGGGCGGATACCAGTTCCTCGAGGGTCCGCAGTGGCTCCCCGCCGAGAACAAGCTCGTCTTCAGCGACGTGCAGGGCAACCGCATCCTCCAGCTTACGCCCCCGTCGACCGAGCCCACCGATTTTCGCAACCCGAGCGCGGGCGCGAACGGCAACGCGATCGACAAAAACGGGCTTCTTTACACGTGCGAGCACACGGGCAAGCGCGTCGCGCGGAGGCTCGCGAACGGCACGGTGGAGACCGCGGCGGGCATGTTCGGCGGCGCCCAGCTCAACTCTCCGAACGACGTGATCGTGCGCTCGGACGGCACCGTGTACTTCACCGACCCGAACTACGCCGGCAACACCCAGCCGAAGCAGAACGTCTTCCGCCTGCCGCCCGGGGGAGCGCTCGCCGTGGTCGACGACACGCTCGAGAAGCCCAACGGCATCGCATTGTCGCCGGACGAGAAGTCCCTCTACGTGGCGGTCGCCAGCGCCAAGACGGTGCGCAAATACGCGGTCTCCGCGGACGGGAGCACCGGGGCCGGCGCGACGTTCGTGACGACCACGGGCACGAGCCCCGACGGCATTGCGGTCGACGACGCGGGCAACCTCTACGCGGCCACGTCGGTCGGCGTCGAGGTCTTCAAACCGGACGGGACCCGCGTCGGGGCGATCACGGTTCCCATGCAGCCTGCAAACATCGCCTTCGGGGGGGCCGACCGTCGCACGCTCTACGTCACGGCGCGCACGGGGCTCTACTCGACGCGCGTGAACGTGCCCGGCCCGCCCTGAGCCTGGCGCGCACTTTCGGGCCCGGAACGGGCCGAAAAAGCGCTATGACGCGGCTACGATGACACAGCCGCTCTTCGCCAAGGTCCCCGCCGAGCTCGACTTCCCCCGGGAAGAGCGTGAGATTCTCGCGCTCTGGCGGAAGATCGGCGTGTTCGAGAAATCGCTCGAGCGCACGCGCGACGGCAAGCCTTGGGTCTTCTACGAGGGCCCGCCCACGGCGAACGGCCTGCCCCACAACGGCCACGTGCTCACGCGCGTCGTGAAGGATCTCTTCCCTCGGTACAAGTCGATGCGCGGCTACCACGTGCCGCGCAAGGCCGGCTGGGACACGCACGGGCTCCCCGTCGAGGTCGAGGTCGAAAAAGAGCTCCACATGCACGGCAAGGCCGCCATCGAGGCCTACGGCGTGGAGCCCTTCGTGAAGAAGTGCATCGCCTCCGTGTTCCGCTACACGAAGGAGTGGGAGGAGCTCACCGAGCGCGTCGGCTTCTGGGTCGACCTCGACAAGGCCTACGTCACCTTCCACAAGAGCTACGTGGAGAGCGTGTGGTGGGCGCTCTCGAACCTGTTCGAAAAGGGGCTCCTCTACCAGGGCCACAAGGTCGTGTGGTGGTGGGCTCAGGGCGGCACGGCGCTCTCCTCGGGAGAGGTGGGGCAGGGGTACAAATCCGTAGACGATCCGAGCGTTTACGTGACGTTTCCGATCGCCCCCGGCCAGCGCGCCGAGCTCGAGGGCGCCGAGCTCCTCGTGTGGACGACGACCCCGTGGACGCTCCCGTCGAACATGTACGCGGCCGTGAGCGCGGAGAGCCTGTACGTGGTCGTCGAGCTCGCGGGCAAGAAGCTCGTCATGGCCGAGGCGCTCGTCGAGCCGCTCGCGAAGAAGCTCAAGGTCGATGCGCCCGCGCCGCTCGCGAAGCTCCTCGGGAAAGAGCTCGCGGGGACCGCGTACGTGCCGCCGTTCGACCTCTACGCGAACGACGCGAAGGGGCATGCGCCCGTGTGGAAGATCCTCACGGCCGACTTCGTCACGCTCGACACCGGCACCGGCATCGTCCACGTCGCGCCCGCGTTCGGCGAGGACGACCACATGGCGCACCGGAAGCTCCTTGCAGAGTACAAGGACCTCCCGCTCTTCTGCGCCGTCCGCCCCGACGGCACTTTCGGTCCGGAGCTCTCGGCCTACGCCGGCCGTTGGGTCAAAGACTGCGACAAGGACATCCTCGCCGAGCTCAAGGGGCGCGGGCGGCTCGTCCACGCGGAGACCTACCGGCACGACTACCCGTTCTGCTGGCGCGCCGACACCGATCCGCTCATCCAGTTCGCGCGCCCCGCCTGGTACATCCGCACGACGAGCCTCATCGAGAAGGCGAAGGAGAACAACCAGGCCATCACCTGGTTCCCTCCCCACATCAAAGACGGACGCTTCGGCGACTTCCTCGACAACAACGTCGACTGGGCCCTCTCGCGCGAGCGCTACTGGGGCACGCCGCTCAACGTCTGGGTGAACGACGTGACGGGCAAGATGGAAGCGCCCTCGAGCGTCGCCGCCATCAAGGCCAAAAATCCGAACGCTTTCAAGATGTTCGAAGACGCGAAGCGCGCCGATCCGACGCTCTCGGACGACCTCGTCGTGCACAAGCCGTGGATCGACGACGTGACCTGGCAGAACCCGGGCGAAGAGGGCACCTACCGCCGCGTCCCCGAGGTCATCGACTGCTGGTTCGACTCGGGCTGCATGCCCTTCGCGCAGTGGGGCTTCCCGCACCAGGGCGCGGAGGCTTTCAAGAAGAGCTTCCCCGCGGACTTCATCTCGGAGGCGATCGATCAGACCCGCGGGTGGTTCTACTCGCTGCTCATGATCTCGACGCTCGTCTTCGACGCCGAGACCCGCAGGTCGCTCGGTCTCCCCGAAGAGACGCTGCCTCACCCCTACAAAACGTGCATCGTGCTCGGGCACGTGACCGACAAGGAGGGGAAGAAGGAGTCCAAATCGAAGGGGAACTACACCCCGCCCGAGGTCATCTTCGACGACGTGAAGATGGACTTCTTGGTGGCCGACGGGAAGGCCGAGGAGGCCCCGAAGCCGGGGACGGCGCTCGTCTGCCGCGAGGACCTCGAGGGCCTCGATCTCCAAGAGGGCGCCAAGGTCTCGGTGTCGCGCGAGGGGAGCGCCACGCTCACCTTGGAGCTCCGCGTGCACAAAAAGCTACGGCGGCGCGCCATCGTGCTCTCACCGAGCGACGCCACGGCGCTCGGGGTCGTGCCCGCGAAGGAGCAGGCCATCAAGGTCATCGACGTCCCGACCTTGCCCACGAACGAGCGTGTCACCGTGCAAGATCCGAGCGCCTCGGCCCCGGGTGCGGACGCCTTCCGGTGGTTCTTCTATGCGTCGAACCCGCCGTGGAACGCCACGCGCCACTCGCTCTCGAACGTCCGCGCGACCCAAAAGGAGACGCTCGTCCGCCTCCGCAACGTGGTCTCGTTCTTCGTGCTCTACGCGAACATCGACGGGTTCGATCCCACGATCGCGGCGCCCCTCCCGAAGGACCGGCCGGAGCTGGATCGCTGGATCTCGAGCCTCTTCCACGACACGCTCGCGAAGGTCACGGCGTGCCTCGACGGGTACGACGTCCACGGCGCCACGGGCCACGTCACGGAGCTCGTGGACGGCCTCTCGAACTGGTACGTCCGGAGGTCGCGCGAGCGCTTCTGGCGCTCCACCTGGGACGACGACAAACGCGCGGCCTACGCCACGCTCTACGAGGTGCTCGTCGGCCTCGCGAAGATGCTCGCGCCGTTCGTGCCGTTCATGGCCGAGTCGATCTACCAAAACCTGGTCGTGGGCTGCCGCGCGCCAGGGGCCGCCGAGAGCGTGCACCTCGTCGACTGGCCGACGGCGGACACGTCCCTCGTCGACGCAGCCCTCGTGCGGAAGATGGACGCCGTGCGCGAGCTCGTGAGCCTCGGGCTCCAGGTGCGCACGCAGGCCAAGGCGAAGGTGCGCCAACCGCTCCGCACGGCCCACGTGGTCCTCTCGGACGACGTGCTCCGCGAGGGGCTCGCGGCCGCCGAGGGCATGATCAAAGACGAGCTCAACGTGCTCGGGCTCGCGTTCGTCGCGGGGGCCGACGTCGACACGTTCGTCACCTACCGCCTCAAGCCGAACTTCCGCACGCTCGGGCAGCGCGGGCTCGGCAAAGAGGCGCAGAAGCTCAAGAAATCGTTGGGAGATTTGCCCTCGGGCGAGGCCGCGAAGCTCCTCGCCGAGGTGCGCGCGACCGGGTCGTCGACGTTCGACGGCGTCACGCTCTCCATCGAGGACCTCGAGGTGGCGTTCGACACGCGCGAGGGCTTCTCGGCGGCGGGCGGGCGCCTCGGGGTGGTCGCGCTCGACACGCGCCTCGACGACGAGCTCCGAGAGCTCGGCCTCGTCCGCGAGCTCACGAATCGTGTGCAGAATGCACGAAAAGACGCGAAGCTCGAGCTCGCCGATCGGATCGTCCTCCGCGTCGCGGGGCCCGAGCCCGTACGTGCCGCGCTCGCCGCGCACGGCGCGAGGCTCTCGGACGACGTGCTCGCGGTGTCTCTCGAGGTGGTGTCGGAGCTCCCGCCCGAGGCCGACCCCGGCGAGCACCGCGACGCGTCGGACGTCGAAGGGCACGCCGTGATCGTCGCGCTCCGCAAAGCCCCGTGATCCCTCGGTTCGGCGCGAGGGAAGGTCCGGCCCGGCGGGGTCGTACCTTTCCTCCGCTACGATGACCGCGTCGCATACCGTCCGCCCAATTCGCTTCCCGCCGTCGAATCGGGGAGGGCCGGAGGGGCGTTCTGGTAGAGTCGACGTTCGGAAGGGGCGATGACCAAGCCAGCCAACAAAGCCGCACCCCTTTCTCTCTTCGCGGGGCCGAAGGCGCCGAAGGGGCTCGCGCGAACGGCGCCTGCGCCCCGGGCGAAGAAGGTCGGCCGGCTGCCCGTCGAGAAGGTATCTCGCACGAGCGATCGTCTCGACCGTCGCGTGAGGGACCGCGTGCTCGAAGAGCTCGACGGCGCGCTGAAACGGCGGCCTTCGTCCGAGGCGCGGCTCGCGGCCGCGCTGCGTGTGCTCGCTCCCGAGAGCCCCATGGTTCGAGCCGAGGTCGAGCGGGCGGCCGACGTGCTCGTGCGGCGTGGCACGCTCGATCGCGAGCTCTGGCCGGCTACGATTCGAGCGCTCGTCGAGAGCGCCTCGCCACGCCTCGACGAGGTGGTCGACGCGGCGCTCGCGACCGAGGACGCCGGAGGTGTCACGACGCTGTCCGCGGCGTGTTTCACGTCTCGCGGCGACATCGGGCCGAAGCTCGCGAAGGTGGCCGTCGGGGGCAGGTCTCTCGTCGCCTTCTCGGCGGAGGTCGCGCGCGTCGTGCGTGGCGAGTCGAACGGCGCGCGGCTGCTCCAGCTCGCGCCCGTGATCAAGGAGGCTCATCGCGTCGCGTTGGCGACCACCACGGTGCTCCCCCTCGTGCGGGCGACGGGCCCGGCACGCGCCTATGGGGCCGCGCTCGAGGCGGGGTTCGCCGTGCTGCGTGGGGCCGAACGGCACCTCGGCCGGTGGCTCGTGCTGGCCGAGGCCGTGGTGGCGGGAGGAGACACGCGCCCCATCGACGAGGCGCGCAGAAATCTCGTGGACGGCCCTGCATCCTCGCGGGCGGGGTGGTCGCTCGTCGTGTGGGCGCTCTCGCGCGCCGTCGCGGAGCGGAACGGCACCGAGACGCCGCCGATGCCGGACACCCGCCCCACGGTCGAGCTCGTCGCGCGCCTCTCCGATCGTCCGAGCGCCGAGCGCGACCTGTCATTTTTGTTCCGCATGGCGGCCCGGGGAGCGCCTTCGTCGCGCCCGATGCTCGAGTCGGTCGTGCGCGCCTCGCTCTAGGACGAAGCGAGCCTGCGCGCAGCGTCGGCCCTCGCGAAGCATTTCGACCGCCGCGACCTCGTCCCCAAGCTTCGGGAGGCCGTCGACGCGGTTACGGACGAGCTCCGTGGCCTCGCGATCGCCGCGCTCCACGACGCCGGTGACGTCACCCTCGCGCGGGAGCTCGCGGTCGTGCACGCGGGCAGCCGGTCCCTCGCGACCGCCGTGTGGTCCGCGTGTGTGCTCGCGGCCAAGGGAGACGTGACCACCGAGGCGCGTGTCCGCTTGCTCCAGCGGGACATCGCCGAGTGAAGGCCGCGCTCGGCCTCGGGATCACGTGGGCTGTCTTGGCGCTCGCGGGTGCGCCGATGCCTGCGATGGCAGCCGAGCTCCCGAAAGATCCCCTCGAGGTCGACGTCGACGCTGACGACGACGATGGTGACGGGGTGGCCGATGGCGCCGCGCCACGTGTCGCAGGCGTTGCCGCGCGCGACCTCGTACCTCTCCCCACCTATGCGATCGGCCGTACCGTCGAGCTCGTGGGCGGCGGACTGCGCGCGGTCCTCCCGGACGGGCGACCCGTCACCACACCGCTCGTCGCGCCTCGGGGAACGGCGATCCAGGCCGTGGCGTCCCCGCGCGACTCGGCGTCCCTCGTGGTCGACGGGAAGACCCGGGTGCCGGTCGTCGTGCGTGCGTACGGGTTCGAGGATCGTGCGGAGGTTGCTACGGCTCCGGCCACGTCCTTCCTCGGCTTCTCTCGAGCGCTCCCGGACGTGCCCCCGTCGGAGGATCCCGACGCCTTTCGGATCACCGCCCTCGGCCCCGAGCCGGGCCCCGTCGACGTGCTCTCGGTCGACGCGAAGGGGGCGCTCCTCGGGCGCATCGACGGCGTCCCGCTCGACGCGGAGTGTGGCAAGGCGCGCCCCGGCTGCCACGCGTCGCGGCTCCTCCGGGTCGTGGTCGACGGCGTCGATGGCTCGCATCCCTCGTCGCTCGGGCGGAGCCTCGTGGGCCGCGTCGGTGGGTTCGTCGTCGTGCTTCGCGGCCGGCGCAAGGTCGCGAGCGTGCGTGTCGTCGGCCCGCGCGGGGTCGTGACCGAGGCCTACCGCCTTCGGGTGAAGGGCACCGTGCTCCGCGCCGAGAAGACCGGAAAACCCGCGCTCTTCGGGAACGAGGTCGACGCCGTCGCGGAGGCGCGCGCCGACCTCAGCGACGCCGCGGCCCTCTTTTCCCAGTGTGGAGTGGCCGTCGACGTGGCCGACGCGGACGTGCGTGTCGCGAGCCCACCGCCACCGTCGCTCGTCTCGTTCGGAAACGACCTGGGTCTCCCGGCCTCCGGCGGCGAGGTGCGCGCGCTCGTCGACGGCAAACACGTCGCAGCCCCGATCGCGCCGGGGGCGACGCCGCTCGAGGCGGCGATGATGTTTGCTAAGTATTTGGAACTTAACGGTTTTGTCGCCGAGGTAACGCGGAACGCGCGTATCGCTCCCGGGGCTACGGGGAGCGTCGACGTGCGGGTGCTTCGGCGGGGCGGGGGGCCCGCGCGGGTCTCGACCGAGGGCCCCATGACCACGGATCGCACGCTGGCCGTCGCGCTCGGTGTGGTCGAGCTCTCCGATGGCCTCACCCACTTCGGCGACATGGATTCGCCCTCGGGCACGCTCGAGGAGCGGTCGCTCGTGAAGTCGCTCGAGCCCGTCACGCGTGGCGCGCACGTCGTCTACGTCCCGTATTTTTCGGGCGGGGGGCGCATCGGCGAGTCGTTCATCTACGGAGACGGCTCGAGCGTTCGGAACGTGGTCATCGTCGACCGGTCGGGCGCTCGCGCCAGGCAGAGCAGCCACGCCGTCGCGCACGAGCTCGGCCACGTGCTGCTCGACATGCCCGGGCACCCCGACGATTTCGGCAAGGACACCCCGCACCTCCTCATGGACTCCGACGCGTCCGACGCTTCGGCCTACGGCCCACGGAGGCTCACGAACGACGAGTGCGCCCGGATCGTGCGGGAGTCGGGGCCACGGTCGAAAGCGCCCATCCTCGAGGTCCTCCCGCGGGGCCCCGTGCCCGCGCTCAAGCTCCCCTGAGGCCCCGCGAATCTCCCTACGCGGGAGGTGTCGTGGAATCGTCCAAAGGCGGCGCGCGGAACCGCCGAACTTTTGCTAGCTTCCGCGCCATGTCGTCTCCCCGCTTCGACAAGGCCACCGTCCGCGCCCTCTACGATCGACCGCTTCTGCCCCTCATCGACGAGGCGCGCAAGGTCCACCGGGAGCACCACCCCGACAACGAGGTCCAGCTCTGCACGCTCCTCAGCGTGAAGACGGGAGGTTGCCCGGAGGACTGCTCGTACTGCCCGCAGTCGTCGAAATACGAGACGAACGTCGAGCCGGAGAAGATGCTCGACGTGGAGAGCGTGATCGCGAGCGCTCGCCGCGCGAAGGAGCTCGGCTCGACACGCTTCTGCATGGGCGCCGCGTGGCGCGAGGTGAAAGAGGGGCCGGCGTTCGATCGGGTGCTCGAGATGGTGCGCGGGGTGAAGGGCCTCGGCCTCGAGGCGTGTGTCACGCTCGGCATGCTCGACGAGAGCCAGGCGAAGCGCCTCCACGAGGCCGGGCTCGACGCCTACAACCACAACCTCGACACGAGCCGCGAGAACTACAAGTCGATCATTCGCACCCGCACCTTCGACGACCGTATCAAGACGCTCGAGAACGTGCGGAAGGCCGGCATCACCGTGTGCTCGGGTGGGATCATCGGCATGGGCGAGAGCGACGACGATCGTTGCGAGATGCTGCGAACCCTGGCGAACCTCGAGCCTCAGCCCGAGAGCGTGCCGATCAACGCGCTCGTCCCGGTCGAAGGGACGCCCCTCGCCGATCGCCCGCCGGTCGATCCCCTGGATCTCGTTCGCATGATCGCCGTGGCGCGTATCCTCATGCCGAAGTCGCGTGTGCGCCTCTCGGCGGGCCGCGAGTCGATGACGCGCGAAGCACAGATGCTCTGCATGCTGGCCGGGGCGAACTCGATCTTCTTCGGAGAGAAGCTCCTCACGACCGCGAACCCGGCCGAGTCCGACGACCTCGCGCTCCTCCGCGACGCCGGCCTCGGGATGATGGCCCCGAGCGTCTGACGCACGCCCCCTCGGCGGCCACGGGCGCGAGAAGGGTGCGCTTCCGGGAAGAAGCCCCTTTCTCGGAGAAATGAGGCTGACGACGGCGTTCGCCGGCCTCTTTCCTCCCCGAAGGCCGCCCGGCAGCGGCTCGCGATCAGGGGGCTTTTCGTGCCTCTCGCGCGAAGGTCGTCAGGGTGAACGTACGGGTCGGTCGCCCGCCTCGGTACACCGTGACCCGGCGCTCTGCGATCTTCGTATGTGCCGGGAGGGCCGCTTCGGGGCGCGCATCGAAACGTGTATCTTTCACGTAGTGCACCCTCGGCGCGCTTCGCCACACGTCGCGGGGAAGCCAGCCGTCGAAGTCGTCGCGGATGGGGGTGTCGCATCCGACGCGCGCCCCGGGGATCGCGGCGGCGACCTGAGCGCACACGACCCAATGGGGGCCGACGATGACGTCCCCCTCGGAGAGCTCCTCGCGGAGCGCGCTCGTCGCGTCGGGCCAACCGAAGAGCTCGTTCGCGATGTCGTAGCGGGGATCGTACGACCGTGGGGCGAGACTTGCCGCGCTCGGGACGAGGATCCACGCGTGCACGGCAGCCGAGATCACGGCGGCGCCGAGGGTCGATGCCACGAGCGCGCGCCGGGAAGGCGAGGGCACCTCGTCCGGGCACGCGGCGACGAGCACCACGAACGAGAGCCACGCGGGGCCCATCCAGTGAGGCTCGGCCTGGCGGCTCGCGAGCGAAATCAGGGCGAGCCCAGCCGCAGGGAGCGCGGTCGCGAGCGCGAGGAAGCGGACCTCGGGACGTGAGGCCCGGAGGGACGCGGAGAGCTTCTTCCCGCGGAGCGCCGCGAGCACGACGAACCCGGGCGAAATGTAGAGGAGCTGCCCCAGCGTGAGCGACCCCGCGCCCTTCACGAGCGGAGGCAGGCCCTCTTGGGTCTCGATGAGGCGGTGCCGGAGCATGGGGAACCCCGCCGAGACCTCGTGGGTGACGAGCGGCGCGACGACGAGGAGCCCGAGCGCTGCGCCGAAGAGCGTGGCCCGCCGGCCCGAACGCTCGCGGAACGCCGACACGAACATGACGAGAAAGATTAATGATCCCGATGCCTTGGCCCATGTCGCCGCGCCCGCGACGAGGCCCAGGGCGGCGAGCGCACGCGCCGCTCGTGGGGTGCCCTCTTCGCGCGCGGCGAACGCCCCGAGGGCGAGCGCGAGCAGCCAGAGCGGCGCGAGCAGGAGGTCGGGGGTGAGGGCGAAGAGCCCGATCGCGATCATCGGGGTGACCGCGACGACGAGCCCGGCGATGGCCGCACGACGGAGGCTCGCGCCGGCGATCGACGCCGTGGCCGCCACGAGCGGCGGCACGAGGGCGCCCACGAGCGACGTAAGGATGTGCGCGTCGGCCGGGCGCGGCGAGGTGCCATGCCCGATGAGGCCCGCCACCGCACCGACGAGGCCCGGGTGATCGAGGTACCCGAGCTGAGGATGCTGCGCGTACGTGGCGTAGAGGGCCTCGCTGTCTCCGAAGCCGACCACGCCCGCGGCGTACGTGTGGATGGCGAGGCCGAGGGCCGAGACGAGCCCGAGCCCGATGACCTCGCGCGGGATCGGGGCCGCCTCGGCGGTCGCGCGAGCCTCGGCGGGAGAGGCGGGCGAGGGACCTCGTGTCTTGCGCGGGCGCGCGCCCTTCTTCGCCGCCATCAGCCGAAGAGGTAGGGCCGCACGATCCGGGCGACCTCGGCCGAAGGGGAGCGCCTGTCACCGAGCATCCGCACGACCTCGGCGCAGGCCTCTTTTCGGGCGTCGTCGTCGAGGGCGCGCGCGAGCGCGTGGGCGAGGGATGTCGGGCCGACGTCCCGCTGGACGAGCTCGTCGAAGGCGCGGCGACCGAGGAGCACGTTCGGCAAAGCGACGTGCGGCGTGCGAAGCAGGAGCCTCGCGAACGCCTCGGTCACGAGATCGACCTTGTAGGCGACGACCGGCACGACCCCGGCGATCGCGCACTCGAGGGAGGCCGTCCCCGACGCGACCAGCGCCGCGTCGAAGGCCGGCAAGATGCGCCCGATGCCGGCGGTCGCGTCGACCTCGAGCGGTTCGAGCGCGATGCGCTTGGCCGCGTCGAGGGCGAACGCGCGCGTCGTGTCGTCGAGGCTCGGGGCGAGCAGGAGCCTCCCGTCCACGCTCGCTCGATCGTGGCGGACGTGCTCGTACGCCTCGAGCATCGCGGGCAAGAGCGCACGAACCTCGTGCGGGCGGCTGCCGGGCAGGATGGCGACGGTCTTCGCGCGGCTCGTGAGCGAGAGCACCGTACGGGCCTCGTCCCGCGGGAGGCCGCGGGTCTCGAGCGCCGGGTGGCCCACGTAGCTCGCGTCGACGCCTTTGGCGCGCCAGAGGTCTTCCTCGAACGGGAGGATCACGCAGAGGCGATCGACGAGCCCGCGCAGCGTCTTCGCGCGCCCCTCGCGCCACGCCCAGATTTGTGGGGCGATGTACCACACGATGCGCACGCCGAGCGGCCGCAGCTCACGCGCGAGGCGCATGTTGAGCTCGGTGTAGTTCACGAGCAGCGCCACGTTCGGTCGTTCGTCTCGAGCCGCCGCGACGAGCGCTCGAAAGACCCGGGCGAGCTCGCGGGCCGACCGGAGGGGGGCGGTGAGACCGACGGCCGTGGTCTCCCGGAGGTGGCCGACGAGCCTCGTCCCCTCGTGGGCGAGCGCGGTCCCCCCGAAGCCGAGCGACGAGACCCGCGGATCCTCGCGCAGCGCCCGCACGACGGCCGCTCCGGCCCGATCCCCCGAGGCCTCGCCCGCGACGACGAGCAGCTTCGCCGCGTCGCTCACGGCGTCTCGGGCCCCGCGAGCGCAGAGAGCAGCGCATCGCCGTAGCGCTCGATCCGGAACGCCCCGAGCCCGTCGACGTCCGCGAGCTCGTGGACGGTCTTCGGCGCCCGCGACGAGAGCCGGCGGAGCACGTGGCCGGGGAGCACGACCTGCGGGCTCACCTCGCGGCGCTCGGCCTCGGCTTTCCGCCAGCCCGTGAGGCGGTCCTCGCGCGCGCGTCGCTCCCTCCGCTCCGGCTCGGGGAGCTTCGGCGGGTGGATGGCGGCGAGCTCTTCGGCGGTGAGCGGAGGGTGCGTCTTCTGGACGAGCTCGAGGAACGTCCGCGACAGCGCGCGGCCCCGCCCCCGATGCGCGCCGGGGATTCGCTCGAGGCGCGCGAGCGAGGTAGGTCGTTCGGCCGCGACGGCGAAGAGCACGTCCGCGTTCACGACCTTGTAGGCCGGTACGTCGAGCGAGCGCGCGAGCTCTTCGCGAGCCTCGGTGAGCGCGCGGAGGAGCGGCAGGTCCGCGGTCTTCGCGCGGTCGACGCCCTTCAGTCGAGCGAGCGCGGGGCGGTCGTCCTCCCCCGGACGCGCAGCCTCGGCGAGGCGGTAGCGGGTCTCTTCGGTGAGCTCCGCGGTGATGCCCTTCGCCTCGGCTTCGGCCGAGAGCACCTCCCACAGGCGAAAGAGGTGGACGACGTCCGTCGCGAGGTACGCAAGCTCCCGCTCCCCGAGGGGGCGCTTGGCCCAGTCGGCGTGCTGGAGGGACTTGTCGACGGTCAGGCCGAGCTCGCTCTTCAGCACCGACCCGAGCCCCGTGGCCGGCCGACCGAGGAGGGAAGCCGCGAGCGCCGTGTCGTGGACGCTGCAGAGCGGTGCCCCGGCCCGATGCAACATGCGCGCGTCGAACCCGAGGTCGTGGACGATGGTCGCCGGCCCGTCGCGGAACACCTCGGCGAGGCCCGCGACGTCGAGCTTCAGGCTGTCGATGACGAACACCGCGACGGGCGTCGCGATCTGGACCACGCACAGGCGCGGCGTGTACGCGAAGAGGCCGTTCGACTCGACGTCGACCGCCACGATGGGCTCACGAAGGAGGTCCGTGCAGAGCGAGGCCAACGCGCCCGGCTCGTCAATGTAAGTCGTTTGTGTCAAAATTTAATCCAGTATGTTTCGCTGGGCGTGCCGCGGTGGGGCGCGCGATCCGAGCTCGTCAGGGCTGCCTTCGGCGGTGGCGCATCACGAGCGCCGCGCCGAGGCACGCGAAGGTCGCGAAGAGGGGCACGCCGGGGCTCGGGGCCGATGCCGACGTGGCGACGACGCCGCAGCCACCCGTGTCGGCCTCCGATTCGCAGTCGCGCTGGAGCCCGGCGTAGGGCGTGGGGTCGCAGGCCCCGCCGCTCGTGACCTTCCCTCCGAGCACGGGGCGGGTCCCGTCGGGGCGGTACACCGAGCAGATGCCGCGCACGTCGTCGGCGTGGAGCTCCCGCGCGCTCGAGCGACCCTTGTCGTACGTCGCGAACATGACCGCCTGGGTCTGCTCCGAGTGCGCCATGCCGAGGAAATGCCCCGCCTCGTGGGTCACGACGCTCGTGAGGTCGTAGTCGTTCCCACCCGGCTCGCCCGCCGTCATGTTGTGGTGGAACGTGTTGAGCTCCATGTCGGCGCCGAAGATCTCGCCGGTCTCCGTGTTGAACTTCACGGTCGTGAGCCCGATCGTCTCGGGCGAGCGTGCGGCGCCGTCGGCCGTCTTCCATTCGTTGTCGCGAAAGAGGATGACGTTGACGTTCGGCCTGTCGAGGGCCGTCTCGACCTTCTGGCAGAGCGCTGGCCCGACGTCGCGCACGTCGATGCTGGTTCGTGACGTGGCCGCGCCCTCGGTCGTGCAGCTCGCGCCCGTCCACCGGGTGAAGCTGCGCGCCACCACGTTGGCGACGTCCTCGAAGGCGAGCTTGCGTGAGACGCGGTTGTCGATGCTGTAGCCGACGCACGCGTTCCGCCAGAAGAGCGGCAGCCCCTCTTCGTTGCACCGGCCCGAGTCGCTCGGGTTGAACGACGGGTCGATCGACACGGTCCGCGATCGACAAAAAGCGAGGGCGTCTCGCGGCGCGAGGCCCACGACCCCGAGGGCGACGAGCGCCGCCGTGACGTGCGCGGTCCGCACGAGCCGCCGGCTCACTTGTGGAGGCGCTTCCATTGCACGACGACGTCCCGGGTCACGTCCTCGAGGGCGCGCCCGTGGAGGGCGTCGACCGCCGCGACGGGCCCGGGGGCTGCCGCGCGGGCCTGCGGGGCCACGGGACCGACCCGCGACTCGACCGCCTGATTCCTCGGGAGAAGGAGGCCGCAGTTCGCGTTGCGGACCACGCTCTTTCGCTTGGAAGCGGCGTCGACGAGGACGGGGAACTGCCCCTGCGCGCGCGCCACCACCGAGAACGTCCCGGGCTTGATCGAGCGCGCGAAGAGCAAGGACGACTTGCCCTGGATGAACACGGGCTCGCCGTCGACGAGCTGGCCGATCTTGCCGATCGAGCCCCCGAGCGTGCGGACCCACATCTCGGAGCCCGCTTGGCCTTGACCTGCCACGCCCTCTTCGATCTTGAGGTGGGTGTAGGTGACGATGCGGTTTTCCTCCCACACGCTCTTTTGGTCCATCGGCGTCGCGACGACCACGAGGTCGGCGTCGGTCACCATGTCGTCGTAGGTGACGGCGAACGACACGGAGGCCTCGGCGGCCTTGGGCGAGAGCCAGGCGACCGGACCGACGAACGAGAGGGCGAGGGCAAGGGATACGAGGCGAGGCCGAACGGACCGCATGCCCCGAAGATAGCAGGGAAATCCGGCCTGCGCGAGGGCGCCGCGACCTCGCCCGCCGAGGCGGAAATTACCAGCGAACGAGCGCCGCGCCCCAGTGGATTCCGGCGCCCAACGCGAGCAGCATGTTGAGCTCGCCCTTCTTGAGGTTGCCGTTTCGCGTGTTCTCGTCGATGAGGATGGGGAGCGTGCCAGCGCTCGTGTTCCCGTACTTCGCGATGTTCACGGGCATCTTCTCGGCGGGGACGCCGAGCTGCTCGCGGATGTACTCGTTGATGCGGGCGTTCGCCTGGTGCGCCAGGAACCAGTCGATGTCCTCGGCGGTCTTGCCCGTCTCGGCGAGCAGCGCGCGGGCCGTTCGGGGGAGGCGGGTGACCGCGAATTTGAACAGATCGCGCCCCTCCATACGGGGGACGTACGCCTGCTCGTCGTACATCGATGGCTTCCAGTACGGGCGCGTCCGGAAGCCTCCGCCGGGCACGTAGAGCGTCTCGGCGCTCTTTCCGTCGGTGTGGAGCTTCATGGCCACGAGGCCGGCTTCACGGTCGGTCTTGCGGAAGACGAGGGCGCCGGCGCCGTCTCCGAAGAGCACGGCGAGGGCCCTGTGCGCGTTCGCGCGCTCGCGCGCCTCGGGGGTGACCTCGCCCTCGCGCTCGCCGGTCAAGATGTCCCAGTCGTTCCACGGCATGAAGCCCGCGTGCGCCTCGGCGCCGACGAAGAGGACCGTGCGCGCCGCTCCGGACGCGACGAGCCCATCGACGAGCTGGAACCCGAAGAGCATCGCCGCGCATTGCTGGCGGATGTCGAGCGCGGGCACCCCATCGAGGCCGAGCTTCGCCGCGAGGAGGGCGCCCGAGCCGGGGAAGATGTACTCGGGGGTCATCGTCGCGAAGACGACGTAGTCGATGTCGCTCGCGGAGATGCCGGCCGCCTCGATCGCGCGCTTCGAGGCCTCGTACGCGAGGTCGCTCGCCCCTTGGCCTTCGGCCACGAAATGCCGCTGCCGAATGCCGGAGCGCTGCGCGATCCACTCGTCCGACGTGTCCATGACACGAGACAAGTCGTCGTTTTTAATGGGTTTTCCGGGGACGAAATGCCCCGTACCGATGATTTCGACGCCCATGGCAGCGCCACTGTCAGTGAACTTGCCGCCCGAGGGAAGCTCTTTCGGCACGTGCCGCCCGCGGGGGCGAGGCTCGGGCGAGTCAGCGGGTCGACCGGAGGCCGAGGACGGTGAGGCGCTCCGCCGCGCGTCGCATGACGACGACGTCTCCGATGGTCACGTCGAACACACGATCGTGTCCGTCGAGGAAGAGCTTCGCCTCGCGCATCTTGCTGATGAGGGTGACCCGTCCGTCTTTTCCGACGAGCCCACGCCGGTAGCGGATGGTCTTCCCGATCGCCGTGTACGGCTCGCGCACGACGACCTGCACCTTGCGCGAGAGGAGGGGGAGCACGCGCCCTCCTGCGCTCTTTTGGGCCGCCGTCGAGCCCGCCGCGGGGCCGACCCAGAGTCCGCTCGAGCGCTGCTCCTCCTCGACCACGCCGTCATCGGGATCTTCGACCCGGAGGATGTAGCGTGACGTCGCGGCGGGCGACGCGTGGCAGAAGAGCGCCTCGTTCAAGACGCGGGACGAGATGGTGCGGTCGTTCACCTCGACGCTCATGCGCGTGAGGTCGGCGCGGGGGAGGCGGCCTTCGAGGGCGTCGCCGATGGCCCTCTTCGCCGTGCCCTTCTTTCCGTAACAAAAGAAGCCGACCGAATGCCGAGGCGCGCTGTTGATGCCGAGGAGCGGCACACCCTCGCCGAGCTCGTGCGAAGCCCGGAGGAGCGTCCCGTCGCCGCCGACCGTCACCACGAGATCGCCGCGACCTGCCCGCGCGAGCGCGCGCGTCTCGACGCGCTCGTGGGGCACGCCGAGCGCCTCCAAGGCGCCCATCACCTCCGTGATCGCGGCCTCGTGGTCGACGTGAGACTTCCGCAGCTTCCTCACGGACACGTCGCCGCGCTCGAGCAAGTCGGCGATGCGCGCGTCCTTCGACTCGACCACGAACCTTCGGTAGGTCGTCTTCTTGGCCACCACGAGCACGCGCCGGATCGGGGTCATGGTGCCCTCGGCTCGAGGGCGAGGGCGTCCGCGAGGCGGCGGAGGCCGAGCTCGGTTTTGGCGTCCACGAGGCCGTGTGCGCCGAGATCACGGAGGGCCACCTCGAGCGGGACCGCGACCACGTGGGCGTGGCGCTCGAGCGGAGAGCCGTCTTCTTCGGGCGGGACGAGCGCCTCCGGATCGACGTCGGCCACGACGAAGTGTTGAATCTCGGCGATGATCCCGGGGGCGGGGACGACCGGCGGTCCGAGCCTCCGAAGGGCGCTGGGCGCGAGGCTCGCGCCGGCCTCTTCGAAGAGCTCACGCGCGCCGGCCTCTTCGATCGACTCGCCGCTCTCGACGAGCCCGGCGGGGAGCTCCCAGACGTTTCCGAGGCCCGGATCTCGGAGCGAGAAAGGGATCCTCACGGCCGAGCGGAGCACGACCCACGTCGTTCCGTCGGCGCGGAAGGTCGGCACGATCACCACGGCGTCGGGCGCCTTTCGTTCGACGATGTCGTAGAGGAAGGGCTCGCTCCGCTCTCCGCCCGGGTACTCGCACGAGGCCGTGACGCGGAGGAGATCGAGGAACGTGCGCCCGCCGGGTGGCCGGGGGCGTACGTCGGCGCACGTGATCGCGGGCGGCGCGGGGAGCTTCGTCGTGCGTTCCAAAGGCTCGCGTAGCCTAGACCAAGCGCGCGGGCGGGAGCCTCGAAAAGGGAGAGACGCCTCGCGTTCGCCGCCGGCGTCGAGCGGGTAGCCCCACGGCGTGGCGCGAGCTTGGGCCATAACCTATGGAAACAATTGCGAAACTATGGGCGTTGCGCCAAGAGCTCGTCGTAGATGGCGAGCGTGCGTTCGGCGACCCTCCGGTCTCCGAACTCCTCGACGGCGATGGCTCGACCTCGCGCTCCGAGGCGTGCGCGGAGGGAGTCGTCCTCGACGAGCCTTCGGATCGCGTCCGCGAGCGCCTCCCCGGACCTCGGAGGCACGAGGAGCGCGTTCTCGTCGTGGCGGGCGATCTCGCGGCACCCGGGCACGTCGGTCGCGACGATCGCGCGCCCCGAAGCCGCCGCCTCGAGCAGGGCCTTCGGGAGCCCCTCCCGGTACGACGGGAGGCAGACGACGTGCGCGCTTCGCAGGACGGCGTCCATGTCGTCGCGCCAGCCGAGGTGCTCGACGAGCCCTTCGCGGACCCACGTGGCGACCTCTTCGCGCGTCGCCGACGCTGGATTTCCCGGGTCGGGCTCGCCTGCCAGCACGATTCGGGCGCGCACTCCGCCGCGCTTCAAGATGCGCGAGGCCTCGACGAGCTCGAGCAGCCCCTTGTCCTTCAGGAGGCGCGCGGGCAAGAGGACGACCTTGTCGCCCTCGGGCTCTTCGGTCGGGTGGAACCTTTCGGTGTCGACGCCCGCGCCGCGCACGATGACCACGTTGCGCTCGGGCACGAGGCGCCACTTGAGCCACGCCGCGCGGTCGTCCTCGTTCTGCAGGATGACGCGCGTGCTCGACCCCGAGAGCAGCCCGCGGTACGCGATCGTGAGCCCCGCGCGGATCGAGCGCGCGAGCGGCGCGTCGGTCGAGAAGACGTAGCCGAGCCCGCCCATGGCGTTCACGATCGCGCGCACGCCCGTGACCTTCGCGGCGAGCGTGCCGTAGAGCATGGGCTTGATCGCGATGTGGTGCACGACGTCGGGCCGCTCGCGCGTGTAGAGGGCCACGATCTCGGCGAGCGTGGCGGCGTCGACCGCGGGGTTCTTGCCCTGCCTCACCATGCGGATGGGGACGTGTCGGATGCCCGCCTCGGCGAGCTTCGTCACGTACGGGCCCGTGGGGGTCGCGACCGTCACGTCGAAGCTGGCGTTCTTCGCCGCGACCGCGAGGCTCAGCCTGTGGCAGACGAAGTACCAGTCCCAAGCCCCGAGAAAGAGTAGCTTTTTCCCGTTTCTGCGCGGAAGCGTCACGGCGCCTCCTCCATCTGACGAAGCCACGTCTCGAGGGTGAGCAAGAGCCACACGCGCTGGCCGTGGTCGGCCTTGCCCGCGTCTTGCTCGGCCAAGAGGCGGCGCACCTCCGCCTCGTCGACGTAGCGGTAGAGCCGCGCCCCGGGCGCGAACGCGTCGTCAAGCATGCCCTTCAGGGACGTCCGGAACCACGCCGCGAGCGGCACGCCGAACCCCATCTTCGGGCGGTTCACGAGCGCGTCCGGGAGCATGTCGGGGAAGGCCTTCTTCAAGATCCACTTCTTCGAGAGCCCGCGCCGCCTCATGCCGTCGGGGAGGCGTGCGGCGAAGTCGGTGAGGGCGCGATCGAGGAACGGCGACCTCAGCTCGAGCGAGTGCATCATGCTCGAGCGGTCGGCCTTCACGAGGAGATCGTAGGGGAGGTAGGTCTCGTAGTTGAACGCGAGGATGCGCGAGAGCGCCGAGGCCCCCGACGTGGGCGCGAGCACGTCGTGGGCGAAGGACGTGACGCGCTCTCGCCCCGTTCGCGCGCGGGCCTCTCCCACGAGCGCGTCGAGCCGCGGAAGGAAGTAGGGCGAGTAGGAGAAGAGACGGTCTTCGAGGCTCGCGGCCGAGGTGACGAAGAAGCGCCTCGCCTTCGCGCGGAGGCCCTTCTCGGTGGGCCCGGGAGGCACGAGGCTCGCCGCGCGCGCGGCCACGTGGCGGAGCGGCGCGGGGATGCGCTCCGCGACCTCGGCCGCCAGGAAACGCTCGTAACCACAAAAGATTTCGTCCCCGCCGTCGCCCGTGAGGGCGACCGTGACGTGCTCGCGCGTGAGGCCCGACACGATGCTCGTCGGGAGCGCCGACGAGTCGCCGAAGGGGCCGTCGTGCATGCGCACGAGAGGGTCGACGAGGTCGGTCGCGCGAGGGGTGACCCGGAGCTCGGTGTGGTCCGTGTCGAAGCTCTGCGCGGCCATGCGGGCGAAGCGCGTCTCGTCGTAGGCGGGGTCGCCCTCGAAGCCGATCGAGAACGTGCGCACCTTCCCCCGGGTGTGCTTCGCCATGAGGCCCACGACGACGGTGGAGTCGATCCCGCCCGACAAAAAGGCGCCCACGGGCACGTCGGCGACGAGCCGCCTCTTGACCGCGGCGTCGAGGAGGCGACGCACCTCGGAGGCCGCCTCGTCGGCCGAGATCTCGAGGGGCGGATCGGCGAACGGCGCGCGGTAGTAGCGCCGGATCCGCGGGGCGCCTGCGCCCTTCGCGAGGGACAGGCAGTGCCCCGGGCGGAGCTCGCGCACCTCGGCGTGGGCCGTACGGTCTCCGTGGCCGTGTCCGAGCGCGAGGAAGACCGAGAGCTCGTCCTCGTCGACCGTCGTCCTGAGGCCGGACGCGCGGATCGCCTTGATCTCGGACGCGAACACGAGCCCGTCGGGCACCTGGGTGAAGAAAAATGGCTTCTTTCCGGCCGGATCTCGGGCGGCGAACAGCTCTCCGCGCTTGGTGTCCCAGATGGCGAACGCGAACATCCCGGTGATGCGGTCGAGCACGGCCTCGCCGAACGCACGGTAGCCCTCGAGCAGCACCTCGGTGTCGGACCGCGATCGGAACGAGACCCCGCGCTCCTCGAGCTCCGCGCGCAGGAGGTGATGGTCGTAGATCTCGCCGTTGAACACGATGACGAGATCGCCCTTTTGCATGGGCTGGGCGCCGTTCTCGGTGAGGTCCAAGATGGCGAGGCGGACGAACCCGAAGGTGGCCTCGGGGCGATCCCCTTCGCCGGGGAGGCGCAGCACGGCGCGTTGATCGGGACCGCGGTGGGCCATGACCTCGAGGGCGCGATCGGCGTTCACGGGGCGCGAGGTGCCGATGGCCCCGAAGATTCCACACATGGAGAGGTTCCTCCGCGACGCACCGGCCCCGGGAGGCTCCGGGGGAGAGGTGCGAGAGGGGTGTACCATGGTCCCTCCTCCCTTGACACGGGCTGCGGCACGACTAGGGTGCCGCTCCCACTCCACACGCCCCACGCGAAACCACCCGTTCGGTGCACCCCCCGGAATCGTCCGGCGGTGCTTGCGGGAGGAGGGGCGGAGGACAAAACCGAAAGGAAAAATCGCACCATGACCGAGCTCAATTCCCAAGGCCTGCCGCAGCTGCGCGGCGACCTCCCGCTTCCCCTCAAGTCCCTCCTCGACGCCGGCGTGCACTTCGGTCACCAGACGAAGCGCTGGAACCCCAAGATGCGCCCGTACATCTACGGCGCCCGCAACGGGATCCACATCGTCGACCTCGACCAGACCGCCCGCCTCTTCGCGCGCGCCTTCCACTTCGTCCAAGAGACGGTCGCCCGCGGCGGTCACCTCCTCTTCATCGGCACGAAGCGCCAGGCCCAGGAGATCGTGCAGGAGGAGGCCCTCCGCTCTGGCTCGTTCTTCGTCGTCAACCGCTGGCTCGGCGGCACGCTCACGAACTTCCGCACCATCAAGGGCGGCCTCGAGCGTATGCGCCAGCTCGAGCGCATGAAGGAGGACGGCACCTACCTCCAGCTCCCGAAGAAAGAGGTCTCGCGCCTCGAGAAGGAGCGCGATCGCCTCGAGAAGTACCTCGGCGGCCTCAAGAACATGGGCTCGCTCCCGGCGGCCGTGTTCATCATCGACCCGGCCATGGAGACGATCGCCGTCCAAGAGGCGAAGAAGCTCGGCCTGCCGATCATCGCCATCACCGACACGAACTGCGATCCCGACACGATCGACTACGTGATCCCGGGCAACGACGACGCCATCCGCTCGATCAAGCTCATCACGCAGCGCATCGCTGACGCCGTCGTCGAGGGCACGCAGCGCCGCAAGGAGCAGCCGTCGCGTGACGAAGGCCGCGGCGGTCCCCAGGCCGAGGTCTTCCGCGGTCGTCGTGGGCCCCAGGCCGACGCTTCGGCCGAGCAGCCCTCGAGCTGACCTCCGGGGGCTCGCTCGAGCTCCCCGGACACACGGCCCTCCGCGGGCCGACGAGACCGGGGCGCGAGGTCACTCTCGCGCCCCTTCTCATGAAATAAGTTACTAAATTCAAACAGTTACGATCGAGAAGGAACACGTCATGGCCGAGATCACTGCCAAGCTTGTGAAAGAGCTCCGCGACCGCACCCAGGCTGGAATGAGCACCTGCAAAGAGGCGCTCGTGGAGGCCGCGGGCGACATCGACAAGGCGATCGAGATCCTCCAGAAGAAGCGCGAGATCAAGAGCGCCAGCGTGGCCGGCAAGATCGCGACCGAGGGCGAGGTCCGCACGCTCGTCTCGGCCGATCGGAAGCGCGGCACGATCGTCGAGGTCAACTGCCAGACCGACTTCGTCGCCCGCGGCGACGACTTCCAGGGCTTCCTCGGCGAGGCCGTGAAGGCCGCGGCCGATCTCGCGGTGGGCGCGGCCCTCCCCGAGGCCCTCGAGCAGAAGCGCAAGGACATCTCCGGCTCGACCGGCGAGAACGTCGTCATGCGCCGCTGGGAGAACATGACCGCCAAGGGCGACGGCGGCGCGATCGTCAGCTACGTCCACATGGGCGGCAAGATCGGCGTCCTCCTCTCGGGCGAGGCCCCCACGGCCGCCGCCGCGAAGGAGCCCGCCTTCATCGAGTTCCTCGACAACTGCGCGATGCAGATCGCCGCCATGTCCCCCACCGTGGTCGACAAGTCGGAGGTCGCCGAGGCCGAGATCGCGAAGCAGAAAGAGATCTTCGCGGCGCAGCTCAAGGACGAGGGCAAGCCCGAGGCTGCCTGGCCCAAGATCATCGAGGGCAAGGTCACGAAGTGGTTCACCGAGATCACGCTCCTCGGCCAGGACAACGTCTGGGGCGCCGAGGGCACCATCGACAAGCTCCGCCAGGACCTCGGCAAGAAGCTCGGCGGTGAGGTGAAGCTCCACTCGTTCTTCCGCTACGGTCTCGGCGACGGCATCGAGAAGAAGGTCGACGACCTCGCGGCCGAGGTCGCGAAGATGACCGGCGGCTGAGCCTCCGCTCACCTCGAAGCACGGCGGCGCGCCTCCCTCCTCGGGGGCGCGCCGTTCGTTTTTTTGCGCTTCGCCCAGCGGGCTTTTCCGCGCGCCGGAGCGTCGGCGTGCACGAGCCCGTCCACGGGGCGTAGGACTTCGGCGATCGGAGCGTCAGCGAGGCGCGAAGGTGTTGTCGTCCTCGCCGAAGACCGCCACGAGGTGGATGCGCGAGAAGCCGCGGAGGAGGTCGTTGTACGAGCGGGGGCGCGCCTGGTCCAAGATGGCGCGGTAGAGGTCGAGGCCGGTCGCGCCGTCGTCGCCGTAGGCGGGGAGGGCGTTCGCGACCACGTCGAGGAACTTCGTGCCCTTGGGATCGGTCGCGCCGTTGACGGCGATCTTCTTGTCGTGGAGCGCGCGCCCGAGGTAGCCGAAGGTCTGGCAGCCGTTCAGGTAGAGCACCTGGTACTTGCCCTTCGCGACCTTCGTGCGCTCGGCGAGCGAGTTGACGTTCTTCCCGAGGCCGGAGTGCCCGCTGTAAACGATGAGGTCGGCCTTCTCGCTCGCGGGGCCGTAGATCGCGTCGAAATCCGCGCCCGCGGCGGCGACTTCGTTCACGAGCACCGCGCGGAAGCTCACCGTGATCTCGCGCCCGCCGACGGTCGCCTTGCCCGTCACCTCGCTCGATTTGACGACCGTGGCCGAGCGCCCCGCGTCCTTGCGGGTCGCCCCGGTGAGCGTGCCCATCGTCTTTTCGATGACGTTCTCCATCTCGCGTGCGCCTTCGTCTTGCGGCGTGTCGCTCGAGATGATGCCGAAGACCCCCACGACGTCGATCGCGCCGTCCTCGAGCATCTTGTCGTACTCGGGGTACTTGTTCGTCGTGGCGTTGGCGCTGCGGGTTACCGTGACGGGCGCACGAACCACGTCGGCGGCCGCCGGCGTGCACCCCGAGGCCTTCGGGTTGAAGTCGTGCCAGAAGGTGTCGACCCCGTACTCGTTTTTGCCACACGTCCCGTCGTAGGTGCGGTTGAAGCGGTCGAGGGCCGTCACGTCGCGCGGGAGCACGAGCTCGTACGTGCGCGGCGTGGCGACGCTCTTCGGCCAGATCACCGGCAGCTTCGCCTTGTACGCGATGCGCTTCTTGCCCGCATCCGCCGCCGCCTCGGTGAGGCCCCCCACCTCGACGAGGCCGACCTGGCCGTTGCCACCGACGTGCGTCGTGAGGGCGCCCTGCACGTACGCGAGCTGGGCCACGATCGCGTCGCGCGCCTCGGCCGACGACGACGCGACCACCTCGGCGTCGAAGGTGAAGTCGAAGAGCTTGCCGTCGTTCGAGGTGATCGCCACGTCGGTCGTGTCCTCGGTGGGCTCCGACGTCTCTGCGGAGCAGCCCGCGGCGAAGAGACAGAGGTGCGCGGCCGCGAGGAAACCGAACGTGCGAGAGAGCTTCATGGCCCCCCTCCAGCAAGTCCCGTTCCACGAGTCCTACATGTAGGCGCATCGAAAGGGCCTGGAAATACGGCGGGGCTTGGTGTCCGTGTGGATCGGGCGCGGCGCTCTCTGGATCGACGATGGCTCATCGCCGAGGCGCGGTCGACTAGAGCTTCTGCCGTCCTGCGAGGGCGCGGCCCATGGTGATGGGGTCGGCGTACTCGAGATCACCGCCGTGCGGCACACCGCTCGCGATGCGCGAGAGGGTGACGCCGAGTGGGCCGAGCTCGCGCTTCAAGAAGAGCGCGGTGGCCTCGCCGTCGACCGAAGGGGGGGTCGCCACGATCACCTCGGTGATGCCTTCGTCGCGCACGCGCCGGAGCAGCTTGGGCACGGGGAGGTCGTCCGGCCCGATGCCTTCGAGCGGCGAGAGGAGCTTGCCGAGCACGAAGTAGCGGCCCCGCATCGTGCCGGTGCGCTCGATCGCGAAGAGATCGTGCACCCGCCCCACGACGCAGAGGAGGGTCCCGTCGCGGCGCGTGTCCGCGCACACGGCGCACGTGCGCTCCTGTCCGAGCGGCGCGCCCTCGGGAGACTCGGCGAGGTTGCCGCAGCGGGCGCACGGGCCGACCACGTCGGGGAGCGCGCCGAGCTCGCGCCCGAGCTCGTGGAGGACCTCGGGATCTTGGCCGAGGAGATGGAGGACGTAACGATTGGCGGTCTTCTCGCCGACGCCAGGGAGGCGCGTGAGGAGCTGGGCGATGCGGCGTACGCGGGGAGGGAGCATCGGGGCTCTTCGGCCGGCTCGGACCCCGCGACGGCGCGCGGAGCACGAGCGGCCGCGAGGTCAGATCAGGTGAGGCCCGGGATCTTCACGCCGCCGGTGACCTTCTCGAGCTCGGCCGCCATGGCCTTGTCGGCGGCGTCGGTCGCGCCGTTCACCGCGGCGACCACGGCGTCGAGCGTGAGCTCGAGGCCCTCGCTCTTCAGGAACTCGGGATCGACCTCGATGCGGGCGACCTTGCCGCCGTAGGTCGCGGTCGCTTTGACCTTGTCGCCGGCCGAGCCGAACACGACCTCTTTGTCTTTGAGCTCCTCTTTGGTCTGGTCGATCTTGCGCTGGATGCGCGCCGCCTGACGCATGAGCTCGGTCATTCCACCACGAAAATTCATAACGATCCTCGATTCTTGAGAGTCAGTTGTCTGCGGCTTGGGGGAGCCTCACGTCGCGGAGCTCGGCGTCGAACAGGGCGATCGCCTTCTTGACGAGCGGGTGCTCGCGCACGGCCTCGCGGGCCTTCTCGAGCGCGATGCGCCGGGCTTCGGCGTCGAGCGCGGCGATCGACATCGGAATCTGCTCGGGCGGTGTCTCGGTGTCGAGCACGAACGTGCAGGCCTCTCCGAGCACCTTGACGGCCGCGCGCGCGAGCACCGGCGCGTGCTCTTCGAGCCCGAGCTGCACCACGGCGAACGAGTCGGTCTCGTAGGCGAGCACGATGCGCTCGGACGTGGCCTCGAGGGGCCCGCCGTGCTCGAGGTACGCCGCGAGGGCCGCGTTCTCTTCACGAATGACCGAGACGAACCCGCGCACCGTCGCGACGAGGGCCGCGTCGGCCCGGACGTGGCGCGCCACGATCGGCGTCTGCGGCTGCGGGACCAGCTCGAGCCCCTGGGCCTCGGTGGGCTCCTCGGCGAAGTCGGCCGGCATGAACGACGAGAAGTCGACGGCCTCGGTGCGGCGGGCCGCCGCCTGCGGCATACGGAGCACGCGCGCCGGAGGTCGCGTGGCGCGCGGCTCGGGCTCTTCTCTCGGGGCCTCACCGGGCCATGGAAACTCCGGGGGCGCGGCCTCGGCGCGGGGCTCGGCGCGGAGGGCGGTCGGGTGAGGCACGACGTTGCCTTCGCGCATGGCTTCGGCGGCGGCGGGGCGAGGCTCGTCGAGCACGGCGCGCGGGCCACGCGGGGCAGGGGACTCGGTGTCGAGCGACGAGGCCGGATCGAACCTCGGCGCCTCGCGACGTGGCTTGGGCGCGCCACCACCACCACCGCCACCACCTCCCGGCGAAGGGGGCGGCGCTCCACCCGAGAGACGGCGCTCGAGCTCGCCGAGGCGCACGAGCAGCTCGTCGATCGGCAGGAGCGCGGCGCGGCGGGTGAGGCGCACGAGCGTGACCTCGAACGCGGCCCTCGGGTACGCGCTCTTGGCGATCTCGTCGAAGCTCCGCGAAAAGCCCTGGTAGAGCCGGACGAGGTCGTCGAGGCTCGCCCCGCGCGCGATCGTGCACACGTCCTCGCGCTCCTCGTCGGACAGGTCGAGCAGGCGCGTCCACGAGGTGTCGTCGGCACCGTCGTTCGTGCGGGCTACCACGAGGTCCCGAAGGTGATGCAGGAAGTCCCGCGCGAAATGCACGAGATCGAAGCCTTGTTCGGCCACGCGGAGCAGCACGTCGAGCGCGTGAGGCGCGTCTCCCGACACGACCGCGCGGGAGAGCTCGTAAAGGACCGCGTGCGACGCGACCCCGAGCACGCGCGTCACCGTCTCTTCGGTGAGCACCGCGTCGCCGTAGGCGAGCACCTGGTCGAGCAGGCTCATCGCGTCGCGCATCGAGCCGGCGGCCTCGCGCGCGAGGATCGAGAGCGCCTTCGGCTCCGCTTGGAGGCCTTCGCGCGAGAGCACGTCGGTGAGGCGCGCGTGCACGATCTGCGTGGGAATGAGCTTGAAATCGTACCGCTGGCAGCGCGAGAGAATCGTTACCGGAACTTTATGGACCTCGGTCGTCGCGAAGATGAACTTCACGTGCGGCGGCGGCTCCTCCAAGGTCTTCAGGAACGCGTTCCACGCCGCGTTCGAGAGCATGTGGACCTCGTCCACGATGTAGATCTTGAAGCGGTCGCGCGCGGGGCGGAAGGCGAGGCCCTCCTGCAGGCGGCGGACCTCGTCGACGCCGTTGTAGCTCGCGGCGTCGATCTCCTGGACGTCCATGTCGACGCCCTTCGCGATCTCTTGGCAGGCGGAGCAGACTTGGCAGGGCGTGGCCGTGGGGCCCTTCGCTTGCCCGTCGGCGCCGAGGCAGTTCAGGCACTTCGCGAGGAGGCGGGCGCTCGTGGTCTTGCCGACGCCGCGGACCCCGGTGAAGAGGAACGCGTGGGCGACCCGGTCTTGGGCGATCGCGTTCGCCAACGTGCGCGCGACGTGACCTTGCCCGACGAGGTCCTCGAACGACTGCGGACGGTACTTGCGCGCGAGGACGAGGTAGCTCACGCCGACCTTTTACCATGCCTCGTACGCGGGCACAGCTCGGATCCCCGGCCGGCTCCCACGAGCCCCGAAACGCGCACGAGGCGCCCCGGGGAGAGGCGCCTCGCGGCTCACGACCGAACGCGGTCGGGTGTCAGGCGTTGGCCTTCTTGATCTCGCTGACGAGGGCCGGAACGGCGCCGAAGAGGTCTTGCACGAGGCCGTAGTCGGCCACCTGGAAGATGGGGGCCTCGGCGTCTTTGTTGATGGCGACGATGGTCTTCGAGCCCTTCATGCCGGCGAGGTGCTGGATGGCGCCCGAGATGCCGATCGCCACGTAGAGCGCCGGAGCGACGACGCGGCCGGTCTGGCCGACCTGGAGCTCGGCCGGGGCATAACCCGCGTCGCACGCCGCGCGGCTCGCGCCGATCGCCGCGCCGAGCTCGTTCGCGAGCGGATCGAGCACCTCCGCGAACTTCTCCTTGAGGGCGCGGCCGCCCGCCACGATGACCTTGGCCTCGCCGAGGTCGGGGCGCTCGCTCTTGGCCGCCTCGATGCCGAGGAAGGTCACCTTCGAGGCCGCCGCGTCGTGCGCGGTCATGGCGACGTCCTCGATGGGGCTCGCGCCTCCCGAGGGCTCGGCCGCCGAAAACTCGCTCTGGCGCACGCTGACGACGCCCTTGGCCGTCGTGAGCTGCACGTTGACGTACGCGTTGCCGGCGTAGACCGGGCGGCGGTAGGTGGCCTTGCCGCCGTCGACCTTGACGCCCGAGATGTCGGGCGCGTAGCCGGCCGAGAGCTTCGCCGCGACGCGCGGGGCGAGGTCCTTGCCGAACGAGCTCGCGGTGATCGACACGATGTCGAAGCCCTGACCGACGGCCGCGACCGTGGGGGCGAGGCGCTCGCAGACCGGGTCCTTGAGCGACGCGTCGTCGCACACGAGGACCTTCGCGGCGCCGAAGGTGGTGACCTCGGCGGCGGCGGCCTTGGCGCCCGCGCCGATGACGAGGATGGAAAACGAGCCGCCCGCCTTCGTCGCTTCGCGCGCGAAGGTGATGGCGGAGTGGGTGGACTTGCGGACCTTGCCGTCGGACATCTCCGCGACGACGAGAATGTTGCTCATGGGGTAGACCTCGAAAACTTGGGTGAAATCTTGTGGTTAGCCACGGCGCTAGGGCGCGGCGGCGCTCAGACGACCTTCGCTTCGGTCTTGAGGCGCGTGACGAGCTCGGCGACGTCCTTCACCTTCACGCCGGCCTTGCGGGCGGGCGGGGGCTCGTAGTCGAGGTACTGGATCTTGAGGGCGGCGTCGCCCGTGAGGTCGGCGAGCTTCACCTCGGCGAGCGGCTTCTTCTTCGCGGCCATGATGGCCATGAGCGCGGCGAAGCGGACACCCTCGGGGTACGCGTGGGTCGCGGGCGTGTGCACACCCTTCACGCTCTTCGGCGCGACGATGCGGAGGTCGACCGAGACGACCGCGGGGAGCTCGACCTTGAGCTTGATGGTGCCGCCGTCGACCTCGCGGCCCACGATGAGGGCCTTGTCGCCTTCGGACTCGATCGTGCCGGCGAACGTGGCCTGGGGCCAGCCGAGGTACTCGGCGAGCTGCTGGGCGACCTGACCGGAGTCGCCGTCGACGGCCTGCTTGCCGCAGAGGACGAGGTCGGGCTTCTCTTTCTCGACGAGGGCCTTGAGGGCCCGCGCGACGACGTCGCCGTCGATGGTCTCGTCGCCGGTGTCGACGCGGATGGCGCGGTCGGCGCCGGTGCCGAGCATGGCGCGGAGGGTGGTCTCGCAGTCCTTCGGGCCGAACGTGACGACCACGACCTCGCCCATGCGGGCCTTCGGGTTCGTGCCGTTCTCGGTCAAGCGGAGGGCCGTCTCGACCGCGTACTCGTCGAACGGGTTCGGCTTCCACTCGAGGCCCGTCGTCACGAGCTTGCCGGCGTTGACCTTCACTTTGTTCGCGTTGTCCGGGTCGGCGACGCGCTTCAGCGGGACGAGAATCTTCACGGTCGGCTCCTTTTTCGTGTGGCTCGCGGGCACCGCCTCGAGGCGTGCGTGCGAATGAATGGCGATTCAGTCAGTAAGGGAACCGAGGCCTCGTGTCAACGGGCCACCCGGTGAAATGGGTGCGCACCGGTCGCCCGCGGGGCGCTCGAATTTTCGCGAGGCGTGCGTCCAACTTCGGGAGGTTCCGAGCTAAGCTCCGCCCGCCATGGCAGAAACGTGCGATTTTTTGGTGATCGGCAGCGGCATCGCCGGCCTCTCGTTCGCCCTCGAGGCCTCCGAGGTGGGTGACGTCGTGCTCGTGACCAAGCGCGCGGCCTCCGACTCGAACACGCAGTGGGCTCAAGGCGGCATCGCGGCCGTGCTCGGGGAGGGCGACACCTTCGAGGCGCACATCCGCGACACGCTGGTCGCCGGCGCGGGCCTCTCGCACGAGCGTGTGGTCGAGATCTGCGTCAAAGAGGGCCCCGACCGCATCCGCATGCTCGACGCCGTGGGCGCGCGCTTCGACCACGCGCACGACGCGACCGACAAGGACGACGCGAAGGCGGGCGAGGGGCACGCCGACTACGATCTCCACCTCGAAGGAGGCCACTCGGCCCGCCGCATCGCGCACGCCGGCGACATGACCGGGCGCGAGATCGAGCGGGCTCTCCTCGAGGCGGTGCGGGCGAAGCCGAACGTCCGCATCCTCGAGGAGCACATGGCCGTCGACCTCATCACGCTCGCCAAATTCGGCGGGCCCGAGGTGTGCGCCGGCGCCTACGTGCTCGACGTCGCGGCCGGCAAGGTGAGCACCGTGCTCGGGCGCGCGACGGTGCTCGCGTCGGGCGGGGCCGGCAAGGTGTACCTCTATACGACGAACCCCGACGTCGCGACCGGCGATGGTGTGGCCATGGCGTACCGGGCCGGCGCCGAGGTCGCCAACATGGAATTTTACCAGTTCCACCCGACCGCGCTCTACAACCCGGCCGCCAAGAGCTTCCTCATCAGCGAGGCGCTGCGCGGGGAGGGCGCCATCTTGCGCCGGCTCGACGGCACGCCCTTCATGGCGGAGTACGACGCCCGCAAGGAGCTCGCCCCGCGCGACATCGTCGCCCGCGCGATCGACCACGAGATGAAGCGCTCGGGCGCCGACCACGTGTGGCTCGACATCACGCACCTCGAGGCCGAGGTGGTGCGCGAGCGCTTCCCGGGCATCCACGCCGAGTGCCTGCGGTTCGGCATCGACATCACGAAGGACAAAATCCCGGTCGTCCCCGCGGCGCACTACATGTGCGGTGGTGTCTCGACGGACCTCGAGGGCCGCACGACCATCCCGGGGCTCTGGGCCATCGGCGAGTGCGCGCACACCGGGCTCCACGGGGCGAACCGCCTCGCGTCGAACTCGCTGCTCGAGGGGGTCGTGTTCGCGCACAGGGCCGCGCGCGCCCTCCGCGACGAGGCGACGCGCGACAAGAAGCCGTTCCCGACCGTGCCCGACTGGGACGTGGGCCGCGCCGCCCCGAGCGACGAGGCCGTCATCGTCAGCCAGAGCTGGGACGAGCTCCGACGGCTCATGTGGAACTACGTCGGTATCGTGCGCAACGACAAGCGCCTCCGCCGCGCCGCGCGCCGCATCGCCCTGCTCCAAGAAGAGATCGCCGAGTACTACTGGGAGCACTTCGTCACGCGCGACTTGCTCGAGCTCCGGAACATCGCCACGGTCGCCGAGCTCGTCGTCGCGTGCGCCCAGGCCCGCAAAGAGAGCCGCGGCCTCCACTTCACGACCGACTACCCCGAGCTCGACACGAAGCTCGTGCGCACGGTCGTCAAGCGTGGGGTCCCGGCCCATCCGGTCCCCCTCGCGGCGGGCACGTGACATGTCCGACGACGACGACGACGACAAGTCGAGCCGGGGGCTCTCCTACCTCGGCGCTCTCGGGTGGACGTTCGCCCTCTCGGGGCTGACCGAGCTCGTGGCCCTCGTGGGGTCGGCGCTACGCCCCGGCGGTGGCATCGACACGGGCACGATCGCCTTCGCGATCACGGCCGCCACCCTCGGGGTCGTCCTCGGGATGGCGCGCGTGCACGCGCCCGACGACCCCCTCTCGGACCTCTTCGGGGCCAAGCCCACGGCGCCGATTCTCCTCGTCCTTTCGGTGATTTGTGGGGTGTCGATCGTCTTCGCGGTGAGCGAGATCGACGCGACCATCGCGGACAAGCTCCCACTCGACGAGGAGACACGTGCGTTCTTCGCGACGGACACGCTCTCCCAGAAGGTGAGGCTCTCGGCGCTGGCGATCGCCGTCGCCGTGTCGCAAGAGGTGTTCTTTCGCGGCGCCCTCTTCGGCCTGCTCGAGCGCGACAAGCCCCGAAGCATGGTGGTCTTCGTCACGACCGTGCTCGCCGTGTTTCCGCCGAGCTCGCACCAGCTCGTGTCGGGCTTCTTGCTCGCCGCGATCGCGGGGCACCTCCGCGGTCTGTCACGATCGCTCTGGCCGGCCCTCGGCCTTCGCCTGGGCTTCGCGGGCGTGCTCGTGTGGGCCACGCTCACCGGGCACGAAGACCTCAAGGTGCCGCGGCTCACCCAGGGCCTCGCGGCGCTGGCCGCTGTCGTGTGCCTCGCTGTCTTCGTGGTCGTCTCGCGTGGCATCACGCGCAGCCGGCTCCGCTGACGTCGCCTCGGGGCACACGCCGAAGAGTCCCAGGGAGAACCGTCCTGGCGGAGAACCGTCCGGCGGAGAACCGTCCGACGTTGGCGGAGAACCGTCCTGGCGGAGAACCGTCCGACGTTGACGCCAAGTCCGCGAAAGTTGGAGAACCGTCCGACGTTGACGCCAAGTCCGCGAAAGTTGGTTCAACGGTGGCGGGGAGAACCGTCCGACGTTGGAACGGTGGCGGGGAGAACCGTCCGACGTTGGCGCCAAGTCCGCGAAAGCTGGTTCAACGGCGCGACGCGCACGTGGCCAGGCGACAGGGAGAACTGTCCGACGTTGGCCCCAAGTCCGCGAAAGTCGATTCGGCGGTGCGACGCATACGTGGCCAGGCCACCCCGAAAAGTGGCCCGGGCCAGGTCCAACGGCGTTCTCTATCAATGATTTCAACTGCTTCGCATTGGCGCGAGGACTGCAAGGGGGGACGCCATGTCTACCCCTCGACGCATCGCCCCCGGCACCACCTACCTCGTCACGCGCAGGACCACGCGCCGCCACTTCCTCATGAACCCCGACAAGCGGCGCGTCTTGCTCGCAGTCTACTGGTACGCCACCGCCCTGCTCGCGGCCGATTTGGCATCGAGATCCACGCGGTTCAGGTCCTCTCGAATCACATGCACGAGGTGCTCACCGACACCCGCGGCGAGCTCCCAAAATTTCTGTCTCAGCGAAATCGCCTCATGGCGAACGCGATCAAGGTGCTGCGCGGATGGCCGGAGGAGGTCTTCTCGCGCGAAGGTGCCAGCGTCGTAGCGCTCTACGGCGACGACGCCGTGCTGCAGAAGATCGGCTACACCCTCTCGAACGCGGTGGCCGCGGGCCTTGTCGCGCGGCCGGAGGATTGGCCCGGTGTGACGCTCGCCGCGACCGACATCGGCACGCGGACCATCCGCGTCGAGCGGCCCGCGGTGTACTTCGACGCGGAAAACAAGCGGTGGCCGGCGTCGGCGGAGATCGCGATCACGGTGCCGCGCTCGCTCGAAGCGAACGCGGGGCACGAGGGCGCGCGTGCACGAATCGTAGCGGCGGTGGAAGCGGCGGTCGACGAGGCGCGGCGCATCGCACGCAAGGCGGGAAAGTTCGTGCGCTCGCTGGAGTGGATTTTCGCGGTGCCGCACACGACGCGCGCATCGTCGTTCGAGAAAGACGGGGCGCGGAACCCGTCGTTCGCGGCGGGCGGAAACGTGGAAATGGCGACCATGGCGGCGAAGGTGCGGGCCGCGTTCTTGGGGGCGTATCGCGAGGCGTTTCGCGCGCTACGGAGCGGTGTGCGAGACGTGTTCTTTCCGTTGGGGACGTGGCGCTTGGCTCAAGAGGTCGGGGTCAATGTATTTTCAACGACTTAGCGCCAACGTCGGTTGGATCTCCCGACGACGGGATCTCCCGACGTCGGTTGGATCTCCCGACGTCGGTTGGATCTCCCGACGTCGGTTGGATCTCCCGTCGTTGGTTAGATCTCCCGTTCCGCCGCCGTATCGTCGGTGGGATCTCCCGCCGTCGGAGCTCCCGCCGCGCTCGCTCGAAGCGAACGCGGGGCACGAGGGCGCGCGCGCACGAATCGTAGCGGCGATGGAATCGGCGGTCGACGAGGCGCGGCGCATCGCGCGCAGGGCGGGAAGTTCGTGCGCTCGATGGAGTGGATTTTCGCGGTGCCGCACACGACGCGTGCGCGCTGTCGCGGTCCTTCGGGGTGCGCGTCGTTCGAGAAGGACGGGGCGCGGAACCCGTCGTTCGCCGCGGGCGGCAACGTGGAGATGGCGACGATGACGGCGAAGGTGCGGGCCGCGTTCTTGGGGGCGTGTCGCGAGGCGCTTCGCGCGCTACGGAGCGGTGTGCGGGACGTGTTCTTTCCGCTGGGGACGTGGCGATAAGCTCGCGAGGTCGGCGTCGATGTGTTTTCAACGACTTGGCGCCAACGTCGGTCGGATCTCCCCGCACAACGACTTAGCGCCAACGTCGGTCGGATCTCCCCGCACACAACGACTTAGCGCCAACGTCGGTCGGATCTCCCCGCATATCTCCCCACCGCTGGGGACGTGGCGACAAGCCCGCGAGGTCGGCGTCGATGTGTTTTCAACGACTTAGCGCCAACGTCGGTCGGATCTCACCCCGCGGATCTCACCCCTCGGGGAGATCGCACCCCCTCGGGGAGATCGCGGTCACGGTGCCACGCTCGCACGAGGCGAACGTCGGTCGGATCTCGCCTCGGCGCGAGGGTCGAACCCGACGCGCCTCCGCCCTAACCGACTACTCTTTCCAGAAGAATTTCCAGGGGTTGTGCTTGAGATCGCGGACCATCTCCTGCACGTCGTCGTAAATGGCCTCGTCCATGACCAGCGAGCCCACGGTGCCCTCGCCCTTCTTGATGTGCGTGACGATCGCCTGCGCGTCGGCGGCCGTCGCGTTCGCGCGCGTCGCGAGCTGAGCGACCTCGTCGAGGGTCTTCTTGAGCTTCGCCTGCTCCTCGGGGCTGCCGACCGTGGCCGACACGCGGTTGATGTTGGCCATCGCCTCTTTCGCGTCCTTGAGGAGGGGGCCCGAGTCGCGCTGGAGGTCCTGCGAGATGCGATCGATGTTGTCGATCGTGCGCATGATCTTCGGGTTGTCGACGTAGCGCACCTTCACGTCGTGGGTGAGCTGGTTCGCCTCGGCCGAGAGGGCCTCGAGGTTCGCGACGGTACGGTTGATGCGCTCGCGGTTGTCCGTGAGCACGCCGTTCAGGTTCTTGAGGAGGCCGGCCGTGTTGGTCGCGATGTCGCTGATGAGCTCCCGGTTGTTCCGGATGCCGTTCATCGTCGTGTCGAGCAGCTCGTAGGCCTTGGCGAGGAAGAGGTCGAGACGCGGCGGGTCGATGCCCTTCACGATCGCGTTCTCTTGAATGACCGGCTTCTGCGGGCTGCCAGGCTCGACGGCCATGAACTGCTCGCCGAGCACACCCTGGGTCGTCACGTAGAAGTCGGCGTCCTCGTGGATGGCCTCTTGCACGCGCTTCTCGATGGCGACCTTCGCGCGGACCAGCGTGCGGCGGTTCGTCTTCGGATCGACCTGGCCGCCCATGAACTTGAGCTCTTCGACCTTCCCGACCTTCACGCCAGCGACGCGCACCGGCGCGCCGGCCTGCATTCCGCCGGGGTTATCGAAGTCGACGTAGATCGTGTAGGTCTTCTCGAACGACAGCCCGCCCATGATGAGGACGAAGGCCGACAAGATGGCCAACGACACCAGGATGAGGATGCCGACCTTGACCTCGATGGAGCGCTCTTTTGCCATGGGCGCCTAAGGTTATAGAGCAAGCGCCGCGGCCCGTGGGCCTGGTCTTCGCGGGAAAATGCAGGCATGACGCGCTGCGCTACCTTCGTCAGAGGAGCGACGGCACCCGCCGCATCACGTAGAGGTACCGGTCCTCGGCGTCGCGTGCGCTCGCGCCGTAGAGCACGCGCATGTCGTGGTCGGTGTAGACCTCGTGGAGCACGCCGCCACGGAAAAAGGCCCTCACGACCCACGCGGGCGTGATGCTCGGCACGTCCCCGAGGTCGCCCCGCTCGGCGAGCGCAGGCAGGTCGGCGAAGGTGCGCCCTTCAGGGAGGCCGCCGCGCAGACCTCGGAAGCTCGTGAAGCGGACGCGGAGCACGTCGTCCGCCCCTGGCTCGGGGGCGTACTCGCCGCGGAGGAGGGCGATCCGCGCGATCGCGCCACTCCGGCCATCGACGAGCGGGGTGACGTTGTAGAGCACGCCGCCTTCGAGCACGACCTGGTAGATCTCGTTGGCCCGCAGCGCCGGGTCGAAGCCGCGCTCGCCGCCGTGGTAGTCCATCGGGCCGAACACCTGCCGCCAGGCCCCCACGAGGAGCTCCTTTCGTGCGCCGAGCGGCATCTCGGGCGAGGCCTCGAGCAAGCGCGCGAGCACCACGGAGAGCTCGGTCTGGTGGATGGCTCCCGGATCGTCTCGGCCGCCGAACCGCGCGGCCAGTGACAGAAGGTCCGTTTTGGCGAGCGCGGCCGAGCGAGCGTCGGGGGCGCGTCGAGGAGAGCGCGCAGGTCGAGGGCCGTCGGACGACGAGGCAAACATCGCGAAGGGGAGGGAAGGGGCGCGTAGGTTCATCGGCGAAGGGAAAGCCGAGCCCACGGCCCGCGCTTGCCCAAGACACTCCGCGCCAAGCTCGGCCTTGGATGCACACCGGCCACACTCTTTTTTGAAGACAGCCTCAAGTCCTCGAAACTACGAGAAAATCGGGCCGCTCACATCTCCATCGGGCCTTCGGCGTGCCCTCGGATGAACTGGTGCACGACGCCGTCCTCGCAGGCCTGAAAGTCGGCCTGAGAGCCGAGCATGCGGACGTGGCCTTTGTAGAGCATCACGATCCGGTTCGCGATCGAGAAGATGGAGACGAGGTCGTGGCTGACGACGATGCTCGTCACTCCGAGAGTGTCGGACAGCTCGTAAATGAGCTTGTCGACGCGGCGCGCGCTCACCGGGTCGAGCGACGTCGTGGGCTCGTCGAAGAGCACGTAGCGCGGGTCGAGCGTGAGGGCGCGGGCGATCGCGACGCGCTTGCGCATGCCGTCGCCGAGCTCCGACGGGTACTTGTCGGCGAAGTCTTGCATGTGAACCTGATGAAGGAGCCGCTTGCCCTCGGAGAGGGCCTCCTTCTGGTTCATGTTCTTGTGCTTCCGCAGCGGCAGGGCGAGGTTCTCGACGCACGTCATGCTGTCGAACAGCGTCGAGTGCTGGAACACCATCGCGCACTTCTTGCGAACGGGGCCCATCTTCTCTTCGTCGAACTTGGAGATCTCTTCGCCGTCGAGCCAGATCTCGCCCGAGTCCGGGTAGAGGAGGCCCACGAGGTGCTTGATGAGCACGCTCTTGCCGACGCCCGAGGCGCCGATGATGAAGAAGACCTCGCCCTCCCGCACGTCGAACGAGACGCCGTTCAAGACCGTCTTCGGGCCGAACGACTTCTTGATGTTCATGAACTGGATGCCGCTCTTCTGCGGCACGACGGGCGGGAACGTTCGTACGGGCTGCTGCATGGTCACCCCGGGAAGATGATGAAGCCCGCGGCGGAGATGAAGAAGTTCAGCATGATGATCGCGAGCGACGTGTTCACGACCGCGCGGGTCGTGGCCCAGCCGACGCCCTCGGAGCCGCCGAAGGTCGAGAGGCCGCAGTAGCCGCTCACGACCGGGATCGCCGCGCCGTACGCGATGCACTTGGCGATGCCGATCGAAAGATCTCCGAAGTCGACCAGGCTCGCGTTGAAGAAGGTCCGGAAGGGGACGTCGAAGGCGACGAACGCGGTGACCGCGCCCGAGCAGAACGCCACCGTGCCCGACCACACGATGAGCGTGATCGTCATGACCATGCTCGCCTTGAAGCGGGGCACGATGAGAAAGTCGATGGGATCGGCCGCGCACATGCGGAGCGCGTCGATCTGCTCGGTGACGACCATGCTCCCGATCTCGGCCGCGATGCCCGCGCCGACGCGCGTCGCGAGCATGAGGGCGCCGATCGAGGCCGCGAGATCACGCACCAGCAGCTCGAGGTAGGTGGCGCCCAGCAGGGTGAAATCGGGCACTACGCGCCGCGCCTGGAGCCCCGACTGGTACACGAGGATCATGCCGATGAAGCCCATCGTGCACGTCAGGAAGAACACGGATTTGTTGCCGATTTCGTACATCTGCTGCGCGGTCACGCCCGGCTCTTTTTTGCCGCGTGCCGTGTAGTAGAGCGTGCGTACGAACACCGAGTACATGTCGCGGGCGCCGAGGTAGAGGTCGATGCCGGCCGCGCCGAGCGTCGCCAAGAAGCCCTCCGGCGGACGCTCGTCCTCGGGGGTCGTCTCCTCCTCGTGCCTGTCGCTCGTTCCTGCCGCCATGATCGCCTTCAGCCGAGGAGGAAGCTCACGACGTAGTCGAGGAGGAAGATGCCCGCGGCGCTCGCGACCACCGTGGCGTTGACGCTGCGGCCGACGCCCGGCGCCCCGCCCGTGGTGGCGACGCCGAAGTGGCAGCTCGAGAGGCCGATGACGAAGCCGAAGACGACGCTCTTGAAGAGGCCGTTCGCCACGTCGCCGAAGCCGAGGAGGCCCGCGGTGAGCCCGTTGTAGAAGGTGCGCGGCTCGACCGCGAGGAGGCCCTTGCCCGTGTACGCCGCGCCGAAGAGGGCGAGCGAGTCGGCGAAGAGGGTCATCATGAAGAGCGTCAGCACGATCGAGACGAAGCGCGGCGCGATGAGGAACGCGATGGGATCGATCGCGAGCACGCGGAGGGCGTCGAACTGCTCGGTGACGACCATGGTGCCGAGCTCGGCGGTGTTGTTCGCCCCGACGCGGCCCGAGATCATGAGCGCCGTGAGCAGCGGGGCGATCTCGCGCAGCGTGCCGAAGCCCGCGCCCCACCCGACGAGCCCCTCGGCGCCGTAGCGCTTCACGATGGGGGCCGCCTGGACGACCATGATGGCGCCCGTGAAGAGCGCCGTCACCACCACGATGGGCAGCGACTTGACGGCCATCTTGTAGAGGTTCTTCCAGAGCTCGGAGCCGTCCACGCGGCCCGTGAGCACACGCGAGCCGACCTTCGCGAGGAGGATGCCCATGCCCCCGACCGTGGACGCGATCGAGAAGAAGGCCGTCCCCATCGCGTGGAGGGCGCCCTCGTTCGGCTCGTTCGCGTCGGCTCCTTGCGCCATGCGTGCGACGCTACCACGGCCCAGGCGCGGCGAAACGGGGGAATCTTGGGGCGCGGGCCCGCCGTCACCCGTTCGGCGTCAGGGGGCCCCGCCGTCCGGGGCGAGGAAAAACTCGAGCGTCCCGAAGAGGAGCCCGTGGGTGACGACGACCGCCAACGCGGCGCCGAGACCGAGACCGAGCCCCTTCAGCGAGCGACGCGTCAGGACGAAGTGCATCACGAGGGCGAAGATGCTCAGAAAAACCAGGGCGATCGTGCGTGTCGTCGGCGGCCACGCCCGGGCGAGCTGCTCCGGCGTGAGGCGCTTCTCGTCGCGGAGGACGATGAAGAAGACGGCCCACGTCGTGAACGCGAACGACAGGACGAGCTCCAGCACCTCGGGCACCGTCCTGGTGTAGCATGAGTCGGGAAAGCGAGGCGAACGTGGGTGTGGGCTCGCACATCGGGACGAAGGGGCCATGATCGGCGCGGGGGCGCGCCTCGGCCTCTCGGCGCTCGACGTCGTGCGGACCTTCGGCCTCCGCGTGCTCGGTCGGGCCGCCGCCCCGATCTACGCGACGTCGCGTGCCCGCCTCGTGACGTTTGCGCTGATGGGCCTCGTGACGTCGTTCGTGCTCGCCGTGGTCGCGCCGGCGTGGTCCATCGCGGTGGGCACGCTCGGGCTCGGCGTGCTCCACGTGATCTCCGACGTGCGGTACCTCGTCGTGCGGCGCGGGCTCGCGCGGCGCGCCTCGGTCTACGTCGCGGTCGCGGCGGCCACGTTGGCCACGGCCCTCGGGTACGGGCTCCGCGGCGCGCTCGCCGGTGCGCTGCTCGCGGTCCCCTTCGCGCGGGCGAGCCTCGGGAGGCGCCTCGGCGTCCTCGGCGTGGGGGCCGCGCTCGTCGCGGTCGCGTACGTCACGCGGTCGCGCGTCGACTACGTGTACCTGCACGGGCACAACGTCGTGGGGCTCGTCGTGCTCGCGCTGCTCGCGCGGGGGCAGGGCAGGGGCCGCGAGGGCATGGCGCTCCTCGCGCTCTACCTCGGGCTCTCGGCGCTTTTGATCCTGCCTTCCGCGACGTGGCTCGTCGTCTCGGCGGGGGGCATCGCGCGCGCGCCCGCGGCCCTCCCGTTCGGCGATCTCGTGATGCAGCTCGCGCCCCCCGAGCTCTATGGCGTGGGCCTCGGGCTCGTGCCGTTCTTCGCGTTCGCGCAGTCGTTCCACTACGTCGTGTGGCTCCGCCTCGTGCCCGAGGTCGATCGCGACGTGCCTCGCCCACGGAGCTTCCGGCAGTCGGGCCGCGCGCTCTTCCGCGACCTCGGCCCGTGGGTGCTCGCGGCGTTCGCCGTGGGGGCGCTGGTCTTCGTCGTGTGGGGCTTCGTCGACGTGGTGTCGGCGCGCCTCGCGTACCTGCGCTCGGCCCTCTTCCACGGGTACGTCGAGCTCGTCGTGCTCGCGCTCTACGCCTGCGAAGGAAGGGAAATGGGCGAGGCCGCGCGCGTGGACGGGTGAGCTCCCTCAGAGCGGGCCTTCGGTGAGGCCGTGGACGAACTGCTTCACGCGGGGCTCTTGGCTCTCCTGCGCCTCCTTCGTCGTGCCGTCGAAGATGAGGTCGCCCTTGTACATCATGCCCACGCGGTCGGTGACCGTGAGCAGGCGGTCGAGGTCCGACGAGACCATGATCACCGTCGCGTTGCGCGCGCGCTGCTCCTCGCGCAAAAGCTCGAAGATCTTCTGCGACGTGACCGGATCGAGGCCCGCGGCGGGCTCGTCGTAGAGCACGATGGGCGCGTTCGTGATGGTGGCCCGCGCGACGCCGACGCGCTTCTTTTGGCCGCCCGAGAGGCCCCCGGGCATGCGCGTCCCGAACCCCGCGAGCGCCACGCACGAGAGCCGCTCCTCGACGCGCGAGCGGACCTCTTCTTCGGGGAGGGCGTAGAGCCGGCGCAGCGGGAACGCGATGTTCTCGTTCACCGTGAGGTGGTCGAAGAGGGCGTTGTTCTGGAAGAGCATCCCGAACTTGAGGCGGAGGGCCTGGAGCTCCAGGTCGGGCAACGTGGTCACGTCTTTTCCGTCGACGACGATGCTCCCCGACTCGGGCTTCACGAGCCCCGTGATGAGCTTGAGCAGCACGCTCTTGCCGGCCGCGCCCGGGCCGATGAGCCCGTAGAGGCACCCCTCGGGGACCTCCAGGCTCAAGTTGCGCACGACGTGGGCGTGCGCGCCGGTCGCCGTGCGAAAGGTCTTGTTGACGTTCCGGATCGAGATCACGAGCGGGCCTCCCTCGCCTTGGCGAGCCGAAGAGTCAAGGCGATCGTCGCCACGGAGAGGAGCCCGACGAGCGACGCCAGCACCGCGAGCACGAGGCGCAAGGTGCCCGCCGAGCCCGCCGCGACGCCGAACGGGCCGACGTGCGCGAGGCCTGCGGCTTGGGCCGGGGCGCGCGCGGCGCGAGGCACTAGCACCACGGTGACGTCCTCGGGCGCGAGCCCCGAGACCGCCGCGGCGACGACCCTCTTCACGTCGGCCTCGGCGACGGGGGGCGCCGCGGTCGAGTAGGAGAGGAGCACGCTGGCGGAGCCGCGCTCCTTTTTCTCGCGGAGCGGCGCGTCGCCGGGCAGGACGAGGTGCGTTCGCGCGACGACGACCCCGTCGAGCCGCATGAACGTGCGATCGAGCTCCCCGGCGAGGCCGACGGCGAGGCCCGCGCGCTCGGACTCGATCGTCGGCACGAGCTGGTTTTTGCCCACGGCCTCGAGCACGCCCACCGTCTTCGGGTGGGGGAGGCCCTCGTCGGCCATCGCGACGAGGGCGCGGCTCGCCTCCCCGGAGGGCACGACCACGCGGAAGGTGCCCCCGCCCTCGGCCTCGCGCTTCGCGTCGACGCCCGCGCGAGCGAGGGTCGCCACGGCACGGTTCGCGTCCGGCTCGTCCAACCCCGCCGCGACCTCCTGCGTGCACGCGACGAGCGCCGTGGCCACGAGCGCGAGCGCGGCCGTGGCCCAGGAGGCGCGGAGACCCGGGCGGGGCGCGTGGGGCACTCGGTGGGCGGGCACGGCGGGCATCCTATCCGAGTCATGCCCCCGGCCGCGCGTGGGTTTTCTCGTCCCGGAGCGCCCGAGGCCCGGTCCGCGCCGCCCCTCGAGGCAAAATTTCAGCGAAAAACCCGGTCGCGACCGGGTGCCGACCCAAAAATCTCGCCCGGAAGCCGGTCGCGACCGGGTCGGTGCCGAAAAATCTGCGTGACGACCCGGTCGCGACCGGGTCTCGGGGCAAAAATCTCCCCGCGGAGGCGGTCGGGACCGGGTTCGGGGCCCGTTGACGGGCGAAAGAGGCGGTCGGGACCGGGTCTCGGGCCCGTGGACGGGCCGAGGAGGCGGCCCTTACCGGCTTTGGGCCGGGGCGGTGCGAGCTTCGCCCGGTTTCGTGGTGTTCGGCCCCGAGCGTGCAGAGGTTGCTCGCCGAGCACGCTTTTCAGCTATCCTCCACGTGTGAGTGACGCTGCCACCCAGATGGACGCGAACGCTCCGTCGTCGTCGTCCGACCCTTGGGCTCCCAGGGAGGGGGAGGTCGTCGGGGGGCGGTACCGCGTGATGCGCGTGATCGGGCGCGGTGGCATGGGCGCGGTGGTCGCGGCCGAGCACGTCACCCTCGGCGAAGCGATCGCCATCAAGTTCCTCCACCCGAAGCTCGCCCGCGACTCGGCCAGCGTCGAGCGCTTCTTGCGCGAGGCGAAGGCGGCGACGCGCATCAAGAGCGAGCACGTCGTGCGCGTGCTCGACGTGGGGCAGACCGAGGCGGGGATCCCGTTCATCGTGATGGAGCTTTTGCGCGGCGCCGACCTCGGCCAGGTGCTCGGGCGCGGGCCGCTCGGTGTGACCGACGCGATCGACTTCCTGCTTCAAGCCGGCGAGGCGCTCGCCGAGGCGCACGCGGCCGGGATCGTGCACAGGGACCTCAAGCCCTCGAACCTCTGGCTCTCGGCGCGCCCCGACGGGAGCCCGCTCGTGAAGGTGCTCGACTTCGGCATCTCGAAGCTCTCGGCGCACGCGCCGGGAGATCCGAAGCTCACCGAGACGCAGTCGACGTTCGGCTCACCGACGTACATGTCGCCCGAGCAGATCCGCAGCGCCAAGAAGGTCGATCACCGCACCGACGTGTGGGCCCTCGGCGTCGTGCTGCACGAGCTCCTCACCGGCAAGCTCCCGTTCGAGGCCGACACGGTCTCGGGGGTCTTGGCGGCGGTCTCGGCGGACCCTCCCGTCCCGCTGCGCGCGCTTCGCCCGGACGCACCGCCGGAGGTGGAGGCCGCCATCCTCGCGTGCCTCCAGAAAGACCTGTCGCGCCGATGCGGCTCGGTCGCCGAGCTCGCGGCGCTGCTCGCGCCGTTCGCGTCCCAGCACGGGAAGATATCGGCCGATCGCATCTCGCGCATCGGGGGGCCGAGCCTGAGCCTCCTCCCGCCCGCGGCCTCGAGCGGGAGCTTCTCGGTCGGCGGAGTGACACAAGGCACGTTCTCGACCGCCGCACCCCGGCCGGCGGCCCGCAAGTCTCCGCTCTTCGGGGTCGCGCTCGGCATGGGCTTGGCGCTCGTCCTCGTCGCGCTCTTCTTCGGAGCTCGGTCGCTGCTCGTCCACCCGTCGGGGCCCGTCGCGGGGTCGCCCACGGGCTCTCCGTCGGCTTCGGCGCCTTTCGGGGCGGCCGTGCCGCAGGGGACGGTCGCCGCCCCGTCTACCTCCGTGGCCCTCGTCGTGGCCCCGACCGCGCCGGCCCCGACCGGAACCGTGGCTTCCGCCCCGCCCTCCGCAACGGCTAAGCTCGGCAAAGTGCGCCCGACCCCGCAGACGCCCCCCACCGCGCCCGCCCCATCTCAGGCCACGGCCCCGCCGGCCCCGCCGCCCTCCGCGCCGGTGCCGCCGGTGACCCCGACGCCTGCCTCCACGATCGCTACGGATCGCCGTTGACTCCCTCGCGCCTCTCCCTCGTGCTCGCCGCCTCGCTCGCGGTCTCCGCCGTCTCGTCGCAGGCTCGCGCCGACGGCCCGTCGGCCGCCCAGGACGCCCAAGCCGAAGACCTCTTCCAGCGCGCCAAGGCGCTCATGGCCCAGTCGCGCTACCGCGAGGCGTGCCCGCTCCTCGCGGAGAGCTACAGGCTCGCCGGGGGCGGTGGCACCTTGCAGAACCTCGCCGTGTGCCACGAAGAAGAGGGCAAGGTGGCCTTCGCGTACAACCGCTTCGTCGAGCTCCGCGCGTTGTCCCTCAAGGCGAACCGGCAAGACCGCGTCAAGCTCGCCGAAGAGCACCTCGCGAAGCTGAAAGACCGCCTGTCGCGACTGGAGATCCACTTCGTCGGGGGCAAGGCCCCGGGCACCCTCGTGTACATCGACGGTGACGCCTACGGCGAGACGAGCCTCTCGGCCGGGGTCCTCGTGAACACCGGGACGCGGACCGTGCGCATCGAGGCGCCCGGCAAGAAGCCCCTCGAGCTGAAGAAGAGAATCGAGGACGAGGGCAAGACCGATCGGCTCGAGGTGCCGAAGCTCGAGGACCTGCCGGTCGCGAAGGCCCCTCCGCCCGGGCCCGCCGCGGGGCCCTCCCTCGAGGAGCTCGACCGCGTCGCGGGTCAGCGTGCGCTACGCACGACCGGGTTCGTCATCGGAGGCCTCGGCATCGCGACGGGCATCGCCGGGGGCGTCTTCGGCGTGCTCGCCATCACGAAAAACCAAGCCGCGGCGGACGTTTGCGCCGACACGGGCGACCCCGCGAAGGTGAACGCGGGGCCGTTCGACGACGACACGAAAACCATCCGCGCCGGCGGAGGATGTTTCGCGCCGAAGCAGAGCTCCACCAACCCCGACCTCGTCAAGGCGAACGGCCTCCGTGACGACGCGCGCACCTTCGCGAACGTGGCCAACGTGCTCGTCCCGGTGGGCGTCGTGGCGCTCGGCGTCGGGGCGTACTTGGTCATCCGCGGCAGCCAGACGGCCGAGCCGCCGAAGAAGCCGGAGCGCGCGAGCGTGCCTCGCGGTGCGCCCGTTCGCGCGAGCCTCACGCCGTCGTTCGGTGGCCTCCAGCTCCAGGGAGAGTTCCAATGAGGTGGGGTCTGCGCTTCGGCGTCGTGGCCGCGGGGATCGCCGGCGGTCTGCTCGCCTGCCAAGTGTTGGTGGGCATCGAGGACGATCCCGGCGTCGAGAGGTTCCCTCCGCAGCCCGAGGCCGCCACGGTCGACGCGTCGCCGGACGTCGATCCGTGCCCTCACGCGGGTCCACCTGGAGAGCCCGACTCGGGCGCATCGAGCCCTGAGTCCAAGGTCGTCCTCGCGGTTCGAAAGGTTCGCCTCGGCGGCTTCCCCGACCTGCCTCAGGCGTTCGACTTCGACAAGACGTGCAGCTGCGAGAACCGAGACCAGCGGCTCCCGAACCAGCCGCAGACGAGCTGCAAACAAGAAGGCGACCCCTGCGCCCCCGGAAACCCCACCGACGATCCCCAGGGCCGCGATCTCGGGGCCGTCAATGCGTTCCGAGGGGCGTCTTTCGTGCTCGGGCAGCTCGAGCAGACCACCGTCAACCCGTACTTCGAGCTCGGGCGCGCCGGTGCTCTCCTCCGCATCGAGGGTTACAACGAGACACCGAACGATCGACGCGTCGTCGTGACCGTGCTGCCTTCGCGTGGGATCCAAGAGCCCGCGAACGGAGGGCCGATTCGGTCGGTCGAGACGGCCTGCGCGACGCTCGAGCCCGACCCGAGCGGCCGTCCTCGCTGGTCGTCCACGCTCGATGCCGGGCCGGATGCGGCGCTCGACCGGTGGTACAGCTCGGGCTCGGGCGAAGCGACGGGGAGCGTGGGCTACGTCACCGACGGTCAGGTGATCGTCAATGGCGCGAAGACCGCCTACGAGATCCCGTTCGGCGGGTTCTCGTTGCGCCAGACGAACTCGATCTTCGTCGCCAATATCCGGCGTGGCGCGAACGGTCGGTGGACGCTCCGCGGGAACATCGTCGGGCTCGTGTCGGCGGCGAAGCTCCTCGAGGTGATAGGTCAGCTCCCGGTCAACGGGGGGCTCCTCTGCGAGGGCGGGGCCGGGGTCGCAGTTGCCGATTTCGTCTGCCGGGCTCGCGATCTCCTCGAGTCGAGCGACGACCCTACCAAGCCCTGCGACGCCGTTGCCCTCGCGATCGGCGTCGAAGCCGAGGAAGCGGCCATCGGTGACGGCGCGCTGTGCCAGGTCGAGGCGGGCATCGATCCGTCGTGTGCGTTGCGGTGCGACAAGTAGCGTCGCGACCCGATCGCGCCCGCCCACCTGGGTCGCGCTGGTCAGCTTACGGACCATGCCGCGTGAGCCACTCGTGATTCCCACGCGTTGCGCGCGCCGGATCGGATAAGCTTCCATCATCGTGGCTCCCCCCGTCACTAGGCCCAACGCAGCGCCCGCGGACGACGCGTGGCTTCCGCGCGCGGGCACGGTGATCTCGGGCAAGTACGCGGTCGAGCGCCTCATCGGAAAGGGCGGCATGGCGGCGGTCGTCGCCGCGCGACAGACGGTGCTCGGCGAGCACGTCGCGATCAAGATCCTGCACCCGAAGCTCGCGAGCGACGCCGAGGGCACCGAGCGCTTCTTCCGCGAAGCACGCGCGACCGCGCGGATCCGCAGCGAGCACGTCGTCCGTGTCCTCGACGTGGGGCAGAGCGAGGTGGGCCTCCCGTACATCGTGATGGAGCTCCTCCGCGGCGCGGATCTCGGCCGTGTGCTCGAGTCGGGCCCGCTCCACGTGACGTCGGCCGTCGACTACGTGCTCCAGGCCTGCGAGGCCCTCGCCGAGGCCCACGCGCTCGGGATCGTGCACCGCGATCTCAAGCCGTCGAACCTTTGGCTCTCGCAGCGCTCCGACGGCACGCCCCTCGTGAAGGTGCTCGACTTCGGCATCTCGAAGCTCGCGGCCGAGTCCGAGCTCGCCGATCCGAAGCTCACCGAGACCCAGTCGATCTTCGGCTCTCCCATGTACATGTCGCCCGAGCAGATCCGCTCGGCGAAGCGGGTCGATCACCGCACCGACGTGTGGGCCATCGGCGTCGTGCTGTACGAGCTCCTCACGGGCGAGCTCCCGTTCGAGGCCGACACCGCCGCGAGCGCGCTCGCGAGCATCACGGCCGATCCGCCGCGCCCGCTACGGGGGTACAGGCCCGAGGTGCCGCAAGAGCTCGAGGCCGCGATCTTCCATTGCCTCGCGAAGGACGTGAACCGAAGGTGCCAGTCGCTCGGTGAGCTCGGGACGCTGCTCGCGCCGTTCGCGAGCCCCATCGGGAAGCTCTCCGCCGATCGCCTCTCGCGCATCGGGCAGCCGCACGCGAACCTCGTCCCGCTCGGCGCCGTGTCGAGCGGTCGCCTCCCGTACGATCCACGTCCGACCGAGACCGCCTTCACGGCGCGCGGTGGGGCCACGCCGGGGCGCGCGACGTCGCCGGCCCTCGCGATCGGCATCGGCGCTTCGATCGCGTTGTTCATGGTGGCGCTCGTGCTGCTCGGGATGCGCCTCGGATCGTCGGGGCCGAAGGCGTCGTCGGGGGCAGGCCCGTCGGCCGCGAGCGCGGTGGTGCCGCCGGGGCCAAACGAGGGGAAGAGCGCGGCCGCGTTGGCCCCACCGGTCCCCTCGGTCCAAGCGTCCACGGCGCCCACCGAACCTCCCGCGGTCGTCGACACGGACGTTCCGCCATCGCCGTCCGCGTCGTCGTCGTCGCGCCCCAAGGTCGTCGTCAAGCCGGCGCACGGGTACAGCCATGGACGCCGCTGAGTCGGCCCTCACGGGCGGCGAGCACGGCCGAGGGGCACGCTCGGGCCCGAGGACCTCGCGCGCCGTGTGGGCCCTCGTCCTCGCGGCGGGGCTCGCCGTCGCCCCTGGCGTCGCCCACGCCGAAGGTCCGAGCGCCTCCGACGAGGCCAAGGCCGACGCCCTCTTCCAGCGCGCCAACGAGCGCGTCGCGAAGCGCGACTTCGCCGCCGCGTGCCCGCTCTTCGAAGAGGCGTACCACCTCGCAGGCGGCGGTGGCACAGCTCAGAACCTCGCGACATGTTTGGAAGATTTGGGAAAGCTCGCGGCCGCCTACCACGCGTTCGCCGAGCTCAAGCGGGTCTCGCTCCCCGCCGGCCGAGCCGCCCGCGTGAAGCTCGCCGAGGAGCGCATGGCCAAGCTCGAGGCGCGCGTCCCGCGGGTGCGCGTTCGGCTCGCCGCCGAGCTCCGGTCGCCCGAGACCCTCGTCACGGTCGACGGCGACACGTACGGCGAGAAGGCGATCGAGGCCGGCGTCCCGGTCGACGTCGGCGCCCACGTCGTCAAGGTCATGGTGCCGGGGCGCGCGCCCCTCGAGGCGAGCGTGACCCTCCAGCGCGAAGGTCAAATCGAGACCGTCGAGCTCCCTCGCGTGGCGGCCGGTCAGGCAAAGGCCTCGGGCGCCCCCGCCTCGCCCGACGACGCCGAGTCCTCCCGCGCCGCCGTACGCACGGCGGGGCTCGTCGTGGGCGGGGTAGGGGCGGTGAGCCTCGTCGTGGGCGGGGTCTTCGGCGTGCTCACGGCGACGACGGCCGCCGCGGCGCGTGCGGCCTGCCGCGACTCGACCGAGGGGCTCACGCTCAGCAACAAGGGCCCGACCGACGACCCTCGGCTCATGTTCGACGCCTCGGGGCGCTGCTACACGTCGACGCCCGATCGCCCGAACCCCTACTACGAGGACTCGCAGCGCCTCACCCAAAACGCCCGTGGTTACGGCACGATCGCGACCATCATGGTCCCGGTGGGCATCGCGGGAGTCGTCGCGGGGGTCTACATGATCCTCACGACCCGCACCGATCGCGCCGAGCCCAAGACCGCGCGTGCGGCGCGCCTCGTCCCGACGCCCTTCGGAGTGACCCTCGCCGGAGAGTTCCAGTGAAGCGTCACGTCGCTCTTTTGCTCGTCGGGCTCGTGGGCGCGCTCGCGGCATGCCAGGTGCTCGTCGGCGTGTCCGACGAAGAGGGCGCACCTCGCCCCACCGGGACCGGCACCACCCCTGCCGCCGATCTCTGTCCGCACACGGCGCCTCCGCCGCCCCCCGCGGGCGCTCAAGACGGCCCCGACCAAGCGCCCGTGTGGTTCGCGTTGACCACGCTCGAGGGCCTTCCGCGCCCCGACGGGCGCCCCGTCGGCTTCGACCTCGACCAACGCTGCACGGGCTTTCCGGCCCCCACCGCGTTCGATGGGGGGGCCCTCTGCGCCTCGTCGTTCGTCGACGATACCGGAGGGGTCGACAACGCCGCCGCGCGCCTCTTCGGTGCGCTGCCCGGTGGGTACGGCAAGGCGCTCTTCGACGGCTTTCGCACGCAAGCGCGGGCCACACGAACGCTCCTCGTCTACCTCGCGCGGTACAACGGCCAGCCGAACGACCCGTCGGTGGTCGCGCGGCTCGTCGCGTCCGAAGGGCTCCAATCGACCTCCTGCGACGGCGGCGCCCCTCCCGGGGACGGCGGCGCGCTGCTCGAGGGGTGCGACACGTGGGGCTTCCCCCAGGGCACCCTCACGCCGTTCGACGGGGGCGCCACTCCGGCGATCCTCCACGAGGGGTACGTGTCGGAGGGGCGCCTCGTTCTCGGCACCAAGGCCGCGCTCGAGCTCGAGGTGGAGGTCGCGCGGGGCACGTTTCCGCTGCCGCTCTCGGGCGCCGTCCTCGAGGCGCGCATCTCCGAGAAAGCCGGCCCCCAAGGGGCGACGCTGCGCACGCTCACGGGCACCATCGCCGGGCGCGTGTCGGTCTCGGCGCTGCTCTCGGCGTTCGCGCGCCAACCTGCGCTCTGCACGGCCCCCGAGCTCGAGGCCTACAAGCGCGCCGTGTGCGCCTACCGCGACATGCCCGGAAGCCTCTCGGACGACCCGCTCCGCGCTTGCACCCACGTGTCGGTCGGCCTCGCGTTCTCCTCCGTCCAAGCGCGCCTCGGCGCCGCCGTCCCTCCGCCGCAAGCGCCCGCGCCCTGCGCCCTCCCGATCCCGTCCTGCGAGTGACAAACCGTAAACCCTATTGACCATCTCCTCGACTTCGATCCGCGGGGTCGACGAACAGTAGCCACACCCTCCGAAGTGGCGTAGACGAATGGCCCGTTGCCCTTCGTGTCGTCCTCCCTCGGCCGAGTGGCGCAGATGCACGACCTTCCGTTCTCTCGACCATGACCGAAGCCGCCTCCGACACGACCGAAGCAACGGGCGCCACCCCGGAACCCACCCCTCGGGACGAAGCGCCCGCGCCGGAGCCCACGGGGCCCGTCGCTCCCACAGAGGCGCGCCTCGTCGCGCCCGCGTTCACGGCGAAACGCATCGCGACCGTCGAGTCGACGCGCCCGTCACGCGCGTTCCTGCTCGTCGTCGCCACGGTGTCGCTCGTCGCCGACGTCGCGTCGAAGCTCTGGGCCGAGAAGGCGCTCGACGGCTACCCGGGGTTCGTGTCGGTCGTGGACGACCACCTCATGTTCATCCTCGCGAAGAACAAGGGCGGCGCGTGGGGCCTACTCCAGGGCCAAAACGAGAACGTGCGTCGTCCGTTCTTCTTGCTCGTCTCGGTCGCGGCCATCGCGTTCATCATGACGCTCTATCGCCGCCTCACGCCGCGGCAGCACGCGCTCCGCTGGGGCCTCCCGCTCGTCCTCGGCGGGGCCCTCGGGAACGTGTTCGACCGCGTTCGGTACGGGCACGTGATCGACTTCATCGACTACCGCGCCGAGTGGGTGCGCTCGATGAACGCGTTCGTCGCCAAGTACGTGCAGGGGCACTACGTCACCGACCACTGGCCCACGTTCAACATCGCCGACGTCGCCATCTGCGTGGGGGTCGGGCTCATGGCCGTCGACATGTTCACGTCGCGACGCGGCCTCTCCGACACCGTCCACACCGTCGCCGCGCCGGTCGCTCCGCCGCCCGCCGACGTGAAGGCCGAAGAAGCACCTTCGGAGGAGGCCCCGAAGGCCGAAGAAGCGCCCTCGGAGGAGGCCTCGAAGGCCGATCCCGAGACGTCCGAGGCGCCCGCCGCGGCCGATGAGGAGTCGAAGGAGAGCGCTTGAGGCCCGAGCTCTTTCGGCTCTTCGACATCGGCTTCCCCTCGTATTTCGTCTTGTTGCTCTCGGGCTTCGTGTTCGCCACGGCCCTCGGCGTGCTGTGGGCGCGGCGCATCGGTCAGAACCCCGACGTCATCGTCGACCTCTCGCTCGCGATGCTGCTCGCCGGGGTCGTAGGCTCGCGCCTGCTCCACGTCGTCGCGGACGGATACTTTATGGATTACGTGCACTTATGCACCGATCCGTCCAAGGTCGCGTGGCCCCTCGAGCGGGCCGAATGTGTGTCCGCGCGCTACCAAGGCGTCTGGGACGAGGCGGCCCGCGTGTGCCACCCGTCGCAGAGCGACTGCTTCGCGTGGGCGAAGTTCTGGGCCGGCGGCCTCACGTACTACGGGGGCTTCCTCGGGGCCACCGTCGCGGCCGTGTTCCTCCTCCGTCGTGACAAGTTCCCGTTCTGGAAGGCCGCCGACATGGCAGGCTTCGCGATCCCGATGGGCCTCGCGTTCGGGCGAATGGGCTGCCTGCTCGCCGGCTGCTGCTTCGGGTCGCGGTGCGATCTGCCCTTCGCGCTCTCGTTCCCGCCGAAGAGCCCCGCGAGCGAGGCCCAGGCCAAGCTCGGGGATCTGCCGTCGCCTCACGCCTTCAGCCTGCCCGTGCACCCGACGCAGGTCTACGAGAGCGCCTTCTCCCTCGCCATCGCCGCGTTCTGCCTCTACGTGGTGCTCCCTCGCAAGCGCTACGACGGTCAGGTCTTCGCCGCGTTCATGGTGCTCTACCCGGTCGCGCGATTCCTCGTCGAAATCCTGCGCCGCGACGCGCGCGGGGGAGCGCTCGGCCTCTCGACATCGCAGCTCATCGGGCTCGCGTTCGTGCTCGCGGCTGCCGTGATCCACGCGGTCCGTCGCCCGCGGCCCGTCGGCCCCGTCGCTCCCTGAGCCGCCCGCGGGCGTCCTCGGACGTTTCGGTTCGATTCCGGGCCCCAACGCGAATAGGGTCTCGCCCATGGCATACGTCCTCGACGGGAAGAAGGTCGCCGAGTCGCTGCGCGCCGAGCTTGCGGCGCGCGTTCGCACGTTCACGCAGGCCTGCGGTCGCGCCCCGGGGCTCGACGTCGTCATCGTCGGCGAGGACCCGGCGAGCCAGGTCTACGTCCGCGCCAAGGAGAAGGCCTCCATCGAGGTCGGCATGCGCGGGAACGTGCACCGTCTCCCCGCCGAAACGACCGAGGCCTCGCTCCTCGCGACCATCGCCGCGCTGAACGCGGACGACACGGTCGACGGCATCCTCGTGCAGCTCCCGCTCCCGAAGCACATCTCCGAGACGCGTGTGCTCGACGCCATATCTCCTTGGAAGGACGTCGACGGGTTCCATCCGGAGAACGCAGGCCTGCTCGCCACCGGGCGCCCGCGCCTCGTCCCGTGCACTCCGTCCGGGTGCATGAAGCTCCTCGCGGTGGCGGGGGTCGACCCTTCGGGGCTCCGGGCCGTCGTCGTCGGTCGTTCAAACATCGTCGGAAAGCCTGTCGCCCAGCTCCTCCTCGCCGCCAACGCGACCGTCACCATCGCTCACTCGCGCACGAGCGATCTCGCCGCCGTGTGCCGTGAGGCCGACATCCTCGTGGCCGCCGTCGGCAAGCCCGAGATGATCCGCGGGGACTTCGTGAAGCCTGGTGCGGTGGTGCTCGACGTGGGCATCAACCGTGTGCCGGCTCCGGACCTCGGGCCCGGAAAGACGCGCCTCGTCGGTGACGTGGCGTACGCCGAAGCGGAGAAGGTGGCGCGGGCGGTGACGCCGGTCCCTGGTGGGCTTGGGCCGATGACGATCGCGTGCCTCCTCGAGAACACGCTCCGCGCGGCCGAGCTCCGCCTCGGATAGCGCTCAGCGCTCGAACGATCCGTTTTCACGGACGCGTGCGGATCCTATTGGAAGTATTGCAAGGTGTGCATGTCCGACATATAAGACATGTGTCCGCTTTCGCGGCATATGGAGGCTTCCCATGGCAAAGGTTTTCGAGGACAACTCGCGCAGCATCGGTCGGACCCCCCTCGTCGCGCTCTCGCGTTTCGCGAAGGGCGCCCCGGCGCGGGTCCTCGCCAAGATCGAGGGGCGGAACCCGGCCTACTCGGTCAAGTGCCGCATCGGCGCCTCCATGGTGTGGGACGCCGAGGAGCGCGGCCTCCTCAAGCCGGGCTCGGGCATCGTCGAGGCGACGAGCGGCAACACCGGGATCGCGCTCGCGTTCGCCGCGGCGTCGCGAGGGTACCGTTGTGTGCTCGCCATGCCCGAGACGATGAGCCTCGAGCGCCGCAAGGTGCTGGTCGCGTTCGGAGCCGAGCTCGTGCTCACGCCCGGCTCTCTCGGCATGAAGGGCGCGATCGCGAAGGCGGAGGAGCTCGCCAAGAACGATCCGACGCTGCACCTGATGCGGCAGTTCGAGAACCCCGCCAACCCCAAAATCCACGAGACCACGACGGGCCCCGAGATCTGGGACGACACGGACGGGGAGATCGACGTCCTCGTCGCGGGGGTCGGCACGGGCGGCACCATCACGGGCATCTCCCGGTTCATCAAGGGCACGAAACAGAAGCCCATCGTGTCGGTGGCCGTGGAGCCGTCGCACTCGCCGGTCATCACGCAGACGCGCGAGGGGCGCGAGCTTGCGCCGGGCCCGCACAAAATCCAAGGGATCGGGGCGGGTTTCGTCCCGAAGAACCTCGACCTGTCGCTCGTCGATCGCGTCGAGCAGGTCTCGAACGACGAGGCCATCGCGGCGTCGCGGCGCCTCGCGCGCGAAGAGGGCCTCCTCAGCGGCATCTCGTGCGGAGCCGCGGCTGCGGCGGCTCTTCGACTCGCCCACGAGCCTGCGTTCGCCGGCAAGACCATCGTCGTCGTCTTGCCGGACGCGGGCGAGCGCTACCTGTCGGGCGCGCTCTTCGAAGGCCTCTTCGACGGTCTCGATAAGGCCACCGCCTAGAGCGCAGTTTTTCCGCGAGATCGAACGGGAGCCCGCGCGAGCCGCGCGTACGCGACCGCCATGGCGATCGCCGCGGCGATCTCGAAGGCGGCGAGCACCTTCGGCGGGTAGCCCCCGGTGTACGTGGCGGTCACCTCGGCGTGCGCTCGAAAGAGGACCCAAGGGACCCCGAGCTCGGTGTGCGCGATCTTCTCCACGTCGGGGTAGATCGCGCCGAGGCTCGCCGCGGCGGGGAGCCATGGTCGGGTGCGCGCCTCGTGCATCACGAAGGCGAGGGCCAGGGTCCCGCCGACGACCGGCCGAACGAGCCACGCGTGGGGGAGGGCCGACCACACGAGCACGTGCGGCAAGAAGCCGAAGTGCGGGAGGCGGTCGAGGGCGAGATGAGAGAGCGCGCCCGCGAAAAATGCCCCCGTGAGCCCTAGCCCGACCGCCACCTTGGAGGCCGTGGCTCGCCTGGGCCATCGAATGCGGCGGAGCCCCTCCGCAACGAGACCTCCGGCGAGCACGTGAGCGAACAGATCCACGACCGAGGTCTAGTGCAGCGCCGCCCCGAGGGCATCAAGGTCGCGATCGACGGCGCCGCGCCGTGCGACCCCTTTGACATCGCTCCGGGTTCGGGGTGTAACGGGCCCCGCCAAGCGGTCGGCCCTCGGCCAACCTATGGCTCTCGCTCGCTTTTTCGTGGGTTTGTGGGTCACCGCGCGAGGGTGAGGCTCGTCCCGGCGAGCCGGCACGCCTCGTCGGCTTCGGGAGGGTTCGTATGTGTGGATTCGTAGGTGCAGCGTTCTTGCCCGAGGGGGCGTCGTTCGACGTCGACGCGGGCCTCGGCGCGATCTCTCACCGCGGGCCCGACGACACGTCGGTCGTGCGCGTCGGCTCGGCCGTCCTCGGCTTCGCGCGGCTCCAGATCCTCGACCTCACCCTCGCCGGGCGCCAGCCGATGCAGAGCCCCGACGGGGCCGTCACGATCGTCTTCAACGGCGAGATCTACAACCACCACGAGCTCCGGGCCGAGCTCCGCGCCAAAGGGTACGTCTTCCGCTCCCGGAGCGACACGGAGGTCGTGGTGCACGGCTACGCCGCGTGGGGCGACGCCGTCATCGCGCGGCTCGACGGCATGTTCGCCATCGCCATCTGGGACGCGCACGACGAGAAGCTCCTCCTCGCGCGGGATCGACCGGGGAAAAAGCCTCTCTTTTACGCGAATGGCCCGCGTGGTTTTTCGTTCGCGTCCGAGCCCAAGGCCCTGCTCGCGGCCGGCGTGCCACACGAGATCGATCTCGACGCGCTCGTCCCGCTCTTCGCGTTCGGCAAGGCGCACGCGCCCCGCACGATGAACCGTCACGTGAAGGAGCTGCCGGCGGCCTCTACCCTGGTCCTTCGCCGGGGAGCCGAGCCCGTGGTGCGCCGCTACTGGGCGCCCCCGTTCGACGAGACCGTCGAGGTCTCCGACGGCGAGGCCATCGCGCAGGTGCGCCGCCTCGTGGAGCGCGCCGTGGCCCGTCGCCTCGAGGCCGACGTCCCGCTTGGAGCGTTCCTCTCGGGGGGAGTCGATTCGAGCATCGTCGTCGGTGTGATGGCGAAGCGCTTCGGCGCCAAGGTGCGCACGTTCTCGATCGGGTTCGAAGGAGATCACGGCTTCGACGAGACGGCCTACGCGCGCCGCGTGGCCGAGACGTTCGGCACCGAGCACACCGAGTTCCGCGTCGCGCCGGCCTCGTTCGACCTCGTCGAGCGCCTCGTCTGGGCGCACGACGGCCCGTTCGGAGACTCGTCCGCGATCCCGACGAGCATCGTCTCCGGCCTCACGCGCGAGCACGCGACCGTCGCGCTCACCGGGGACGGCGGCGACGAGCTCTTCTGCGGCTACTCGCGCTTCCTCGCCGTGGAAGCGAGCGAGCGTGTGCCCGGGGTCGCCCGGAAGGTCGCAGGCGGGGTCGGCTCGGTCCTCGGTCGCGAGGGGAGCTCGCTTCGCGGCAGGCTCGGGAGGGCCCTCGGACGCGCCGAGCTCCCGCTCCCCGACCGCCTGCTCTCGTGGACGAGCTATTTCGGCACCGATCTCCGCGCCATTCTGTCCGACGAGCTCCTCGCCGAGGTCGATCCGAACGCCGCGCTCGTCGAGAACCGCGCGCTCGCGGCCCGCTTCGCGCGCGGGACGCCACTCGGTCGCGTGCTCGGGCTCAACTGGGAAACCTACCTGGTCGACGACCTGCTCGTGAAGGCCGACCGCTCCTCGATGATGCACTCGCTCGAGCTGCGCTCTCCTTTCCTCGACACCGAGCTCGTCGAGTACGTGGCGAGGCTCCCCGATCGCATGAAGCGCCGCCTCGGCGAGCGAAAGTGGATCTTGCGCCGGGCCTTCGCCGATCTCGTGCCCGACTGGGTCTTCACACGAAAGAAGATGGGCTTCGGCCTCCCGCTCGGCGCCTGGTTCCGCACGTCCCTCCGCTCGTACGTCATGGACCGCCTGGGGGGAGCACCTGCGGTGACGCGCTTCGTGCGCGCCGACGTGCTCCGCACCCTCCTCGACGATCACATGGCAGGCCGCGCCGATCACGGCCTCGGGCTCTGGCTCCTCCTGACGCTCGAGGTCTGGCTCGAGCGTGGCCCCGGTCGCTTCGATCGCCCCTGAGGTTCCGATGTAGGCAAATGTCCGAGCCTTGGCCGGGCGAGGCGACGAGTTTGACTCACGGCGCACGAAATCGGGTACGCTCCCCATGAGACGATGAGCCAAAAAGGAGACCGCGAGCAAGGCTCGCCCGACCTTTCAGCGACCGAGGAAATGCCCTCGGCCGGGGCGCTCTCGTCGCGTCGTCGGCTCAACGCCGAGGTGCCGGCACCACGACCGTCCGAGCCCGTGCAGCTCGCGAGCGGGCAGTCCTCGGGTGAGTCGCAGGCGGCCTACGCCACAGGCCCGAAGAACATCCCGCCGAGCCGTCAGAACCTCGGCAGCGATCCGGCGCCGGCCGTCATCGTCGAAGGGGCGCAGGCGCACACGTACGCGCCGCTCGACCCGCCACCGTCGTCCGGGCAAGGGGGCCTCTACATGGCGCCGCCCCCGGCGGTCGCAGCGCCTCAGTCGGCCATTCCCCAGTTCGTGAGCCCACCGCCGCGCATGCGCCCCCGCTCGCGCTCGGACACCGTGCTCATCACGATGCCCGGAAAAAAAGCGGGGCCCTCCTCCAAAGAGAAGGTGCTCGCCTTCGTTGTGATGCTCGTGATCGTGGTCTTGCTCGGCACGATCTTCCTCCTTTTTTCGGGTCTCCGCGGGCGTTCCGAGGCAGCGCCTCCCGCCCCTGAGCCAGGGGCCGTCGCGACCGCGGAGGCCCCCACGGTGGCTCCGATGGTGTCCGCGAAGGCCCCCGAGGCGCAGCCGGTGTCACCGCCAGTCGTCGTCGTGGCGGCGCCCGCGCTGATGGACGCGGGTGCCAAAAAGCCACCGAAAAAACACGCCCCTTGAGCCTCGGCGGTCTCGGCGTGGCGCGCCGAGTGGCACGGTGTGGCGTTACCGAGTACGCTGTGCGGGTGAGCTTACGTCTTTGGTCGGGTCTCGGTCTCTTGGTCTTCGTCGGCGCGTGCGGCGGGGCCGCTTCCGTCGAGTTCTTCGGCGAAAAACCCGCCTCGACCGACGCCGGGCCCGACCCGTCCGGCACGGTCACGTCGTCCCCGACCGGGACGACCACGACGGACCCCACGGCCGAGCCGGATGCGGCTCTCCCTCCGCCGACGGGCGCCTGCTCGTCCGACCGCCCGACCTGCCCTCAGGGGCAGGTCTGCGCGATCAAAGGGTGCAGCGGGAGCGGCGCCTGCGTCGACGCGTCGACCTTCGGAAACGACCCGGTCTGCGGCTGCGACAAGCTCACCTACGCGACGGCGGACCTCGTACGCAATGTGGGCGTTCGCGGTGCGGGCGCGTGTGCGGGGGACGACGCCATCGCCTGCAACGGCTCCTGCTCCGGCAACGCGAAATGCAACGTACCCGTCTCCGGCGCGCTCGCATGCAACGAAGGCAAGGGGACGTGCTGGCGCATGCCCCAGTCGTGTCCGGCCTCGCTCCCCAAGGCCTACCGCTTCTGCGGGTCGGTGACGTGCGGCAGCGCCTGCGAGGCCGTCCTCCAAGGGCGCCGGTACTTCGCCGACCCGCTCTGCCGCTGAGCGCGAGCGGCTGCCGCGAGCGCCTTGGGTAGGAAGGAGGGGGACGACGCTCCGTGTTCACCCTCCGAGCCGTCAGCCGCGCCTCGGCGCGCGCATCGGTACGGGGACGGACGTGTCCTCGGGCCACGCGTGCTTGGGGTAGCGACGCCCGAGCTCCTTCCGGAGGGGAGGGTAGTGCGTCCGGAAGAAGCTCTCGAGATCACGTGTAATTTGCACGCATCGCTTGTTCGGCGCGAGCAGGTGCAAGACCACCGGCTCCCCTCCGATGGCCGGGGTCGCGCGGAGCCCGAAGAAGTCCTGCAGGTACGACTCGACCCATGGGGGCTTCCCGACCTCGTAGTGAACCGTGGGTTTGCGGCCGCTCGGCAGCGTGATGGTGTCCGGGCAGAGGCTCGCGAGCTTCTCGGCACCTGGGACTGCCGCGTAAAAATACCCGAGCAGGCCGCCCTCGAGGACCTCGTCCAAGGTTCGCTTCCCCGCGCACGCCGCGCGGACGATCTCCGTGACGGCAGCCTCGTCGAGCGCCGAAGCGAGCATCCCGCGAGAGGCGGCGTACCTGGCGCGCGCGAGGAACGCCTCGAGCGCGCCCGAAGCGTCGAGGGACGCAAGGCCCCGCGCGAGCAGCGCGTCGGCGAGACAGACCGCCACGTCGTCGCCCGTGGGTTTCGTGTCGAGGGTCTCGTCGAACGCGATCCCGTCGTAGAGGAGACGGCTCTTCGCTTCGACCCGGCCGAGCTCCGCGTTGAACGTGAGGACCCGCTCTTCGGTCACCTCGTCGACGAACCTGTCCAGGATGGCCCCAGGATCGACCGCGGCCGCGATGCGGACGAGCACCCCGCGGCTCTCGTCGGCGTCGAGCGCGAGGAGGAACGGGGCGTCCCGCACGACGCTCTCTTCGGAGAGCGTGCCCGAGATCCCTCCCGCGATCGCCAGGCGGGGCGCCTTCGGCTTTTGGCGCTTGGCGAACCTGTCGGGGAACGCGGAGAGCAACGCCGAGACGAGCGCGCGGTCGTGGGCCTCGGGCCCGCTCGGAGGTGCGACCGACGCCCTGCAGCGCCGCACGAGATCGCGCTTCACCGCGAGGACCGTCGTGACGGCGCGAAGGTCGAGCCCCATCGCCCGGAGCGCGTGCGGCCGCTGCCCCGCGCCCTCGGCCTCCCGCAGCTTGTCGAGCAAGAGCCCGACGTCCGAGTCCTGCGTGGGCTCGTCCGACTTTCGCTCCGTGAAGGGGCCCCTTGCGTCCCGGATGTCCCGTTCGGCGAGCAGGGCTGCCGCCCCACACGCGTCGTCGACGATCCCGAGAGCCTCCCCGGCGAGGCAGAGCCTCGCGAGGCGAGGGGAGAGCGGAAACCTCACCATCTTTCGACCGAGCTCGGTCGGCTCTCCTCGCGCGTCGAGCGCACCGAGCCGCGTGAGGAGCCTCTTGGCGCCGGCCACCGCGCTCTCCCTCGGGGGGTCGAGGAAGCGGACGTCGGAGCGGCCGGCCACCGAGAGCGAGAGGACCATGTCGGCGAGATCGACGCGCGCGATCTCCGGGGGATCGCTCTCGGGGCGCGCGTCGAAGTCGGCCTTGGCGTAGAGGCGAATGCAGCGGCCCGGGCGCACACGGCCCGCGCGGCCCTCACGCTGGGTGGCCGAGGCGCGGCTCACCTTGACCGTCTCGAGCGAGCCCAGGCCGCTCCACGGCGAGTGCCGTATCGCGCGCGCCAGGCCAGAGTCGATCACCGTGACCACGCCCTCCACCGTGATGCTCGACTCGGCCACGTTGGTCGCGAGCACGACCTTTCGGCGCGGCCCACGCCGTATCGCGCGGCTCTGCTCCTCGAGGGGCAGCTCGCCGTGCAGAGCCACCACGTCGACCCCGTGCTCGGACGCGAGTTTCTGTAGTGCTTCCGAACACTTGCGAATCTCTCGAGCGCCCGGGAGGAACACGAGGGTGTCGCCGTCGGGGGAGGCCACGAGGGCGCTTCGTGTGGCCGAGACGACGCGGAGCTCGAGCGGCCTGTCGTCCCCCGGTGGCTCGTGCTCGGTGACGACGGGGTACGCGCGGCCCTCGGAGCGGATCCTCGCCGCACCGAGGTACTCGGCGACCGGTGCCGCGTCGAGCGTGGCCGACATCACGATCACGTGGAGGTCGTCGCGCTCGGTCCGGAGGGCGTGCTCGAGCAGGGCGAGGGCGACGTCGCCCTGCAGGTTTCGCTCGTGGAACTCGTCCAAGATCACCACGCCGACTCCCGCGAGCTTCGGATCGGTGACGAGCCGTCGCGTGAGGACTCCCTCCGTCACGAACCGGATCCTCGTACGCTCGCTCCGCGACTCCTCGAAGCGCACGGAGTAGCCCACCCGCTCGCCCACCTTCTCGCCGAGCTCTTCGGCCACACGAGCCGCGGCGAGGCGTGCCGCGAGCCGCCGAGGCTCGAGCACCACGATCTCGCCTTCGAATCCCGCGTCGAGGAGGGCGCGAGGCACGCGTGTCGTCTTCCCTGCGCCGGGCGGCGCCTCGAGGACGAGCCTTCGCGAGTCGCGGAGGGTCGCCACGATGGCCGGGAGCTCTGTATCGATGGGGAGCGCGCGCACGACGTGGGCCCTGCTATACCACGGGCCACCACGTGTCATGACCCCCTCGCCCCATCCTCCGCTCTCCACCATGACCACGCTGCGGCTCGGGGGGCCACCTCGTCGGCTCGTCTCGGCGACGACCGACGCCGAGCTCGTCGACGCCCTTCGAGGCTCGAGCGGCGAGGCGGTCTTCTTGCTCGGCGGGGGCTCCAACGTGGTCGTGTCCGACGACGGGTACGACGGGCTCGTCGTGCAGGTCGTCACGAAGGGGATCGGCTTCGAGCGCGTCGGCGGGCGCGTCCACGTGACCGTGGCCGCGGGCGAAGTCTGGGACGACCTCGTCGCGGTGTGCGTGGAGCGCGGCCTCTCGGGGCTGTCCTGCCTCTCCGGAATCCCGGGCTCCGTGGGCGCGACGCCGCTCCAGAACGTCGGCGCCTATGGGAGCGAGGTCTCCGACACGATCGTCTCCGTGAAGGTCTGCGAGCGCGCGACCGGCGCCGTCGACGACGTCCCCGGTGCGTCGTGCGCCTTCGGCTACCGAACGAGCCGCTTCCGAGGCACGGACACGCACGCGGTGCTCGCGGTCACGTTCGCCCTCACCGAAGAGCTCGAGGCACACGTGCCCGACTACGCCGAGGTTCGCCGCGCTCTCGGTGTCGACCCGGGCGATCGGGTCCCCCTCGCGACCCTCCGCGACACGATCCTCAGGCTCCGCCGCGCGAAGGGCATGGTGCTCGATCCCGACGATCCCGACTCGGTCAGCGCCGGCTCGTTCTTCACGAACCCGCTCCTCTCCGACGCCGACGTCGTCCGCCTGCGCGCGCGTGTGCGGACCGTCGTCGGCGACGAGGAGCCGCCGCTCTTCCCCGATCGGGCGAGCGGTCTCACGAAGTCGTCCGCGGCGTGGCTCATCGAGCGGGCAGGGTTCCGCCGAGGGTACGGCGACGGTCGCGTGGGCCTCTCGACCAAACACACGCTCGCCCTCGTCAACCGCGGCGGGGCCTCCACGGAGGAGCTGGTCGCGTTCGCGCGCCAGATTCGGAACGGGGTCGCCGAGCGGTTCGGAGTACACCTCGAACCCGAGCCGATTTTTGTCGGATTTCAAGGGGTTACGAACCCCTTGTGACAGCCACGCTCAGCCCTCGGGGAGCTTCCCGGAGGGCGGGGCCGGCGGGAGCGGCGCCGAGATCGGCGGTGGCGGGATCGACGCGGGGGACGTCACGACGACCGGGGGAGGGGCCATGGTCATGTTGGGCACCCACCCGTCGAGGCCGAGCGGCGCGAACACCTGCCGACCGTGGGCCCAGAGCGGCTGAAGCTTGTCCACGAGGTCGGCCTTTCGGAGATAGACCTCCTCCCGGCGTCCGCCGTCGTGCTCTCGTTTGAGCGAAAGCTCGGCGTCGTTCGGGCTCCGCCTGGCGATCTCGGCCACGGTCGGGGCGAAGAGCGTCACGAAGCGCTCGACGAGCTCGATGACGAGCGCCCCGCCCATCGCGTCTTTGTCGTCGAGGCGGAGCTCGACGAGCCGCTCCTTCTGGCCGTGGAGCCCGCGGAGGGAGTCCCCGACCGCGCCGACGAGCCGAGCGAGCCGCTCGGTGTCCTGGGCGTCGAGCTCGGGCGAGAGGGCCTCGGCGTCGACGTTGCCCGGGTGCTCCACGGTCGCGAGCTTCGAGGGGCCCGCGTCGACCAGGGTGAGCACGAGCACGTCGGGCTCGGTGAGCTTCTTTCGAAGGCACACGGTCGCGCGGCCGGGCGCGAGCTCCACCTGCGAGATCACGTAGTCGTCGATGGCGAGCGGCTCGGCCGTGACGACGCCTTTGAAGAAGCTCTTCTTCACGGCGACCTTGAGGCTCGTGCCCTTGGCGAGATCTCCCACCTTGCGCGCGGCATCCCACGGGGCGCTCGGGCGAAGCTGGTAGCCGCACGTCATATTTCCCGCGGTCACGAAGGTCGCGCTCGTCTGGTACTGCGCTCCCTGGAGGACTGCGCGCGTCGTGGCGCGTTCCAGCGAGAGCTCGGCCCGGAGGAAGAGGTCTTCGATCGCGGCGTGCGCCTCGATGCGGCGCTGCCCCACCTCGCGCGCGGTGCTCTGGGCGTCGCGCTCGTTCGCGTGGCTCACCTGCCGCTGTTGCTCTCCGACGAAGCGCTGCGCGAGGTCGCCGACCTCCCTCGCGTAGTCGAGGGCGCTCGGGTGGCTCACGCGGTTCGCCGTGTCGGCGATGGCCTTCATGACGACCTGGTGGAACTTCTCGAGCGCGCCGATGCCCGCGATTCGGGCTTGGCTCTGCTCGGCGGCCTTGGCCTCCAGGCTCACGGCCTCGTCATGGAGCTTCACGGCGCGCGTGGCCGAGGCCATGAAGATCTCGAGGGTGCCGAGAAAGTCGTACGAGAGGGGGAACGGAGTGGAGTCCCCGTAGAGGTAGCGCATGAATCCCTTTCGGGGAGTGTACACGAACCTTCGTCGCCCGCGTGGGTCGCGTGAGGGGAGCCTTTGCTCCGCGACGGGCGAGGGCTCCGCGTGTATCGTAGAGGCCTTTCCTTCGAGGGCCCACGAAGCCGCAACGAATGCCCGCGCCCGACCTCTTCGTCCCTGGAACCTTGGTAGGCCCCTACCGGCTCGGCTCCCCGCTCGGCCGGGGTGGGATGGGCGCGGTCTTCGCGGCCGACGGCCCCGGTGGCCGTGTCGCTCTCAAGCTCGTCGCTTCGTACGGTGCGACCCTGGCCGAGCGTGAGCGCTTCGCGCGCGAGATCGACGCCCTTCGCACCCTCGACCACCCCGGGATCGTGAGGATCCTCGACCGCGGGACGTGCGCGCGCACCGGCGTGCCGTACTTCGCCATGGACCTGCTCGACGGAGAGGACCTCGCGGCTTGGGTCTCGAGGTCCGGGCCACTCGCCGAGGCCGCCGCGCTCTCGCTCGGGCTCGACGTGGCCGAAGCGCTCCTCCACGCGCACGAGCGCGGTGTCGTTCATCGTGACGTAAAGCCGCGAAATATTTTGATTTTGCGCGGCTCGGGTCGCGCCGTTCTCTGCGACTTCGGGCTCGCGCGCCGGGTCGACGAGGTCTCGTCTCTCACGCGGACCGGTGCCTTCCTGGGCACTCCCACCTTCATGGCGCCCGAGCAGTTCCTCGACGCCAGGAAGGCCGACGAGCGCTCCGACGTCTTCTCCCTCGCGATGACCCTCGTCACGGCGCTCTCCGCCAAGAACCCCCTCGAGGAGTGCCGATCGACGACGGAGCTCATGATGGCGCTGTGCACGCGCCCCATCCCGCGGCTCGAGGAGCTGATGGCGCCCCGCACCGTCGCGCGGTCGCTCGCCGAGGCCCTACGCCGGGCGCTCTCGACCGAGCCCGACGAGCGCTCGACGATGGCCGAGCTCCGCAGGGATCTCGCGGCGTCCGAGGGCTCCTCGGTATCGATTCCGGCGCCGCGCACCCTCCCACTCGGAGCCGTGCTCGGTGCCGGCAGGCCGCTGCCTCGGCTCTCGGTCGTGGCGCGCGGTGCCGCCGTCTCGGCGCCGCCCGACCCGGGGCCCGAGGTGCGGCCACCTCTCCGCCTCGGGCGTGCGAGCTACACCCTTCACGCCGAGGTCGCCGAAGGGATCTTCGATGGGCGCGACGAGGACGGCAGGCCCGTGCGTGTCGAGCGCCTCGGAGCCGTCGCCACGTCCCCGGACGGAGAAGCGCGGTTTCGTGCCGAGGTCGACGCGTTCGGCTCCGTCCTCAGCGAGAGCATCGTCGCGCTCCTCGACTCCGGCATCGAAGGCGCGGACGCGTTCGTCGTGACCGAGCCACCGGTCTTGCCGACCTTGCGGGGGCTCGTCTCCGAGCGTGGGACGCTGCCCTTCGGCGCCGCGGTGACCGCCTTCGTCGGCCTCGTCCGAGGGCTCCGCATGCTGCACGAGGTGGGGGTCGTCCACGGCTTCCTCGCGCCCGACAGCTTCCACTTCAGGTCATCGGGCAGGCGAGAGATCCTCGTCCTCCACGAGCTCGGGATCGGGGCGCGAATCGGCGCCGCCCTCCGCGCGCCGACCCGCCAGCCCCCGAAGCGCGACCCTCGCTCCGACGTCGTCCAGATCGTCTCGGCCCTGTACCTGACCGCGGTCGGGAAGGTCCCGTTCGGTGCGTCGGCCGTCAAGGCCCGCCCCCCAGCGCACACGACCCTCTCCGCGCCCGATCCCACGGGGCGCAGCGCGCTCGACGATCTCGTCCGGCGCACCATCGAGGGAAAGGTCCCCACGCTCTCGGGGCTCGCGACCGAGCTTTCGGCTCTTCTCGAAGCGGCCTCGGTATGACCATGTCGCACCTCTTGCGACCTTGGCTCGAATCCGCGAAGGTCGCGGCGTGACCCTCCGCGCTTCGAAGGCTCGACTCCACCGTTTCCATGGGCTCGTGGCGCTCGTGGCGCTCGTCGCCGGATGCGGTCGGTGCCGAGGGGATCGCCCGTACGTGCCCTACGGCATCGACGGGGGCGAGCCCGATGCCGCGACGGCGAGCGTGTCGCCTTCGGCGGTACCCTCGGTTTTCGCCGACGCGTCGCCCGGAGACGCTCCTCCGAAAATGGCCACGACCTGGGAGCACGGAGGTCGCGCTCTTCGTGCGCCGGACGGGACGTACTTCGAGCAGGGGCTGTTCGGCGACGTCGACGGTGACTCCGCCGAGGACGCGCTCGTCGTGGTGAGGAGCTTCGCCGAGCCCGCGAAGCTGTCCGCGTACCTCTACGGCACGGCACGTCCAGGGCCCGTCGAGCTCGTGACGTCCACGTTGAAGGCGAGCCCACGCGCGGAGGCTGCGCACGATCTCCGCAGGCTCGGCAAAGCCTCGTTCGCCGTGACCCTCGGGCTCCGCGCGGCGGACGCGACGCAAGGGGCGCGTCACGTCGCGCTCGTCGAGCTCGTCGACGGGAAGGGAGGGGCGAGCCCCAAGGTGAGGCTCGAGCTCGACGTCGCCGATCCGCCCGAGCGCCCACCGCTCGGTGTCGGGCTCTCCGTACCCGACGTCGACGGCGATGGAGTCGCCGATGTCGCCGTGGCGTTCGAGCAGGGGGAACGCGCAGCCGCACGCTTCACCTTCCTCGACCGCCCCGCGGGGCTCGCGCGTGATCCCGAGGAGCCGAGGAAGTCGCTCGGCGCGCTCGCGTCCCGAGCGCTCGCCCGCGCGCGTCGCCGAGAGCCGGCCGACGACGTGCTCGTCGAGGTCGAGGCGGTCACGGCTCTCGTCCGCGCGATTTGCCCCGATCTGCCCGGCGCGCGGGTCGCTGATTTTCGCCCCGTCGCGGGGCCACGCTGCGCCGCCGACGACGCCCTCGGAGATCTCGCCGTGGCCGAGACCCTCGCGCAGGCCTCGGCGGGCCGCGCCTTCCACGCGCTCCGCGCACGCGGCCGACTCGGCGGCCCCTTCGTCCGCCGCACGAACGAGCGAGACGTCGAGGCCCGCAAGGCCGTCGAGTCCGTGGTGGAGCTCGTCGCTCCCCGCGACGTGAAGGTCCTCGGCCCATCGCCGCTCGCACCGAAGCGGCACGTTCCCGCGTTCTCCCCGCTCTCGTTTCGTCGCGCCGATGCCCTGTCGATCGTGACGGGCGAGGGCATCGTCGAGGTCGATCTCTCCACACGCGAAGAGACCCGCAGCCCCGATCCTCCATGGCCCTCCGCGGTGGTCGCGAAGGGGGGCGCGCGCCTGGTCGAGGTGTACGACGCGTGCCGAGGCGGTCCGCTCCGCGCGACCTTCGCCCCCGCTCCCAACGACCCCGCAGGAGACGCACACGACGTCGTCCTCCCGGTCGCGCCCGACCTCGGGCCGACCTGTACGACCTCTCGCGGACAGCCGGTCGCGGCCACACCCATCGCCGTCGGTCCAGCCGGCGTGGAGCTCTTCGTCGCCGGTGTTCCGATCCTCGTTCGCGCCGACCTCACGTCGGCCGAGCTGCTCCCGCGCCCGGGCGGCTCGGGTGGCGCCCTCGGCGGCGCGGGCGGGGCTACCGGCAGCGTCGTCGCCCTGGGGACGCCGTTCGGTGTGGCTCTTCAAGTGTCCGGAAAGGTTAAGCTTTTGTCGAGCCCGTCGCTCACGGGGGACGTCTGGGGTTGCACGCCGAGCCCCGACGGCGCTCGCGTCGCGTGTTTGGTCGGAGGGAAGGCCGTGGTCGCCACGCTCCCGTAGCGCGGGTCCCTTTCGCACCGCCTCCGACCTCGCGTCACGGCCCTACGGAGAGCTCGGTCGACACCTCCACGGACGAGGCACGACACCCGTCCCCGTCGGAGCACGTGACCGCGCGAACGCGCAGGACGAGGGGGCCCTTGCCGTTGATCCGAGCCACGAGCGCGAGCGCGAAGCGGTACCCCGTGGCGTCACGGGCGGTCGCCTCCCCTGGGCCCACCCGTCCTCGGAGGGCCGACGAGAACGAGGGCGCGCGCACCACCGAGACGTCGGCCCATACGAGCTTCTGGCGATCGGTGGGCCTCACGTCGACGCCGCAGCGTACGCGTCCGGGCTCCGTGGCCTTGTCGCACTGGACCTGAGCGACCACGGACGGCGCTTCGGGGCTCGACGCCCACGCTGGCCGTTCGCGCACCGCGAAGACGAACGCGAGCCCCGCACCGACGCCCGAGGCGACGGCCCACCGCGCCGCCGTGGTTCGTGCTAGTCGGAGTGCCATGGGTCGGATCCTATGCGCCCTCGGGCTCCTTGTCCTCTTCGTCCCTCCGCTCGCGGGCTGCGACGACCAAAAAAAACAACCGGCCCCGTCGAGCTCGGCTGCCGCATCGGCGCCCGTGAGCGCGGCGTCGTCGCCGTCGTCGCCCGCATCGGCGATCGTCGACGCTTCGCCCCCCAAGGCCGACGCCCAAGCCGCTCCCATGCCCGAGCGCCCGGTCCCCAAGACGAGCCCGACCGTGGGCGCAGGCATGCCGCAAGAGGTCCAAATGAAGGCGATCGCCTACATGGCCGCCATGCGCGCACCCCACCCCGACGACGCGCCGGTCGACGACCCCTTCGTGAAAGATCTCCAGCGAAAGCTCGGACCCATCGTGCTCTCGATGGACTCGGGACCGGAGAAGGGCCGCTTGAACCGCGTCGAGCTCGTCGGCGCGGGCCGCCAGATCGATCTCCTGATGTCTGCAGGGTGCTCCGCCGAGACGCCGACCCGCGCCGTCGTGCAGCGCGCCGGTGTCGCCCACGCGCAGCTCCTGTCGCACGGGGTCTTGGTCGTGCGCTGCAACGACAGCCACGCTCAGTGTTTGCAGAGTACACGTGACCCGAGCGACGTGCTCTGCACGACCGCCCCCCGCCACAAGTAGGCCATGGCAGGTTTCCTCGCGGCGGTACGGGCGGCGAGCCTCCCGGGCACCTGGTCGACCGGCGTGCGCCTCGTGCGCGAGGGGGCGGTGACCTTCGGCGCGCGCTCGCCCACCGAGGCTACGGCGCGTGTGCGCGCCAAGGAGCGGCCGGTCGCACCCACGGTGACGCTCTACCTCGAGGAGAACGAGTGGTCCTGCGACTGCGACGCGAAGGTCGATCCGTGTGCACACGTCGCGGCGGCCGCGATCGCCCTCGAGCAAGGGGGCGCGGTCGAGGCGGTCGCGCAGGTGCCCGAAGACGTCGCCGCAGCACCGCCGAAGGCGTCGACCACCCACGTCGGGTACAGGTTCGCGCGACGCGACGCGACGCTCCTGTTCGGCCGCGTCCTCGTCGGGAGCGGCGGTGGCGAGAGCCGGCTCGAGGGGACCTTGGCGTCGCGCGTCCTCACGGATAGGTCGCTCCTCGCCACCCACGACGACATGGCCATCGATCGGATGGCGCAGGGCTTTCCGCGCGGGATCGTGCCGCTCGCGAAGCTCGACAAGCTGCTCGAGCTCCTCGAATCGTCGAGCGACGTCCGCCTCGACGCGTCCCCCGTGCGTACGAGCGGCGAGCCCGTGCTGCCTCGCGTCGTCGTCACGGACGGCAAGGACGGAGGCGTCACGGTTCGTGTCGAGCGCCCGAGGGGCGTCGACGAGGTCGTAGCCTTCGGTGTCGTGCGCACGGGTGACCGGCTCCGGCCGATCGGCGAGCGCGAGCTGTCCGGCGAGCGACTCGAGAAGCTCCCGAGCGTTCGCGCCTTCTCGGCCCACGAGCTCGGGACGCTTGCCGCCGAGGTGCTCCCCGCGCTGGAAGGGCGGATCGACGTCGTCGTGCGCACGAAGCGCGTCCCGGGGAGGAGCGCGTCCCGGACGCGTCCACGGCTCGCGTTCGAGCTCTCGCAAGGGTTCTTCTCGCTCTCCGTGCTCCCCACCATCGTCTACGGGGATCCCCCCGTCGCGCGTGTCGATGGCGAGACCCTCGTGCACTTGGGAGGGGACGTGCCCGTGCGAGACGTCGCTCGTGAAAAGAAGCTCGCGGCGGACCTCCGCGAGAAGCTCTCACTCGTCGTCGGACGTCGCGTCGACTTCGAGGGGCGCGAGTCGCTCGCGTTCGCCGCGCGCCTCAAGGCCTTCTCGAGCGGCGTGGACGATCCCGAGGGGCTCCTCGGCAAGTCGGTGCTCGTGCCCAAGGTCGTCGTCTCGGGAGACAAGGTGCACGTCGCGTTCGAGACCGACGACGAGCGCGAGGGCGGCGAGTCCGGGCATCGCGAGGCCGACGTCGGCGCGGTGCTGCGGGCCCACGCGGACGGCTTCTCCATGGTCCCGCTCGTGGGCGGTGGGTTCGCCGAGCTCCCGTCGGGGTGGCTCTCCAAACATGGCAGCCTCCTCGCCGATATCCTCGCCGCTCGCAGGGACGACGGCACCGTCGCCAAGATCGGGGTCCCGGCGCTCGCGAGGCTCTGCGAGAGCCTCGACTATCCGCCGCCTCCGGGGCTCGAGGCCCTGCGGCCACTCGTCGAGGGGTTCTCGTCGCTGCCGCCCCCCGACCTGCCCGACGACCTCACCGCCGAGCTTCGGCCCTACCAACTCGAAGGGGTCGCGTGGCTCGGCTTCCTTCAAAAGGCGGGGCTCGGCGGGATCCTCGCCGACGACATGGGCCTCGGCAAGACGCTCCAGACGCTGGCCGCGGTCCGAGGAAGAACGCTTGTTGTATGCCCAACGAGCGTTCTCTTTAATTGGTCGGCAGAAATCGGGAAGTTTCGGCCCGGTCTCCGGGTGGGGACCTACCACGGCCCGAAGCGCGCGCTCGACCCGCGCGCCGACGTCACGCTCACCTCGTACGGGACGCTCCGCTCCGACCTCGCGGCGCTCTCCGAGGTCGCCTGGGACGCCGTCGTGCTCGACGAGGCGCAGGCCATCAAGAACCCCGACAGCCAGACGGCGAGGGCGGCCTATGCGGTGCCGTCGGCCTTTCGTCTCGCGCTCTCGGGCACCCCGGTCGAAAATCGCCTGGAGGAGCTCTACAGCCTCTCCCACTTCGCGAACCCTGGTCTGCTCGGCGGCCTCGCCGACTTCCGCACACGCTTCGCGGAGCCCGTCGCCACCGGGGACGCTACGGCGACCGCGAAGCTTCGAGAGCGCATTCGCCCGTTCTTCCTTCGGCGCAAGAAGTCGGACGTCGCCCGCGACCTTCCGCCCCGGACCGACGACGTGCACTACGTCGAGCTCGACGAGACCGAGCGTGCGACCTACGACGCCGTGCGCGCGGCCACACGCAAGGACCTGGTCGAGCGGATGGGCGCGGGCCTCAGCGTGATGGAGGCCCTCGAGGCGCTCCTTCGGCTGCGTCAGGCCGCGTGCCATGCGGCGCTCCTCCCCGGGCGGACCGCGGCCTCGTCGTCCAAGGTCGATCGCTTGGTGGCCGAGCTCGGGACGCTCGCCGCGTCGCGCAACCGCGCCCTCGTGTTCTCGCAGTGGACGAGCCTGCTCGATCTCGTCGAGCCTCGTCTCCGCGAGGAGGGCATCTCCTTCACGCGCCTCGACGGCGGAACGAAGGACCGTGAGGCGGTCGTGCGCGCCTTCCAGGCCGAGGACGGGCCCGACGTCCTGCTCCTGTCCCTCAAGGCCGGAGGCGTGGGGTTGAACCTCACGGCGGCCGATCACGTGTTCCTCGTCGACCCGTGGTGGAACCCTGCGGTCGAGGAGCAGGCGGCCGATCGCGCGCACCGCATCGGCCAAGACAAACCCGTCTTCGTGCACAGGCTCGTCGTCCGAGACACCGTCGAAGAGCGCATGCTCGAGCTCAAAGAGAAGAAGCGCGCGCTCGCGGAGGCCGCGGTCGGCGACGGGGGTGCCGCCGTGGGCCTCACACGCGACGACCTGCTCGCGCTCCTCGCGTGAGCGGCCGCGCGCAGGAGCTCGCCGGGAGGCAAAGCTCGCGGGACGATGACCGTAGCCCTTCGCCCTCCCGCGGGGGTGCACTAGGGTGACGGCCATGAGCAGAAGCTTCGGTTCCGTCCCCACGCTCCTCGGGCTCGTCGTCGCCTCCGGGCTCCTTGCCTGCAAGAACCCGCCACCTCCCGCTCCGGTGGTCGTCGAAGAGGCGTCGGCGCCTGCGCCGTCCACGCCGAAGCCGGTCGATCTCGCCTCGTGTGCCGGGTGCGCCCTGTCGCCCACGCCGAGCTGGTCGTTCGAGGGCGTGTACTCCGACCCGGCGTGCACGTCGCCGCTCGCGCAGATCACGATCACGGCGTGCGCCCAGGTCCCCGCGTTCGGGTCGGCGTCGCTCACGTACGTCGACGAGGTCGGGAAACGTAAGGCGAACGAGACCGTCACGGCGACCCTCGCGGAGGCTCCCGCCTCGGCGCAGCGGTATCGGCTCGCCGGGAAAGTGTGCGTGCGCGCGAACGAGGCCGCGGTCGACGTGACGCCCGGCGCCTGCGCTGCGCACAAGGTGTGCCGCGACACGAACGGCGCGCTCTCGTGCGCCGAGGCCTCGTGCCGCACGCTCGCGAACGGCTGCCCCGACTACGAGGAGACGCGCCTCTACGCGACGATCGACGACCCCGGCGTGAAGGGCGCGACCTCGGGGACGGGCGTGTCGGGCAACGTCGCCCGGCTCCTCCAGTGCTGCAACGTCCTCAACTCCGAGGCGACGCGGCTCGGGCTCTCTCCCGAGGCCGGCCTCCTCCGAAACGCCGCCGCGCAGTGCTCGGCGCTCGCGAAGCAGGTCGGTCCGAGCGGTACCGCGCCCGAGGCCGGGCTCATCCGGGGCCTCCTCGCGGGCCGGAACGTCCCCGCGGCCTGCGCGGGGTTCTAAGCCGGAAACCCGAACACCCGAGCCTCAGGCGACGAGCGTCTGGTACGCTGACGTGATCTCGTGGAGCCTGCGCGAGAGCTCGCGGCGCTCCTCGGCGCTCGCTCGTGGGTGGAGGTCGGGATGGGTCGTCCGGACGAGGTCGCGGTAGGCGCGCTTGACCTCGTCCTTCGTCGCGTAGGACGACAGCCCGAGCGTCCTACGGGCGGCCCTCTGCTCGGCGCTCTCGGTCGCCCGAGCGGCCGGCGCGATGGGGCTCTTCTCGAGCCTGTCACGCAGCCTCCGTCGGCCGTGCAGGAAGACCTCCGGGAGGAGGGCGGGGCGGAGCGCCTCGCGGGGCGTGCGAATGGCCACGCGGAACCGTAGCTCGGCGTCCGGCACGTTCTCGAGCGCGGTCAGCCTGTGGCGGAGCTGGGTGCGCACGGCTCGACCGACGACCTCCGGCGACAGGCGAAACTCGGTCACCAGCACCTCGCCGTGCAGTCGGTTCTGCGCGAGCGCGCGGAGCAGGGACCTTCGCAGGGTCGCCTCGTCGAGCGAGTCCTCTTGCCGCAGCACGTCCGCGAGGGAAGGGGACGACCGGTCGAGCTCGACGGCCGACACGAGCCCTGCGGCCACGTGCACCCGGTGGATGCGGCCCGTACGTTCTACGATTTCGAGGGCGCCGCTCGCACGCTCACGATGGAGCGCCCCAAGCACGTCACCGAGCGTCGTCGCGGAGAGCCGACCGGGAAGCTGCATGCCCGAGCGGTACCCGAAGGCGGCGCACCGGGCCAAGTTCGCGACCCCGGCCTAGTGAAGAATCTCTAGTGATTTTAGGTAGATACGCCCCTCCGCGGCGTACCGCGAGTCGGGGAAGCGGCGGAGCATGGTGCGCCAGGTGTTCTTGGCGTCGTTCCAGGCCTCGAGGTCCGTCTGGGACATCGCGAGGAAGTAGAGCGCGTCGTCGCACACCTCGCGGTCGACCGTGTTGTCGGCGAGCTGCGTGAGGATCGGGATGGCGTCCTTGTGGCGCCCGAGGCCACGGTACGACTGCGCGAGCCCGAGCTTCACCGACGGCGTGATGGACGAGTCGTCCTTGAGGCGGAGCGACTCCTCGAAGAGGCTCGCGGCCTCTTGCCAGCGCTTGGCCCGCAGCTTCTCCATCGCCTGGCCGTACACCTGGGCCGAGAGCTCGTTCTTCGCGCGATCGGCCGCATCCGTGAACATGGCGAGCTCGGCGCGGCTCAGGGGCTCCTTCTTGATGGACTCGAACGCCTCGACGAGCTCGGAGCGCTTGTTCTGCCGCACGAGCTCGTAATACTGGGCCGCCTTGGCCTCGGCGCGCAGGCGATCCTCCTCGCGCTTCTGGGCGTCGCGGACCTCCTTGCGGAGGCGGTCGTTCTCCTGGCCTCGGGTGTCGGTCTCGGCGCGCACCTGGTCGACGCGGGCGTCCCACGCGAGCTTCAGCGCGGCGAAAACCACGAAGACGAACACGACGTACGCCGTCGCGCTGTTCCACGAGAGCTTCCGCTCGTAGCTCTGTTGGCGCTTGGCGATCGACTTGATGTCGGCCGAGAGGGCGTTCGTGAGGTTGTTCGTCTTGATGACGAGCCCCCGCGACTCGATGATCTCGCGCTTGATCTCGCGCAGCTCCTCGTCGGTCTCGTGCAACATCGGCGAGGGCCCCATAGCACAGGGCGGGGCGCAGATCCTCGCGCCGGGGCTTTTTCGCGTTTGCGGGCGCTCGCGCAAAGTGCTACGTCCCGCCCCCGCATGGCATCCACCACCGATATCCGCAAAGGCCTCAAGATTCAGATCGACGGAGTGCCTTACCACATCGTCGATCACCAGTTCGTCAAGCCGGGCAAGGGCCAGTCCTTCACGCGCTGCCGCGTCCGAAACCTCACGAACGGCAACGTGGTCGAGCGTACCTGGAAGAGCGGTGATTCGGTGGAGCTCGCCGACGTCGAGGACCGCACGATGACGTACTCGTGGTCCGAGGGCGAGAGCTTCGTCTTCATGGACCCGAACACCGGCGACCAGATCTACCTCGAGAAGAACAAGGTCGGCGACGAGCAGCGCTTCCTCTCGGAGGGCCTCGAGGTCGAGGTGACGCTCTTCAACGGCAACCCCATCGGCATCGACATGCCCCCGAACGTGGTCATGCAGGTCGTGAGCTCGGAGCCGGGCGTCAAGGGCGACACGGCCAGCGGCGCGACCAAGCCCGCCACGCTCGCGACGGGCACCACGGTCAACGTCCCGCTCTTCATCAAAGAGGGCGAGTGGATCAAGGTCGACACGTCGACCGGACAGTACCTCGAGCGCGTCAACAAGTAGTAGGCGCCTCCCATCGAGATCTTCGGCAACAAGACCGGCCTCTCGCCGGCCCACGTCCGCGCTCTCGAGCGCATCGGGCGTCGTCGCGTACCCGCAGATACGCTGGCGACGCCCGAGCTCGTTCGGGCCATGACGGACGTCTCGTTCGAGACGGGGCGCCAGGTGGGGGCCCTCGTGCATCGCTCGGGCACGATCGACACGGTGGTGGTGGGTGACGCGGGTCGCCTCATGCTCCCCGACATCGGGCGCCTCCGCGCGGCCCAAGGGCGCTTCCGCGGTGTGCGGCTCGTGCACACCCACGTGCGCGGGGAGCCCCTCACGAAGGACGATTTCGTCGACCTCGTGCGCCTCCGCTTGGACCTCGTCTGCGCCATCCACATGGCCCCGAGCGGCGAGCCTCGGGGTGTGTCCTACGCCTACAACGTCCCCACGTACGGCGGTGACGACGAGCTCCCGTACCGCGAGGTCCCGATGCTGCCGCTCTCGCAGCAGAAGGTCGACGTGGGCGAGCTCATGGCCTCGCTCGAGGCCGAGTTCGCGAAGCGCTCCCGGAGCCGCGAGGTGCGCGCCAAAGACGGCCGCGCCATCCTCGTCCACGTCGCGAGCACACGCGCGGGCGAGCTCAAAAAGAGCGATCTCGTCCGCGAGGCCGAGGCGAGCATGCGTGAGCTCCGCGAGCTCTCACGAACGGCCGGGGTCGAGGTGACCGACGCGATCGTCCAGATCCGCGACGCCTTCGACCCGAAGTACGTCATGGGGAAGGGCAAGCTCGACGACGTGATCCTCCGCGCGATCGACAAGGACGCCGAGGTCATCGTCTTCGATCAAAACCTGTCGCCCGCGCAGGCCGCGGCCGTGGCGAGGGTGAGCGACCTCAAGGTCATCGATCGCACGCAGCTCATCTTGGACATCTTCGCCCAGCGGGCCGAGGGGCGTGACGGCAAGCTCCAGGTCGAGCTCGCGCAGCTCAAATACAGCCTCCCGCGCCTCGCCCAGAAAGACGACGCCCTCTCGCGCCTCACGGGCGGTATCGGCGGTCGTGGCCCCGGCGAGACCACCCTCGAGATCGGGCGTCGTCGCGCCAAGGAGCGGGTCTCCCACCTCGAGTCCGAGCTCGCGAAGCTCGAGAGGCGTCGCGAGGAGCGCCGCAAGAAGCGCACGCGGATCCCGATCCCCACGGTCGCCGTGGTGGGCTACACGAACGCGGGGAAGAGCACGCTCCTCAACACGCTCACGGGCGCGAGCGTGCTCGCCGAGGACAAGCTCTTCGCGACCCTCGACACACGGTCGCGTGTGCTGCGCGTCGGCTGGGCGGGGTGGGGCGAACGCGAGGTGGTCGTCACCGACACGGTGGGCTTCATCCGCGATCTGCCCAAGGACCTCTTCGCCGCCTTCCGCGCCACCTTCGAGGAGGCGGCCGACGCCGATCTTTTGCTCCACGTGGTCGACGCGAGCGATCCCGGGCGTGACGATCACGTCCGTACCACGTGCGAGCTGCTCGAGGAGCTCGGCCTCCAGGATCTTCCGCGCCTCGTCGTGTGGAACAAGGTCGACCTGCTCGAGCCGTTCGAGCGGGCTATCCTCGCGAAGACCCACCCCGGCGACGTGCTGCTCTCGGCCACCCAGCGCGAGTCGACGCGCGAGCTGCTGGTCCGCGTCGCCGAGGCCCTCGCGTCGCGTTGGGACGAGGCCGCCAAGGGGCCCGCGCTGGTGCCCGAGGAGGTCCGCTCGGCGCGCGAGCTGCCGGACGTGGGCGACGAGGGAGCGGTGGACGAAGGCGGCGACCTGTCGACCGTCGAGGACATGCTCCGCGCCGCGAACCGACGCGTGCGCAAAGCTCCCCGCCCGAGCTGAGCCGAAGGTAGTCTCGAGGTCCACGGGCCCCCGTCGCCCCAGGCCGGAGGGGCGACGTGAACCCCAAGCCACACCGGGGGTGTGAACACAAACGCCGAAATTCGTGAAGGATTTCGATTCGTTGGGTTGCTTCGTCGTCGGGAGGGTGCATGCTGGTAAACATGTTTGCTCGTTCAACCACTTCATCGATTGTTGCGTTGGGGCTCCTCTTTGCCGCGTCGTCGGCGCGCGCCGACGAGGCTCCGCCCGCGGGTGCTGCTCCTGCCGCGCCGGCGCCCCCGGGAGCGCCCGTGAGAGCGGGCACGGCCGAGCCGCCCCGTGCCTCTGCGCCCGCCGCCGATTCCAAAGGCGTGAGTGAGGCGATCGTGGCCAAGGGGCCGGTGCTGAGGATCCCTCGAGGCGCCGAGGTGCGCGAGGTCGCCCTCGGCTGCGAGGGCCGCGCGGTGCTCGTCGTCGAGTCGCGCGTGTACGTGGCGTGCGGAGACGACGGGGTGGCCGTGGTCGGGCTCGAGCCGGAGCCCGTCCTCCTCGGGCGCATCCCGACCGACGGCGAGGCCGCGGGCCTCTTCGCGCGCGCGGGCAAACCCTGGGTCGAGCTCACGCGGACCGAGGCGCGCCCCCTCGGTGCCCTTCGCGCCCTGGGGCCGTTGCCTCCGTCGGTGCAAGCTCCCAGCGGGGGGCAAGCCGCGCGGACCCCCGAGCCCGCCGAGCGTCCGAAGCTCATCGCGCCCCCTCGGGTCGGCGACGTGACCGAGCTCTCCCTCGGCGGCGCGGCCTTCCTCACGGTCGGCGATCTCGGCGTCGGGATGCTCGCGGGCGCAGGGATCGGACACAGGTTCGAGGCCCCGTTCGCCTTGCGCGCCGAGGCCCATCCGATCGCGATCGGCACGGGAAAACAAGGGGCCGTGGGCGCCTTCACGGGCATCGGGCTCGCGTCGATCGACACGACCTTCTTCGAGATCGGCCTCGGCCTCGGCGCGGGCAAGATCCCGAAGGGCGGCAGCTACGACTATTCGGGCACGGGCACCGCCGTCCAGAGCGATGGCGGCGGCTCGGTCGTGGCCCCCACCTTCGTGCGCATCGGCGCGCGCGACGGGCTCTACTTCTCGGTGCGCACGAGCATCATCGTCCGTCGGGAGGAGTTCGCCTTCGGCTCGGTGGACGTCGTCGGGCAGATCCCGGTGGCCGAGCGTTGGGCCCTCGTCGTCCGCGGGGAGGGGGGCAACATGGGCAGCGCGAGCGGCACCGCCTCGATGCGCTACCGCATCACCGAGACGCGCGGGGCCGGCGCCGCGTTCGTCCAGGGCGGTGGAGGCTACGCGTACCTCGAAGGGGATCCGCGCTGCGAGACGCGGACCACGGTCGGCGGGAGCTACACGTCGTGTTTCACGGCCTCGTACTCGGGGCCGGCGCTCGCCGTCGCCGGGGAGTGGCGCTTCTGACGGCTACGCGCGGCGGACGAGCCTTACGGGCACGTCGCCCTTCGGCCGGAGCGTCACCTTCGGGTCGAGGACGAGCGGCTTCCCCGGGATGCGCTCCGCGCGGAGCTCGCGCACGAGCATGGCCAGCACGAGCACGGCCTCCGTGATGGCGAACGTGTTGCCGATGCAGGTGCGCGGACCACCTCCGAACGGGATGTACGCGAGCTTGTGCCGCTCGGGCGCTCCAGGCAGAAACCTGTTCGGATCGAAGACCTCGGGCTCGGGGAAGAGCTCGGGGTCCCGGTGGAGGAGGAAGGTGCTCACCCCGACGATGGCGCCCTTTCGAATGCGCCCCTCGGCGATCGTGTCGTCCTCCAAGGCCTGCCGCTCGAACGCCCATGCGGGCGGATAGAGCCGCATCGTCTCGTCGACGACCGCGCGGGTCAGGGCGAGCTTCGGCACGTCGTCGAACGTCGGGTCGCGATCCCCCAGGACCTCGCGCACCTCGTCGAGCACGCGCGCCTGCCACGCGGGGTGCTCGGCGAGGCCGTAGAGCGCGAACGCGAGCAGGCTCGCCGTGGTCTCGTGGCCCGCGACCACCAGGGTGAGGGACTCGTCGCGGATCTGTCGGTCGGACATGCGCTCCTTGCCGGTCTCGTCCGTGGCCGAGAGCAGCATCCCGAGCAGGTCGTCTCCCGGATCGGGCTGCCTTCGTCGCTCGTCGACGATGCGCAGCACGAGGTCGTCGAGCGTCCTGAGCGCGCGCTTGAAGGCGAGGTTCTTCGGCGTCGGCAGCCACGGGGGCACCCGGACGAGGGCCTCGGCGTAGTCGTTCGTCCACTCGAGGCCGGTCGTGAGGGCCTCCCCGATGGCGCTCGCCTCGCCCTCGAGATCGACCGAGAAGAGCGCGCGGCCGACGATGGCGAACGTGAGGCGCATCATCGCCTCGTGGACGTGCTCGGGGGCTCCGTGAGTGCGCGCCCGATCGAGCATGCGGCGCGTCGACTCGGTCATCGTGCGCGCGAGCTTCGCGAGCTTCTGCCGGTGGAAGGCGGGCTGCACGAGCCTTCGCTGCCTCTTCCAGAAATCGCCTTCGCTCGTGAGCAGCCCCTGGCCGAACACGACCTTGAGACCGTCGTAGTTTCGGCTCTTCACGTACCCTTGGGCGTTGTCGACGAGCACGTGCTTGATGGAGGCCGGAGAGCTCACCAAGACGTAGTGGTGCGGCCCGAACACGAGCCGAACGGCGCCGGGGTGCGCGGCCTTGGCTTCACCGAAGAGCGCGATGGGATCGTGCCACGCGCGGAGGAGGTGACCGAAATAGGGCACGCGGCTCGTGTACTCGGGCACCTCGGCGGTGGGGGTGGCCTCGGCCCTCGGGGCGCGGGGGCGGGTCGCTCGAGCGGTGGACGCGGGTGTGGTCGCCATGGGGTCCCTCCGGAATGAATGTGAGGATATCCTCACGTTGTGGATGGAACGTGAGGCAATCCTCACGTTGTGTCAAGCGCGCCGGTTCGCCGCCGAAGGCGCGGGCGTGGTAGAGCGGCGTCCGCGTGACCCACGAGAAGCCGACCGAACGATCCGTTCCCGCGCAAAAGAGGAGCCGCGAGCGCCGCGAGCGCATCCTCGAGGCCGCCGCGCAGGTCTTCGCCGAGAAGGGGCTCGGCTTCGCGACGATGGAGGCCATCGCCCACGAGGCCGGCACGTCGATAGGCTCGCTCTACCGCTTCTTCCGCGACAAAGAGGCCATCTTCCAGACCCTCCACGAGGAGCACTTCCAGAAGGCGCGCGCGTTCCTCACGGAGGTCGTCACCGCCGAGGACTTGTCGGCACCCTGGGACACGCTCGTGCGTCGTGTGCTCGGGGCCATCTTCTCGTTCACGCTCGCCGATCCGGCGTTCCGCGCGGTGTGGGCGAGCATGAGCTTCACGGGCGCCATGGTCGTCGAGGGTCAGGCGGAGAATCGGGCGATCGCGCAGTCGATCGCGCCCCTGCTCGGCCAGGTCTTCCCGAAGCTCCCCGACGCGCGGCGGCTGCCGGTCACCACGCTGCTCGTCGAGATCGTGAGCGCCATGACGCTCGTCGCGGCGCAGCGCGAGGGCGCCGAGCGCGAGGCCATCGTCACCGAGTGCCAGGACCTCGTCGTACGCTACCTCGCGCCGTACGCGCCGGACTCTGCCGCACCGCGCAAGCCCTCGAAGGCGCGCGCGCGCGTCGCGCGGTCGAGGTAGCGGCGCTCGCTCACTTTCGGCGAAGGCCCCTTCCCGAAGCCGGCACGGGCGACTAACAAACGCGTCGAGGCCGGCGTGCCGCGGCCCGTGTCGAAAAGAGTAGGAGGCCCCCGTGTCGTCTCGTGTCGTTCGCTCGCCCCGCGGTCCTGAGATTTCGTGCAAAGGCTGGGTGCAAGAGGCCGCTCTGCGCATGCTGCACAACAACCTCGACCCCGAGGTCGCCGAGCGCCCCGAGGACCTCGTCGTCTACGGCGGGACCGGCAAAGCCGCGCGCTCGTGGGACGCGTTCGACGTCATCGTGCGCGAGCTCCGGGACCTCGAGAACGACGAGACGTTGCTCGTCCAGTCCGGCAAGGCCGTCGGCAAGTTTCGCACGCACAAGGACGCCCCGCGTGTCCTCATCGCGAACTCGAACCTCGTAGGCAAGTGGGCGAACTGGGACGACTTCCGCAAGCTCGAGGCGCTCGGCCTCACCATGTACGGCCAGATGACGGCCGGCTCGTGGATCTACATCGGCACCCAAGGCATCCTCCAGGGTACGTACGAGACGTTCGTCGCCGCGCGGCGCGCGTACTCGGCTCGCACAGGCAAAAAGGAGGGCCTCTGGGCGCTCACGGCGGGCCTCGGCGGAATGGGCGGCGCGCAGCCCCTCGCGGCCACCATGGCGGGGATCTCGTGCCTCGCGGTCGAGGTCGCCCCCGAGCGTATCCAGAAGCGCGTCGACACCCGCTACGTCGACGTTCGCATCGACGATCTCGATCGCGCGCTCGAACGCATCGATCGCGCCGTGGGCGAGGACAAACCCGTGTCGGTCGCGCTCTTGGGCAACGCAGCCGAGATTTACCCCGAGCTCGTGAAGCGCGGCATCATCCCCGACTTCGTCACCGAGCAGACGAGCGCACACGACCCCCTGAACGGCTACATCCCGCTCGGGTTCACCCTCGACGAAGCCGCACAGCTCCGCGCCGAGGACCCGGAGGGGTACGTCGAGCGCGCCAAGGCCAGCATGGCCGAAGAGGTCACCGCGATGCTTGCGTTCCAGAAGAGCGGCGCCGAGGTCTTCGACTACGGCAACAACATCCGCGCGTGCGCGAAGGAGGCCGGCTGCGAGCGCGCCTTCGACGTCGAGGGCTTCGTGCCGAAGTACATCCGGCCACTCTTCTGCGAAGGAAAGGGCCCGTTTCGCTGGGCCGCGCTGTCCGGTGACCCCGAGGACATTCGTGTCACCGACGCGTGCGTCCGCGAGCTCATGAAGGACGACGCCGACCTCCAGAGCTGGCTCACGATGGCCGAGGAGCGGGTGAAGTTCCAGGGGCTCCCGTCGCGCATCTGCTGGCTCGGGTACGGCGACCGCAAGCGCATCGGGCTCGCGTTCAACGCGCTCGTGCGCGAGGGCAAGGTGAAGGCTCCCATCGTCATCGGTAGGGACCACCTCGACTGCGGAAGCGTGGCGTCGCCCAACCGCGAGACCGAGGCCATGAAAGACGGCTCCGACGCCATCGCCGACTTCGCCATCCTGAACGCGCTCGTGAACACGGCCGCGGGGGCGAGCTGGGTGTCGTTCCACCACGGCGGTGGGGTGGGCATGGGCATGAGCCTCCACGCCGGCATGGTCGTCGTCGCCGACGGTACCCCGGAGGCGGAGGCCCGCCTCGAGCGAGTGCTCACGAGCGATCCGGGCATGGGGGTCGTCCGGCACGCCGACGCCGGGTACGAAGAGGCGATCGTGTGCGCCAAGGAGCGCGGCGTCCACATCCCCCACATCCCCGGGACGTGACGCGGCGGCCCTCGGGCTACTCGCCGATGGGCGGCAGGGACGACGTCGGGTAGTGCGAGACGCCGACACGGCGCCCGTCGGGATCCCGAAAGTAGAGCGAGTACGGCGTCGAGCCCTCGAGGCTCACGCCGTGCGACGCGAGCTTTCGGAGGAGCGCCGGCCGGTCGGCCTCGTCGATCGCGAAAATCACGGCTTCCATGCACCCTTCGGGGACCGTGGGCTCGCCGGGCTCCGCGTGCTCCAGCATCAGGATGGCCTGCCCGGCGGCGAGCCACTCGCCTCGCGGGGACGTGCGCATGATCGAGAAGCCGAGGAGGTCCTGGTAGAACGCGAGGAGGCGAGGCAGATCGCGCGTTCGAAAGGCGATGTGGTGGACGTGCACACCCGAGGATCCCACGCCGGTCGCCCGTCTGTCTCCTTTCCGGCGCGCCGCCCGGCCGGAAGAGGCAGGTCTTTCGATCGCGTGGCGCCGTCGTGGTAGGAGGGCGTGCCATGTCTCGACAGGTCGTCGTCGCCACCCACGGTCACTGCCTCGACGGGCTCGCGTCCGCCGCCCTCTTCACGCGCCTCCTCCGCCACGTCGACCCGCGCGAGCTGTCGATCCGCTACTTCGCGATGGGCTACGGACCGGGGAGAACGGCGTCCCCGAGCACGTGCTGAACGGGGACGAGAACGTCATCCTGGACTACCGCTTCTCGGCGAGCGAAAAGCTCACTTGGTACTTCGATCACCACGTGAGCGCGTTCGCGACGGAGGCCGAGCGTGTGGCCTTCGCCGAGCGGGTGCGCGCGGGCTCTGTCCCTCGCTTCTTCCACGACGGGGCCTACGGCTCGTGTACGAAGCTCATCTCCGACGTCGGCGCGAAGCACTTCGACCTCGATCCGGCCCCGGTGAAGGCCCTCGTCGATTGGGCGGACATGATCGATCGCGCGGCCTTCCCGAGCGCGAAGATGGCCGTCGAGAAGAAGGAGCCCGTCCTGAAGCTCATGACCGTGGTCGAGCACCTCGGCGACGCGTCGTTCCTCGAGCGCTCCGTGCCCGTCTTGCTCGAGCACGGCATCGAAGCGCTCGCGGAGCTGCCCCTCGTACGCGGCGCCTATGCTCCTTTCGAGGCCGAGCAGCACAAGTTCGTCGCGCTCGTCGAAGAGCGCGCCAAGATCGTGGGAGACACCGTTCTCGTCGACCTCACCGAGACCGAGCTCGACACGGCCCCCAAGTTCGTCACCTACGCGCTCTTCCCGAAGAGCCTCTACTCGGTGGTCGTCACCCGCTCGAAGAAGAAGTGCAAGCTCTCGATCGGCTATAACCCCTGGTGCGGGGTGCCGCGCACCCACGACATCGCCCGCATCTGCGAGCGCCACGGCGGGGGAGGGCACCCGGTCGTCGGGGCGATTTCCCTGCCATCCGACGAGACCTCGACGGCCAAGGCGCGCGGGCTCGCGTCCGACATCGCCCTCGAGCTCGCGACGCCCAAGACGTGAGAAGGAGGACCGTGTCATGGCACTAGAGAGGTTCGACGAAGACGCCCCGAGGCCCGTACCGAAGCTCCCCGAACAGGACGGCGCGACCCTCGTGCGCCTCGTCGGGGTGATGCGGCGTTTGCTCGCCGAGGACGGCTGCCCGTGGGATCGCGAGCAGTCGTTCGAGTCGCTACGAAAGTACGTGCTCGAAGAGGCTTGCGAGGTGATCGACGCCATCGAGTCGAAGGACCGCGCGGCCCTCCGCGAGGAGCTCGGCGACCTCTTGCTCCAGGTGGTCTTCCAGGCGGAGCTGGGCAGGCGCGAGGGCTCGTTCGCCATCGACGACGTCGTCTCGGGCATCGTCGAGAAGCTCGTCACTCGGCACCCGCACGTGTTCGGCGATCTCGAGGCGAACGACGCCGACGAGGTGCTCCGGAACTGGGAGATGCTGAAGGCGAAGGAGAAGGCGGGCCGCGGTATCCTCGGTGGGGTCCCGAAGAGCCTCCCGGCCCTCACGCGGGCGCAGCGCATCGGCGAGAAGGTCGCCCGTGTCGGGTTCGATTGGGCCGACGAGAAGGGCAGCTTCGCCAAGGTTCGAGAGGAGGTCGGTGAGCTCGAGGCGGCCCTCCTGGCGGGTGACGCGCACGCCGTCGAAGAGGAGCTGGGGGACGCGCTCTTCGCGCTCGTGAACCTCTCGCGTCACGCGAAGGTCGACGCCGAGGGCGCCCTCCGGCGGACGATCGACAAGTTTACCCGCCGGTTCGGGCACGTCGAGGCGCGGGTGAACGAGGTCCACGGGGGCTTCGGCGAGCCGGGCAAGGGCACGCTGCCCCTCGCCACGTTGGACGGGTACTGGGAAGAGGCGAAGCGGGCCGAGCGCTAAGTCCCTCCGAGCACCGCCGGCGGTGCCCGGAAGCACAGCCGGCGGTGCTCGTGTAGGATCGGGGCATGCTGCCCGTGAAGGTCACCGTAGCCGTAGGAAAGAAGATCGTGTCGCTGGACGAGGTGCGTGACGTCCGCATCAAGCGAGGCTTGGAGGATGCGGCGCGCTCGGTCGGGACCCAGCTCGCCACGCTGCGCTGCGCGACCCACGGGAAGACGGCCACGGACGTGAGGCTCCACTTCGACGCGGCTGGCAACGGCGATCTCAAGTACGAGTCGTGCTGCGAGGCCCTCGGTCGCGTCATCTCGCGCGCCCTCGGCTGAAGGCTCCCTACGCGCCGAAGCGACCGGGGACCTCGACCACGAACGAGCCGCGCGGCTCCTCGGAGACCTCGACGTCGAGGCCGAGGAAGGCCCGGACCACGGCGCGCTGGGCGTCGAAGTGCGGCGTCGGGCGCACGGTGCGGAAGGTGCCGCCGCGGCCGAGCGCCAGCGGCAACACGAGCTGGTCGGCGAGGTGCTCGCAGACGGGCACGTCCGCTGCGGCGAGGGCGGCCACGAGCGCCCCCACCGACCCACCGATCCGCTCGGCCGGCGCGCCCTTCTCTCCGAAGCCCGTGACCACGTGGGTCGCTTGCTCGTAGACGAGGGTCACGACGAGCGCGTTCCCGGGGCCGACGGGATCCCGCACCACCTCGGGCCGGAGGTCGGCGCGCTTCGAGAGCCCTGCGACGCTCGCAAGCGTCTCGAGCTCGCGGAGCGCGATGTTCGACGGGAGGGCCGACACGATGGCGCGCCCCCGCTCGGCGAGGCGCTTGCCCGTCTCGAGCAGCTCGATACGCGACGGGCATGCGCCCCCGGCGATGGCGACCTCGACCCGGCCTCCGCCGGCAGGGAAAAAACCGGGCCGAACGAGGGTCGCTTCGGCGTGGTACCCGATCTTCGCGAGGGTAGGGAGGAGCGCCTCGGCCACGAACGGAAAAGGAGGCGCCGCCGGGTTGTGCGTGCCCCCTTCGAGCACGAGGCGCGAAGGGCCTTCGGCGATGGAGAGCGGGAGGAGCACGGTCGCGAGCACGAGCAAACACGAGCCCGCGGTTCCCACCTTGAAGGTGTGCTCGCCCGCCGTGACCCTCCCCGGCCTGAAGACGAGCTCGGTCGAGCCCATGCGGGCGCCGGTGACGTCCGCGTTCGAGATGGCCTCGGCGGCGAGGGTCGAGGCGAGGTGCTGGCGGAGGAGGCCCGGTCGCCCGCGCTTCTTTCGGATGTTGGTGATCGTGAAGGGCTTCTGGGTGGCGAGCGAGAGCGTGAGCGACGAGCGCAGGACCTGCCCGCCGCCCTCTCCCGTGGTGCCGTCGATGGTGATCATGGTGGTGGTCCTTCGTTCCTTCGTAGGCGCACCCTCGCGGGGCGCGTCATCCCTTCACGCAGACGACCTGGCGGAGCTCGTGGACGACGTCCACGAGATCGTCCTGCGCCTTCATCACGGCGTCGATGGGTTTGTAGGCCGCCGGGGTCTCGTCGAGCACGTCGAGGTCCTTGCGGCACTCGATGCCCTTCGTGGCCTCGGCGTGGTCCTCCAGGGAGAAGAGCTCGCGCGCCTTGGTGCGGCTATGGACACGCCCCGCGCCGTGGCTGCACGACGAGAAGGCGTGAGCGTTCCCCTTTCCACGCACGATGTACGAGCGCGCCCCCATGCTCCCGGGGATGATGCCGAGATCCCCCGCTCCCGCGCGCACCGCGCCCTTGCGGGTCACGAGCAGGCGCTCGCCGAAGTGGGTCTCCTCGGACACATAGTTGTGGTGGCAGTTCACCGCGACGTCGCACGTCTCGAAGGGGGGGAGCTTCGGCCAAGCGCGCATCGCGCCGATGGCCGCGTCGAGCATCAACGCTCGGCTCGTGCGAGCGAAGCGCTGCGCCCACGAGAGCGCGCGGACGTAGTCGTCGAAGTCGGCCGTCCCGGCGTCGAGCCACGCGAGGTCGCGATCGGGGAGGCGGCGGTCGAGCCGGAGGGCGGTCTCCCGTGCCTTCTCGATGAAGTACTGGCCGATGAGGTTCCCGATCCCGCGCGAGCCCGAGTGCAGCATGACCCACACGCGGTCCTCTTCATCGAGGCACACCTCGATGAAGTGGTTCCCCGTCCCGAGCGTCCCGAGGTGGGCGAACGAGTTGCCCTTCGCGAGCTTCGGGTGCTTCTCGCAGAGCTCGGACAGCTCGTCGCGGAGCTCCGCGCGCCACGCCCGCTCGACGACCTTCGGGAGGTCGTGCCACGAGCCCTTGTCGCGCGCGCCAGGCGTACGGCCGTGGGGGATCTTGGCCTCGATCGCCGCGCGCAGCTCCCCGAGCGAGTCGGGCAGGTGCTCCGCGCGGAGGGTCGTGCGCTGGGCGATCATCCCGCACCCGATGTCCACGCCGACCGCGGCCGGGAGGATCGCGCTCCGCGTGGGGACGACGCTCCCGACCGTCGCGCCCTTTCCGACGTGCACGTCGGGCATGACCGCGACGAACGGCCCGACCACGGGCACCTCGGCGAGGCGTCGCAGCTGCTGCTCGGCCGCGGCGTCGAAGGCGACCCCCGAGACCCACGCGTGGATGGGGACACCCTTGGTGGTGAGAGTGATGTGACTCATGGCTGTTCTCCTCGCGGAGCCCTATCGCACGGGCCATGCCACGCGGTGTCGCGCCCCGATAAGCGAATGATTTTCAACGGTTAAGTCTTTCTTGGGCGCGCGTGGTTTTATAGAATCAGCGAGCATTTATCGAATGGGATAGGGATCGGATCAGGTTCGCGAACGCCACGCGTGGCTGCTGCTGCGGGGCACGATCGAAATGCGCGTCGAAGGCGCTTGCATGCGGGAGGGGGTTCGACTATCTCCCTTCGGGCCCGACGGGCGCATAACTCAGCGGTAGAGTGCCACCTTCACACGGTGGAAGTCGCAGGTTCGAATCCTGCTGCGCCCACGAAAAAGCGCGCGAGCCCCGAGGCCGCGCGCTTCTTGCATTTCGGCGGGCGCCGTCTCGGTCAGGGGGCGCCTCCGTCCGGGCGCGCCTCACGAAGGTGCGTGACCGTGTCCTCGAAGATGCCGTGGAGGCGGCCCGCGAAGGCGCTGTCGTCCACGAAGAGACCCACGTTCCGGCTCTTCAAGAAGTAGTCCCCCTCCCAGTTGCTCGTCCCGAGCCACGCGCGCTCGCGGTCGACGACGAGGTACTTCGCGTGGACGACACGGGCGAAGGGGATATCCCCGCCCGACCACCTCGGCACCTCGACCGCGTGCACCTCGACGCCGGCGTCCCGGAGGGCGAGCAGGCTCGGCTCGGTTGCGCGCCAGGCCCCCACGACGAGCCGCACCCGTACTCCGCGCTTCGTCGCGGCGCGGAGCTCGGTGTCGAGGTCGGTGAAGTCCGAGCCGTCTCGCATCTTCGCCTTGTACGTGAGCATCGCGACGCAGATCTCGCGGCGGGCCCGGCGAAGCTCGGCGACGAGCAAGGGCAGGTCCCACGCGATCCCTTCGGGGAGGGCGTCGCGAGGGCTCGCGGCGAACGTCGTCCTCGGGCTCGGCGCTGCGAGCGGCGGCTCGGCTGGCGCTGCGGTGGGCTCTCCGCCGGCGAATGCGTAGTCCCGCGCGAACGTGCGCCCAAGTCCCGTGACGACGCCGCTGTCGGTCGTGCGCACGCCGAGCTCGTGGATGTGCTCGAGCGACCGGTAGTCGAAGTTTTGGCTGCCGAGGTAGGCGCTCGTGCCGTCCACGACGAAGTACTTGGCGTGGAGGATCCCACCCCCGAACGCCTTGGCCCCGTCGATCGCTCGCACCTCCACGCCGCGCATGGCGCGAAGTCGCTCGGGCACCTCCGGGTACTTCGGCAAGAAGCTCGCGTCGACGAGGACACGTACCCGCACCCCGCGCGCCGCGGCGCGCTCGATCGCCGCGACGACACGGCCGAGGGCCGAAGGGGACTCCGCGGAGGCGCGGGGATCGTCGCTCAAGTAGAACTCCGCGATGTCGAGCGTCGCGCGCGCGCCGTCGATCATGGTCACCCACACGTCCTTGGCGTCCGGCACGTCGGGGTGACCGAGCGCGGTCTCGAGCGGAAACGACTCGACGAGCTCCACCGTCGTCGCGTCCACCTTGGCGGAGGGCTGGGGACGATGCACTTCGAAGGCCCGACCGCACGCGACGAACGCCGCCGCGAGCGCGAGCCCGAGAACGCCCAAGACCGACGAGCGACGGCTCATTTCGGGCCCTTCTTCACGATGCTCTCGACGTTCTCGACCGTCGCTTTGAGCGCGTTCAGGCTGGTGGCGCCGGCCACCACGAGGACGAAGCCCCAGCCGTACTGCTCGACCGGAACGAGGCGGTTCGGGAGCTGAAACGGGTTCAAAACGAAGGACTTTCCCCACATGTGGGAGACCTCGAGGCCGACCACGAGCTCGGTCCCTTGCCCGTACGAACCGAGCCCGATCGACCCGGCGGCGCGGTTCGCGCGCGCGAACGTGACGGTGCCGATCGTGGGCTCTTCGTTGAGCGGTGGCGTGGACGAGAAGTCGGTCGACATCCCCATGAGGAGGCCGAGCTTCGGTCGAAAGAACCACTCGAGCCCGACGCCCGTATTGAGCACCGGGCGGGCGTTTCCGAAGTACGAGAGCTCGGCGCTGCGTTCGATGGCGGGGCGCCCCGAGACCGCGACGAGCTCGTCGACCGTGAGCTCGGCTTCGGTCGCGCGGCTTCGAGGAAAGTGGAACCCGGCGTCGAGCTCGAACCGCGCGCTCGGGAGGTTCCCGGCGAGGCCGACGCCGATCTTCGCGGGGGTCGACGCGCGGAACCCACCTTGGCCGCGCTTCGCATAGGCCGAGTCCTCGGCGCCGGAGTACTGCGTCTGGTAGAGCGACGAGTAGTTGCCGAGGAGGTGGAGCGACGGCACGTGCGCCGACACTCCAATCTGGTAATTTTTGTCGATTTTGTACGTGACGCCGATGGCCGCGCCCACGTCGACGCTCGTCGCGCTCGTGACGCTGTCGATCGCGGTCGCGAGGAACCGTCCGGACGACGAATAAATGCTCGTGTTGCCCGACGAGAGCTGATCGAAGTTCGTGATGAGCGCGGAGATCGACGCGCCGACGGCGAGCTCGTCGGTGAGGTGCACGCTGTAGGCCGGCCCTATCGAGAAGCGGCTCCACTTGCGCAGAAACGACTGCCCTTGGTCGACGCGGGCCGCGCTCGAGCCTCCCCGGTAGCCGATCGCGAGCTTCGACTGCGCGTCCCTCTCGAGGGTGCCGAAACAAAACGAGAGCCTGTGCGAAGACTGACCTTGGGTCGGTTTTCCGCTCAAGTTCACGAAGAAGCACAAGGTCGACGGCAAGAGGTCGACGTCGGTCGTCGTGAGGGAGGTCCGGTCGAGCTCGAGCGCGCCGAACTGCTCACCCACGGTGCCCGGGCTGTGGAAGTCGGGGATGTTGAGCGAGCGGACCTGGAGAAAGTTCGCCGAGAAGGCGAACCCTGGATCGTCGACGTTCGCGATGGTGGCCGGGTTCAGGAACGGGGCCGCCCCGTCCCGTCCCGCGGCGATGCCCGTCCCCCCCATCAAGGCCGAGCGTCCGCCGAGCGGCGCCGAGCGGTAGTTGCCTTGGGCGCGTGCGCTCGCCTCGAGGCCGACGAAGGCGGAAAACCCAGCGGCCCACACGAGGCCCAGGAAGAGGCGGGACGACATCCGTTCCCGACAGAGTAGCAAGGTCTCCTACGTCGTCGCTACGGTCGCTCGTGTTTCGCTCGCTCGCCGCTCTGCTATCCTTGTCCGCGATGAGCGCTCCGAAGACCGACGACGAGCGCCACCCGTTCCCGCGGGAGGCACGCACCGCGTCCGGTCGCGTGGCCGCGCAGGTCGGAGTAGACGACGACCCTCACGAGAAGGACACGGTCGTCCCCCCGTACGACGTCGAGAGCTACGCGCGCGCGGCGTCGGCGCTGCCTCCCGTGCCGGTCACGCGATCCATCTCGGGGTTCGTCGAGGCCGAGGTCGACGCGGCGCCGGCCACCGTTCGGCGGCCCGGGGGCACGCCCGAGGGCCTCCTCGACGACCCCGAGGCCCAGCGTCGGATCCCGTTCCGTACCCTCTCGGGCGCGCGGCTCGAGGCGTCGACCTTCGACCATCGCGAGGGCTTCGTGCTCTCCTTGATCGACGGTCAGCTCGACGTCGAGACCATCGTCGACGTGAGCGGAATGCCCTCCTGGGAAGTTGTTCAAATACTCGAAACCTTTAGGATATCGGGCGTCATCACCCTCTCGTGAGCGGCGGAGGCCGCCGTCTGCTAGGCTCAAGGCTCCGATGCTGGGCCGTCGCCTCTTTCTCTCCCGCTTCGTGCCGTCGTTCGTGGCGCTCGCCGTGGTCTCGAGGGCAGGGGGGGCGCGTGCGTCGGCGCGCTACACGTCGCGCGGGGTGGTGCGTTCCTTCGGCAAGGCGCGGAGGTACGTGAACATCCACCACGAGGACATCCCGGGATACATGAACGCGATGACCATGTCGTTCGAGCCCGGCGCGCCCGGCCAGCTCGACGGTCTCTCGGAAGGCGACCAGGTGGTCTTCACCTTCGTCGACGACGGTGAGCGCCGCGTGCTCGAGAAAATCGCGCGGGTCTAACTCAGCGGAGCGCGACGGCGATGGCCGCGATGGCGACGAGCACGAGCGCGGCGGCGACGAGCCCACGCTTCGTGAGCGAAGGCTTGAACGAGGGCTCGGGCTCGAGGTCGACCGTCGGTCGGCTCGCGGGGAACGCACCGGTGATCGCCGACTCGGGGAGCCTGGAGCGAGAGGACATGGGCGAGGTGTCGTCCGTGTCGAGGCCGATGGGGACCGGGGGCGCGATCGTCGCCATCGGGCGCCGCGGCGCGCTCGCCACCTTGACCCACGCGAGCTGGCGCTCCCTCTCTCCTGGGAACCGCTCCTCGAGGTAGTTGGCGAGCTCGGCCTCGGGCTTCGCGTCCCGAAAGGAGGCGAGCGAGGCGACGAAGGCGTCGAGGTCGCGTTGGAGCTCGGCGGCCGTCCCGTAGCGTTCGTCCGGGTCGATCGCGAGCGCGCGGTGGACGATGCGCGCGAGGGCCTCGGGCACGTCGGGGCGTAGCGTGCGCACCTCCGGAATCACGGCGTCGCGCACGGCTTGAAGGGTCTCGTGATCGGTGTCGCGCTTGAAGAGGCGCTTGCCGGTGCACACTTCCCAGAGCGTCGCGCCGAGCGCGAACACGTCGATCCGCCGATCGATGGGGCCGCTCTGCGCCTGCTCGGGAGCAAGGTAAGGGATCTTTCCCTTCACGATGCCGTCGCCGGTCTTGGCCGAGCGTTTTCGCGCGCGCGACAGGCCGAAGTCGATGAGCTTCACGCGCCCGTCGTACGTGAGGAAGACGTTCGACGGGTTCACGTCGCGGTGGATCACTTGAAGGAGGGCGCCCTCTTCGTCGCGGAGCGCGTGCGCCGAGTGGAGACCTTCGGCGACACGCGCGCAGATCCACACCCCGAGCGCGAGCGGCATCACCCCTCCCTCGGCGGCGTGGTGATCCCATGCGTCGGCCAAGGTTCGCCCGAGGAGCAGCTCCATCGCGATGAACGGGTGGCCGCCCTTGGTGATGCCGTACTCGTGCGTATGGATGACGTTCGGGTGCCCGAGCATCGAAAGGATCCGGGCCTCGTCGAGGAACATGGCCTCGTAGACCTCGTCGCCCTGGAGGCCCTCTTTGATGACCTTGAGCGCGACGATCTCGCTGCGACCGGCGGCGTCTTTTCCGGCGCCGAGGTAGAGCGTCGCCATGCCGCCGTCGGCGATTTTTGCCTGGATGGCGTACCGCCCGAGCAGCACGGGGGCCGGCGTTTCTTTCGGGGGCGCGTTCGCGTCGCGAGACAAGGCTCTGTCGTCTACACGAGAAAGACAGGAAATTCCAGCGTCCCGGGCCCGAGAGAGTGCAGGTTTCCGCCGTTCCTGTACCCGCGCCTCCCAGGCCTCCGTCGGCGCACGCCCTCGCGTTCCCGTGCTACGGTTTCGGCATGAGCAAAGGTCGCGCGCTTCTCGGAACCTCCGCCATCTTGGTGCTGTTCGGCGTCGGCGTGCTCTCCGCGCCCGCGTTCGGCAAGGCCAGGATTTCCGACCCGGCGCCTCGCAGCACGAACGACGACAACCAGACGGACTGCACGGGTGCAGGCGCGACCGCAGGAACGCGCCTCCCGCTCGGCGCCGTGGCGACCACCGTCAAGATCATGGACAACGACAGCGTCGGATGCATCCAGATCGCGGTGTTCGATCAAGGGACGCGCGTCGGCGACGTCATGCAGCAAGTCGACAACGTCGGCACCGCGCGCGAGGTGACGTTCTCCGACGTCCCGATCCCCGCCTCGTGTCGCGATGGGCGGCGGTGCACGATCCACATGCGTCAGCTCCTCGTGGCCGACGCGGGCGCGTGCCCTCCGGCGACCGGGCTCGGGACTGGCGCGCTCGGAAATCGCTATTCTTGCGCGGACTTCCGTGTAGCGCAGCCCGATCTCGACGCCGGTGGAGACGCGGCTCTTCCCCCCGAGGTCGACGCCTCCACCCCGGGGGTCGACTCGGGGTTCGTCCCGCTCCCTCCGCCCTCCTCGGGCGATGGTGGGGTCGTTCGTGTCGCGGGGCTCGATCCGTCGAACGCCGAGAGCGAGAGCTGCGCGGTCACGACGCCCGGGGATCCGCGTGTCGGTCTCGGGGCCGCCTCTGGGGTCGCGCTCGCGACGCTCGGCCTCGTCCTCGCGGCCCGTCGCCGTCGCCGCTGAGGCGAACGAAGGCGTGAGCGTCGGCCGTGAGATGCGGCCTCAACGCTGCGGAAAGAGCTCCCGTTCCTTCCACGCGCGGAGCTCGCGCAGCTCGGCCCACACCTCGCGCGCCGACGAGTAGCGGTACGCCTCCCGCCTGCGGAGCATCTTCGCGACGAGGGCGCCGAGGGGGGTGCCGAGGGCTTCGGCGCGCCTCCGTGGCTCGCCCTCCGACACGAAGCGCATGAGGTCCGCGTAGGGCAGGCCCTTCGGGATCGCCGACTCGCCCGTGATCATCCAGAAGAGCAAGAGGCCCACCTGGTAGAGGTCGCTCTGCTTGCTCGTGTAGCCGGTCGCTAGGATCTCGGGCGCCATGATCGCGTGGTGCACCACGTTCGGCCGAATCGCGGGGAGGCCTCGGAGCTCGTGGCTGATGCCGAAATCGCTGATTTTTACGACCGGTCGGTCCGTGGCGTGCGTGACGAGCACGTTGCCCGCGTGGAGGTCGTCGTGGACCACGTCGTTGTCGTGGAGGAACTGCACCGCGGCGAGGAGCTGCCGGGTGAGCTCGAGGACGAGGCCCTCCTGGAGCGGCGCGCCGAGCATCGACTTGAGCGCGTGATCGCACTTCTCGAGCGCGAGGAAGAAGAGCGATCCTTGCTCGAACGCGTCGTAGATGTAGACGACGTTCGGGTGCCGGAGCGACATGAGCCGCGAGACCTCGCGCGCCCACTCGGCTTGCACCTCGGCGTAGGGGCGGTTCGCCGGGCGAATGACCTTCACGGCGTAGCTCTGGTCGAACGGGCCCGTGCAGTCGAAGACCGCGCCGAACTCTCCCGTGCCGAGCACCTTCGTCACGAGGTACTGGCCGCGCGTCGACGTGAGCACGGAGCCCGGCTCGGGCATCTGCACCATGAGCCTCGGGGGCTGAGAGGGAGGCGGATACCCGGCCGGGGAGGGCGCCGACATCGGCCCGAGCGAGGGCGGCCCGCTCGCTCCGAACACGGGCGCAGGGACCGGGCCCGGGCCGCCGGCCGGTAAGGGCGACCCCGTGTAACCTGCTGGAATGGCTGGGAATTGCCCCGTGGTGAGGTGCGGTGGGATCGGAGACACCGGCACCGGCAGCGCCGGCTCGGCCGGTGCGATCTTCACGGTCTCGCCCAGGGCGGGCGGGGGGGCGTTCGGCGGGGGTGCCTTCGGGCTGTCCACGATGGCTCGAGAGTACGCGAGTCACCCCCGATGCGCCCACGAATCGCTCAGAAGCCCATCGCGCCCATGCCGTCCTTGTTGAGCTTGAGGGCCTCGCTGCGCTGCACGGGGGCGGGGGCGGCCGCGGCCTTCGCGACCGACGAGCGCGACGCCGAGATCTGCGCGACCTGCGCGTCGAGCTTTTTCTTCTCGGCCTGGTCCCGGGTCTCGCCGGCGCGGGCCTCGAGCTTTCGCTGCGCTTCGCCGAGGGCGCGGTCGGCGGCCGCGAAGTCTCCGCTGTTCACGCGCTGGGCCGCGGCGATCTGGATCTTGCCGGCCTCGAACACGGACGCCATCGCCTTGACGCGGTCGTCGGCCGAGCGCGCGACGGCGGCCGGGTCCGACGAGAACCCGACCCGCGCGACGGTCTCTTTGACCCGCTCGAGATCGCCGTCGCGAGGGTCGCGGAAGACGAGCCGAACGCTCGCGAGGGGGCGCTCGTTCGGGGTCTCGGCGTCGTCGAGCGCGACGCGCACGAGGGCCTCTCTGTGCTGCCCGGCGAAGAGCGCTCCCAAGGGGATGCGGAAGGTGCGGCCGTTCCACGTCGAGTGCACGCCCTCGGCCCCGATCACGCGCACGCCGGGCGCCGGCACGATCTCGAGGCTCGCGTCGCTCGCGACCGTGTCTCCGATGAGCGACACCTCGCGCTCGAGCGTGGCGACCATCTCGCGGGGATCTCCAATGTGGTAGAGCCTCCCACTCGAGCGGACCGAGAGGGCGTTGAGCGTGCTCTCGTCGTAGTCGAGCCCGACACCGAGCGACGTCACCTGGACACGAGCGCCGAGCCCACGTTCGGCGATGGCGCCGAGCGCCTCGGGGCTCTGAGGCCCCACGTTGGCCCGCCCGTCGGAGATGACGACCACCCGCCTCACCGCGTGCGACACGGGGGCCTGCGCGAGGTGCGATTCGGCGAGCGAGAGCCCGTCGAACATGTTCGTGGAGCCGCCGGTGCCGAGCTTCGCGATCGCGGCGAGGATGCGGGGACGCGTCTCGGCGTCGAGCACCGTGGGGACCACCAGGGTCCGCGCCGAGTCGTCGAACACGTCGACCCCGACGACGTCCCCGTCGACGAGGTTTTGCACGAAGGTGCGGGCCGCGGCGCGCGCGCTCTCGATTTTGGCGCCTTGCATCGAGCCGGACGTGTCGATCGCGAGCCCCACGGCGACCTTCGGGCGGAACGCCGCGCGCCCCTTGGGCACGTCCACGCCGACGCCCAGGAAGGCCTCGTGGGTGCCCGTTCGGAGCAAACCGCCCTCCGCGGCGGCGAAGATGCGGATCGCGTCGGGACCGACTTTTTGAAGGTCGGCGGGCTCCTTCGGGCTCTCGGCGACGATGGGGGATCCGCCGACCTCGGCCGGGGCGGCCTTCGCGTTCGGCGCGAGGGAGCCTGGGGTCGTGGGCGAGGTCGCGCAGCCCGTGACCGCCATCGTCGTCGCCAAAAGGAGCATGCTCGTCGTCCGCATCGAAGCCTCCGGAGGGTAAAGTCTCGCCGCGCGCCTCGACGGCCCTCGGGAGGGGCGAAGCGGCGGGCCCGGCCGTAAACGCCCGAGAGCGCGAAAAGTTCTGTAGAGTTTCGCTCCGTGAGAAACAGCGCGAAAAAGGGAATGAAATCGACGGGGTCGGGGGCCGAGTTCGACGAGGCGTACTACGAGCGGCACTACGGGCGCGAGGCGAGCCGGGTGCACGGACCGAAGGAGATCGAAAACCTCGCGACGATGATCATGAGCTACGTCGCGTGGCTCGGGGGCACGATCGAGTCGGTGCTCGACGTCGGCGCCGGCACGGGCATCATGCGCGACCACTTCCGGGCGCACTACCCGAAGGTCCACTACCGCAGCCTCGAGGTGAGCCCGTTCGCCGCGAAGCGCTACGGCCACGAGCTCGCCGACATCGCGTCGTTCCGCACGAGCGACACGTTCGATCTCGTCGTATGCCAGGGCGTCCTCCAGTACCTCGACGACGCCCGGTGCGAGCGCGCGATCGACAGGCTCGGAGAGCTCGCGTCGGGCTTCCTCTACCTCGAGGCGATCACCGAGAAGGACCTTCGCACGGTGTGCGATCCGGACCGCACCGACGCCGACGTCCACGTCCGCAAGGGCTCGTTCTACAAACCGCTCCTCCGCAAGCACTTTCACTTCGTCGGCTGCGGCCTCTACTACGCGCGCTCGGGAGATCTGCTCTTCTACGAGCTCGAACGAGGTGGCTCGTGACGACGCGACGCGCCTTCACGCTCGAGACGCGCCACGGGGTGAGGCTCTCGCTTCGTCGCGTCTCGGCGAAGGAGGGGAGGCCTAAGGCTCGCCCCGTGCTCGTCGTGCCGGGGTACGGGATGAACTCGTTCGTGATCGGATTTCACCCGACGGGGCGCTCTCTCGAAGAGGCGCTCGCGCTGCGTGGGCTCGAGGTCTGGACCGTCGACATGCGCGGCCAGGGAGAGAGCTCGCGAGGGCCGAAGGAGCAGGTGTCGCTCGGCGATCTCGCGATCGACGATCTCGGCCCGGCCATCGACCACGTCCTCGAAGAGACCCAGGTCGAGGGCGCCCGCACCGTCGACCTCGTCGGGTGCAGCCTCGGGGCGACGCTCGCGTTCACGCACGTGGCCCTCGTCGAGCGCCCCAAGGTGTCGGCCATCGTCAGCATGGGGGGCCTCGTCACCTGGCGAAAGGTGCACCCACTCGTCGAGGTCGCGTTCGCGTCGCCGTGGCTCGCGGGGAAGGTGAAGCTCGCGGGCACACGGGCCATGGCGCGGCTCGCGCTGCCGGCCATGGCGCGGCTCGCCCCCGGCCTCTTGTCGATCTACATCAACCCGAAATCTACTGACATTTCAAAGGCTTCCGAGCTCGTGAAGACCGTCGAGGACCCCGTCGCGTCGCTGAACCGCGAGATCGCGGAGTGGGTCGGGAGGCGCGAGCTCGTCGTGCGTGGCGTGAACGTCTCGCGCGCCATGAGCCGGCTCACGCTCCCGGTCATGTGCGTGCTCGGCCGCCAGGATGGCGTCGTGCCCGCCGAGACCTCGCGCGCCATCTACGAGGACGTCGGCTCCGAGCGCCGCACGCTGCTCGAGGTCGGCACCCCGGAGTGGCCCATCGGTCACGCCGATCTCTTCGTCGCGGAGCACGCCGAAGATCGCATCTTCGCGAAGGTCGCCGAGTTCTTGCTCGAGGAGGCGGGCCGCGAGGAGCCGAGCCTCACGCCATGAAGACGGCCTTCAAGTAGCGGCCTTCGGGGAACGTGGCGACCGACGGGTGATCGGCGGGCGGCCCGTGCACGTCGGTGACGCGGAGGTCGGCGCGCCCGAGCGCGGCGTCGTCGAGCGTGCCGAGGAACGCTTCCATGCCCACGTGGCTCGAGCACGACGCGGCGAGCAGCGTGCCCCCGTCGGCGAGCACGGCCGCCGCGGCAGCGTGGAGGCTCCGGTAGGCCTGGAGCGCGCGAGGCACGGAGCGCTCGTTCGGCGCGAAGCTCGGCGGATCGCAGATGACGACGTCGAACGTGCGGCCCTTCTTCTTCGCGTCGGCCAAGAACGCGTACACGTCCGAAGTGACGAACGCGTGGCCCGAGAGCGACAGGCCCGCCGCGCGGAAGCTCGCTTGGGCCGTCTTGTGTGCGAGCGGTGCGACGTCGACGCTCGTGGTCTTGGCGCCTGCGAGCGCGGCGTGCAGCGAGAAGCCGCCGGCGTACGAGAAGAGGTTCAGCACCGAGATCTCGCCGCGCCGCCCGACGAGGCCGCGGACGAGCGCGCCGACACGTGCGCGGTTTTCGCGTTGATCGAGGAAGGCGCCCGTCTTCTGACCTCCGGCGAGATCGACCTCGAAGGGGACCCCGTGCTCTCGCACCTGGATCACGTCGGGCGGGGGAGGGCCGAAGAGCACTTCGGACGAGCGCTTCTCGCCCTTTTGCGCGCCGCGGAGCACGGCCGTGGTGATGCCTTCGGCGCGGAGCGCTCCCTCGAGGGTCGCGCCGAACCGCGTGGCCAAGATGGCCGCGGCGTCCCCGTCGGTGCGGAGCACGCCTACGTTGTCGTACCTGTCGATGACCCAGCCCGGGGTGCGGTCGCCTTCGCCGTTGAGCAGGCGATAGGCGGTCGTCGTGCCGTCGGCGAAGAGCTCCCGACGGAGACGAAAGGCCGCCTCGAGGCGGGCCGTGGCGAGGGACCCGTCGAGCGGGCTCGCCCCCCACACGCGCACGGCGATCGGAGAGCTCGGGTCGTAGACGCCGAAGCCGAGGGCCGCGCCGGACTCGTCGACCAGGGCCACGGCGTCACCGGCGGCGGCGGCGCCGCGGACTTTGAGGATGGCTTCCTTGAAAATCCAAGGGTGGCCGCGCCGGATGGGGTCGAGGACGCGACGGTGGACCGTGACCACGGGCTGCATCGCGCGGCACCCTATCGTGCCCTCCCGCCCTTTGCACCACGTGTTCGTGGGCGCGCCGAAGGCCGACATCGTGCGTTGACGCGACGCCCGATAGCGGCGAAAAGAGGTGAGGCATCGCGCACCTACCCGAGTCAGGACGAACCGAGGCATGAGCAAGAAAGGTCGAGCGAAACGCACCTCCGGCGCCCCGAGCTCACGCCCGTCCGTTCGTGCCGTCGCCGACGTCGAGGCGCCGAAGGCCTCGGCGCCCGAGTCGGCCTCGAAGGAGAAAACGGCCTCGGCCCCCGTGGCGAACGCCGCCGAGGCCTCGAAGAGCGAGCCTCCGAAGAACGAGGCCGAGGCCCCGAAGAACGAGGCCGAGGCCCCGAAGAACGAGGCCGGCCGAAGAACGAGCCTCGAAGGGCGAGAGCGAGTCACCGAAGAGCGAGTCGCCGAAGAGCGAGCCTCCGAAGAGCGAGTCGCCGAAGAGCGAGCCTCCGAAGAGCGACGGAAAGACCTCCAAGAGGGACAGCAAGGCTCCGAAGGACGCGAGCGCGAAGGGCGAGGTCGAGGCTTCGAAGAGCGACGCGGGCGACGTCGACGACGAAGCGTTCTTCACCCAAGGGGTCCGAAAGTCGTCCATTCCGCCGGCCATGGAAGCCGATCCGGCCGACGACAGGCTCGTGCGGCTCCACGAGGACCCCGACGTCCTCGCGCGGCGCGCGCAAGGGATGAAATGGGTCAAGATCGCGCTCGCGGGCTTCGGGGCGCTGCTCGCGCTCGGGGCCGTGATGAAGGCGCTCGAGCCTCCGCCGTCCAAGCCGAAGGATCCGGTGTTCGTGCACGCGGCGGGGGAGCCCGCGCCGTCGTCGGCCCCGAGCGCCGAGCCTGTCCCGAGCGCCTCCCCCTCGAGCGTGACCACCGTCTCGGCGGACGCCGCGGTCGGAGCCGGCGGCGACGGCGGATCGGACGCGAGCCTCGGGAGCGACGCGGTCGCCGGAGGGGATGCGAGCCTCGCCGTGGCTCCGGGCGCCGAGCTCGACGGGGGCGCCGCGGACGCCAAGGCCCTAAAAAAGGCCTGCCAACGCGCGCTCGACGGCGGCAAGACGAAAGACGCCATCACCCAGTGCGAGGCCTCGACCGCGGCCGACCCGACCGACGGCGAAGCCTGGCTCCTCCTTGGCGCCTCGTACGACCAGCTCGGGCGCAAGGCCGACGCGCGTGCGGCCTACCAGTCGTGCGTGCAGAAGGGCAAACGCGGCCCGACCGGGGAGTGCGCGGCGCTCCTTCGGCAGTAGCGCGTGCCCCTCCGGCAGGAGCGCGTCCGACGTATTTCGCCGACGCGGCTTGCGCGAGGCCCCCGAGGGCTCGAATATTCGCCCTGTGCGTACATCTCGCTACCTTGGTCCACGGGTCCGTGTCGTCGCGCTCGCGGTCGGGCTCGTCCACGCTTCGGGGTGTCTCGCGATCGCCGGGATCGACGGCTTCCGTGTCGACGAACAGGCCGACGCGGGCCCCCCTGCGGACGGGGCTCCCGCTCCCGACACCTCGCGCCCTGACGTCTCCCAGCCCGACACGTCCGTCCCGGACACGTCGGTGCCCGATAGCGCGGTGCCGGATACGTCGGTGCCCGACACGTCGGTGCCCGTCCCGACCGGCCTCTCCGACGTGACGCTGCCAGGGACCGGGGTACCCACCGGGGGAAGGATCATCGCGACCCTCACCACGCGCGACGACGCGGGAAATCCGGTCCGCCGCACCGGCGCGCAGGTCTCGTTCACCGCGACGGGGGGCACGAGCGTCGTCTCGTTCGGCACAGTGACGGATCTCGGTGACGGGCGGTACACGAGCGTCGTGACGGGCGTCCAGGAGGGCACGCCGCTCGAGGTGTCGGCCGTGCTCGACGGCACGCCGCTCCGGTCGCCGAAGCCGTCGCTCCGCGTCGCGAACGCGCCCACGTCCGGGCTCGCGTTCCATGTCGACGCCGAGAACGCCGACGGCGCGGGCAATTTCGGCGGAAAAGGCTGCCCCGCCGCCGGCCGCGCGAGCTGGAAGGACCTCTCGGCGAACGCCGTGACCGGCACCCTCGCGGGGTTCACGACGCCGTGCGGGGCAGGCTCCGGGTGGGCCGGGCAGGGCACGCCCGACGATCCGTACCGGCTCACGCTCGACGGGACCGACGACCATGTGTCGTTCGGCGCGACGGCCTCGCTCACGAAGCACACGCTCGTCGCGTGGGTGCGTCAGACCGGCGCCGGCACGCTCGGGAGCAGCGGAAATGGCGGGCTCGCCGCGGTGTTCCCGATCCTTACCAAAGGCACCGGCGAGGCCGAGAACGCCATGGTCGACATCAACTACTACCTCGGGCTCGACGAGCTCGGGCACCTCGCGACCGACTACGAGCACGTCACGACGAGCACCAACGCGCCGCTCACGGGGACGGCCAAGGTGACCGACGGGACGTGGGTCATGCTCTCGTCGACCCTCGACGCGCAAGCCTCGGTCCGCGCGAACGCCGTGAACGCCACGCAAGACGTCCAGCTCGCCCCGACCGCGGGGCCCTCGCCGGGCACCGCCTCGCTGCTCGTGGTCGGCGGCGCGAACCGCTCGAATGGCATGGCGTCCGGTCGATTCAAGGGCGACGTCGCCGTCGTCCGTACCTACGACCGCGTGCTCACGCCCCAAGAGCTCGTCGCCACGTGCCACGCGTACTCGGCTCGGTTCCGGATCCTCACCTGCCCGAAGTGAGTGGAAGTCTATGAAAAAGCTCATCTTTGTACTTCCGATCGTCGTGCTCCTCGGAGGTCCTGCCGTGGCCCGGGCCGACGAGCCCTCGCCGGTCGACTCCGAGAACGCCCTCCAGCTCTTCAAAGAAGGCAAGGCCCTCCGCGAGCGTGGAGATCAGGCGGCCGGGCTCGAGAAGCTCCGCGCCGCGCACGCCCTGGTGGCCACGCCCATCACGGCGCTCGAGCTCGGTCGCGCCTATGCCGCGGGCGGCCAGCTCATCGAAGCGCGCGAGGTGCTGCTCGGCGTCTCTCGGCTCCCCGTGCGCAAGAACGAGTCGCAGAAGGCGAGCGAGGCCCGCAAAGAGGCCGACCGCCTCGCGGCCGAGCTGAGGCCTCGGCTCGGGGCGATCTCGCTGAAGCTCCCGGCCGACCTCGCGGCGGACGTGATGGTCGTCATGGACGGGCAGAGCGTGCCGCGCGTCGCCCTCGTGGGCCCGCGCCTCGTGAACCCCGGGGTGCACGTCGTCGCCCTCACGCGCGGCGAAGAGCTCGCCCGCGTCGAGGTGCGCGTCGGCGAAGGCGAAGCGAAAGACGTGGAGCTCGCGCCGCCCCCGCCTCCTCCCGAAGCCCCTCGTGCGCCCGCGGTGGAGGCTCCGCCCCCGAAGGTCGTCGCGCCTCCTCCCGCGACCGCCGTCGCCGAGCCTCGTCACGACGCTCCTCGCTCGAAGGCGCGCGACGTGGTGCTCGTCTCGAGCCTCGGCCTCGCGGCGGTCGGGACCGTCGTGGGCACGTTGACCGGTGCGCTCACCCTCGGGAGCGCCGGCACTCTCAAGGACGCATGCACCCCCGACGGTCGTTGCCCGGCCTCGGCGTCGAACGATCTCGACGCGGCCTCCACGACCGGTACGGTCTCGACCGTCTCGTTCGGTCTCGCGGCCGTCGGCCTCGTCGCGTTCGCGGCGACGTACGTGCTCTGGAAGCCGGCCCGCGCGGCTACCACGGCCCAGGTCGGTCGCGCCGGGGGTGGGCTCGGGTTCGTGTTCTAACTATAGGATATGAATTAGAAAATGGTCTCTTCGGGGGCCGCCGTGGACCCGTCCGGTCTCCCTTGCGGGGTGGCGGTGGGGCGAAGGAGCGGCCCTTCCGGAGGTCGGGGCTTTGCGCCCGCGTCGGTGTCGGCCGTCGGGCGCGTGGGCGAGGCGTCCTCGGTCGGCGCGGGCTTCGTGTCCGCGGGCTTCGTGTCCGCGGTCGTCGCGGTCACGGCGGTGGCGGCGGGCCCCGTGGCGGTGCCGGGCGCCGAGGTGGACGCGCTCGGGGCTGCGAGCGTCGCCACGTCCGCCTCGACCTGTACGGGGCCGCCCGTCCGTGCCCCGAGCGCGTACGCGACCACCACGGCCAGCGCGACGACCGCCGCGCCGCCATAGACCCGGAGCGGGCTCGCGGGGGCCGCGTCCCCGGCGCCCGGGGGCAGGCTCGGCGCGATCCGAGGCGACGGGCTCGGATCGGCGAGGGGGACGATCGAAGGGATCTTCGCCTCGACGTACGGCGCCATGTCGGGGTTCGAGAGCATGTCGCGGGCACGTGCGCGTGCGTTCGCCGCCGACACCGCGCGCTCGACGAGCACGTGCCTCATGTGGATCGTCTCGCCGAGCGCCTCGCGCACGAACGCCGCGACCTCCTCGAACGTGGCGGGGGGCACGGCCGCCTCGAGGGCCGCGGCGAGGGTGGGCGCGTCGGGGTACCGATCGTCGGGCGAGTGCGAGAGCACCTTCGTGACGACCTCGGCGAGCGGGCTGGGCACCGAGGCCGGCCACGGAGGGAGCGGCTCCTTCGAGAGCTTGCGGATGAGGCGCGCGGCGTCGTTCGAGGCGTCGTAGGGCTCGGTCCCCGTCAACATGCGGTACGCGACCGCGCCGAGAGACCAGAGATCGCTCCGCCGATCCACGTCGCCGCCCATGGCGTGCTCGGGCGCCATGTAGGGGATTTTCCCCTTCATGACCCCTTCGGCCGTCTCGGGGGTGATGCGCTCGCGGGCCTTGGCGATGCCGAAATCGATGAGCTTCGCGTGCCCGCGTTCGTCGAGGAGCACGTTTTGAGGCGAGAGGTCGCGGTGGACGATCTCGAGCAGCTCGCCGCTCGGAGAGCGGAGGTCGTGGGCTGCCGCGAGCCCCTTGCACGTCTCGACGAGCACGCGCACCGCGATCGCGGGCGGCACGACACCTCCCTGCTTCGCCACCGCGTCGCAGAGCTGATCGACCGACTCGCCCGCGACGTACTCGAGGACGAGGTAGGGGATGTCCCACACTTCGCCCACTTTCAGCACCCGGGCTACGTTGGGGCTCTCGATCGCCGTGGCGACGCGGGCCTCGTCGAGCATCATGGTGCGAAGCTCGTCGACCACCGCGAGCTCGGGCAGGACGGTCTTGATCGCGACGAGCACCTCCTCGTCCCGCGAGTTCCTCGTGCGCGCGAGCCACACGCTCGCCATGCCGCCCTGGCCTATCTTGACGAGCAGCTCGTAGCCGTCGAAGCGGAACCCCGGCTCGAAGAGCACGGTCGCCGGAGCTGGGATCGAGCGCGACACCACCGTCTCATCGTCGCACCGACCCTCGCCCCATTTCAACCGACCTTACGCGGTTCTGCGCGGGGGCGTTGCCGAACGGGCGTTCGCGCGCGATGCTCGAAGGCCCATGGTCTCGCCGCTTCGTCCGCTCACGACGGTCCTCGCTTGCCTCGTGGTGACCGCGTGTGGCGCCCTGCTCACCACGGAGCCCGACGCCGGCCCCCCGGAGGGCGACGCCGCGGCCAGAGAGCCCGACGCCCGCCGCGTGGACCCCGAAGCCTCGTCCCTCGTGGACGCGGAGGCCGAAGGCGGCGCCGACGCGGCCCCCGACGCCGCGCCCGGAGATGCCGCCGACGCCGCCGTTCGGACGATCACGTTCGCCGTCATCGGAGACTTCGGCAGCGGCTCTCCGCGCGAGGCGGCCGTGGCGGCGATGGTGCGTGGTTGGGCGCCCGACTTCGTCGTGACGACCGGAGACAACAACTACGCCGGCGCGGCGGACCTCACCTCGTACGACCCGAACGTCGGTCAGTTCTATGCCCCGTTCATCGCTCCCTACACGGGCGCGTACGGCGCGGGTGCGGTCGAGAACGCCTTTTTTCCGGCGATCGGCAACCACGACTGGGACATCGGCGGAGGTGCGCCCTACTTCGCGTTCTTCACCCTGCCCGGCAACGAGCGCTACTACGAGGTCGCGCGCGGGCCTCTTCGCCTCGTCTTCCTCGACAGCGACGCACGCGAGCCCGACGGCCGGACCCCGTCCTCGGTCCAGGGCACGTGGGCGCAGCAGGCGATGGCCGCGGCGCGCGAGCCGTTCGTGTTCGTCGTATTCCATCACCCGGCGTACACCTCGTCCAACCGCGAGCCTGCCATGCTCTGGCCGTTCAAGGACTGGGGCGCCGACGCGGTCCTCACGGGCCACGTCCACAACTACGAGCGCCTCACGGACGTGGGGCTCACGTACTTCGTGAACGGGCAGGGGGGCCACAGCACGCACGCGTTCGGTGCGACCCACCCGGCGAGCCAGGTCCGCTTCAACACGCTCGACGGGGCGCAGCTCGTCACGGTTACCCCCACGGTGGCCACGTTCCGGTACTTCGCGGTCGACGGCTCCCTCGTCGACACCTGGAGCATCGACCCTTCGGGGCAGCCGGTCCCGTGATCGCGTAGCCATTGATCCGAGGTCCTGCGTGTGGTATGGCCGCATCGACCAGGTCTCGAGCCGTAGTGGCCGTGCCTGACGTCCGGTTCGGCCTCCGCAGGGCCGCTTCGAGAAAGGGCGCGCCTCGTATGCGCGCGACTTCGCCCCGCGTGTCCACCCCATTCACGGAAGCGCTCGCCACACTCAACGACCGTGCCCTCCGTCGCCTCCTCGGCGCCAGGGCCTTCCTTCGCGGGTACGACTACGTACGCCGGGGGGCGGTCTCGGACACGGAGGTCGAAGAGGCCTCCGCGCGCGGCGTCGTTCGCGGGTCCGAGCCCGAGCCGTACCGGGTACGGCTCCGCCTGATCCCCGACGGATTCGATTCCGAGTGCTCTTGCCCTGCGTTCTCGAAAATACATGGACACTGCAAGCATGTCGCCGCGCTCCTCATCGCTCTCCGGGACAACGTGAGGCCCCGCCAGCGCCGTGAGGAAGGGGCCGCGCCGGCTCAGCCAGGGTTCTCGACGTCGGTCCCTCAGGGCGGCGGTCCTTCGTCGTCGGATGGTCCCTCGGCCGAGCCACTCCCAGGTCAAGGGCAGAGCCGCCGGGCCAAGCGTCGGGCTGGGCGTGCCCTCAAGCTCGCGCAGCAGGGGCAGCCCATCGCCCCGCACACGGCCCCGCGCCCGATGCCCGGTCGTCCTCACTATGCCTCGGGCGACGGGCGCGTCCCGACCGGCGTCGACGCGTGGCTCCCCGACGCGATGCCCCAAGCCCCGAAGCGCGTCGAGTACCGCGTCCAGGTGCGGCCGACCTCGCTCTCCGTGTCCGTGCTCGATCCCGACACACGCACCCCGCTCCTCCCGAGCCAGCTCATGGCCTCCCAGGCCCAGACGCCCACCGGCGACCGTGACGCCCTGCGGATGCTCGCGCGCCTCGAGAACGACGGCCCGCGGCGCGTCGGGATCGAGGTCCGCGGCGAGGACGCGGCCGATCTCCTCCCGCTCCTCAAGGGGCGTCGGGTCATCCTCGAGCCGCAGATGATGGAGCTCCGGTTCGGCGACGAGCCGCTCCGCCCCCGCTTCGATCTCGAGCTCACCCAGGACGGCTCGCAGGTGCTCGTGAAGTCGAGCTTCCAGCGCCCCGGCGATCCGCGCCGTTTCACGACCGCGCAGGGCGCTTGGCTCGAGGGCAGCCCGGGCTGGCACGTCGACCCGCAAGAGGGGTTCGCGAGGCCCATCGATCGCCGCGTCTCACCGGCCGCGCTCCGCCGTCTCACCCGCGCGCCCTTCATCCACGAGCCCGCCGAGGATCTCGCGCGCCTCGTCGCCCAAGGCCTCCCGCGCGTGGCCCTCGAGGTCGGGGCCGAGCTGCCCGAGCTCTCTCAGGTCGCCGACGTGGTCGACCTGGTCCCCACGTTCCGCATGCGGGCCGGCGGTGGTCTCACCGAGGCCCACGTTTCCCTACGCGCGGCCTACGAGGATCTCGAGATCGACGTGCGCGCCGACGGCATGACCCCGCCGGTCCTCCTCAAGGCGAATCCGGGCTCGAAGCGCGTCAAGTGCATCCGTTGCGACATCGCCGCACAGCAGGAAGCGGCGGGCAAGCTGCGCGACGCCGGCCTCTCTCCGGACGAGGACGGCCAGAGCTTCGTCGCCCGCGGGGACGACGCCATCCAGTTCTGGACCGAGGGCATCGGCGCGCTGCCCGAGGAGTGGGACCTCTTCGTCCCGGACGACCTCGTCGACGTGCAGGTGCGCGGCGAGAGCCTCGCGGCGAGCGCGCGGGTCTCGAGCGGCGTCGATTGGCTCTCCCTCCGGCTCTCGTTCGAGGCGGGTGGCGTGGCGGTCACCCAAGAAGAGCTCGCGCGCTGCCTCGCCGAGGGGCGAAGGTACGTGAGGCTCGCCGACGGCTCGTTCGCGCGCCTCGACGCCGACAAGGTGCGCGCCGTGCTGTTGCGCCAGGCCGAGATTCTGGCGACGGGCGGCGGGCAGGGGGGCAAGCTCCCTCTCTCCCAGGCCGGGCGCATCCAAGAGCTCCTCGAGCAGGTCGGCCGGGCCCACGTCGCCGATAGCGCGAAGGCCCTCTTCGGCAAGCTCCGCGACATCGACGAGATCAAGGGCGCGAAGAAGCCACGCAACCTGAAGGCGCAGCTCCGCCCCTACCAAGAGGCCGGCTTCCAGTGGCTCTGGTTCTTGCACGAGATCGGCTCGGGCGGCGTGCTCGCCGACGACATGGGCCTCGGCAAGACGATCCAGACGATCTCGCTGCTCTTGGCCGTGAAGGCCGCCGACGCCAAGACCGAGGGGGCTCCGCCGTTCAAGGCCCTCATCGTCGCGCCGACGAGCGTGGTGACCAACTGGATGCGCGAGATCGACAAGTTCGCGCCATCGCTCAAACACGTCGTCTGGCACGGCGGAGACCGAAAAGAGCGCACCGACGAGCTCGACGACGCCGACGTGGTCATCACGAGCTACGCGCTCCTCCGTCGCGACGAGGAGCTCCTGTCGAAGCAGAAGCTCCGGTACGCCATCCTCGACGAGGCGCAGAACATCAAGAACCCGCTCTCGGCCACGGCTCGCGCCGCCAAGCGCCTCCGCGCCGATCGCAGGCTCGCCCTCTCCGGCACCCCGATCGAAAACCGCCTCTCGGAGATCTGGTCGATCTTCGACTTCGTGAGCCCCGGCTTGCTCGGCCCGCTCGACAAGTTCGAGGAGCGCTACTCGCGCCCGATCGACTCCGGGGATCAGAAGGCCGCGCAGCGCCTCCGGGCCACGATCCACCCGTTCATTCTCCGCCGCACGAAGGGCGAGGTCGCGAAGGATCTGCCCGAGAAGATCGAGAGCGACCAGTTCTGCGAGCTCACGGGCGAGCAGGGCGCGCTCTACGGCGCGGTGCTCAAAGAGGTCCGCGCCCAGGTCATGGGCGAGGTCGAGCGCCAAGGTGTGGCGAAGTCCCACATCCAGATCCTCGCGGGGCTCACGAGGCTCCGCCAGGCGGCGTGCGATCCTCGGCTGCTCGGGCTCCCGCGCGAGTTCTCGAACGAGGACTCGGGCAAGCTCCAAGCGCTCCGCGAGCTCGTCCAGACGTGCGTCGACGGTGGCCACCGTGTGCTCGTCTTCAGCCAGTTCGTCTCCATGCTCACGCTGATCCGCAAGGCCCTCGACGAGGACCGCGTGGCCTACGAGTACCTCGACGGCTCGACGAAGGACCGCCTCGCGCGCGTCGAGTCGTTCCAGCGCGACGACGGGCCGCCGGTGTTCCTCATCTCGCTCAAGGCGGGAGGCTCGGGCCTGAACCTCACGGCGGCCGACACGGTCATCCACTTCGACCCGTGGTGGAACCCGGCCGTCGAGGATCAGGCGACCGATCGCGCCCACCGCATCGGTCAGACCCGCGTCGTCACGACGTACCGCCTCATCGCGAAGGGCACCATCGAGGAGAAGATCCTCGAGCTCGGCGGCAAGAAGCGGGAGCTCGTCGGCGCGGTGCTCACCGAGGACGCGGGTGGCGCCAAGAAGCTCACGAAGGGCGATCTCGAGGATCTCTTCCGCGACGGCTGATCGAGACGGCGACGCGCGCCCTCGGCAGGAGCCCGGCGCGCGCGTCTACGCCAGGGCTCACGGGATTCGCTTATCGAAGCGCTTCGTGAGCCCCTGCGTGGCCCAAAACAAACTTGGGCACGGAACGGTCACCCGGTACGCTGATTTCCGAAGCGCGCAGGATGGATCCGAAGGAACCTCTCGACCGGCTGGGTGGCTACCGTGTGCTCCGCCGCATCGCGACGGGAGGGACGAGCGACGTCCTCCTCGCGAAGGCCGAGGGCCCGCTCGGGTTCGAGCGCCAGGTCGTGCTCAAGCTGCTCCTGTCGCAGTACCGGGACGACCCGCAGTTCGCGCGTATGTTCGCGCGGGAGGCGGCCGCCTACGCGAGGCTCTCGCACCCGGCGATCGTGCGCCTCTTCGACTTCTTCTCGCAGAACGAGCAGCTCGTCATGGTGCTCGAGTTCGTCGACGGGATGCCCCTCAACCGGCTCCGCGCGACGCTCAAGGACGCGGGCAAAAAACTAAGTGATCTTGCATCCTTGTACGTGGCCGATCGGGTCTTCGACGCCCTCGCTTCGGCGCACGGCTACGTCGACGCTCAGGGGCAGAAATCGCCGGTCATCCACCGCGACGTGAACCCGTCGAACGTGCTCGTGGGGTGGAACAGCGAGGTGAAGCTCGCGGACTTCGGCATCGCGCGTGTCACCGGGGTGCGCTCGGACACGCAGGCCGGCCTCATCAAGGGCACCTTCGGCTACATGGCGCCCGAGCAGGTCGCCGGGGGCGACATCGGCCCCCACACGGACGTCTACGCGGCGGGCGTGCTGCTCTGGGAAATGCTCGCGCACCGCAAGGCGATCCAGCGGGGCGCGCTCCCCGAGATCGAGATCCTCCGCGCGATGGCCGAGCCGAAGATCGTCTCGCTCGACATCTTGCGCCCCGACCTCGACCCGCGGCTCCGCGCGGCCGTAGCGGCGATGATCGAGCCCGCCCCCGAGAAGCGGACGATCACGGCCGAGGAGGTGTGCCGTACCCTGCGCGACGTCGTTCAGCCGGGGGCCGGGCGAGGCGAGCTCCACGAGCTCTTGAAGGTCGCCAAAGAGCGCGAGAAGGCGAAAAAGAAGCCCTCGGGGCACGAGCCCGTCGCCGAGCCCGTGGCCTCGCCGGCGCCTCCCGCCGCCAAAGCGCCGAGCGTGCCCCCGAAGGCACCCGAGGTGCGCGCGAAGGCGCTCGACCACGTGCCCGCGATGCTCCGCACCGAGCCCCCGCCGAAGCCGACCGAAGGGGACACCGACGCCGACGCGACGAACGAGCTCGACGTGGACAAGCTCTTCGACGGCCTGGCGCTCCCCGACGAGAGCTCTCCGCTGCTCGAGATCCTCGAGAGCGGCCCGTCGACGGTGCCGGACGAGAAATCCACGGCGCCCACGTCGCCGCCGCCCAAAGCCGCCTCGACCAAACCCCCGCCGCCGCTCCCTGCGGCCGCGAAGGCCCCGACGACCCAGCCCCTCGCGGCCACGCTCGCGTCCGAGCCGACCCAAGGCAAGACGGGCCCGATGCCCGCCAAAGAGAGCCCACGGTCGGGGTCGGGGACTGCCCCACTTCTGCCACGTCCACCTACCCCCGGGCAGCCCATCGCGCCGGCGAAGGCCACGACGACGCTGGCCAAGACCGCTGCGTCGCCCCCTCCCGTGCCCAAGGCTGCCCAAGGGGCGCTCCCGGGCCCCGCTGGGGCGCCGAAGCCCGTGACGGCCGCCGAGCTCGCCACGGAGAAGGCGCGGGCGGAGAGCTCCGAGGCCTCGTTCGACGACACGACGGTGGCGCGCGGCTCGGCTCGAGCCGACGTGGTCCCGCTCCCTTCGGCCAAAGCGACCCTGATGATGGGGAGCCCCGAAGCGGCGCCGCTCGTCCCCCAAGACGAGAAGACCGGGCTCGTCGACGGGGCGAAGGTCACGACCGCGATCATGGCGGAGCGGCCTCCGCAGCTCGCCCCGCAAGCGCCTCCTGCCCCGCCGATGCCTCCCGCGGCGCCCGTGGGCCTGTCCGGTGGGGCTCCTCCGCCTCCTCCGCCTCCTCCGATGGTCTCTCCGCTCATGGCGCCGGCGGCCCCGCTCGTCGCGCTCGACCCTCGCCTCGTACCGCCGGTCCCTCCGCCGCGGCCCAGCATCGTCGGTCGGGTCGTCGCCCTCGTCTTCGTCGCGCTTTTGTCGGCAGGCGGAGGGGTCGCCTACGTGAAGCGCGCACGGTGGCTGCCGGCGCTCGGGATAGGCGTGGCCCCCGAGCCCCAAAGCACCGCCTCTTCCCCGCCGGCGAGCGCGTCGGTCCCGCCGCCCGTCGAGCCTCCCATCGCGTTCGGTTCGTCGGCGCCGCCCGTCGCGTCCGCACCGGAAGCGGGACCGGCGTCCGACGCGTCGGCGCGTGACGCCGCAGCGCTCCCGAAGGACGCCTCGGTGGAGGTCACGAAAGACGCCGAATCTCCCGCCCCGGCGCCCTCGGCCTCGTCGGCGAGCGCCCTCGTCGCGAAGGCGAGCACGACGATCCTCTCGACCCGCTCGGCGTCGCCGAACCACCGCATTTTCTTCGACGGGCGCGTCGTCGGGGAGACGCCGGCGTCGGTCGAGGTCCCTTGCGGAAAACACACCGTGCAGCTCGGGAGCGCGGGCACCTCACGGACGCTCGAGCTGCCTTGCGGTCAGGAGCTCGTGGTCGGCGACAGGTGACGGCCCGCCGCTCGCTCCGACCCGCTCAAGGTCCCGCGTCGAGGGGGGCTCCGGCGTCGAGCAGGCCCGGCGCCTGGGGCCCGCGGCCCTGGAAATAGGCCCAAAAGAGCTCGGCCCAGTCGGCCCCGCCCTTCTCGGTCGGGTGGATGTGGTCGCCGGCGCGCTTCAACGTGAGGTTCCGCGAGTCGAAGAATTTGCAGGGCGCCGAGTGCTCTTTGATGACGTCCACGATGCCGCTGTCCGGCTTCCACGTGGGAGGGCTCATCCAGTAGCACTCGCGGTCGCCGATCTTCTTCACGATGGCCTCGACCGCGGCGATGTGGTTCTGCGGGAACGGGATGAAGACGTCGTTCGCGCCGAGCGTCAGGATGACGATGTCGGGCTTGTGTTTGTCGAGCAGGTTCTTGAGGCGCGGGCTCCGCGCGTAGGTGCCGATCGACACGCTCACCTCGTAGTCGCGCACGAACTTGGCGCCCTCGGCCTTGAATTTCGCCCCGAGGGCCTTCGTGAGCCCGCCGTCACCGCCGACCATCGAGTCGCCCGCGTGAAGCACGACCTTGCCCGTGAGATCGCGCGGGGGAGGGAGGGCGGCGCTCGCGTCGTGGGGGACATCGGCCTGCGCGTCCGCCGCCTCGGGGGCGAGAGGAGCGGCCGCGTCGCCCTCGGAGGCGGGCTTCGGAGTGTCCTTGTGCGAGCACGCGAACGACGCGAGCGCGAGGGAGAGCAGCGTCGCGACCGTGCGCGCACGAGAGCCAGCGGGTGCCATGCGAGGCGAAGCGCTTACCACAGCCGGGCCTCGGGCGATCAGCGTTCGCTGGCGCTCGCCCCGATGCGGACCGTGCCGCCGCGTCGGAGCGTGCGATCGTCGGGCTCGTCCGCGGGGGAGACCGTGGGGTGGGGAGCGGGGGCGGCTTTGCCCTCGAAGAACGCGAGGAAGTGCTCGGCCCAGGTCGCGCCGCCCTCGTCGTTCGGGTGGATGCGGTCCTTCGCGCGGGCGATGTCGAGCGAGCTCGAGTCGAAGAACTTGCATGCCCCGGCGTGTGCGCGAATCACGGCGACGATGCCGGTGTCCGGCTTCCACGTGGGCGGCCCGACCCAGTAACACTCGCGGGCTCCCACGGTCTTCACGATGCTCTCGACGTACCCGCCGAAGTACTCCGGGTACGGCAGGAAGACGTCGTTCGCGCCGAGCGTGAGGATGACGATGTCGGGTTTGTAGTGGTCGAGCAGGCGCCGAAACCTGGGGGCTTGCGAGTACTTACGGATCGAGACGGCCACCTCGGCGTCCCTCACGAAGCGAGCCCCTTCGGCCGTGAAGTAGTGCCCGAGCGCCTTCGCGAGGCCCCCGTTCCCTCCGACCATCGAGTCGCCGGCGTGGAGCACGGTCTTTCCCTTGAGGTCCCGCGGGAGGGGCAGAGCCGCCTCGGGCTTCTTGCTCTCGACCGGTGGGGCCGAGGCCTCGGGGGCGGCAGCGGGCGCTACCTTCGCGGGGAGCTTCGTCGGTGCGGGACGGCGGGGCGGGGCCGGCGGCTCTTCGGCAGGTTTGTCGACGCACGCCGAGCCCGTGAGCGCGAGGAGGAGACACGTCGCGGCGAGCGCCGCCGTGCCACGAGGAGAGAGCCCGGCCTTCACCCCCGCATTGTCGGCGAGCTTCGCCCGTCCTGTCGAGAGAGACGCGGGACGAAAAAGCGGCGCGTGCCGAAATGGCGAAAGGCACACCCCGTGGGGCGTGCCTTCGGCCGCAGTCATCGGACGTTCAGGGGGACTCGGCGTCGGCGCAGCAGCGGAACCCCGTGGAGTAGTCGTGGTAGACCGCGTTGTGGGCGGTCGTGCGGTAGCCGCAGCCGTCTCCGTTGAGGTGGGTGTCTTGGTAGTACCCGCCCTGGAAGGTGCCGGCCGGATCGTCGACCCACTCGTGGATGTTGCCGACCATGTCGTAGACGCCGTAGCCGTTGGTGCAGCCGGCGTGGGAGCCGGTCTCGGCGAGGGTGCCTTCGACCTGGTTGAGCTTCTCGTCGTTCAGCTGATCCCAGCCCCAGGTCTTGGCCGCGAGGGGGAAGATGACGCCGATGGGGCTTCGGCCGTGGTCGTTGCAGCGGCCCTCTTCCTTCTTTTCGCCGTAGCCCCAGGTGGTCTGCTCGGGGCCCATGCAGGCCTTTCGCCACTCTTGAGGTTTGCAGAGGCGCTTTCCGGAGGCCTTGCAGGCGGCTTGAGCCTGTTTCTCGCTGATGTGCGCCTGCGGCTTCACGCCGGGCAGGCTCACGGCGCGCACCTCGTGCCCCTCCATGCCGAGGAAGTACGGGTAGGCCTTCTGCTCGCCGGAGGGGAGCACCTCGACCAGGGAAGCCTCGTAGCGGTCGATGCAGTACTTGCCATCGATGCTGGCCATGCCGGCCGGGCACGGGCCCCGGGACGACGCGAGCGGGGAGGCTTGCGGCTCGAGCAAGGAGCCCGAACGGACGCCCTCCGCGTTACGCGGCTCGGCTACGAGCTTGAGGCCGTCTCCGAAGGACGCGACGTGGGCGTTCTTCGCGGACGGGCTCGAGGTGAACGCCCGGTGCAGCGCATTCTGGGTGGGGAGAGCCGGCCCTTCGCCGCTCGAACCGGGGGCGGGCTTGGTGCAGCCCGAGAGACTCGCCGAAACTGCCAAGGCAGAAACCAGAGCGGGCACGATCCAGAGCGCCCTGGCGAGGGGGGCGTTCGTGGAGAGGGAATCGTCGTGCCCAGGCAGGGCGTTCCGGGAAAGTCTCAACCGCTACCTCCGGGATACGGCCGACGGGTATGACCCGGCAGCCCTAGGGCCGCGAAACAATCTTCGCGACGCCCTCGGGTGTACCGGTCGGTTTCCGGCAGGGAAATCAAAAACGGCCCAGGCCCTTCAATAAGGTGCGACCCCGCGGCACATGGACTTTCACTGTCCTCCAGCGGATCTGGCGCTCGAAGTGCCATTTAAGGTTGATGTCTAAGTGCTTGAAATCACGTAGACACCAAGGCCGCGTCAGAGCAGCATTCCTCGAACGACGGACTGCGTCATGGCGGCGAAGTCGGCGCGGTCGAATTGGGCGCCGCTCGTGAGCCAATCCGAGTGCGCGATCTCCTCGATCGAGGATCCGGCGAGCGGGCCATGGAAGTGGCCGAGCACGTCGAGGTGGTCGGCGTGCCCGGCCCAAACGACGTCTCCCCAGACCTGCGAGAGCACCGGCACGACGCCGTCGTTCGAACGGGCGCCAGGGAGCCGTCCGATGCCCTCGTCGAGGAGGCGCTCGGTGGACGGGGCGAGCACGGCGGCCGCGCACGGGTAGGTGTCGTCGTAGCGGGCCGTGATGCCGTAGAGCGTCGTGAAGAGGGCGTGGGAGAGCATGCGCCACGGGGAGAGCGCGTGTTTGGCCAGGCCGAGCGCGGTCGGAGGGGGCGCAGCGCCGACCACGCACTGGTACCGGACGCCCGCGCGGTCCTCCACGCCGGCCTGGAAGAGGTCCATGGCCTCCGGCGTGAGCTGGATCACGGCGCCCTGGTCGCCCTTGATCGCGTCGAGGTACGCGCGGACCTCGCGGCTCTTCGCGGGCTCGAGCACCCCGAGGAGGGACTCGGTGAGGCGGCCGAGCATGTCGACCTCGAGCCCGAACGCCTTGTCCATGCGGCCGACCCCGAGGACGAGCGCGCTCGCCACGGTGAGCGGGGGGGCCGACAGCGTGAGGGCGACGAAGGTGAAGGCGCTCACGGCGTAGAGCATCTGCTGGCCGGCCTTCGTGGCGAAGAAGCTCGCGAGCGGCGTGCCGTAGTGCGGCGTGTTCATGGTCGTCACCGAGCGGAGGCGCGGGATCCAGTCGCGGGTGTGCGGTCCCGTGGGGAGCCGAGCCGACGGGGAGGCCACGAGGCGGGCGTCGAGGCCGCCGGTCGAGTGCCCGACGAGGTGAATGTCGTCGTGGGGGCCGGACGTCTCGGCCACGGCCTCGGCGAGCCGTGCGGCGCGCCTGCGGATGGACGCGGTCGGCGGCACGTCGACCACGTGCACCTCGGCGTCGAGGCCGAGGTACTTGAGCTCGTCGAGGAGGGCGGACCGCAGGTGCGCGAAGTACCCGAAGGCGCCGAGCTCGGCGAACCCGAACATCCCGGGAGAGAGGTACACCCGATGCATGGGCCCTACTGCACCATCGCGCCGCGCGAGCGGTCAAGCGCGGTGAGCGCGCCCGACGATAGAAATGTCAGTGATATCGGTAGGATGTCAGCCCTTCATGGCCGCCACCGGCGGGACGCGCGCGGCCCTCAGCGCGGGGAGGAAGCCGCCGACGACCCCCATGGCGAGCGAGAACAGGAGGCCCGTCACGAGGATGCCGGGCGTCGGCTCGAACGAGAACACGATCTCCGACCACGAGGCGAAGTTCATCATCGAGATCTTCTGGCCCCCGAGCGCGAGGGAAGAGACGGTCCCGAGGAGCCCCCCGAACAGGGAGAGCATGACGGACTCGGAGACGAACGAGAACAGAATGGCCCCGCGGGAGAACCCGAGGGCGCGCAAGATGCCCACCTCGCGGCTCCGGTTGGCCACGGCGGCGTACATCGTGATGGCCGCGCCGATGACGGCGCCGAACGAAAAGAAGACGGACACGAGCGTGCCGAGGATGGAGATGAAGAGGCCCGTTCCTTCGCTTTGTTTCTCGTAGAAGTCCGTCTCGCGCATGGCCTGGAGACCGATGCGCTTGTCTTGCTCGACGGCGCGCTGGTAGTCGGCGAAGGCCTCGGGTGACGTGAGCCGCACGCGCACGGCCGAGCGGATGCCCTGGCGGCCGAAGGAGCTCCGCACCGTGTCGAGGGCGACCCAGACCTCCGACTCGTGCGACGAGCCCCCGTCCTCGAAGATGCCGACCACCGTGACCGGGCGGTTCTTCTTGATGTCGAACGTCTGCCCGAGGTCCATCCCCCGGAAGCGCCCGCGGACCCGCTGGCCCACGATGGCCTCGTCCGCGCCGGGCCTCGGGGCGCGGCCCTCGACCACGTGCACGCTCGGTCGGAAGGTGAGGACGTCGTCGGTCACGCCCCGGATTTGGAGGTTCGTCACCCCGACCGCGCCGATCTTCTCGGAGGCCGTCACCACGACGACCTCGGCCGCGGAGAGCGGAGCGCCGTCCGGGCCACGCTTCACCTGGGGGAGCGACGTGAGCACGCCGACCTGCGCGTCCTCGAGGGTGCTCCCGAGCTCGTTGTCGGAGCCTTTGCGCAGGACGATGGCCACGTCCGCATGGCCCGAGGCGCCGAGCGTCTTCCGGATGCCGTTGGAGAGCATCATCGCGACGGCGAGCACGAACACGACGAGCCCGATGCCGAGCGCGGTGGCGAGCGTGGTGGCCTTGCGGACGGCCAAGCTGCGAAAGTTGTATCGTATCGGAACCATTGCGAAATTCCTCAGGCGATACGCCGGAGCGCCTCGGTCACGCGGAGGTTGCCGGCAGCGCGCGCGGGCAGGATCGCCGCGAGCACCGAGAGGCCGACGGAGAGCCCGAGGGCCAAAACGAGCACATGGCGCGGGACGCCCACGTAGACGAAGAGGTTGCCGAGGTTCTCCTCGAGGTAGCGACCGAGCCCGCGCTCGACGAGCGGGTAGGAGAGGAGCGCGCCCACGATGCCCCCGAGCGCGCCGACGAACGCCGCCTCGGCGAGGACGAAGAAGACGACGTGCCCCGGCCGGAAGCCCATCGCGCGCAGCGTGCCGTACTCGAAGGTGCGCTCGCGCACGCCCATGGCGATCGTGTTGCCGAGGACGAGGGTCATGATGACCAGGATGACCGCCGAGATGATGTCGACCGCTCGGAGCACGGCGGAGATGCCCGCGAGGAAGGACGCGTTGAACGAGGCCTCGTCTTGGCTCAAGGTCTGGGTGTCTTGCACGTCGAACGCCTTGTCGAGCGTGAGCCCGACGTCGGCCGCGTGGGACGGATCGTCGACGCGGCTCACGATCCAGCCGATCTGGTCGCGCCCGCTCGCAGGGAGGGCGTCGTTGAGCGTGTCCCACCGGAAGATGAAGCTCATGCGGTCGATGGACTTCTTGGTCGCGGTGTAGATGCCGACGATGGTGAAGGTCCATGGGCTATCCGGGTCGGCCGGGTAGATGCCGCTCTCGAGGGTGACCTTGTCTCCGACCTTCCAGCCGAGCTTCTTCGCGAGGAGGTCGCCGACGATGGCGCCGCGCTTCTCCTCTTTGAAGCGGGTAAGCTCGGCCTGCCCGACGAGCATCTCGTCGTAGACGTCGAAGTACTTGTCGCGGTCGACGCCGAACGTGCCGAAGAACTCGTCGGCGTGGCTCGGGTCTTTGCCGCCGAACCAGCTCGCGAAGGTGGCGACCCGGATGCCCTTCTGGGCGCGCACGTCGTCCACGTACTTCTTGGGGAGGGGCATCACGAAGGTGACCTTGTGGCGCGTGACGACGCGGTCCTTGGCGGCCACCTCGGAGGCGCTCGTCCACGAAAAGACGAGTGTTCTCAAGGTGATGAACGTAAGCACCGCGATGGCCGAGGCGGCGATCGTGAGCCCCGTGCGGACGCGGTTCCGCCAGAGGTTCTTGGCCGCGAGCGTCGCGAGGTTCATGGCCCCTCGTGCGTCGCCGGGCCCTCGCGGAGACGCCCCTTGTCGAGGTGGAGTCGCACCGTCGCGCGCTCGGCCGCCATGGGATCGTGGGTCACCATCAGGATCGTTTTGTCGAGCTCGCGCGAGAGGGTCTCGAGGAGGCGGAGGACCTCGTCCGCGCTCTTGCGGTCGAGATCGCCGGTGGGCTCGTCGGCGACGATCACGCGAGGGTCGTGCACGATGGCGCGCGCGATCGCCACGCGCTGCTCCTGGCCGCCCGAGAGCTGCTTCGGCAGGTGCCCCATGCGGTCCTCGAGCCCGACGACCCGCAGCGCCGTTTGAGCGCGCCGCTTCCGCTCGACGGCGGGGAGATTCGTGAGGAGGAGGGGCAGCTCGACGTTCTCGAGCGCCGTGAGGACCGGGATGAGGTTGAACGACTGGAACACGAACCCGACGTTCTCCGCACGAAAGCGCGCGAGCTCACCCTCGCTCATACGGTCGATGCGTTGGCCCCCGACCTCGATCGTGCCCTTCGTGGGTTTGTCGAGGCCGGCGAGCAGGTGGAGGAGCGTGGATTTGCCCGACCCGGACGGGCCCATGAGGGCCTGGAAGGAGCCCTCGGGGATCTCGAGATCGAGCCCGTCGAGCACGTGGAGCGTCTCGCCTCCACGGGTGTAGCTCTTCCCGACTCCTTTGACCGAAATGAGGATGGGGGCAGGTGTGGAGGCGTCGCTCATTTGGCCTTCTCCTTGATGGGCTGTCCGTCGACGAGGCCGTTCGGATCGCGGACGAGCTTCGTGCCAGGGGGAGGCCCGGCGACGAGGACGGCGTCCGTGCCGAGCGTCTCGCCCAGCGTCACGGGGGTGCGCTTCGCCTTGTCGCGCTCGACCACGAAGACGACCTTCGCCCCCTCGGCGCCCGTGACCGCCGCGAGCGGGACCACGGTACGGACGGTGGCGCGGCGCTCGTCCTCGCGGAGAGGGCGCGCGAGGAACCCCACGCGGGCCGACATTTCCGGCCGGATCTCGGGAGGGAGGGCGTCGAAGCGCACCTTGACCTGCGCCGTCGCTTTCGAGCGGTTGAGGCGCGGACCTACGGCGACGACTTTGCCGGGGAAACGCTGCCCGTCGATGGCCTCGAGGACGATCTCGCAGGGCCCCTCGGGGCGGATCTTTCCGAGCCGCGCCTCGGGCACGTCGGTCTCGACGAGGAGGGAGGCGAAGTCGACCAGCTCGACGAGCGTCTGCTGGGGGCCCACGACGTCTCCGAGCTCGGCGGGCTTGGTCGCCGCGACGCCGTCGATCGGGGCGCGCACGGTGGTCTGCGAGAGGCCCACCGAGACCTGCGCCACGTCCGCCCGGGCGGCGACGGCGTCGGCCTCGGTCGACCGAACCTGCTCCTTCAGCGTGGCCGCGCGGGCCGCGAGATCGTCGGCCGAGGCCTTCGGCGCCGCCCCCACCTTGACGAGCTCGTTCTGCCGCGCGAGCTGGATCTCGACCTCGCGGAGCTGCGCGCGCGCCGCCTCGACCTTGGCGCCGGCCGCGAGCACACGCGCGTTCGAGGCCGCCACGGCCGACTTCTGATCGCTCGGGTCGAGCTCGAAGAGGACGTCTCCCGCTTTGACCTTCTGGCCTTCGCGCACGGAGACCTTCACGATCCTGCCCATCACCTTGGTGCCGACCTTCGCCACGACCTGGGGGACGACGTAACCCGTCGAGGTCACCTCGACCTGAGCCTGCGAGGGGGAGAGCTGGCCGACCTCGGTGAAGGCGACCTCGGTCTTGAAGAAGCTCGCCTCCGCGCGCGCGGCGAGGCTCCCTCCTACGACCACGAGGCCTCCCAAGAGAACGAGCGCCCCGACTACCCTTCCGAAGGTGCGGAGCGCGGGCGAGCCCGGGCGGGGGGCGTCGGTCTCTGCGCGATCCGCGAGGGGAGCCGGGGGGCGCGTCTTCGCGCCGCGCGAAGATCGATCGATGCGGAGCGACTGGAGGTCGCGGGAGAGGTTCTCGTCGGTCGTCACGTGGGCTCCGGGGCCTGGGCTCGCGTCCCGCGAGCCTGGCCCGAATGGATAGCCGGTCGGTGCCTGCCTGGCAGCCCGGGTGACCATGAATCCTTCACCAGGACTGGATACTGATCTTTTGCTCAGTGTGCAAGCAGCTCGCGGTAGATCGCGGCATAGGCGCGGCACATCGCCCCGACCGAGAAGCGCGAGAGCACCAGGGTGGCCGCGCGGTCCAGGATGGCTTCCGTCGTGGCTTCCGGGACGGCGAGGGCGCGGGAGACGGCGCGGGAGAGCGCGCCTTTCGACCCGTTGGCGGCCAAAAAGCCCGTTCGTCCTTCCTGGAGGAACTCGGGCACACCACCGGTGGGCGTCGCGACCACGAGCCTTCGTGCGGCCATGGCCTCGAGGAGGGCGAGCCCGAGGCCCTCTTTTCGTGCCCCCGAGACGACGAGGTCGACCTCGCCGAGCGCGGCGTGGACGTCCGTCACGTGGCCGCGGAACCGGGTCCGACCGAGCATCCCGAGCGAGCGGGCGAGCGCGCGGATCGCGGGGGCGTCGGGCCCGTCGCCGACGATGTCGATCTCGAGGTCCTGGAACGGAGCGAGGGCCTCGAGCGCGATGTCGACGCCTTTTCGCGGCTCGATTCGGCCGACGATGGCGACCCGCTTTCTCGCTGCGGAGCGCCTCGGGAGCGGGGAGAACGTGTCGACGTCGACGCCGTTCGGCACGACACGCGCGTCGCGGAGGCGCGCGCCCGCCTTGGCGAGGGCCACACGACGAACGGCCTCGCTCACCGAGCAGGACACTCGGGCGTCTTCGATCGTCGACCGAACGAGCGCCCAGCAGCTCGGGTCGTCGAAGACGCGTGTCGAGTGCTCCGTCCGCACGATCGGCGCGCGTAGGGCGCGCCCCACACGAGCGCCGACCACCTGCGCCCCGAAGGTATGGAGATGAAGGACGTTCGCCGCCGTGCTCTTCCACGCGCGCTCGAGCCATTCGGCTTCGGCGCTCCCGTAGGCGCGCGCGAGCATCGCGACGGGGCCCTCGGAGCGCACGCGGCGGACGTGGAGCTCCGGCACCCGCTCGCGGAAGGCCTGCACGATCGCGTCGCTCGGCGAGTAGAGGGCGACCGCGTGGGCGCTCTCCGTGTCGTGCCGGACGAGGTCGAAGAGCATCCTCTCGGCCCCGCCGAGCTCGCCCGCGGACACCACGTGGAGGATCTTGGGAGGGCTCATCGCGCGCCCTCGGGCCGACCCGTGCCGTCGAGCTCCGCGAGGCGCAGCGCGAGGAGCCGATGGAGGAGGATGGCGAGCAGGGCGTGCACGAGGCTCGTCGACAAGGCGATCCCCGGCAGGCCGAAGAGCTTGCCGAGGATGGCGTTCCCCAGGAAATTGAGCGCCGCGTTGAGGATGCCCATCCGCACCATGATGCCGCTGTTCTGCGCCGCGACGTGGGCCCTCACGAGCACGAGCAGCACACCGAACGGCGGAATGCCGACGAGGTAGTAGGGGAGCACCTCGGCCATGCGCGACACGCCCTCCCCATCCATGGCCCCGTGCAGAAACACCACGCGGAGGAGCGGAGCCCGGATGGCGTACAGGACGACGCAAGAGGCCGCGAGCGAGGCGAACGCGACCCGCACCGCCCGCGTCGTTTTGGCGCGGAACGCGAGGTAGTCGCGCTTGGCCGAGTCCTCCGAGAGGTGCGTCAGCAAGACCGAGAGCATCGCGGCCTGGAGGATGGACGTCGGGAGGGAGCCGACGTCGCCCGTGAGCCGGAGGATCGTGCCGCCGCCGGCCACCCCCACGAGCCCGGCGAAGAGCTGATCGACCGAGGGGTTCACCCGGGTGATCGCGGCGCCGAAGACCTCCGATACGATGAGCTTCCCGGTGCGCACGAGGGCAGGGGGCCGCTCGAGAGTGAAAGAGAACCGGAGGCCGCGGGACATGCGCACGAGGGCGGCGAGGGTCGTGAGCTCCCCGGCGAGCTGCGCGTACGGGATCCCCACGGGGCCGAAGCGCCGGACCGCGAAGAGGGCGCTCACCGAGACCGCCGTGCCGAACGCGCTCGCGATCGGGAGCGCGAAGTACCGATGCTCCGCGTTCGCCTGCGCGCCGAAGAAGGTCTTCAGCGAGAGCGCCATGAGGTACGCGAAGAAGCCCGGCACCATGAGCTCCGCCATGGCGCGGTCGGGGCCCGAGTACACCACGGTGAAATACGCGGCCGCGACGAACGACACGGCGAGGGCGAGCGCGCTCCCGTAGACCACGGTGTGCGCGAGGAGCGCGCCCCGGAACCGCGGCAGCTCCTCGGGGGACTCGCGCTTCACCTCGGCGAGGAGCGGGACGAGCGCCGAGTCTTGGTAGGCCGAGAACACGAGGGAGCCCGCGAACGTGAAGACCGCCCACGCGAACGTGTACACGTCCGTCGTGTGGGAGCGCCCGAACCACGTCGAGAGGAGCCAAGGGAAGATCGCCTCGCCCCCGCGGAACACGATCTGCGCGGGCAAGAGCCCGAGGGCCGTCCTCCCGACGCCCCGCTCTCGGGGGGCCTCCGACGGTGCCGGAGGGTCGCTCACGTGCCGAGGATCTCGGGCAGGTCCGAGAGGCCGACCGTGGCGATGTCCTCGCGCGCGCAGAACGAGAGCAGCCCGGCGAGCGCGCCGAGGATGCGGTGGGCCTCGCCGCGGGTCTTCGCGTAGGGGCTCAGGCCCTCGACGATCTCCACGTTGTGGAACATGCAGGTGAGCACGGGCGGCCGGCGGGAGCCCGACGCGAGGTGCGCAGAGATCTCGTCGCGCGCGAGCCGGGCGAGGGCGTCGCCGGACGCGTGGGTGGGGCGGAGCCAACGCGGGTCGACCCTCGAGCCTACCCACGGAAGGCTATTTGCCCAATATTTACGTATGGTTATGGGGGCTTCCCAGAGCGGGCAGTTGCCGGGGGTCCCGGGCGCGTCCCAGGCCGGGTGGTACGGCTGCGTGGGGGCGCCGTGGAAGGCGAGGCCCGGAGCGCCCGCGGAGGCCCAGTCCATGTCGGGGGTGACGCTCGATTCGACCGTGTAGCCGAGGTCGGCGAGGATGCGGAGCGAGTGCTTCCCGACCCCGAAGCGCCCCGCACGGAACGACCTCGGAGCCCTCCCGAACGCGTCGTCGAACCAGGCGGTGAGCGTCTCGAGCTTCGCGCGCTCCTCGGGCTCGGGCAGGTCGCGCTGGAACGCCGCCGTGACGTCGGGAACGAAGGCCCCGGGCTCGACCGTCTCGGCGTGGAGGTGGGTCCCGAGATCCCCGGACGAGCGCGCGAGGACCTCGACGGAGGCCGGATCGCGGAGGACCTCGCCCGAGACGAGGTAGGTGCCCTTCGCCCCGAAGCTCGCGAAGAGCGGCTCGAGACGCTCCCGAACGCCGGTGGTCACGCCCACGAAGGCGAGCGGTTTACGAACGAGCCACCGCGGGGCCTTGTCGCACTCCGTGTCGATCGTGACGGTGAGGTACGCCCGTGGCACGACGCTTTGCTACCACAAAAGCCTGTCTTTCGGCGAGGATCGGCGCCTTGGGGGCGTTACCCTCCGCCGGCCGCGGCGGGCTCGACGAGCGCGAAGGAGACGTCGTCCGCGAGGCGGTAGCGCGTCTTCCCGTGCTCTCCTGCGTCCCGGACCCGCGTCACGAGCGCCGGGTCGCCGAGGAGGTCTCGGACGCGGGAGACGAGGACCCGCACGCGGTGCTCGGCGTCGGCCGAGTCGGGACCCGGGCCGCCTGCCGCGCGCAAAATCTCTTCGGCCGAGAGCCCCTCTTTCGCCCGCCGCAGGAGCTCCACGACGAGCGGCTCGAGCGCCCGCCTACGCTCGAGAGAGCTCTTCTTCGCGCCGACCCGGAGCTCGTGGGTGAGGGTATCCACGACGAGGGTCGCCGCGCCCACGCTCTCGGGGAGTGGTCTCCGTGGGGCGCGCGCCACGCCTTCCCGCGTCGTGACGTAGCAGGTCTCTTCGCCCTCGGGCCCGAGGGTGACGTCCGCGAGCCGCACCGCCGACGACTGCCCGAGGACACGCTGCGCATACCTCACGACCCGGCTGTCGTGGGAGCGGCAGCCGAGCTCGTAGAGCGCTCGGCTCGCTCGCCGTTCGGGGAACACCCAACCGTGGCGCTCTCCCGAAAGGCAAACCCGTTCGATGCAGGACTTCGCCACGTCGAGCTTGCCCACGGCGAGGGCCGCGCGCCCCACGACCAAGTTCAAGGTGCCGGTGACGAACGCGTGGGGCAGGTTCTCCACGTGCGAGAGCCCGAGCTCGATCGCCGCCTCGAAGGCCCCGGAGGCCTCGAAGGTCCGGGCGCGCGTCGCCACGAGGTCTTGGGCGTCGATGGCGTCGACCTGGCCGAGCTCCGCCTTGAGCCGTTCGGTCTTCGCGAGCCACGTCTTGGCCTGGGTTCCCTTGCCCGCCGCCGCGAGCGCGAACGTCTTGTGGCTCGCGAGCTGGTAACGAAGCGTGGGCTGCTCCTGCGAGCCGAGGATGCCGAACGCCGCCTCGACGGCCTCGATCGCCTCGTCGGGTCGGTCGGCCGCGATCGCGACGATGGCGAGCACGTCGTAGGCGTCCGCGTGACGCCAACCCGCGGCCACCTGCGCGGCCGTCGCGACGGCGGCGTCCGCGTGCTCGCGCGCGGCCTCGATGGCGCCCGTCGACCCGAGCGCGATGGCGAGGTTCGCGTGGGCCCGCATGGCGGCCGTTCCCCGGGAGGGCGCGCGGTCGAGCGCCTCTCGGTAGTGTTTCGCGCCGGTCCTCGGGTCCGCGAGGCGCATCGCCAAATGCCCGAGGGACATCGACACCGCGACCCGAAACGCACCCTCGCCGAGGCGCTCGGCGACGTGCTCGGCGAGACGAAGCGACCGCGCCGCGGCGGTGACGTCGTTTCGGCGGAGCTCGAGCTCCGCGGCCACGAGGTGGATGTCGAGCTGTTCGCGCAGGCCCGTGCCCGAAGGCGCGTGGGCGAGCGCGCGCGCCGCCTGGGCTCGCCCCTCCTCGGCCTCCGCGACGCGACCGTCCAAGATGGCCAGCATGGCGCGCTCGAGCGCGAGCCGCGCCGTGTCGGCCGGGGGCCAATGTGCCGGAATCGTTCGGAATTCGGACGAAAGCTCGCGGGCCCGGTCGAGGCTCCCTGTCTCGCGGTAGGCGCGCAAGAGGCGCACGGCGAGGCCCGGCTCGAGCTTGCGGGCGGCATCGCCGTCCGGAGACAGGGTCTCGATCCAGGTGCGCACGAACTGCGCCTCTTCGGCCGCGGCGAGGCGGTCGAGCAGCTCGGCGACACGTGCGAGCGGGACTCCCTCGTCGCGTGCCGACGCGGTGAGCTGTGGCGCGCGCGGGCCGTCGTCGCGTGGTCGCGTCGACGGGGGAGGCTTCGCGCCCTCGGGCGGCGGTCTCGCAGGGCCCTGTTCGGCAGCTCGTCTCGCCATGGCGCCCGAGACTACCCCGAGACGGGACTTTCCGCGAAGGACCTTGAAATCGCGTTTTTGGGAGCCCGCCTCCACGCCCCGCGGGTAGTCTCGACCCCACCATGGCGTCGACGATCCTCTGTGTCGCGGGTGCGCGGCCGAACTTCATGAAAATCGCCCCCATCCTTCGTGCGTTCGCCGCCGACTCGCGGTTTCGCGCGAAGCTCGTCCACACGGGGCAGCACTACGACGAGAAGCTCTCGAAGGTCTTCTTCGAGGATCTTGCCATCCCGCGACCGGACATCGAGCTCGAGGTGGGCTCCGGGTCGCACGCCCAACAGACGGCGGAGATCATGCGCCGCTTCGAGCCGGTGCTCGAGGCCGAGCAACCCGAGGGGGTGCTCGTCGTCGGCGACGTGAACTCCACCGTGGCGTGCGCGGTCGTCACGTCGAAGTTCTTCTTGAAGGCGCCGTACACCTACATGGGCAAGGCGCGGCAGCGTCCGCTCATGATCCACGTCGAGGCCGGTCTCCGTAGCTTCGACGACGACATGCCCGAAGAGATCAACCGCAAGCTCACCGACTCCGTGAGCGACCTCCTCTACGTGTCGGATCCGGCCGGCATGACGAACCTCGAGCGCGAGGGGGCGTCGAAGGATCGCGCCGTGTTCGTGGGGAACGTCATGATCGACACGCTCGTCTCGGCGCGCGCCGAGGCCGAAAAATCGGACGTGCTCGAGCGGCTAGGCCTCGCCCCCGAGCGCTACGGGCTCGTCACCTTGCACCGCCCGAGCAACGTCGACGACCCCGTCGCGCTCGGCGGGCTGCTCGGCACGCTCGGCGAGATCGCGCGGGAGCTGCCGCTCGTCTTCCCCGTGCATCCGCGCACACGAAAGCGCCTCGCCGACGCGGGCATCACGCTCGACCCGAAGCTCTTCTCGCTCGTGGATCCTCAGGGGTACCTCGACTTCATGAAGCTCACGGCGAACGCGAAGTGCGTGCTCACCGACTCGGGCGGCGTGCAGGAAGAGACCACGGTGCTCGGCGTCCCGTGCATCACGCTGCGCGAGAACACGGAGCGCCCCGTCACGTGCGAGGAGGGCACGAACCAGCTCGTCGGCACGGGGCGAGACGCCATCTTGAAGGCGTACGGGCGCATCGAGGAGGTCAAACGCGCCGGGAAGGTCCCGCGTTTCTGGGACGGAAAGAGCGCGGCGCGCATCGTCGAAGACCTCGGGCGCCGCCTCGGCTGACGCGCCGCCGAAGGCACCCGAACCGCACGCACGCGCGAGAGGACGAGCGAGACATGAGGACACGCGTCTACATCACGGTCGACGTCGAGTGCGCCGAGGAGCGCGGCGCGAGCCAGCCGCTCCAGGGCTACGATTTGCGCGTCTTCGGGCGCTTCGCGAACCAGCGCCGTGCGCTCGGGATCGAGCTCTTGATGGACGAGCTCGAGGCGGCGGGGCTCAAAGGAACCTTCTTCACCGAGGCGCTCGGCTCCCACACGTTCGGGCGCGAAGGGCTCGCCGAGGCCTGCCGTGCGATGGTCACCCGCGGCCACGACGTGGAGCTCCACACCCACCCGATCCAGCGCGTCGCCGACTACCGAACCCGCGGTCTCTCGCCCGCGAACGACGACATCGGGAGCTACGACGTGCCGACGCAGACCGAGCTCCTCCGCGAGGGGAAGGGCATCCTCGAGTCGTGCGGCGTGCCGGAGGTCCTGGGATTCCGCGCCGGCAACTTCGGAGCGGACAACCGCACCTGGGAGGCCATGGCCGCAGCGGGGCTCGTGGTCTCGTCCAATTTCAACCCGTGTTACTTCGAGAAGAACTGCAAGATGCGGCTCGACGACGCGGGCTCGGCGCTCTTTCGCGCGCCGCACGGCGTGTGGGAGCTGCCCGTGAGCACGTTCGAGGAGCGGGGGGGCGGCATGCGCCACCTCCAAGTGACGGCGGTCTCGTGGCTCGAGACGGTCGACTATTTGTGGAAGGCGCGTGCGCTCGGCCTCCGCGAGGTGACCGTGGTGACCCACTCGTTCGAGCTCTGCCACATCGACTCGATCGAGGGGAAAGTGGGCAGGCCTAATACGTTGAATCTATTAAGGTTTCGGTCGTTGTGCAGGTTCCTCGAGCGTAACGCCGAGCACTTCGAGGTCGACACCGTGGGGGCCCTCGCGCGGAGGCTCCGCGACGGCACGGAGAGAGCGCCGATCGTCGTGCCGCGGGCGGTCCCGGAGGGCTCGCTCGTGCGCAAGGTGCTCCGTCTCCCCGAGCAGGCGCTGAAGCGCGTCGAGGCGAAGCTCCCGTGGGTGCCCGCGATCGTGGCGAGGAGGGCCTGATGGTCGCGCAGGGGCGAGTGCTCGGTCCGGTTCCTTCCCCCGTCGTCGTCCGTGGTCGCGCCAGCGCGGGCTCGTACGAGGGCTCGCTGGGGGCCCTCGACTTCGCGAGCGCGGCCTCGGCTCTCGTGCGGATTCGCCGCTTGAAGCGGTGGGTCTACTTGGCCTTCGCGACCGAGCGGTACTTCGCCGCCATGGCGATCGTGCGGCTCGGGTACGCGGCGAACGCCTTCTCGTTCGTGCTCGACAAGGCGCGCGGCAGCATCGTCCAGCGGGACACGGCGATCCTCCCCGTGACCTCCGTCGACGTCTCCGACACCACCGGGCCCGGTGCCCACGCGACGTTCTCCTTCGGTGCGCGGCGCGCCTCGTTCCGTCGGGCCGCGGGCCAGACGTTCCACGTGAGCGCCGCCTTTCGTGGCCTTCGCCTGGACGCCGAGCTCGACGGAGAGAAGGCGCCGCCGCCCATCTCGGCCGTCGCTCCCACCGAGGGAGGCCTCTTCACCACGACCGAGAAGCGCCTCCTGCTCGACGTGAGGGGCGACATGACCGTGGGCGACGACCGCGTGTCGCTCGACGGCGCGCTGGCAGGGTACGACTACTCGGCCGGGTTCATGCCGCGCCATACGCGTTGGAAGTGGGCGTTTTTGATGGGGAAAGTGGACGGGGTGCCCCTCGGTTTGAACCTCGTCGAGGGCTTCGTCCGTGAGGCCGAGTGTGCGGCCTTCTACGACGGCAAGGTGTACCCGCTCGGAGAGGGGCGCATCGAAGGCAAGGACGCGACGTCCCCGTGGGCCGTGGGGACGACCACGGGGGAGACACGCCTCGACTTCGCCCCGCTCGGCGCGCACGCCGATCGCACGAACCTCGGCATCGTACGCGCGAGCTTCGTTCAGCCCGTGGGCCTCTACTCGGGAGCGATGCGCCTCGGCGATCGCGAGCTTCGGCTCACCGACGTGCTCGGCGTGACCGAGGACCAGAGCGTCGTGTGGTGACGACCTTCGCCTAGGAACACGCGTTTCGAAACGCCGAAGCGGCGCCCTCGTCTCGAAGAGCGCCGCTTCGTATGGGCCGTCCGCTTCAGCCCTTGGGCTCGGCCACCAGCATGGGGGCGGCGTGGAGGTACTTCGCGAAGGCGCGTTTTCCCTCGATGTCGCGGTACACGCGCTCGACCTGCTCCGCCGAGATCCCGAGCACGGGGCCCGCCTCGGCCGCCGAGACGCCGTGGTTCTTCGCGTAGAGCGCGAGGTCCATCTTGTCGTACGGGAGGGAGTAGTAGAACTCCTCCTGCGACTGCGGCAGCGAGTAGGTGTCGGTGGTCGGAGGGCGACGACGTACCTCCTCGGGCACGCCGAGGTACTCGGCCATCGCGTAGACCTGGCTCTTGTAGAGGTGCGCGATGGGCTTCACGTCGGCCGCGCCGTCGCCGAGCTTCACGAAGAAGCCCTGGTCGTACTCGACGAGGTTCGGGGTGCCCGCGACCGCGTAGTTGAGGCGGTCGGCGTGGTAGTACTCGAGCATCTTGCGGCAGCGCTGCTTGAAGTTCGTCGCCGCGACGATGCCGAGGTAGCCCTCGAGCGGGAGACGGGCCCGGTGCTCTTTGCCCTCGGGGTCTTGGGCGACCACCGAGAAGACGCGGTACGAGTCCGTGTCGACGACGGACGGGAGCACGATCTTGCTCTTCCAGCCGGGGCCGTAGCCCGGGATGGCCGTCTTGATGGCCTCGTCGCGGCGCCCGTACGCGCGCGCGCCTTCGAGGAGCGCGCTCATCTCTTCGACGGCGAACGCGATCCCGTAGTGCTTGCACATGAGCGCCGAGAGGTTGCGGGTGTCGTCCGAGTTCTCTTTCTCGGGGAGCTGGAGGCCGAACACCTTCTCTTTGCCGAACGCGCGCACGGCGAGCCCGCCGACCACGCTCGAGTCGATGCCGCCGGACAGCGCGACGATGAGCCCCTTGCGCTTCAGCGTGCCGAGGACCTGCTCACGAAGCTTGGCGACGATGCGCTCGGTCTCTTGGGCGCAATCGAGGTTGAGAACGTCTTTGCTGAAGGCCATGTCGCGCGTCTCCTCCGCGCCTCGTGGTTCGCCGAGGCGCGGTTCGTGGTTCCGAAAAAGGCGGAAGGGCGGGCCGAGCCCCCCGAGCCGCTCGGGCTCAGGTTACACGGTTCCGCCCTCGGGATCGAAGAGGAACCGTGCCCCGCACGATTTCCCTTCGGTTGCGAAAAGTCGAACGATTCTCAGTCGTTCGGGGGAGGCGTGGCGCACTTGATCGCGCCGCCGTCGTCCGTGAGCGCCTTCTCGTCGGCGGGGCACGCCGCAGGGGCGGGTGCGCCGAGCGTGACGCTCGCGACCCAGTCGGCCACGTAGTCGGCGCGCGCATCGACGATGCCGCCGTGGGTGGCGTCGGCCTCGTAACACACGGTCGTCTTGGTGCCGTCTTGCTTCAGGCGATCGAGGGCGCACTGCATGCGGTTCGGCGGGATGGTCGTGTCCTTGCCGCCGTAGAGGAGGAGCATGGGCGTCTGCGCGGCCTTGCCCGTGAGGCGCGGGCGGTCGTCCTTGTAGCGCTTCTGCCACTTCACGCAGACCGTGTCGGCCGGATCGCAGTCGTTGATGCCCGCCGAGACGAGGGCGACCTTCTTCACGAACTCCGGATCGAAGATGTCCTCCGGGAAGGTCCCGAGGGCCTCGAGGGCGGGGTACTTCCCCGACCAGCACGTGCTGTCGACGAACGCCTTCACCTGGTCTTGTTTTCCGGGGGCGAAGAGCTTCTTCCCCTCGCCGGGGCCGTCGAGCAGCTCGGCGTGCGTGTAGTGGTACCAGGCCGAGACGGCCGTGATCGAAGGCGACGTGGCGATGGGGTAGTCCTTGCTCACGCCGCTGAAGAGCGCCGCGCCCCACGAGCGCTGCGAGAGCCAGAGGGGGGCGTACACGGCGACCGCGGCCACGTCGAGCCCGGCCCCGTAGCTCTCGGCGAGCGCGAGCGCCGAGAGGGCCGAGTGCCCGCCCTGCGAGTGCCCGACGAGGACCACCTTCGGGTCGAGGACGGGGAATAGCTTGCGGATGGCGCGCGCCGAGTCGAGCGTCGATTTGCCGACGTCGGCCGCACCCGCGTAGACGCTCGGCGGGTTGCCGGCGGCGCCGTACCCCGCGTACCCCGCGAGGTCCGGGAGGACGACGGCATAGCCCGCGCCGACGAGCGGGTACACGAGGCTGTAGAGGTCGTCGTTGACCGACTCGGCCGCCGGATCGAATTTCGAGGCGGTGCACGCCGCGGCCTGGCCACGGCTCCCGCGCGCAGCCACGACCACCGGGAGCTTGTCGGCCCTCGGCGTCGTCGGCACGTACACGATGCCGCTCGAGTAGCCGGCCGAGCCCTTTTCGTCGCCGCGCTCGGTCTGGAACTGGATCTTGAACACGCGAGCGCCGGTGGTCGGCGGTTTGCCCTTGTAGCCGACCTCGGCGAGCTTCGTGGCGATCGCCTCCTTGGAGAGCTCGGCGTCCGCGCCGCATTTCAGCACCTCGCCGCGCTTCGACGGGTCGGCCGCGAGGGCCGCGCCCGGGGCGTCGTAGATGCTGGCGGGGGCATCGGCGCAGGGGATGGCCGGGGTCTTCAGCGTGAGCCCTCCGCTCCCGCCGTCCTCGCATTGCTCCTTCGCGGGATCGCAGGTGCCGGGCGGGTTCTCGATGGGCTTGTCCTCGGAGCAACCGACGAACGCGACGGTCGCGAGGAGGGTGGACGAGAGGGCTGCGACGAAAGCGAGGTGCTTCATGGGTCTCCGATGGAGGCGAGAGGGCTTTGGGCAGGCCCGTTTCACGGACCGGGCACCAAACGACAAGTCTACCACGTAGGACTCGAGCATACACCCGCCCCCGGCAAAATGGCGGGCCGGCGGGAAGTGTGGAAAATCGCCGCGGAATCCATCAGAGTCGAGGGCGCTTCGCCCGGGGGGGCCGACCCGAGAACAGCCATGACCGCCGAACCGCTCGACGACCTCACCCACGACCACGCGCACATGTCGCGCCTCGTCGCCGAGGCGCGCGAGCTCGTGCACTCGGTGGGAACGACCCCGGGGGACGCACAGTCCCGCGCCGCCCTCGGCGAAGCGCTCGAGTCTCTGCTCGACGATCTCGCGACCCATTTCGCGCGGGAAGAAGAGGGGCTCTTCCCGTTCGTCGCGGCCCGCCTGCCCGAGTCCTCGGCGCGCCTCCGCGGGCTCACCCAGCTCCACGACGGCCTCTGCGGTGCGCTCGGGCGCATGCTCAGGCAGCTCGACGAGCCCGAGCCCGAGAAGGCCCTCGCGGCGATGTTCGAGCGCTTCGAGGTCGCGTACGCCGAGCACTCGCACGAGGAGCGCGACCTCATCGCGGCCCTCCCGAAGGCCCTCTCGGGGGACGACCTCGCCGAGCTTCGAGGCATCCTCGAGTCGCTTTGAGGCTCTACGTCCTCGGCTCCGGGTCGACCGGGAACGCCGTCCTCGTGCAGGCGGGTGAAACGCGTGTCCTCGTCGACGCGGGGCTCGGCCCGGTCGCGTGCGTGAAGCGCCTCCGCGCCCTCGGCGCCGACCTCTTTCCACGCGGGGTCGACGCGCTCGTCGTCACGCACGAGCACGCCGATCACGCCGGCCACGTGCTCCCTCTCGCGAAGGCGCTCCGTTGTCCGCTCGTGCTCCACGACGGGATCGCGGCGCCCGTCGCACGGCGGAGGTTCCCCGTGGTTCGCCTCGGGGGCGGCCCTGTCGACCTCGGCGAGCTCCGCATCGAGGCGTTCCCGTTGCCCCACGACGCGCCGAACGTCGCGCTCCGCCTCTCGTCGCGCGACAGGTCCGTGGCCTACGCCACCGATCTCGGCCACGCCCCCGCGGGCCTCGCGGCGTTCCTCGCGGCGAGCGACGCCGTGCTCCTCGAGGCCAACCATTGCCACGAGGCGCTCGCGGTGGGCCCGTACACGGAGCGTCTCCGTAGGAGAATATCAAGCAATATCGGACATTTGTCGAACGTCGAGGCGGGGCTCTTGGTCCGCGACGTGCGTGCGCTCGGCGACCCTCTCGTCGCGCTCTGTCACCTGTCCCAGGTCAACAACTCCCCCGAGCTCGCGCTCCGCGACGTCGGCCGTCTCGCGCCTCTCGCGCGCCTCACGGTGCTCCCGCACGGCGAGCCCGTCGTGGTCGACGTGGAACGCGCCCGGACCCGCGCCGCGGTTCAGCTCGCGCTCGGGCTCGGTTGAGCGTCGTGGCGCGCGGCGCGTAGCCGTCGACGCGGCGCGAGGCCGAGTGCTTCGCCAGCCCACGCACCGCTTGCGAACGACGGACCCACGACACTAGAAGGGCGCCATGACCACCGTCCGAACCGTCCAGTGCGTGAAGCTCAAGAAGGAACTGCCGGGCCTCGCGCGCCCTCCGTACAAAAACGAGCTCGGGCAGCGCATCTTCGACGAGGTCTCGAAAGAGGCGTGGGACATGTGGCTCAAGGACTCGGTGAAGTTCATCAACACCTACCGGGTGGACCTCACGTCGGCCGACGGCCAAAAGTTCATGTTCAAGCAGTGCGCCATCTACTTCGGCTTCGAGGACGGCGAGATGGCGCAGACCGCGTTCGTCCCGGCCGAAGAGAAGAAGAAGGAGGGCTGAGGCGCCGTGGCTACGATCTCCTCCGGGGCCTTCGGCTCTTCTTCGATGCTCCTCCGCCCCAGCGAGGGCAGCGCGCCCGAGCTCACCCTCGGTGTTCCGGGCTTCTCGTACGCGGACCTGTTCGAGCCCGCGAAGCTCGAGGAGCTCCACGGGCTCTTCTTGCGCTGGTTCGCGTCCGAGGCGAAAGACGCCTCCGAGACGTTCGCGCGCTACGCGGCCTGCCAGGGCAAAGGCATGACCCCCGAGGAGACGAGCGTCGCCGTGCTCGCGGCCGCGCCCTACGTGTCTCGGTTCGTCGGCAAGCTCTTCGGCGTCGAGGCCGAGCTCGCGTCCATCGCCGAGGCGACGGGCGAGCGTGGGCCCTTGTGGGCCTTCAAGGCGCAATTCGCGAAGAAGCGTGTCCTCCGTGAGGGGGCAGGGAAGTCGTGGAAGGGCTCGGGGGCCGACGCCTCCGCGGTGGTGGAGATCTCCCTGCGCGCGCTCGGCGCCCCGTCGGACGACGACGAGCTCCGCACGGCCAAGGTCGTCGTGGCCGTCGTCGCCATCGACGACACCGCGCGAAAGAGCGCGAAGGCCGGCGGCGCGACGTTCACCCCGGAGCTCCGCGCGCGCGCCGAGTCCCTCCGGCAAGCGCTCGCCTCCGCGTCGACCACCAAGGACCTCGCGGCCCACGTGACGGCTCGTGCGGCAGACGCCGCGACCGACGCCGAGGACGGTGCGCTCGCCGCGTTCGTGCTCGACGCCTTCGAGGCGCACCTCGCGCACCGGCGGCACGATCACGCCGATCCGGCCCACGGATGGCCCTCCCTGCACGCCCCGAAGAACCTCGATTTCTCGGCCCTCGTCACCGTGGCCCGTCCCGACGCCGCCCTGCCCGAAGCGTTCGTGGGGCCCGCCGACCACCGGCGTCACCGCGATGGCTTCGCCCTCACCGACCGGCGCATGGGCGCCCGCGCGGTCGAGCAGGAGATCGACTACTGCCTCTACTGCCACGAGCGCGACAAAGACTCGTGCTCGAAGGGGCTCCGCGACAACAAAACGGGCGAGGTGAAGAAGAACCCGCTCGGCGTCTTGCTCGAGGGCTGCCCCCTCGAGGAGCGCATCAGCGAGATGCACCTGCTCCGGCGTGGGGGCGACGTGCTCGGGGCGCTCGCCACGATCTGCATCGACAACCCCATGTGCCCCGGCACCGGGCACCGCATCTGCAACGACTGCATGAAGGCCTGCGTCTTCCAGAAGCAGGAGCCGGTCAACATCCCGCAGGCCGAGACGCGCGTCCTCACCGAGGTGCTCGAGCTCCCGTATGGGCTCGAAATCTATGGGTTTTTGACGCGCTGGAACCCGCTCAACGTCGTCCGCCCCTACAGCCTCCCGTACAACGGGAAGAACGTGCTCGTCGTGGGGCTCGGCCCGGCGGGCTACACCCTCGCCCATCACCTCACTCGCGAGGGGTTCTCGGTCACGGCGGTCGACGGGCTCAAGCTCGAGCCGCTCCCCGCGGAGCTCGTCGGCACGGCCGAGGCACCGCCTGCGCCCGTGCGTGACTACGCGGCGCTCTACCACGAGCTCGACGAGCGTCTTCTCCTCGGGTTCGGCGGCGTGTCCGAGTACGGGATCACCGTCCGGTGGGACAAGAACTTCCTCACGGTGCTCTACGTCACGCTCGCGCGGAACAAGCTCCTCCGCATGTACGGCGGGGTCCGCTTCGGCGGCACGCTCACGCTCGACGACGCGTGGGACCTCGGCTTCGATCACGTCGCGCTCGCGGCGGGGGCGGGCCGGCCGACCATCATCGACATGAAGAACAACCTCGCCCGCGGCATCCGCAAGGCGAGCGACTTCCTGATGGCCCTCCAGCTCACGGGGGCCTACAAAAAGTCCACGATCGCGAACCTCCAGGTGTCGCTCCCGGCCATCGTCATCGGTGGAGGTCTCACCGCGATCGACACGGCGACCGAGCTCATCGCCTACTACCCGGTCCAGATCGAGAAGACCCTCACGCGGATCCGCGGGCTCACCGCCGAGCGCGGCGAGGCGGCCGTCCGGGCCATGTTCGACGACGAAGAGTGGGCGACGCTCTCGACGCACCTCGCGCACGCCGAGGAGCTCGAGGCCGAGCGCGCACGCGCCGCGGCCGAGGGGCGCGATCCCGACCTCCAAGGCCTCGTCACGAAGTGGGGAGGCGTCTCCCTCGTGTACCGCAAGTCGGTGCAAGACTCGCCCGCGTACCGCCTGAACCACGAGGAGGTCCACGAGAGCCTCGCCGAGGGCGTGCGCTACGTCGAGAACCTCTCGCCCGTCGAGGCCCTCCTCGACGGCTTCGGTCACGTCCGCGGCGTGCTCTTCAAGCGCCCCGACGGCTCCACGATCGAGCTGCCCGCGCGCACCGTGTGTGTCGCGGCGGGCACGAGCCCGAACGTCACGTACGAGAAGGAGTACGAAGGGACGTTCCAGCTCGACGCAAGAAAGCAGTACTTTCAAGTGCATACGGCTCGTCGGAGCGAGGGCCGCACGGAGCTCGCGGTGGCGAAGCCGCGCGAGGGGTTCTTCACGAGCTACGAGAAGGACGGCAAGGTCGTCAGCATCTACGGCGACAACCACCCGCACTACGCCGGGAGCGTCGTCCGCGCGATGGCGAGCGGCAAGGACGGCTACCGTCACGTCGCCGCGCTCTTCCCCGAGCTGCGAGAGCTCTCGTCCGCCGATCAGCCCGCCCGTGATCGCGCCCTCGCCGAGCGAAACGCGCGCCTCGACGCCGAGCTGCTCGCGACCGTCGTCGAGGTGAAGCGCCTCACGAAGACGATCGTCGAGGTGGTGGTCAAGGCGCCGCTCGCGGCCCGCAAGTTCAAGCCGGGCCAGTTCTATCGGCTGCAGAACTTCGAGTCGCTCGCGCCCGTCGTCGACGGCACCCGCCTCGCCATGGAGGGCCTCGCGCTCACCGGCGCGTGGACCTCTCCCGAGGAGGGGCTCATGGGCACCATCGTGCTCGAGATGGGCGGCTCGTCGCGCCTCTGCGCCGCGCTCCGACCCGGCGAGCCCGTGGTCCTCATGGGGCCGACGGGCGCACCCACCGAGATCGGCGCGGGCGAGACGGTGCTGCTCCTCGGGGGCGGCCTCGGCAACGCCGTGCTCTTCTCGATCGCGCGCGCCTTCAAGGCGCTCGGCGCCAAGGTGATCTACTTCGCCGGCTACAAAGACGGCGAGGACCTCTTCAAACAAGAGGACATCGAGGCCCACACCGATCAGGTGGTCTGGTGCACCGACAAGGGCAGGGAGGTCACGCCTCGGCGCCCTCAGGACTGCCACTTCCGTGGCAACATCGTCCAGGCCGCGCTCGCGTTCGGCAAGGGCGAGCTCGTCCGCCCCGTCGCCCGCCTGTCCGAGGTGTCGCGCATCATCGCCATCGGCTCCGACCGCATGATGGCCGCCGTCCAAGAGGCACGCCACGGCGTGCTCCGCCCGCTCCTCGATCCGAAGCACCTCGCCATCGGCAGCATCAACTCGCCGATGCAGTGCATGATGAAAGAGATCTGCGCCCAGTGCCTGCAGAAGCACCGCGATCCTGCGACCGGCAAAGAGACGGTCGTGTTCTCGTGCTTCAACCAGGACCAAGAGCTCGACGCCGTCGACTTCGCGCATCTGCGTGAACGGCTCCGCGCGAACTCGGTGCAGGAGAAAATCGCGAACGCGTGGCTCGATAGCCTTGTTCGTAAGCGTCCGGAATTGTTGATTATTTAGTTCGGAACCGGCGGGCCGCGCGGGCAGGGTGACTTTCCCCCTTCCGTGCGGCTCGCCATCGTGCGAGTACGGCACGCCCTCATGGCCACGCGCTATCACATCGGTGCCAAAGAACTTCGCGGTGCAATCGAAGCCTACGCGAAGCGGTTCGACCTCCTGGAGGTTCGGCTCGCACCGGCCGGACGGGAGGCGCAAGGGCCCACGCCCGCCACGCTTCGCAAGTGGAGGAAGGCCGTTCCTCCCCACTTCGAGTTCGTCACGGTCCTCGGACCTGCGCTCTCGAAGCTCCGGCCGGGGCCCGAGCTCGAGAAGGAGCTCGAGGCGGCGCTCGCGGCCGTGACGACGCTCCAGTCGCGCATGATCCTGCTCCCGACGCCCGCGGAGGTCACGCCCACGGCGCTCTCGCGCGACCGCATCGCGCGCCTCCTCGAGCGCCTCCCGCGTGACGTGACCCAGGTCGCCTGGGAGCCGCGGGGCGTGTGGGAGCTCGAGGACGCGGCCGTGTGGGCGAAGAAGTGGGGCATCTCGCTCGTGGTCGATCCCACGCGGGATCGCGTCCCCGTCGGCCCCGTGGCCTACGCGCGCCTCCGCGCCATGGGGGAGTCGCGCTCGTTCGGTCCGTCGACCCTCGAGCGCGTCGTCGGGGCCATCGGAGAGCGCCGCGAGGCCTACGTCCTCATCGACTCTCCCACCGCGCTCGCCGAGTGCAAGAGCCTCCGTTCGCTCGTCCAGAGGTCGCGGTCCTCGAAAGAGGGCGGTCGAGGGCGCGTGCTCCGGCCCCGCGGCATCACGACGTTCAAGGTCCGGGACGACGAGCAGGAGTAAGCCCAGTGGAGCCTCGAGACGTCACCCAGAAACGCGCGCGTGCGACGCACGCCTCGGTGAGCGCGGCCCGCGACGCAGCCGAGGCTCTCTTGCTGAAGGGCAACGCGGTCGACGCCGTGGTGGCCGGTGTGGCCGCCGCGGCGGCCCTCGAGCCATCCGTGCTGCTCGGTCCGGTGCAGCTCCTCTTCGGAGGCGGTGGCGCGGGCGTGCAGGCGCTCGGCGGCCTCGTCCTCCAGGGCGGCAAGGGCCAGGACCGGCCACGTGGGTTTCGGGCGGAGGATCCGATCCCGGAGGCGGCGCGCATGGGCGTTCCGGCGCTCCCGGCGGCGCTCGCGGCGGCGGTCGCCACGGCCGGGCAGGCGAGCTTCTCGCAAGTGCTCGCACCGGCGATCGAGCTCGCCAAAGGCACGCCTCGAAAAGACGTGCTCGCGCACATCGCCCGTGTGGGGGCGCGTGCCCTGAGCGAGGGCAAGCTCGGGGAAGAGCTATTTCACGCGGGAAATCGCGTCGCCGGCGGCGTCCTGTCGCGCGAGGACCTCGAGGACGTGGACGTCACCGCGACCCGGCTCGGCGTGGCGAGGGAGGGCGACGGCGCCCGCGGTGTGGTCACCGTCCCGTGGGGAACGGGGGCGGTCGTCCCCGGGACCGACGAGGACGGTCGTGACGCTCGCGCCAGCCGCGCCGTGCTCGCCGTCGACCGGAACGGTCTCTTCGCGATCGCCGTCTACGAGGTCCACCTCGACGCGCTCCGCATCGAGGAGCTCGGTCTCGCGGCCCCTCTCCTCGCGACGCCCGTTCGACGTGGGGAAACGCGGGTGCGCCCAGGCACCCCCATCCCGGCGGCGTTTCCAGCGGCGCTCATCGAAAACGCGGGCGCCTTCGAGCTCGCCCTCGTCGTCACGGGTGCCGCGCGTGGCGAGGCCGAGGCTCGCGCGCTCGTCGAGCGAGCCCTGCGGGGAGAGTCCCCGGAGCGGCCCTCCGCCGGACGAATGCTGGCCGTCGCGCAGTCGGGGCCCGTGGCCCGCTCGTTCGACGCGGTCGCGCCCGACGCGGGCTGAGCGCGCTCACCGAATTTCCACGCTCATGATCATCGGGCAAGGCCGCCGATTTCCCTGAGCTCGTCACCCGAGGTCTCCGTCCTCCGCCCCGCCTCGTGCTCCTCGGGCCCGGCGCAAGACGACGGAGCCGCCTGCTTCCTAGAGCGAGCGCCTTCGTCGTCGGCTCGCGACGACACCGAGCACCATCGCGAGCGGAGCGGCGAGCCCGAGGCCACCGTCGGCCGCCCCGTCGACCGAGCTGCAGCCTCCTTCACTCGACGCGACCGGGGCAGGGGGCGCCGACGGATCGCACGCGCCTCCCGCGACCGTGCCCTTCGACGTCGTGCGCTGGTCTCCGTCGATGTACACCGAGCAGAGCCCGGACACGTCGTCGTTCGAGAGATCGCGGAAGAACGTCGAGCCTGGCGTGTAGCGCGCGAACATGGTCGCGGTCCGCTCGGACGTGTGCGCCAGCCCGAAGAAGTGGCCAACCTCGTGCGTCAGCGCGCTCTGCATGTCGGTCCCGTCCTTCGGGACCGGATCGCTCAGGGCGAAGTCGATCTCGGCCGTGTTGACCTCCATGTCGGCGTCGAGGATTTCGCCGCTCTCCTTGTTGAAGGTGAGCGTCGTCAGGATGACCTCGTTCGTCGAGCCCTTCGGCCACGCGTCGTCGTAGAAGACGATGACGCTCGCGTTCTTTCCGCCCTTGGTGTCGTAGCCGAGCATCGACCGCGGCATGTCGCCGACGTACTGCGCGTCGATCGACGGTGTCTTCCCCGAGGCGCAGACCGAGGTCTCCCACGTGGCGAACGCGGTCTCGGTGAGCTCCTTGAAGCGGGTCATGTCGAGCTTCTTGGAGCCGGGCGACTCGATCGAGTACCCGACGCACTTGCGTGAATGGTACACGTAAATGCCCTCGTCCCAACATTGACCGTTGGTGGGCGAGAAGCTCGGGTCGGTCGCGACCGTCGTGGTGCGGCAGAACGCGCGAGCCGCCCCCGTGGAGAGGAGGGTGGCAACGGCAAGCAGGGCCCCGGCGAGGACGCGCATGGAAAAGAGAAGCTCCTTCGGCCGAACGCGGCCCTCCTCCAGAGTAGCCAATGGCGAGGGCGCCCGCCCGCAAATCCCTATCCCTGCAGGGGAATCGGCCGGCCGGGGCTTGCCCCTCCGCCACTGCAGAAACCCTTGACAATGCCTGCGCGAAGGCGCAGGGTGCGCCTCCCATCCCGGAGGCGGTCCCTCCCGGAGAAATGCTTTGCCCCCGGCACCTGCCGCGAGGGCGCGACGAGGTACCGGTCATCATGGCAAAGAGCGACATCACGGGCAAGCGCCGCATGAAGGCGCAGAATGTCTCCCACTCCAACATCAAGACGAAGCGCTGGCAAAACGTGAACGTCCAGCAGCGTCGCCTGTGGGTGCCGGAGCTCGGGCGCTTCGTCTCGCTCAACTTGACGACGCGCGACATCCGCACGATCGACAAGATCGGGCTCTTCGAGTTCGCGAAGCGCCACCACGTCAAGCTCTGATCGGTCGGCGCCGTTCGACGACTCGAGGCCTCGCATGCGCAGCGCGCGGTGCGGGGCCTCGTTGTTTCGACGCTCGCTCCTCTAGCCAAGTGGGACGATGCCGCTCCTGCCGTTTCGAGTGCTCGAGCCTCCCGGGGAGGACTCGCCGCTGCTCGTCGAAGTGCCCCACGCGGGCCTCGTCGTCGACGACGGGACACGCGCGTCGTGCGTCGCTCCGTCCCGTTCGATCGAGAAAGACGCGGACAGGTACGTGGACGAGCTCTACGCGGACGCCCCCCGGCTCGGGGCCACGCTCCTCGTCGCGACGTATTCGCGGTACGTGGTCGATCTGAACCGCGCCGAGACCGACGTGGACGGCGGCTCGGTGCGAGGGATCGTAGGGCCGATGAGGGCCTCGCGGGGCGTCGTCTGGCGCCTCACGGGGGACGGCCTCCCGGTGCTCGCAGCGCCCCTCGAGCCGGCCGAGCTCGAGCGCAGGCTCGCGACGGTGTACCGGCCGTACCACGAGGCGCTCTACCGCATCGTCCGTAGGAAGGTCGCGAAGCACGGCTTCGCCGTGGTGCTCGCCGCCCACTCGATGCCGAGCACGGGCACGCTCCCGTCCGGGAGGAAAGGGCCCCCACGAGCCGACGTCGTCCCCGGGACGCGCGGTCGCACGAGCGCGGCGAACGTGCTCATCGACGCGGTCGATCGCCACGCGCGCACCGAGGGCTACAGCGTGTCACACGACGACCCGTACCGCGGTGGCTTCACGACGGCCCACTACGGCCGACCGCGGGACGGCGTCCACGTGGTGCAAATCGAGCTCGCGCGTCGCCTCTACATGGACGAGACGACGCTCGAACGGCACGACGGGTTCGCGCGAACGCGTGGGCTCGCCGCGGGGCTGATGAACGCGCTCACCCACGCCGCGCGGAGCCTCGTCACGACCTGACGGCCGGCGGGGCTCACGCGGATCGGCTCGTACGCGCTCGTGGGTGGGCCTTGTCGTACGCGGCGCGCACGTGATCGTGGGCGATACGCGTGTAGATCTCCGTCGTGCCGAGGTCGGCGTGGCCGAGCATCGCCTGGACCGCGCGGAGATCGGCGCCGCCGCGCAAGAGGTGGGTCGCGAACGAGTGCCGGAGCTTGTGGGGCGAGAGCTCCGCCGTGATCCCTGCCACTCGCGCGTAGAGCTTCACGAGCTTCCAGAAGCCCTGCCGCGTGAAGCGCTTGCCCCTTGGGGAGACGAACACGTAGGGCGACGTCTCGGCGTGAGGGCTCTTCGCGCGCACGTCCGCGAGGTACCGGTCGATCGCGGCGAGCGCGACCTCTCCCACGGGGACGAGTCTTCGTTTTTGACCTTTTCCGAGCGGAGAGCCCACGCCTCGTTGGAGGTCGAGCTCGCCGAGCTTGAGGTCGCAGAGCTCGCTCACGCGGAGGCCGGAGGCGTACATGAGCTGGAGCATCGCCGTGTCGCGGATGCCGCGCGGCGTATCCGTCCCCGGCGCGAGGAGGAGGCGCACCATGTCGTCCTCCGAGAGCACGCGGGGGAGCTTTCGATCGAGCCGCGGTCGAGAGATGCGCCGGGTCGGGTCGGCCTTCTGGACGCGCTCCCGCACGAGGAATTTGCAGAGCCCGCGAATCGCGGAGAGCTGCCGCGCCGACGACCGCGCCGAGAGCCCGCGCTCGCTGTTGTCGACGAGGAGCCGGGAGAGCGCCTCGGGCGAGATGTCGTCGGGCAGCGGGCTCGCCTCGTCCTTCCCGAGCGAGGCGGCGAGCTTCCCGAGATCGCGCGCGTAGGCCTCGAGTGTGTTCTTGGCGAGCGCCCGCTCCACCCGGAGATGGTCCAAGTAGGCGTCGATGTAGCCGTAGAGGTCCACGAGGGAAGCGTAGCCGGGGGGCAGGTCGGCGTCAGGTTTGTGACGCCGATTCGATGACCATGGTCATCGAACGACGGCGGCCTCGGCGAACGCGCGGAGGAGGGGACGCGGGTCGGCCTCTCGCATGATCGACTCGCCGATGAGGGCGGCGTCGGCCGAGGTCCGGGCGACCCCGGCCACGTCCTCGGGGAGCTTCAGGCCGGAGAGGTGCACCTTGACGATCCCGCTCGGGACAGCGTCGAGCACCCGTCGCGCGCGGGCGGGATCCATCCGGAGCGTGTCGAGGTCGCGCGCGTTCACTCCGACGACGTCGGCCCCGAAAGAAAGGGCGATTTCGAGCTCTTCTTCGGTCGTGACCTCGACCAGCGCGCCGAGGCCGAGCTCCCGGGCCGAGGCGACGAGCTCGCCGAGCCGCTCGGGCTCGACCAGCCTCACGACGAGGAGCACGGCGTCGGCCCCGAAGTGCCTGGCCGCGCGGACCTGGACCTCGTCGACGACGAACTCCTTCGCGAGCACCCTCGTCGGCTTGCCCTCGAGGGCCACGCGCGCCCCGAGCAGATCGTCGTACGTGCCCCCGAAGAACGGCGTGTCGGTGAGCACGCTCACCAGCTTGGCGCCCGAGCCCGCGTACGCACGGACGCGCGACGCGAGGTCGAGGGTCGTGTCGAGCGGGCCCGCGCTCGGGCTTCGCCGCTTGTGCTCGAGGCAGAGACCGAGCGGCGCGCCCGCGTTCCGGCGCAGGTGCGGCGCGAGCGGGCGCGGAGCGTCGGAGAAGGCGGGGCTCTTCTCGAGGGACTCGGCGAGGGCCCCGAGGCTCCGCCGTTTCTCGCGGAGGATGTCGTCGAGCAGGGTCATGCCGATGGCTCACGGAGACGCGCGGCAGCCCGCTTCCACCGCGCGAGAAGCTCCGCCCCGGCGCCGCGTCGTTGGGCGTCGTGCACCGTTCGTGCGGCCTCGTCGAGCGGTATGTCGCGTGCCACGTGGAGCGCCGCCGCGGCCGCGAGCACGACCGCCGGGAGCGCCGGCGTCTCGTCGCCGCGGAAGAGCGCCTCGAGCGCGCGCGCGTTCTCCTCCGGGCTTCCCCCGTCGATGGCCTTCGCCGGGGACACGGGGAGCCCGAAATCCCCCGGGACCACGACGATTTCGCTCACCGTTCCGTTGCGCACCACCGAGACCCGCGTCGGCGCCTCGGGAGAGATCTCGTCGAGCCCGTCGTCGCTGCGGCAGACCCAGGCGTGCTCGGCGCCGAGCGCGGCGAGGGCCTCGGCCATCGTCGAGCGGAGGGCGTCGTCGTAGACGCCGACCACTTGACGCGTGACCCTCGCCGGGTTCACGAGCGGGCCGAGCGCATTGAACATCGTGCGCACGCCGAGCTCGCGGCGCACCGGCGCGGCGTGCCGGAGGGCTGGGTGGTGCGCCGTGGCCAGCAAGAAGGCGATCCCTACCTCGTCGAGCACCTCTCCCTGGCGCTCCGGGGGGACGTCGAGGGGGAGCCCGAGCGCTTCGAGCACGTCCGCGCTCCCGGAGCGGCTCGAGACGCTGCGATTGCCGTGCTTCGCGACGGGGACTCCGACGGCGGCCACGAGCACCGCGGCGGCCGTCGATACGTTGATGGTGCCTCTCCCGTCGCCGCCCGTCCCGCAGGTGTCGATCGCGCCGGGGTGCGAATGACTGACCGTGGTCATCGCCGCGCGGAGCGCCTCGGCGGCGGCGACGAGCGCCAAGGTGGGCTCGCCGGCGATGCGGAGGGCTCCCAAGAACGCGGCGATCTGGGCCGACGACCACGCCCCGGCGAGGATGGCGTCGAACGCGCGTCGGACGACGTTCGGGTCGACGCCGCCGCGCGCGAGCGACTCGAACGACTCGGCGAACGTCGCCGTCACGCCGAGCGCTCCGGGAGGCGCTTCGCGAAGGCCGCCATCATGGCCGCGCCGTGCTCCGTGAGGAAGCTCTCGGGGTGGAACTGGAGGCCCTCGACGTCGTGTGTGACGTGACGCACGCCCATGACGCAGCCGTCGTCGGACCAGGCCGTCACGCGGAGGTCGCTCCGCGCCGTGCTCGATCGATCGACCACCAGGGAGTGGTACCGGGTCACGGTGAACGGGCTCGGGAGACCTTCGAACACGCCCGTTCCGTCGTGATGGACGGGAGACGTGCGGCCGTGCATGCGCTGCTCGGAGCGGACGACCTCGCCCCCGAAGGCTTGCCCGATGGCCTGATGTCCGAGGCATACCCCGAGCACGGGGACGCGCGACGCGACGCGACCGAGCAGCGCGAGCACGATGCCCGCGTCGGACGGCGTCTTCGGGCCCGGTGAGATCACGAGCCCTCCGTGAGCGATGGCGCGGCGCTCGGCCTCGTCGACCTCGAGCGCGTCGTTCCGCACGACCTCGCACGTGACGCCGACCTCGCCGAGGAGGTGCACGAGGTTCCAGGTGAACGAGTCGTAGTTGTCGACGAGGAGGACGCGTTTCATCGAAGGCCGAGCCTCAGTTCTTTCGGGTCGCCTTGGTGGCCGCGGCGATCGCGAGCGCGCGCTTCTCGAGACCGGCCTGGAGGAGCGCGGCCTCGAGCTTGACCTTCGCGTCGCTCGAACGGAGCGCGGAGGCGTACCCCGGCATGGCGGCCTTGCGATCGGAGAAGAGCTTGCCGAGCTCGGCGTGCAAGCTCGTGCCCCACGGGGAGAGCGGTTTGGTCTCGATCAAAAGGGCGGTCGCGTCCCCGAGCGCGCGGGTCGCCTCGCCCTCGACGAGCTTGGCGGCGTCCTCGCCCTTCCCGTGGCGATCGAGACGCTCGGCCTCGGCGAGCGCTCCGTCGACCTTGGCGTCGGCCGCGAGGAGGAGGGCGAGTTTCTGACGGTCGTCGGCCTCGAGCTCGATCGGATCGCGCGAGCAGGCGAGGAGGGCGGGGCAGGCCAAAAGGGTAGCCGCGGGAAAAAACGAGCCGAGGGTCAGTGCGGCGGCGACGTGTGCCGCGCGGCGAAGGGCGCCCTGGGCGCGAGAACGCCCAAAATGCGCGACGAATCGGGCTTGTCTCAGGAACGACGGGCTCTGCGGATGCTTCGTTGACACGGAAGGCTTCGGGAAACTAACGTCTGCCGCGCAATCGCGCCACCTTGGGCGCGCACGGAGAACCGATGGCCGAAGAGAAGAAGCCGAAGATCGACCTCAAGGCTCGACTCGGCAAAACCGCCGCGGGCGGAGCCGCACCTGCCCCCTCCGGGGCGCTTCCCGTTCCCGCGCCGAGCGCTGCGGCGCCCGTGGCCGCGCCGAGCGCGCCCGCGTCCGGCGCGCCGCTCCCTGGCACTCCGATCGGCCCGCCCCCGGGCTTCGTCGCACCGGGCTCCAAGCCCGCGCTCGACCCCTCGAATCCGCTCGTGGCGGCGGCCTCTCCGTCGCGCGCCCCCGAGCCTCCGCCTCCGCCCCAGCCCCAGCGCATCGAGGTCGACGAGGCCGCGGTGCAAGAGGCCAGCAAGGCTGCCCTCCGCAAAGGCGTCATGATCGGCGGCCTCCTCGCGGTGATCTGCGGCATCGTCGGCTACGTGGCCGGCATGAGCGGCGAAGCGAACTCCGGCCGCAAGAAGGCCCAAGGCGACGCCAAGAGCCTCGCCGGGGACGTGCTCAAGGCCAAGGAAACCCTCGATAAGATTGGCAAAAAGCTCGACGAGGGCAAAAAGTCCCTCGTGACCGACAAGAAGTTCCCCGACAAGCTCGCGAGCGAGCTCGGCGGCATGAACGTCGACTTCGACGGCGGAAAGCTCGCCGGCGTGCGCTTCTCCGGGTTCTCCACCGAGACCTCGAGCGGCCTCATCGAGTTCATCTCGTCGGTCCAGAGCTTCAACGACCGCAAGCTCGCGCTCATCAACCTCCTGAACGCGCTCCAGAAGCCGATCACGGAGAGCTTCGCGTCGTCCGCGAACCCGACCATCAACCACGTGGTCTTGCTCGGCCGCCAGGACGCCTCGAAGAACTACTACGGCATCCTCGCGCCGCTCGACGCGCCGCTCCCCATCAAGCCCGACGCCATCGCCCTGCCCGACAAGCTCAAGGCGATCGACGTGACGGGCGGCGGAGCGAAGGTCGAGGTGGCGAAGTACACGGGCGGCGACCTGTCGAAGCCTGCGGCCCTCTACATCGCGCCCGCCTCGATCTCGAAGAACTTCCCGAGCGAGGTGAACGGCAAGATCGCGCAGCTCGTCTCGCAGCTCGCGAAGGGCGCCAACGAGGTCTCGGGCGACAAGGTCGATCCGAACATGGTCCAGGAGACCAAAGAGGGGCTCGTGGCTCGCGCCGACAAGCTCGCCGCCGCGCTCAACAAAATCGGCGACGGAAAGTAGCCGAGAACGCGACGCGACCGCCGTCTCCGAGGCGCCGCCCACGAAGTCCTCGTCGGCGGCGCCCTCGTTTCGAAAGGCACACCATGAAAACCGAATCCGGCTCCCACGTCGTCGTCACCGGCGCCTCGAGCGGCATAGGCGAGGCCATCGCCCGTGCTTTCCTCGCACGGGGAGACAGGCTCACCCTCGCGGCCCGTCGCGCCGACAAGCTCCATGACCTCGCGAGAGGCCACGAGGACCGCGTGCACGTGCACCCGGTCGATCTCGCGAGCTACCACAACGCGGAGAGCCTCGTCGCGGCGGCGCGCGCCGCGCACGGCCCGATCGACGTGCTCGTCAACAACGCCGGCGTCCAGATCGTCGGCAAGACCGAAGAGACCGACTTCGAGGCCGGAGTCAGGCTCTTCGAGGTGAACGTGCTCAGCCCGCTTCGGCTCACCACGCTGGTCTTGGGCGAGATGCTCGCGCGTCGCGCCGGCACGATCGTCGACATCGCGTCCATGGCCGCCATCGCGCCGACGCCCGGCATGTTCTTCTACAACGCGTCGAAGGCGGCGCTCGCGGCTGCCTCGGAGGGGCTGCGAGGCGAGGTGGCCGGGCGTGGCGTCCACGTCGTCACCGTGTATCCGGGGCCCGTGAGGAGCGCCATGGAGTCGGCGGCGCGCGACAAGTACGCCTCGACGCCTGCCGCGCGTCACACACCCACGGGCGAGCCCGACGAGCTTGCGAGACGCGTGCTCCGCGCGGTGGACACCCGATCTCCCCGTGTCGTGTACCCCGATGTGTACGGCCTCGCGCGCCACTTCCCGAACGCGACGCGGTGGCTCGTCGACAGGTTCACTCCAGGGCTCAAGAGCTAAGTCGCGTTCTGTCCGCGAGGTCGGGCCGGGGCGGCGGTGGCTACTTGTCGCCTGGCGCGGCCCCGAGGACGATGCTCGCTCTCCTTACGGGGCAATCCGAGACGCGTACGTCCACGTACCCGCGGGCGAGGAGCGCCGCGCACGCGGTCTCTTTTGCGACGCGCCTTCGGGGGAGGAGGCGAGAGACGAGCCCCTCACGCTCGCGCGCCATCTCGAGGATCGCGATGTGGGTGCCCGGCCCGAGCGTGTCGGCCGAAGGGACCGCCTGGATCAGCGTGAGCAGGCCTTCGGCTTCTTCGTGGGTCGGGTGAACGACGAGCAGCACGTCGGTTTCGGCCGACGACGGCGGGGGGCGGCCGAGTCCGAAGGGGAGCACGGTGGGCGCCGGAATCCCCACGAGGCGCGCCCCGACGAAGGGGCCCTTCACGTCGCAGGCTCCTCGGGGGCCTCGAGGGCGATCTCGACCTTGGTGACGCGGGTCTCGTCGGCCTCGCGGACCGTGAGGCGGAGATCCCCGATCCGCACGACCTCCCCGACCTCGGGCACACGCCCCGCGCGGTCGACGAGGAGGCCGCCGAGCGACTCGTACGTCCCCTCGGTGGGCAGCGGGTTGCCGATGTGGTCCGCCAAATCTGCCAATGGAATCGAAGCGTTGGCAAGGTATCGCCCCTCGCCGAGGCTCTGGATCGGCGCGTCGGCTTCGACGTCGTACTCGTCGCGGATGTCGCCTACGATCTCTTCGATGATGTCCTCGAGGGTGACCATGCCTGCGGTGCCCCCGTACTCGTCGGCGACGACGGCGAGGTGGAGGCGCTTCGACCGCATCTCGCGGAGAACCGTGAGAATGGGCTGCGACGCCGCCACGAAGAGCACGGGCTTGCGGAGGAGCGCCGAGAGGGCGAGCGTCTCGACCTTCTTGGTGCGCACGACGTCGAAGAGGTCTTTGACGTAGAGGAGGCCGACGACGTTGTCGAGCGTCTCGCGGTACACGGGGTAGCGCGAGTGGCCGTCCTTCGCGACGAGCTCGATGACCTCGGACAAGGGGGTCTTCAGCTCGATGCCCGCCATGAGGCGGCGGGGCACCATGACCTCTTTCGCCGTCTGCTCCTGGAACTCGAGCACGTTGCGGATCATGGCCGCGGGCTCTTCGGCGATCGTCCCCGATTCCTCGAGCCCCGTGACCGCGTTCTCGAGCTCGGCCTCGGCGCTCACGGGGTCGTGCACGCGCTCTTCGTCGACCTGGGACGTGACGAAACGGCCGAGGAGCGAGAGCGGCATCGCGATCGCGGCCACGACCATCTCGAGCGGCCAGAGCCACACGAGGAGGCGTCGCGCCGTCGCCTCGGGGCGCTGGCGGGCGATCGACGCGAGCACCTCCGCGAAGGTCGCGTAGACGAGCACCGTGGCTGCCGCCGGCGCGAGGGGCATCGAGAGGTCGAAGAGGTGCTCGAAGGCGTCGTCGAACACGACCGCGGAGAGCCCGATCGACGAGACCCTCCCGACGAGCCAACGCGCGAGCACTGTCGTTCGCTCTTTTTCGTAGCGGGCGAAGGGCCTCTCGGTCTGGGCCAAGACGTCGAGCCGCGGATCGGAGATCGAGGTGACGGCGGCATCGGCGGCGGCGAAGAGCGAGCCGACGATGGCCGTCGTCGCGGCGAGCGCTATCGATGCGGTGGGATTCAACGCGAGGGAGACTCCGGTCCGGCACCTCGATGCCGGCTCGTTCGTACCTTACCGCACATCGGCCGCCGGCGGAAGCACCCGGCTCACGCCTCGGCGAGCACGCGCATCACGTTGCCACGCAGGGCCTTGCCGATGGCCGTGCGCGAGAACCCCGCGGCGAGGAGCGCGTCGGTGAGGAGGGGGAGGCCGCGTGGGTCCTTGAGCTCGCGCGTGGGCACGATGAAGCCGTCCCAGTCGCTCCCGAGGGCGACGCCCTCCTCTCCCACGACGTCGAGGATGTGCTTCATGTGGCGCACGACGGGCGCGATGCCGTCACCGCCGAGGAACTCGGGGCAGAAGATGACCCCGACACACCCGCCGCGGTCGGCGACGGCGCGGAGCTGCTCGTCGTCGATGTTGCGCCAGTGCTCGTGGGCGCCGAGCACCCCCGTGTGGCTCACGATGGGCGGTTTTCGAGCGATGCGGCAGGCCTCGAGGAAACCTCGTTTGTTGATGTGCGAGAGATCGACGATGACCCCGTTCTCTTCGCACGCCTCGACGACGCGCACGCCGAACGGGGTGAGCCCTTCGCCGTCGCGGCGCCCTCGCCCGTACGCCGGGTAGCCCACCTCGTTCGCGCTGAAATGAAGGAGCCCGAGGTAACGAACACCTCGGCGAGCGAACGCGGCGACACGGTCCACGTCGCCTTCGAGCGCGTGCGCCCCTTCGATCCCGAGGAGCGCGCCGAGCACTCCGTCGCGCCGGCACGCATCGACCTCGTCGGCCGTCTTGACGAGGCGGAGGGCCGACGGAGAGCGCGCGAGCGCCACCTCGAGCACGTCGATCTGTTCCTCGATGACGCGCGCAAGGCCACGCATACGCTCGGCGATGGGTAGCGAGACGAGCCCGAAGAACTGCGCCCCCATCCCCCCTTCGCGCATGCGAGGCACGTCGACGTGACCGCCCAGCGCGGCCTTGTAGAGCGGCGGCTCGTGCGCCTTGTGCAGGTCGTACCCGAGCCAGCGGGACCACATGAGCGTGTCGGCGTGCAGATCGATCGCCGGGTGCTCGGCGTGGAGGGCCTTGGCGTCGTCGGAGCCCAGCATGGCCGTCCACGTTACCGCGAATCGTGCGGCCATGGTCCGTCGGATCGCGCGCGGGGGCTTGCCTCGCGGCCTCCTTCCGGGTAGCCGGGCGTCATGGTCACGCGTTCAACCACGGTGCTCGTCGTGGGTGTCGGGGGGCTCGGGTGCCCCGCGGCGCTGGCTCTCGTCGGAGCCGGGATCGGGCGGCTCGTCCTCGTGGACGACGACGAGGTCGAGGTCACGAACCTCCATCGGCAGATCCTCTTCGAGCGAGGGGACGTCGGCCTCCCGAAGGCCGAGGCCGCCAAGCGCGCGCTCGACGCCCGGCGAATGGGCACCGAGATCGTCGTGAAGGCGACGCGGTTTCTCCCGCATCTCGCCGAGGAGCTCCTCGAGGGCGTCGACGTGGTCGTCGAAGGCGCGGACAACTTCGCCACGAAGTTCCTCGTGTCGGACGCGTGCGCCCGCGCGAAGAAGCCCGTCGTGCACGGGGCCGCGCTGCGATGGGAAGGCACCGTCCTCTCGTGTGGCGCCGAAGGTCGCCCCTGCTACCGCTGCATTTTCGAGGATATCCCTCCGGGTCCTGCGCCGAGCTGCGCGGACGCCGGCGTCATGGGGCCGGTGTGTGGAGTCGTGGGTGCGCTCATGGCCGACGCCGCGATCGGGCTCGCGTCGGGGAGCGCGGACGAGCTCGGCAGGTTTCGCTCGTTCGACGGAAAGACGCTCGAGCTGCGAGAGAGGCGGCTCCGGCCGCGGCGGGGATGCGTGACCTGCGGCGAGCGCGCCGAGGTGCCCTCGCTCGAGCCCTCACGGTACCGCGTCGAGGTCGGCACGTGATCCCCCGGGAGCATGCGAGGCAGGCGCGCCTGCCCGAGGTGCGTGTGGAGGGCCAGGCGCGGATCGCCCGGGCGCGCTTCGAGGTGCGCCTCGAGAGCGAGGTCGCGCGCGGCGTGGCCACCACGTACCTCGAGCGCGCGGGGGCGGGGCTCTCGAGCGAAGGAGGCGACGTGACCTCTGTCACGGCCCAAGGGCTCGGTCTCGTCTCGGGTGCCGACGAGGTCGCTCGGGGTGCGCTCGCGTCCCTGGTCGCGCTCCGCCATGCCCTTGGGCTCGGTCTCACGACGGATACCGTGCGGGTCACGGGGCGCGAGAGCTCGGAGGCGGTCTCGGCGCCGAAGCCGTGACACGTCCCGTAGCCGCGCCGAGCCTGTGGTAGCGTGACCCGCGTGGTGAAACGGGGCACGCGACGACGACCGAGCCAGAGCGCACTTTTCGCGTTCGTCGTGCTCGCGGCGGGGCTCTCCGTGACCCGCGCCCGGGCCGACGTGGCCGACGACGGAGAACGGGTCCAACGCGCGTTCACGAGCGCCGGCGCGACCGTGTCGTTCGCAGGCGCTCGGTTCCTCTTCAACGACGACGCGTTCCAGCTCGCCTTGCCGGCGACGCCCGCGGAGTGTGTCAGGGTCGCGCTCGTCGGCCCGCGCGGAATGAGCCTCCGCGCGAGGTTCGTCGACGCCACGTTCGAGGAGCGCGAAGGCCGCTCGACCAGCCACGCCGGTGCGCTCCAGCTCACGCGGTGCGGAGCGCCAGCGTCGCGGATCGTCGTCACGAACGAGTCCGGGAGCGGCGCCGTCGAGGTCATCGTCGCACACTCTCGTACCCCGCCTCCGTCCCTCGGGGCGATCCTCCCCGACCGCGGCCAAATCGACGCTCGTCCGCCCGAGCTGCCCCTCCCGATGAGCCTCGCCGCACCCGAGCGTCGCATCGTCCTCGCGAACGAGGCCCTCACCCGGGAGGGCGCGGTCGACGTCACGTCGCGCTCGGCCATCGCGCCTCGCGCCGGAGGACAGGTCTCCCTCGAGCTCGAGCCGGGGTGCCATCGCCTCGTCGTCGTGGCCAAAGACTTGGGAGCCGCCGACCCCGCGCGCGTCGACGTCGACGCCGAAGCTCGGGACGAGGGCGGGAGCCTCCTCGCTCGCGACAAAACCGACGCACCGGACGCGGTCCTCGAGCCCTGCACGACGGAACGGAAGACCGTCGTCGTCGCGTACGCGGGCGTGCCCGAGGGCGCCACGGTGGTCGTGACCTCCGGGAGATTTCCGGTCGCTTCGGGGCTCCCCACGGTCTTCGGAGACGACGCACGCCTCCGGATGGACCGCGCCCTCCGGCGTCGTCACGTCGTGCCCTCCGGAGAGCCCGTCGCGCTCGCCCAGGGCGGCGCCGGCGTAGCCCGTGTGCCGTTCGAGACCGAGAGCCGCGCGTGTTACCTCGTCGTGGCCGCCATGGCCGAGGGCGCTCCTCGAGGCCTCGGCATTCGGGTACGCGGGCCCGCGATCGACGGCGAGGATGAGCGCGCGTCGGACGACTCCGGGGTCGTCGCGTTCTGCGCGAGGGGCACGAAGCGCGTCTCGATCGACGTCGAAGCGCGGAGCTCGGGTGGGCGCTTCGGCCTCGTCGTGTACCGGGCGTCCGAGCGCGACGGCGGGGGGCGAAGGTGACGCGGGCTCGTGTCGTGATGGCGCTCGCGCTCGCGGCGTTCCTCGGGTGCGGCAGCGCACCTGCGCCGAAGCCACCTCCCGCGATCGCCCCACCCAAGGTCGAGCCGGGCTCGATCGACGTGCTCTCGCTCGTGGGGGACGCGCCGAAACGCGCCGTGGCGAACGGCGCCGGCCCGCACGCGATCGTGGCGGTCGGTCTCGTCGGGGAGGGGCAGCGGCTCGGCGCGTTCGTCGAGGCGTCCGACGACTCGTGCCTCCTCGCGTACGCGCGCGGCGCGTCGGCGGTCGAGGACCTCGATCTCTTTGCCCTCACGGACGACGGCTCGCCCCTCGCGCTCGACGAGAGCCCGGATCCACGCCCCGCGATCCTGGTGTGTCCGCCCAGGCCTCGCAGGTTCTATCTCGCCCTCCAAGCCGCCACCGGGGAGGGCATGGCGGTCTTGGTCGCTCACCGCGTGCCCAAGGCGCGCGCGCGCGCCGTAGCGGTGGCGCTCGGGGCGAGGGGAGCGCTCGGCGTCATGGCGCGCGCCGAGGCGTTCCCGGGCCTCGAGGACGCGATCCGGGCGCGCCGCGCCGCGCTCGGTGGAACCTGGGAAGAGTCGAAACGAGGCAGCGTCGCCGTCGACACCCACGCTCCGTCCTTCGTCGCGATCACCGCTGGCGCCGGAGACTGTTTCGACGTCCTCGTCCTCCCGAACGACGACGTCGGGCTCGTCGAGGTCGAGCTGCTCGACGACGAAGGCAGGCTCGTCGCGCGGGCTCGCGGCCCGGGGGAGACTCGCGGGGTCGTCGTCTGCACCGAGGACCCCTTCGCGGGGACGCTCCGGCTCCGCTCTCACCTCGGCCAGGGTGTGTGTGGGTACGTGCTCTCGCGCGCCCCGGCGAGCTACGCGAAAGAGGCCGCCGTCCGCCCCGAGGTCGCGCTTCACGGTGTACCTCTTCCCCTCGCCGACGCCGAGAAGGCTCGCAACGACGCCCTCGGTCGCGCGGGGTTCGCGGCTCCGACCACGACCTCGCGCGGAGCCCTGGTCGGTGCAAAAATCGTCAGTAAAACCGAGGTGTTGAAGGCCGCCTGCTCCCGCATCGATCTCGTCGGGGGCTCGCCGCTTCGCCGGGGCGCCGTCACGGCGTGGTCCGACGCGGGCAAGCTCCTCGGCGAAGGAGACGGGCTGCTCGGTGGCGTCGCCTACGTGTGTGCGTCCGGCAAAGCGCGCATCGACCTCGAGGCGCGAGGCGCCGGTGGTCCCTTCGCCCTCACGGTGCGACCCCTCCCGTGGAGCGCGCCGGAGCTCGTGGGTGCCCCGCTCGCCGCGTCGCGCATGCTCTCACGGGCCTCCAGTGGCCCGAACGAGCTCTTCGACGGGACGGCGGTCGCCGTGCGCGCGCTCTCGCTCTCCGACACCGCGCTCGCCTCGTCCACCGAGGACGTGCCCCCGGGGGCGTGTCTCGGTGCGTACCTTGGGATGGAGGGGGCAGCGTCGGGAGTCACCCTCCGCGCGGTCGACGAGAAATCTCAAGACGAGCTCGACCGTGCTCACGGAGAGAGCTCGGCCGGCGTGAGGGCGTGTGCCGGTCCCAAAGGGGCTCGGGTGCGCTTCGAGGCACGCACCTCGTCGGGGACCGCCAAAGCCGTCCTCGGGCTTCGCAAGCTCTGACGGTCCGACGCCAGTCGTCGGCCCTACGCCGCTCGGCTCAGGCGCCGCGCAAGAGCCCGAGCGCGCTGTCGGCCGCCTTCGGGTCGACGCCCGAGAGACACACCTTCGAGCCTCGCGACGGCTGGAAGGCTACGAGGCACTTCCCACGCGCTCCGGAGCGGATCGCGCCGAGGGCGAAGTCGAGCGCGATCCCGAGGGCCACGACGACGAGACCCGTGAGCAACATCGAGGGGGACGCGGCGCGGGCCCCGTCGACGAACGCGGACACCCCCACGTAGCTCCCGAGCGCGAGCGCGAAGAGCCCGGCGTAGAGCCCGGCCCGCGGGTACCGCACCTCTCTCGTGGCGCGGACGAGGGCGCTCCGTTCGATCTGCGTGTCGATCTCGCGGATGGTGCGACCGAGCACGATGGTCTTCGCGCGGAGCCGGATGCCCTTCGGCGTCACCACCACCTCGGCGGGCCGGCGGAGGACCAGGGCGAGGGCTCCGAGAGCGCGCAGCGCCGTGAGGGCGAAGAGGGCCCCCGTCGACGCGAGCACGACCGTTCGCAGGACCGACCTCGGAGGCGTCGTGAGCTCTCCCTCGATGCGACGGGAGCGGTCCCCATGGGGCTGGGAGCCCTCGTCGCTCGCGTTCGAGAGCACCCGCACCAGCAGCGGATCCTTCAAGGATCCCGCAAGCTTGGACGAGAGCTTGAGGACGTCGGCGTGGGCACCCCCGGCGAGCGCGGCTGCCCCGACGATGGCCTCCGCGCGCGAGATGGCGCCGGCCTCGTGGGCGTCCGCACGGCGCACGGCGTCCGCGATGGCGTAGAACGTCGGGACGGCGTCGTCGCCCAGGGCGCGTTCGAGCAACGGGAGGGCGTCGATTCCGTGCCTCGTCGCGAGGCGGAGCAAGACGGCCGCGCGCGCCCGCGTCTCGTCGTCCCCGCGGGGGGGCGCCTCGGCCATCGCGTGCGCCACGAGGGCTCCGGCGAGCATCGCCTGCGAGGCGTCCTCCGGACCGTGCTCGAGCACGAAGAGCGCGTTTCCGAAGGGCGTCTCGCCGTCGTCGTGGGAGAGCCCGAGCTCGCTCACCTTGTCGGTGTAGGCCGCTTTGTCGGCGAACGGGGCCTTCTCGGCCTCGACGACCGTGGCGAGCGTGAGCCTCGAGAGCTCGGAGAGCTTGGGCGACGCGGCCAGCGCCTCGAACGCCGCCTCGGCACCCCCCACCTGTTTCGAGCCCGAATCGTCCGCGCGCGCCATGCGATCTCCCGAGGTCCCTTAGCCGAACGCTCGCCCGTGCACCACTATTCTCGGCGCCCGCGCCCACCCGAGCGGGCCGAAACTTGGCCGGTCTCGGCGCGCTCCGGTACGAGCCGGGGAGGAGGTCCCGATGCGCGACCGAGTCAAAGCCGATCTCAAGCAGCTTCTCCACGACGTGTTCGTCACCAAGGCCGCCGGAAAACCCTACGCGACCCTCGCCCGCGCTCACGGCTACGTCGACGGGTACATGAGGGCCGTGCTCGACCTCGGCGTGCTCGACAAGACCGAGATGCTCGCCATGGTCACCGAGGAGCGCGCGCGCGCCGAAGGCCCGGCGACCGGGCAAGTCGCGCTCGAAGACGTCGGTCCGACGTTCGCCACGCGCGCCGTCGGCCACCCGCGGGCCTGACGACAGAAAAGGCTCGGCCCCACCGGACGAGGTCCGATGGGGCACCGTTCGAGCCGCGCGCCGTCGTCGCGCTCGGGTGTCAGGGCTGCACGATGGTCACGTCCCCCGTGATCTCGCGCGTGGCCTTGTCGGTCTTCCGCCAGAAGTTCGCCACGCGGCCCTCGCCGGGCACCACGAACGGGAAAAATCCAGCAAATTTCTCGGGTTGAACGATCGTCTTGCGGGTCCAGGTGCGTTGCCCCGCGGCCCCTTGCGCCGTGGCCTGGCGGAGCGTGCCGTTCGTCGCGTCCTGGTAGTAGATCACGACCGAGGCGCCCTGCGGCACGGCGGTCGAGTCGTCTCCGACGACGTGTTTTCCGTCGGCGAAGGGCTTGCCGTCGACCTGGGTGCCGTCGTCGACGACCTCGACCTTGCCGGGTTTGCCGGCCGTCACGGGGACGTACCGGAGAGACTCGTCGAGGCCGTTCACGTACGTGACGTGCCACGTGCCGTCGTCACCGACGGTCAGGTGCGCGCCGATGCCGACGTCGCCGGTGTCGACCGCCGTCTTCTGCTCGCGCGAGCCGGTCTCTCCGTCGATGAGGAAGGTCGTCCACTTTCCGCCCGCGTGCGAAGCTCCGACGACGTTGCCGTGGATGCGGTCGTAGAAGACCATCCCGAGGCCGTCCTTCGTCTTCGCGAGGCTCACGTAGGCCCCGAACGCGTTTGGGTAGGACTCGACCGTGCTCGCGTTGATCGTCGAGACACACGTCGCCTTCCCGTCGACCGTCACGCACGCCTTGCCGGACCCGCAGTCCGCGGGAGTGCAGCCCGTCACGGGGGCGGTGCACGCGCCCGTGTCCTTCACGCAGACGTTCTTGCCGGAGCACGACCCCGCGCGGCACGGGCCGGCCTTGTCGACCGCCGCGTCCTCGAAGGCCCACGCCCCGGGATCCGCAGGGCTCGCGGACGACGCGCGCGCGACGATCACCCGCGAGAGGAGCTTGCCGCCCTCGCCGGGCTCCATCGCCAGGAACGCCACGACGGGTTTGTCGTCGACGAGGATCATCTTCGCGTAGCGGCCATAGTCGCCGACGGGGGTGGGAGGCGCCTTGAGCGTGTAGCTCGCCCACGTCGCGCCGACCTTGGTCGCGTACTTGAGGGCCTTGTGAGTGGCGTCGTAGTAGACGACCTTCGGGACCCCGTCGGCGCCGACCTGAAGGCTCGTCCAAAGACCGACGTCGTCGCCCGACTCGGTCTCGCCTCGGCGCCAGCCCGTGGGGTCGTGGTCGGGGCACGTGCCTTCTTCGCGCGCCGGAATCCCGTCGACCGTCTCCCAGGCGACGCTCTGTTTGCCGAGGTCGTAGCGCCCGACGACGAGATCGCCGTACAGCGTGTCGCCCTCGTTCGAGAGCACGGCGTCGTTGTAGCCGGCCACGAAGATGCTCCCGTCGGGTGCTTTGGCGACCGAGGTGTACGCCCCGACGAGCCCTTGGCCGAGCGCGGGCTCGCACGTTTGGTTGCAGTCGGAACCGCACCCGGAGACGGCTGGCGGCTCCTCGCCCCCGCACGAGCACCCTTGGCTCGTCGACGCGACCGCGAGGATCGAGCCGAGCCCGAGGGCCGTGCGCACCTTTCCGGACATGCGTTCGGTCGTCGTCTCGGCGCGGCGCCGGCGAGCGATCATGAGGCCCACGCCCGCCAACACCAACGCGGCGGCCGCGAGGCCTCCCTCGTTCGCCGAGCGGCTGCCCGGGGTCGCGCACCCGCCACATCCGGCCGGAGTGCCGATCGAGCCGTCGTTGCGGCCGCGGATGAGCCCGGAGCTCGTGCGGCCGATGTTGCCCTCTTCGTCGCGCACCTCGACCTCGACGTCGCCGTTCGCGAACGGGACGACGAGATCCTTCGTGAAGGGCGCCCACGCGCTGGGCTCTTTTTCGCCCGCACCGGCGCCAACGACGCGCGTGCGCACCTCGAGCTTTTCGTCCGCCGTGACGAAGTCATGGGCCCGGACCACGTACCCGCGAGCGTCCTCGTCGAGCGAGACCTCGGGGGCGAGCACGTCGATCCGGAACGGGATCTCGGCGGGCGTCGTGTCCTCGGTCTCGGGGGCGCCGACGACACGCGAGCTCACGTAGAGTTTGTGGTTGCCCTGGAGGAAGAGGTAATCCTCTTGAATCTTAAGGGTTTTTTCGGTCGTCCACGGGCTCGGGAGGCCCTGGTCGAAGCGGTACGAGTACTCGATCTTCGTCTTTCCGTCGTCGGCCGAAGAGCCGAGCTCCACGGTCAGCTCGGGGAGCTTCTTTCGGTCGTATCCGGCGAAGCCCATCGCCTCGGGGTGCACCACCTTCGACACGAGCTTCGCGCGTGTGTCGCTCTCGAGCGTCGCGGTCGAGCCGGCCTTCGAGAGGGTCGCGAAGATGCCGACGAAGTCGTCTTGGCCCTTCGTGAGCTTGCGGATGCCGCCTTCGGGGATGGTGAGGCCGAGCCCGAAGCTCGCGAGCGCCGTCGAGAGATCGATGGGCGAGAGGCCTCCACCGACCGCTTGCCCCACGAGCCCCGTGAGGATCGACTGGAGCCCGCTCGCCACGGCGGCCGGGTCGTCGGTGAGGAGGTCGGCGTTCGTGACCTTGGCGTTCTGGATCTTGAGGTCACCGAGCGTGGGCAAAAGTCCGCCGTTCGGGTTCTTCGGGCTCTTGCCGGTCTGGAGGTTCACGGGCACGGTCACGTCGCCCTCGAAGGTGAACGCGCGGACGTACCTGTCGTACGAGAACACGTAGAAATCGACCGCGAACTTCTTCAGGCCGATCGAGAGCAGCGGATCGGTCTTCACGTCCGTTCCGCCACCGATCTTCACCTCGGGCGGGGTCTGGGGACGCGTGGCGATGGCGAGCGACGCGGCCTTCTGAGCGGCCGTGAGCTTCTTGATCGACGGAATGAGCAAGCTGAGGAGGCCGCTGTTCAGCTGCTCGAGCTGCTCGGTGCTGACGCCGAGGCAGAGGAGCCCGCTGTTGTAGGCGCTGCCGAAGGCGTAGTTCAGATAGCGGCCCGCGAGCGCGATGCCCATGTGGTGCGCCGGCGTCCCCTGCGGGAACCCACCCACCTCGTCTTTGGTGAGCTCGTCCGGGATGGGGATGCCCGTCGGCGGGGTGAGGTTCGCGCGCGGCACACACTGCGAGACGGGCTGGGGCTCGGCGCCGCCGAGCATGCCCAAGGTCACGCCGTTCTTCGTGTGGCCCGTGTATGGCGTGTTGTCGGCAGGCAAGCCGGGGAGCGGCTTCATGTCCCCGCCCGCCGCGAGCACGATATCGAGCCCGCCCGTCGCCCCGGGAGAGAGGCTCGAGAGCGCCTTCGAGAGGTCCATTCGCCCGTCCATGCCGAGGAGCGTCGGCACGCACTTCGCCGGGTTCGAGTCGTAGACGCACTTGGCGTTGGTCGCGTCGGGCTTCGAGCCCGTGGGACACGCCGGGGTCGCCGTGGGGTTCGGGGCCGTGCAGAGCTGGCTCGAGAGGATGCCCTTCACCTGCGATTCGAGGCCGCTCTTGAGCTGGCCCACGATGGCGTTCTTGATGAGCGTCGAGTTCGTGATCGCCGAGCACAGGCCGCTCGCGAAGCCGCAGTCCGAGCAAATTTGCACCTCGTTCGAGCGGAGCCCGTCGAGGTTGATGCGCGCGTTGTCGACGTCGATCTTCGAGTAGCCGTCGCGAGGGGCGGTGGTCTCGGTCGTGATGGGGAGGGTGATGTCGACCGGGAGCGGGTAGTCGCCCACCGCGGGGCGCCCGCCGCTGCACCCGCCTCGCCCGTACCCGATGTAGAGCGTGATGCTCAGATCGGGGAGGACGGAGTGCGTGAGCTTCGCGTTCGTCGGCGTGTTCTTCAGCACGAGCGGGAGCTGCCCCTGCACGTGGACCGCGTTGGGCGTGACCGCGTCGATCTTGAAGGTGGCCTGCTTGATGTCGACGGTGGCGGTGCAGCGCCCGGTCGACGGATCGGCCCCACCGACGCAGATGGTCGCCTCGAGGTCGTAGCCGAGGGCAAGGTCGGAAGGCCCCACCTTCGACTCGGGGATCCCGATCGACATTTGCCCGTCTTTGGCGCCGAGGAGCGTGGTCGCGAGGTCGGGGCCATTCGTCGCGAGGAAGTCGAGCGCGGGCTTCGTCATGCGCACCGACGCCGCGTTCTCGATGGTCTTCTCTTTCGGGAAGCCGCCTGCGAGCGGCGTGACCCCGCAGCTTTGGCACCCGCTCGAGCACCCTCCGCCGCTGCACGAAGCCACGAGAAGCACGCTCGTCGCCGCCAACGCCTTACGCCACCATGCACGAACCATCAGGGCCTCCGCGACGAAGAGCGAACGGGGCGTTCCTCGCCTGTTTCTCGAACGTTTCGAGATCATGACACTACAAGGGTTCTGCGCTAGCGAAACAGCGGGTTTCGTCTCCACGGCATCACGTGAGCTCGTGGCCCGTCGTGCTGCGGTGCGTCACGCCTGGCGTGCTGCGGCTTCGGCGAGGTGCACGAGCGCACCGGCGACGGACGTGGCGAGCTCGACCAAAGGCACGCCGTGGGGACGCACGAGCACGACGTAGTCCCGGGCGATGACGTCGTAGCGCGCGAGGTGTCGGATGCGCACGAGCGTGTGCGCGTCGTCCAGGGCGAGAGAGGGTCCGCGAACGTCGATCGAAGGCTCGAGCTCTCTCCCGTAGCGGCCCATCACGGCCACCACGACCTCGGCGTCGAGCTCCGTGGCCCCGCCGGGGTAGCTCAGCACGAGGCCCTCGGGCTCACGGGTGAGGGTGACGACGAGGGGGCGATCGCCGTCGCCGAACGTCTCGTGGAGAAGGAGCGTCGTGCCGTGGCTCATGCGCCCCGGTCGGTCAGTCGGTGCCCGCGTCGGTCGCGCCGTCGGCCCCCGAGTCGGGCGTGGCGTCCGCCGTGGCGTCGGCCCCGCCGTCGCGCGTGGAGGCTCCCGAGCAACCCGGGACGCCCGCGCCGTCGAAGATGCTCGCGCCGCTCGCCGCGAACGTGGCCGCGAGCCACACCGAGTCCTGGCAGCCCTGCGCCGACTTGGTCGTCGAGCAGTAATCGCCCTTGAACGCGATCTTCCCGTCCGCGCCGCGATTGCACTTCCCACCTGGGCCAGGCGAGCCCTTCGAGAGCACCACGCAGAGCGAGCGCCCGAGGTCGCGGATGATGACCGCGTCGGCCTCTTCGAGCGTCATGTAGCCGCCGAGCGCGCCGGCCGTGCGCCACTTGGGGCACGAGCTCGGGTCCTCCGTGCAGTCGGCACGAAGGCCCGCTTTCTGAAACGATCCTACACAGTTACCCTCATCCGAGAGGGTGACCCCGGAGACGACCACGTCGGTCAACGGGAGCACGATGCTGCTCGCGAGGTCGTCGGACAAAAAGACCGGGACGTTGAGCTTCTTCTTCTCGGTCGTCTTGAAGGTGTTCCCTTCGAAGGCGATCGGGAAGGTCGCCGGCTCGATGCCGATGCCGTTCGCGTCGTACCGGGCGAAGCAGAACCCTTGGCCGAGCGGGTCCTTCGGCGGAGGCGCGCCGCCCGTGACGAGCTCGTTCTTCTCGCGGTCGACCCGCAAGAGCCACGAGAAGAGCCCCTTGCCGACCTCTCCGCATTTCTTGGCGTCGAGGTCGATGTTGAGGGTGACGACGGTGCGCTGGATGAACTCCTGTGAGAGGGCGTCCGGCGCGGTGATGTTGAGCCGGCGGATGCGCAGGTCCTTCTGCTTGGACGCCTTCTGGTCGCGGAGCGGCATGCACGTGCCCATGCTCCCGCACGCGCCCTCGTCGACCGCGCACCCGGGCTCGGGCACGCAGTCGTTCGAGGAGCTCTCGCAGTCGGGGGCGGGCAGCTCGCCCGGCCCCGCCTTGCACGCCCCACCTCCGAGGGACGCACCGTCGCTCCGAAGATGCGGGTCGTCGACGCACGAGGCGAGCTGCGACCCGACGGCGAGGACCGCCGCGAGGGACGCGCCGAGCCCGGCGACGACGAGGACGCGCCGAAGGACGCTCGTGCGAGGGGAGGGGCGTACCATGGGTCAGGCTGGCAGAGAGAGCTCGCCGCCGAAGTCGACCATGCGGCGGAAGCCTTCGAGGCGGGCGCCGAGCTCGTCCCGCGTGATTTTCTGGAGGCGCGTCGGCCCGATGTCCTCGACGCAGAACGAGCCCATCGCCGACGCGAAGAGCATCGCTCGCCGGAGGCCGAGGGGCGTCACCTCACCGAGCGCGGCGATCGAGCCCATGAGGCCACCGGCGAAGGAGTCGCCGGCGCCCGTCGGATCGAGCACTTGCTCGAGGGGGTAGGCGGGCGCGAAGAACACGCCGTCGTCGTCGAAGAGGAGCGCGCCGTACTCGCCGCGCTTGATGATGAGCCTGCCGGGGCCGCGCTTGCGGATGTCGGCCGCAGCCTTCAAAATGTTGGAAATGCCAGACAAATCGCGGGCTTCCTCGTCGTTGATGATGAGGAGATCGATGCGCCGCAGGAGGTCGGCGAGGGCCTTCGGCTCTCCCGAGATCCAGAAGTTCATGGTGTCGGCGGCGACGAGCTTGGGCTTCTCCACCTGGTCGAGCACGCTCGACTGGAGGGCGGGGTGGATGTTGCCGAGGAGCACGAACGGGGTGCTCTTGTACGCGGCCGGGATCTTGGGGCGGAAGTCGGCGAACACGTTGAGCTGCGTGTCGAGCGTCGTGCGGCTCATGAGGTCGGGCGCGTAGCGGCCGTGCCAGCGGAACGTCTTGCCCTTCGCGAGCTCGACCCCCTCGGTGTCGACGCCACGGGACCTGAGGTCGGCGAGCGTCTCGTCGCCGAAGTCCTCTCCGACGACGCCGACGATGCGGACGGGCGCATAGAAGGACGCCGCGAGCGAGCAGTACGTGGCGGCTCCGCCGACCACGTTCTTGAACGAGCCGGTGGGCATTTCGAGATCGTCGAAAGCGAGCGAACCGACGATGAGGAGAGGGCTTTTCACGTGAGGCTACCTTCGGAAAAAAGAGTCGGACACGGGCGATACGAAAGAGGAGACCGGAGTCGGACGAGGCGCGCGCTCGCGCACCCGCGACGGAGGGCTCGTGGGGCTCAGCGGGGGAGGGCGCCTCGGCGGAGGAGCGCCTCGGCGAGCTTCGCGCGGCGGCTCCTCCGGGCCCTCTCGGCGACGATCACGCTCGAGAGCTCGTCGAACGCGTGCGAGAGCTCGTCGTTGACGACGAGGTAGTCGAAGAGGCCGTAGTGCTCGATCTCGCCCTCGGCCACGCGGAAGCGGCGCTGGACCACCTCTTCGGGCTCGCTCGCGCGGCCTCGGAGGCGGCGAAGCAGCTCGTCCATCGAGGGCGGGAGGATGAAGACCGAGGTCACGTCGGGGAGGGTGGCTCGGATCTGGCGCGCGCCCTGGTAGTCGATGTCGAAGATCATGCCGCGGCAAGGGACCGGCGTCGTCAGCGCCTTCGCGCGGGTGATCTCGCTCCGGGAGGTCCCGTAGAGGTTCCCGTGGACCTCGGCCCACTCGACGAACGCGTCCTCGGCCACGAGGGCCTCGAAGCGCGCGCGATCGACGAAGTGGTAGTCGCGCCCATTGACCTCGTTCGCGCGCGGCGCCCGCGTCGTGTGGGACACGGAGAACTGCAGATCCGGGAAGCGCTCCTCGAGCAGGCGTGTGAGCGTGGTCTTCCCCGCGCCGCTCGGCGAGCAGAGAATCAAGAGCAGGAAATCGTCGGCGCCGACGAGACGACGGGATGGTGACGCCGACGCGGACGAAGGGGCGGGAGACGAGACCGGATCCATGCTCACACCCCGCGCTTCCTTCGGACGGCTTCCATCACGCGGGCGTATTCGACGTCCCAGGTGCGTGTGCCCTCTTGGAGGTGACGGAGTTGGAGGCGTACCTCGGCGTCGAGCCCCTCGTCGACCGCGAGGTGCCGCTTGAAGTGGGGCACCATGGCGCGCCTAAGTTCATGATCTTGCGCAAAAATCTCGTCGACGTGGGCCGAGTGGTGGAAGGCCTCGACCACCTGGTCGAGCAGGTAGTCGAGCATGTCGTCGCCGACCTTGATGCCCTTCGACTCCGCGATCTGGGCCTTCACGCGACCGAACTCGGCGTTTCCGCGGCCGGTCCGCTCGAGGAGATCGCGGGTCTTCTCGGAGACCTCGCGCTCGGTCTCGACGTACGACTTCAACACGGCCTCGACGTCGGCGATGACCTCGTTCGGGGACTCGGCTTCGATGCTCTCCGACTTGAGCAACGCGCGGACGGCGTCTTGAGCAATCGGGAGCGCCTTGCTGGCGAAGAGTCGCATGGGCGGGAGCCTAGCCCGGAGGGGGCCCGAAAACACGGACTTCGTCGGAAAAAAAGTCGCCCGACTGGTCGCGTCGCGCGGGCCGCTGGTAGTCTCCACGAGCGATGGCTCCGGCGTGTCCCGTTTGTGGCTCGGTCACCTCCGAAGAGGGGGCCCCGTGCGCCCGCTGCTCGCCCCTCGCGCCCCCCGACCGCCCCGCGGCGCCGTCCGCGCGCCCCCTGCCGGAGCTCGACCTCGGTCCGCGAGCCTCCACTTTGGCCGAAAATGTAGGAAAATCAAAGGTTTCGGCCGGTGCCGCCGGAGTCTTCCGCGAGACCACCCCGGCGCCCGTCTCGCTCGTCGGGGCCGACGAAGCGAGCCTCCTCGGCGCCTACGGCCGTGCGCCGCGCAACCCGCTCGAGGCCGTGCCCTACGCCGCACGGGTCTACCGTCGCCTCGGGGAGCTACGCGTCGAGCGCGAGGCGGCGCGCGTCTCTCGCCCTCACGAGGTCGCCCTCTACGATGCGGCCCTCGTCGCTTACGACGAGCGGGGCTACGCGACGGGGCTCGCCGTAGCAGGCTCGGTCGTCGTGCTCCTTCTCCTCGGGCTCGTCGCGCCGCTCCTCCTAGCGATCGTGCACTGAGGGCCTTCGGGCCTCACGCCTTCCGTTTTCGACCCGGCACCTTCATCTCGCGCATGCCGAGCTGGAGGCGCCGCATGACGGCTTTCTTCTGGCGTTCCTTGTACTTGGCGTGCGACGCGTCGCCGAGCTCGTTGGTGGCCTCGGTCTGGCGATCGATGACCTGGAACTCGCAGATGACGAACACGATCGGGCCGAGGGCGGCCGCGCCGGGTGGGGCGAGCTCGAGGACCCTCGGGGGGAGGCGCACGGGCATGTCGACCACGGTGTGGATGACGCGGTAGCTCGCCGCCGAGAACACGTTGTCGCTCGGGGTGTAGTCCTCGTCGCGCCCGGCCTGCATCTCCGGCAGCATCGGGCCGAGGTGGGCGTTCTGCGCGCAGTACTTCTTGAAGTGGAAGATCGAGTTGATGCTCTGGCCGGGCACCACGTAGTTGAACGGGAAGAGCTTCTTCGTCAGGTACTGGAGCACCGGGAAGATGTCCTCCTGGTCGCGGACCACGATACGGAAGCGGAGCTTGTCGTAGATTTGGGCGGCGACCGTCTCCTGTTTGGAGAGGAGCTTCGTGTAGAGCGAGTCCTTGTTTTTGCGGCCGCCGACCAGCTCGGTGATGGGGAAGCCCTCGGCGAGCATGCCGCCTATCACCCGGTAGACCTTCTCTTCGACGAGGTGGAAGAGCTCCTGGTCCGACATCGGCAGGAGGAAGAGCAGCTCGCGCCCCTCGAGGTGATGGATGATGTGCATGCACTTCAGGATCGAGCAGGCGCACATCTGCCTGTGTCCCTTGCCACCCGCCAGGTGGAAGAGCTCCTCGACCGACGCCTCTTCGACCGGCTTCGGGATCGGGTACTCGAAGTGGCGACGCAGGTAGCCTATCGCCTCGGCCCTCAGGGCGCGAATGCGGGCTCGGTCGGACGCGACCTCGGGGCGGAGCTCCTGCGAGAGCAGAAACTCGTCGATTTCGGCGCGATCTCGGAAGTTTAGCCGGTGCCAGTCGATGACCGAGTCGCCCCGTAGGACGAGGCGCACGGCTTCGAGGTCGGCGAGGGTGAAGTCTTCGAGGCGCTTCAGGCCGCTCATCGGTAGGACCGTATCAGGCGGAGGCTCGGCCGAGGGGACGAACCGCGGCCCTTCCCACCGGCATCGCCCCTGGCCCCGCGCGTCGTCGCGTCATGGGGTGGGGGGCGTCGAGCCACGAGGGAAGGAACCGTGCTTTTCCCGCGTACGCGTCTCGGGAGCTACGCGCAGGCAGGAGGTAGAGTCGGTCAGGCCTTCTCGACCTGCTGGGTTTGAGCTTGGGGGAGCTGGCCTTGCGCCGAAGCGCGGCCGAGAGAGAGCGTGCCGACGAAAATCCCGATGGTGAGCGCGAGGACGGCCATGTGCCCGAGCAGCGCGCCGGAGCAGCCGGCGATGGCGATGGGGGCGATGGCGGCGAGGTACCAGTGGGTCAGTTTCATGCTTCTCGCTTCCGTCGGAGCGGGGGCTCCGGAGGGGGGGCCTAGGTCGCGCCGGGAGCCATGCGGCTACCCGACATGTAGGATAAGATACGACACTTCGGCGCCGCGGCCAAACTTGTACTGACTTCGCTGTCAGGGGTGCAACGGAAAACGTCGAGGGCGGCTCGACCATCAGGTTCCATGATCCAGGCCAAGTGGCGGACATTTCACTTCTTTCCATGGTTTCGCGAAGTTGGTCGTTTTCTTGACTTCCGGGAAATCCAAAGGTGAGGCATGGCGGACACGGCGCTGTCCTCGGGGGGACGCGCCGCACACAACCCCGCTTCCGTGCCGAAAGACCCCACGCGGCGCGCCCCGGCCTCGCCACGCGGGGACCGTGAGACGAGCTCGGCGTCGCGTGGTGGATGACCATGGTCAGCGAAACGCGAGGGGGCCCGGTTTTCCGTAGCCTTCCGGGCCTGGAGGGCCCTATCGTCGTCGTGTGCGGCGCGGCCGCGTGGAACCGGTGCGGATGACCTTCTCCCGAGCGGCGCATGCCTTGCGCCACGCTGTCCTCGACCTGACGAGACGAGCCTCCGGGCCTCGCGGCTTCGGTGCGGCCGTTCTGCTCGTCGGAGTTACCGTTTCGGCATCGGCGTGCGAGACGATCGACCCGGGCCCGAGCTTCGTCGTGGCCGACGAGCGCTTCGATCCGGACTTCTTCTTCTGCAAGGTCGAGCCCGAGGTGCTCTTCGCCAAGAAGTGCGGGTCGGGAGATCCCGGCCAAGGCGACCGAGCAGGCGGCTGCCACTTCAACCCGTCCGCCGTGAGCGGCATGGCGCTCGTCGAGCACCCCCCGGTCGACTGCGGCGGCGGGGAGCGCCCCGTGAACCGCTCTCAAGTCGGCGCCGGGAGCCCCGCGCAAGCGAACCTCGAGGCCGCGTCCATCGTCATGAGCCGGGACATCAACGCGGCGCCCATCTTCGTGCGCCCCACCGGCGCGAACCACCCGCGCGCCATCTTCCCGAAGAACGACCCGGCGGCCGACGTCCTCCGCGCATGGGCGCAAAAATGAAGAGGATTTCGGCGGTTTGCGCGGTCCTCTTGGGCCTCGTGCTCGTCGTGGGAGCGCCGGCGTCGGCCTCCGCCGAGGACCGCCCCGAGGCCTTCGCGAGGGTCGTGGTCGACGAGCTCGAGCTCCGGTCGGGCCCAGGCGCCACCTTCCGCGTCATCGGCACGGCCCGACGCGGGGAGACGCTCGCCCTCGACGGTCGTCAAGGAGAGGGGTTCTGGCTCCGCATCGTCACGGCCGACGGGCGCACGGCGTACGTGCTCGGGGCGCAGGTCGAGCCCTTCGCGGTGAAGCCCGGCGAGGCCGACGCCCCGTCACGTCCCGGTCTGCTCGCGCCCCCTCCTCTCAAAGACACCGTCGCCGGCTTCAACATCGTCGGCGGCGTGCTGCGCATCCCGATCGCGGACGGCTCGTTCCGGGGCTTCGGGTACATGGAGCTCGTGCCGCAGCTCGTCCTCCACGAGACCATCACCTTGAACGGCTTCGTCGGGGCGGCGCTCACGGCCGACGGCGCTCAGATTTTCTACGGAGGCGGCGCGCAGGTGAACCTCGCGCCCTCGTGGCCGATTTCGCCCTTCGTCGGGCTCGGCGTGGGCGAGCTCCGCGTGCTCCCGAACGCCGACTCGTTCGTGCTCGCGAAGGAGCGCTTCTACCTCGCCCGCGCCGGGGGCGGCTTCATGCTCGCGCTGCGGGGGCGCATCCTCACGCGCTTCGAGGTCACGAACGCCTCTCTCTTCACCACCGAGGGCCTCAAGAACGCCCAGACGTTCTCCTTCGGGTTAGGAGCGTACTTTTGAAACATCTCGAAATCGCTCTGGTTTTTGTCGCGACCCTCGCCTCGGGGTGCGTCACCGTCAAGCCTCAGGAGCGTGCCGTGCTCGCCGATCCGTCGATGCAGTTCGAGAGTGATCCGCAGGCCGCGCAGGTCCGCCACGCGATCGAGAACCGCGAGGGCTCGTACGGCGGCGCGGGCGTCACCGGAGGGGGCTGCGGCTGCAACTGATCATGAGGCCCTCCGCTCGACTGCGACTGTCCGTGCTCGCCCTGACCCTCGTGGCCGGGGAGCGGGTCGCGCACGCTCAGGTGGCCGAGGTCGCGGGCTCGTACACGGTCTACCACGAGGCTCCGACCCGCACGAACATGACGGTGCTCACGCCGGGCGTCGATCTCACCGTGCGGCCGACCTCGTGGCTCACCGTGCGCGGCGGCTACGAGGCCGACGTCGTGAGCGGCGCGAGCGTCTCGGTGAAGGCGGGCTCGGCCTACGCGGCCAATAACCCCGGCGCGGACGTGATCACGGCGGCGAGCGTCCAAGACTTTCGCCACGCCCCGCGCGGCGGGTTCTCGCTCAAAAAGGGCGACGTCACGTTCCTTGCGAACTACAACTATTCGACCGAGAACGACTACAAATCGCACGCGTTCAACATCGGCGCCAAGACCGAGATCTTCGAGCACAACACGCAGCTCGAGCTCGGCTACGCCCGGAACTTCGACAGCGTCTGCGACCGCATCCAGGGCGCGAACGACACCTCGACGCGCTTCCGCGCCCTCGAGAGCTCCGACGGGTGTTTCACCGACGACCCGCTCCGCACGACGCGCGCGATCGGGGTCGACGGGTACCAAGGGAGCTGGAGCCAGGCGTGGACGCCGATCTTCGTCACGCAGCTCGTCTACACGGCGCAGCTCCAGAACGGCTTTCTGTCGAACCCGTACCGGAGCGTCATCATCGGGCAGGGGCAGCGCGCGCAGGAGTACCACCCCGACGATCGCGCGAGGCACGCGCTCGCCTTCCGCGGCAACGTGTTCTTGCGGTCGCTGCGGCTCGCGGTCCGCTTCGGCGCGCGCCTCTACGCCGACAGCTGGGGCGTGAAGAGCGGCACGGGCGAGCTCGAGCTCGAGAAGATCGCCTTCGAGAGCCTCAGGCTCACCGCGGTGGGCCGCTTCTACAAACAGTCGGGCGCGCTCTTCTTCAGCGACGACTACACCGGAGGCGACGCGCCTCTCGGGCCCAAAGGCCAGTACTTTACGGGCGATCGTGAGCTCTCTCCCTTCTTCAGCGTGCTCACGGGCCTCCGCCTCGGGTACGGCGTGACCGCCGACAAGAAGAAGTACCTCGGCTTCATCCAGGGGCTCCGCGTCGGGCTCTCCGCGAGCGTCCAGTTCTTCTCGTACGACGAGTACACGCTCGGCGGGCAGCCCGTGGGCAACGCGCGCGCGCTCCTCTTCGGGCTGAGCGGCGGCGCGACGTTCTGACGGCTCACGCGCCGTACATCACATCGGTGCGGAGCACGTACTTGGTGCCCGCCGTGACCGCGACCCCTTCGTGGAGGAGGTGGTGCGCGAACACGAGCACCTTGCCCGTCTCGGGCACCACGTCGACGCCGTCGTCGACGAAGCGTGTGGCGCCGCCCTCGAAGCCGTCGTTCAAGTAGAGGAGCAGGGTGAGCTCGGAGCCGAGGGTGGGGGAGGGCCGGTACGAGCCGTCGTAGTGTGGACGAAACACCTGGCCTTCGCGGTACCGGTAGCCACGGAGGCGCGGGTTGGCCCCGGAGAGCGGCCGTCCCACGAGCGAGGGTGGCAGCGTCGAGGCGACCCGCGACACGAGCTCCCCCGCGAGCGCCGCGTCCTCGAACATCACCCGCTCGTTCGTGCGGATGTCCTCGCGCACCGTGGGGCCGCCCGGGAGCGAGACGGGGGCGAGGGCCGGCCCGAGGGCGTCGATGTGGTCGCGGATCGCGCGGCACTCCTCCCGGTCGAACACCCCGCCGACCGACCAATAACAACGCCCGCGGGTCTCGACGAGCTCGAGCAGCACCTTGAGGTATGACCACATAAGAAAGAGTGTAGTGTGCTTTTTATTGGGTGCAAGCGGCATGTCGCGCGCCCGAGCGCATCGGCGTACCGTGCCGGCATGCGATTTCTCCACACGATGCTCCGCGTGAAAGACCTCGACGTCGCTCTGGATTTCTTCGTGAAGAAGCTCGGCCTCGTGGAGGTCGGGCGCAGCGAGAGCGCGGCCGGCAAGTTCACCCTCGTGTTCCTCTCGTCGGGCGCCGAGGGCGACACGGCCCAGGTCGAGCTCACGTACAACTGGGACGAGCCCGAGCCCTATCCGACGGGGCGCTTCTTCGGGCACCTCGCGTACGCCGTCGACGACATCTACGCGACGTGCGCCGACCTCCAGGCGAAGGGCGTCACCATCCACAGGCCCCCGCGCGACGGCAAGATGGCCTTCGTCAAGTCGCCGGACGGCCACTCGATCGAGCTGCTCCAACGTGGCCCCGCGCTCGCGCCCGCCGAGCCCTGGGCCTCGATGTCCAACACCGGGTCCTGGTGACATGTGCCCGCGAGAGCCTCCGCGGTGAGGCTCTCGCGCCCCTCGCCCCACTCGCGCGCCGCGCTCAGTCGTCGGGATCGCTGCCGCGCAGGCCGTGTTTCTTCGCGAGGTCGTGGAGGTGCTTTCTGTCCATCTTGGCCTCGCGGGCCGCGGCGCTCACGTTGCCGTGGTGGCGGCCCAAAAGCCAGCGCACGTACGCGCGCTCGAACTCGGCGTCGTACTTCGCGCGTGTGTCGCGGTAGCTCTTCTCGGCCTCGAAGTGGAAGGCCGCGCTGCCGCGGTGCTCGCCCGAGGGCAGGCTCACGAAGCTGACCTCGTTCGCGCCCGTGGCCTGCGCCATGTACACGGCGCGATCGAGCACGTTGCGGAGCTCGCGGATGTTGCCGGGCCAGTCGTGGGCCTCGAGCGCGGCGAGCGTCTCGGCCGTGACCTTGAGCCCGTCGCCCCCGGTGGCGGCCTTGAGCATGTGCGTGACGAGCGCGGGGATGTCCTCGCGGCGCGACCTCAGCGGGGGCACCGTGACAGGCACCACGGCGAGCCGGAAATACAAGTCTTCTCGGAACTTTCCGAGCGATACTTCACGTTGGAGATCGCGCTTCGTGGCGGCGATCACGCGGACGTTCGTGGGCAGCGTTTTGTTGCCGCCGACGCGACGAAACTCGCGCGTCTCGAGCACCCGAAGGAGCTTCGGCTGCACGTCGAGGGGGAGCTCTCCGATCTCGTCGAGGAACACCGTGCCGCCGTCGGCGAGCTCGAAGGCGCCTTGGCGGCTCGACACGGCGCCGGTGAACGCGCCACGCTCGTGGCCGAAGAGCTCGCTCTCGATGAGCGAGTAGCTCACGGCGCCGCAGTCGACCACGATGAAGGGCTTCGACGCGCGAGGTGAGGCTTGCCACACGGCGCGCGCGAGCACGTCCTTGCCGGTGCCGGTCTCGCCCTCGAGCAGCACGGTGGCGTCGGTCGGGGCGATGCGCTCGAGCACCCCGAAGATGGTGCGCATGGCGAGGCTCTCTCCGAGCGCCTTGCCGAACTCGGTGCGCTCGCTCGGGAGCACGTCGACCCGCTGCGTGGCGGGCCGGAAGCTCACCTCGACCTCGCCGATCTTGAGCACGCTGCCGGGCTGGATCATGGCCTCGCGGATGCGCGTGCCATCGATCTTGGTGCCGTTCGTCGATCCGAGATCGCGAACGTGGATGCCGTCGGGGGCGCGCAGGATCTCGCAGTGGTGACGCGAGACCGTGTCGTCCGAGAGCACGAGGTCGTTGTCGGGGGCCTTGCCGATCGTGAGCCGGCCACCCAAGGACTTTTGCGTGCCCTTGTGGGTGCCGCTCAGCACGAAGGCCACGAGGCCCGGCGCGGGCGCGCGCGTGCGCATCGCCGCGCGGGTCTCGATGGGGGCGTCGGAGGGGTCGGAAGAAGGAGGAGGTTCGTCGGAGGGGGATGTCATGGCGGCGGACTCGAAGGCGCGAGCCTACGGACGAACGCTCACGTCGAGCGTCGTCGTTGCGCCACTGACAGTTACCCGTTTTCGCGACACGGTGCGACCTTCCAGCGTGACGATTTCGACCTCGACGTCGTAGTCCCCGTCGGGCAATCGAAGCTCATGGATAAGTGCTTCCGGAGCCCCTCCGGGCGCGTACGTGAAGGTCGCCTCACGTAGCGGCTCGCCGTCCGTCGAAAACCACGCGATCCGCGCCTCGCGCACCGCCGCGTGACCCGGGAGCTTCACGCGGAGCCGCTGGTCTCGCGGGAGCTTCGGGCCGAGCGCGAGGAGCGCCGCGACCCCGAGCCCGACGAAGAGGAGGAACGATCTCTTCCCGAGCCGTGGCCCGTCCGTGGTCGCGGCGGCCTTGGGGGGCGCGACCGGGCCGTCCGCGGCGTCCGTGGGCTCAGGGGGCACGGCGCTTCCGAATGCGCTTCGTGAGCGCCGCGAGCACGGGCTCGCTCACGTCGAACTTGGGCATCTGTCCCTTGCCGGCGCGGATGGTCGCTGCGATTTCGGCGTCCTTCACCTTGTCTTGCCAGTCCGGGCGCGTAAGGTCAGGTGCCTTTACCATCGCCCCTTGAGGGCCGTCGCCCTTGCCGTCGCGCCCGTGGCACGTCGAGCATTGGGTGCTCCACGTGAGCTCGGCGACCTCGGCGGCCTCTTCCTCGGGTGATGCCTTCTTGGGTTTTCCGGTCGCGGGGGACTGGCCTTGCGCGGCGCGGGCGCTCTCTTCGCCGCGCTCGTGGTCCTTCGGGGTCCACTCGGGGAGGCCGGAGGCCGAGGGGGCGCGGTCGCAGCCCGTGACACCGGAAGCGACGGCGAGGGCGAAGAGAAACGCGAGGGTGGACGGGCGGGGGAGGGCGCTCTTCATCGTCGGTGCCGCGGAGAGCTATACCCCGCTTTCCGGTGCTTCGGGAGCGGGCGCCGCGAGCGCGCACGAGTTTCGCGCGAACGCCCGGGATTTCGCCTTGTTCGGCCTTCCGGCCGAGGTTATAGCCTGGGAGACAGGCGCGGACTTTTGCGAGCCGCGACCGGAGGTAAACATGTACGGAAAAGATGCGTCTGGCCGCGTGGCCAAGGTGACGGTACCCGAGCTCCGCGCGCGCAAGGCCGCCGGCCCGAAGATCGCGATGGTGACCGCCTACGACTTCACCATGGCGCGCCTCGCCGACGAGGCCGGCGTCGACATGGTCCTCGTGGGAGACTCGCTCGGCATGGTCGTGCAGGGGCTCTCGAACACGATCCCCGTCAGCCTCGACGAGATGGCCTACCACTGCCGCGCCGTCGCGCGAGGGCTCGGGCGCGCTCACCTCGTCGGCGACTTGCCCTTCATGAGCTACCAGGTCTCCCCCGCGCAGGCCGTGGAGAGCGCCGGGAAGCTCATGAAAGACGGCCTCGCCGAGAGCGTGAAGCTCGAAGGAGGCGACGAGGTCGCCGAGCACGTGCGCCGCATCGTGCGCGCGGGCATTCCTGTCGTCGGTCACGTCGGCCTCACGCCGCAAAGCGTGCATGCCCTCGGCGGCTTCAAGGTCCAGGGGCGAGGCAAGGGCGCCGCCGAGAAGCTCCTCGACGACGCACGCGCGCTCGAAGAGGCCGGCGCGTTCGCGCTGGTGCTCGAGGCCATCCCGCCGGATCTCGCCGAGCTCGTGACGAACGAGATCTCCATCCCCACGATCGGCATCGGCGCCGGGGCGGCATGCGACGGGCAAGTGCTCGTGTGCACGGATCTCCTCGGCATGGTGCGCGGTCACATGCCGAAATTTGCGAAACGTTTCGCAGAGTTGGGTGATGCTGCGGTCGATGCCTTCGGTGCCTACGTGGCCGAGGTCCGCGACGGCACGTTCCCGGCCGCGGCGCACACGTACAAGCCGAACGGCCCGAGCGCCGCCGCGCCTCGTGCTCACCACGAGGACGAGGCCGCGTCGCTCGACGCCCCGCTCGCGCTCGATCTCTGGCACTGACCGGACACGCACATCGCCGAAGGGCTGTTCGCCTACGCGCGAGCGGCCCTTCTTCGTTCGTCACGTCGGCACCTGTAGAGCACGTGCCGCCGGAGCGGATGCCCTTCGGGGAGCCTCGGGTGATCGAAGTCGTGCTCGGGCTCGTGGACCATGCCGATGCGCTCCATGACCCTTCGCGAGCGGGTGTTCTCGAGCACGGTGAAGGCGAAGAGCTCGTCGAGCCCGAGGACATCGAGGCCGTGCCTCTTGCAGGCGGTCGCGGCCTCTGTCGCGTAGCCGTGGCCCCACGCGCCACGCGAGAAGCGCCACGCGAGCTCCACGTAGGGCCCGCGTGAAGGGGGCAAGACGGACGGGTCGAACGTGACACGTCCAAGCCCACACATGCCCACGAACGGGCCTTCGCGGAGGTGTACGGCGTAGAGGCCGAACCCATGGGCCTGCGTGTCGACCACGATGCGATCGACGAAGGCGTCGCTCTCGTCGCGTGTCATGACGCTCGGGAAGTACCTCCGCACCTCCGGATCCGCGTTCAGCTCCGCGAACGGCGCTCGCTCGGCGTCGGTGAAGGGCGCGAGGCGGAGCCTCTCCGTGAAGAGAACGATGGTCATTCGGGCGCCTCGTCGCCGCGTGGGCCGAAGAGCGAGAGCTGCGCGGACGGAGGGGTACCGCGCTTTTTTTCCCGGGAGACGGCCTCCGGTGCCCGGGGCAGAGCCCGCCGGAGCTCGTCGATCGAGGTCGCCTCCGCCGGGGCCTTGTCGTCGCGGTAGCGCACGACCCTCGCGAGCCGGAGCGCCACGCCTCCGGGGTACCTCGCGCTCCTCTGCACGTCGGAGTACGCGACCTCCGCGACGAGGCCCGGGCGCACGTGGACGACGCCGAAATCCGGGCCGCCTTCGCGTGCCGTCTCGAGGTCCAAGAGACGCTCGGTCTGCTGGGCGAGCATCGCGTCGGTCATGCCCTTGAACGTCTTTCCGACCATCACGAAGCCGTGGCCGTCCTCGCCTCTCTCGCGCGCGCGCGCCCCGAGGTGGAGGTTCGACAGGTAGCCGCGACGCCTCCCGCTCCCCCACTCGGCCGCGAGCACGACGAGGTCGGCCGTCTCCGCTTTTTTCACCTTGAACCACGCCGCGTCCCTCGCGCCGGCCACGTACGGGGAGTCGAGGCGCTTGAGCACGATGCCCTCGTGTCCCTCGGCGAGGGCATCGTCGTAGACGCGGCGGGCCTCTTCGGGCGAGGCGACCGTGCGGCTCGCGACCCGGGCGCCTTGGCCGACCACCGAGACGAGAGCGCTCCGCCGAACGCGGAGGGGCCGATCGACGAGCACCTCGTCCCCGAGGGCCAGCACGTCGAAGACGAAGAGCCGGAGGCGCTGGTCGGGGCCGGGCACCCACCCCTCGCCGAGCGCGGACATGGTGTCTTGGAAGGCGAAGGGCCGGTCCGCCGCGTCGACGAGGGCGATCTCCGCGTCGAGCACGCAGTCCCGGTCGAGCCCCGAGAGGCACACGCGGACCGTGGACGCGAGCCGCTCGCCCAGATCGGCGAGCGCCCGAGAGAAGACCCGGATTTGCCCATTTATGCAATGAATCTGGACTCTTATGCCGTCAATCTTGACGTCGGCGAGGGCCTCCCCGCCCACGTTCGTGAGGGCCTCTTCGGGGCTCTTCGCCGCCTCGGCGAGCATCGGACGAACGGGTCGGCCGGGGACGAGCGTGCGGAGCTCCGGGGGCACGCCCTCGCCCGACACGAGGGCCGCGGCGACGGCCCACACCGAGCCCGACATCATGACGCCGCGGCGGATGTCCCCTTCGCTCGCGCCGAACGCCCGCGCGAGCGCCGCGATCATGAGCCCCTCGAGGCCGCCTTGCCTCGGCCCGTCCGTCACGATCTCGGAGAGCACGCCGCGACCTTCGAGCGAGAGCCTCCCGAAGAGACTCGCGAGGGCGCTGTCGCGGTCCTTCGGGGTGCGCTCCGCGAGCCCCTCGAGCTCGCGCTCGACGTCCTGGATCGAGGGAGGAAGTGCGCCGATCTCCGCCGGGCCCGCTTCGACGCGCCCGAGGGTCGTGTATCCGATCCCCACCTTGCCGAAGCGCGTGCTCCCCGAGAGGAGCCCCACCGCGGCACCGATCTCGCCCGGCTCGAGCGTGCGCAAGAACGTGGAGAGGAGCTCCGCCTTTTCCGAACGAGCGCGCGTCGCGCGGAGCTGGAGCGAGGTCTTCGCGAGCGATTCGAAGGGCGTCATGCGCCAGGCGAGACTACGCCGCCCACGCCCGAAAGACGAAACGCGCCGCCCGGAGGTCCGAGCGGCGCGCTTGGCTCACGGAGGAGCGCGACGCGAGCGTGTCAGTCGTGGATGCCGCCCGGCTGCTTCGAGCGACCCTGGGCGATGCGGTCGTTCCAGGTCTCTTCGGCGCCATTTCCGTTCGGCACCTCGACCATCTCGATGCAATCGGGGACCGGGCACACGAGCTGGCAGAGGTTGCAACCGACGCACTCGGGCTCGTCGATCCACGGCACGCGGTCGCCCGCCTGAGCGCCCTTCACGTAGCTCTGGGGGCGAATGGCCTTGCCGTGCGCGTGGGCGTGCGGGGGGCGCTCGCGCTCGGCGTCCGTGCCGGGGAAGATGCACTGGTGCGCGCCGTCGTGGCACGCCGTCATGCAGAGCTGGCAGCCGATGCACTTCTGCGCGTCGATCTTGGCGACGAGCTTGTAGTTGAGATCGAGATCGCCCCACTCGCGGTACCCGGGCACCGCGCGGCCGCGGAGCTCGTTGACGCTCTTCATGCCGTGGGAGTCGAGGTAGTTCGAGAGCCCCTCGATGAGGTCCTCGACGATGCGGTAGCCGTAGTGCATCACGGCCGTGCACACCTGCACCGACGTGGAGCCGAGCGCGATGAACTCGGCCGCGTCGCGCCACGTCGAGATCCCGCCGATGCCCGAGATGGGCACGCGGATCCCGGGATCGCGCGCGAGGGCCGCCACCATGTGGAGCGCGATGGGCTTCACGGCCGGGCCGCAGTAGCCGCCGTTCGAAGAGCCCTTGCCGACGCGCGGGTAGGGGACCATGAGGTCGAGGTCGACGCCGATGATGCTCTTGATCGTGTTGATGAGCGAGAGCCCGTCGGCTCCTCCGGCGACGCCCGCGAGGCCTGGCTCGAGGATGTCCCCCGTGTTGGGCGTGAGCTTCACGAGGACGGGCGTCCTCGCGAACTCCTTGGTCCAGCTCGTGATCTCTTGGAGGAGCTTCGGCTCCTGGCCGACCGACGAGCCCATGCCGCGCTCGCACATCCCGTGCGGGCACCCGAAGTTGAGCTCGAGGCCGTCGACGCCCGCGTCCTCGCACTTCTGGATGAGCACGCGCCAGTCTTCTTTCGTCTCGGTCATGAGCGACGCGATGACGACGTGTTTCGGGTAGCGCTTCTTGACCTCACGGATCTCCCGGAGGTTCACCTCGAGCGGGCGATCGGTGATGAGCTCGATGTTGTTGAGCCCCATCATCTTGCGCCCGTCGTAGTCGACGGCGGCGAAGCGGCTCGACACGTTCACGATCGGATCTCCGAGCGTCTTCCAGACCGCGCCGCCCCAGCCAGCGTCGAACGCGCGCATCACCTGCTCGCCCGTGTTGGCCGGCGGGGCCGACGCGAGCCAGAACGGATTGGGAGACTTTATCCCCGCGAAATCAATCGACAAATCGGCCATCTTCAGGATCCCTTCGAAAGACGTGCGAGGACGTCGCGGGCCGCGTTTCGGCCGTCGGCGACGGCGTTGACCACTTCTTTTCCGCCGTTGATGCAGTCGCCCCCGGCGTAGACCTTTTCGTTTCCCGTCCGGCACGTGGCCGCGTCGTTCACCACGACGCACCCCTTCGCGTCGAGCGTGACACCCGGGAACTGCGTGGCGATGGCGCGCAGCTTCGACTGGCCGATGGCGAGCGCCACGAGGTCGCACGGGAGGTCGTGCTCGGTCCCCGGTACGGCCTTTCCACCTTCGGCGCGCGACACGCGCAGCGCGACGAGCTTGCCCGAGGCGTCACGGACGAACGAGTGCGGGACCACGTTCTCGACGAAACGTACGCCTTCGATGCGCGCGCCCTCGAGCTCATGGGCGTACCCGCTCATCTCCTTTTGGCTGCGGCGGTACACCATCGCGACGTCGTCGGCGCCGAGCCCCTTCGCCTCGCGGGCCACGTCGATGGCCGTGTTGCCGCCGCCCACGACGAGCACGCGCCCGAGGGACTTGGCGTGCTCGCGCGGGAGCGTGAGCTTCATCTCTTCGATCCACGCCGTCGCGCCGATCACGCCGGGGCCGTCCTCGCCGGGGACACCGAGCTTCGTGTCCTCGCCGAGCCCCACGCCGATGAACACCGCGTCGTAGTCTCGGATGAGGTCTTCGGCTTTGATATCTTTGCCGATTTCGACGCCCGTTTTGATCGTGACGCCGAACGACTCGACCCACGCGACCTCGTGGAGGGCGTCGTCCGCTTGGAGCTTGTAGGGGGCGATGCCGGTCGTGTTGAGCCCGCCGGGCACGGCGCGTTTTTCGAAGACCGTGGCCTCGAAGCCCTCGAGCGCGAGGGTGCCCGCGAACGCGAGCGACGCGGGGCCGGCGCCGACACACGCGACCCTCTTCCCGTTCTTCGGCTTCGGCGTGAAGAGCTTGGGCGCGCCCGCCTCTTCGGCCTTCGTCGCCGTCTCGGTGGCGTAGCGCTGGAGACGCCCGATGTGGATCGGCTCGCGTTCCCATGCGTTGTACACGCAGTCGCCGGCGCAGAGCACCTCGACCGGGCAGACGCGCGCGCACGAGTGGCCGAGGAGATTTTGCTCGAAGATGGTGGCCGCGGCGCCGCGCACGTTCCCCGACGCGATCTTCTTGATGAAGGTCGGGATGTCGATCTCGGTCGGGCATGCCTTGATGCACGGCGCATCGACGCAATAGAGGCAACGGTCCGCTTCGGCCTTGGCCTCGGCAGACGAATACAGGGGCTTTTGTCGTGGAGCGCCGTCTCGAGGCGATCCTTCTTCAGGAGGGACGTCATCTACGATCCTTTCGAAGCTCGGGCCCGCACGGGAGGAGAGCCGCGCGCGACTGGGGCGAGGGGAGCGGTGACCGCTCGGCGATCAGGGGACTTCGACGATGTGGGCGAGCGAGTCGCCCAAGATGCGGAGCGCCTCGTCGATCTCGGCGCGTGTGACGTTGAGGGCGGGGGCGATGCGCGTGACGTTCCCGTAGAGGCCGCCGCGACCGATGAGCAGGTGACGCTTCTTCGTCTCCTCGAAGAGCTTCGTCACGAAGGCCGCGTTCGGCGTGCGATCCTTCGTGGTCTCGTCGTTCACGAATTCGAGGGCCTGCATGAGCCCGCGCCCGCGTACGTCGCCGATGACCTTCGGGAAGCGGGCCTTCAGCGCGAGTAGGCCCTCGTGGAGGACCTTGCCCATCGCCTCGGCGTGGGCGACGAGCCCTTCTTCGGCGATCGTGTCGACCACGGCGTTGGCCGCCGCCGTCGAGAGCGGGTTGCCGCCGTAGGTGGAGATGTTGCCGACGTGCCAGGAGTCGGCCACGGGGACGGTCGCGAGCGTCGCGCCGAGGGGGAGCCCGTTCGCGATGCCCTTCGCCATCGTCATGATGTCGGGCTCGACGTTCGAGTGCTGGATGCCCCACATGTGCTTGCCCGTGCGCCCGAAGCCGGTCTGCACCTCGTCGGCGATGAAGAGGCCGCCGTACTTGCGCACGATGGCGACCGCCGTCTCGAAGTAGCCGTCCGGGGGGACGATGAACCCGCCGACGCCCTGGATCGGCTCGGCGAGGAAGCCCGCGATGTGGCCCGTGGTGGTGGTCTGGATGAGCTCTTCGATGTCCGTCGCGCAGCGGAGCCCGCAGTGCTCCGGCGTCGCGCCGTAGGGGCACCGGTAGCAGTACGGCGAGTGCGCGTGTTTGATCGCGGCGATCTGCGACGGGAGCTGCCGGTACTTGCCGTTGGCGGTGAGCGACTGGGCGAGCAGCGAGCGCCCGGAGTAGCCGTGCCGGAGCGCGATGAGCTCTTGATTTCCCGTGGCCATCTGCGCGAGCGCCACGGCGGTCTCGTCAGCCTCGGTGCCGCTCGCCGAGAAGAACGCCTTCGCGATCTTGCCGGGCGCGAGCTTCACGAGCTTCTCGGCGAGCTCCACGATCCCGACCGTCGGGTAGAGCGTGGAAACGTGCCCGAGCCTGTCGATCTGTGCCTTCACGGCCGCGTTCACGCGCGGGTGAGCCTGACCGAGGCTGACCGTCAGAATGCCGCCGAAGAAGTCGAGGTACTCGGTGCCGTCGAGGTCCTTCACACGAAGGCCCTTGCCCTCGTCGAGCACGACGGGCTCGTCGTAGTAGTTTCCCACGCTCGGGAAGAGGAACTCTTTGTGCTTCTGCCTGACCTCGGCCGATGTCTTCTTCGTCACGTGCCCCTCGCGCCTCCGATTTTCTCGAAGTGACCACCGAATCACGCCGAACGGCGCCCCGTAAATTCTTTTTGAATGACGCAGTGCTATAAGGTCAACCTTCTTGACTAGTCGGGGTCGGGGAGGGGGCTCCCCGCCGGTCCGAGAAGTCACGGATCTCGTCGCGGAGCATCTCGAGATCGCGCCGAGGCCCCGGGCCGATCTCGATGTCTCCCCGCGGCGAGTGGATCTCCAGGTACTCGCCCGCGATGGCGGTGCTGTCGATCTCGTCGAAGGCCCGTACGGCCCCCGCGAAGGTGACACCGTGACCGTCGACGACGGCGTCGAGCGGGAGGGTGGACGTGATGCCCCAAAGGACGGCGGCGATGACCGTGGTGACGAGCGCGAGAGGGGCGGCGTACGGCGAGGTCGCGGACGAGCCCGTGGCCTCCCACGCCGACGCGAGCGCGAGCAGCACCGCGGCGAGGACGGGCAACAGGAGGGCGAGGAGTGGAAAAACGAGGCCACGGCCGAAGGCGTGCACGCGCCGGATTTCTGCGGCGGCCCGCACCGTGGCGTCGGAGACCGGACCGTGGCGGAGGGACTTTCGCAGCACGGCGACGAACGCGATGGCGAGCGCGATCACCACGAGGAGGCCCATTCCGAACATGGAGCTCGTGCTCATCGCCGCGTCGTAGAGGCCATGAAGCGCGGCCGACGCGAGGAGCCAAGGCACGACGCGGGCTCCCGGCCGGACGAGGCGCTCTCCGAGCGCGTGGCCCCAGAGGCCCGAGAGAAACACGTGCACGGGAAGGGCGGTGAACGCCCGCCCGACGACCAACGTCGCGGATACGCGCCCGCTGGCGAAGTAGACGAGGTTCTCCGCCGCCGCGAAGCCGAGGGCCGCGATGGCCGCGTAGACGATCCCGTCGACGGGCTCGTCGAACTCCCTGCGTTTGGTCGCGTAGCGTGTCGCGAGGAGCTTCGCGCCCTCCTCCGGCAAGCCCACGAAAAGCGCGAACCCGATCGACGCGAGCGGGAGGGCCTTGGGGAGGCCACCGAACGTGAGAAGCTCCGGGGTCGTGTAGGGCGAGAGCCGAGAGAGGCCCCACTCGACGAGCCCGGCGGCGGGGGCCGCGAGTGCCCCCATGACGAACGTCACTCCGACGAGCCCGAGCGGCTCCGGGTGGGCGCGATCGAACCGCCGAACGAACGCGGCGTACACGAGCGAGAGCACGACGGGCAGGATCACGGCGAACCCCGCGAGCATCGGAGCCGGAGGAGCGACGCTCCGCGATGGCGCCCCGAGGTCGGGGAGCGCGGGGAGGGAGAGGAACGCCGCCGTGGCGCGGGCGCGCTCGTAGGCCACGAGGTCGTCGCCGAAGGTGAGGCCGAGCGTGCCCTCGGGGCGCCCCACGAACACGGCAAAACCTCTCGAAGCGAGCACCGCGGTCGTGCCGGACACTCGCCCCAAAGCCTCCGCTGCGGGCGTGCCTTCCCGCGCGTGGACCCGCAGCGCGGCGCCGTCGCGGACGATGTCCAGATCTCTCGCGTCGAGGACGGCGACGCGCGGGCCCACGACGACGCGCGACAGAGACCCGTTCCCGAGCCGCCGAACGAGCGCGACGTCCCCTTCGGCCTTCTCGGGGGGCGCGGTCTCGGGCCCCTCGCACGCAGGGGCACAGCGGAAGGCGAACGTGTGGAGCTCGAGGCCCGAGGGACGGCCGAGCTCTCGCTCCACGTCGGGGCCGAGGTCCGCCGTCGACCGCACGACGAGCCTCGTGCCTTCGCGCTTCACGTCGGCCGAGAGGTGCACCACGGCGAGGCGTTGACGCACCCTCATGACGACGTCGGCGGGGGCGTTCGCCGGCAGCGTGTAGGTCGTGGTCACGTCGGAGAGGCCCGGGAGCGCGCAGCCCGCGGAAAGAACGGCGAGCAGCACGAGCGCGAGGGCCACGAGGGCGCGGGCCCACGATGTTCCGCGCGAGAATTCGTCCGAGATGTGGGGCGTTGTGGTCGACACGGGGAGGGGAGACGGGTGAGAATACGGGAGGTCATTTCGAATGAGTAGGAGCCACGGAGAGTCGCCGCGCGTCACCGCCCTCATCGGGCAGGAGATCGACGGCCGCTATCGCGTCGACTCCGTGATCGCGCGCGGCGGAATGGGCGCCGTGCTGCGTGGCACGCACCTCGTCCTCGGTCAGCCCGTGGCCATCAAGGTGATGCTCGACGCCGAAATGCGCGAGGGGACCCTCCGCGAGCGGTTCCTCCGAGAGGCTCGGATCCTGGCCCAGCTCCGAGCTCCCACCATCGCGAGCATCCTCGACGCCGGGCTCTTGCCCGACGGTACCGTGTACATCGTGATGGAGCTGCTCGAGGGCGAGGACCTCGAGTCGGTCCTCGTGACGCGCGGGCGGCTCCCGGTCGACGTGACCGCGCGCATCGTGGCCCAGGTGTGCGAGGGGCTCGCCGAGGCCCACGAGCAAGGGGTCGTTCATCGGGATCTGAAGCCCGCGAACATCTTCCTCTCGGATCGGCCGAACGGTGAAAAATCCGTTAAAATCATAGACTTCGGCATCTCCAAACGCGAGGGCGAGGTCAGCGAGACGACCGGCGTGAACACGATGGTGGGCTCGCCGTTCTACATGGCGCCGGAGCAAATCTACGCGTCGCGCAGCGTCGACGGTCGCGCCGACATCTGGTCGCTCGGCGTCATCCTCTACCGCCTCGTCGTGGGCAGCCAGCCGTTCGAGGCGCCCACGCTCCCGTCGATCTTGGTCAAGATCAAGTCGACGTCTCCGCCGTTCCCTCCCGAGATCGATCCCCGGTTCGTCGACGTCGTGAAGCGCTGCCTCGAGAAGGACAAGGCGCGCCGTTACCCGAGCGCGCTCGAGCTTCGCGACGACCTGCTGCGCCTCTCCGGGGACGGGGCACGCTCCGTCGTCGGCCTCTCGGATGGTAACCCTCGGAGCTCGCGGGCCCGCATCTCGTCGGTCGATCTCGACGAACGGCGCGGCTCGCGGAGCCACGTCGACGACGGCGCCACGACGCGCTCCTTGTCGGGCGCGATGTCCTCGTCTCTCTCGCTCACGCGCGCGCGTGATGCGCACGGCGAGAGCCTCGCTCTGAGCCTCGGCGACGCGGATCTGGTCATCGAGGAGTCCCCCCACGGGAAGACCCAGCCCGACGCCGAGACCCCCTACGCGACCTCGGAGATCGAGGTGCTCGGCGAGGCCGTCGCTCCCGCTCCGGAGACACCGCGGGGAGCGCCCCCGGCCCCGCGCGCGCGTGTCGTGGCGGACGACATGAAGGCGACCGTGCCCCGCCTTTTCCCGACACCCGAGGTCGTGCGAGCGCAGCAGGCGTCGCTCTCGTCCGAGGGGCGACCGTCCCCGTTCCCGAAGGCCCTCGACGCTCCCCGCGCCCCCGCGGAGCCGATGCGGGGGTGGTCTCCGTCCACGTGGTCTCCGGCGGCGCCGGTGTCGTCCGAGGCGCCCGGAGAGCCCACGGATCCGGCGGTCGCGCGGCCCGTCGAGGCCCCACCTTTCGGCACGTGGGTCGTCGGCACGGCCATCACGGTCTCGCTCCTCCTCGGCGGGGTCTTGCTCGCGGCGCAATGCGGGAGCACGAGCCCGCCGCCGCCGCCGCCTCCCGCGGCGACCGCACGAGCTGGTCCAACGCCGTCGACCAGTGACCCGTCGACGTTGCCTCCGCACTCGCCCCCCGTGCTGGTCGTGTTGAGCCCGCCGCCGCCCCCGCCCGTCGAGCCCTCCGACGCGTCCGACGCCGGGCGACCCCACTGAACGACACCCTCGTACATCTCCGGTGCACGACGGCGCGCCGTCCTTCGAGTATATAGGGCCCATGCCGAGCCCTACGGTCCTCTACCTCGTCGCCGCTCTCTCGATCGTGGGCCTCTTCACGTGGGTCGGTCTCGTGTGGAAGAACGTGCAAGCGAGCTGGGACGCGAGCCCCGAGGAGCGCGCAAAACACGCGGCAAAGCCCGCCGAGGTCGGCACGAAGAAGAAGCCCGCCAAGGCCAAGGCCGACGAAGCCAAGGCCGACGAAGCCAAGGCCGACGAAGCCAAGGCCGACGAAGCCAAGGCCGACGAAGCCAAAGCCGACGAAGCCAAGGCCGACGAAGCCAAAGCCGACGAAGCCAAGGCCGACGAAGCCAAAGCCGACGAAGCCAAGGCCGACGAAGCCAAAGCCGACGAGGCCAAGGCCGACGAAGCCAAGGCCGACGAGGCCAAAGCCGACGAGGCCAAGGCCGACGAAGCCAAGGCCGACGAGGCCAAGGCCGACGAGTCCGAGGAGGCATGACGTGACGTTCCGTCCGCTTGCTCCGAGTGACGCGGCGCTCCTTCGAGAGGCGACGTTCGGTAACGTCAACTGGACGGGCGAGGCGCGTGTCTCGCGGGCCGCGTTCGAGGCGTCCCCCGAGCTCCTCCGATATGCCGCCTTCGACCCCACGCGGGGCGACTTCGGCTTCGTCGCCGAGGGCGACGTGGGCGTCGTGTGGGTCCTCTTCCTCGACGAGCGTGCGCCTGGATACGGCTTCGTGGAGGACGGCGTGCCCGAGCTCGGTATCCACGTCGAGCGAGCCCATAGATCGCGAGGGCTCGGCGCAGCGCTGCTCCATCGTGTGATCGAGGAAGGTCGCCGGCGCGGTCTCGAGCGACTCTCGCTCAGCGTCGAAGCGGACAATCCGGCCGTGAGGCTCTACCGCAAGGCGGGCTTCGCCCCTTTCGATACCACGCGCGGGATCCACGTCCTTTCGCTCGCGCCGGACGGAGTAGGTAAAGTATAGAAATGGCTAGGCTTTCTGGCGTGCCGCTACGGTAGCCCGTCGGCCGTGACCTTGGCCGCCTTGAGCACGCCGCGGAAGAGATAGTCGTCGTAGGCGCCCGGGAGGGACGACCAGACGACCCAGGGATCACGGAAGTCTCCCCACGCGTCGACCGGGCGGAGCAGCTCCTCGGCGCCGAGGAGCGGCAGCTCGATCACGTACTCACGCGGCGGGATGGCCGCGTTCTCTTCGAAGATCTCCGACTCGAGCTCGATGCGCTCGTAGGACTCGACGAGGCCCTTGTGGCGCTCGGGGTCGAGCTCGCGGATCTGGAGCAGCGACCACCCGGCGTCGACCAGCACGGGGTACATGTCGTCCTCCGCGGACTCGTCGAAGAGGGGGGCTCCGGTCGGCTCGATGCCGATGCTGCCCAAGAGCGCCGCGAGCTTCCCCGGCGCCTTCGTTCGCCCTGCGAGCGCGTCCTCGTCCCAGAACGCGGCGAGCGCCGCGCAGAGCTCCTTGTCGGTGACTTCCCGCACGAGCCGCGGATCCTTCGAGTCGCGCTCGATCGTCGGATCGCCCAGCACCGCGCGGGCCCACGCACACGCCTCGACGAGCGGCTCGACCGGATCGCAGGCCGCGAGCACGAACGCGTGGACGAGGTGGTGCCTCTCCTTCACGTAGCGGTTTCCGCCGAGCGCCCGCACGACACGGACGGCAGCTTCGGGGGACAGGGGAGGGAGGTCCAGAGCGACGAGTCGGGTCATCGATGCCTCACGTCTTTAGCCCGAAGAAGCGCCCGATGGCCTCGAAGATCCGCTCCTCTTCCTCTCCGCGTGACTTCGTGCGCTCGCCAGCCGCCGAGAGTAGTGACATCCGCCGCTCCGCGAGCAACGACGACAGCTCTTTCGCGATCTCGGGGCGGTTCAGGAGGACCTTCTCGAAGCCCTCTTTGCGGAGACGGAAACACTCGACGTCGGTCTTGGCGACCACGTCGGCGATCCTCGGTTCGCCAGTCATGAGCCCCATTTCACCAAAGAAATCAGGTGCTTGGATGGTCCCGAGCTTCGTGGTCTCGCCGTCCTCGTGGGTGCGTCGGACCTCGGCCTCGCCCGACGTCATCACGTAGAGCCAGTGCGCCATCGCGCCCTGCCGGGTCATCTTCTCGCCCGCGGTGAAGGGCACGTAGTCGAGCTGGGCCTCGAGCACCGCGCGCTCTTCGGGCTCGAGGGCGCGAAAAATGGTCACCGTCGACAGCGCGTCCCTGCGGCGGAGCTTGTGGCGCTCCTCGCGTCGTGCGTCGGCCTCGTCTCCCTCGAGCCGAATGTGGGTCTCGACGGGCATGGCGAGCGGAATGCCCGCGCGCCGAAGCGACGCGTGGACACGCGACAAGACGGCCGAGCTCGTGCGCGAGTCGGGGCCGAGGTCCAAGATGAAGTAGCGCACTTCGTAGACGGCGAAGCTCTGGCGCATGTCCCGGCCGAGATCGACGCACCAGACCGACGGCGGAGGGTCGTCGGCGACGTTTGGGAGAGGGGAGGCGAGGAGCGCGTCTGTGACGACCGACACGACGCGGGTCGGCGCGGTGCGAAAGTCGACGTTGAAGAGGTGCTTCATGCGCCGAGGGACGGATTTTCCGCCCCGCCGGCCGAGCACTGTGAACGTGCTGGTCATGAGCTGCGAGTTCGGCAACACGATGGTGTCGAAGTCGCGCGTCTCGAGGATGGTGCAGCGCCAGCGGATCTCGCGCACGACACCTTGGCGCCCGTTCTCGAGCTGGACCCAATCGCCGACCTTGAACGAGCCGTCGAGCTGCAGCGTCACGCCGCCGAGCACGTTCCCGAGCGTCGATTGGAGGGAGAGCGCGAGCACGGCCGAGAACACGGCGCCCGTCGTCAGGACCGACGAGAGGGAGAACCCCGAAGCCGCGAGCACCGCGCCCGTGCCGAGCGCGTACGCGAGGCCGAGCACGAGGTCGCTCACGATCTTCGCCGGGTGGAGCCCGAGCCGCGGGAGCCCGAGATCGAAGACCACCGCCGCGACCACGTTGATGGCCGTGAACGTCGCGAAGGCGTGCGCGACGACCCGCGCCGTACGCGCCCACCCGAGCCCCGTACGGTCGAGCACGAAGCTCACGCCGAGGGTCAACGCATAGAGCGCATAGAGAATGACGAGCCGCCGGACCACCCAACGGTGGTCCTTGGCGAACGCGTTGACGAGCGACGCGACAACGACGATGCCGACGAGCAGCACCCCCGCGGCGGCGAGCTCCGTGCCGAAGCCCAAGCCCCCCCTCAGCCCTTCAACCGAAGGCCTCGTCGAGCAAGCGCTGCTGCTCGAGATCGTGGCTCGCCTTGCTCCCGGTGGCCGGGCTCGCCGCGGCGGGGCGGGACACGATCTGGTACGGGCGCTTCAGGTTCGGGAAGAAACATGCCGAGAGGAAGTAACAAGCTCCCGCGTTGCGAGGCTCCTCTTGCACCCACACCACGGGGACGTCGGTCGGGTAGGGGGCGAGCGCTGTTTCTAGAGCATTTCCGAGAGGATAGAGCTGCTCGAGCCTCAGGATGGCGACGTCGGCGCGGCCCTTCTTCTCGCGCGCGTCGACGAGGTCGTAATAGACCTTCCCCGAGCACACGAGGACACGCTTCGTCGCCTTCGGCTCCACGACCGGGTCGCCGATCACCTTCTGGAAGGCGCCGTTCGCGAGATCGTCCACCGTCGAGACGGCCTTCGGGTGGCGGAGGAGGCTCTTTGGCGTGAAGACGACGAGGGGCTTTCTCCACTTGCGCTTCACCTGCCGGCGCAGCGCATGGAAGATCTGCGCGGGCGTCGTGAGGTTCATGATCTGAATGTTGTCTTGCGCGGCGAGCTGCAAAAAGCGCTCGATGCGCGCGCTCGAGTGCTCGGGGCCCTGGCCCTCGTAGCCGTGCGGGAGCAGGAGCACGAGGCCCGACATGCGGTTCCACTTGTCCTCGCCCGAGACGATGAACTGGTCGATGATGACCTGCGCGCCGTTCGCGAAGTCGCCGAACTGGGCCTCCCAGAGGACGAGGCCTTCCGGGCAGTCGAGCGAGTAGCCGTACTCGAACCCGAGCACGCCGGCCTCGGAGAGCGGGCTGTCGAACACGTCGAACGACGCGCCGAGATGCTGGAGCGGCGTGTGTCGGACGCCCGTGCTCATGTCGTAGAGCGTGGCGTGCCGGTGCGTGAAGGTGCCGCGCCGCGCGTCTTGCCCCGAGAGGCGGATGCGGTGCCCCTCGGTCACGAGGGTCGCGAACGCGAGGTGCTCGGCCGTGCCCCAGTCGAAGGTCGCGCCGGAGCCCACCTTCTTCGCGCGCCCCTCGATGAGGGCGTGCACCTTGGCGTTCGGGGTGAAGCCTGGCGGGAGGGCCGTGAGCTTGTGCGAGAGCTCGACGAGGCGCTCCTTGGACACCGCGGTGGGGACCTCGGGCGTCTCGGCGTCGGGGCCACCTTTGTAGCCGGCCCAGAGGCCACCACCCGCGGCCGGGAGCTTGTTGTAGTCGCCCTTCGTGGCATCCTCGAGCGCGCGGTCGAGCACGAGCTTGCGGTCGTCGCGGATGGCGTTCGCGCGGGCCTCGTCGATGTGCCCGGACTGGAGGAGGCGCCTTACGTAAACATCCCGGATCGTTGGCTTTTTGTCGATCGCAGCGTACATCGTCGGCTGCGTGAAGCGCGGCTCGTCGGTCTCGTTGTGGCCGTAGCGGCGGTAGCAGTACATGTCGATGACGACGTCCTGCGCGAACTTCTGCCGGTACTCGATCGCGAGGCGCGCGACGTGGATGACGGCCTCCGGATCCTCGCCGTTCACGTGGAACACCGGGACACGCATCATGCGCGCGATGTCGGTGCAATAGCGGGTCGACCGCGAGTCCTCCGGGATCGTCGTGAAGCCGATCTGGTTGTTGACGACGAGGTGCACGGTGCCGCCCGTGGCGTAGCCCTCGAGGCCCGCCATGTTGAGCGTCTCCGGGACGACTCCCTGGCCGATGAAGGCCGCGTCGCCGTGGATGAGGAGCGGCATGACGCTCTTGCGCTTGCGCCGGTCCTGCTTCGCGCGCACACGCCCCTCGACCACCGGGTTCACGAACTCGAGGTGGCTCGGGTTGAAGGCGAGCGTGAGGTGGATGCTCTTTCCGGCCCCGGTGACGCGATCGGTGGAGTGCCCGAGGTGGTACTTCACGTCGCCGCCGCCCACGAAGCGCTCCGGGTTCTTGTCACGGAACGCGGCGAAGAGCTCTTGGGCGGGCTTGTCCATGATGTTGACGAGCACGTTCAGGCGCCCGCGGTGGGCCATGCCGAACACGATCTCGTCGACGTCGTGTTTGCCCGCCTCTTCGACCAGGAGATCGAGCATCGCGATCATGCTCTCGGCGCCTTCGAGCGAGAAGCGCTTCGCGCCGAGGAAGTTCTTGTGGATGAACTGCTCGAGGTTCTCGGCGTCCGTCAGCTTCGTGAGGATGCGGAGCACCTCGTCGTGCGCGAGCGTCGGGCGGTTGCGGCTCGCCTCCATCTTGTTCTGGAGCCACTCGCGCGCTTCGACGTTCTCGATGTGACGAAACTCGACGCCGATGGAGCTCCCGTACGTCTCGCGCAGGTGGGCGATGATCGCCCGCAGCGGGGCGTGGGGCGGCATGCCTGCGATGCCCACGGTGGGGAACGTCTCGTCGAGCTGCGCGGCCGACAAGTCGAACCTGTGCAGATCGAACTCGTCGCTCGGCTCGGGGGGCGCGCCGAGCGGATCGAGGTGCGCGTGCATGTGCCCGCTCGTGCGGTACGCGTTCACGAGTTGGAAGACCCGGCCTTGAAGCGCGGCGGCGTCGAGGAGATCTTGGCGCGGCATGGCCGCGGGCGCGGACGAGGGGCGTTCGACCACCACGGTCCCGTTGCCCGAGCCGTTCGCGCGGGCATAGGGGCGATCGAGCTCGGCGAAGAACGTTCGCCACTTCTCGTCGACCGACTGCGGGCTCTGAAGATAGCGGGCGTGAAGCTCTTCTACGACGCCGGCGTTGATACCGAACTCCTCGAACATCTCGTCGACCCTTGGGTGATGGCGCTGCCGCGGCAAAAGCGTCGCCGCAGGCAACAGCGCGGGCCGACCACGATAGACAAAAACCCTATCGATTTCGAGCGGTCCTTTTGCAGTGCGACACGACGGCGCGCCGAGCTGCGAGGCGCTCACGAAAGGCGAAAAGACACGTACATTCGAGTGGTTACGCTCGAAGGTGAGAGGGTCTCGCACTTCTTGCGCGAATTCGAGCAGCGTCTCGGGCTCGCCGAACGGCTCAGGTGCTCGACTTGCGGTGCGTCGGGTCGAGCCAGGCGCGGATGTCCGCCGAGGGATCGAGTGCGACCACCATGACGTCCACCGAGATGGCGCTCACACGTGTGCCTTGGGGCGCGACATGAACGCCGTTGGCGTCCTTCCAGAGCACGCAGCGCACCGCCTGGGTGGTGGCGATGGGCTTCCGCTCCTCGGGGCGCGACGACGACGGCGCCGGCCGCTCGCTCGGAGGGGCGTGCTCGATCGAGACCGGGGCTCTCGGAGGCCCGAGGTCGGCGAGGTCCTTGCCGCTGAGCGTCTTGGTCGGTTGGGCGTCCCAGTCGGACGCCGATCCGAGCGCCTTCAACGGGCGGCGGCCACGGAGGACCTCGATCGCGTTCAGCTCCGTGAGCGCGGGCATTTGGGCCGTGGCGTCCATGGGCATGCGCGGCGGCGGCTGGCTCGACGGGGGCGGGGGCGACCACTCCTCCTCGCGCTCGCCTTCGGCTCCTGGACCGATTCCCGCGAGCGTGCCCGTGTCCTCGTCGTGAGAGGCGCCGGCGGTCGGCTCGGCGTCCGGTTGCGTGGCGAGGCGCACCCTTCCTTGCGACCGGCGGGCGTCGTCGTGGGCGTCGCCTTCGCCGGGGCTCGCCTCGGAGCTCGGCATGAGCACCTCTTCCGCCGGAGCGAGGGCCTGTACCGGCGCGGGTACGGACGGCGCACGCGAAGGAACGCTCGCCGGGCGCGCGGAGGGGGGTGGCTCGGAGCGTGGCGCGAGCGGAGGGGAGACGCGCGGAATCAGCCCCGAGCTCGAGGTCACCCCGCGGGAGGGCGTCACCGCCGGGAGAGGGGGCCGCGCCGAGCCCGGTGGTCGCGCGGAGGCAGGGGATGGAGGGTTCGAGGGCGCCGCGGCGGCGGCCTGCGGGGTAGCCTCGAGCAGCGCGGCCGCCGAGGCCGAGGGGTGAGACGCGGACGATGTCGTGCGCCTTCCCACACGTGTCGAGAGGTTCGCGGCCGCTTTGGCCAACGTGAGCGCCCGCTCGTCGGCCTCCGCCTCGGAGGCGGCCTCGGCGCCTCGCCGAAGCCATTTCACCGCTTCGGCCACGTCACCTCGTGACCACATCGCTTCGGCCGTCGAGAGCGCCCAAGACACATCCTCCGGATCGGTCGCGATCGGAGGAGGAATCGGCTCGTCGGTGTCGTTTTCGGCCACGGAATCGCCCTTCGCGCTACGCCTTATCGTCGACCGTGGGCGCGAAATTGACAAGCGCTATCCGCGATATCCCGAAAGAAATTCGCGGCGTTCCCGACGCCGCTCCGAGCTACGCCCCGGTGAAGGTCCCTGGCGACCGAGGCCGCCGGAAGAGTCGGGCAGGCCGCGAGCCGGACCGCTCTTCAGCCCCCCCCGACGAAGTGCACGATCTCGAAGGTGTCCCCTTCGGCGACCCGGCGTGTGGTGTGCTCGCTCCGGGGCACGACGTCTCGGTTCTGCTCGACGGCCACGAGGGCGCCGAGCCCGAGCGTGTCGAGCAGGCTACGGACGGTCGTGCCCTCGGGCACGTCGTGGGGGGCTCCGTTGACGGTGATTCGCATGACGACCTCGGTCACCGTCCTAGCAAACCCGCGTTCGCGGATCCCACGACAATGGCGTGGACGAGCGCTCCGAGGTCGCGCCCCGGTCGCGAGTCGGGCCGAAGAGCCACCGTCGCAGGAATCGGCTGCCGCGGAAGGGCGTTTTGGGCTATGTCGCGGAGCTCCCATGGTCGGTGTACAACCCAGCGAGATCACGGCGCTCCTCGGGCGCGGAACGCACTTCGACGGCAAGCTTCGTTTCGACGGGGTCGTCCGCATCGATGGCAGCTTCACCGGCGAAATCCGCAGCGAGGACACGCTCATCGTGGGAGAAGGGGCGGAGATTCGGGCGAACGTCACCGTCGCGACCGTCATCGTGCGCGGGGGCACCGTCATCGGCGACATTCGCGCCAAGGTCGCCGTGGAGGTGCACGCTCCGGCGAAGGTCGTCGGGAACATCCACTCGCCGTCGCTCTTCATCGACCGTGGCGTCGCGTTCGAGGGCACCTGCCGCATGGACGCGGTGGAGCCGGACGAGGACATCGAGGTCCCGTGAGGTCGCGGCTCGTCCTCGGGGCCTTCGTAGCGCTCGGGGTCGCGTGCGCGAACGCCGGCAAGAACGAGCCCCAACGCGCGCCCTCGCCGACGAAAGCCGACGCGGGACCGCAAGAAGGCGTCGACGCCGGATCGCCTGTTCCGTGGAGCGCCGAGGTGGCCCGCGTCGCCACTCTGGGGTTCGTCGAGGTCGGGACGTTCACGCTCGCCGGCGCCGAGGCTCGGACCCTGCTCGGACTGCCGCTCTCGGCCGTGACGTGTGTGAGGATCGGGGTTCGCGGCCGGGACGATGCGGAGGTTCGAGTGCTCGTCGGTGGCACCGAGCGCGCGCGGCTCACCCTGGTTCCTGGCGAGGTGCTCGGGGCGGGGCCGCTCTGCGGGAGCGCTGGCGAGGCCATCGAGCTCGAGCGCCTACGCGGGACGACGCCGCTCGAAGCGAAGGTGTTCGTGCCGCGCCCACGCTGAGACGACCTTGGGGGCCCGGCGAAAAAAATGGCCGCAGCTCCGGCTCGAGAACCGTGACCGCCGACTTAGCCCCCGCGCCGCGCGATCACGCCGAGCCACACCCGCGAACGAGACGTGGACGTCGGGTAGGCGGCGGGGTCGAGGGGCTTGGCGAACAGTACGAGCGCTCGGATCATGGCGCGCGCTTCTTTGACGAGCCCTTCGTCTCCGTCGGCCGTCCCGCTCACGAGGAGCGAGCGCCAGGCCGCGAGCGCTGCCGGGTAGAGACCATCCGACATGTAGTATCCCGCGACTTTGCGGCGCACGCTCGGGTCGGCGCGAGCCACGAGCTCGACCTCGGCGACGGCCTCGGGCAAGCGCCCGAGCGCATGAAGCGCGTCGGCCCTGGCGAGGTGCGCTCTCGTCGAACCGGGCAGCCGCGCGATGCATGCGGAATACACGTGCTCGGCCTCGGCCACGTCGCCGAGCCGTGTGCGGAGCGACCCGAGCGCGAGCCAGGCCTCCTCGTGGGTCCCGTCGAGGGCGAGCGCCTCCGTGTAGCGGCGGACCGCCACCTCGTCCTCGTGGGCGGCCTCGGCCCGGCGCGCGCTCGCGACGAGCTCGTCGGAGGAGGACGCACGCGCCACCCTCGGGAGGCCCAGCGACAAGACGCAGGCGGCGACGATCGACGCTCTCCGCATGGCGGAAATGTGCCACGGCGCTCGGGGCGCGGAAACCCGAAATCGCGCCACCCCGGACGAGCTTGGTGTCCTACGTCCTAGAACGAGACGCCGAAGAGGTCGCGGAAGCGCTGGTTCGGCTCCTTTGCCGCGTCGACGTCGGCGAGACCGAGGCGGAACGAGATGGTCTCACCGTCTCCCCAGGGCCACCAGAGCCCGAACACGAGGAGCCCCGCCGAGGGCCCGATCGACAGCGCGATTTGGTTCGCACGAATGCCTCCGGACCGCTCGACGACGTCCTGAAGGGGCTGGGGTGCCCGAGTGATGCTCGCATGCGTGTATTGTGCAGGCATCGCCTCGGCGACGGCGGCCTTGGCTTGCACCTCCTGCTCGACCGTGAAGGAAGAGGTCAAGCACACGAGCCGCGAGTCCCAGGTCCACCCTCGGGTGGGCCAAGAGCGCCGCAAGCGCCCGAGCGCGTCGAAGATGGGCTGCCAGTTGTCGTTCCATCCGCGTACGGTCATCGTGGAGCGAGTCTATGGAAGAGGCCCGCGGAAAGAAACCGTGAACTTCTCGGCGGGCTCAGGCGAGGAGGAGCGGCGCCATCGACGCTCCCTCTCGGAACGTGCACGAGGGGCGCCTCTCGTCGAGCACGGCCAGCTCGCCCGGCGTGAGCGTCGGGAACGAGGGCCGCCCTGCGAGGGCCGCGGCGATGCGCGAGAGCCCAGGCTCGTCCGCTACGACGAGCACGACCTCGCCCAACGGGAGGACCTTGCCGAGCAGGACCTCGGGTGGCGTCGTCGGACCGATCTCGGCGAGCACCACCACCGGGCCGAGGAAATCGAGCACCCCCGCGGCGAGCTCGGCCGCTTGAATCGACGGAGGATCGTTCGCGCAGACGACCGCCGCGAGCTCGAACGGCGAGAGCTCGCGCTTCGCTCGGTACGTCGTCCCGCGAACGGCCGTCCTGCCGGGGCCGGAGAGGCCGAGAGAGGGCGCTTCGGCGTGGGCCCCGGGCCGCAAAAACAGGGTCCGCATCAGTACCGGAAGGGCGCGCTGCGGGCGACCGAGCCGTCGGTGCCGATCGCGTAGGCACACACCACCGAGCCCTCGCGCAGGGTGCCGAGGTTCGGCGCGTAGAGCTTCACCGCGTGGGGGCCCGGGGACAGGAAGACCGCTCCGTTGTCCGCGTTGACGAATTTCCCCTGCTCCTCGACGCCGATGCCCCCGCTCATCCTCCCGAGCTCGAGAGCGCCTCCGAGCTCGGCGGGGGCAGGCTCGTTACCGACCGAGGTGGTCGCCCGAAAACCGCCGACCGGGTCGCACTTTTCGTTCGCGACCGAGAGATAGAGCGCCTTCGCGGGCCCGACCACGGTGGCCGTGAACACGAGATCGAGGGAGCCATCGGGGCGGAGCGCGCCGCCGCGCATGCCGACCTTGTCGACGTGGAGAGACTCCGGGGACAGCGAAAACGCCGTAATTTGCGCCGGGCGCTTGGCGTCGACGGTGGTGCCTGCGGGCCCCCTCGTGCCTTGCGGCTCGCACGCGGCGAGCGCGATGGCGAGCGCGAGGGTGGACGTCGCGAGACCTTGGCGGGTTCGATGGCTCACCGCTCACCGATATCGGATCCCGCGACGGCCGAGCAAGCGGGACACGTCGCGGGAGAGGGGCCCGCGTCATTTCCGTCGCGCCCGCCGCGCCTTTGGGCGATAGTCGGGCCATGATGCGCGGGGAAAATATCGTCTGTTTCGCGAAGGACTGGAGCGAGGACCCGACGAGCAACAACCATGTGATGAAGCTCCTCGGCCGCGACAACAAGGTCTTGTGGCTGAACTCGATCGCGACGCGGACGCCGAAGCTCACGAGCGGCCGCGACATGGGCAAGATCGTCACCAAGCTGAAGAGCTTCGCGAAGGGCCCGAAGCACATCGAAGGTGGGCTCGACGTCTACACGCCGATCGTGCTGCCTTTTCCCCATAGCCAGCTCGCCCAGAAGGTGAACGAGCACGTCCTGCGCGAGAGCCTCCGCTTCTTGCGCTCGAGGCGTGGCATGCGGGATTTCCAGCTCTGGAGCTTCTTGCCGACCGCCGAGAAGTACGTCGGCAAGCTCGGGGAGAGCCTCTCGGTCTACTACTGCACCGACGAGTGGTCGCACTTCTCCTACGTCGACAAGGACAAGATCGTGGCCATGGAGCGCGCCCTCTGCGAGCGCGTCGATCTCGTGTTCTGCACGGCCCGAACGCTCCTCGAGCGGAAGGGCGCGTACAACCCCAACACGTTCCTCGCCTCGCACGGCGTCGATCACGCCCACTTCGCGAAGGCCCTCGACCCCCGCACCGAGATCGCGGAGGAGATCCGCAACCTGCCGAAGCCGATCTTCGGCTTCATCGGGCTCGTCCAAGACTGGGTCGACGTCGAGTTCTTCGCGTACCTCGCCGAGCGCCGTAAAGACGCCTCCATCGTCGTCGTCGGGAAGAGCCTGGTCGACCTCTCGAGGCTCGAAAAGTATAAGAATATCCATCTATTGGGGCGAAAGCCTTACGAGTCTCTCCCGTCGTTCTGCAAGGGCTTCGACGTGTCGCTCATCCCGTTCGTCCAGAACGAGCTCACGCGGAACGTGAACCCGATCAAGCTTCGCGAGTACCTCTCGGCAGGCCTCGCGGTCGTCTCGACCGACATCCCCGAGGTCACGCTCTACGCCGACGCCGCCCATGGTGAAATGAAGGGGGCCGTGCTCGTCGGGCGCACCCACGAGGAGCTCTTCGCCCATTGCGAGAGGGCCCTCCGCGAAGACTCACCGGAGGCGCGACGCGCTCGGTCGGACGAGATGAAGAAGGAGACCTGGGAGGTGAAGGTCGCCGAGCTCGGTGATCACGTCCTCCGCGTCCGAGAGCAGAAGATGCGGAAGTGACGTCGCTCGGTCCTTGGGCCCTCGTCACGGGCGTCTTCGCGCTCTTCGGTGTCGTGTGGCTCGTCACGATCGCCCGGTCCTTCGGGAGGGCCCCGTCTTCCCCGCTCGAGCACGCGATCGACAGGACGGCCCGGAGGTTCGAGCGCGCCGCGGAGAAGAAGGGCGACTACTACTTCGCGCGGGGCAAGCTCCAAGGCGATCCCGCGACCGCCGCCATCGCCGGCTTGGGCGCGCTCGGGAGCGTCCTGGATCTCGGGTGCGGACGGGGGCAGCTCGCGCTGCTCTTGCTCGAGGCCGAGGTGGCCGAGCGTGTGCACGGGGTCGATTGGGACGGAGCCAAGGTCGCGTTCGCGTCACGGGCGGCCGAAGGTCTCCGCGCGACGTTCGAGACGGGGGACGTCCGCGAAGCCGCGGGTGGGCCGTTCGACACCGTCCTGCTCGTCGACGTCCTGCACTACTTCTCCCGCGAGGTCCAAGATGCGCTCCTCGATCGCGCGGCCGGGCTCGTCAACCCCGGGGGGCGCATCGTCGTGCGCGAGGCGGATCGTGGTCGAGGCCTCCGGTCGCTCACGACACGGATCCAAGAGGGCGTCGGGACGTGGGCACGGGTGAACGTCGGGGAGCGCGTGCTCTTTCGGGACGTCGAGCGCGAGCTCGTGCCCCGCCTCGAGCGGCTCGGGTTCGACGCGAGCGTCGTCCCGTGCTGGGGGAGCACCCCGTTCTCCAACGTGTTGCTCGTGGCGACCCGCCGCGCGCCTTGACGTCACGTCCGTGCGGGCTCGCTTTGCGCCCGTGAGGCCGTTTGTTATGAAGGGGAACGTGGAAAACCGAGCAGGGCGCCGCGATACGGCCTGGTGGCTCTCGATGCTTCGCAAGCGTCGTGAGCGTATGTACGAGGAAAAGCTCGACTATTCGCAGAAGATCGAGTTCCGCGACGAAGCCGAGCGGGCCGCGTGCATCGCGTTCTTCAACGCGGCCTTCCGGGCCGAAGAGTCGGGCCTCACGCAGGCCCATACCCTCGCCGACGAGATCGGCAAGCTCGACCCCGACCTGGGCGAGTGCCTGCGCCTCTACGGCGACGAAGAGGGCTGGCACCGCGAGCTGCTCACGGAGCTCATCGAGCGCATCGGAGGGGAGATCCGCCCCATGGGTCCCACGACGCGCACGTTCTACAAGCTCTACGCGCGCGCCAAGCGGGTCGACACGATCGTGCTCACGAACCTCATGTTCGAGACGATCGGGTCGACGACCTACCGCCTCGCGCTCCGTCACGTGAGGACCGACGCGTCGTTCGCGACGCTCCGGCACGCGCTCACGATTCTGACGCGTGACGAATCGTTCCACGTCCCGCTCAACGTTCATTTCCTCCGCGAGTGCCAGAAGCTCGGGCTCGGTAGCCACCCTTTGCGCCAGCAGGCGCTCTACGACGTCCTCTTCGGGGCGCTCCTCGCCTCGGCCTACGCGAGCCGTCGCCGCGCGTTCGCGTTCGACAACATCCCGTTCCCGGTGCTCGCGCGCGCGTACGGCGAGCACCTCGGCCGCCTCTTCCTCCACGAGGCCGACCTCCGGTTCTCTCCGCCGTCGCCGCTCCTCTGGTCCCTCGGTCTCACGAAGGGCGGGCTCCTCCGCGACCCGAGCCCATCGGTGGTCAGCATCGAGGCCGCCGAGGCCGCCGTCGACCGTGAGCGTGTCGCCGTGACGGCGCTCTGAAGGGCCGTCCAAAAATCGAAATTCAGCGGCACCTCGCGCCCCCGGAGCACGCGGCTGACGCACGGCACGGCGCGTCGTGCGGGAGGTCTCGCGATCCCCTCGGATTTTGAGGTGAAGGCGCGAGGCCATAGGGTAAGGTGCGCCGCCATGCAACCGGCTACCTCCGGCGACGTTGGCGGGGAAGGGGGCTCGGCCCTCGGTGGCGGGCCCGCCGCACGTGTCCTCGCCGACGACGGCACCCTGGCCCCCTCGTGCACCTCCCCGCTCGACCTCGCGGGCACGCAGGCGCTCTACACCGCCCTCGTCCGTGCTCGCGCGCTGGATCTCCGCTTCGTCGACCTCCAGCGAAAAGGGGACATTCCGTTCCACGCGAGCGCCATCGGCCGTGAGGGGGGCATCGTGGGCGCGGCCTTCGCGATGGAGGAAGGCGACGCGCTCTTTCCGTCCCCGCGCGAGCTCATGGCGTCCGCGACGCGAGGGGTGCCCGTGGCGTCGCTCGTGCATCAAGCGATGGGGACGTCCGCGTCGGTCACGAAGGGCAAATCTCCGCCGACCCAAGTGTCGGGGCGGGCGCACGGGGTCGTGTCCGTGAGCGGGATCGCGGGCGCGCAGCTCCCTCACGCGACGGGCTTCGGGTGGGCCGCGCGCATGCGAGGCGACACGAAGGTCGCGCTCGGGATGGTCTCCGGCGGGGCCTTCGTCACGGGCGACTTCCACAACGCGCTCAACTTCGCCGGGGTCTCCAAGGCCAACGTGGTCTTCGTCGTCGTCGTCGAGGGGCTCCGCGGGCTCTCGGCCACCGCGACCGTCGCCGAGAAGGCCGAGGCCTACGGCCTCCCGTCCGTCCGCGTGGACGGAAACGACGTGCTCTGCGTCGTCCGCGAAGTCTCCGCCGCGATCGCCCGTGCGCGGCGCGGCGAGGGGGCGACCCTCGTCGAGGTGGTGACCGCGTCCCCCGAGGCCACGGAGGATGGGATCATCACGCTCTCCGAGACCTCGTGCCCCGTGGCGCTCCTCGAGCGGCACCTCGCGCATCTCGGCGCGAACGTAGCCGAGCTGCGGGCCTCCGCCGAGCGCGCGATCGACGCCGAGGTGCGCGCTGCCGTGGACGACGCCAAGCGCGCCGGGCCGCCTCCGCTCGCGTCTCTCGTCGAAGACGTCTTCGCCCACGTCCCCTCTCACCTTCGGGCTTAGCTCGAAGCCCTTCGCTGAACGGAACGCTCGATGCCTCAGATGAACCTCGTGTCCGCCATCAACGACGCCCTCCGGCTCGCCATGCGCGCCGACGACCGCGTGGTCGTGATGGGGGAAGACGTCGGCAAGGTCGGCGGAGTCTTTCGTGTCACCCAAGGCCTCCACGAAGAGTTCGGCGAGGGACGGGTGATCGACACTCCGCTCTCCGAGGGCGGCATCCTCGGGACGGCGATCGGCATGGCCCTCTACGGCCTCTTGCCCGTCCCCGAGATCCAGTTCGCCGACTTCATCTTCCCCGGGTACGACCAAATCGTGAGTGAGCTCGCGAAGTTGCGGTACCGCTCCGGCGGCGAGTATCCCGCCAAGATGGTCATCCGAACGCCGGTCGGCGGTGGCATTCGCGGTGGCCTCTACCACTCGCAGTCGCCCGAGGCCCTCTTCATCCACGTCGCGGGTCTCAAGGTCGTGTGCCCCTCGAACCCGTACGACGCGAAGGGCCTTTTGCTCGCCTCGCTCCGCGATCCCGATCCCGTGCTCTTCTTCGAGCCGAAGCGCGTCTACCGCGCGGCCAAGGGCGAGGTGCCGGAGGGGGATTACACCGTCCCGCTGTCGAAGGCCGCGGTGGTCCGCGAGGCCCGAGGCCCGAAGGCCGTGACGATCGTCGCCTGGGGGGCCATGCTCTACGAGGCCATCGCCGCGGCCGAAGAGGCCGAAAAACAAGGCGTTTCGTGCGAAATCATCGACCTCCGAACCCTCTGGCCGGTCGACATCGACACCGTCGTCGAGAGCGTCAAGAAGACGGGCCGGGTGGTCGTCGTCCACGAGGCCCCGAAGACGTGCGGCTTCGGCGCCGAGCTCGTCGCGCTCGTGAACGAGAAGGCCTTCCTCCACCTCGAAGCGCCGCCGTGCCGTGTGACGGGCTTCGACACGCCCTTTCCGTACACGCTCGAAATGGACTACCTCCCGCTCGCGCACCGCATCCTTCCGGCGGTCGTGGCGACGGCGAACTACTGAAGAGGCTCTGACAATGGCGCGCTGGGAATTCAAGCTTCCGGATATCGGCGAGGGTGTGACCGAGGGCGAGATCGTGGCCTGGCTCTGCAAGCCGGGTGACGTCCTCAAAGAAGACGCCCCGATGGTCGAGGTCATGACCGACAAGGCGACGGTCACCATCACGTCGCCGAAGGCGGGAAAGATCCTCGAGACCCACGGCTCGATCGGCACGGTGGTGCAAGTGCACTCGGTGCTCGTCGTGTTCGACCTCGACGGTGCCAACGGAGGCGCGACCGCGGAGGCCCCGACGAACGGGGTCGCCCACGCGAAAGACGAAGGCCCGGCCGCGACCGCCGTGGGCGACATTCGCGAGTCTCTCCCGGGCATGGGCGGCCCTGTCGCGAAGACCCTCGCGCCGGCGGGGGCGTACTTCAACGCGAAGCCGCTCGCGACACCCGCCACCCGCAGAGCCGCGCGCGAGCTGTCGATCGAGCTCAGCCACGTTCCCCCCACGGGGCCTCAGGGCCGCGTGACCAAGGCCGACGTCGAGGCCTTCGCGAAGCGCGGCGCCCCTCCGCCGACCGAGAAGGCCGTGCGCGAAGAAGCTCGCCCCGTGTCAGCGGCCGCGCCTTCGATGGCCCGCGACGCGGTGAAGATCGCGCCCCTCGGTGACGCTGGCTCGGCGACCGAAGAGCGCGTGCCGTTCGCCGGTATGCGACGCAAAATCGCGACGAAGATGGCGCAGTCGAAGCACACCGCGGCGCACTTCACGTTCGTCGAGGAGTGCGACGCGGGCGAGCTCAAGAAGCTCCGTGAGCGCCTGCGCGGAGATGCCGAGAAGGCCTCGGTCAAGCTCACGTTCCTGCCGTTCTTCGTGAAGGCCGTCGTGGCCGCCCTCAAGAAGCACCCCGTCTTGAACTCGGCGCTCGACGAGTCCACGAACGAGCTCGTCTACCGCAAGGTCTACAACATCGGCATCGCCGCCTCGACGGACGCGGGGCTCATGGTGCCGGTCGTGAAGAACGCCGACCGCAAGAGCATACTCGAAATTGCCAAAGAAATCGACAGGCTAGGGAAGGACGCGAAGGCCGGGAAGTCCAAGCCCGAGGACCTCCAAGGCTCGACGTTCACGATCACCTCGCTCGGCGCGCAGGGGGGCCTCTTTGCGACCCCGATCATCAACTTCCCCGAGGTGGGCATCCTCGGCATCCACCAGATGAAAGAGAAGCCGGTGGTGCGCGACGGTCAGATCGTCGTCGGGAGCGTCATGTTGCTCTCGCTCTCGTTCGACCATCGCATCGTCGACGGTCACGTCGGGGCCGCCTTCGCGTACGACATCATCGGGTACCTCGAGAACCCGGACCGCCTCTTCCTCGAGATGGCCTGAGACGAGCGAATTGACGAAAGGCCCCGGCTTCCGGCTACTCTCGTGGCATGCGCGCGAGAGCCGTCGTCCGTGGCCTCTTCGTCTGTGGGCTCGCCCTCTCGTCGGGCGCCTTCGGGGGCCTCGCTCGCGCCGATGAGCCGGCCCTCTCTCCCGATCGCTTGAAGGCGGCCGAGGAGGAGTACGACGCCGGCCGGAGGGCGTACCTCGCCGAGCAGTTCGAGAGCGCCGCGCTCCACTTCGAGAACGCGTTTCGTGACGCCCCGCGCGCGCAGGTGCTTCGCAACGCCATTCGTTCGCGCCAGCAGGCGAAGCAGCTCGCTCGAGCGGCCACGCTCGCCGCCGTCGCGAAGCGCCGCTACGCGGCCGATGCCCAGACCCGCGACCTCGCCGACGACGTGCTCCGCGAGGCCGGTCCGAAGCTCCACGAGGTGCGGATCACGTGCTCGTTGCCGTGCAGCGTCGGGGTCGACGGGCGCATCGGGACGCTCGAGGAGGGCACGACGGCGGTCCTCTACCTCGACCCGGGGAAACACGAGCTCTCGTTCGGTTTCTCGCGGGGAAAATCGGTCCTTCGCGCCTTCGACGCCCGCGCCGGCGCCGAGGACGATCTCGCGGTCGACGCCCCGCGCGAGACGTCGCCTCCTCCTCCTCAGGCCGGTCCCGCGCCGTCGCCCGTCCCGCCACGGGAGGCTCCTCCGCGCGCCTCGACCGGGCTGCCGCCGGCGGTCTTCTTCGTGGGGGTCGGCCTCACGCTCGCGGCGGGGGCGGCCACGGCGATCTCGGGGGCCGATACCCTCGCTTCGCCAGGAAAAGACGCCGTTCGGGAGGGATGTGTCGGTCAGGGCGAGGCCTGCGAGCTCTACAAGAGCGGCCTCGCGGGTGAGCTCCGTACCAACATCGGCCTCGGCCTCACCGGAGGCCTCGTGGTCGTGACGACGGTCGTGGGGCTCTTCCTCACCGATTGGGGCGGATCGAGCGCCCCGCCGGCGAAAACCGGGGGCCTTCGCCTCCGCATCGACGGACCGCGCTTGCGGGCGACGTTCTAGTTGTGACATATTTTAAGTCATAACGTTTGCGTCTCTCGGGCGCGTGCCGCCGCCGGGGTCGGCGAGAGGGCCGATTTTGTGGTTTACTTGCGAGGTGAGGGTCGGCCGCCGACCCCCGGAGGGCCTCTGACCAAGCTTCTTGCCAGCGACGGAGAAGGTGAGCGTCTCGATCGCTTCGAGCTCGTGGCCGAGCTCGCGAGCGGAGGCATGGCCACCGTGTACCTCGCGCGCCTCTCGTCGGTCGCCGGGTTCCAGCGTCTCTATGCGATCAAGCGGCTCCACCCGCACCTCCAGCGCGAGCCCGAGTTCGTCGACATGTTCCTCGACGAGGCGCGCCTCGCCGCGCGAATCCACCACCCGAACGTGGTCTCGATCCTAGAGGTCGGCGAGAGCAAGCGGGGCTACTACCTCGTCATGGAGTACATCGAGGGCGATACGCTCGCGCGTCTCCTGGCGCGCTCGGCGCAGGCGCAGGCGAAGCTCCCGGTCGACGTGACCGTGCGCATCGCCCTCGACACGCTCGCCGGCCTCGACGCCGCCCACGACCTCAAAGACGATCACGACCAGCCGCTCGGCGTCGTGCACCGCGACGTGTCCCCACAGAACATCCTCGTCGGGATCGACGGAACCACCCGGATCACCGACTTCGGCGTCGCGCGCGCCGCCGCCCGGCTGACGACGACCCGCACGGGGCAACTCAAGGGAAAGCTCGCGTACATGGCCCCGGAGCAGGCGCGTGGTCAGGCCGTCGATCGGCGAGCGGACCTCTTCGCGCTCGGGATCGTGCTCTGGGAAGCGCTCGCGATGAAGCGGCTCTTCAAGGGAGAGGGGGAGGCCGACACCCTCTCGCGCGTGCTGTCCGAGCCCATCCCGAAGCTCCGCACGCTCGTACCGACGCTCCCCGCCGGCATCGAGGCCGTGGTCGCGAAGGCGCTCGATCGCGATCCGGAGAAGCGCTACGCCACCGCCGCCGAATTCGCGAACGACCTCGAGAAGGCGGCCCGCCCGGTCCGTGCCGTCGGCACCCCGAAGGACGTCGCGGCATGCCTCGATGCCCTGATGGGCGGCGAGCTCACCGAGCAACGCGCCGCGGTGCGCACCTGGCTCGCGCAGAGCGAGCCGAGCAAGTCGAGCGTCACCCGCAAGCCGAGCGACTCCGTCGTCACCCGCATCGAGGGCCGTCGCGCCGACGAGTCGGGCTCGTCCCCCTCGGCCGTAGGTCCCGCGATCTCGGTCCCTCACGCCGCGGCGAGCTCGACCTCGCTCCCTCTCATCACCGCTGCGCAAGCGGGAGTCATCGCTGCCCCGACCTCGGTGTCGGCGGCGAGCCTCTCGGGCATCACCGAGCCCGACGCACCTCGCCGCCGGCGGCCGGTGTGGCCCTCCATGCTCGTCGCAGGCCTCGTCGGAGGCGCGGTCGTCGCGCTCGTCCTACGCTTCGGCGGAGGCGCATCGCCGGCAGGGAAGTCGCTCGAGTCGAACACGAACGCGGCCCCGTCCGCCGCCCCGTCCGCCGTGAGCGCTCCCGTCGTCGCCCCGAGCGCCGCGCCGAGCGCCGTCCCGAGTGGGTCGGCGTCGTCCGTTCCCGCGCCGAGCGCGTCTGCGCCTCCGTGGGCGAAGTGGCAGTCGACCAAACGCCCCCCCCAGGACAAGACCAAGCCTCAGGCGCACCCCACGCCCGGCCAGGTCCCCGACGACATCTCCAATAACCCGTACCGCTGAATGACGACGTCGCCCCCGGAGCCTCGCGCTCGCCGTTCTCCGCTCGGCGTGGCCGCGCTCGGTGTCCTCACGACGCTCGTCGCTTGCGTCGCGTCGACGACCACGGATCCCTTGGCGCGGTACGCCGCCGTCCACAACACGCTCGCCGCGATGGGCATGGTCCAGACCGGACCGATCCAGCGAGGCTCCCTCGCAGAGGGGCGCGCCGCGAAGCTCGAGGTCGACCTCCCGATCGGGTGCACGACCCTGGTCACGATGGGCGGCACGGGGGTCGACGACATCGATCTCGAGCTCAAGGATGGTGGAGGGAAGCTCCTCGCGAAAGACACGACCCGGGACGCGGAGGCCGCGGTGCGCGTGTGCGTCGACGAGGCCGGAAAATACAATGTTTCCGTGAAGATGGCGAAGGGATCCGGGGCCTTCCTGGCCGCGACCTGGTCGGGCGGCGACCTTCGACCGAAGGCCTCGTCCGCGTCGTCGTCGAACGTCGCCGCGAGCACTCAGGGAGGCTCTTGTGATGCCCCATCGCCGCTCGGCCCGGGGGTCACGCAGGGCTCGACGGCACACGGCGAGGCGCTCTACGAAGGCTCCTGCGGGACGTCCTCGGCCAAAGAGGTCGTTTACCGGCTCGACGTCCCCGTTCGCCAGCGTGTCGCGATCGAGGTCGAGCCGCGCTTCGACGCCGTGCTCTACCTGCGGAAAGACTGCACCGATCCCGGCTCGGAGGTCGCATGCAACGACGACGTCCAGGGTCGCGCCTCTCCTCGCTCGTCGCCGACGCGCCCGTCGAAGGTCGACGAGGTGCTCGATCCCGGCACCTACTACGTGTTCGTCGACGGCTACGAGGACGCCGAGGGGGCCTTCAAGATCACGGTCTCCGCACGTGAGGTGCCGACGCTCGCCGAGGCGTGCCGACGCGCCCTGCCGCTCGTCCCCGGCGCGCAAGTGACGGGCTCGACGACCGCCTCCTTCGATCACGCCCACGCCAAATGCGGCGACGACGCCAAGGGCGCCGACATGGTCTATCGTCTCGATATTCCATCAAAATCCAGGGTGCGTGTGGTGGAGCACGGGGACTTCGCGCCGGTCGTGCACGTGAGGCAGCGCTGCGCCGAAGAGGCCACGGAGGTCGGCTGCTCCTCGGACGCCGTGGCCGACGAGGAGGCCGCCTACACGGGCCTGCTCGAAGCGGGCTCGTACGCCGTCTTCGCCGACTCGACCTCGAGCGAGCACGCGGGCAGGTTCACCCTCAAGGCCGAGACGGCGCCGGAGCAGGGGCTCGGTACGTCGGGCGAGTCGTGCTCGGACGCCGTGCCGATCTCCAGTATCCAGAGCGCCGTGGTCGAGGGAGACACGTTCCCTGCGCGCGACGACGTGGTGGCCAAGTGCGGTGCCCCGGGTGGCCCGGACGTGGTCTATCGGGTCGAGGTCGCGAAGCGCTCGCGGTTCCGGGCGCGACTCGTGGGAGACGAGGGGAGCCACGTCCTGGCCCTGGCGCGGGGCTGCGGCGAGGCTACGGCGCAGCTCGCCTGCGGCACGACGGTGGACGAGGTGATCGTGCCCGGGACCTACTACCTCCTCGTGGACGCCAAGACCGCGTCCTCCTTCGGCCGGTTCAAGCTCGAGGTGCGGAGCGGAGAGGTAGGGCCGCAAGAGGCCGCCTGCAAAAACCCGCCCGAGCTCCGCCCGAACGTCACCACCACGGGCACGACGGTCGGCGCCGGCGACAGGTTCACCATCTCGTGCGCCGGTCCCGTGCAAGGGCAAGGGAGCCCGGACCGCATGTACAAGATCGTGCTCGCCACGCGCTCCCGCGTGAAGCTCGAGCTCGCCACGCCGACGTGGGACGGGGTGCTCGCCATCCGCCGCACGTGCCTCGATGCCGTGACGGGCCCGCGGGGCAGCGAGGTCGGCTGCAACAACGACGCGAACGACGAGCACCACGCGAAGCTCGAGACGACCCTCGAAGCAGGCACGTACTTCGTGCACGTGGACGGGCACCAAACGGGAAACCAAGGGCCGTTCACGCTCACGTACACCGCCACGGCCGCGCGCTGACGGGCCCGCGCCGACCGCCGTCGACGAGCGCGACCGCTCAGGCTCGCTTCGAGGCGTACCGGTAGGCCGTGAAGGCCGCGACGATATGGCAAATCCAGCCGAGCGTGCCGCCGGAGCCGATCCAGAGCCCGGGGGTGACGAGCAGCCAAAAGATGCCCCGGAGGAACGCGCCGTTGTAGAACTGCCCAACGCCCGGAATGACGAACGAGAGGACGGCCGCAACACCGGGATTCGAGCGGGAGCTACGCGACGCCATGGCCAAACCTCCTCGAAAAGATGCCCCGCGCGGGGGCTCCGCGCGACGACGCACCGAAGCTGCGCACGCGCCCGGCCGCGCGCAAGGCGAATCGGATCTCGGCCCTCGCCTGCTCGCATGGTACGCGCGGGAGAGGCGCGAACTGCCGTGGAGAAGTACCCGAGATCCTTACGCTATTTGGGTCAGTGAGGTCATGCTCCAGCAGACCCGCGTCGACACGGTCATGCCGTACTACGCGCGGTTCCTCGAGCGTTTTCCTACGGTGCACGCGCTCGCCGAGGCCGACGAGGGCGCCGTGCTCTCGGCGTGGAGCGGGCTCGGCTACTACCGTCGTGCGCGGTTCCTTCACGCAGGCGCGCGGCACGTGTCGCGCCTCTCCGCGCTCCCACGCGGGCGCGACGAGTGGCTGACGGTGCCCGGCGTCGGTCCGTACACCGCCGGCGCGATCGCGAGCATCGCCTTCGGCGAGGCAGCACCCCTCGTCGACGGGAACGTGGCGCGTGTGCTCGCGCGGATTTTCGGCCTCGAGGACGACGTGAAGAGCACGCGGGGCATGAAGGCGGTGTGGGCGGTCGCCGAACGCGAGCTTCGCCGCGAGGATCCCGGGGCCTGGAACCAGGCGCTCATGGAGCTCGGCGCGACGGTGTGCACCCCGAAGAGCCCCGCGTGCGAGGCGTGCCCGGTTCGTCCGTCGTGCCGAGCGTTCGCCGAAGAGCGTGTCGGCGAGCTGCCGGTCGTCGGGAAAAAGGCCCCGCCCAAGGACGAGCCATCCACCGCGCTCGTGCTCGTCGGCCCTGGGGGCGTGCTCCTCGGGGAGCGGCGAAGCGAGGGGCGCTTCGGCGGCCTGTGGGAGCCCCCACGGGTCATGGGCCACCTCGAGCCGGGCGAGGCCAGCGTGGCGTTTCGTGCCTACCTCGGCCCGCGGGCGCCGGACCTTTCGCTATCGTATCGGGCCAACGTGGTGCACGTGCTCTCGCACAGGAAGATGGACGTCAAAGTGTATTTTGCACGTACTCGCGCGGCGCTCGTCGCCGGATCGACGCCGGCGGGAGACTACACGCGCTTCGGGGTGCGCCCGCACGACGAGCGCTCGTTCTCCCGAGGGATGAGCCGGCTCGCCCTCAAGATCCTCGAAGCCGCGGGGATCGCGTGAACGGCACGCCGGCTCGCATCGCGGTGTCGGACGGTGACGCGGCGACCCGACGCGCGCTCGTTCGCGCTCTCGAGGCGGCGGGGCACGCGGTCGAGGCCTACGCCGACACCAGCGCCCTCGTGTCCCGCGTCGAGCTCGGTGGAGTCGACCTGGTCGTCGCCGATGCGCCGCGCCTGTGCCGCACCATCAAGGGGCTCGGGAGCGAGGTGTTCGTGCCGGTGGTGCTCACGGTCGCCGTCACCGATCCGGAGGGCCGCATCGAGGGCGTGCTCGCGGGGGCCGACGCCTGCCTCGACGAGCCCTTCGAGGAGGTGGAGCTCTTCGGCCACGTCGACGCGATGCTGCGTTTGAAGCGGGCGCACGATCACTACCGAGAGGCGAGGCGCGAGCTCGACCGCGAGTCGGCGACGTGCCCGCTCACGGGGCTCTTCGGCTATCGGTACCTCCGCGAGACGTTCCCGCGCGTGTTCGCCGCCGCCGAGGAGCAGCGCCTCCCGCTCTCGTGCCTGCTCGTCGATGTCGATGGCCTGCGCCGTCACAACGTCGAGCGCGGCCGCGCCTTCGGCGACTCGGTGCTCGTCGAGGTGGCGAGCAGCCTCCGCTCGGGTGTGCGCGAGGCCGACGTGGTCGTGCGCTACGGGCCCGACGAGTTCCTCGTGCTGCTCCCGGAGACCCATTTCGGGGGAGCGATGACGGTCGCCGAGCGCGTGTTCGACGACCTCGCCGCGCGGAAGGTCGCGGGCGCACGCGGAGAGCTCGTGGACGTCCCCGTGTCGATGGGCGTCGCCGTCTTCCCCGGGCGTGAGGTGCGAACGCGGGGCGAGCTTTTGCGCGCGGCGGCCGACGCGCTCTCGGATGCCAAACGGGGCGGGGGAGGCCGCGTTTCCGTGTTTCGGCACGCTGGGGTCGTGCTCTCCAGGGCCGGGCAAGGCCCGTGACCGCGCGCCGAGGTGGCGCTCGCGCCGCGGTTTGAGCTAAAGCAGGGCCGTGCGTTCTTGGGCCCTCCGCGTCGCGTTCGCCCTAGGTCTCTCGGCCGCCCTGGTCGAGGGGCGTGTGTTCGCGGCCGACGCGCCGTCCACGCCGCCGCCCACGATTTCCACGCCACCGAAGGACGAGGGCGAAGGGATCGTGGTGCGCCGCGCCGTGCGCCGGTACTCGCTCTCCGAGTGCCTCGCCCTCGCCGATCGCAACCACCCGAACCTCTGGGCCGCGAGGGCGCGCCTGTCGGTCGTCCACGCGCAGCTCGACGAGGCCAAGTGGGCGCCCTTTTTCCAGGGCTGGAGCGCGAACGCGACGATCGGCGTCATCCCCCCGCTGGGTGGAACGCCCTACTACGGGGCCACCCCCTCGATCCTCCTGAACCCGAACCTCAACACGTCGTTCGGGCCATTTTTCCAGTTCTCCGTGAACGGCGGCGTCCCGCTCTACACCTTCGGCAAGATCACGGGGTACATCCACGCGGCCGAAGCCCAGATCCGCATGAACGAGTGGGATCTGGAGAAGCTTCGGCAGCAAGTGCGCATGGACGTGCGGCGTGCATACTTCACGCTCCTCTTCGCGCGCGACGCGCTCTACGTGGCGGACGAGGCCCTGAAGGGCATCGACAAGGGCCTCACCAAGATCAACGATCACCTCGCGAAATCCGACGGCGGCTACGACGAGGTCGACCGGCTGAGGCTCCAGTTCTACCGGGACGAGCTCGTCGCGCGCACGGGCGACGCCCACCGCGGCGAGGACGTCGCGCTCGCCGCCCTTCGGTTCCTCACCGGTGTGCAGTCGAGCTTCGACGTGCCCGACGAGCCCTTGAAGCGCCCCGAAGTGCCCCTTCGCCCGGTCGTGCGCTACCTCGCCGCCGCGCGCGTCCTCCGCCCCGAGGTGAGCTACGCGCGCGCCGGGGTCGCCGCCCGTAGGGCGCAGGTGGGGCTCGCGGAGGCGCGTTTTTTCCCGGACGTCTACATCGGGGCCAACGCCTCGTACCTGATCGGGCCGAACGCGACCCAACAGAATACGGCATGGATCCTCGACCCGTTCAATCGGTTTGGCTGGGGGTTGGCCATGGGGGCTCGCTGGAGCCTCGACGTGCTCCCGAACCAAGCGCGGCTCGTTCAAGCCGAATCTCAGCTCGAAGAGGCTCGCGCGTACGAGCGGCTCGCCCTCGGGGGCATCGGCGTCGAGGTCGAGACCGCCTACGGTGCCGTGAACGAGGCCAAGGTGCGCGAAGAGGCGTGGGCACGCAACGAGCACCTCGCGAAGGGCTGGCTCACGAGCGTGCGCGACGCCATCGATCTCGGCACGAAGGACGAGCGCTACCTCATCGAGCCCACGCGCTTCTACATCGGCGCGCGCGTCGCTCACCTGCAAGCGATGATGGACTACAACCTCGCCCTGTCCGAGCTCGCCCGGGTGTCCGGCCTCGACAGCGTCGCTCCGGACGCGGGCGCGAACGGCGGCTGAGAGGCGCGACGCGGGCCCGAGGGCGCTCGTCGCGCGGGGCGAACGGCAAGCGATGATGCGGCGCGCGCCGAAGGCTCGCCGAACGAGGCCCCACGTGGGCGACGGCGACGGGACACTCGAGCGACCCGCCGCGCGTCGACGCGCGGACTATTCGGCCTCGAGGACCTTGGCGAGGGCCTCGAGGGCCTCGATCACGCGTCCACGTTCGGCGCGGGGGAGCTTGTCGACGAGGGCGCCCAGGGCCTTCTGCGAGTCGGCCATGACGGCGTCGGCCGTCCGTTTGCCGCGAGGGGTGAGCCGGACGTCCGTCTGGCGACCGTCGCTCGTGCCCTTCTTGCGCGAGATGTACCCCTCGCGTTCGAGGCCGGTGAGGTTGCGGCTCGCCGTCGACGGGTCGATACCGAGGAGGGTCGCGAGCGTCGACGTCGACACAGCGCCGCGCTGGGCGATGAGCTGGAGCGTCTCTGCCTGCTGAGGGGTCACCTCGCCGGCACGGGCGCGCTCGCGCCCCATCTTCCCGAAGCCTCGGGCTACTGCGACCACCGCTTTTGCGAACCTGTCTTGCTCGGCCATGTGTGGAGGGCCTGTACTCTACAACTTCCGGCCTGGCGTCAAGACCCAAAGCGCGTGAGGCCTCGTTTCGTCGGCCTTTTCGGCACCTCGTCGCGACGAAAACGCAAGGCACGCGGGCCGAGACCACCGCTCGCGCGTAACCTCTGCGCGCCCGCCGACAGAGCGCCGGGTGCGCAACGAAATACGCGCTATTTTCCGAAGATTTCCCCACGGGTTCGGTTGCGTGGGCTCGGGTCGCGGACTAACGTTCCGGCGCATTCGAGCCCGCGGGAAGCCCGCGGTTTTGGCGGACGGCCCCGCACAGAGGAACGATGCAGGCGACCAATCGAGACGAGGTTCGACCCACGACGACGCGGATGTTCGAGAGCGACTTCATCGAGCGCTTCTCGCGGATCCACCCGGCCACTCCCTTCGTGTTCTGGCTCCCGGTGCTCGTCTACGTGACCTACCGGAGCTTCACGCTCGTGCCCGGAGGCGCGGTCGCCGTGGGCCCGTTCGTGGGGCTCGTGGTCTCGGGCGTCGTCTTCTGGACGTTCACCGAGTACGTGCTCCACAGGTACGTCTTCCACTTCCAGAAGGACACCCCCTGGGGCCGCCGCTTCCACTTCTTGGTGCACGGCGTCCACCACGACTTCCCGGACGACAAGGACCGGCTGGTCATGCCGCTCGGCGCCAGCATCCCGATGGGCGTCTTCTTCTTCACGCTCTTCTGGGCCACGATGGGCGCGTACGGCACGCCGTTCTTCGTCGGGTTCGGCCTCGGCTACCTCGCGTACGACGGCACCCACTTCGCGCTCCACCACTTCAAGCTGAACGGCTCGGTCGGCAAGGCCCTCAAGAAGCACCACATGCTTCACCACCACCTCGACCACTCGGGCGGCTTCGGCGTCTCGTCGCCGCTCTGGGATTGGGTCTTCCGCACCATGCCGCAGCCGAAGAAACGCGCGTCCGCGAAGCCCTCCTGAAGCTTCCACGACGAATCGCGCCACATGCCTTCGCGGCGTGTGGCGCGCGCTCATTTTGTCGTATGCTCTCGCCCAAGCGAGCCCCCGATGACCGACAAATCCGCGACCAAGCCCGAAGAAAAAAAGTCCGAAATCGGAACCGTGCTCGTGTCGCGCTACGAGGTGGTCCGCGAGCTCGGTCGCGGCGGCATGGGCGTCGTCTACCTCTGCAAGGATCTCGTGACGCTCGAGCGCGTCGCGCTGAAGCGCCTCCGTGCCCCCGAAGAGGCGAAGACGACCCGCGCCGAGGAGAGCTGGTGGTTCCAGCAAGAGGCTCGCGCTGTCGCCTCGCTCGACCATCCGGCGGTCGTACGCGCGCGTGACTTCGGCACCCTCCACGACGGCTCCCCGTACCTCGTCATGGACGCGCTCCCCGGGCGCAGCGTGCACGAGTGGATGCACACGACGACCATGCCGTGGTCGGTCATTTGGTCGCTCGTCGACCAGGTGCTCGCGGGCCTCGCGCACGCGCACGCGCGAGGCGTGATCCACGGGGATTTGAAGCCCTCCAACGTGATGCTCGACCTCGCGTCCACCGGGAAGGGGCCGCGCGCGTACATCCTCGATCTCGGCCTCGCGTGGCTTCGTCGTACCCTCCACGATCCGCGCCTCGACGGGGGCCCGGCGCCGGAGCTCGCGGTGCACTCCGGCGCGGGCACGGTCGGGTGGGTCGCGCCCGAGCAAATTCGCAAGGCGGCCACGCAGGTCGGCCCCGCGACGGACCTCTACGCGCTCGGCTGCATCATGTACCGCGTCCTCTCCGGCAAAGAGGTCTTCGAGGGGACCGCTCAGGAGGTGCTTCGCGCCCACAAACGCACCCCCGTTCCGCCCCCTCAGCTCCCCGACGGCGTGCCCGCAGGTGTCGCGGCGTACGTGCAGAAGCTGCTCGCGAAGCGCCCCTGGCACAGGTTCGAGCTGGCCGCCGATGCGCGCCGCGTGTGGTCGCAGTTCCGCCCGCGCCACGCCGTTTCCATGGAAGAGACGCTCACGGCGTCGAGCCCGAGCATGCCCCCCGCGGCCCCCTCGTCCGCCTCCCAGTCGTCCGACGTGGGGCGGGTGATCACCGCCGCTCGCTCGCTCGCCCCGGGCCTCCTCTCGCTGCGCCCGTCGCCGATGGTCGCGCGCGACGAAGAGCGGCGTGAGCTGCTCGACATCGTCGGCTCCGTGTGTTCGGGGAGCGGGCCGCCTCAGCGCCTCGTCGTTCTCATCGGCGAGGCAGGTGTCGGCAAGAGCCGCCTCGCCGAGTGGATGTGCGAGCAGGTGCATGAACGTGGGTTCATGTGGCCCCTCCGTGCGCGTTACGGCCGAACGCCGTCCCCGCTCGACGGCCTGACCGGGGCCATCAACCACTATTTTTCCCTGCAGGACGCCGATCGCGACACCGTCGAGCAGACGCTCATCGACCGCTGGGAGGTCGAAAAAGACGACGACGACGAGCTCTCCTGGGTCGCCGCCACGGCCGAGTGGCTCCGTCCCACGCCGCCCGGGCAAGTGCTGCCGGTGGGCCCCTCGGGAAAGCGGTTCGTGCTCGACACCCCCGAGCTCCGCTGGGTGGTCGTGCGCCGCGTGCTCGAGCGCATCGGCCAAGAGCGACCGATCCTCATATGGTTCGACGACCTCCACCTCACTTCGCAGAACACGTTCGACATGCTCTCGCGCCTGCGAAAAGAGGCGCCGAAGCTGCGCCTCGTGATGCTGGCGACGGCCCGAAGCGAGTCCCTCGAGACCGACCTCGACACGGCCCTCCGCATGGAGGCGATGCGTGCCGAGTGGCGAGGGAAGGTGATCGACCTTCGCCCGCTCGGCGCCGACGAGACCCGCTACCTGCTGAAGGCGACACTCCCGCTGGCCGACGAGGCGGTGGTGACCGCCACGATGCAGAGCCGAGGCAACCCGCTCTTCGCCCTGCAGCTCGTCCACGCGTGGGCGGGTGGCGGTTACCTCACGCTCGAGAGCGGCCGCTACCGCGTCCCCGACGAGGCCCTCCGAGGCCGCGCCATCACGACGTCCGAGCTCTGGGACGAGCGGCTCCGGGGCGTGCCCACGGACCTCCGGCTCGCGGCCTACGCGGCGGCCGCCCTCGGCGACGACATCCGCGGCGCGGTCCTCAAGGCGCTCGTCGGCGCGCTCGGCATGGACCCTCGCGACGCGCTCGTGGCCCTCACGCGCGCGCAGATCCTGCTCGCGAGCGGAAACGACCAGTTTCGCTGGGCGCACGCGCTCCTCCAGGAGCACCTGCTCGGCCGGCTGGTCGAGCGCAACGACTCTCCGGCCATCTTCCGCCTCGCCGCGAACGCGCTCGCGAAGCACCCCGAGGTCGGCTCACGGCGCATCATGAAGCACCGGGTGCGCAACCTCCTCCGCGCGGGGGACGACGACGTCGCCGCGCAGCTCATGTTCCGCTTCATCGAGGGCGCATGGGCACGAGGTCGCGACACCACGGCGACCTTGAAGGACCTCCAGCTGCTCGACGGGCGCGTGACCGGCTCCGCCGCCGCCGAGTACGCGTACTGGCGTGCGGAGGCCCTCCGTCACATCGGCAAGCTGGAAGAGGCGCGAGAGCAAGCCGAGACGGCGCGTCGTGCGTTCGAGCAGGCCGGCGACAAAGCCCGCGAGGCCCACGCGCTCCGTCTGCTCGGCCACTTGGCCTCCGACCAGGGCGCCCCCGCTCAGGGGCGCATGCAGGTCGCCCTCGCCCTCAGCCGCTTCGAGGAGCTCTCGGACGCACGCGGGTATGCGCAAGCCCTCGTCGTCCTTGGGGAAATCGACTACCTCCTCGGCGAGCACGCCCGCGCGCGCTCGGTCTTGGGGGAGGCGAGCGAGCGCTCCGAGGCGGTCGGCGATCACCTCGGTCGGGCGCAATGCATCATCCTACTCGCGATGATCGAGACCGCCGTCGGTGGTTTCCGGCGCGCGGGCTCGTTGCTCATGGAGGCGCGCCAAGCGTTCGACGCCATGGGCTACAGGCTCGGGCTCGCCCAGTGCGACGTCGTGCTCGGGCACGCCGATCACCGCGGCGGAGAGATGGAGGCGGCGCGCACGCGAACGCTCGCCGCAAGGGCCGCGTTCCGGGAGCTCCAGAACCCGCGCGGCGAGGCCGCCTGCGAGCGGCTCTTGGCGATGATCGCCATCGACACCGACGTCTTCGACGCCGCGCGAAAACACGCGAACGCGGCCGCCAAGATCTTCGAACGTCTCCAAGATCCGTGGGGAGATCTCGAGGCCAGGCTGCTCCTCGCGCAGGTCGCCCTCGCCGAGGGCAACGCCGAAGCCGCGGATCTCATCCGCGAGTGCGAGAAGATCGTCCTCGACGAGGCCGAGCCGCGACAGCACCGGCACCTCACGCTCGCGTGGCTCGCCCAGCGCGAGGGCAGGTTCGGCGACGCCGCCAGCGAGCTCGATCGTGCGCGCGCGGCTTTTGGCGACAAAACCCGCTGCGGCGATCACACCCCGCAGCTCCTCGTGCGCTTCTCGCGCATGCGGTGGGACGCGAACGGCGCGGCCAAGGTCTCGGCGTGGCTTCGGCTCATCGACGCCGCGAACCCCGACGACGGCTCGGCGCACATGCCCATCCTGCCTCGCTGAGACGGTCGGGTATTCTTCGTAAATTCGATAGGTTACGTGGTTCTTGACCTGGGTCCTGGGCGGGCTCTCCCGAGCCCGCCGTCTGGCCTCGTGTCGCGCTTCACGCCCGTCGCTGTTGCCGTGGGCCGAACCTTCTTGTAGGTTCCCGCGCCATGTCCACGCCGCAAGATCCCCCCGTTCGCAACAAGCAGAAGAAGCGCCGCACGAAGAAGCTCGCCGCCTGGCGCGCCAAGAAGGCCGAGGCCCAGGCCACGACGCCGTCGAAGTGAGGCCGTAAGGCTCGCTCCGCGGGCCTCGCCCTTCGTGAAAAACGACGAACCCCGCGCTCCTTTCGGGCCGCGGGGTTTTGGCGTTTCGAAGGTCGGCGGGGGCGGCCGGGGCGGCGGGGGGCGGCTCAGCCGGGCTCGTCGTCGAGCGCGCCGAGCACCTCGTTGCGGAGGGTCTCGATCTCGTCCCGGAGACCGAGCGTGGTCGCGAGATCGGCCTCGACCTCTTCCTCTTCGGCGTTGCTCTCGAGGTCCGAGAGCGAGAGGGCGTAGGCGACGCGGTAGGCCGCGCGGCGCGCGTGCGGAGAGAGCGCCTTGGCGAGGGTCGACAGGCGAAGCGAGCTCTCTTGACCTTCGTTGTTGGCTTCGTAGCGCTCGATGAGCTCCTCGAGCGGCGTGATTTTCCCATCGGCGGTACCGAGGAAGGTGGCCTTGAAGCCGCCCTCGTCGCTCGTGCGCTCCGCGAGGGTGTGGGCGAGCCGGCGGATCGTCTTGAGCTCGTCCCGCGAGAAGCTGCCGTTGGCGACGCCGACGAGGTAGGCGATCTCGAGGATCGCGTCGGACTCGGACGACGTGAAGGTTTCGGTCCCGAGGACCTTGGCGACATCGAAGCTCATCGCGGGCACCGTACCTCCTCTTTCTTCGGTTGTCGCGGCCCTTCCGTTTCTTGTCCCACGAGGTCGCCGCCTGGGTAGAGTGGCGCCCCATGCGAGCCTCTTCGATCGCCTGCGTCGTTTTTGGTGCTGCTCTGGCTCTCGCCGCGTGCGACGACCCGAAAAAGGACCCGCCCAAGGGCGCAGCGTCGGCCTCGCCCTCGGCGTCGGCGCCACCGGCCGTCGCCTCGGCGCCGTCGGCCGCCCCCTCGGCCCCGTCCGAGCCGCCCAAACCGAAGGCCCCCGTCGTGTGCTCGGAGGGCCCGATGCTCGACACGAAGGACGCGGGGCTCGCCGAGGAGATCCGCCGAAAGCTCGGGAAAAAGCCGGGCGAAGCCGTCAAGGTCTCGGAGCTTGGGACCATCCGCTCGCTGAACCTCGTGAAGGCGCCGCAGGCCACCCTCGACTCCTGCGTCTTCCAGAAGACGACGGCCCTGAAGGACCTCTTCCTCGGCCCGAGCGACCTCGACGATCTCAGCCCGATAGCGCACCTTACGCGCCTCGAGACGCTGCGTGCGTCGATCAACCACGTGTCGGATCTCAAGCCCCTCGAGAAGCTCGTGCTGCTCGACAGGCTCGATCTCGGGCGCACCTACGTGCGGGACATCAAGCCCCTCGAGAACCTCGTCAACCTGACGGAGCTCGAGCTCGATGATACCCAAGTGTCGGATATTTCACCGCTTGCCAAAGCCAAGAAACTCGAGCGGCTGAGCATTCGGCGCACCCTCGTGACCGACGTCTCGCCCCTCAAGGACCTCTTGAAGCTCAAGTACCTCTACGTCGAGGGCTCCGCCGTGACCGACATCTCGCCCCTCCAGCCCGCGATCGGACGCGGGCTGAAGATCGTCTCCAAGGGCGACAAGTAGGCTTTCCGCGCATGCGTCGTCGTCCCGGCGAACCGCGGGCGACGACGCGCGTGACTTACGGCTGCTCGGCGGCGACCCACTTGCGAATGCCTTCGACCACGGGGTGGTTCGACGGCACGCCCTTCAAGGGATGCTGGGTGTTGCCTTTGCCCTGCGGGTTCGTGATGAGCAGGCTGTTCTCGCGGTTCGCGAAGTCGATCCACTGACGGGCCTGGGCGCACGCCGCCTTCTCGTCGCTGTCGAGCGCGCGAAGGTCCATCGCCTGCGTCGCGACGACCTCGGTGGGCGTGACCCCCGAGTCGGGCGAGTCCTCGCCGCCCATGTGGCAGCTCACGCACGCGGCAGGGGGCGTGCCGCCATCGGGGAACGAGGCGGCGTCGAGCTGCGGGTCGGGGATCGTGTCGATGAACGTTCGGAACGCCGGCACCGCCGACGAGCGAAAGAGATCGAGCGCCGTGCACTCGCGGTTCGGCGCCTTGCCCGGGGTGGTCGAGAAGGCCTGGAGGACGAGCTTGAGCTGCGTGTCGCCCGCGACGTTGAGCAGGACGAGGCCGCCCCCGAAGAGCTCCTTCCTCGTGCCGGCGGGCACCTCGAGCTTGCCCTCGAAGCCCGCGTTCTTCGGGTCGACCTTGACTCGCCCGACCTTCGGGATCTGGACGAAGAAGGGCGACTCGATGGTCACGTTGGTGGTCGGCCCCGCGAGGATCTTCATGCCCGAGAGCGTGAGCACGGAGCCGTCGCGGGCGGCGACGAGCTCGAGGGTCGTGCCGGCGAGCGCCGGATCGACGTCCTTGAGGTCGATCGCGTTGGCGCCGAGCACGACGGTGAAGGGTTTGGTGGCGGGCAGCTTCTGGGCTCCCACCTCGGCCGCGATCCACTCGCGGACCTTGGCCTTGAGGTCCGGGGTCGCGTCGAGCGATGGACCGTCGTGGGCGGCTTGGGAGAGCAGCGTGCTGTCGTCCGGATCTTTCGTGACCGGCAAGATGCCGCGGAAGGCCTTGATCGACGCGTAGGAGTCGGGCTCGGCGAGCCACTTCGGCGCGCCGTTGTAGACGCCCTTGATGTGGCACACGCCGTCCTTCGCGCCGCACCGGTTCACGAGGCTCGGCTCGATCTGGCGAAAGAGCGCCTCGGCGTTTTGTGCCGATGCGTCTTGGCCGTCTCCGCCCGGGTCGTCGCTCCCGCAGCCCGTCCCCACGAGGGTGCCGAGGGCCATCGAGGCGGCGGCGACGGGCAGGATGATCGCAAAGGCTCTACGAAAAGGCGTCATACGAAGCTCCTAGGCCCCCGCCCCGAGGCGCGGCGAGGTTTCCCAATTCTTTCGAGTCTTTCGGTCATGCGCAAGGTGGTTTGCGCCCCCCGATGTGTCAGGGTTTCACACCTGCGCCGAAGTTGACGCCGTCGACGCATGCCCCGACCACGTCGACGAAGGCGGCGTCGGCGCGGTTCAAGATGGGCCCGGTGGCCGTGCCGTCGAAGTACCCGTCGTAGTCGCCCGGGTCGTTCACGACGCCGTTTCCGGTCGCGTCCGCCTGCACGCGGAGCACGTATTTGCCCACCGTGAGCCCGCCGACCCGGTAGGTGAACCTGTCCGAGACGGCGGCCGCGGCGAACGACTGGGAGCGCACGTTGCCCCCTGCGGTCGACACGACCGAGATCTCGACCCGGCGCTGCGCGGGCAGGGGAGCCGGAAAGCTCACCGTGCCGCGGATGGCGAGCACGCCGCCGAAGGCCCCGTCGAGGCCGAAGCTCGACTCGGGGAGGCACGGCCCGAGGGGGGCGTCGACCGTGGCGTCGGCGTCGGCCCCGCCGTCGGTCCCGGAATCCCCTCCGCTCGTGCTGCCCCCGCCGACGGCCGGCTGACCGGGGCCGAGCACCGCCGAAGGAATGACCTTGTCGTCTGAGGAGCAGGCCACGAAAGCGAGCACGACGGCGGAGAGCGAGAGGACCGAGAGCGAGACGGGACGAGAAGCCATGCCCGCAGTCTTACGGCCCCACGACGAAAGGACAAGCAAACGGGGCCGATCGGCGTTCTTGGCCCACCTGGGCTCGCCTTGCCTACGATCCGTGGTGGAGAACCCCGATGACCCCCCAAAACCGCCGCTCCGCCATTCGCAAGAACGTCTCCGTGCCGTGCCAGATCGTCCGCCACGAGGACACGCAGGTCTTCGCCGAGATCACCCGAGACCTCAGCGAGGACGGTATGCAGATCGCTTCGGACGCCTGCCTCGCCGTCGGCGACACGGTCACGGTGTCGTTCCAGACGAGCGACCTCGGCCTGTGGGTCGACGCCGGCGCCACCGTGGTGCGCGCGGTCCGGGGGCTTCGCAAAGGCGACGACGGACCGGGATTTGCCCTGCGCTTCGACGCCATCGACCCCGTGAAACGGCTCGTCGTGCGTGGCTCGCTGCGGCGCGCGCTCCCGCCCGTTCCGAAGCGAACGCGCCGCCCCGACGCCGCCCGCGCCTGACGACCCGCCCGCCGCGAGGCGCGCCCGAGGCCTCCCGGAGGCGACGCATGGCCCTCCGTGCGCAACGTTTTCGGCTCGGCGCCGCCCTGGAACTCGCGCGTTGACGCGACCGCGTGGGGTGCCCTATCTGGTTCAAATCGCCCGGAAAACCAAGGTCCGGCGGCTTGACCCATGAAAGAGCTTTTTCAACGCACCCTCGAGCGCCTCGTGCGCTTCTCCGAGCGAAGGTTCTACGCCGTCCTTCTTTTGGCGGTCGTGTTCGCCGCGGCCTGCCTCGGCTACGCGAAGACGACGCTCCAGGTCCGAAGCGACTTCACCGAGCTCTTGCCGAAGGACAGCCCCGGCCTCAAGGCCTACGAGCACCAGCTCGGCCGTGTCGGCGGTGGTGCGTCGTTCATCTTCGTCGTCGAGTCGCCCGACAGAGCCGCCAACGAGCGTTTCATCGACGACGTCTCGGCGCGCCTCGACGCCGACGTCAAGAAGCACAAGGCCTGCGAGGCGGCGTGCAACGGCGACGACGGGTGCCGTCGCGCGTGCGGGGTGAACCTCGTCCAATACTTCGAGAACGGAACGAAGGAGGTCCAGACCTTCTACCGCTCCCACAAGTGGCTCTTCGCCACCAAGAAGGACCTCGAGGACGCCGACAGCACCGTCGACCGCCAGGTGGCCCTCCGAACGGGCCTCGTCGAGAACCTCCTCGACGAAGACGACGCCGGCGCCCCGCGGGACGGGGGAGCCGGAAAACCGAGCGTTTCCCCCGTTCCGCAGGTCGCCAAGGCCGCGCCGAAGGGAGACGCCGGCGCTCTAGCCGCTGCCCCGCCCGCGCCCGGTGACGGTGGCGCGCCCGTCGACGGCGGGGCCCCGAAGAGCGAGAAGAAGTCGGCCCTCGGCCTCGACGAGATGAACGACCGCTGGGAAGCCTCGGCGAAGAAACACGACGACTTCCCGACGGGATACTTCGCGAGCCAAGACGGCAAGACCCTCGTCCTCCGCATCATCACGAGCGCGCAGGGCATGGGCGAGACGAGCGGCGATGCCTTCACCGTGAAGATGAAGGCCCTCGTCGATGGCCTCCGCGCCGACGACGCCAAGGCCGAAAAGAAGCGCTACGACCCGCAGATGGTGGTCGGCTTCGCGGGCGACATCCCGAACGCCAAGGCCGAAAAGGAGTCCATCGTCGACGAGGCCATCTGGGCCACGGTCGCCGCGCTCGTGTGCGTCGCGCTCGGCATCGTCGTCTATTTCCGCTCGATCGTGTCGCTGTTCGTCGTGCTGCTCCCGGTCGCGGTCGGCATCGGCGCTGCCTACGCGTTCGCCACGTTCCACTTCGGCTACGTGAACACGGCGGGGGCGTTCCTCGGGGCCATCATCGTCGGCAACGGCATCAACTACCCGATCGTGCTGCTCGCGCGGTACCGCGAGTTCAAAAAGCGCATGCCCCCCTCGGTCGCGCGGCTCGAGGCGGTGAAGAACGCCTTCCGGGCCGAGCTCGTCGGCGCGAGCGTCGCGGGCATCGCGTACGGCTCGCTCACCATCACGGCCTTCCGCGGCTTCAGCCAGTTCGGCGCGATCGGCATTCTCGGGATGTTCTTCGTGTGGGCCTCCATCGTGCCGATCGTCCCGGCGCTGGTCGTCGCGATCGAGAAGGTCTACCCGAAGTTCCTGTCGCCTCCGCTCGAGGTCGCGCTCACGGAGGACGAGGTCGCGAAGCTCCCCGCGAAGACCCACGGGCTCATCGTCCGCGGGCTCGCGTGGGTGACGCGTAAGTTCCCGAAATCGCTCGTGATCGTGTCGATCGGTGTGACGCTCTTCGCGGCCTCGAAGCTGCCGCACTACCTCCGCGATCCGTGGGAGTACAACTTCCACAACCTCGGCTCGCGCGGCTCCAAGGCGGCCGGCGGGGGTGGGGCGGGGGAGTGGAGCACCAAGGCCGATCAGGTCTTCCAGGGAAAGACCGACATCTCCGGCGCGCGCATCATGGCCGACAACGCCGAGCAAGTGCCCGAGGTCAAGGCGAAGATCTTGGCGAACGACGCCGCCGATCCGAAAGGCGCGCTCATCCAGACGATCGTGACGATCGACGACTTTCTGCCGGGAACGCTCGACGAGCAGAAGGAGAAGCTCGCGATCTTGGATCGTATTCGCGACCACCTCACGCCCAAGGTCATGGAGAGCCTCACACCGGACGAGCGCAAGCGCGTCGAAGAGATGATGCCCCCCGAGGACCTCGCCCCCGTCGAGCGCAAGGACGTACCCCCGCTCATTCGCCGCCGCTTCGAGGAGCTGAACGGCACCGTAGGCACGCTCTTCTACATCCAATACAAGCCCAACACGTCCTGGAGTGACGGCCACACCGTGCTCCGCATCGCGAAGGCGTCGGACAACATCCGGCTCGACAGCGGCGTCGTGGTGCAGACCGCTTCACGGCCGACGATTTACGCCGAGATGATCCGGTCCCTCGAGCACGACGGGCCGCTCGCTACGGTCGCGTCGTTCCTGGCCGTCATCGTCGTCGTCGTGCTCGCGACGCACCAGCTCCGCGGGGCTGCGTCCGTGCTGCTCGCGCTGCTCATGGGCGTCGTATGCACGATGGGGCTCGCTGCACATCTGGACGTGAAGCTGAACTTCTTGAACTTCGTCGCCCTCCCGATCACCTTCGGCATCGGGTGCGAGTACCCGTTCAACATCTTCGATCGCACGCGCCTCTTGGGCGGAGCCGTCGACAAGGCCGTGCTGAGGTCGGGCGGCGCCGTCGTGCTCTGCTCGTACACCACGATCATCGGCTACGGGTCGCTGCTCATCTCGGACAACCAAGCCCTCCAGTCGTTCGGGTACCTGGCGGTCGCCGGCGAGATCGCCTGCATCGTCATGGCGATGCTGTTCTTGCCGGCGCTCCTCCACCTCATCCTCGCGAAGACCCCGATCGACGCGAAGGTCGAGGCGAAGGCCGACCTCGAGCACTAAAGGGCGGTCGGCCTCAGGTCGCCGTCACGTCGAGCGTGCTCGTGCGCGCCCCGACGTGCTCGTCCGCGATGGCCTCGGCGAAGGCGATGGCCTCGAGCAGCGCGGGGTCGACCGACGGTCGCCTCAGGGTGCGCTCGAGCCACTTCCCGGCCTTGTTGGTGCCGAGCCGCACGCGCTGCTCGAGCGCGGTGCCCGTCGACGTCTGGAGCCTCCACGTGACCACGTCGGCGTCCGCCGTCCGACCGCGCTGACCACCGCTCGCGAGCTCGCGCACGGTGCTGCCCTTCAGCGTCTCGGCCCCGCGGCGCGCGTGCACCGTGACCTCGGCGAGGGTCGAGGGAGCGACCCCCTCCGGCCGTGGCACCGCCACGATCTCGAACGTCACGTCCGCCCCGTCCGGGCGCACGTAGCGCACGGCGCCTCCCGCCCGGTACGAGCGAATCCCGAGGCGGCTCCCGAGCCACCCCACGAGGAGGGCGGCCTCGGAGCCCACGAGCGCTCCCGGATCCGACGCCTGCGCCACGACCACGCGCTCGACGTGGGCCGCGAACGGCGTGTGCTCGGCCTGATCGAAGAACCTCGCCAAGAGGTCTTGCCACGCCTCGATGCGCGTCCACGCGAGGTCGGCGATGTGGGCCGCGGGGTGCGTGCCGGCGAACGAGGCGAGGCCGACGAGGTTCGCGACCGAGGTGTACTCCGAGTCGATGATGACGCGGTCGGCGCGCTCCGCGATCTGCTCGAACACCGCGTCGTGCGCGTGGAGGCGCCCGAGCCAGACGAGGACGATGGGTACGTCCGGTGCGAGTAAAGCTTCGAGAATACTCGGGATTCTGAAGCACATCGGGCCCTTGGCGGTCAGCGAGATGCGTTCGGTGAACGCGTTCTTGTCGACCTCGACCGACGTCGCGTGCCCCTCGAGCGCGCCCTCGCGGGAGCCCGGGTCGAGGCCCACGACGATCGCGCGCGCGAGCAGCGTCGGCGCGACGTCGTCGACCACCTGCGTGTACCGCGAGGCGAGATCGAACGACTCGGCCACCACGACGAGGTTCATGGAAAGTACACGCGTCCCCGCGCCACGGTTCTCCCCGAACGTGCGCAGCTCGCGCTCGATGGCGGCGAGGATCGGCCCGGCGTTCACGGTCGCCTCCAGCGCCGGCCGTCGCGGGCGAGGAGATCGTCGGCCTGGTCAGGCCCCCACGAGCCCGACGTATAGACGGGAGGCGGAGCGTTCGCTTCGGCGTGCCACGCGTCGAACACGCGGTCGATGAAGGCCCACTGCTCTTCGACCTCGTCGTGGCGCGTGAAGAGCGTCGCGTCGCCGCGCATCGCGTCGAGGAGGAGCCGCTCGTAGGCCTCGGGCGTGTTCGAGCCGAACGCGGCGCCGTAGCGAAAGTCCATCGCCACGTCGCGCAGGATGGTGTGCTGACCGGGCTCCTTCGTGATGAAGCGGAGCGCGATGCCTTCGTCGGGCTGGATCCGGAGGGCGAGCACGTTGGGGGTCACGCCGCCGTCCGGCGCGCGGAACAGGTTGTGGGGCACCTTCTTGAACTGGATGGCGACCTCGGTCACGCGCCGCGCGAGCCTCTTTCCGGCCCGAACGTAGAAGGGCACGCCGCCCCAGCGCCAGTTGTCGACGAACATGCGCATCGCGACGAACGTCTCGATGCGCGACGTGGGGGACACGTCCGGCTCCTCGCGGTAGGCCGGCACCTCGTCCCCGCGCACGACGCCCCGGCCGTACTGACCACGGACCACGTTCTCTTGCACGAGCGAGCGCTCCATGGGGCGGAGCGAGCGGAGCACCTTCACCTTCTCGTCGCGCACGGCGTCCGCCGCGAGCGAGATCGGTGGCTCCATGGCCGTGAGGCAGAAGAGCTGCATCAGGTGGTTCTCGACGATGTCCTTGGTGACGCCCGTCTCTTCGTAGAACTTCCCGCGGCCCTCGACGCCGATCTCCTCGGCCACGGTGATCTGCACGTGATCGACGTGCTCGCGGTTCCACACCGGTTCGAAGAGGCTGTTCGCGAAGCGGAAGACGAGCAGGTTCTGCACCGTCTCCTTGCCGAGGTAGTGGTCGATGCGGAACACCTGCGACTCGTCGAACGCGGAGGCGAAGACCTGGTTCAGGGCCCGCGCGCTCTCGAGGTCCTGGCCGAAGGGCTTCTCGACGACGACGCGGGTGATCGGCCTCCCCGCTCCGGGAGCCTCGATGAGCTTCGCCTCGCGGAGGTGCGACACGATCTGACCGAACTCGGACGGAGGTACGGCGAGGTAGTAGAGCCGGTTTCGGGTGCCTCGGTCGGCCTCGAGCGCCTCGAGCTGGGCGCGCAGGGCCGCGTAGGTCTCGGGTTTGTCGAACGCCCCGCGGACGTAGTGGATGCCGCGCTCGAAGTCGTCCCAGACGGCCTCGTCGATGGGCTTGCGCCGGGAGAAGGCCGACACGCCGTCCTTCATTTCCTTGCGAAACTGCTCTTCCGACTTGTCGCGCCTCGCGACGCCAACGACCGCGAAGCCGCCGGGGAGCGTCCGGCTCAGGGACAAGTTGTAGAGCGCAGGCAAGAGCTTGCGCTTCGTGAGGTCGCCCGAGGCCCCGAAGATGACGACGGCGAACGGGGCCGCGGTACGGTCCTCGGAGAGCCCACGCCGGAGCGGGTTCTGCATGGTGTCAGGCCTTCTTGACGGCGTGACCGCCGAACTCGTTGCGCAGCGCCGCGAGGACGCGCATGGCGAAGGAGCTCTCTTGCCGCGACGTGAACCGGGCGAAGAGCGACGCGGCGATCGTGGGGACGGGGACCGCCAACGCGATGGCCTCGTTCACTGTCCAACGGCCCTCGCCCGAGTCGTTCACGTAGGCCTTGAGCCCCTCGAGCTTCGGGTCCTTCTTGAACGCGTTCTCGGCGAGCTCGAGGAGCCACGACCGCACGACGCTGCCTCGGTTCCAGATGCCCGAGAGGCGCCCGAGGTCGTAGCCGTAGTCGCTCGCGGCGAGCAGCTCGAAGCCCTCGGCGTAGGCCTGCATCATCGCGTACTCGATGCCATTGTGGACCATCTTGGCGAAGTGCCCGGCGCCCGCCTTCCCGAGGTAGGCGAGGCCCTCTTCGGGCGCGAGCGTCCGCAGCGCGGGCTCGATGTGGTCGTAGGCGGACCGGTCCCCGCCGACCATGAGGCAGTACCCGTTCTGAAGGCCCCAGACGCCGCCCGAGGTGCCGGCGTCGAGGAACCTCATGCCCTTCTCCTCCAAGAAGGCCGATCGCCGGATGGATTCGCGGAAGTTCGAGTTGCCGCCGTCGATGACGATGTCGCCCTTGGAGAGCAGGCCCGCGAGCTCGACGATGGTCGCCTCGGTCGGATCCCCCGCGGGGACCATCACCCATACGGCGCGGGGCCCCGAGAGCTTGCCCACGAGCTCCGCGAGCGACGACGCGCCCTTTGCGCCTTCGGCGACCACGGCGGCCACGGCGTCCGCGGAGCGATCGAACGCGACCACCTCGTGCCCGCCCCGGAGGAGCCTCCGGACCATGTTCCCGCCCATCTTTCCGAGCCCGACGAGTGCGATTTGCATGTGGTTTCTCTCTTGTGAGTGAATGTGGGCCGCTGGCCCGTGGCCGATTCGCGCGGGGCGAGCATATCTCGCACCTCGCGCAGGAGGTGCGCTCCACGTGTGAAAAAAGACGCAACCTCTTCCCGCGGGTTGTCATCGCACCTTACGTGGGCGAAAAAATTAGCACCAAACCGTACGAGAACCCCCTCCAGTCCATCCCCGCCGACGCTCCGTCCGAGCCCAAGCGCCCGAAGCCCCGAGGCTTTGCGGCCATGGACCCGGCGAAAGTCAGCGAGATCGCCCGCAAGGGCGGAAAAGCGGCCCACGCGGCCGGAACGGCGCACGAGTTTACCCCCGAAGAGGCCCGCGTCGCGGGAAAGAAGGGGGGGCTCGCGCCGCACTCGCGCCGGGGCACCCAAAAGGCCCCGCCGAGCGAGAAGCCCGGGCCGGGAATTTGACCTGATTTCCCTGGCTACGTAGGGTGTGGCATGTCCGGACTCCCCCCGGTGCGTGTCATGCACCCGCACATCGAGCTCAAGGCCGAGGACGGCGCCCCGTTCGTGCGAGGGACCCGCATCGCCGTGCGGCGCCTCTATGCGTGGCACAAGGGTGGCACCTCCGTCGAAACGCTGCTCCGCAGGTACCCGACGCTCGGGCCCGCGAGGCTCTTCGACGCCCTCGCCTTTGCGTACGACAACTTGGACCTCGTCGAAGCGGACCTCGCCCGCGAGCGCTCGCTCCTCGCCGAGACCGACCCGGACCGCCCCCCGGCCCCGATGAAACAAGCGAAGCTGCCTTTCTAGGGAGCTCGCTCGTGTCGCGGGGCCGGAAAACTTTTGTGCCCGCGAGCCGTCTCAGGCCCTCTACCGTTTTCGAGAGGCCCCATGACGACCGCCCCGACGAGCACCCCCGAGCCCACCCCTTCGTCCCTCGAGGTGGCGCCCGTCTTGGGCCGTCGCTCGAAAATGTTCGGTGTTTTCGCGGTGTTGGGGGCCCTCTTGGGAGGAGCCGCCGGGGTGCGGCTCGCCGATCGCGCCTCTCATCCGTCGGCCAAAGCGTCGGCCGAGCTCTCCGCCGAGGTGCTCGCGGTGAAGCGGGCATCGGCCGACAAGTCCTCCGGGCTGACCGTCGTCGAGCCGGGCCAATCCGCGCGAACCGTCGACGCGAGCGGACCTTTGGCGAAGGGCAGCGTCGTTCGGACGGACGCACGCACCCGCGCGCGCTTGCGGCTCTCGGACGGCTCGGAGCTCGTGCTCGACAGATCCTCGGAGCTCGCGATCGAGGGGGGGCCCCGGTCGGTGCGCCTCACCGAGGGCAGCGTGCTCGTCGAGGCCGCCCACGTCGAAGGCGCGCCGCCGCTCCGTCTCCTCGGTCCTCACGGGACGGTCTCGGTCATCGGGACGCGGCTCGTCCTCACCTCCACGGCGGAGCGAGCGAACGTCGAGGTGCTCCGCGGTGAGGTCGACGTCGACGCGCCGATGGGGCGTTCGAAGGTCCTCGCCGGTCAAGAGGCCGTGCTCGTCAAAGGACAGCGCCCCGAGGTCGTCCCAGCCACCGACATGGCCCGACGCTCGGCCTTCGGTGAAGCGTTCCTTACGCACAACGAGGACACCGAAGGCGACGTGGCGGGCCTCGGAGAGCTTCGGGCCAAGAAGCCCGGAAAGACCGAGGAGAAAGATCGCGCGGTACGGCTCGCGCGGCACGACGTGAAGGTCCGCGTGGCCGGCGCCGTCGCCCGAACCGAGATCGAAGAGGTCTTCACGAACGACACCGACGACGAGCTCGAGGGGCTCTATCGCTTTCCTTTGCCCCCGAGCGCACAGATCGAGAAGCTCGCGCTCGACGTCGACGGCAAGCTCGTCGACGGGGAGTTCGTGGACGCGTCGCGCGCACAGGCCATCTGGCGCGGGGTCATCCACAACGCGGCTCCCACGGCCCCGAAGCCTCGCGAGGAGTGGGTGTGGGTGCCCGGGCCTTGGCGGGACCCGGCTCTCCTCGAGTGGAAACGCGGTGGCCGCTTCGAGCTCAAAATCTTCCCGATCCCGAAGCGCGGCTCGCGGCGGGTCGTGATCGCGTACACCGAAGCGGTCGCGCCGTCGTCCGGCGTGCGGCGGTACACCTATCCGCTCCCCCACGGCACGGCGAGCGACATGCCTCCCTTCGCCATGCACGTCGACGCGAAGGTCGTCGGGTTCGAAGGGGCCGACGGCGTGCGCGCCCGAGGCTACGAGCTGACACGCGGGGGTGGAGCGACCGAGGTCACGCTCACCATGGATGACGCGGCGTTCCGGCCGTCGGGGGATCTGGTCTTGGAGTACACGACCGCCGACAAGGCGAGCCCCATGTCGTCGTACGCGTTTCGGAGCCCGGCCCACGACGGCAAGCCGGGGGACACTTACGCGGCCTTCGCGTTGCGACCCTCCCTGCCCAAGTGGAGCGACGTGAGGCCACGCGATCAGGTCGTCGTCATCGACTCCGGGCGCGCGATGTTCGGGGAGAGGTTCTTGCGCGCGCGCCGGCTGGCCGTGCAGATGATCCAGGAGATGGACCGCCGCGATCGGGTCACGGTGCTCGCGTGCGATCTGCGCTGCAAACCGCTCGCGTCGGGGTTCGTCGGGCCAGGGGCGGCGGCCGCTCACGACGTCGACGCGTTCCTCTCGGCCATCACCCCCGACGGCGCGTCCGATCTCGTGGGCGCCGTGGGCGCAGCGGCGCGGGTCGACGGCCACGACGGGGCCCGGGATCTCCGCGTGACCGTCCTCTCCACGGGGAACGCGACCGCTGGGCACAAGGCGCTCTCACGCGTGGCCGCGGAGGTGCGCGACCGGATCGGCGCGGGAGCGCACACGCAGGTGTCGGCCGTGCCCATCGGCGGAGACTCCGACACGGCGTTTCTGTCCGAGCTGACGAAGGGCGGCGGCGGGGTCGTCGTGCCGTACCAACCGGGCGAGACCCTCGCGTCGGCGGCTCTCGCCGTGCTGAACGCGTCGTACGGGACCGTGCTGCGCGATCCGGTGCTCGTGCTCCCCGAAGGGCTCGTCGAGGCCGCGCCGGCCGTGTTGCCTCCGCTCCGCGCGGGGGGCGAGGCGCTCTTGGCGGCGAAGATGCTCCGTGAGCGGGTCGACGGGGACGTGATCCTCCGGGGGACGGTGGGAGGAGAGCCCTTCGAGCAGAAGATCCCTGTCTCTCTCGTGGCGACGGACGCCCCGGGAAATGCATTCGTTCCGAGGGTTTACGCTCAGTACCGCATCGCGGATCGGGAGCTTCAGCCCGGCGACGCCGCGCGCGCCGAGGCCGTCGACCTGTCGAAGCGTTTCGCCGTGCCGAGCCGCTTCACGTCGCTCCTCGTCCTCGAGAGCGAGGCCATGTTCCAGGCCTTCGGCGTCGGTCGAACGAAGCGCACCGAGGCGAGCTTCACAGGCGACGACGTCGCGCGAGGGGACGTGGCGCAGCCTCTCGCCCGCGAGTCCGACAAAGACGAATCCGGGCTCGGCGGCGCCCTCGCCCTCGCGGACAGCGAGCCGTCGTCGAAGGCGAAGGAGAGCCGAGCGGCCGCGCCCGCCGCGCGCCCTGCGCCTACCCAGGCCGCGCAAGAGGTCGCTCCGCAAGGGGGCTCCGGCGTGGGTCGCCCACGAGGTCCGGTCCCCTTCGAGCCCGAGAAGAAGGCGGCCGCGCCGCGCGACGACTGGGGCGGGGGCTTCGGGCGTCGTGGCGGTGGGGAGTGGATGAGGCGGGTCTGGCGGCGCGTGGCCGTGGTCCACGAGGGCGCGGGCAGCCCCGTCCCGGCCGAGAAGGTGTCGGCGGCGAGGGCAGCGCTCGCCGCGGCGCCCGACGAACGCAACCGCCATCGTGAGCTCGCGAAGCTCCTCGCCCAGACGAACGACCTCGACGAGCTCGATGCCGTGCTCACCAAGTGGAACGAGCGCGATCCGCTGGACGCCGACGCGATCGCCTGGAGGGCCGATCTCGTCGCTCGCCGCGGCGATCGCGCGGGAGCCATGCGCATCCTCACGGGCGCGCTCTCCTCGCCCACGCTCTCCTCGAAAGACGCGGCGAAGCTCGCGCGTGCCTCGGCCGAAGCCTACGAGCGCACGGGGGACCTCGCCTCGGCGTGTGCCCTCCGGGTCACGGTCTCCGATCTCCTCCCCGAGGACGTCGACGCGGCCGGCCGAGCCATGCGCTGCGAGGAAGCCAACGGTCGGCCTAAATCATCGGAACGAATTAGGATTCCGTTCGCCGTGAAGCCACGGGAGGGAGCGCTCGCCTCCGTGCTCACGCGCCTCGCTCAGGAAAAGAACGAGCCGCCGCACGGAGACGTCGTCGTGAGCGCCACGTGGGAAGGAGGCGAGGACCTCGACCTCGCCATCGTGGACCCGAGCGGTGGTCGAGCCTCGGTCGTGACGCGTCTTCCGGGGCTCCACGTGGCGGACGCCACCGCGCGTGGGCACGAGGAGCTCGGGCTCGCGAACCCGAAGGCCGGCGCGTTCGTCGTCGAGGTCACGCGGTCTGCACGTGGCAGCACGCGCCCCGCTTCGGGCACCGTCAAGGTCACCTCGTCGGGTGTCACGAAGACCGTTCCGTTCACGCTCACGGGCGATCGGGTCGTCGTGGGGCGCGTCGAGGCCCACTACGAGGAGACCCTCGTGTCCGAGAGCGGTGACCGCAGCGTTCCTCCCCCGGGCCTTCGCCCCTTCGACGCGCAGGCGGCCCGGACCGCCCTCGCGGCGGTGTCGGTCGAGTCCTGCGGTCGGCCAGGTGGGCCGACGGGCGCGGGCCACGTGTCGGTCACCTTCGGTCCGACCGGCTTCGTGACGTCGGCCGTGGTCGACGGAGGCCCGTTCAACGCGACGCCCACGGGCGCATGCATCGCCGCGCGCTTCCGGGCCGTTAGAATCCCCCCGTACGCAGGGGCGGTCGTCTCCGTGGGGCGCACGTTCGTGCTTCGTTCCCACGACCCGATCGTCCCGTTTTGAGCAGGTCCGGGGCGCCGGCTCGCCTTCGTTCGCGTTAGTAGGAGCAGGTCGAGAGGGCGATGACGGCGGCGACCCTCGCCCTCACCACCTCGAACTCGCGGAGGGCGAGCGAGATCTCGGCCTGGCGCAAGGTCGTCGCGGCCGCCACGAGCTCGAGGCTCGTCCCGCGACCTTCTTGGTAGGCCGTACGGACGAGGCGGTCGGTCTCTTTGGCGAGATCCCGGGCCTTCTCGGCGACGAGGCGGCTCTGGTTCGTCACGTCGACTGCGCGCCTCGCTTGCGTGACCTCGATCGTGGCCGTCCGCTTCACTTGCTCGAGGCGCTGGGCCGCGCGCGCGATCTCGACGTCGGCCGTGCGCATGTTGGCGTAGCGAGCACCGCCATCCCAGATGGGGATCTGGAGCACCCCTTGAATGTTCCACGTCGTGTTCGGGGCCGCCCCCGTGTCGATGCTCGTCGTCGCGAGCGTGCTCTGGAAGGTCACGGTGGGGAGGTACTGCCGTTTGACGTCGCCCGTGCCCCTCTCGGCCACGGCGATCTGGGCCGCCGCGGAGGCGACGTCTGGACGATTCTCGAGTTTTTCCGAAGGTTTGCACGTTGCCATCGCCGCCTGTTCGAGGCCATCGATGCGCACGTTGGGGGCGACGCCCACGGCCTCCGGGATGCCGAGCGCGAGCCCGAGGGCCTCGCGGCTCTGACGGAGCGACTCGTCTCCCGTGACGAGGCTCGCGCGGGCGGTCTCGACGTCTTGTTTGGCGCGGACCACGTCGAGGCCGGTGGCAGCGCCGAGCTGCGCGCGCCGCTCGGTGAGCTCGAGGCGCTCGAGGGCGTTGCGGAGCCCGACGCGGTTGAGCTCGGAGATGCGTTCGGCCGTGACGACGGCGACGAGGCCGTTGGCCACGCGGAGCGCGATCTGGCGTTTCACGTCGGCGACGTTGAGCTGAGCGACCTCCTCCTGCTTTTTCGCCGTTCCGAGGGCGTACCACGGGCGGGTGGCGATGACCGGAGCGACGAGCGAGAGGTTGGCGTTGGCCGCCTGAGGGAAGGGGACCTCTACCTCTCGGAAGACCGGACGCGTCGTCCCGTCGGGGTTCTGCGCGACTCCCGCGACCTGGCTCGACGTGTTGGTGATGAGCTGCCGTGTCAGCGAGCCGGTCGCGTTCAGGCTGGGGAGCGCGCCAGCGAGGGCTTGGCGCCACTGGGCCTCGGCGCGTTGGATCTCGACCTCCGCGGTTCGCAGCTCCGTCGACCGCGACTTGATGAAGGTGAGCGCCTCCTCCCACCGCTGGATTCTCCGGGCGGGGAGGGGCACGGGGGTGAGCATCGGGTCGCTCACCTCGGGCATCTTGGCCGGCCCTTCGGGGCCCGTTCGCGGGGGCGGGGCCTCGTCGGCACGAGCGCTGGTCGTTGCGGAGGAGGCCACGGCGAGCGTGGCGGCGAGCGTGGCGAGGGCGATAACGCGCATCGGCCTCCGTGGTTAGCACGAGCGCGCGCCCCACCGAAGGGATGCGTCAGGTCGCGTATCGGCCGTCGCCTCGGACGATCGACAGCTCGGCGCGGAGCTCGGCGAAGCACCCGCGCATCTCGGCTACCCGCACTCGAAACGGCGCGGCGACCTCGGCGTGGGTCAGCGGGACCTCGTCGACGAAGACGATCGCGTAGGCGATCGCCGCGGCGATCGTGTCGACCGAGCTCGCGTGGCTCGCCGAGAACCGAGCTCGGGTCGCGTCCACCGCGAGGTCGAGCGCGCGGTCGCGTTGGTCCCCGGTGAGCGGGAGATGCGAGAGACCGCGCCTCAGGGCTCGCTCGATGGCAGGCCGCGTGGCTCCGGCCGGCGGAGCACGACGGCTCTTCGGTGCGTGCTCCCGAAGGAGCGGACGGAACGCGGGGACCTCGGGCCGCTTGGCCCCTCCCTCGAGGCCGGCCTCCACCCAGGTCGCGAGGGCGCGAAGCTCCCGAGAAGGTTTGCCGGCCGATCGTCGCAGCACGCGCGCGGCGTCTTTCCAGCGGCCCACGCGGCCGAGGGCGTGCGCGTACGACGCGACCACGAGCACGTCGGTCTTGGCCCACTGGTACGCTCTCCCGAGCCACACGACGGCCGCGTCGGGGGTGTGCAGCGCGACGTCGAGCAGATGTCCCAGGTTGTGGGCGTAGGAGGCGTTCTTCGGAGACAGCTCGAGGGCCCGCTCGTACGCGCGCCGCGCGAACCGGAAGTTCTCGAGGAGCGATTGCGTGAGCCCGAGGGCCGCCCACGCTCGGTGGTTTTCGGGGTGGGAGCGAACGACCCTCCGCGCGTAGAGCGCCGCCCGCCAAGGGTCGACCTCTGCGAGCAGCTCGGCGAGGAGCTGATGGGCGAACGCGGCGTCGTCGCTCGAGGGTGGAGACACCCGCGAGAGCTCGTGCAGGAGGGGGAGGAGCCCGCGTGGGTCGAGCGAAACCCTGAGGGCCGCCTCGACGCGACGGCGGAGCCGCTGGAGGCGATCCGAAGCGCTCTTGTGTCCGGCGACCTTCATGGCTCGATTTGGTGTAGCGAGAACCCGACGGTCGCGCAAACACGAGCCGCACGCGGCCTGGTGCGCTCGGCCCGCGCCAGGGGGGCGAGCGGGTCGCGCGCCGCGGTGCTCTTCTACGATTCGGCTATCGAATCGCGATGATCCGTTGTTCGACGAGCTCGGACAGGATGCGGAGCGCGTCGAGCTCCGGCATGCCGCTCACGTCGACGATTTCTTCCAGGTTCGACATGCCGTCGACGTGCGAGAGGATGAAGCCCGCCCGATGATCGATGGTGAGCCAGCGGAGCTGCTCCCTCGCGATCGCGAGGACCGGCACGCGGTCGAGAGAGCCGAGCTTCGCCGTGTAGGCTGCGCGCAACGCAGCTCGTGAGCGCTCGATGCACTCGCGTGCGTCGGAGTGATCGGGGTCGCGCGACAGGAGCTCCTCGGCGATCTCCATCGCGCCGGTGTAGTCGCCCATCGAGAACCGGTCGTCCATCTCGACCGCGCTCGGTCCGGAGCGTCGCTTGGGGGCCTCGTTCTCCTTCGGAGCGGGTCGGGGCTCCGCCACCGCCTCGACACCGAACGCGGGGGTCACGATGCTCGACGGCGACGGTGCGCGCGGCGACGGTGGCTCCTCGGAGAACACCGGCAACGGCCCGCTCGCGAGAGCCACGGGGGAGGTCGGTGGAGGCTCGGGGATTTGGGGCTGGCTCGGCGGGGGGGCCGTCGGCGCGCCCGTCTTGCCACGCGGATCTTCCCCGCTGGCGGAAGGAGGGGCGGGCTCGGGCTCCTCGACGAGGTCGAAGTCTTCCCACGCGAGGTCGACCTCTTCCTCTTCCTTCGGCCTCGGTGGGCGCACCGACACCGGAGGCTTCGGAATGACCGACGGGGCCTTGAGCCCGAGCCCCTTGTCCTCGCGTTCGAGCGCCGCCCAGACGGAACGGGCGTCGACGACGGCCGTGGCGTCGGGGTCGAGATCGGCCCCGGACAGGTCTTCCAGGATCGGCTTTTTCGAGTTGTCGCTCACGCGAGGACCGAGGGTTAAATGTGCAAGGATTTCAGGTCTTTGCGACCACGCCCTTGAACATGCGGTGGGTGCGCATGAGGCCCTCGAGTTGCTCCTTCACGGCCGCGGCGTCGCGTTTCTCGATCGCTTGACGAGCCTTCGCGACGATGCCCTTGGCCTTCTCGATGGCGTCTCGGCCGAAGTCGCTCGACGCGACGACCTGCTGGACCTGCGGGAAGAGCTCCTCGATTTGCGCGATCGTCTTCTCGGCTTCTTGCTTCGCGCTTTCGAACTCCTCCGAGGTGCGGCGGTCGACGAGCTCGTCCTTGGCGTTGTCGATCATCGCCTTGATCTCGTCGCGGGTGAGGCCGCTCGTCGCGGTCACCTGGATCGACTGCTCGAGGCCGGTCTCGAGATCCTTCGCGCGGACGGACACGATGCCGTCGGCGTTGATCTCGAAGGTCACCTCGATCTCGACCGTGCCCTTGGGAGCCCTTCGAAGCCCCGTCAGGATGAACTCTCCGAGGAGCTCGTTGTCCTCGGCCTTGGTCGAGTCGCCCTGCATGACGAGGATCTTCACGGCCGTCTGGTTGTCGCGGCTCGTCGTGAAGATCTTCTGGCGCTGCGTCGGCACGGTGGTGTTGGCCGGGATGAGCTCCTCGAAGTAGTTGCCGAACGTCATGATGCCGAGCGCGTGCGGCGTCACGTCGAGCAGGATCATCTCCTGCTTGTCGTCTACGAGCGCCGCGCCCTGGATGGCCGCGCCGAGCGCCACGACCTCGTCCGGGTGCACGCCCTTCGAGGGCTCACGCTCGAAGAATTTGGCGACGGCCTGCTGGATCTTGGGCATGCGGGTCATGCCGCCGACGAGCAAGATCTCCTCGACCTCGTCCTTCTCGAGGCGTGCATCCTCGAGGGTTTGCCTGCAGATGTCGACCGTCCGGGCGATGAGATCGTCGGCGAGCTCCTCGAGCACCTGGCGGGTGAGCGTGCGCTGGAGGTGAAGGGCCTCGTTGCGGCTCGAGGTGATGATGAAGGGGAGGTTCACCTCGGCTTCGTTCACGCTCGACAGCTCGCACTTGGCCTTCTCGGCGGCGTCCTTGAGACGCTGGAGAGCCATCCGATCTTGACGAAGGTCGATGTCGTGCTCGTCCTTGAAGCCCTGCACGAGCCAGTCGATGACGCGCGCGTCGACGTCCTCGCCTCCGAGGAAGGTATCTCCCGCGGTCGCGATGACCTTGAAGACGCCGTTCCCCGCGATCTCCAGGATCGAGATGTCGAACGTGCCGCCGCCGAAGTCGTACACGGCCACCGTCTTCTCGACGTTTCGCCCGTAGCCGTACGAGAGGGCCGCGGACGTGGGCTCGTTGATGATGCGGATGACCTCGAGGCCCGCGATCTCGCCTGCGTCCTTCGTGGCTTGCCGCTGGTTGTCGTTGAAGTACGCGGGGACCGTGATGACCGCCTTGGAGACGGGCTCCCCGAGGTAGTCCTCGGCGATGACCTTCATCTCCTGGAGGATCATGGCCGACACCTCGGGGACGCTGAACTCCTTGTCGCGGAGGACGATGCGCACGTCGTTGTGCGGGCCCTCGACGACCTTGTAGCTCGACGTGGCGACGGCGTTTTTGACCTGGGGCGACGTCCACTTGCGCCCGATGAGGCGCTTGGCCGCGTAGACCGTGTTCTCGGCGTTCGTGATGGCCTGCCGCTTCGCGATGTGGCCCACGAGCCGCTTTCCGGCCTCGGTGACCGCCACCATCGACGGCGTCGTCTTGTAACCGCCACGGTTCGGGATGACGACCGGGTTGCCGTTCTCCACGATGGCCACGCACGAGTTGGTCGTGCCGAGGTCGATACCGATCACTTTGTCCATGCGGCACTCTCTCCCAAGTTTCCGATCCGCCCCCAAGCATGCCTCATGTGGGCGAAGGGTGATCACTTTTCCGATCGGTCGGCGTGGAAAACCCGCCTGCCACCCTCAGGTGGGCCTCAGGTGGGCTTCGGTAGGCGCTTCAGGAGCTCCGAGACGACCGTGCTCTTCGGGTCGACACGGGCGGCGTTCTCGAGCTCGCGTTTCGCCGCGAGGACGAGGTTCGCGGCCAAGTAGATGTTGGCCAACGTGACGCGGTACTTCGTGGTCTGAGGGGCCACCGAGATGGCGTGCTGGGCGAGCCGAGCGGCCTCGTGGAGGTCTCCTTTGGCGGCGAGCAGGCATCGGGCGGCGGCGTCTGCGGGCACGGCGTCCGTCGGTCGGAGTTGGCTCACCTTCGACCAGGACCGCGCGGCCTCGGCGAAACGCTCGCTGCGCTCTTCGTATTGGGCCGCCTTGAGGTAGGTCTCGATCAGGACCGAGGCCGCGCGCGCCTCGGTCTGCTCGAAGAGCTCCTTCAGCGCGGAATCGCCCTCCTCGAACGAGACCGCCATGCGCAGCGCGTTGGCAGCCGCCACGGGATCGTTGTTGGAGAGGGCGGCGCGGCCGAGATCGGCGTACTTCTGAGCCTGGGCCTTCTGCGCGGCTTTCAGCCGATCCTCGTACATTCTCCGCAGGGTGTCCCGGTTCTCTTCGACCGAGCGAGACCGTGCGGCGCTCTGGGCCTCGGGGGCCGCTCGAGCGACGTCCGGGCGCGAGCCAGGGGCCGGGGGGACCGCGGGACGGCCGAGCCTTCGGGCGAGGGCCTCGCGGCGGGCCTTGAGCTCGAGGTCTTGGGTGGAGGGGGAGGGAGCTCGTTCGGCGGCCATGGCCGCGGCGGCCTCGGCGGCGGCGCGTGCCTGAGCCTCGACCTGCTCTTTGGCGAGGCGGATTTCTTCTTGGGCGCGGGCGAGCTGCGCTTCGAGGGCGCGTGTGTTGACGACGTCGCCGAGGTAGGCGTCGTAGTCGGCCTTGGCTTGTTTGTCGGTGAGGGTGTCGTGGGCGCTCGTGATGCGCGCGAACACGACCTCCATCTTCGACTTGAAGCTACCGAGCTTCTTTCGGAAGAACCTGTCGGGGTGGAGCTTCGCGGCGAGGTCGTAGTACGCGCGTTTGATGGATTTTTTGTCGGCTTCGCGTGTGAGCCCGAGCAGCGTGTAGTGGTCGAGGTCGTCGAGGTCGTAGAAGAGGTCGAGCACCTGGCGGCGATGGTCCCGCTCGAGGTCGACGTCCGGTTCGTCGAGCTCCTCTTCGGGATAGCGCTGCGAACGTCCGGCCGTCGACGCGTTGGCCTTGTGGGTCACGTCGGGGGCGGAGGCTGCGGGCGGGGGGGGGGGGACGTTCGGAGGGGGCGCGGCCGGATCGATGAGATCGACCGCCCCGAGGCCCTTCAGCTTCTCGACGGAAGCCGACACGCTGAACTCGGGCAAGCCGGTCATTTGCGCGATCGCGTGGACGGGGGTCACGCCGTCGATACGCGTCAGCACGAAGCCGTCGGTCGGGTCGAGGGGGAGCGTGCGGACGTCGACCCCGGCGCGCACGCGGGGAACCAAGGTTGCCACGGACGGATGCCTCCAGAACGTAAGGTTAGAGCAGTGGGTCGGATTCACGAACCATTTGCGCGGCTTTTTTTCCCGCCCGGCGAGCACCCCCGACCACGAGGTGCTCCCCGGGTAGCGGCTCCGCCCACGAGAAGCTCCCGAGTCTCTCCCGAAATCGTGGGCGATATCAATGCCTTTGCGGGCTCGTCCGGAACCTGTCGTGCATCCACGGCCAGTGTTCGGGGCTCTCGAGGATGCGACGGGTGAGCTCGGCGTTGATGCGACGGCAAAGCTCGACTTCGGCGCCCGGCCCGGCGCGAAGGTCGTCCGTCGGGACGGGCGTCACTCGGATGACCCCGCCGACGAACGAGCCGACCACCACACGGGCGCCCGAGCGGAGGGCGATTCGCGCCGGTCCGACGGCCGTCGGCGCCTCGTGGCCGAGGATCTCGACCGGCACCGAGGGCACTCGGGACGCGAGGTCCATCGGAGCCCCGAGGACCTCGCCCCGCCGGAGGGTGCGGACGATGCGCACGGCGGCGCCGGGCGAGCCTCGGAAAATGGCGCGCACACCGTGCCTCTCGCGGAGGCGGACGAGCACGCTCGTGAGGCGAGGATCGTAGGCCTCGCGGGCGAGCGTCACGAGCGGGCACCCTGCCTCGACGAAGGACGCGGCGACCCGCTCCCAGGGCCCGAGGTGCCCCGACGCGAGCACCACACCGCGCCCTTCGCGCCTCGCATGATCGAGCACCTCGAGCGATCCGGCCTCGAAGGGGAGGCTCGGGGAGAGGCGAGCTTTTCCATACAGATCGACGGTGTCCCCGAGGTTCTCCCCGAGGGTCCGGAAGGTCTGCGCCACGAGCGCGTCGGCCTCCCTTGCAGGCATGCCGGGCAGCGCGCGAGCCACGTTGGCCCGGGCCTTGTTCCGTTCCCCGCGCAGCACGGCGTGGCAGAGGGCGCCGAGCGCGCGCCCGAGCCGCACCAGAAAGGCCCGCGGCAGGGGCCCGAGGAGGGCGAGCAGGCACCGCGCCGCGCCGAAGAGGATCGCGTTCTTGAGGGACTGACCGAAGGTCCACGCGCCCCCTTGGCGCACGTCATGTCGGTCGTCACGCTCCACGCGTTTTGGCTACGCCAGGCGGGGCACCCCCGCAAGCAGCTGCGGTGGGGTGACAAAATGCTTATTCATTTCGGAAGCTTGCCCGCGGGTACCGGGGCGGCGCGATCGAGCACCACGCCGTCGGGGCACGTGCCACACGACGTGCGCACACGGTCGCGCGCGTCCCTCACGCGCCCCTCGGCGTCTTTGCAGACTCCGTCGTGCCCGTCGACGTCGCAGAGCTCGCCGGCCGCGCGGTCCATCGCCCCGAGGGCCCGGCAGGCGGCCCGGCAGTCGGGGCCGGCTTGATCGAGCTCGACGCCGAGAGAATAGAAAGCGCGGATCCGCTCGGACCTCCCTGGCCCTTGGACACCGGGGGCCGGTGAGGGGGGTGGAGCCTGCGGCTGAGCCTGGACGGGGCTCGCGGCGCCGGCTTGTTTCGAGGGGGAGTCCGGGGCGTACTCGCTCGCGGCGGACGGAGCTTGGGCGGACTCTGCCGGCTTCGAGCTCGCCCCACCACAAGCTGCGCACGTGAGGGCGGCAGCGAGCCCGAATGCACCGCGTGTTCTCATCGAGCTCCTCCGTCGAGCGAAGCGTTGACCACGGCCTCCTGGATCTTCACGGCCTCGTCGAGCCGACGAATGGCGCGCTCTCGTGCGGCCTTGGCCTCGTCGTTTTTCCCCGCATCCTGGAACGACGCCGCACGTGCCTTCTCGACGAGGCCCTCGACCTCGAGCAAATGCCCGCGGAAGAAGGTCGGCCCTTCGGCGTGCACGAGGCCCTCACGCACCGACACCATGGCGCCGTCCGTGTTGCCAGCGCGTAGCTCGAGCTCCGCGCGCCTCGCGAAGGCGTCCGCGAGCACCTCCTCGACCTCGGGCACCCTCCGCTCGGGGTGCGGGCGCGCGGCCGACGTAAGACGAGTCATGGCGCCGATCGCTCCCGGGAGATCGCCCTCGTCCTCGCGGATGCCGGCCTGGTGGTGAAGGGCGCGGGCCTCCGACAAGTACGCCATGGTCTCGACGTCGAACGCCGCGTCGTCGCGTGGGGTGCTCCGTCCGCAGGCGACGGCCAACGCCAAGGCGAGCGCGACGAGCGCACCGGCGAAAAGAAGGGCGGCGCGGCTCATCGAACCCCCCATCGCGCGAAGCGGTTCTCACGAAGATCGCTCGATCGGGCCAACGCGATACGGTCGATGCGCGCCGACGCTTGCCCTTGGGCGAAGGGCTCTCGGAAGAGCTCCTGCGTCGATCGCGACTGGGCGAGCCGGGTAGGGGCCTGGCTCCCGCGGTCGCCTCCGAGGACCAGGACGATGGCCGCCGCGGCAGCCAGGGCGAACGACGCCGCGCCGAAGGCGACCCGGATGACACGCCCCGACCTCGCGCTCGGAGCCTTGCCGAGGGCCCTTGCCGCGATGCGGGCGTTCTCCTCGTCCGAGAGGGGATACTTCTCCGGCGCGTGGGCGAGGCGGACCGCTCGCAAGAAGGTCGCGTCGTCGCTCGTCGAGGCACCTTCGAGGGCGCGGGCGAGCGCGTCGGCCTCGCGGAGCTCGTCTTCGGTCGGGGGCGCGTCGAGGTCGAGAGCTCCCTCGTTCGCGGCCGCGTCGTCGTGGGCGTCAGCCATGGCTCCTGTCCTTCGTCGGGCTCTCGGTCTTGCCGGGAGATGATGTCGCACTTTCGTCCAAAGGGGGAGCGCCGAGCGCCTTCTTCAGCGCTGCCGTCGCCCGATGGAGCAACACGTCGAACGTCGCGGGAGTGACCCCCATCCGCGCCGCCACCTCCTCGCGCGGGACCTCGTCGAGCACCCGGAGGCGAATCGCCTCGGCGTACCGCGGGTTGATGGCACCGAGGGCCGCGTGGAGCTTGCGTTTGACGACCTCGCGGTCGTGCGTGTCCGAGACCTTCTGGTCGAGCGGGGTGCTCGTCGCGGTGGCGTCCACCTCGCGCTGCACGTCGTCGGCGTCCCACACCACGAGCCGCTTTCGGGCGCGGAGAGCGTCCAACGCGACGCGCAGTGCGACGACCCTAAGCCATGGAAAGAACCCGACATTTTGCCACTCGAAGGAGCCGATTTTGGCGACGACCTTCTCGTAGGTTTCGGCGAGCGCGTCGTGGGCCGCCGCCTCGGAGCCGAGGCGAGGGAGCAAGACCGACCGGTAGAGGAGGGGACCATAGAGGCGGAGGAGCTCGCCGAGCGCGCCCTTGTCTCCGGCTTGGGCGCGAGCGACGAGGGCGCGGTCGCGCTCCCGTTCTTTCTCTCGCTCGGCCTCGTCGTAGGTCGCCACGGAGGCGAGCGTAGTGGACCTCGTACGCCTTGGGACATTTCGTAGCACCGCCCCCGGGCAGACCGAGCCCCAGCGACCAGGTGCCGCAGCTTTCCAGGGGAAGGGGGGGATCGGGAGGGAGAGCGCGGTCACGGAGGGAGAACGCAAGCCGAGGGCGGCCCTTACAGTCCGGCGCGGTCGCCCCGAACTTTGGTAGGGTCTCCCGCGATGCCCTCGCCGTCGTTCGTGCGCCCACTCGCCCTCTTCGCGGTCGGTCTCTCGGTCGGCCTCTCCTCCTTCTCGGCAGGGGTCGCCGTCGCCGCCCCGGAGGCGCCCTCGAAGCCCCCCGAGCCCTCCGCCGTGCGGGAGCTCTTGCCCTTCACGAAGGAGACCCTCCCGAACGGCCTTCGGGTGATTTTCCACGTGGACCACACGGTCCCAACCGCGGTCGTCAACCTCTCGTACCGGGTCGGCTCCCGGTTCGAGCCGAAGCGGCGCACGGGCTTCGCCCACCTGTTCGAGCACCTCATGTTCATGGGAACGAAGCGCGCCCCGACGAAGGCGTTCGACGCGTGGATGGAAGCCTCCGGCGGCTGGAACAACGCGTGGACGAGCGAGGATCGGACCGATTACTACGACGTCGGGCCTTCGCAGGTGCTGCCGCTCCTCCTCTGGCTCGAGGCCGACAGGCTCGGTGAGCTCGGCCCGCTCATGACCCGCGAAAAGCTCGACGCCCAACGCGAGGTGGTCCGTAACGAGCGCCGTCAGACCAGCGAGAACCAGCCCTACGGAAAGGCGGACCTCCGCCTCCCCGAGCTCCTCTTTCCGGAGGGCCACCCGTACCACCACCCCGTCATCGGCTCTCACGCCGACCTCGAGGCGGCCTCGGTCGACGACGTGAAGCAGTTCTTCGCGACGCACTACACGGCGTCGAACGCCTCGCTCGTGGTCGCCGGGGACTTCGACCCCGTGGCGACGAGGGCCCTCGTGGTCCGGTACTTCGGGGGGCTGCCGACCGTGCCTCGCGCGTCCGATCCCGGGCTGCCGAAGGACGCCCCGAAGCTCTCGAGCGTGGTGCGCGAGACGATGACCGACGCCGTCGAGCTCCCTCGGGTGACGTTCGCGTGGCCGTCGCCCAAGCACTTCGCCAAAGGGGACGCCGAGCTCGACGTTCTGGCGCAGGTCCTGGCGGGGACGAAGGCGAGCAGGCTCACGGAACGCCTCGTATTCAAAGAGAAATTGGCTCAACGGGTGGAGGCGTATCAGGCCTCCGGAGCGCTCGAGTCGCGGTTCGTCGTCGAGGTGACGGCGCGGCCCGGCGCGAGCCTCTCGACCCTGGAAGCGCACGTGGCCGAGGAGCTCGAGCGCGTCCGAACGAAGGACGCCACGGAGGCCGAAGTGTCGCGTGCGAAAGTCGGCATCGAGACGTCGCTCATGACGCGCCTCGAGAGCGTTCGCGAGCGGGCGAGCCTCTTGAACGCGTACGAAGAGGAGACGGGCGACCCCGGGTACCTCTCCAAAGACTTGGCGCGCTACCGCGCGGTGACGTCTCGTGATCTTCGCGAGACGGCGGCTTCGACGCTCTCGAAGAGCGCGCATGTCGTGCTCACCGTCCTCCCGGCACCCGAGAAGGCCACGGCGGATCGAGGTGGGCGATGAGCCTCCGCTTCGGCGCCGTCGCGACGGTCCTCGTCCTTTCCCTCGCGGCCTGCGAGCCGATGGCACCGCCGTCGGCCAAGGCCCCCCTCCCGTTCGCTCCGCCGCCGAAGCCCGCGCCGACCGCGGTCGCTTCGCCGGACGTGCTCGGCGAGCGCCCGGTGCCGGAGCGCCCTCCTGCCTACGTTCCGCCCGCGCCGGTGGTCGTCACGACGAAGAGCGGCCTCACGGTGTGGCTGCTCGAGCGTCACACGCTCCCGATCGTGTCGGTGTCGGTCGTCGTGCCGGGCGGAGCTTCGGTCGATCCGCCCGGAAAAGAGGGCCTCGCGAGCCTCGTCGCGAACCTGCTCGACGAGGGGGCGGGGGGCAAGGGAGCCCTCGAGCTCGCGCGGACGTTCGAGGCGCTCGGGGCGCAAGTCAAGACCGGCGCGGTCGCCGACTACTCGTTCGCGCAGCTCACCGTCCTCCGGCGAAACCTCGGCGCGGCGCTCGTGCCCTTCTCCGACGTCGTGGCGCGCCCGTCGTTCACCGCGGCCGATTTCACCCGCGTGAAAGAGCTCTGGGCGAACGACCTCCGCGCCAGGAAGAACGATCCGGGCGAGGTGGCGCGGGTGGCCGGGCTGCGGGTTCGGTACGGCGCCGATCACCCCTATGGGCACCCGACGGACGGGACCCCGCGCGGCGCGGCGGCCATCGCCTTGAATGACGTGCGCGACCTCTACGGGAAGACCTTTCGCCCGGAGCGGACGACCCTCGTCGTGGTCGGCGACGTGGACCGAAAAGCGCTGGAAGACGAGCTCCTCCCCGCGTTCGGGAGCTACGTCGGCGCGCGTGGCGCGACCCTCGCCGCTCCGGCGTTGCCCGAGGTCGCGCCGAGGCGCAGGGTCGTCGTCGTCGACAGGCCCGACGCCCCGCAGAGCGTCGTCTCGCTCGTGCTCCCGGGGCTCGCGGCCCAGCTCCCCGACGCGCCGGTCCTCTCGAGGGCGAACGTCGCGCTCGGCGGGTCCTTCACCTCACGCCTCAACCAAGACCTCCGCGAGGAGAGGGGCATCACGTACGGCGCGAGCTCGCGGCTCTCGTTCGCTCGTGGCCCGGGGATGTTCGTCGCGCAGGCCTCGGTCGAGACCTCCAAGACGGGCGAGGCGACCAAGGCCCTCCTGGCGGACGTGGCCGCCTACGCGACCGACGGTCCGACGAGCGAGGAGGCCGAAAAAACGAGGCTCGTGGGGCGCGCCGAGCTCGTCGAGGGGTACGAGGGCGTGGCCTCGGCCGCGGCGCGCCTCGCGCGAATGGCGGGCATCGGCGAAGCCCCGGACTACGAGGCGAGAGCTGCCAAGCTGCGCGACGGCGCGACCGTCGAGGCCCTCAAGAAGGTCGCCCGAGAGCACCTCGACCCAGCGCGCGCCGCCATCGTGATCGTCGGCCCGAAAGACAAGGTCTTGCCCCAGATCGAGCCGCTCGGGCTCGGCCCTGTCGAGGTCCTCGTCGTCGAGTGAGCCACGTCGATGCACGGGAGCAGGCGCTCGCTTCGTCGTTGACGGCTCGGCGGCTCCTGCCTAATCGTCGAGGCCCATGTCCGTATCCATCGCTCTCGCGCCCGGCGCAGAAGAAAATGGCCTCGCGTCGATGCTCGCGGAGCTCGTCCGCCAGAACCTCGACGCGAAGCCGCACAAGCTGAAAGACTTCTACGCGCTCCGCGGGAGCTACGCGATCGTGGCCGACGACGCCGACGTCGCCCTGACGCTGCGCTTCGCGTTCGGGCACCTCACGGTCCACGACGGCATCGTGTCGGTCCCCGACGTGACCATCCGCGCCACGAGCGACGTGGTCATGGCGCTCTCGAACATGCCTGTCGGACCGTTCGGGCTCCCTATTCCCGAGAACGACATGCAGCGGGACGTGCTCAAGCAGGCCATGTCGGCCCTGCGGGCGAAGAGCTTCCAAATCTACGGTGGTTTCGCGCACTTCGCGATGCTCCAAAGGCTCACCCGGGTGCTGTCGGTCAACGGCTGAACGGCTCCGCTCATCGGGGCCATCCGGGGCCTTTTTGCGGCGCGCGCGTGCAAAAGGCCTTGACGGGTGTGAAGTACAAACGTACGGTGCGCCCTCCCGTAGGTACCCCCGAGGTGCCCGGGCATCCCGCGGATGCGCCTCTTCTCGGCGCAAACCTCCCCAAGCTCCACGAAGATTTCGCAGGTTCGTCATGGCCGTTCACATCCGTCTTGCCCGCGCGGGCGCCAAGAAGAAGCCCTTTTACCGCATCGTCGTGACCGATCACCGGAGCCCCCGTGGCGGCCGGTTCCTCGAGAACATCGGCACCTTCGACCCGTCGCGTGAGGGCTCGTTCACGGTGGACGCCGACCGTCTCGCCTACTGGACGGGCACCGGCGCCCAGCCGTCCGACACGGTCCTCGGCCTCATCAAGGCCCAGAAAAAAGCGGCCGCCGCGGCTGCCAAGTGATCTCGTGACCGTCGCGCGCGTCGCCGCTCGGGTGGCGCGTGACGGCGGTCGTGCGTCCGCCGGCCCATGAACGTGGTCCAGGCGCCTAGGAGGTCCAACATGCCCCTGAAAGAGCTGATTCGATCGATTGCCGTCGAGCTCGTCGACCACCCCGAGAAGGTCGTGGTCACCGAGATCGCGGGCGAGAACAACAGCCTCATCGAGCTCCGCGTCGCCAAAGAAGACGTGGGCAAGGTCATCGGAAAAGAAGGGCGCACCGCGCAGTCCATGCGTACGCTCCTCTCGGCGATGTCCACGAAGCTCGGGCGGCGCGCCCACCTCGACATCGTCGACTGACGTGCTGCGGCCCGGGAGCCCCTTCGGTTCTCGGGCCGTTTTGCGCCCGCCGCACGCGGAGAAGACATGATTTCGCCCGAAGCCTGGGTCCCGCTCGCCGAGGTCGCTCGCCCACATGGGGTGCGTGGAGAGCTGCGCCTCCGACTCTTCAACAAAGACAGCGACGTCCTCCTCGAGCAAGACGAGGTGCTCGTGCGCCTCACGGACGGCGAAGAGCACGAGGTCAGCGTCGATTTCGCGCGGCGCGCCGACCAAGCCATCTTGATGAAGCTCCATTCGGTCGACGATCGTGATCGCGCCGAGGAGATCCGAGGCGCGCTCATCTGCGTGAAACGAGCCTCGTTCCCCCAGCTGGGCGAGGGCGAGTTCTACACCTGCGACGCGCTCGGGGCCGAGGTGTGGGTCGAGGAGGCCGGGAAGGAGCCCGTGCGCCTCGGGCACGTGAGGGACATCGTGAGCTACCCGAGCGTCGACACGCTGGTCGTGCGCGCCGACGACGGAGGGACCGACTACGAGGTGCCGCTCGTCGCCGCGTTCGTGTCCACGGCGGACGTGGCCCGAGGTCGCTTCGTCGTCGAGACGATGGAGGGGCTCGAGCGGCCGCAGCCGAAGGCCCCGAAGCCCCCCCCGAAGCCCCGCGAGAAGCGGGCGAAGGCGGAGTGAAGGCGCCCGCGTGCGGATCGACGTCGTCACGCTCTTCCCCGAGCTCTTCGAGGCCTTCGCGCGGGTATCGTTCGTCGGTCGCGCCGTCGCGACCGGGGCGGCGAAGCTCCGCTTCAAGTCGCCTCGTGATCATGGCCTCGGCAACCATAGGAGCGTCGACGACACGCCCTACGGCGGCGGGAGCGGCATGGTCATGCGCGTCGACGTGCTCGTCGAGGCGCTCGAGGCGCTCGAGAAAGACGGCGCCGACGAGGCACGCGCGCACCGGGTGCTGCTCACGCCTCAAGGGGCGAGGTTCTCTCAGGCCCACGCCAAGCGCTTCGCGGGTATGAACGCGCTGGCCCTCGTGTGCGGTCGGTACGAGGGCTTCGACGAGCGTGTCCGCCACTTCGTCGACGAAGAGGTCTCGCTGGGCGATTTCGTCATGACCGGGGGCGAGGTGGCCGCGATGGCCGTCATCGAGGCGACCGTGCGGCTCCTCCCAGGGGTGCTCGGCAACGCGGCGTCGGTCGAGGAGGAATCCCACGGCGACGATGGGCTCCTCGAGTACCCGCAGTACACGCGCCCCGTGACGTTCCGGGGGCTCGGCGTGCCGGACGTGCTCGCGGGCGGAAACCACAAAAAGATCAAAGACTTTCGTGACGAGGAGCGGAAGGCGCGCACCCGCGAGCGCAGGCCCGATCTGTGGGCCGCGTACGAGGCGCGGCAGGCGGCCCTGCCTTCGCCACCGAAGCGTCGCGCGCGCGCGGAGAGGGCCGTCGTCCGCCCCGAGCCCGAGGGGAACGACGAATGAGCGGAGAGGGTAGAGAGGTCTCCATCGCGCTCGTGCACCACCCCGTGCTCGACGCGCAGAAGGGCATCGTGACCTCCACCGTCACGAACCTGGATGTCCACGACCTCGCGCGGAGCGCTCGGACGTTCGGGTGCTCCTCGTATTTCGTGGTGCATCCCGTCGACGCGCAGCTCGCGCTCGTCGAGCGCATCCGCGAGCACTGGACCGTGGGATCGAGCGCGGCCCGCATCCCCACGCGAAAAGAGGCGCTCGCGCTCCTCCGCCCGGTGCGGTCCCTCGCCGACGTCTACGCATCGTACGGAGGACGCGACGGGGTGACGGTGTGGGCGACCGCCGCGCGAGCGCCGCGCGACACCCTCTCGTTCGTCGAGGCCCGCCGGGAGCTCGAGGTGCCTGGCAAGCCGGTCGTCATCCTGTTCGGCACCGCGTGGGGGCTCCCGAACGAGCTCCTCGCCGAGGTCGACGCCCTCTTGCCTCCGCTCGGCGCGCGCGAAGGTCGCGGTGACGGGTACAAGCACCTCAGCGTGCGCGCCGCGTGTGCCTTGACCCTCGATCGCCTCCTCGGCGAACGCTGACTCCGAGGTCCCGAGCCGGAGCTACGCGGCGCTGCCCGGGCCTAGCTCGGCGTCGGTCCACGGGGGCTCGACGACGAGGCCGCCGGGCTTGCCGGGGAGCGCCTCGACGAGGACGACCCTGGCCGGAAGAGTGAGCCGCGCGTGGACGAACGCGATGCGCTTCGGCTCGAGCCCCGACGCGCGTAGGGTCGAGAAGAGCCGCACCGTCTCGGTTGCAGGATACACGAAACAGGCGCGCCCTCTCGGGGCGAGCGCCCGCCGCGCGAGCACGACGAAGGGCTCGAGCGGGCCGACCTTGGCGTGCCGCACGGCATCGCGCGGGACACGCCCCCGGCCCTCGGGCGAAAAAGGCGGGTTCGAGACGACGAGATCGGCTCGCGCGTCGAGGAGGAGCTCGGGGTTCGTCACGTCGCCTTCGAGGACTCTCGCCTCTCCCGAGACGCCGTTCCGAGCGACGTTGCTCCGGCAAAGCGCCACCATCGAAGGCTCGCGCTCGACCAGCGTGACACGCGCGGCGCTGCCGGTTCGAAGTAGCAGGAGCCCCACCGTGCCGACCCCCGATCCGAGGTCCACGGCGTGCTTCGCGACGCGCCCCTCGCGGCGAGCGAACCGCGAAAGGTGGAGCGCGTCGACGTTGACGCGGTAGCCCTCGCCTCGCGCCGGCTGGTCGAGCTCGAGCCCGAAGACGATGTCGGTCGTGACGTTCATACCCCGCCGCGTGGGCCTACTTCGTCGGGCGCCGGCCTCGCAGGCTGAGCGCCGTGACCGCACCGGGGAAGGTCTGCACGACGTGGGTGCCGACGAGCGTCGTCTCGCCGTTCACCTTGCCCACGGCCGTCACGCGGATCGGCACCGCGGTGGGGAAGTTGAGGGCTCCGAAGAGGCCGATGCGGCTCGTTCCGTTTCGCGCCTGCTGCTGGTCGGGGAGGGGATCGGCTTCGTTCTCGCCGAAGTAGAAGAGATCCGCCTCGTGGGGGACGTCGGTGTCGACCATCGCGCCCGAGACGCGAACGTCGTCGCAGTCGTGCACCTCGCCCGCGAGCACACCGCGGTCCGGCTTCGGGATGAAGCCTCCGGCCGCGGCCGCGACGGTGTTCACGTCGGTCGCGGCGACGGCCGCGGGATCGTGCTCGACGACCCCGCCCTGCACGCGGGCGTTTCGGAACATGACGTTGTAGTCGTAAAGGTCTTTCCAGCGGCTCCCACCGGGGACGACGTCGCTGGTCTTGACGATGAGGGGGGTCTCGGTCGGGACGCCGGCGTACGTGTAGGCGCGCAGCGTACAACCGCCCTCGGGGCACTTTTTCAGCCACGTGGGCTTGGGCTCGAGGAAGGCGTCGGTGTCCTTCGTCTCGACCGCTTGGCCGAGCTTCTCGCCGAGCGTCCCGTTCGGGCCCTCTTTGAAGATCTCGATGCGGACGCCGGCCGAGTCGTTTCCGCTCGAGAAGAGCCGGACGTACCCCTTCAAGGTCACCGTCTGGGGTGCTTCGAGCGCTCCGGGGGCGTCGAGGCAGCCGAGCCTGAGCGTGGGATCCGTCGACGAATAGCGGTTAAGGCCCGTGCCGCGCGCGAGCTCGCGGGTCGGAGAAGCGACGAACGTGCAGCACGCGCTCACGTTTCGTGGGGCACGGCACGACGTCGGGCTCGCGTTCGCGGGGGCCGTGCACGCCGCGCAGTGATCGTCCTTCGCGGCCTCGAGGCACGCTTGAGCGCCGCCGTCTCCCGCCGGGGACGCGATGGTATTGCTCGAGCACGCACCAGCGAGGGAGACGAGAGCGCCGAGGAGGGCGGCGAGGGCGAGCACGTTCTTCATGGGGTCGGCATAGCAACCACGCCCGGGCCGAGCTAGCGTGCTCAGCGTCCCTTGAGCATCTCCGTCGAGAGCCTGACGCTGCGCGTAAAGGGTGAGGCCAAGCGCCTCGGGTTCGAGGCCGTCGCCATCGCGCGAGCCGACCTCCCGCTGGACGTGGATTTCGCCCGCTACGAGGAGTTCCTCGCGCGGGGCTACCACGGCGACATGGCGTACCTCGAGGCCGACCGTGAGGTACGGAGGTCCCTCGAGGGCGAGGGCATGCTGCCGGGGGCGCGCTCGGTCGTGTGCGTCGCCCGGAGCTACAAACGTGCCGACGCGGCGGAGGACCCCGGAATTGCCCAGTCCATCGCGAAGTATGCGCGCGGACAGGACTACCACAACGTCGTACGTAAGAAGCTGCGCCGCCTCGCCGCGTTCGTCCGCACGCTCGGCGAAGGGGTCGCGGCGCGCCCGTTGCTCGACGATGCGCCCGTCTTGGAGCGCGCATGGGCCGCACGAGCGGGGCTCGGGTTCGTCGGAAAAAATGGGCTCCTGATCGTGCCGGGGCAGGGGTCGTTCGTCCTCCTCGGCGAGGTCGTGACCACGCTGTCGCTCGCGCCCGACGAGCCCATCACGGGGCGCTGCGGGGCGTGCACCGCGTGCCTCGACGCATGCCCCACGACGGCGTTCCCCGAGCCGTTCGTGCTCGACGCGCGCCGGTGCGTGGCCTACCTCACGATCGAGGCGCGGGAGGTCGCTCCCGAGCCTCTCCGCGAGGGAATCGGGGAGCGCGTGTTCGGGTGCGACACCTGCCAAGACGTGTGCCCCTTCAACGCCGGGCGCGGCTCGGCCGGTGATCCGCGCCCCTTCACCCCTCACGCCCGCCTCGCCGAGCTCTCTCTCGAAGGGCTCGCGTCGCTCGACACGGCGGCCTTCGACGCGCTCCGCGAGGGCAGCCCCATGGGGCGACCGGGGCGCGATGGGCTGCGTCGCAACGCGGCGATCGCGCTCGGCAATCGAGGAGACCACGGCGACGCGACACGCGCCGTGCTCGAGGGGCTTCGAGACGACGTCAGCCCGGCCGTGCGTGAGGCCGCGGACTGGGCTCTCGGCCGCCGTCGCTGAGCCGAGCCGCAGCGATCGGCGACTTCTCCTCCGCGTGTCCGCCCCCGATGCTCGCGGCTCGTGTTCGCGCTTGCCGAGGGGCGGTGTTCTTCGGTAGCGAGTCGCCCATGGATCCGCTTTCGCTCGTGCCCGGGGTTCTGAAGAACGAAGCGCGCGCCGTGGCGCGAACCCTCCGCGCCGTCGACGATCGCGTCCCGGGGTCCGAGGCCGTCCTGAAGGCGCTGTTTCCCCACACGGGGCGCGCCTATGTGGTTGGAATTACTGGAAATCCTGGAGCAGGCAAGAGCACCCTGACCGACCGCCTCGTGAGCGCGTACAGGGCCCGTGGGCAGCGTGTGGCCGTGCTCTGCGTCGATCCCTCGAGCCCCTACAGCGGTGGCGCCATCCTCGGCGACCGGATCCGCATGGGCAGGCACTCGACCGATCCCGGGGTGTTCATTCGAAGCGTCGCCACGCGCGGCCACCTCGGGGGCCTTTCGCGGTCCGCGCGAGACATGGTGCGCGTGCTCGACGCGTCCGGGGCCGACGTCGTGCTCGTGGAGACCGTGGGGGTCGGGCAGGACGAGCTCGAGATCACGCGCACCGCGCACACGACCCTCGTCGTGATGGCGCCCGGCATGGGCGACGAGGTGCAAGCCATCAAGGCGGGGATCATGGAATCGGCGGACGTCTTCGCCGTGAACAAGGCCGACCGCGACGGCGCCGACTCTACGATCCGCGACATCGAGCTCATGATCGCGCTCGGCTCCGAGACGATGGTCGCGGCGTCGAAGTCGCGAGGTCACGTGGTCCATGGGAGCGCCGTGACATCCGGCGCGCCCGCTTCGGGACACTCGGCCTCGTGGACCCCCCCCATCGCGCGCTGCGTGGCCGTCCGCGGCGAGGGGATCGATACGCTCGTCGGTCACCTCGACGCCCATCGCACCTGGGTGGAGACCTCCGAGGCCGGCCGCGCGCGCAAGGAGGCGAGGCTCCGCGAGGAGGTGCGCGAGGGGCTCCGGGAGGCGCTGATCGAGGCGGCGACCCGCGCCCTCCACGCCGAAATCGAGGCGGCGACCCATCGTGTGGCCGAGCGCACCTCGGACCCGTACACGGAGACCGAAGCGCTCCTCGAGGCCTTCCGCGGTGGGCGCGCCTGACTCGTGGTTTTTGCCCCGAAGACCGCCGTTTTCGGCCACTATGGGCCCACGATGATGCTCCGCGTGAACCATGCTCGCCTCGGCCTTTCGGCCCTCTTCGCCCTCTCGCTCGTCGGCTGCCCCGACGCCGAGAGCCCGTCGAGCGCGAACGACGAGCCTCAAATGCGGGTCACGATCGATTTGTCGAAGGGCGCGGACAACCCCTCCTTCACCCTGAGCCACAGCGAGTCGCGGAGCTTTCGAAAGCGCGTCGAAGACCTCGAAGAGCAGAAGAACCGCGTGCTCCCGCAGCCCGGCCAAGGGGGCTACCAGGGCCTCGTCCTCCGCGAAATCGGCCGCGGCGACGGCCGCCCCGAGTACCGCGTCAAGAACGGCTGGGTCGTCGTGAAGTCGCCCACGTCGCAAAAAGGCTACGCCGATCCGCTCCGCAAGACCGAGGCCTGGGTCATCAAGGCGGGGCAGCGCGTGGTGCCCGCGGCGGCCTACGAAGAGGTCCGTCGTGAGCTCGACAGCAAGTAGCGTCAGGTGAAAAAGAGGAGCTTGCCCCACACGTACGCCGCGAGCGCCCCGCCGAGCGCGAGCATCGCGGCGTAGAGCGCCAGGGAAATCCTCATCCCGCGGCCGGCACGCCCGCCGTCGCGCATCCACGGGATGGCCGCGGCGTGGGCGAGCACGAAGATCCCCACCGACGGCCACGCGAGCCGCCCGAGCACGTGCAAGACCACGTCACGCGGCGCTTCGCGCGCGAGCTCGCCAGGTGGGATCGTGCGGAGCGCCGGGATCACACCGAAGACGGCGAACACGAACACGACCGGGTACGAGAGCAAGTGCCCGGCGAAGAAGGCCGCGAGTGGCCCAGACGCGGCCTTCGGAGCCCCCGAGCTGCCCATGCCTCACCGCTTCGGGGCGCGAGAGCCCGCGGCCTTGGCGGGGGCGGCCTTCTTGGCGGCGGTGGCCTTCTTGGCGGGGGTGGCCTTCTTGGTGGGAGCGGCCTTCTTGGCGGGGGTGGCTTCGGGGCCTCGGGCGCGTTTCGGCTTTCGCCCGACCTCTTCGGCCTCGAAGGCGCTCGGGCACAGCGCGTTCACCGAGCACGTGCCGCAGGCGGGCTTCCGGGCGAAGCACACCCGCCGCCCGTGGAAGATGAGCGTGTGGCTCGTGATGTCCCATACGTCGCGAGGGAGCTTTGCGCAGAGGGCCTTCTCGATGCGCTCGGGCTCGGTTTCTTTAGTGAATCCGAGCCTTTGCGCGAGCCTCTGGACGTGCGTGTCGACGACCACACCCTCGGGCGCGCCGAACGCGACCCCGAGCACCACGTTCGCCGTCTTTCGCCCCACGCCGGGCAGCTCGACGAGCTCGTCGAGCGTGCGAGGCACCTCGCCGCCGTGCCGCTCCACGAGCATCTTGGCGAGCTTCGTGACGTTGCGGGCCTTCTGCCGGAACATCCCGATGGTGCTGATCTTCTCTTCGACCGCCTCGGGGCTCGCGTTGGCGAGGCGCTCGGCCGTGGGGTAGGCGGCGAAGAGGGCGGGGGTCGCCTTGTTGACCGCGACGTCGGTCGTCTGGGCGGAGAGCACCGTCGCCACGAGGAGCTGGAACGGCGATTGGTGATCGAGCTCGCAGTGGGCGTCGGGGTGAGCCTCGCGGAGGGCGGCGAGCAGCTCCGTCGCCGACGCCGAGGGCCCCGCGCGGCGCTTTTGGCGCGCGGCGGTCTCGGCGGTCTTGGTGGGCTTCTTCGAGGCAGCCACGGTGCCCTCAGTTGAGGTCCGGCGGGGCGTCGTTGCCGTCGCCCGGGGCGGTGCCTTCGGTCTCTCCGGCGCCGTCGATGACCTCGGCCCCTTCGGCGAGCTCGGCCCCTTCGTCGCCTTCGACCTCGGCCTCGACCGGGGACTCGGCGAGACGCTCGACCCCGACGATGCGCTCGCCCTCTTCGACGCTCATGATCTTCACGCCCTGCGCGTTGCGGCCGGTCTCGCGGATCTCGCCGACGCGCGTGCGGAGCATCTGCCCTCGGTCGGTGATGAGCATGACCTCGTCCTCGTCGCAGACGAGCTTCACGTCGACCACGGGGCCGTTCCGCTCGCTCGCGTCGATGAGAATGATGCCCTTGCCGCCGCGGTTCTGGATGCGGAACTCTTCGATGTCGGTGCGCTTGCCATACCCCCGCTCGCACACCGCGAGCACGTGCTTGCGCTTGTCGTCGGTCACGGTGAAGCCCACGACCTGATCGTCGTCGCCCACGTCGATCGCCTTGACGCCCATGGTGCTGCGGCCCGTCGGGCGGACCTGCTCCTCGGGGAAGCGGATGCTCTGGCCCTGCTTCGTGGCGATGAGGAGCTCGCGTTTTCCGTCGGTCAAGACGGCCGAGAGGAGCTGATCGTCGCCCTCGATCTTCACGCCGATGATGCCCTTTTGGCGGAAGTTCTCGTAGTCGGTGAGCTCGGTCTTCTTGATCTGGCCACGCTTCGTGAGCGTCGTGACGAAGCGCTCGGGCTCGATGGCCGGCACCTCGACGACGGCCGCGATCTTCTCGCCGGGCTCCATGCCGACGAAGTTCACGATCGCGCGCCCCTTCGACGTGCGCCCCGCGAGCGGGATCTCGTAGACCTTCTTGACGTAGACCTTTCCCTTGTCGCTGAAGAAGAAGACGTACGAGTGCGTCGACGAGACGAAGAGCTGGCTCACCCAGTCCTCGTCGCGCGCCTCCATGCCGACCTTGCCCTTGCCGCCACGTTTCTGCGCGCGGTAGGCCGACGGGCTCGTGCGCTTGATGTAGCCGGCGTGCGAGATCGTGACGACCATGTCCTCTTCTTGGATGAGGTCCTCGTCGCTGATGTCGGCCTCGCTCTCGACGATCTCGGTGCGGCGCTTGTCGGCGAACTTCGCGCGGATCTCCTCGAGCTCCATGACGATGAGATCGAAGAGCACCTTCTCGCTCGCGAGAATGCCGCGCAACCGTGCGATCTCGTTCGACAAATCGCCGTACTCCGCCGCGAGCTTCTCTTGCTCGAGGCCGGTGAGCTTGGCGAGGCGCATGTCGAGGATGGCCTTGGCCTGACGCTCGGACAGGAAGTAGTCGCCGCGCTCCTTGGCCTCGGCGATCTCGTCCTCGGGCCGGCCCGCGCGACGGACGAAGGCCTCGAGCCCCTTCAGTGGGAGCGCCATGAGGGCGACCTTCGCCGCGTCCGTGTCGCGGCTCTGGCGGATGGTCTTCACGACGAGGTCGACCTCGGTCGTGGCCATGCCCAAGCCCTCGACGATCTCGCGCTGGGCTTCGGCTTGGCGAAGCTCGTACCGGGTGCGCCGTGTGACGACGTCGCGCCGGTGCTCCACGAAACAAGCGAGCGTCTCGCGGAGGTCGAGCACCGCGGGGCGCCCGCGCACGATCGCGAGGTTGATGACGCCGAACGACGTCTGGAGGTCCGTGAGGCGGTAAAGCTGGTTGATGACGACCTGGGGGAGGACGTCCTTCTTGAGCTCGACGACGAGGCGGATGCCATCGCGGTCGGACTCGTCGCGCACCTCGCTGATGCCTTCGATCTTCTTCTCGCGAACGAGCTCGCCGATGCGCGCCGCCACCTTGGCCTTGTTGACCTGGTAGGGGATCTCGGTGACGACGATCTGCTCGCGCTCGCCCTTGCCCGGCGCCTTCTCGACGTCGATCTTGGCGCGCATGATGATGTTGCCGCGGCCCGTGCGCTGCGCCTGCAAGATGCCCGAGCGCCCGTAGATGAGGCCGCCCGTGGGGAAGTCGGGGCCCGTGACGAAGCGCATGAGGTCGTCGATGGGGCAGTCGGGGTTCCGTACGAGGTGCACGGTGGCGTCGATCACCTCGCCGAGGTTGTGCGGCGGAATGTTCGTCGCCATGCCGACCGCGATGCCGCCCGAGCCGTTCACGAGCAGGTTCGGGATGCGCGAAGGGAGCACCGTGGGCTCCTCTTTGCTGTCGTCGAAGTTCGGCTGGAAATCGACGCACTCCTTGTCGAGGTCGGTGAGGAGCTCGACGGCCACCTTCGAGAGGCGCGCCTCGGTGTAGCGGTAGGCGGCCGCCGGGTCGCCGTCGACGCTGCCGTAGTTGCCCTGGCCGTCGATGAGCGGGTAGCGCATCGAGAAATCCTGAGCGAGGCGGACCATCGCGTCGTACACGCTCGCGTCGCCGTGCGGGTGGTACTTGCCGAGCACGTCGCCGACGATGGTGGCGCTCTTGCGGAACGCCGTCGTCGGCATGAGGCCGGCCTCGTACGCGGCGAACAAGATGCGCCGGTGCACGGGCTTCAGGCCGTCGCGCACGTCGGGGATCGCGCGCCCGACGATGACGCTCATCGCGTAGTCGAGGTAGCTCGTTCGCAGCTCGTCCTGGATCGAGACCGGGATCTTTTGGTTCGGTGACGTGGGGGGCGGCGAGGGCGGGTTCGGCGACGTCATGAGCGGGCGGAACACTAGTTCAGGACGGAGGGCGGGACAAGGCCAAAACCCCTATTTTCGCCGTGCGAAAGGGGCATAATTCGGCGAAAGGCCCGCGCTTCTCTCCGCCGGGTCCGCTATCGTCCCCGTCGAGGACCGTGAGCCCCCAAGATCCCTTCAACCTCGGCGGTCGGGTGCTCGACGGCAAGTACCGCCTCGACGGGGTCATCGGCGAGGGCGGCTTCGGCGTCGTGTACGTGGGGCGACAGCTCGCCCTCGATCAGCCCGTGGCCATCAAGGTGCTGAAGCCGCAGAAGGCCGGGGCCGACGTCGCCTCGTTCATGCGCGAGGCCAAGGTCCTCTTCCAGCTCTCGCACCCGGGGATCGTGCGCCTCTACGATGTGGGGAACGTACACACCCACCTCGGGGAGAGCCCGTACGTGGTGCTCGAGCACCTCGCCGGCCGCACGCTCGACGAGGAGATCGAGCGACGCGCGCGGGAGCGTCGGCCCTTCTCCGCCGACGAGCTCGTCCGGCTCGCGGACGGTCTCCTCGAGGCCCTCGCGTTCGCCCACCAGCGAGGCGTCGTGCACCGCGACATCAAGCCCGCGAACGTCATGATCGTGGACGGTCCCTCGGGGCTCGTGACGAAGATCCTCGATTTTGGCCTCGCGCGGGGCGACGTGACCACGATGCACACGTCGACGGGCGTCGCGCTCACGCCGAGGTACGCCGCGCCCGAACAATGGATGGCGACCTACGGCGCCGTGGGCACGCGCACCGACCTCTTCGCGCTCGGCCTCGTGCTCGAGGAGGCCGCCACGCTCGCGCCGGCCCTCGAAGGGGAGACCATCCCCGACGTCATCGCGAGCAGCACGAGCCCCACGCGGAGGTCCCGCGTCTCCGAGCGGCGCCCCGATCTTCCGCCCGTCTTCGCCGAGATCGTCTCGCGGGCGACGCGCGTGTCGCCCGAGGAGCGCTTCCCTTCGGCGGACACCATGCGCGAGGCGCTGCGCTCGCAAGGGCCTGGGAGGGTGTCGGGGTACGGCGCGCCGCCTCTTCCCGAGCTCGGGGTCCCCGTGCCTTCCCCGAGCGGTCCGCTGCTCCCCCCGGCGGTCGGTCGTATCGAGGCCCTCGGCGCGCCGCCGCCGGTCGCGTCGCGAGGCCTCTCGCTCTCGCAGTCCGCTCCGGGGTACGCGCCGGGGCGGATGTCGGACCCGGGGCGGATGTCGGACCCGGGGCGGATGTCGGACCCGGGGGCTCGGCCTTCGCTCGGGGCCTTCGTGCCCGCGCCCCCCGCGCCGAGATCGAGCGCCGTCGCGCCTGCGTTCGCGCCCGCACCCACGTTCGTGCCGGCCTCGGCCCCCACGTACGACGCCGCGCGTGGGAAGGGGTCGAACGGCTCCTCGGCTATCGGCGGAATCGTGCTCGTCGTCGGCGTGCTCGGTCTGGTCGCGCTGGTCGCGCTGCTCGTGGTGGCCGTCGTCGCGCTACGCGCGCTCTCCCACGCGGAGGTGGTGCCACAGCCCGCGTCCTCTCCGGGCGAGCCACAGCCCGCGTCCGAGCCTCCGTCCGCCTCGGCCCCCGCGTCCGAGCCTCCGTCCGCCTCGCCCCCCGCGTCGACGGTCGCGCCCGCGAAGCCTCAGGTCCCACCCGGCCCGGCGCCGGCACCGTCGACCCCAACCGTTCGAAAGGCTTACGGTTTTCGGGTCGTGAGCATGACGGGAGTCGCCCCCCGCGAGGCCGAGATGCGCGCCGCGGTCGCTCAGATGTCGCAGCGCCTCGCGACGTGCTTCGAGGGGCCGGGGCGCACCGGTGTCCCGTGGAACGTGACCTTCACGAAGCGCGGGTTCTCGCTCTCCGGGATCACGCGCGAGGGCACGGTCGTGCACGCGACGACCGAGCCGGGCCCCGCAGGCCAGCTCCGCGACTGCACCGACTCGGCCCTGGCCGTCGCCCCGTTCCCGTTCCCGCCGGCGCAGAAGACGCCGGACGGCGGCACGCTGACCCCGTCCGTCGTGTTCGTGCTCGGCCGCGAGTAGGCCACGCTCCACGCCGATGTGTGGGGCCCGCTGCTGGCCCATGCGCGATTCGGAGGCCGACGACGAATCGCCCGGGCGGCCTCTCTCCGACCCATCGCGCACGCGACGGTCGCGAGCGCGCCGAGGATCAGAAGAAGTTGCCGATGGTGAACTCGAACACGCTGCTCTCTTCGTAGTAGAGCTTGTTCAGCGGGAAGCCCCACTCGAAGCGGAGCGGCCCGAGCGGCGAGAACCAGCGCACGCCGAAGCCCGTCGAGGCGCGCAGGTTCAAGAGCGACGAGGCCTCGAAACATGGGCGCACGAGCTTCGAGAACTGCGGCGCGGGCGTCGTCTGGCAGTACTGGTTTTCGAGGTTCCAGGCGTTGCCGGCGTCGAAGAAGGTGACGCCGCGGATGCCCACCTTGTCGATGATGGGGAACTCGAGCTCGACGTTCGTGTACGCCTGGAGGTTGCCGCCGATGTTCGCGCCGTTCGTGATGGGCGCCGAGTTCACGTCGAGCGACTGGTTGAGGGGCAGGCGAGGGCCGACGGTGCGCAGGCGGTAGCCGCGGACGTCGAGGATGCCGCCGAGGAAGAAGCGCGCGAAGATCGGCACGCCCTCGGACTTCGGGCTCGTCACGAGGCCCGCCTCGCTGTTGACCTTGAAGACCACGCCCGAGCCGGCCTGGTCGGTCTGACCGAAGAGGGGGATGTAGAAGCGGCCCGTAAGCCTGTGACGCAAAAACTCGATCTCGCTGCCGAGCACGCCGCTCGCGACCTCGGTCGAGGCCTGGAGGAAGAGGCCGCTCGTCGGGAAGAGGCGGTTATTTCGCGTGTCGTACGTGATCGTCGGGCGGAGCGAGATCGTGCGGCCGGCGTTGAAGAGGTTCGCGAGCGGCAGCCTCTGGAAGGTGCTCGCGAAGCTCGACGTGGAGCCGAGGAAGGTCGTGACGGCGGTCGTGTCGACCGTGTCGTTCTGCACCGTGCCGGTGAGGCTCACGCGGAGCCACGGCTGGATGAGCGCGTAGCCGAAGGTGAGCGAGCCGCCGAGCGACCGACGCGAGAAGTCCGTGAAGATGTAGAGCTGGTCGTAGATTTCGGTGCTGGCCGACCAGTCCGAGTCGAGGAAGTACGGCTCGAAGAAGCGAATGCTGATGAGCTGGCGGAGCCCGGAGATCTGCGCCTGGAGGGCGAGGGACTGACCGTTGCCGAAGAGGTTCGCCTGCTGGACCTGCGCGGTCGCGATGAAATTCTCGACGCTCGAGAAGCCCGCGCCGACCTGGAACGTGCCCGTCGGGCGTTCGGTCACCTCGAAGGTGATCTGGATTTTGTCGGGCGAAGAGCCCTGCTGGGTGCTCACGTCGACCCGCTCGAAGTAGCCGAGCGCGGTGATGCGGCGCTTCGAGTCCTCGACCTTGGTCTCGGAGAAGAGCTGGCCTTCCTCGATCTCCATCTCGCGACGGAGCACCTTGTCGCGGGTCTTCGTGTTGCCCTTCACCTCGATGCGCTCGACGTGCACGAGCGGGCCGCGGCGGATGGGGATGACGATGTCGACCTCGCGATGGACCGGGTCGAGCTCGGTCTCGGGGTCGGCCTCGACGTTGGCGTAGCCCGCGTCGCGGTAGAGGAGGCGGACCGCGGTGAGGTCCTTCACGAGATCGGCGCGGTTGAAGAAGTCCCCGCTCTTCGCCTTCACGAGCTGGCGGAGCGCCTTGCGGCCGCCGATGGGCTCGACCTCGCGCCCGTCCGCGTCGCGCTCGAAGACCTTGAGCTGGCGGATCTTGAAGCGCGGACCCTCGTGGATGGTGACCGTGATCTCGATGCCCTCACGATCCGGCGTGAGCATGACGCGAGGTGTCCCCACCTGCACGTTCATGTAGCCCTTGTCGTAGTAGAGGGCCGTGAGCATGAGCACGTCGCGCTCGAAGATGTCTTGGCGGTACGGGCCGCCCGAGCCGAACGCGAAGAAGCCGCCGTTGCCCGTCTGCATGCCCTCGCGGAGCTCGGTGTCGGGCACGTTGTAGTTGCCGATGAACGTGATGCGCCGAACGGTGACGGGCTGGTGCTCGGCGATCTTGAAGCGGACGACGACCTCGTTGTCCTTCTCGGCGTCGATCTGGGACTCGACGTCGGCGAGGAAGTAGCCCTTCTCGGCGTAGGCGTCCTTCAGCTTCTGCACGCTGCGGCGCACGGCCGGCACGCTCAAGATGGTGTTGGCCTTGACCTCGATCGCCTCTTGGAGCTTGTCGTTCTCGATCTCGCTGTTGCCCTCGAACTCCACGGCCTTCACGTTCGGGCGCTCGCGCACGAGGAATGTGAGGGTGATGCCGCGGTCGGAGCGGGTGAGGTCGACCTCGATGTCGTCGAAGAAGCCCGAGTCCCACAGGGCGCGGACGTCGGACGCGAGGAGCTCGGGGCGGAAGGCTTGGCCGGGCTTGAGGCGGAGGTACGTGAGCACGTCCTCCCGGGCGACCCGGCGGTTTCCGCGGGCGTCGATCGAGAGGATGGTGGCCCCGGCGGCCTTCTCGGCCTCGGTCAGCGGGAGGCGGATCGCGGGCTCCGCGGGGCCCGCGGCTCGGGGCGTGCCCTTTTGCGGGTCGGCTTCAGGGGCGCCCGCGTCGGCGGCGGAGGGGCCAGCGCCGGCGTCTCCTGCGGGTTTCGACGGGGCGCCAGCGTCGCCCTGGGGCTTCGCGGGGGCGCCAGCGTCGACGGGGCGCGCGTCGGCGGTGGTCGGCCCGGGCAGGCCTCCGTCGGCGGATTGGGCGCCAGCGGTCGCCGGGAAGACGAACAGTATCCAAAGGATAGCCGCGCTCAACGCCGCGAGCTGCCGGACGAACGTCCGCTTTTGGACCTGGGTGGAAAGGAGGCGCATCGCGGAAGAAGGCACCCGGGACGAGCCCTCGGGCGCCCGCGGTCCTATCGCGTTCGAGGGAGGGAGGTCAACCGCGCCTTTCCCCTAGGTGCGCGAAAGGTGGGCCCGCTCAGGATCCGACCGACGTCGGCTCGGTGCCCTTCGAGGCGGCAGGGCCCTCGTCGATCTCGGCCCGCCGCGGCCACCAGAGGTACCCGGAGAGGCCGATGGCGACCGCGAGCGTGAGCATGGCGAGCCTGGGCGGCATGTGGTCGGACAACACGCCGACGAGCGGCGGGGACCACAGATCCCCGAAGAGGTGGATCGAGAAGATGGCGAGGGCCATGGCGCTCGCGCGAAGGTGGGAAGGAACGCTCTTCAAGATGATCGCGTTGATGGGCGAGGTCGAGAGGAAGAGCGCCGTCTCGCAGAAAAGCGCAGAGGCGAAGAACCCGTTCGCCGACGGGGAGAGGAAACACGCCGCCGCGAGCGGGGCGCCCACGAGGCTGCCGATGGCGCACAGCTTGAGGAGCGCCCCGATCTCCACCCGGGTCACGTGGGCGGCGTGCGCGTCGTGGGCTTCGGTGGAGCCTCGGAGCGCCGCGCGATCGACCGCGCGTTTTTGCATGCGATCGGCGAACGAGCCGCCGACGAAAGTGCCGATCGCCCCGCCCACCACGGTGAGCAAGCCGAAGCGGAAGTTCGCCTTCGCCAGATCGATGTGGAAGGTGTCGGACAGGAACGTGGGCGCCCAGTACGAGAAACCGCCGATGGCGAACGTGTACGCGCAGTAGCCCAAGATGGCGCGCCTGTACTGGCGCGACGCCCAGAGCTCACCGAACGCCTTGCGCACGTCGGCCTTCTCGCGCACGCCTCGATCCGGCTCCGCGATGAGCAGGCACGTGAGCGCGAGCACGAGCCCGGGGCCGCCCGCGAAGTAGAACGCCGCGCGCCACCCGTAGGCCTTCTCGAGCGCGCCCCCGAGCAGGTACCCGAGCGCCGCGCCGATCGGCTGAGCCACGTAGAAGATCGCGAGATATTTGCCCTTTTTGTCCTTCGGGGTGACGTCGTCGATGAGGGTGGGCGCGATGGCCGTGAAGCTCGCCTCTCCCACGCCGACGAGCGCGCGGAAGACGAGCATCGAGGTCGCCCCTTGGGCGAGGCCGGACGCGAACGTCGCGATGGACCACACGACGATGCCGAACGTGATGAGCCACGTGCGGCGCATGCGATCGCCGAGCACACCGAAGATGGGGCTCGTGAGGAAGTACCCCGCGAGGAACACCGTGGCCATGAGGCCGCTCACGAAGTTCGACAGATGAAGCGTGTCGCGCACCTTCGGGAGCACGGCGGCGAGCACGTACCTGTCGATGAAGTTGAGGAGGTTCAGCGCCGTGAGCAGCGCGAGGACGAGCGTGGGCCGCCGAATCACCGCCTCACCGTATCAGGGGTTCGACGGAGCGGCGTGGAATCGGGCGGGGAGGGGATGGCCCGCGCGGCTGCGAGGAGGCTCGTGCCGGGCAGGCGGGGTGCGGTCGGCCGCGCGGATGCTAGGATTCGCGCATGATCCGCGTCAAACGCGCGCTCGACTGGGCGGCGCAGCTCCACGAGCACCAGCTCCGCAAGTACCCCGGGGTCCGTGTACCCTACATGAGCCACCTCGCGGGCGTGGTCGCGACGCTCTCGCGCCATGGGTTCGCGGCCGACGTGGTCGTCGCCGGAGCCCTCCACGACGCCATCGAGGACGCCGGGATCACGAGGGGTGACATCGCCGCGCGCTTTGGCGAGCACGTGGCCGAGCTCGTCGTCGCGTGCAGCGAGGCCGACAAGAGCCTCCCCTGGGAGGCGCGGAAGGCGGCCTACCTCGAGGCCTTCCCGAAAAAGCCGTGGGATGCGCAGGCCATCACGCTGGCCGACAAAATCGACAACCTCGAGAGCCTGCTCGTCTGCCGCGCCGACCACGGTGATCCGTGGGCCCAGCTCAAACGTGGGCGCGAGGCCCAGCTCGAGCGCTTCTTCGCCCTCGAGCGCGCAGCCCGGTCCCTCGCGCCGCACCCCCTCGTCGACGAGTACTCCGCGGTGCTCGCCGAGGTCGAACGGTCAGCCTAAGGCTCCGTAAGTACTCCGCTTTCAGGCGTCAGACGTCGATGTCTTGGGCGTCCTCGGCGTGCTCCATGATGAACTGGAAGCGCGCCTGCGGATCTTTGCCCATGAGGTCGGAGATGATGCGGTCTGTCGCCAGGGCGTCGGCGATGTCGACGCGCAAGAGGCGCCTCGTGCGGGGCGAGAGCGTGGTCTCCCAAAGGACCTTGGGCATCATCTCGCCGAGCCCCTTGAAGCGCGTGATGTCGACGGCGCTCTCGTCCTTACCGAGGCTCTTCAATATGCGCGCCTTGTCGGCCTCGTCGGCGGCCCAGAAGGTCTTCTTGGCGGCGTCGATGCGGTAGAGCGGCGGGACCCCGACGTAGACGCGGCCGGCCTTCAAGAGGTCGGGCATGTGCCGGTAGAAGAACGTGAGCAGGAGCGTCGTGATGTGGTGGCCGTCGGAGTCGGCATCGGCGAGCAAGATGACCCGCGCGTAGCGGAGCTTCTCGACGTCGAGGTCTTTTCCGACGCCGCACCCGAGCGCCACGATGAGATCGGCGATCTCCTTGTTTTCGAGCACCTTCGCGAGCCCCATGGCCTCGGTGTTGAGCACCTTGCCTCGGAGCGGGAGCACCGCCTGGTGCTCGCGATCGCGCCCCTGTTTGGCGGAGCCGCCTGCGCTGTCGCCCTCGACGATGAAGAGCTCGGTGCGCTCGCGCGCGTGGCTCGTGCAGTCGGAGAGCTTGCCGGGGAGCGTGAGCCGCCCGCTCGTGGCCGTCTTGCGCGAGATCGCGGCGCTCGCGGCCCTCGAGGCCTCGCGGGCGCGCGCGGAGAGCACGATGCGCGCGACGATCTGCTCGGCCACGCTGCGGTTCGAGTTCATCCACTGCTCGAGGGCAGGGCGGACGGCCTGGTCGACGGCCCCTTGCACCTCGGGGTTGTTGAGCCGGTCCTTCGTCTGGCCTTGGAACTGAGGCTCCGCCACGTACACGCTCAGGATCGACGCGAACCCCTCGCGGATGTCGTCGGCCGTGATGGTGACCCCGCGCGGCGTGAGCGCGTGGGTCTCGACGAAGTTGCGTACGGCCTTGCCGACCGCGGCGCGGAGCCCGTTCTCGTGCGTGCCGCCGGAGCCCGTGGGGATGCCGTTCACGTAGCTCCGCACGTGCTCGTCGGTCGACTCGGTCCACTGGAAGGCGACCTCGACCTTCACGTCGCCCTCTTTCACGAGGGTGAACGGCGCCTCGTGCACGGGCTTCGCCCCGCGCTCCCCCACGACCTTCTTCAGGTAGTCGAGGATGCCGGCCTCGTGGCGGAACACCTCTTCTTTTCCGGTCGACTCGTCCGTGAAGCGAATTTTTACGCCACGATGCAAGAAGCTCGCGATCTCGAGGCGATCGCGGATCGTGGCGGCGTCGAACTCGGTCCGTGGGAAGATCGTCGGGTCGGGCTGGAAGTGCACCCAGGTGCCCGTGCCGCGCGCGGCCCCGAGCTTCTTCAGCGGACCTTGGGCTACGCCGCGACGAAACTCCATCGCCCACTCGGCGCCCTCGCGCTTCACCTTGGCGACGAGCTTCGTCGAGAGCGCGTTGACCACGCTCGCGCCCACGCCGTGGAGGCCGCCCGAGGTCTTGTAGTTCTGGCCCTCGAACTTGCCGCCCGCGTGGAGCGTCGAGAAGATGATCTCGAGCGCGCTCTTCTTGAGCTTCGGGTGTTTGTCGACCGGGATGCCGCGGCCGTCGTCGCTCACGGTGATGCTCGATCGGTCCTTGTGGAGGACGACCGCGATCTCCTTCGCGTGGCCGTTCATCGCCTCGTCGATCGAGTTGTCGACGATCTCCCAGACGAGGTGGTGGAGGCCCGCCGTCCCGACGCCCCCGATGTACATGCCCGGGCGCTTTCGCACCGGGTCGAGGCCCTCGAGGATCGTGATGTCTTTTGCTGTGTATTCGGTCGCCATCGCGTTTCCGTGCGCTCAGGTGCGGTCGAGGGGCTCGGGGGCCGTGACGGGCTCCGAGACGACCTCGGTGAGGGTGCCCCGGCTCATGATTTCGCGGCCTTTTCCGCCGCGCGAGGTGAGCTCGTAGCGCCCCGTGTTGATGCGCTGCTCGCCCCCCATGCTCGTCTTCACGACCAAGGTGTCGCGGTCGTCTCGCGCGGCCTTCGCGGCGAGGATCTCGTCGTCGTCGGCGAGGCTCATCAGCATGACCCCGCGCCCGGCCGACCCGAGGTACTTCACCTCGGTGAGCTTGCAGAGGAGCGCGCGGCGTTTCTTCGACACGGCGAGGACGGTCTCGCGGCCCGAGACGAGCTCGGCCGTCACGACCTTCGCGCCGTCGGGGAGCTTCGCGTACTTTCGCCCCGCGCGCGTGTGCTCGGCTCGGCGAACGCCTCGACGCCGAACGTGAGCCCGTACCCGTCGCTCGTGGCGGCGAAGCCGAACGTCTCGGGGTAGTGCGTCTCGTCGCCCGCGAGGCCGCCCACGACCCGCGGGTCGAGCGAGTAGGCGGCTACGATTTGCTCGCCGTCCTTCATCTTGAAGAGCTTTTGGATGGGCTCGCCGTAGCCGGTCGTGGCCGGAATGTCGACGATGCGCGCCGTGTAGGCCGTGCCGAAGCTCGAGAAGAAGACGATGCTCGCCTTGGTGGAGCCCGCGACGACCGAGAGCACCGCGTCGCCCTCGCGGAGGCGCGAGGCCTGCGGATCCTTGATCTCGCGCTGGCGCTTCACCCAGCCGTCGCGCGTGAGGAGCACGTGGTTGTCCTCGGCGACGATGAGGTCCTCTTCGGTGAACGTGGGCTCGTCGCCGACGGCCTCGATGACCGTTCGGCGCTTCGCGAGCGGGCCGAAGCTCGCTTGCAGCTTCTGGAGCTCGTCGCGCACGATGCCCCAAATGCCCACCGAGCCGCGCTCGGCGAGGAGCTTCGAGATCTCCGCCGCGCGCTTCTTTCGGTCCTTGAGCTCGTTCGTGATGACGAGGATCTCGAGCCGCGCGAGCCGGTAGAGGCGCAGCTCGAGGATGGCGTCGGTCTGCTCGGCGTCGAGCTTGAAGCGCGCCATGATCTTCGTCTTCGAGTCCTCCCGGCCCTCGGAAGATCGAATGATCTTGAGGATTTGGTCGAGGGCATCGAACACCGTCGCGAGGCCTTCGAGGATGTGCATCCTCTTCTTGATCTCGCCGAGCTCGTGCTGGAGCCGCTTCGTCACCACCTCGAGGCGGAAGTGGAGGAAGTGCCAAAGCATCGACTTCAGATCGAGGCGCTCGGGCCGGCCCACGTCGGGGTTCTCCGTCGGCACGAGGCACGTCATGTTGACGGCGAAGTTCGACTGGAGCGGCGTGTTCTTGAAGAGGTACGCGAGCACCTTCTGCTCGTCGGCTTCCTTCTTGAGCTCGAGCTCGATGCGCACGTCCTCGGTGGAGACGTCGCGCACGTCGAGGAGGAGGGGCATCTTCCGCGCGAGCACCACGTCGGCGATGCGCTCGACGAGCACCGACTTGTTCACCGCGTAGGGGATGCTGGTGATCACGATCTTCTTCGACGTGCGCGTGGCCTCGCCGGGCTCCCACGTGGCGCGGACCTTGATGGTGCCGTGGCCGGTCTCGTAGATCTGCTTGATCTCTTCGGGGCTCGAGACGATCTGGCCCCCGGTGGGGAAGTCGGGGCCCTTCACTGTGCGGGCGAGCTCGCGCGACGAGAGCTGCTTTCCCTCGAGCAAGGCGTCGAGGAGCCTCACCGAGGCGACACACACCTCCTCGGGGTTGTGCGGCGGGATGTTCGTCGCCATCCCGACGGCGATGCCCGTCGCCCCGTTCACCAGCAAATTCGGGAGCTTGGACGGGAGCACGACCGGCTCGGACTTCGTGCCGTCGTAGTTCGGGTGGTAGTGGACGGTGCCCTGATCGAGGCCGCTCAAGAGCTCGGGCGCCGTGGGCGCGAGGCGGCACTCGGTGTAGCGCATGGCCGCGGCCGGGTCGCCGTCGAGCGAGCCGAAGTTTCCGGAGCCGTCGACGAGAGGGACGCGCATCGCGAAGGGCTGGGCGAGGCGGACGAGGGCCTCGTAGATGGACGAGTCGCCGTGCGGGTGGAAGCCGCCCATCACGTCGCCGACCACCGTCGCGCACTTCTTGTGCTTCGCGTCGGCCATGAGGCGCGAGCGCCACATGACGAACAAGATGCGCCGCTGGACGGGCTTCAGGCCGTCACGAACGTCGGGCAAGGCGCGGCTCGTGATGACCGAGAGCGCGTAGTTCAGGTACCGCGCCTGCGCGATGTCATGGAGGGAGACCGGCTCTTCGGGCCTCGCCGGGGGCTCGTCGCCGCCGTCGCGTCGGCCTTTGGCGCGCGTGCCTTCTCGGGCGTTCGCGCCCGACTTTCCCGTGGTGCTCGGAGTCTTCGAGGATTTTTTCGTGGCCAAGGAACGTCTCGCCGTCGAGGTCGATTTGGGCGGACCACATCAAATCCGTTCAGTCCCGTCAAGTTTCGGTCGCCGGCGCGGCTGTGCGGGTGTCCCGTGGTCGCCCCCCGAAACGTGCCCGCGGTGATCGTTTTGCCCGCGCTCCCCGCACGTACCTGGAAGAGCCCCGGCCTCATCCGGGCGGAGCCATGCCCGAAATCTGCTAAATATATGAAATGTAAAGAAAATGTCAGGCTCTGGCGTGAACGCCCGGGCGTCCAGGACCTCCCAAAGTGCAGTTGCGGAGTTTCCGTACGCCCCTTTTACTGAGACCATCGAGGGACCCGATGGCTACCTGCCCCGCCTGCCGAACCAAGTACGACGACGCGATCGAAGCGTGTGCGGCCGACGGGGAGCTCCTCGTCCCGGACTCGGTCTTCGCCCATGCCGAAATGGACATCGTCCCCGGGACCATGATCGGGGAGTACCGCGTCGAGGGGAAGCTCGGAGAAGGCGCGTTCGGCACGGTGTTCCGGGCCGTGCACCCGATGATCGGCAAGGCCGCGGCCATCAAGGTGCTCGGTCGGGCCCTCTCGTACGACCCGCAAATGGTGTCGCGCTTCGTGGCCGAGGCGCGCGCCGTGAACCAGATCCGCCACAAGAACATCATCGACGTGTTCGGCTTCGGCGCTCTCCCGGACGGCCGCCAGTACTACGCGATGGAGCTCCTCGAGGGCTCGACGTTCGACGCGTACCTGAAGCTCCGTGGGCGCTTGCCGATCGACGAGGCGGTCCCGGTCCTCCGCGGCATCGCGCGCGCCCTCGACGCCGCCCACGCGAAGGGCATTTTCCACCGCGACCTCAAGCCCGAGAACATCTTCCTCGTCGAGAACGAGGACGGCCCTCCAGAGCCGAAGCTCCTCGATTTCGGGATCGCGAAGCTTACGAAGAAGGGCTCCGCGAGCCACAAAACGAAGACCGGCGCGGCGATGGGCACGCCGTACTACATGTCGCCCGAGCAGTGTCGCGGGCACGAGGTCGACGCGCGAACCGACGTCTACGCCTTCGGTGTCATGGCGTTCCAGGTGCTCACGGGCACGCTCCCGTACGACAGCGACAACGCTCTCGAGCTCCTGCTCCTCCACCTGAACGAGCCCGTGCCGCTCGCGTCCGCGCGCCGCCCCGAGCTCGGGACGGCCTACGATCCGGTCTTCGCCCGCCTCATGGCCAAAGACAAGGCCCACAGGCCCGAGTCGGCCTCGCAAGCGCTCGAGGAGCTCGCGGCCGCCGGCGGTGTCGCCGTCGGGCGGTCGGGGGGAGGTCAAGTGAGGCTCCCGGCTGCCCCCGTCTCTTCCGAGGTCACGGCGCATGCGGCCACGTTGCCCCTCGTCGCCTCGCAGACGCTCGGGGCCTCCGCGGCCGACGTGCCGGGCGCGACGCGCCTCTCGACGCGTCTCTACGTGGGGGTCGGCGGCGTCGCGCTGCTCGTCGGTGCGTTCGCCGTCGTCGCCCTTCGAGGAGTGGGCGGGGCTGGCGCGGCGTCGTCGTCCCAAGGGGTCGTCGCGAGCGTCGCTCCTTCGATCCCCGTGTCGTCCCCGCAGCCACCCGCGCTTCCGTCACTCGAGCCCGTGAAGGCACCCGCGACCGTCTCGCTCACCCTCCTGGGCGCCGCGAAGGACGCGGTCGTCGAGGTCGATGGAAAGTCCGTCGGCACCGGGGAAGGGCCACACGCCGTCGCGCGCGGATCTGCGAGCGTGACCGTCACGGTGACCGCGCCCGGGCAGAAGCCATGGACGTCCACGTTCGTTCCTGCCGGCGACGGCTCGATCCCCGTGAAGACCGCGAAGGCCACCGTCGGGGGCACGAAACCCGCCGTCGTGGGGAACGGTGGGGCGAAGCCCGCGGGCGGACCCATCTCGAAGGACATCGCGGTCCCCGATTTTAAGTAGCTGAATTTATAGAACTTTTGCCTAGTGAGGGGACACGTGAGAGCACGCTACCGTTGGTCGACGGGGCTCGGCATCTTGGCCGCCCTCGGGACGTTGTCGGGCTGCGCGACGTTGGACGATATCGCGCCCAACCAGTGCGGCAACCAAGTCATCGAGGAGGGCGAGGACTGCGACCCGCCGGAGTCCGAGGCGACGACCACGACCTGCGCCCCGGTCGGCGCGCGCAATGCGTGCCGCTACCAATGCGAGAAGGAGGCCGACTGCCCGGCCGGTTGGGGATGCGACCTCAACCAAGGCACGTGCGTCAAGGGCACCGACCGCTTCGATCTGAAGCTCACCGACGAGAGCGGCTCCGTCCGCATGGTCTCCGGAGACTTCGACGGCGACGGTCGTAAGGACCTCGTGCTCACGCAGCCGAGCGGCCTCGATGGCAGCTCCAGCGGGGTCGGGCTCTTCTTCGAGGAGGGCATGACGCTCCGCGAAAAATACGCGATCCCGATCACGCTCGGCGCGCTCGACCCGGTGCCGTCGAAGCTCCTCTCGGACGCCATGCTCAAGAAGGATCCGAACGCCAACGTTCCCGCCGCCGAGTTCCCGCTGACGGACCTCGGGTTCGCGTCGAGCTTCGGCGTGGGCGTGCTCCGCGGCTCCCCGGACGCGCCGTTCGTGCCCGAGCTCTTTCCGTACCAGGTCCTCGAGGTCGGCGGCCAGAAGGCATCGCAGATCATCGTCGTACCCCAGCCGGCCGACAAGTGGGGCTCGTTCCGCGGACGCGTCTCGTACTTCGTCGCCTTCGGTGCCGCCGACGCCCCCGGGGGCGCGCGCGCCACCCAGATCCTGCCCTTCAACATCAACAAGGCGGCGCAAGGCGCCACCGCCTACACCGTCATCTCCGGAAACCCGCAGGACATCCGCTTCGCCAAGTCGCCGACGGGGGAGGCGACCTGCTTCCGCGCGGAGTCGTGCTCGCAGGTCCTCGTGTACAGCAAGTCGCAGCAGAGCACGGCGGTCGTGCTGCTCGAGGCTCCAGACATCGACTCGACGGCCCCGCCAGCGCCTCGCATCGCGCCTCGCATCGACGTGCCGGGTGGCGTCGACTCCGTCGCGATCGGAGACGTCGACGGGGACGGGATCCCCGACATCGTCATCGGCCCGCGCGGCACCGGGTGCCCGCTCCTCGTGAAGGGCTCGGCCATCCGGCAGAACCAGCTCGCTCCGAGCGCGGTGAGCGCGAACGAGTGCCAGCGTGGGCAGTCGTTCCTCGGGCTCGTCGACCTCAATGGGGACGACATCGCCGACTATGTGTATGGTGCATCCATCATCGCGTCTCAGAAGAACGGTCCGAACGTCGGCTTCGCCCCGGTCTACACACGTGGGACGACCCCGTGGACCCAGATCGAGACGGGAGACTTCGACGGGGACGGGCGCCTCGACGCCATCCTCGCGGTCCAGGGCCAATCGGGGATCGACATCCTTCGCGGGACCAAGGGCGAGGTGAGGCCGCTCACGATCCAGACGCCCGAGCCGGTCGATCTCATGACCGTAGGGTTTTTCGATGCCGACCGCGCCGTCGACATCGCCTACACGACCAAGGTCGGCCGCAAGAACAAGGAGGCGTCGGCCTACATCCGCTTCGGCGGGGGCGAGGACGTGACGGTGCCGATCGGCCGCAAGAACGTGTCTCAGATCGTGAACCTGCGGCGCCCCCTCGCCGAGCCCGTCCTCCCCGACGTGGACTTCCTCGGCCTGGTCCAGGACTCGGAGGTCACGGCCGGCGCAGGCGTCGACGCGTCGAAGGCCGTCCTCTTCACCACGTACGTCCCGCAAGGTCGGTCGCCGGTGTCGCTCCTCAAGCGGAGCCCCGGCGAAGGCATCGCGGGGCGCGCGGCGGCCTTCGGCTCGTTCGTCGAGCCGGGCCGTTTCGAGGCGATCCAGGCGGTCCTCCCGGGCGCTGGCAAGTGCGAGAAGCAGGGAGCCAACGTGCTCGACGATCTCCTCGAGCCGCCCCTCGGTGGGGCGACCTCGACCCTCAGCCGAGCCGAGCTCCCGTACGGGCCGCTCCTGCCCGTCGCGTTCGCCGCGAGCCACAAGGTTGACGCTCGGGACGAGGTCTTCTCGGCCGTCGTGCTGGAGGGGGGAACGCTCGCCATCAACCGGATCGACGTCTCGCCGCGCGGCGCGCAGCCGTACGCTCCTACGACAGTCTTCAAGACCCCGTACATGCCCGTCGCGGGGGTGTGCCCTCAGCCGAACCCGAAGGTCGACGCGCTCTATCCCCACGAGAAGCTCGCTCTCCTCGACGTCGACGACGACGGGGACCTCGACATCGTGTTCTCGGACGGCGGACGCCTCCCGCTCCAGGGGCAGCCCGAGGGCCAGCCTGGGCTCCTCGTCGTCCTCCGCAACGACGGCGGGACGTACGTGCCCATGCCCGGCCCGGGCGTCGTCGGGCGCTCGTTCACGCGCATCCGACTCGCCGGGAACAAGAGCGCGCTCGCCGTGCTCACGCCGACCGAGGTGGCCTTCTACCGGGCGGAGGCCGGCGCGCTCGTCAAGGTCGTCCTCGGCAAGGGCAACGACCCCGTGCTCGTGAAGAAGCGCCCGGACGCGCGGGCGATCGAGGCGGGCGACTTCGACGGAGACGGCGTCGAGGACCTCGCGATTCTCGCGGGCGGGGTGCTCGAGATCGTGGGCGGCAAGCAGGCTGCGGCCGGCGCGACGAAGGCCGGCGCGACCACGGAGGAAGGCGAATGATGGCGACCAAGACGATGCGGCAGGTCCTCGCCGTCGCGGCCGTGAGCCTCGCCGTCGGTGCGCCCAGCTCGGCCCTCGCCGACGCGACGACCGACCAGGCCAAGACGCAGTTCACGCTCGGCGCGCAGGCGTACACGGCGGGCAAGTACGACGTGGCCGTCGCGGCGTTCGAGGAGGCGTACAGGCTCCTCCCGAGGCCCGAGATCCTCTTCTCCCTGGCCCAGGCCGAGAAGAAGCAGTGCGTCGCGGCTAAAGACCCGAATTTACTCAAGAAAGCGCTCGCTCACTACCGCCAGTACTACGCGATGGATTTGCCCCAGAGCGCGAGGAAGGCCGAGGCGGTCGAGTCGATCCAAATGCTCGAGCAGCTCGCCATGCAGCCCGAGCTCGGCGGCGTCGCACCGACGGCCGCGGCCCAGAAGGCACCGACCAAGCTCGCCGTGTACGCTAGCGTGGACGGCGCGCACGTGTTCATCGACGGGCGCAACCAGGGAGACGTGCCGTTCGTCGGCTCGGTCGCGCCGGGGAAGCACTCCGTGGTCGTTCGGCTTGCGGGCTACACGGACGCCACGCGTGAGGTGGTGGTCACCGAGGGCTCGACCCAGACCATCCCGATGACCCTCGTCGAGCGAAAGGTCGGCGTGGCGTTCGACACGGCGAGCGGTGCCGACGTCTACGTCGACGGGCAGTTCGTCGGGCGGGCCCCGTTCGGCCCTGCGGGCGTCGAGCTCTTGCCGGGCCCTCACGTGGCCGTCGTCGTGAGGAACGGAAAGAAGCTCGCGACGCGCGAGATCACCGTCGAACGCAACAAGCCCATGGTCGTGCGTGTCCCCCTCGAGACGAGCGGCCAGCGCGTGGGCGCGTACGTGGTCGGCGGACTCGGGGTCGTCGCCCTCCTCGGCGCCGGCGCTTTCTACGTGAGCGCGTTCGCGGAGCAGAACCGCGCGAAGAACCTGCTCACGCAGCGAGATCAGGGCACGCTCGACGCCGACGGGCTCGAATCGTACGACCGCGCGGTGACGAACCGCGACGCGCTCCGAACCTCGGGGACCATCGCGGGCGCCGTCGGGGTCGTGGGCCTCGCCGCGGGGGTCGCGCTCTTCGTGCTCGACACGCCCGATCCGAAGAGCGTGCCCTTGCGGACCCCCGAGGCACCGAAGGCGAAGCCGGGGTCCGAGTTCGAGGTCTCGTTCGTTCCCGCGTTCGGACCGCTCAACGGCCTCGTGGCGCGCGGCACGTTCTGACAAGAGGGAGAGCTCTGCCGCCCGATTCGCCGCGCCACGCGAGGCGTTCGCGTCTCGGTTCGGCGACGCGAGACGCGAATTCCTCTTGCGGGCGGGCGTCGTCTTTGGGCACATCCCGTCCATGCTCTTCGAGAAGGTCCTCGTCGCGAACCGTGGTGAAATCGCACGCCGTGTCATCCGAACCTGCAAGCGCCTCGGCATCCCGACGGTCGCCGTGTACTCGGAGGCCGACGCCGAAGCCCCTCACGTCACCGACGCCGACGAGGCCGTCCTCCTAGGGCCTGCGCCGGCCAAGGATTCGTACCTCAACGTCGAGGCCCTGCTAGCTGCCGTCGAGCGTACCGGCGCCAAAGCCGTGCATCCCGGCTACGGATTTCTGAGCGAAAACAGCTCCTTCGCGCGTGCGCTCGCCGCCCGCGGTGTGACGTTCGTCGGCCCCACCCCCGAAGCCCTCGACGCGTTCGGGGACAAGATGAAGGCGCGCCATGTCGCGGTCTCCGCGGGGACGAGCCCCGTGCCGGGGACCGACGAGCCGCTCCCGATCGACACCCCCGAGGACCTCGCCGCGGCCAAGGCCATCGCCGCCAAGATCGGCTACCCGATCATCGCGAAGGCCGTGGGCGGCGGCGGCGGCATCGGCATGCAGATCGTGAAGGAGGAGGCGGGGCTCGAGCGCGCCCTCCGCGCGTGCTCCGACCGCGGCCGCGCGAGCTTCGCCGACGCGCGCGTGTACCTCGAGCGGTACGTCTCGTCGCCGCGCCACATCGAGGTCCAAGTCTTCTGCGACACGCACGGCAGCGCCTACGCTTTGGGCGAGCGCGAGTGCAGCCTCCAGCGTCGTCATCAGAAGATCGTCGAAGAGACCCCGTCGCCCGCGGCGTTCTTCGAAGGGGAGGACGGCGCACGCCGCCGCGCCGCGCTCTACGAGGCAGCGCTCCGCGTCGTGAAGAAGGTCGGGTACGTGGGCGCGGGTACGTGCGAGTTCATCGCGGACGGCGAGGGGAACCTCTTTTTCCTCGAGGTGAACGCACGCCTCCAGGTCGAGCACCCCGTGACCGAGATGGTGACGGGGCTCGATCTCGTCGAGTGGCAGCTCCGCGTCGCGGCCGGCGAGAAGCTCCCCGACTGGTCGAGCCTGCCCCGTGAAGGTCACGCGATCGAGGCGCGCATCTGCTGCGAAGATCCGGACAAGTCGTTCGTCCCCAAGCCCGGCCCCATCGACGAGCTCCGCTGGACGCCGGACGGAGAGGTCCTCTCACGCGAGCTTCGCGTCGAGTCGGGTGTACGCGCAGGCAACAAGGTCACGCCCTTCTACGATCCGATGATCGCCAAGCTCTGCGCCTGGGGCCCCACCCGGGCCGAGGCCATCGCTCGACTCGACGGCCTGCTCGCGGGCGCACACATCGCCCCGACAGTCACGAACATGCCCTTCATCCGCCGCGTCCTCGCGACGGACGAGCTCGCCTCGGGGGCCTACGACACGACGTTCGCCGAGGCGTTTGCAAAACGAAAAACATGAATGATTCCAGCGTTGTGACTGGTTTTTCTTGAGTCCGCCGCGGTTTCCGCGGATCCTAAACCGAAATATTTTGGGGAGGGACGCATGAGAATCGTCGGTGGTCGCGGTGTGGCGGTGGTGGCTGTCCTCGGTGCCGTGGCGAGGGGGCTCTCCGGCTGCAGCGACGACCCCGCCGTCTCCAGTGACGCGTCGGCGCCGGACTCGGCCACCCCCGACACCTCGGCGCCGGACTCGGCCACCCCCGACACCTCGACGCCGGACTCGGCCACCCCCGACACCTCGACGCCGGACTCGGCCACCCCCGACTCCGGCGGGGAGGGTGGGGCGACTTGTGGGGCGGCGGCGATGGGGCAAGCCGTGAGCATCTTCCCGTCGGGCGGGAGCCTCGCCGGGGGCACGCTGACCTACGAGGGGTGCTCGGGCACGTTCACGCTCGGCCCGACCCCCGCGTGGAACCTCATGGTCGCGGCTGTGCCGAGCTTCTTCCGCCTGCAGGTCCCGGGTTTTCGTACGAGCTACTCGGCCGAAATGAACCCGGTCGTGTTCTCCGTACCGGCGCCGATCCCGCTCCAGGCCGTTGGTTCGTCCCAGCTCGCCGGCTACGACGCCACCAAGGCACACGTCGTCGTGTCGATCGGGGCCGCGTCCGGTGCGTGCCAGAAATCGGGCAACACGGTCTCGCTGCCCGGTCACCCCGAGGCGGTCGTGACCTACGTGAACAGCGACGGCACCGACTCGGCGGCGACCTCTACGCAGCAGAACGGGCTCGTCTGGATCCGTGGAATCACCCCCGGCGCTCCCGTCAAGCCAGCGTTCGTTTCGGGTGTTGCGGGCTGCACCCCCAACCTTGCGTTCAGCACCGGGAACGTCAAGCTCGTGGCCGACAGCGTCTCGGTGTTGAACGTCGAGATGAAGCCCTGAACGGGGAGACGTCGGTTCGAGGCTAGAAGAAGCCGGCGAGGCGGAGGGCGAGCGCCGAGCACACCGTGCCCGCGACGCCCATGCCCACGAGACCTCCCAAGAAGATCCGCTTCATGCGCTCTTGCGACATCAAGATGCCGATGGCTCCGAGCACGAGGCCGAGCTGAAGAAACAGCGTCGCGAGGTCGAAGCGGTCCCCGGCTTTGCCGAGCTTCTCCAGCTTGACCTCGATGGGCTTCACCCCGACGACCTTGCCGAGCTCGCCGTCGATCTCCTGGCGCCAGTTCGCTTTTCCGACGGCCTCGGACCCGAGGAGGATCTCGTCTTTCTCCTTGTCGTAGCGGTCGATCTTCGCGTCGAGCGACTTCGACTGCCGCGTCATGGTCTCGGCCTTCTCGGGGGCCACGGCGCCGCCCTCGACGAGGGCCCGGAGGAGATCCCGTTGCCCTTCGACGAGCGTCGATTTGATGCCCTTCGACTGGTACCAGAGGTACGCCGAGGTGCGCTCGCTCGTGAGCTGGAGCTCGTCGTCCCCGTATTTTCCGCTCGCGAGCTCGTTCAGCGCGAGCACGGCCGCGAAGAGCGAGATGACGAGCCCGAAGATGGCCTCGTACTTCTTCTTCACGGGGTCGTCATCGGGCTCGACCGCTGTCTTTTCTTCGGGTGGCGTGGGGCTCTTCTCGGTGGGCTCGGGGGTGGTCATGGAGGGTCTCCGGTCGAGGCTCCGTCTTTTCGGTCGAACCGCGAAAGGGATCAAGCGGATCGCGCCTCGGTCTCGGGCTTCGCTCGACGCGCTCACCCCCGCGCGCGCGCCCTGGTAGCCTCGAGGCCGTGACCGACCTCCCGCGCGCGAGCGACGCCCACCGAAAGCTCCCGTTCGCGTTGCTCGTGGCGCTCTTCGTCGTGTGCGCGGCCACGGCCTTTGCCCCGCCCGCGGGCAGGCAAAACTGGGCGCTCGAGGTCGTCCCGGGCCTCCTGCTCGTCGCGTGGATGGTCGTGACCTACCGGCGCTTGCCGCTCTCGTGGCTCGTGTACGCCGGTACGTTCGTCCACGTGCTCGTGCTCGTCTATGGCGGCTACTACTCCTACGCCAAGACGCCCCTCGGCGACCTCGTGAAGGAGCACTTTCACCTCGCTCGCAACCACTACGATCGGCTCGGGCACCTCGCCCTCGGGTTCTTTCCGGCGCTGCTCACGCGCGAGATCCTGCTTCGCCGTACCCCCCTCGTGCGCGGCGGGTGGCTCGCGTTCCTCACGCTGTCGGTGGTCTTCGCGTTCGGGGCGTTCTGGGAGCTGCTCGAGTGGTGGACGACGCTGCTCGTCGCCGGGGATCTCGGCCAGGCCTTCCTCGGCAGCCAGGGAGACGTCTGGGACGCGCAGTGGGACATGTTCCTCGTCGGGGTAGGGGCCGCGGTCTCGCTCGCCACGCTGTCGCGCCTGCACGATCGGTCGATGTCCAGGGTCCCGCTCAAGGGCGCGTAACTCCTAGATATTCACGATGCGTGTCGCGATGGATCCTTTGGGCGGCTCGTGCGTCGAGGGGAGGCCGCGAAACACCTCGTTGCGTGACACGCCGACCCTTGGTCTCCTCGTGTCGCACCCTTCTCCCGGAGCCTGCATGATGAAGCCTCACCGCGCCGCGCTCACCGCGCTCGTCGCGCTCTCGTTGTCGACCGTCGCTGGAACCCTGTCGACGAACGCCGGCGCGTTCTGCGGCTTCTACGTGAGCGGCGCGGACGCGAAGCTCTTCAACAACGCCACCCAGGTCGCGCTCATGCGCGAAGGCACGCGCACCGTGCTCTCGATGCAGAACAACTACGAGGGGCCCGCCGAGTCCTTCGCGATGGTCGTGCCCGTCCCGGTCATCCTTCAGAAGGAGAACGTGAAGACGCTGCCTCGCGCCATCTTCGACAAGCTCGACAAGCTCGCCGCCCCGAGGCTCGTCGAGTACTGGGAGCGTGATCCGTGCGAGCAGGATCGCTACCGCGAGGAGAAGGCCATGGCGGCGCCCGGAGCCCCGCGCCCGGCGTCGGCGGCGCGGGGGGGAGGCGGCGGAGACCTCGGCGTGACGGTCGAGGCTCAGTTCACGGTGGGCGAATACGAGATCGTGATCTTGTCCGCCAAGGACGCCGGCGGGCTCGACACGTGGCTCCGCCAAGAGAAGTACAAGATCCCGGACGGCGCCGAGCCGTACTTTCGGCCCTATATTCAGCAGGGCAGCAAGTTCTTCGTCGCCAAGGTCGACCCGTCCAAGGTGACGTTCGAGAAGGGCATGGCGAACCTCTCGCCGCTTCGTTTCCACTACGACTCGGACAAGTTCACGCTCCCGGTGAGGCTCGGCCTCATGAACGCGAACGGTCCGCAGGATCTCATCGTGCACGTGCTCGCGAAGCAGCAGCGGTACGACGTCGCCAACTACCCGAACGTGACCATCCCGACGAACCTCGACGTGGCCGAGAACGCGAAGAGCTCGTTCGGCTCGTTCTACACGGCGCTCTTCGACAAGACCCTCGCCAAGAACCCGAAGGCGGTCGTGACCGAGTACGCGTGGGATGCGTCGACCTGTGACCCTTGCCCGACGCCGGCGCTCTCGTACGCCGATCTCGCGACGCTCGGCGCCGACGCGCTCCCGTCGGCCGATCCCGTGCTTCCATCCCCGACGCCGCCCACGCCCCCGCTCCCGAAGGCGGCGAAGCCGTCCGGGCCGGCACCTTCGCCGGGGCCGAGGCCACAGCTCCGCGGGCCACGCTTTTTCCCGAGCGGATTCGTCGTGACACGCCTGCATGCCCGCTACACCCGCGACTCGCTCGGGGACGATCTCGTCTTCCGCGCGGCGCCGCCCATCGTGGGAGGAAGGGAGTTCATGCAGGCGGGGGGCAAGCTCGAGGAGCGCTCGAGGCCGAGCGAGTCCATGAACAACTTCCAGGCGAGGTACGCCATTCGCCACCCGTGGACCGGCCCCATCGCGTGCGAGCACCCGATCCGTGGCCGATGGGGTGGCCCGCCGTCGGGCCTCGCGGTCGGCGACACCCGGCCGAAAGCCGCGCAAAATCTCGCGTTTTCGCCGCGCAACGCCGACCTCGGCTCGTTCCTTCGCACCGACGCTCCCGAGCTCGAGGTCAAGGCAGCGGGAGCGCTCGTGTCGGGCGTCGGCCCGCTCGGTTCGAGCGCGCCCGGACCGACCCCGGTCGTCGGTGTCGACGCGGGGGGCAGCTCCGGGGCCGACGCCGGCTCGCCTCCCGCGGAGCTCCTGCCCGAAAAACGCGGGTGCGGTGGCTGTGCGGTCGGCTCGAACGAGGGGGCGTCGGCGGCGCTCGTCGTGCCCGCGCTCGTGTGGGCCGTGCGGCGGAGGCGCGCTCGTCGGGTCACGAAATGAGACCGGGACGGGGAGCCTCGTGGTCGCTCGCGTGGGCGCTCCTGCTCGGTGCGTGCGCGGAGCCCGGACCCCTCGACAGGTCCGGCCCACGAGGGGCGCCCGAGCCTCCCCAAGCGGCCCCGCGGCTCCCCGAGGGAGAGGGCGACGGGACGCCCTTTTTTCCCGCGCGCGTCCGCGCCCCACGGGGCACAGGCTCCCTCCTGGCCGACGTGGACGGGTGCGCGGAGTGCCACACCGACGCGTTCGCCCAGTGGCGGTCGAGCGCTCACGCGTTCGCGTCGTTCGACGATCCTGTCTACCGCGTCGCCGTCGAGCGCCTGCGGGCCCAAAAGGGCAATCGCCCGAGCCGCATGTGCGCGGGATGTCATGACGTCGCGCTCCTCGTCGACGACGCGATGGACGTCGCCGTTCGACCCGAGGATCCCCGCGCGCACGCCGGGGTCTCGTGCCGTGTATGCCACGGGATCTCGGGCACGCGCGCCGACGGCAACGGGAGCTTCGACCTCGACACGAGCCCGGTGCCCATCCCACGGGACGGAGATCCCGCGACCCTCGCCGCCCACAAAAAGGCCGTCGCGCGGCCGATCCTGCGCGAGAGCGACCTGTGCGTCTCCTGCCATCGCTCGTTCCTCGACGGGTCGACGGGCAACGCCCACCACATCGTCGGGCAGGACGACGCGACCCCCTGGAGACGCTCGGTGTTCGCCGGCAGCGAGGGCGAGCGCATCGACGAGCGCATCGACGAGGCCGACTGCCGCGCGTGCCACATGCCGCGCGAGGCCGCCCCCGGCGGCGACCCAGGCGCGAAACACGGGACGCTCGCGTCCCACGCGTTCCTCGGGGGCCACACGTGGCTCGCCGCGAACGAACCCAAGCTCGCCGCTCGCGCCCAGAAGTTCTTGCAAGAGTCGGTATTTGTTGAAGTTTCTCAGGTCGATGGCGCGGGCGGAGGAACGCAGCTCGTCTCGAACGATCCCATCGTGATCCGCGGCGGCGAGCACCTCGTCGTCGACGTGGTGGTCAAGAACGAGCGCGTCGGCCACAAGTTCCCCGGCGGGGTCGCCGATGCCCAGGACACGTGGCTCGAGGTCCGCGTGAAGGACGCCTCGGGCAAGCTCGTCGCCTCTGCCGGAGACGAGCACGCCCGCACCTCTCGGGATCCGACGGCCCACCGCTTCCTCTCGTTCGTCGTCGGCGCCGACGGGGAAGAGCGACGGCTCCGTCAGACCGCCGAGTTCGTCACCGCGGCGTACCAGTCCACGATTCCCCCGCGTGACGCCTCCGTGGTTCGGTACGCGTTCGACGTGCCCGAGGGGGTGGAGCTCCCGCTCGAGATCGAGGCGACGTTGATGCATCGTACACGCAACCTCGATCTCGCGCGCGCGGCCTGCGACGACTCACGGACGGACCGAGGTCGGGCGTTCGCGCGGGAGACGCCGAAGAAGCGCGGGAGGGCGTTCGACCCGTGCGAGCCCATGCCGGTCACACCGCTCTCGACCTCGCGCGCTCGTCTCGGCCTCGGCCCCGCGCTCGTCTCGACCCGCCCCGCGTTCGAACGGGTCTTCGCGCTCGCGCAAGGCTTGTCGCACGCGCTGGGGGAGCATCTCGACCGGGCGAGGGAGCCCATCGCGGAGGCCCTCCGCGTCGCGCGGACCGAGCGCGAGCGTGCCATGGCCTTCGGGCTGCTCGCCGCCCTCGAGGCCAAGCAGGGGCGGACCTTCGCGACGTTCGTCGCCGCGAGGAACGCCGAGGACGCCCTCGGGGCCGCGCACCCGGCGACCGCCCGCGCGCGGGCAGGGGCGCTGCTCGCCGAGTGGAAGTGGGAGGCCGCCGCGGCGGAGCTCGAGGGCGCTGCCACCCGAGCGCCGACCGACGACGCCCTGCTGGCCGAGCTCGCGATCGCGTGGGGAGGGGTAGGCGAGTACGACCGGGCGCTTTCGGCGACGGCGCGTGGCCTCCTCCTTCAGCCCCGCGACGCCGACCTCCTCCGCGTGCAGGCGCTCGCCCTCCGCGCCCTCCGCGGCGAGCCTTCGCTCCTCGCACGTGCCGACGACGCGTTCCTCGCGTGCCGTGTGCCCGACCTCGCCGCTTCGACACGGGCGGCCTGCTCGGCCCGTGTCGCCGGATGCGCCCACGGTCGCGTGCCGGTGCACACGATCGTGATGCGGGCGCTACCTAAGTAAGTTCTCGTATTTGCTAGTTATTTTGCCGGAGTGAGGACGGTGCCCGTGGTCGCGAACGCCACGACGTTGTCGGCCGCGAGCATGGCCATCGCTCGCCGGGTGTCTTCGTCCGCGCTCCCGATGTGCGGGAGGAGGACCACGTTCTCGAGAGAGAGGAGCCCCTCGTGCACCCGAGGCTCGTGCTCGTAGACGTCGAGGCCCGCGGCGAAGAGGTGGCCATCACGGAGCGCCGACACGAGCGCGTCCTCGTCCACGACGGCGCCGCGCGACGTGTTCACGAGGATGCTCCCGGGGCGCATCGACCGAAGCTCCCGCTCGCCCACGAGGTGCCGCGTCGACGGGCGAAGGGGGACGTGAAGGGAGACGACGTCGCTCGCGCCGAGCAGATCGCGGAAAGGGACCCGCGGGACGTCGTCGTCGGGAGCCGCGTCGCCGTGGGCGCCCGCCACGACGTGCATCCCGAACCCGCGCGCGCGAGTCGCCACGGCGCGGCCGATACGACCGTAGCCGACGATCCCGAGGGTCTTGCCGCGAAGGCTCTTCCCGAGCATGAACGAGGGGCTCCACGCCGGAAAACCTCGTGCACGAAGGTAACGCTCGGCCTCTCCCATCCGTCGTGACGCGGCGACGACGAGCCCCATGGCGAGGTCGGCGGTGGCGTCGGTGAGCACGTCGGGCGTGTGCGCGACACGAGCTCCGTGCCGAGCGCACGCCGCGAGGTCGATGTGATCGACGCCGACCGACACGGTAGAGACGAGGCGGAGGGCCGAGAACCGCGCGAGCAGCTCCTCGTCCACGTTCGTCGTGAGCAGCGTGACGAGCGCCTCGAAGCGCTCGGGTGAGACGGTCTCCTTCGCCGGTCCCGTCGCGATCGTCACGTCGCACGCTTCGCGTAGGCGCGCGAGCGCGTCCGCGTGGAGAGGCCCGCACACGAGCACGGGGAGCTTCTTCGCCACGCGCTGGTCAGTCGGCATCGAACGGGACGACGCTCACCCGCGCGAGGTCGGGGATCGCCTTCTCGAGGTCGTCGCGGATCTCTTTCGCCGTCCCCACGACCACGATCCCGAGATCTTTCGTGTGGATACGGCGCGCGAGCGCGGCGTTGACCGCTTCCTGGGAGGTCGCGAGCACCTTCGGGACGTACCCCGTGTGGTAGTCGGCCGGGAGGCCCAAGAGGTGCGTGTCGAGCGCCTGGTGCATGCGCTTCTGGGGCGTGTCGATCTCGAAGGCGTGGGAGCGAACGAGGTAGCGCTTCACGAACGCGACCTCCTTCGCCGACACGCCTCCCGTGACGAGCTTCTCGAGGAGCCCGAGCTCGAGCGCCAGGCACTTGCCGGCGTCGGTGGCGGCCGGGAAGGTCCACATCGTGAACGCGTGCCGCGCGCGCTCGACGTTGAGCCGCGCGCTCGCGCCGTACGACCAACCGCGCTTCGAGCGGACCTCCCGCATGAGCCGCGAGGTGAACGTGCCCCCGAAGACCGCGGTCCCGACCATGAGCGGGACGTGGTCCTCGTCGTGGGCCGAGGTCCCGAGGGCGCCGACGAGGATCTGGGTCTGGGTGCGCTCGGGTTTGTCGACGATGACGAGGCTCCGACCGCGCGGGCCCTCCGGATCACGGAGGTCGGCGAAGCTCGGCAACGTGGGGGCGGAGGGGAGGCGCTCGAGCCACCCGGCGGCGATCGTGCGCGCGGTCGCGACGTCGATGTCCCCCGCGAACCCGAACGACACGTTCTCCCGGAGCGCGTTCGCGCGGTAGGTCTCGCGCACGTCGTCCGCGGTGATGGCGGAGAGGGTGCGAGCGTGGCTCCTTCGGCCGTACGAGTGCCCATCGAACATCGCGGAACGAAAGGCATTTTGGGCGAGGGTGCGATCGTTGTCCCTCGCCTCGACGAGCTCCGCGAGGGCCTTCTTTCGGAGGCGCTCGAGCTCGTCGGGGGCGAACGCGGGCTCGGCGAGCACGTCTCCCACGAGCTTCACGAAGGGCTCGAGGTTCCGCCGGATGACCTGGCCGTGCAGGGTCATGTTCGCGTGGCTGACCTCCACGGTGAGCTCGGCGCCGAGGCGGTCGATGGCGGCCTCGAGCGCCTTCGCGTCGAGCGTCTTCGTCCCGCGCCGGAGCATCCTTCCGACGAAGCGAAAGAGCCCTTCCTTTCCGACGGGATCGAAGTAGCTCCCGGTCTCGAACGCGACGGCGAACGCCACGAGCGGTAGACCGTGGGACTCTTCGACGACGACGGGCCTCCCCGAGGGGAGGTGCTCGACATGGGACGTGGCGCGCGTCACGACGCCGCCTCGTTGCTCTCGTCGCTCTCGTCGGCGCGCTCGGGCTCGCCGCTCGGGACGACGTGGACGATCGTGCGCGCTCCGCCCGTGAGGAAGCGGCGCGCCGCCGTGCGGACCTGACCACGGGTCACGCGGCGGTAGGCCCCGAGCCGCGCGAAAGCTCCCCCGGGCTCTCCGAGCACCGTGTCGTAGAAGCCGATTTGTTCGGCCTTGCCCGCGGCCGTGTCGAGGGTCTGGAGGAGCCCGAGCTCGAGGCGCGCCTTGGCTCGTTCGAGCTCGTCGGTCGACACGAGCTCCGTGCGGACCTTCTCGACCTCGTCGTCGAACGCGGCAAGGAGCGCGGCCTTCCCGTGGGGTGGGCGCGCCGTCAGGAAGATCTCGTAGAGCCCCGGGTCGCGGAACGTCGAGACCCAACCGCGGAGATCGCTCGCGATCTCGTCGCGCACGACGAGCCGGTCGTAAATCCGGGACGCGCGACCCCCGAAGAGGATCTCGTTCAGCACGGTGAGGACGGCGTGGTCGGCGTCGCCGAGGGCGGGCCCGCGGTAGCCGATGAGCAGCTTTTCGCTCCCGGTCGGCCGCGCGAGCGAGACCTCACGAATGCCCACGTGAGGTGGCTCGGGGTGGGTGTCCTCCTCGGGGATGTCGCCGCGGATGATCGGGCCGTACGCCTTGCCGACCTTGGTGAGCACGTCGCGCACGGTCACGTCGCCGACGATGACGAGCGTGGCGTTGTTGGGCGCGTAGTACGTGTCGTAGAAGTCTTCGCAGTCCCCTGGCGTGAAGCCCTTGATGTCGTCCATCCAGCCGATGGTCGGCGCGTGGTAGGGGTGCTTCTCGAAGGCCGTCTTGTAGAGGAGCTCGCTCGCGGCGCCCTCGAGGTTGTCCTCGACCGAGTAGCGCCGTTCGTTGGCGACCACCTCGATCTCGCTCTCGACCTGCGGCGCCCGCAACACGAGCCGCGCCATACGCTCGCTCTCGAGCGTCACCGCAAGGCCGAGGCGGTCCTTCGGGAGCGACTCGTAGTAGTACGTCCAGTCGAGCCACGTCGCGGCGTTCGTCTCCGCGCCGGCCTCCTCGAGCTTCCGGTCGAACGTGCCCGCCGGGAGGTTCTCGGTCTCGTTGAACATGAGGTGCTCGAAGAGATGCGAGAGGCCCGTCTTGCCCGGGCGCTCGTTTCGCGAGCCCACACGAAACCACGTGAAGTAGCTCACGGTCGGCGCCTGACGATCGACGAGCAAGAGCAGGCGGAGGCCGTTGTCGAGCTCGAACGTATGGACCGCGTCGTCCCCGAAGGGGACGTCGCCGAGGTAGGTCCATGTGTGTTTCGGATGGGCGAGATGAGCGGCGTCGAGGGCCGCGCGGAGGCGCTTTTCCATCATGGTCGGAGGGGAGGGACCCTACCACTCAAGTGGCCCGAGCACCCCCTTCTCGGGTGGAAGAACGCGCGGGGCCGACCTTACCACTCGCGCATGTCGAGCACCTCGAACGACCCGTCCTGCCACGTCCAGACGTGGGGACCGCAGAGCGCGAGGAGGCCCGCGCCTTCTTCGCCCATGTCACGCCCGAACGACACGCGGTCCTCGCTCCCGACCCGCACGAGCCGAACGGGCTCGTGGGCGCCTGCCACGGTGTGGAAGACGGGCTCTCCGCCCGAGACGGAGATGACGCCGCCGTCGCTCGCGAGGAGCACACCGCCGTCGAACGCGCGCACGGAGTGGGTCGCGCGTTGGGTCCCGCGCTCGGTGAGGAAGGCCGGGTGGCGGTAGTCCCACACGACGGGCCTCGGGGCCACGCCGCGCTCTTGGCGCCAGACCGAGCCGTTGCGATCGAGCACGTACGACACACCCCGGAAGAGGTCCATGTCGGCGAGGATGCCCTCGATGACCTGGTCCTCTCGGATGTCTTGCCAATCGGCGCCGTCGAAGCTCGCGACCGCGCCCATGCGGTCTCCGCAGACGAGCATGCTGAGGCCACGCTTGTGCGTGTGGAGCGCGATCACGGACTCGCTCAGATCGAGGCCCGCGTCCGGCTCGAAGGGCACGAAGCCGTTTCCGTCGAACTCGAGCAAGGCGCCCGCGCCCCACACGAGCACCCGATCGCCTCCCGCGCCGCCACCACCGATGCCGTACCAGAATGTGCGCCCCGGAGTTCCACGGACGAGCGGGTAGCTCTTCGCGCGGCCTCCCGTGAAGCGCACGGCGTGGGTCGCGGTGAGGCCCCACATCGCGCCGTCGCGCGCGACGTAGAGGTCGGAGAGGGACTCGTCGAGCCCACGGGCGCTCGCGACGACCCCCTCGACGATGTGCAGGATGACGCTCGGTGAGCGGCCGGTCGACGACGGTGCGCGGCCGAGGAGGTAGAAGTCGGTCGTGGACTCGCCGCTCGCCGCGCGGAATGTGTACTGCTGCGCGGGCAGCGCCGTGAGCTCCGTGACTCCCCGGAGGACGAGCGGCGGCTCGCGCGGCGCCGCGCGCAAATCACGTGCGTTATCGCGAACTTGGGCCGGAGAGGGCGCCTCGGCGTAGAAGTTCTCGTTCCGGAAGGAGCGAAGCCAGCGGAAGAGATCCTCGGCCTCGAAGGCGAGGGGGCCCGTCCGAAAGTGCCCGACCACCGAGAAGTCGTCGACGTTGAGCACTAGCTCGGTCTTGCCCGTGCTGTCGAAGAGGCGGTCGGCGTCGCCGCGTACGGCGCGCGTCCGCTCCGGCCCGAGCAGCTCTTCGATGGCGTCGATGTCGCTCGTCTCCAAACGGCCGATGAGCGGCGAGTCGAAGCGGAAGCCGAGGTCGTCGAGCAGGCTCTTCAACCGCGTGGGGAGGCTCGCTGCCGACGCCATGGACTCTTCGCGCGCGTCGGCCACTTCGTCGAGCCAGTGGCCGAACGAGTAGGACAGAGGTCTCGCGACGCCCCCCTCGATCTCGACCACCTGAAGCTCGCCGTCGCGGGTCGGGGGAGGCACGCTGCCGAAACGGCGCACGCGGATCCCGCGGTCGAAGGCGAGGATGGCGTCGTCGGTGCGCGCGAAGGGAAAATAGCGGGTCTCTCCGTCGTCCCCGAAGCGCGAGACGAGCGCGCGCTGGGCCTCGGCGATGCCGGCCGCGTCGAGCACGAGCTCGGGCTCTCCGAACGCCTGCGCGACCTCCATGGCCGCCACGTAGCTCGGTGGCAGGCTGCTCCCGAAGAGCCGCTCTCGGGCCGCGAGCTCGTCACGACCGAGGGGCCCTTGGAGCTTCGACGTGCGCCCGGACTGCTCGAGCACCGCCCGGATCCGCTCGATCGCTGCGGTCGCGAGCTTGGTGGGCGCGATCGCCGTGCGTGCCTTGGGCCTCCGGGAGGTCAGCTTTTTCTTCGGTGCGAGGGTCTTGCGCATGGCGGTGGGCCCGAAAAATCGGACGTTTGGTCATCCTACCGAAGAACCCGCGGAGACCTCCAGAAACCTCGGGCGTTTCCGGGGATCTCCGCCGAGCGGCCGCCCCCAGGGCCGATTTCCTCGCCGATTCGTGCGCCCTCGGGCGAACGTGACGCGTTCGTCAGGCGTCGACCTTGAGGATCGCGAGGAAGGCCTTCTGCGGGATCTCGACGCTGCCCACCTGCTTCATGCGCTTCTTGCCCTCTTTCTGCTTCTCGAGGAGCTTGCGCTTTCGGCTGATGTCGCCGCCGTAGCACTTGGCGGTCACGTCTTTGCGGAGGGCTCGCACCGTCTCGCGGGCGATGATCTTGCCGCCGATCGCGGCCTGGATCGCCACCTCGTACTGCTGTTGGGGAACGAACTCCTTCAGTTTTTCGGCGAGGGCGCGCCCGCGGGTGTGCGCGCGATCGCGGTGCACGATGATGGAGAGCGCGTCGAGCGGCTCGCCGTTGACGAGCATGTCGACCTTGACGAGGTTGCCCGCGCGGTAGTCGATGATCTCGTAGTCCATCGAGGCGTACCCGCGCGACACGCTCTTCAGCTTGTCGTGGAAGTCGAAGAGGACCTCGCCGAAGGGAAGCTCGTACGTGATGATGAAGCGGTCACCCGAGGCCGCCATGCCCGTCTGCGATCCGCGTTTGTCTTGGCAGAGGGCGAGCACGGCGCCCACGTACTCCTGCGGGACGTGGATGCTCATCTTCACGAACGGCTCCTCGATCCGCTCGATGTACTGCGGCTGCGGGAGCTTGGCCGGGTTGTCGACCCGCACGGCCTCGCCGTTGTCCTTGTAAACCATGTAGACGACCGACGGCGCCGTCGTGATGAGGTCGAGGTTGAACTCGCGCTCGAGCCGCTCCTGGATGATCTCCATGTGCAAGAGCCCGAGGAACCCGCACCGGTACCCGAACCCGAGCGCCTCGGACGAGTCGGGCTCGAACGAGAACGCCGCGTCGTTCATATGGAGCTTCTCGAGGGCGTCCCGGAGGCTCGGGTAGTCGGCCGAATCCGTGGGGAAAATGCCCGCGAAGACCATGGGCTTCACGTCTTTGAAGCCGGGGAGCGCGTCGGTCGCGCGTCGGCTCTCGAGGGCGTGGGTGATGGTGTCGCCGACCTTCGCGTCGTGCACGCTCTTGATGTTGGCCGCGACGAACCCGACCTCGCCGGTCCCGATCTCGTCGAGGGCCACCGCGAACGGCTGGAAGCTCCCGAGCTCGGTGACCTCGTACTCGGACTTGTTCGACATGAACCGGATTTTGTCGCCCTTTTTGAGCGATCCGTCGACGACGCGGATCATGACCATCGCGCCGCGGTAGGTGTCGTACCAGGTGTCGAAGATGAGCGCGCGGAGCTTGCCGTCCGGGTTGCCCTTGGGGGGCGGCATCTTCTTCACGATCTGCTCGAGGATGTCGGGCACACCCACGCCGGTCTTGCCGCTGCACGGCACGGCGTCGCTGCAGTCGAGCCCGATGACGTTCTCGATCTGCTCCTTCGTGCCGTCGACGTCCGAGGAGGGGAGGTCGACCTTGTTCAGGACGGGCACGATCTCGAGGCCCTGGTCGATCGCGAGGTACACGTTCGCGAGGGTCTGCGCCTCGACGCCCTGCGTGGAGTCGACGACGAGGATCGCGCCCTCGCAGGCCGAGAGGCTCCGCGACACCTCGTAGTTGAAGTCGACGTGGCCGGGGGTGTCGATGAGGTTGAGCTGGTAGATCTCGCCGTCTTTCGCCTTGTACTTGAGGCGGACGTTCTGGGCCTTGATCGTGATCCCGCGCTCACGCTCGATGTCCATCTTGTCGAGGAACTGATCGCGCTGCTCGCGCTGCGTCACGGCGCCGGTCACATCGAGGATGCGGTCGGCGAGCGTGCTCTTGCCGTGGTCGATGTGCGCGATGATCGAGAAGTTGCGGATCTTGGGCTGCGGGATGGACATGAGCGGGGGGCGTTATAGCGAAAGTGCCCGCTCCGCGCCGGAAACGTTTGCCCCGTCCACGTCCGAGCCCACCCGCGACTCCGGCACCGGGGGCGGGCGTCGACCTCCACCGGGCGCGGTCGCTCAGCGCGGCTTCTGTCGGTCCTCGCCCGCGCTGCTCACGTCCGTTCGGCTCTCGCGCTCGGCCCTCGCGGCGTCACGCCGAGACGGGGCAGGGGCGGGGACGGCGGGGGCCTGCGGCAGGAGCTCTTGGGCCGGGTCGACGAGCGGGAGCTGGCCGGGGAGCATGTGCGCGTAGTGCCGCAGGACGAGGTCGATGCCCTCGCGAATGTAGACGGCCACGGGCACCTTCGTACGCTCGTGCAGGAGCTTGAGCTTGTCGCTCTGCTCCGGCGTCACGTAGATGGTCGTGCTGATCTTCTTTCGCATGGTGGGCCGCCGAGGCGCGAAACCGGTTTTGGTGCGAGGTGTTGCGAGAGGCTCTCTCGAAAGCGCGTCGCGTATGACCGTACACTACGTGAGCATACGTGACGGTCAAGGGGGTTCTTTCGCCAAACCACATGAGACATCGCGTGCCTAGTGCATGAAATGAATGGTCATTTTTAGGTCTTCATGGTTCGTCGAGGCATGGGGTTCCGGTGCAGCCGTCGGGGGAAGCTTGCTCGGCGGGCCAAAACCTTCGTAGAGTGCCATCGGCCGCGCTGTGGCGCCGAGCGCGGCCGCTCGCGAGGGGCACGGGCCTCTCGTGGGGTCCAGCACCCGGGGACCCTTGGGGCCATACGAGATGCGAGGAAGAGCGTGAACGAGACGAGCCCCACGAGGGCATGGAAGACGGTGGGAGGGCTTGCGCTCGCTTTGGGCGCGCAGGTCGTGGTCGCGGTCTCTCTGATCGCTTGCGAGGGGTCCGTCGGGGGTGCAGGGGGCGCGAAAGACGCCGCCAAGCTCCGGAACACGGCCATCGAGCACGAGCCGTGCGACGCGAAAGGCAAACGCGCCGAGGCGCTCGACGCCAACGCCGACGGCAAGCCCGAGGTGCTCCGCATCTACGACGGCAACCGCGAGGCGTGCCGCGTGTCGGACTTGAACGGCGACGGCAAGCCGAACATGTACGAGTACTTCGCCGCGGACGGGGCGACGATCCGCCGCCGCGAGTTCGACTACGACGACAACGGCGTCATCAACGCCATCGAGACCTACGAAGGGGGCCGCCTCTCGCACCGCGAGATGGACACCACCAACCAGGGACGCCTCGATACGTGGGACACCTTCGACCTCGCCACCGGCAAGATCGCCAAGCGCGAGCGCGACTCGTCCCTCGACGGCCGTGTCGACCAGTGGTGGGTCTGGTCCGGAGACACGGTCCAAGTCGCGGTCGATCGCGACGGCGACGGCAACCCCGATCCCGAGTCGAGCATCACCCTCGGGCCGAACGGTCAGCCCGTGGTCGACGGCGGCGCCCCCAAGGCCGCGCCCGTCGCGTCGAGCGCGGCGGCCCCGAGCGCGAGCGCACCTCCCGCGCCGCCTCCCGCACCGACGTCACCCTCTCCAGAGACCACGGACGCAGGCACCGGACCGGCCAAACGCGGAGGAGCGAAGCGATGAAGTTCGTGGCAGTCACGGCGGCGCTCGGCGTCGCGCTCGCGGCGGCGGTCGGTTGCGGCGGCTCGGACGGCACTCAAGCGGCGGTCGCCAAGGGCGGCTCGGTCGACCAGAGCAAGTGGCCGGCGGACGACCGATCCATGTGCAACTTTCGCAACAACCCCGAGCTCGAGGTGAGCGAGACGGCCGGTCCTGGCGCGCTCCGCCCGAACGTCCGCCGCGTCTACAAGGTGTTCGGCGGCGCGGGCGAGGCCCGTCGCAAGACGCTCGTCTGCCGCGAGGTCGACACCAACCTCGACGGCCTCAAGGACGTGGTCCGCACGTTCAACGCCAAGGGCGAGGCCGTGCACGAGGAGAGCGACCGCAACTACGACGGGCGCATCGACATCTGGATAAACTTCGTCGAGGGGCGCCTCGCCCAAGAGGACATCGACACGAACCTCGACGGCAAGCCCGACGTCTGGAAGTTCTACGTCGACGGGCAGCTCAACCGCATCCGGCGCGACCGCAACTTCGACGGCAAGCCCGACGTCTGGGAGATGTACCGCGGCGGAAAGCTCGAGCGCGTCGGCGTCGACGAGACCTACGACGGTCACGTCGATCGCTGGGACCGTGACGAGCAGATGAAGGCCGAGCAAGAGGCCGCCGAGAAGCGCGCCCTCGCCGCGATGGAAGCCGCGAAGGACGCGGGAGCCCCACCTCCGGCAGCGGACGCGGGCAAGTAGCCCCAAAGGCGCCTCTCGGCGCGACGAACGAGCCTCTCGGGCATGTCCCGAGGGGCTCGCTTCGTGTCAGGTCCTCGCCCGGGCGCGCGCCCAGGCCGCGGCGAGCGCGGACAAGGCGAGAACGAGCGGCGCTGCGCCGAAGGATGGGGCGCGCCCTTCGGTCGTGCAGCCTCCCGTGCCCTCGGGAGACGGGAGCTCGGCGGCCTCGGGACCCGCGGGGTCGAGCTGTACGAAAATGTGGGAGGTGACCGTGCGCGGCTTGTCGTCGACGAGCACCTCGGCCCGCACACGCACCCTCTTTCCGGCCTCGGCGACGGCCACCGTGGCGAGCTCGAACGGGTCGGTGGTGATCTCGCTCTCGGGGCCGGGGACGCCGTTCGTCACGAAGCGCGCCTTGTGGCCGATGCCTCCCGTCACGCGCGCCCGAACGCGGGCGCTCTTCACCGCGACCTCGTCTCCCGGGAGCTCGCCGCGTTCTCCCGAGAGCTCGATCATCGGGTCCTCGGGCCCTTGCAGCTTCACGACCGTGCGGCCGCGCTTCACCCCCTCGACGATGGCCGCCGCCGAGAGCTCGTCGGCGAGCACGAGGGTCGTCGGGCTCCCGATGGGGCTCGCGAAGGCGCCCTTCGCTTGGCCGGCTTGATGGTCGTCGCTCCCTCCGATCGGGGCAGCCCGCGACCCGCGATCGAGGAGCGTGTCCCAGGCGCGGAGCGTCACGTCGAGGAAGAGCCGCGCGCCCTCTTTTTGGCCGCCGGTACCGATCTCGTAGGCCCCGATCTTCTCGGGCGCGACCTCGTGCTTCCAGGCGCACCCGATGCACAAATCGCCGAGGTCGAGGAGCGGGTGGTTCACGCCGAACACGGCGCCCTGCGCGCGCACGGCGTCCACCGTGCCTTCGATGGTCGCGCCTCCCGGGGCGAGCTTGTGCTCGACGAACCTCTGCGCGCCGATGGCGTTGCCGTGCCCTTGGTAGGTCGTGACCTCGATGCCCGGCACGAACAGGAAGCCCGGGTTCCGCGCGCGCGCGGCCGAGACGAGCTCGAGCTGGGTGACCGTGTTGTGGTCGGACAGCTCCACGAACGCGAGCCCGCGGGAGCGCGCGAACCTCGCGATCTCGTCGAGGTCGGGGCGCGCGTCGGTGCTCTCCTTGGAGTGCACGTGAAAATCGCCCGCGTAGTAGCGCGCGCCCACGGCGAGCGCCGGCCCGGGCTCGTAGGGCCTCCTGTCGGGGTCCGGGGGGAGGGTGGCCTTGTCCAAAAAAGTGATGACGATCCGATACTTGGCCGGGGAAGAGACCACCTTCGCTTTGCCGACCACGACCCGCATCCCGCCCCGGTCGAGCGGCCCGGGGACGTACGCGCGGCTCGCCGCCTGGGCGTTCACCACGATGGGCTCCTCGGTGCCACCTCCCCAGCCGCGGTACCCGTTCGCGTCCTCGAGCCCGAAGTCGAGGATGTTGGTCGGCGAGAGGTCGTCGTGCTCGACGCGAATCTCGGCGGTGCCCGGCGGCACGTCGAACGGCACGAAGAAGTGATCGGGGCCGCCCGAGGGCACGTCTCCCTCGAAGGTGCGCGTGGAGTCGGCGCGTGCGACGCCGTGGGCGAGCACGAGGGCGAGCGCGAACGAGACCGTGCGGCAGAGCGAGCGCATCCCACGAGCGTAGGGCATTTCGTCGCTTTTTCGGTCGAGCCTCTCCCGTCGTCGGCACTTCCGGGCTAGAGCGAGCGCGATGGCTCAAGAACGGCTCCAAAAAATCCTGGCTCGCGGCGGCTTCTCCTCTCGTCGCGCCGCCGAGGCGATCATCACGGCCGGGCGTGTGCGCGTGAACGGCAAGGTGGTGACCGAGCTCGGGGCGAAGGCCGACCCTCGCTCCGACAAGGTGGAGCTCGACGGAAAGCGCGTCGTCGCCGAAGAGGCCGTCTACGTCATCGTCCACAAGCCGCGCGGCGTCGTCGCGACGCTCTCGGACCCCGAAGGGCGACCCACCGTGAAGGAGATGCTCTCCGGCTTCGGAGTCCGCCTCTTCCCGGTCGGGAGGCTCGATTTCGCGACGAGCGGCGCCCTGCTCGCCACGAACGACGGAGCGTTCTCCGAGGGGCTCCTCCATCCGAAGCGCGCGGTGCCGAAGACCTACGTGGTCAAGGTCGCTGGGGTCATGGCGAAGGAGCACCTCGACGTGTGGCGCAACGGCGTCACCCTCGACGACGGCCCCACGCTCCCCGCCGAGGCCACGTTCCTTCGCCACGAGGGCGACAAAACTTGGTTCACGCTCACTATCAAAGAGGGCAGAAACCAGCAGATCCGGCGCATGGGCGAGGCCACGGGCTTCACGGTGATGCGCCTGTCGCGAACGTCCTTCGCGGGCATCTCGACCGACGGCATGAAGCCCGGAGCCGCGCGGCTGCTCACGCGCGAGGAGCTGCTCGACCTGAAGAAGGCGTTCGGCGTGCCGCGCAAGCTCCCGTCGGTCGAGGGCGTGGCGCGTGCGGCGGCGGCGTTCATCACGAAGCGCCGGCCCGCTCGCCTTCGGGTCGACGATCATGGTCACGCGAAGCCTGGATTTCGGGGCGAGCCACGCACGCCGCGGGAAGGTCACGCGACGGGCGACGAGCCGGCGCGCTTCGGTGCGGCGGGTCCATCCGAGGAGCGTCGGGAGCGTCGCCCGCGCCCGCAAGGCGAGGGTTTCCAGGGAAAACCGCGGGCTCCGCGCTCGCGTGACGAGGGGCAAGAGCGTCGCCCGCGCCCGCAAGGCGAGGGCTTCCAGGGAAAACCGCGGGCTCCGCGCTCGCGTGACGAGGGGCAAGAGCGTCGCCCGCGCCCGCAAGGCGAGGGTTTCCAGGGAAAACCGCGGGCTCCGCGCTCCCGTGACGAGGGGCAAGAGCGCCGCCCGCGCCCGCAAGGCGAGGGCTTCCAGGGAAAACCGCGGGCTCCGCGCTCGCGTGACGAGGGGCAAGAGCGTCGCCCGCGCCCGCAAGGCGAGGGTTTCCAGGGAAAACCGCGGGCTCCGCGCTCGCGTGACGAGGGGCAAGAGCGTCGCCCGCGCCCGCAAGGCGAGGGCTTCCAGGGAAAACCGCGGGCTCCGCGCTCGCGTGACGAGGGGCAAGAGCGTCGCCCGCGCCCGCAAGGCGAGGGTTTCCAGGGAAAACCGCGGGCTCCGCGCTCCCGTGACGAGGGGCAAGAGCGCCGCCCGCGCCCGCAAGGCGAGGGTTTCCAGGGAAAACCGCGGGCTCCGCGCTCGCGTGACGAAGGCGCGAGCCCTGGGCGACGTGGTGCACCGAAGGGCCGCTCTTCGCGCTGACCCGGACCTGGGGCCCGCCGCGCCTCCCGGCTCACAAGGCCGGGAGGGACCAATCGAGCCCGAAGAAGCCCGCCGCACGGAGGGACGCGGACCCCAGCACGAGCTGCCCTCGGGCCGGGGCGACCTTCTCGTCGTACACCACGAAATCGGGGAGGAGATCGGGCAACGAGAGGGCGCGCAGCGTGCCCTCGGGGGTAGGGGAGAGCACCACGGCGACGTACCTGTCGGGCGCGGCGGGGTTCGGGCGGACGAACGCGGCCCCGGCCTCGCGGCCCTCGAAGCGCCGTGAGCCCACTACGATGGCTTGCCCGTCGGCGCGAATCGGGAACGGTGCCGTCGCCTCGAGCTTGGCCGTGAGGGCGTTGGACGCGCTCGAGCCCACGAGGAAGAGCGCCTTGGTCGTGCCGAGCACGTCGCGCGCGAGGGCCTCGGTGTCGGACAGGATCGGGTAGGAGGCGGTCACGCCGAAGCGCACCTGGGCGAAGCCCCGCGCGACGCGCTCGTTGGCGATCCGGAGCTTCGGATCGCGTGTGCCATACACGAACACGAGCGGCTCGTGGAACACGTCCCGGAAGGGCCCCGTCAACGCCCCGGCCTTCTCGCCGGGCTTTGGCTTTCCCGGCTCCCACCCCGCCGGTGTGCGGACGAGCTCGATCGGGGCGCCCTTGGGGAACGTGAGCACCTTCCCGTCGAGCGCCACCTCCAGGGCCGCGTCGGCGTCGAAGAGCTTCTCGTCGCGGTCGAGCACGAGGGCCGACACGTTCGTCGTGGTCGCCTCGATGCGCGTGCGCGACGAGGCGTGCGCGCGGACCTCGCCCCACGCGTCGCTCTTCGCGAGCTGCCTCACGTGGACCCACGCGCTGTCGCTCCAGCGCGTGCGCGCCGTGCGGAAGAGCACCCACTTCGGGTGGAGCTGCGTCTGACGCGAGAGGAGCCACTTCGCCGTCTCGGGCTTCTCGTACGTGGTCTGCCACACGTTGTGCCCGAGGTCGGGGTGCTCGTGCTTCACCGGGTAGTGGAGGGCCTCGTACTTGTCGATGAGGACCTTGCTGTTCTCTTCGGGCAAGTCCTGCGTGCCGTGCACGATGTAGAGCGGGAGGCCACGGCCGTTCGCGGCCCAGTCGGCGTTCGAGCGGTCCTCCCCGAGGAACCTCTCCCACGCCGAGAGGCGCTTGCCGGCCACGTCCCGACGGACGAAGGTGCTGTGATAGCCGCACAAGGGGGCCGCGGCCGAGAACACCCACGGGCGGCGCAGCGGGATCCCCGCGGCCCCGATCCCTCCCATCGACGGCCCCGTGATCGACACGCGGCTCGGATCGATGGGGAACCGCTCTTTCACCCACGCGATGGCCTGCATCACGTCCTCTTCGGCGAGCTCGCGGTACATGCCGTTCCCGTGGCCCGAAGGCGCGAGCACGAACGCCGGGAGAGCCTCGAGCGGCGGCATGTGGCGGTCTTCCCACGCGCCGTCATGGCCCGCATCGTCCTTGCCGAAGAACCAGCGCACCATCTGGAGGGGCTTTCCGTTGAGCCCGTGGAGCGCGACGACGAGCGGGAAGGGGCGCGCCGTGCCCGTCGACTTGACCTGGGCGGCGTAGGCCGGCGGCACGTAGAGGCCGAGCTCGGTCGTGCGGTCGTCGGCGCGTGAGCGCATCGCGTGCCTGCGGGCCCCGGAGATTTTCTCGAGGGGGTGGCCCTCCGTGAGGGCGCGAGCCTCGGACGCGAGCTCGTCGGCTTCGGTGTCGAGCGCGGCCCGGTCCGCGTCGGCTTCCGAGACGAACGCGCGTAGCCGCGACACCCGGAGCTCCACGTCGAGGCGAAGATCGGCGAGCGTGAGGCCCGCGCCCTTCGGGCCGTCGGGAGGAGCGGGCGGCGTCGCGAGGGCCTTCGAGGCGAGCGCGAGCGCCGCGAGGACCTTCTCGGGGGCGACTACGAGGAAGCTCTCGACGTCGGCCCCGACACGGACCTCGACGGACGCCCCGTCGACCCCCAGAACGGGCAGTGAAGGTGCAGAAATTTTGGTCGTTCCCGAAGGGTCGGCGATGCCCGCGTAGGCCTCCGAGAGCACCGTGCCGCCGCGCAGGACGCGCACGGTGACGGGCAGCGGGCGGCCGTCGGGGACGCCGTCGGGGAAGCTCACACGCACCTCGGGGACGAGCTTCGTCGCCGTGGCGTCGAGCGCCCGCGTGACGCGAATGCGTGCAGGATGCATGGCTGCGAGCGCGGCGGCCCCCGAGGGGACCTCGACGACGAGACCGGTGGGGCGGGCGAGGCCGTCGTCGACGATGCGTGCCGCGACCTGCCACGGTCCGTCGTGTTGGTGGAGCTCCAGCGAGACGACGTGCCGGCCTGCCGAGAGCGAGAGCGGCACCGCGTCGTCGTCGTCGCGCGGGGGGCGCCCTTCGTCGCGCGAATGGATGACCGTGCCGTCGACCGAGACACGAACCCCATCGTCGACCGAGAGGAGCAGGAAGCCGCGGAAATCCCGCTCGGTGCGGAGGGTGAAGGTCGCGTAGGCGAGGGCCTCCCCACGCGGCGCGAGGCGCTCTTTCAGGTCGACGACACCCGAGCGCGCGATCTCCACGGTGGTGCGACGCGAGCACGGATCGGGATCGCCCCCGGCGCATACGAGCGCCTCGGAGAGGGCGAGGGGCGGCATGCCCGAGGGCCGGTCCCCGAGCGCGAGCTTGGCCCCCTTGCTCGTCGCCGGCGCGCCGGTCGGCTTGCGGGCCTCGTACGGGCCCGATACGACGAAGACGCCGACGCGCCCGTCATCGGCGAGGCCGAGCACGCCGGGGGCGGGGGGGCTCGCCTCGGCGGACGGCCCGGGCGCGCCGAGGCCGAGCGCCAACACGAGACAGGCGCCGGCGAGCCGACGGCAGCTGCGTGCGGACGAGCCGGTCACTCGTAACCCTCGGATTTACTGAAGGTTTTGGGCGAGCGTCTTCGGCTCTTGGCGGAAAAGGATCTCGACCTTGTTCGCGTCGACCACGCGGGTGACGACACCGTCTCCGAATTTGGAGTGGTGGACGAGGTCGCCTTCGGAGAAGGCCTCGGAGACGCGGTACGGGCGGAACTCGGAAGGGGTCTTTCCACTGACGGCCTTCTCCCAGAAACGCTCGCGGGAGACGCGCTCTTCCTCGGCGCGGACCGCCGCGGCGCGCACGCCGCCAGCGGGGCGAGGGGAGGACGAGCCACTGGCCGCGCGAGGCTTGGCCTCGGAGACCCCGCGCTCGCGGGGGGCCTTCTCGCCCGGCAGACGCGGCCGGTAGTTGTGATGCGAGCCGCACGTCGAGCACTCGACGCGGACCGGCGTGTTGCCGACCATCGCGATGATGCGATGGTTCAGGATCATCTTGCACTTGGTGCAGTAACTATCGGCTTCCCCGCCCGTCTTGAGAGGCTTCGACATTGGACTTCGGCCCCATAGCACACTCGTGGCGTCGGCGATCCGGTTCCGCGCGGAGAGACGTTTCGGCCCGCCGGTCGTCGGGCCGCGTCGGTCGTCAGGCCGCGCGCAGGATGCGGACGATCCCCTCGGCCGTGCTCGCGATGGCGGCGTGCGAGGCCTCTCCGCGCGCGCACAAGAACACGGGGCCGTCGGAGTAGGCGAGGGGCTGAACGAGCACCGCGTCCCGCAGCTCGGAGATGCGGGTCGACACGGGGGCAGGATCGCTCTCGGCGAGGAGCGGTGCGTAGGCGGCGATTTCCTCGCAGACGGCCCACGAGCCCGCCCCCGCGACCACGATCCCCGACCCGTCGGCGAGCACCATGGCGTCGAGGTTCTCTCGCGCCCGCGCCGTGGCGAGCTGGTAGTGGAGCGCGACGAGGGGGTCGTCGCTGCGGTGCTGGCGTCGGTCGTGCGTGGTCATGAGGCGAATTTTCGGCCGCGGGGCGCGCCGGGGCCAAGTATTCGGGCGCTCGGTCGTCCCTCGGGCGAGGAAGCTCTTCGGTGCGCGCTTCGTGCTCTCCGAAGTCGTTGTGGAACCTCGGCCCACGTGGCAAGGAAGGAGACAGGAGTCCGTCGAAGCATGTCCGAGTTCCCCCACACCGCGAAACGTGAGCTCTACAAGAATCGGCGCGCCGCCTTCGTCCGCGCCATGCGCGAGCACGAGCCCGCGTCCGTCGCCGTGCTCGCGGCGACTCCGGTGTGGCACCGCAACAGCGACGTCGAGCACGAGTACCGGCAAGACTCCGACGTGCACTACCTCACGGGCTTCGCGGAGCCCGAGAGCGTCGTCGTGCTCTCGTCCGACGCGGACGGCGCGCCCCGGATGACCCTCTTCGTTCGCCCACGCGATCCCGAGCGGGAGACCTGGGACGGCCCGCGCGCGGGCGTCGACGGCGCGGTCGCGGGCTTCGGCGCCGACAAGGCCTTCCCGATCTCCGAGCTTGCGACGGAGCTCCCCAAGCTGCTCGAGGACAAGCGGCGCCTCTACTACCGCGTCGGGCGCGATCGCACCTTCGACGACAAGGTCTTCGTCGCCCTCGACCGCGCGCGCGGGCGGGCGAAGCTCGGCCACGACTACCCGACCGAGCTCGTCGAGCCGGGCACCATCGTGCACGAAATGCGCCTGTTCAAAGACGACGAGGGGCTCGCTTCGATGCGTCGCGCGGCCGAAATCACGGCGATCGCGCACGCGAAGTGCATGGCCGTGACGAAGCCCGGCATGCACGAGTACGAGGTCGAGGCCGTGCTGCTCGACACGTTCCGGCGCCACGGGAGCGAGCGCGCCGCCTACGGGAGCATCGTCGGCTCGGGGCCCAACGCGACGATCCTCCACTACCGATCGAACGACCGGAAGATGAACGACGGGGAGCTCCTCCTCATCGACGCGGGCTGCGAGTACGGGTACTACGCGAGCGACGTGACCCGCACGTTCCCCGTGTCGGGGACGTTCTCCGAGCCGCAGCGCAAGATCTACGAGCTCGTCCTCGCGGCCCAGCTCGCGGGCCTCCGAGCGACCACCCCCGGCGCCACCCTCGAGACGATCCATCAGGCGTGCGTCGAGGTACTCTCGAAGGGCCTGGTCGAGCTCGGGCTCCTCGCCGGACCGCTCGACGAGGTCGTCCGCGAGGCGAAGTACAAGCGCTTCTACATGCACAAAACCAGCCATTTTCTCGGCATGGACGTGCACGACGTCGGGCGCTACCACCTCGCGGGCAAGCCGCGCGAGCTCCGCCCCGGCATGGTGCTCACGGTCGAGCCCGGGCTCTACGTGAGCGCGAGCGACGAGACGGTCGACCCCCAGTGGCGCGGCATCGGCGTCCGCATCGAGGACGACTTGCTCGTCACGGAGAGTGGGCACGAGAACCTCACCCGAGCGATCCCGAAGACGGTCGCCGAGGTCGAGGCCGCGTGCCGCGCGACCGTGTGACGCTCGACCCGCGCTCGTGACGCCGGCCGCGAGCGCCGCCGACCACCGAGCTACACGTTCGTGCCGAGTGGCGGGAGCGCGCCCTCGTCGCCGGGGAGCGTGCTGTCGTCGGCCTGGACCCTCCGACGGCGTGACGCTCTCCATTTTGCCCACATGTAGGCGAGCCAGCCCACGACGAATCCCAAGACGGCGCCGACGAGGATCGAGCCGACGATCCAGTCGAGGAGGAGCGAAGGGGCCTCGTCGAGCACCCGAGCGCGGGTGAGGGCGGCCCAATGCCCGGTGCGGAGCACGTGGGACGCTTGGACCTCGGCGAGGACGATGAAGGGCAAAATGACGATGTTCGACACACGCGAACCGAGGAACGCGTAGAGCCGGTTTCGCCGCAGCACCGTCGCGAGGGCGAGGGCGATCGGCCCGTGGACCCCGACGGCCGGGCTGCACCCGGCAAACACCCCGAGAAATACGGCCTCTCCGACCTCGCGGGGCGACGCACGCTCGTTCTTCGCGCGCCGCACGAGACGCCGCACCCGCACGGCGAGGCGGGAAACGAAGGAGCGCCTGCGCGGAGCACGAGCCATGGGCTCATCGTACCAAAAGCTCGACCCTCCGACGAACGGGGCGTCGGGTGGCCTTTTTGGCACGGGCGCTCGGTCGCGGTAGAGTCGTCCGCGTGAACTTCGACGAGGCCCGGAGGCGGTTCGGCGAGTACCAAAAGGCCGAGCGGAACGCGTCGCCGAACACGCGGGCGGCCTACGAGAGGGATCTCGTCGCGCTCGAGGGGTTTCTTCGCGAGCGAAAGGGGCTCGCGGAGGACGCACCGGTGCCCGTCGCGCTCGTCGATCTGTACGTCCTTCGCGGCCACCTCGGGGCGCTCGCGCGGACCCACGCGCCGTCGTCGATCGCTCGAAAAATCGCGGCTATTCGCTCGTTTTTTCGCTTCTTGTCCGATCGAGGCCTCGTCCGCCAGGACCCCTCCGAGGAGCTCGCGAGCCCCAAGGTTCGGAGGCCTCTGCCGACGTTCCTCTCGGTGGACGCGGCCAAAGAGGTCGTGGAGGCCCCCACGGCCGGCGACGCTCACCCCGCCGTGGCCGCGCGCGACCGAGCGGCGATGGAGCTCCTGTACGGCGCCGGGGTCCGTGTGAGCGAGCTGTCGGGCCTCGACCTCGGGGACATCGACCTCGGCGCTCAGCGGGCGCGTGTGCTCGGCAAGGGCCGCAAAGAACGACTCGTGCCGTTCGGGGAGGCAGCGGCCAGCGCCCTGCGAGAGTACCTCGCGCTCCGCGACGCGTTTCGTCACCCACGAACCGGGGAGCTCGATCCGAGGGCGCTCTTCGTCTCGGTGCGAGGGCGGCGCCTCAACGTCCGGGCCGTCCAGCTCTTCGTGCGGGCCTACGGCGCCCAAGGGGCAGGGCGCGCCGACCTCCACCCTCACGCCCTTCGTCACACTTGTGCGACCCACCTGCTCGACGGCGGCGCCGACCTCCGCGCGATCCAGGAGGTGCTCGGCCATGCGTCGCTCTCGACGACGCAGAAGTACACCCACGTGTCGGTCGAGCATCTGCTCGCGGTGTACGACAAGGCGCACCCGCTCGCGCGAGGGAAGCTCCCGAAGGTCGGCGGCGGGGAAGGCTGATCCGGGGCGTCTCCCGGCCCGAAAAATCTGACCCGCATTTCGGCGGCCCTGAACTAGGGTGCACCCGTGCTCGTCCGCTGGGTCCGTCGGTCACAGCTCACCCTCGGAGGCGCCATCTTCGGCGCCCTTTGGGTCTCCCTCGTCGAGGCGCGCGCCGCCGGAGCGCTCGACACCGATCTGCCCCCGCTCGGGCCTCTCTTCCTGGCGGCGCTGGGCCTCGTGGCCCCGCTCGCGCTCGTCGTAGGGCTCGTCGTGGCGGTGGCGAGCCTCTTCTTCGAGCCGGGCGAGATCTCGTCGCCGCGCGAGCTCCTCCACGCCGTCCGGGAGGCCCCGGTGCTCGAACGCTCGCGGACCGCGGCGATCGCACCGCTCTCCGTGATCGCGGCGTTCGTGTTCGTGGTGGTCACTTCGCACATCGGCCACACGCGCCTCGCCGAGGGGAAGCCGCTCGAAGCCGGAGTGGTGCTCGGTGCGTTCACCATCGGCCTCGTGGTCGTGCTCCTCGGCGCGGTGCTCGCGCTCGCGCCCCTCCTTCGTCGTGCGCTCGCCTACGGCGCCGAGAAGAGCTCCGCGTTCGTCGACCCCGTGAGCACGACCCTCGCCGCGCTCGTGCCGGTCACGCTCCTCTTCGCGTACGGAGTGTCCGCGGGCGACACGAGCGGAGGAGGTCCGGGGCCGTTCGCGATCCTCGGTGTGCTGAAGCGCCCCGAGCTCGATCTCCGCCCGGTCGGCCACGCCCTCGTCCTCGCCGCCTTTGGGTATGCGGCCGCGGTCGGGTTTCGGAAGAGCCGCGTCGTCGCGCCGTCCGTGGCGCTCTTCATGGTGCTCTTCGGGGTCGCCGCGACCGCGCGCGACGCCACCCTGATGAACCAAAAACCCGAGCTTTCTCGTGGGCTTGCACGCTCTGCTCCGCTCGGCAAGATCGGCCTCGCCGTGCTGCGCGCCGCGACCGATCGGGACCACGACGGAGCCTCTCCGCTCTTCGGCGGCGGCGACTGCGACGACCACGACCGCGCTCGATACCCCGAGGCGGTCGACGTCCCGGGCAACGGCATCGACGAAGACTGCTCGGGCGCCGACACCCCGCTCCCCGCGCCGAAAGAGCCCCCTAAGGTCGCCGCCGCACCCAAAAAGAAGCGGCGGCTCAACGTGGTCCTCATCACGGTCGACACGCTCCGCATCGACCTCGGCTTCATGGGCTACAAGAAGCCCGTGAGCCCGAACATGGACCGCCTCGCGGAGAAGGGCGCGGTCTTCGAGCGCGCCTACGCGATGGCGTCGTACACGGGGAAGAGCCTCGGCCCGCTCCTCATCGGCAAATACCCGAGCGAGACGCTCCGGGACGGTGGCCACTTCAACGTCTACTCCCCGAAGAACGTCTTCGTCGCCGAGCGCGCCAAAGACGCGGGCTACGCCACGCTCGGGGCGATGTCCCACTTCTATTTCCGGCACTCGTCGGGCCTCTCTCAGGGGTTCGACCGGTGGGATCTGTCGGCCATCCCTCCGGGCCTCGCCGACAACGACAACTCGGTGTCGAGCGAGGCACTCTCGAACGTGGTGCTCAAGATGCTCGAGGACCCGGCCCGAGCTCCGCAACCGAAAGACGCGGGCGCGAGCGAGGCGAGCGACGCGGGGGTGGAGCGGCCGTTTTTTGCCTGGTTCCACTACTTCGACCCTCACGCGCAGTACGCACCTCACCCCGAAGCCCCGAGCTTCTCCGACGGAGACAAGAGCCCCGCGGCCTGGGTGCACGCGCAGTACGACGCCGAGGTTTGGTACACGGACAAACACATCGGTCGGGTGCTCGATGCCATCGAGCGCTCGCCGTACGCCAAGGACACCGCGATCGTGCTCACGGCCGACCATGGCGAGGCCCTCGGGGACCACGGCATGAGCTGGCACGGCGCCGAGATCTGGGAGTCGCTCGTCCGCGTACCCTTGGTCGTCTACGTGCCCGGCATCGCCCCGAGGCGCATTCCCTTGAAGCGCTCGCACATCGATCTCGCCCCCACGCTGCTCGAGCTCATGGGGATCGAGGCAGGCGAGGGAGAGCTCTCCGGCCAGAGCCTCGTGCCCGAGGTGGAGGGCGAGGGCGACCTTCAGGAGCGCGACGTCTACGTCGACATGCCGATCGGGCCGTTCAACGGCACGCGCCGCGCGCTCATCACGGGGCCGACCCCGGGCACGAAGATCATCAACCTCGGGGGCTCGCAATACCAGCTCTTCGACCTGGGCTCCGACCCGGGGGAGCTGAAGGACTTGGCGAAAGACAAGGAGAAGCTCGAACCGATGAAGGCCGCGATGCAGGCCTACCGAGCGCGCTTGCGGGAGATCGAGGTCAAGCCGGCGGAGAACTGAGCTCGGCTCTCAGGCCGCGGCGCTCGTGCCGACCATCGTCGCCGCGAGCCCCTCGCGGAGCTTCGAGCGCGCGCGGTGGAGGCGCGAACGAACCGCGCTCTCGGTGAGCTTCATGCGGTCGGCGATCTCCTGGAGCGCGAGATCCTCGTGGTAGTGGAGCACCACGACGTCGCGGTAGTCGTCAGGGAGCGTGTCGACGGCGTCTTTCACGACGGCGGCGGCGCGGCGCGAGGAGAGCAGCTCGTCCGACGAGGGCTTGTGGGGCGTGCGGGCGCTGAGCGAGTCGAGGTCCTCGATGTCGTGCCCGAAGGTCACGCGAGCCCGTAGGCGCCGCTGGGAACGCATCATCATGAGGGCCTCGTTCGCGGTCACGCGAAAGAGCCACGTGGAGAAGCTCGAGTCACCGCGGAACGAGCCGAGGCGACGAACGACCTGCACGAGCGTCGACTGAAGGAGGTCGCGTCGGTCCTCGTCCGACACCGGGTACCGCTGGAGCTGCTTCTCGACGTGAGGCGAGAGCATCGCCACGATCTGGTTCATCGCGGCGCGATCACCGGAGGTTGCACGGTCCATGAGGGCGGGGTCGATTCCGTAGGCCATGCTCCCCCTAATGCGACCGCCGTGCCACTTGTAACTTGTTGAAATTAAACAAATATGGCGCGCCGTAAGGTGTCCGATTTCCGACAGGTGACGGGAGCCGTGCAGGGGCGACGCCCGAAGGCCCCGGGGCGCGCGCTTTCGGCCCGGGCGCGTCCCCTGATAGAACAACGGCATGGTCCTCGCGCTCGCTGTCCTCCTTCAAGTGGCCCAGCCGGCGTTCGGTCCGGCGCGCCCCGCCGAGTGCGCCAAAGCCGACGGCACGAGCGGCACCAACGTGTGGGATCGGGCGCGCGCCCCCGAGCTCCGCGTCTACTGCGAGAAGCTCGCGGCCGCGACCTCGCTCCTCGTCGGTACGGGGCCCGTCTCGAGCGAGGTGCTCACGCTCGTCGACGAGGCGGCGCGGGCGCGACCGGAGCGGGCCTCGCCCCACGTCTTGCGTGGCCGTGCGCTCGCACGGCTCGGTCGCCACGCCGAGGCGCTCGCGGCCTTCGAGCAAGCAAAAAAACGGGACGAGCGCGCGATCGAAGAGCCTCGCGCCCTCGCGACGTACGCCCACGGGCTCGCCCGCGCGGGGCGTCACGCGGAGGCCGTGCGGGCCTACAGGGCGCTCCTCCCGCGGGCCTCGCAGCTCGACGTCCACGAACGTGGCCAGGCGTACGTCTCGGCGGGGCTCCTCCTGCTCGCGGAGGGGCCGGCCTCGGCCGACGACGCCCTCGCCGTGCTTCGGCAGGCGCGGCGTGAGGCGCAGGAGTCGCTGCAGGTCCTCGCCGCGGTCGCCCTCGGGCTCGCCCTCGATCGCGTCGGAGAGGCCGAGCAGGCGCGCTCGCTCGTGGCAGAGCGGTTCGGTCGTGATCCCCGCCGTCACGAAGCGGCGTTCGCCGACGCGAAGGCGCGCGAGGTGCTCGGCGTCCTGCCCGATCCGGCCGAGGAGCACGCCCTCCGAGCGATGCTCTTTGCCGAGGCCGACGCTCCACGCGCCGCGTCCCTCTTTCGAGAGTACGCCGAGAAGAGCACGAAGAAGACCTGGGAGGCGCACGCACGAAGACGCGCCGGCGCGCTCGAAGGGGCGCGCAAGCCCGCCGCCAAGAAGGGGCCGTGACGTGACCGCGCGGGGCACCCTCGCCGCGTGGGCGCTCGGCGTTTGCGCGTTCGTCGCGCCCGCCGTGGCGCTCGCGGACACGGCCCCGTCGTTTTGGGAGAGGGCGCGCGATCCCGAGGCCACGGCCCGCTTCGCTCTCCACACGAAAGTTCGCCAGATCCTCAATTTCGAGGCCGAAAATCCGCTCGTTCGCTTCGGCGCGCTCGACCGCGCGCGCGCCGTGCTCGAGGCCGAGCACGCCGAGTCGAGCCCCGATCCGAGGCTCCGCTTCGATCTCGGCGAGGTGTACAACAAGCTCGAGCTCCACGAGGACGCGGTGCGTGTGCTCGGCCCGGCGGTCCGGGAGCACGAAGCGCACCCCGCCGCCCTCGATGCGATTTTGGCGCTCGCGGAGTCGCACGCCAAGCTCGATCACCCGCGCGAGGAGCGCGACGCGTACCGGCTCTCCCTCGCGCACGCGGTCGACCCGGGTTCACGCGCCACGGTCACGATGAACCTCGCCGAGGCCGAGATGCGCCTTGGCGATCTCAAGCTCGCCATCGCCACCTACGAAGAGGCCATCGGTATCGCGAGCACCTTGCCGTCGGGCTCGTCGGCCCACGAGACCACCGCGCTCGCCATGTGGGGCCTCGCCGTCGCGCTCGATCGGGCGGGCGAGTCGGGCCGCGCGAAGTCCGAGGCCGCCCGAGCCGCGTCCCTCGATCCGAACCGCGCCATCCTGGGCGGGCCGAAGGTGTTCTTCGTGCCCGCGTACGAAATCGACTGGTACCTCGCGATCGGCGCGGCGGCCGAGGCGGCTTCGGCCACGTCTCCCCACGACGCGTTCGACTACCGCAAGATCGCCGAGGACCACTTCCGTGCGTACGTCACGAAGGCGCGTCCCGAAGAACCGTGGCTCCCGCTCGCGAAGGCGCGCCTCCGTGAGGCCGAGCGACTTCGCGCGGCCGCCGAGCGGGTGGCCAAGGCCACGAAGCGCCCTACACCTCCGCCGGACCCGTCGCAGACCTTCACGTTCTGAGGGCCTCGCGTTCGATAACCCATCGAATGGATTCATGAAACCTCTTGTCTTGACGAGCACCGCCCAGGCGCGCCGCGTGAAGGCCGTGCTCGACGCGACGCGCGCCTCGTGCGACGTGGGCGCCCGCCGCGAGAGGGACCCGGTCGGCCTCGTGCGCCCGTTCACGCACCGCGACGATCGCGAGCTCGTCGGGCTGCTCGCCTCGAGCCTCGCGTTCGGCAACGTGACGATCATCTTGGCCAAGGTGCGCGAGGTGCTCTCGGTCCTCGGCCCGAGCCCGCGCGAGACGGCGAGCCGTTTGCCGAGGCTCCAGCGTGGGCTCCAGGGGTTCGTGCACCGCCTCTTTCGTGGAGAGGACGTGGCCCGCCTCCTCTACGGGGCGAGGCGATGCCAGCTCCGCTTCGGGAGCCTCGAGGCGCTCTTCCTCGCGGGGCTCGAAGGCGGCGTCGACCGCGCCGGCCCGGACGAGGCGAGGGAGGCGCTCGCGCGGCTCGTCGACCACCTGCGCGACGAGGGCGGCCTCCCGCGGACGAGCCCCGATGGCCGCCGAGGTCCGGCGCATCTCCTGCCCGCCGTGCGCGCCGGGGCCGGCGCGAAGCGTCTTCATCTCTTCCTTCGGTGGATGGTGCGGCCGGAGGACGGCGTCGACCTCGGCGTCTGGAGCGGCGTCCCGCGGCGTCTGCTCGCGTGCCCGGTCGACACGCACATCCTCAAGCTCGGGAGAAACCTCGGCCTTACGGCGCGCAAGGACGCGAGCGACCGCACCGTGCGCGAGATCACGGCCTCGCTCGCCCGGTTCGACCCGGAAGACCCGACGAAATACGACTTTTCGCTCTGTCATCTGGGCATGGAGACGCGCTGCCGCGAGCGCTTCGTTCGCTCGGTCTGCGGCGAATGCCCGGCCCGCGGCGCGTGCCGGCACGTGCCCCGAGCGGATTCGCGAGACCCGCACCGCCAATCGATGGACTTCGAGGCGAAAACCGTGCGAGGTTAGGGGTTGTTCGGGCGTCCCATCATGGCCGAGACCAAAAAAGAGTTTTCCCTCGACGCGCTCCGCACCGACGGTTGGTTCGAGCGCATCGGCGAAGGAATCGGCAGCTTCCACGCCCTGTGCGAGATCGTCGGCGAGCGCTTCCTCGCGTTCTCCATCATCGTCGGCGCCAGGATCACGGCGCTCACGGTCGATCGCCGCAGCCCCGACCAGACCCTCGTCGACTTCGTCGTAGGGGGCGCCGAGGCCGAAGGCGATCTCGAGCCTCAGCGGCTCACCCTCGCCGATTTCCGCCGCCGCCTCGTGGGCGCGCTGCTCGTCGAAGAAGAGCGTCGGTCGAGCCTGCCCGAGCGCGAGACCGACGTGGAAGCCATCCAGCTCTTCATCGGGGTGCGCTACCTCCTGCTCGCGCCGCTCTACGGCTACTCGCTGAAGACCCTCACCCTGGCCGGCGGTGTGGCGGAGCTCACGGTCTCGCACGACGGAGACGAGATCGTCTTCGAGGTCGACGCGTTTCGCGCCAAGGTCCGCGCGCAGGTGCGCGAGGAGCTCGATCGGGTGGCGACCGGATCGCGCAGCGCCATCGACCTGTCCAAGGTCGCCGACGCCGAAGCCGCCGCGAGCCGTGGCGAGTGGCCGAAGGTGGTCGCCATCCTCGGCACGTGGCCCGCGCCGCTCGCGATCTTCCTCCGCACCCCGGAGGGTCAGATGCTCGCTCCCGAGGCTCGATCCATCATCGCCAAGGGGCTCGGACTCCTCGGCTCCGCCTGCGTTCACCTCGGCGAGCTCGAGCAAGCCGAAGAGGTGTTCCGCATCGGCATCCAGTACGCGCAAGAGGGCATCGCCGCCGCCGATCTCTTCCGTCGCCTCGGCGAAGCGCTCCTCGTGAGCGACCGGCCCGGGGAGGCGATTGGTCCCCTCCGCCGTGCCATCGCGTTCGGGGGCCGCCACGACGAGGTCATGCCGCCGCTCGCGCGTGCTTTCCTCCGCCGCGGCCGCTACGTCGCCGCGTTCTCGTGCCTCCGCGACGCGCTCGCCGCGGGTGTCCCCGAAAAGGACCTGGCGGACGAGATCCGTACTGTGGAGCAGAAGCTCGGCCCTCCGCTCACGGCTTGGAAAGCTCGTCTCATTTCCTAAGTCGTTCGTCAGGACGCTCGGCGGCTCCTTGACGTCCGTCGGGTCCGCCTTCAGGGTCGCCGTCATGCCTCTTCTCAAGATCGCCCACGTGGGTCACCCGATCCTGCGCGAGGTGGCGCGTCCCGTCCCGCCGAGCGAGCTCGGCTCCGCGGCCATGCAGGCCTTCATCGACGATCTCGTGGCGACCATGCGGGACGCGAACGGCGCAGGGCTCGCCGCGCCCCAGGTGCACGAGCCCGTGCGCATCTGCGCCATCGAGGTGAAGGACAACCCTCGGTACCCGTACAAGCCGAACATCCCGCTCACGATCCTGGTGAACCCCGAGCTGACGCCCCTTGGGGACGAGACCTTCCTCAACTACGAAGGGTGCCTCAGCGTCCCGAACCTGCGCGGGGAGGTGAGGCGCTTCGCCCGGCTCCGAGTGCGTGCCTCGGACCGCCACGGGCAGCCGCTCGACTTCGAGGTCTCGGGGCTCTCGGCCGGCACGTACCAGCACGAGTGCGACCACCTCGACGGCAAGCTCTTCCTGGACCGCGTCGAGGATCCGCGCTCGTTCGCGACCTGGGCCGACTTCGACCGCTTCCACAAAGAGGCCTTCGTCGCCCGCGCCAAGGCCGTGGTGGCCAAGTACGGCGCGTAGCTCGCGCGCCCGACCTCAGCCGAAATCCTCTGGAAAAACCTGCGTTCCCGAAGGCTCGGGGGGCGCAAGGCGCCGTTGACACCAAAGGCCGAAGCTTCTAGACACGGAGAGTCTTCCGAGCCCCCGAAAGAGCCAAAGAGCCACCCCGATGAACCAGAGCCCCTCGGTGTTCGCGATTTACGCGCCCATGTTCTTGATGATCGCCGTCGCGGGCTTGCTCGCCGGCCTCTTCTTCACCGGCGCCACGTTCCTCGGCGGCAAGCTGAAAGAGACCCGCGAGAAGATGCTCCCGTTCGAGTGCGGGTCGGAGAGCTCGGGCGGAAATCACCTCAAGCTCTCGGTCAAATTCTACCTGACCGCCATCCTCTTCGTCGTGCTCGACATCGAAGCGGTGTTCATCTACCCCTGGGCCATTCAGTTCAAGTCGCTCGGGTGGATCGGCCTCTTCAGCATGTTCTCGTTCCTCGCGGTCGTCGTCGTAGCGCTCGTGTACGTCGTCAAAAAGGGCGCGCTCGAGTGGGAGCACTGAGCGGGCGACCCGGCGGCAAGTCTTTCGTAACCTATTGATCGTACAGAGGATTCCGTGGCCAAATCCCAAGTGACCCTCGAGGGCAGCGAGGCGGGCTTCGCGACCACGCGGCTCGACGCGCTCCTCAACTGGGCGCGTAAGTACTCTCTCTTCCAGTATCCCTTCGTGACCGCGTGCTGCGGCATGGAGTTCATGTCGGTCGCCGGTCCGCGCTTCGACGTCTCGCGTTTCGGCGCCGAGGCCCCGCGCTTCTCGCCGCGTCAGGCCGATCTCCTGTGGGTCGTCGGTACGATCAGCCAGCGTCAAGCCCCGGCTCTCCGCCGCATCTACGAGCAGATGATGGAGCCCAAGTACGTGCTCGCGTTCGGCACGTGCGCGAGCTGCGGCGGCTTCTACGACAACTACACGACGGTGCCCGGCATCGACAAAATCATCCCGTGCGACGTGTACGTCCCCGGGTGCCCTCCGCGCCCCGAAGGCGTGCTCGACGGCCTCTTGCTCCTCCAGGACAAGATCGCCCGAGGCGACCGCAAGCCCGGGATCGTCAAGCCGCGCGAAGATCCTCTGAAAGACCTCGTCCCGCTTCGCAAGAAGGGCGAGAAGGAGCAGACCCCGTGAGCCAGCTCGCGCTCGACCGCCTGAAGGCCGTCTTCCCCGACGCCGTCCTCGAAACCTCGTCCGCCCTCGGCGACGACACCGCCGTCGTCCGCCCGGAGGACTGGCTCGCGATCTGTCGCTTCTTGCGGGAAGATCCGTCGCTCTCGTTCGACATGCTCACCGACCTCTGCGGCGTCGACTACCCCGACCGCGCCCCTCGGATGGAGGTCGTCGTTCACGTCTACTCGCTGAGCCGCAAACACCGCCTCCGCTTGAAGACCCGCGTGGGCGACGCGGACCTCACGTCTTGCGAGCTCGACAGCGTCACGTCCGTCTGGAAGGCCGCGAACTGGCTCGAGCGAGAGACGTACGACATGAGCGGCGTGACCTTCCGCGGTCACCCGGACATGCGCCGCATCCTCATGTACCCCGAGTTCGAGGGTCACCCGCTCCGCAAGGACTACCCCGCGCAGAAGGCGCAGCCCCTCATCGAGTACCGCACCGAAGAAGAGGCCGGCCTCACGCTCGAGAAACAAGCGCCGTTCGGCCCCGACGAGGGCATGAGCTTCGGTCGCCGTTCCTACACCCGCTCGGAAGAAAACTAAGATGGAGCCTATCGACCTCGACCTCGACGAAAATGAGCTCGAGCTTCCGGCCGAGCCGATGCGCCTCAACATGGGCCCGTCGCACCCCGCCATGCACGGCACCGTGCGTATGGTCGTCGAGCTCTCGGGAGAGACGATCGACAAGGTCGACGTGCAGATCGGCTACCTGCACCGCGGCTTCGAGAAGATGTGCGAGCGCGGCACGTGGGCGCAGGTTTTCCCCTACGCGGACCGCCTGAACTACGTCTCGCCGATGCTGAACAACGTGGGCTACGCGCTCGCGGTCGAGAAGCTCTGCGGCATCGCGGTGCCCGATCGCTGCCAGTGGTACCGCATGGGCCTCGGCGAGCTCGCGCGCATCTCGGACCACCTCACGTGCACGGGCGCCATGGCCATGGAGCTCGGGGCCTTCACGCCGTTCCTGTGGTTCGTCAAAGCGCGCGACATGATCTGGGACATCCTCGAGGAGGAGACCGGCGCGCGCCTCACGCACTCGTTCGGTCGCATCGGCGGCATGGCCGCGCCTCCGACGCCGAAGTTCAAGGACATGGTCCGCAAGACCCTGCCCAAGGTGCTCGGCATCCTCGTCGAAGGCGAGAAGATGCTCCTCAAGAACCGCATCTTCATCGACCGCCTCGAGAACGTCGGTGTCATCTCGCAAGAAGACGCCATCTCGCTCGGGTGGACGGGCCCCTGCCTCCGCGCGACGGGCGTCTCGTACGACGTGCGCAAGGCGCACCCGTACCTCAAATACGACGAGGTCGAGTTCGACGTCCCCGTCGGCAGCAAGGGCGACACCCTCGACAGGTTCCTCGTTCGCCTCGCCGAGATCCGCCAGTCGGCCCGCATCCTCGAGCAGGTGTGCGACCGCATGCCGGACGAGGGCGAGGTCAACGTGAACGATCCGCGCGTCATGTACCCGCCGAAAGAGGCCGTCTACACGACGATCGAAGGCACCATCCAGCACTTCAAGCTCGTGATGGAAGGCGCCAAAGTACCCAAAGGTGAGGTGTACTCGTACACCGAGGGTGGCAACGGGGAGCTCGGCTTCTACCTCGTGTCCGACGGGACCGGCACGCCCTACCGCGTGCGCATCCGCCCGCCGTGTTTCTCCGTCGTCTCCGGCGTGTCGCAGCTCATCGAGGGCGGCATGTTGTCCGACGTCATCCCGATCTTCGGTTCGGTGAACATGATCGGCGGCGAGTGCGATCACTGACCTGAGCGCTCGACCGACGACGCGGCGTTCTCCGGACAGGGGGCGCCGCGTCGGCCATTTCGGCGTAGGGTTTCTGGTGTGGAGCGCCTCGTCGTCGTCGTGGTCGCCGTGGTCGTGAGCGTCGTCGTGGGGTGTGGACGCGGGCGCGAGGGAAGGGAGGTCACCGTGCCGAGCCCGGAGCGGGGGCGATCGGAGCTCGCGGTCGTCGACGCGGGGGAGCCCGGGCCGGAGCGTGAGGAGCGAGCGTCCGAGCCCGTACGGTCGCTCCGGGTGTGTGACGTGGCGCACGGCCGCGTCCTCACGTGCGGCGCGTGGGCGGAGGGCCCCGTGATCGTCGAGGTGGAAAACGGGGTGTTCCGTGGATGCGACGCGAGGGACGGCCGCGTCGTGTCGTGCGGGCCGCCGGGAGAGGGGGTCGTCCCGGTCTTCGATGGGGCGATCTTCCGCGCCTGCCGCCTCGTCCACGGGACGGTCGCAGGCTGCTTCGGTGCGTTCGACGGGCGGGCCGTGCTCGCCGACTGATGCGCGTCTCGCCGAAGGTGGCTATGGACACGCCATGACGTCGTCGCAATCGCTGCTCGCGCTCGCCACGGGGATCTCGTGGCTCGTCTCGATGGCCGGGCACGTAGGGCTCCTGGTCGTGGCGCTCGTGCTCGTTCGTCGGCACCGGCCCGACGCCGCCGGCCCGCTCGTCGGATGGGCCGTGGCCGAGCTCGTGCTCGGAGTGGTCGGCGCGGCGCTCGGTCCAATCACGACGGCCCTCGTCGCGCGGAGCAGCGGGATCGAGGCGGTCGTGACCGCGCAAGCCGTGCAGACCCTCGTCCGTACGGTGCTCGGCGCCGGGCTCGTCGCCTGGCTCGCCTACGCCCTCGTCGTCCTCGCGCAGCCTCCGAAGCCGGTCGAGGTTCCGCGCGAGCCGCCCTACCGCTGAGGTCCTCCCCCCGAGGGACCCGAGAAATCGCAAATCTTGCGCAGGTTCGGGGCATGTCCCCTCTTCCCCGAGGTGACGATCCGTTCTAGAAAACGGGGCGCGACATGCCCACGTTCAAGCTCGACGGAAAAAGCATCCCCTTCGAACCAGGGGAATCCATCATTCGTGCCGCGGAGAAAGCGGGGGTCGAGATCCCGCACTACTGCTACCACCCCGGGCTCTCGGCGCCGGCGAACTGCCGCATGTGCCTCGTGGAGATCCTCCCGGCGGCGAACCAACGCGCGATGATGCTCGACATCGTCGAGTGGGACGAAAAGCTGGGCGATTACCGCACGATCAAGAAGCCGAAGCTCCAGCCCGCGTGCCAGTTCCCGGCGACCGACGGGCAAGAGGTGCTCGCGGAGCAGTCGCCCCACGTCATCGCCGCGCGCGCAGGCGTCCAGGAGTTCTTGCTCCTGAACCACCCGGTCGACTGCCCCATCTGCGACCAAGCGGGTGAGTGCAAGCTGCAAGATTACTGGCTCGAGCACCAACAGACGCCGAAGCGCATGCACGACGAGCCGGTGCACAAGCCGAAGGCCGTCTCGTTCGGCGACACCATCGTGTACGACGCCGAGCGCTGCGTGATGTGCACGCGCTGCATCCGCTTCATGGAAGAAGTGGCGAAAGACCCCGTGCTCGACATGCGCGAGCGCGGCAACCTCAAAGAGGTCATCGTGGCGCCGGGCCGCAAGCTCGAAGGCCACTACACCTTCATGACCGAGCACGTGTGCCCGGTCGGCGCGCTCACCACGAAGGACTTCCGATTCAAGGCCCGCGTGTGGTTCTTGAAGAGCGCGAAGACCGTGTGCCAGGGCTGCGCGACGGGCTGCAACGCCACGTTCGACTACGATCCGCGCACGAACAAGGCGCTCCGCTACCGACCGCGGGACAACGAGCGGGTCAACAAATTCTGGATGTGCGACGAGGGCATGCTCTCGTACCGCGACGTCGTCGAGGGCCGCGTGCCCGAGGCCCAAGTGTCCGGAAAGACAGTCAAAATCGAGCGCGCGCTCGAAGAGATCAAGAAGCGCTTCGCGAGCGTCCAGAAGGGCTCGATCGCGTTCGTGCTCTCGGCCAAACACTCCCTCGAGGACAACCTCGCGCTCTTCGAGCTCGCCGAGCTCTGCGGCTCGCGCGCCATCTACACGAGCGGCGCGCCCGCGGGCTACTCGGACGACATCCTCATCCACGCCGACAAGAACTCGAATACGGCCGGTATCCAGAATTTGGCACCCGATGCCAAGTCGTTCGACGCGCTCCTCGCCGACGCGCGCGCGGGCAAGGTCACGCACGTGATCGCGCTCGGCGGCGCGGCCCCGACCGACGACGTCTCCGCGCTCGAGGGGCTCCAGGGCCTCTGCGTCGTGGCGGCGCACGTGGGCCCGCTCACCCGCGCGGCCAGCGTCGTGCTCCCCGCCTCCGCGTGGATCGAGGCGAGCGGAACGTTCGTCAACGCGAAGGGCATGCGTCAGCTCGCCGAGAAGGGCACCGAGCCCCTCGGGTCGGCCGAGCCCGGCTGGAAGCTCGTCGCCAAGGTCGCCGTTCACCTCGGCGTCGAGCCCTCCTGGACCACCCTGAAGGACGTACGCGCGATGCTCGTCGCGACGAGCGTCCCGCCGCCGGAGCCGTCCCAGACGGCTTCCGCCGAATGAGCTTCATTTCCCCTCCGACGACGTTGCGAGCGAGAAGGACAATCCTGTGACAGGCTCGATGATTCTCTTCACCGTGGTGAAAATCCTCATCATGGTCGGGTTCCTCTTCAACGTGGCGGGTCTGCTCACCTGGGTCGACCGGCGCCTGAGCTCGATGATCCAAGACCGCGTCGGGCCGAACCGCGCGGGGCTCAAGCTCGGCAAGTTCGAGCTGCGCATCGCGGGCCTCCTGCACACCGCGGCCGACGGCGTGAAGTTCTTCTTCAAAGAGGACTTCATGCCCCCGAAGGCGGACAAGCTCCTCTTCAGCCTCGCGCCGATCCTCGCGATGGTGCCGGTCCTCGCGCTCACCGCCGTCATCCCGTTCGGTGACACGATCTCGCCCCACCAGCTCTGGCGCCACGTGTGCGCGCCCGTCGAGGGGCACGTGCTCCAGGTCGTCGACGGCCAGTGCATCGACATCGCCACGAAGGCCGTCATCGCCAAGCCGCTCCTCGTCTTCCCGTCGGCCGCGCGCCTCGGGATCTCGGCCGTGCAGCCCCCGATCGAGCTCCAGATCGCGCCGCTCAACGTCGGCATCCTCTACGTCTTCGCGATGGCGGGGCAGGGCATCGTGGGCGCGGCCATCGCCGGCTGGTCCTCCGACAACAAGTTCTCCCTCATGGGCGCCCTCCGCGCGGCCTCGCAGATGGTCAGCTACGAGGTCACGATGGGCCTCTCGCTCATCGGCGCCATGATGCTCTACGGCTCGGTTCGCCTCGAGGACATGGTCCGCTGGCAGGGCGAGAACTGCTGGGGCATCTTCGTCCAGCCGCTCGCGTTTTTCCTCTTCTTCACGGCCGCCGTGGCCGAGTCGAAGCGCATCCCGTTCGACCTCCCGGAGGCCGAGAGCGAGCTCGTGTCGGGCTACTTCACCGAGTACTCGGGCATGAAGTTCGGCATGTTCTACTTTGCAGAGTACATGGAAATCGTGACGAGCTCGATGCTGCTCGTGACCATCTTCCTCGGCGGCTGGCAGCTCCCGTTCCTCCACCGGGACGGCATCACCATCCAGATCGGCGAGACGATCTACGCCGCGCAGCGCCTGCCCCACATCTGGGTCATCCTCTTCGGTTTCGTGGCGTTCTTCGCGAAGACGATCGTCATGTGCCTCCTCCAGGCCTTCGTCCGCTGGAGCCTCCCGCGCTTCCGCTACGACCAGCTCATGAAGCTCGGTTGGACGGTGCTCCTCCCGGCGTCGCTCGCGAACATCTTCGCGACCGGCATCCTCTACCTCGCGGCCGAGGCGGGCGGAGAGAGCGTCGCCCACGGTCTCAAGGTGGTGGGGGACCTCTCGCAGGGTCTCGTCGCCGCTATCCTCACGATCCTCCCGCTGTGGGGCCTCTACGGCTTCTTCAACACGCGTCCCAAGGACCGCACCCTCATCGGCACCTCGGGCGACATGGCCGAGGCGGCGGGCGGCACCAAGACCGCCCCCATGCAGGCCTGAACCTCCTCGGAGCACGTTTCCACCATGGCTCAAGCCTTCCCGAAGAAACCCGCAAGCCCCCCCAACGCCGTCACCGTGGCCTACACGGAGAAGACGCCGACGGTTCAGTCCTACCTCCCCGAGATCTTCAAAGGTCTCGGGGTGTCGATGAGCCACTTCTTCCGCAACACCCGCGACATGCTCACGGGCGAGCGCCCCGACCCGGTCACCGAGCGCCTCGACGACGGCATCACGACCATCCAGTACCCCGAGCAGAAGCGCCCGTATCCTCAACGGTTTCGCGGGGTTCACCGCCTCACGACCCGCGACGATGGGAGCCCGCGCTGCGTCGCGTGCCTCTGCTGCTCCACGGCCTGCCCCGCGCAGTGCATCTTCATCGAGGCCGGCGAGTACCCCGAGGGCGACAAGCGCCGAGGCTACGAGCGCTTCCCGGTGCGCTTCGTGATCGACGAGCTCCGCTGCATCTTCTGCGGGTACTGCGTCGAGGCGTGCCCGTGCGACGCGATTCGCATGGACACGGGGATTCACCCCGTCCCGTACGACTCGCGCGACCAGTTTATCTACGCCAAATCCGACCTCATGGGCCTCGCCGCGCGCGACGGCTCCCACGAGACGGCGAACCCGCGTCACGAGCCGGGGGACCCGACGCACCCCGGCATCGATCGCGAGCACGGTCACTGACGTCGCGGTCGTCGCGAGCGGTCAGCCGAGACGGAGAGCGCCACCCGCCCACGAGGCCGGTGGCGCTTTCGTTTGGTGCGCGCGGGGCCGCCTCGTCTACGCTCGTCCGATGAGCGATTACCGAGAGCAAGCCCTTCGCTGCCCGAGCTGTTCGTCGACCCTCGACGCTCGGCAGGCGGGGGACGCGACGATCGACGTGTGCGGGCATTGCCGTGGAATCTTCCTCGACTGGCACGATGGAGATCCGCGAGAGCTCGTTCGAGGGTTGGTGACCCCGCTGTCCGCGCTTCCGGTCGGTGATGCGCCGCCCAAGCTGCCGGGGGCGTGCCCGCGGTGCGCCGTCCCGTTTCACGTCGAGCTCTTCGAGGATCGTGGCCCCTGGCTCCAGCGCTGTGAGGGATGCCACGGTATCTTCCTCGACGTCGTCGCGGCGGAGGTGCTCGCGACCACGTCGTCCCCCGACAGCCTGCCCCCGGACGAACGCGGGCCGATCTCGCGGATCGGTGACGCGATGCGCACGTTCCTCTTCGGTGGCCCGGAGAAGGTCGAGTGAAGCGGGGCCTCGAGCGTGACGCGGTGCTTCCTTAGAAGCGCCTGAAGAGCGCGAAACGCTTACGGAAAAGTCTGTTGCTGGAGCGGCAGGGGCGGCGCGCCGTGCTAGCGTGCGCTGGGGGTCTCTCGTCCGCACCCATCCGCACCGAGCCTTCCGCTCGAGCATTGCCATGCAGGTACTCATGTCGACACTTCGCTCCCGCTTCGCTCCTTCCGTTCAGCGTGGCTTCGGCTCCTTCGTGGTCGCGTCCGTCATCGTCGCCTGCGGCGGGAGCCCGAGCAGCGCGGTCGGGGAGGGCGAGCACGCCATCATCAAGGGCACGGCATCCGACGAGAGCCAAAACGCCGTCGTCTTGCTCGTCATGATCGATCGCGGCGAGGGAGGCATCGGGCAGTGCACCGGGACGATGCTCGCGCCGAACCTGGTCTTGACGGCGAGGCACTGCGTGTCGACGACCCAAGAGGGGATCGCGTGCAAGGCCGACGGTACGCCGATCGCGGGCGGGCGCATCTCGAAGAACAAGGCGGCCGCCGACATCTACGTGGTCACCGGCACCCAGCGCCCCACGCGCCCCGAAGCGAACGGCCAGGGCGCGAAGCTCATCCTCAACGACGCCACGAACCTCTGCAACAACGACATCGCCCTCGTGGTGTTGAAGGAGCCCATCGCCAACACGCCCATCATGCCGGTGCGGCTCGATAGTCCCGCGGTCAAGGGCGAGCTCCTCACCGCGGTCGGCTGGGGCGTGACCGACAAGACCCAGAGCCCGACGACGCGCCAGCAACGCACGGGGATCCCCGTCACGGCGGGCGCGGGGGACTCGAGCGAGCAGACCGGGCCGCACGAGTTTGCGGTCGGCGAGTCGATTTGCTCGGGCGACAGCGGTGGGCCTGCGATCTCCGAGACGACCGGCGCGATCATCGGCGTGGTCTCGCGCGGCGGAAATGGCACCCAGCCTACGCAGAACCCCGCGACGTCGTGCATCGGCACGAACGCGAGCAACATCTACACGGACGTCTCCGGCTTCAAGGATCTCATCCTCCAGGGCTACGCCGAGGCGGGGCAGGATCCGTGGATCGAGGGCGGCCCCGATCCGCGCCTCGCGAAAGACGGCGAGGCATGCACCGAGAACGGCGCGTGCCGCTCGAACGCGTGCCTCTCGGGGAAGTGCACGGCGAGCTGCGTGAAGGACGCGTGCGCCCAAGGCACGACCTGCCAGGACTCGGGCGGCCTCAAGGTGTGCTTGCCGGGCGGGGCCAACGCCGATGGCACCACGACGACCACCACCACCGGGTGCTCCGCGTCCGGCGGGGCATCGGGCGGATCTTCCGCTGGCGTGCTCGCCCTGGCCTTCGGCGCGGCGTTCGCGTTCGCCCGGCGGCGCCGTGCCGCTCGTTAGGCGTCTCGCGACCGCCCTTGCCCTCGGCGCCCCACTTGCGTGTGGGGCCGTCGAGGATGGCGTCGCTCAGCGGGGTGGGCTCGGTGAGACGACCTCGGCGATCGTAGGCGGCGAGGCTTCGCCCGCAACCGACAACGCCGTGGTGCTGATTCGCAACGTCCGTGGAGAGTGCACGGGCACCCTCGTCGCGCCGAACCTCGTCGTGACCGCGCGCCACTGCGTGTCGTCGTCGAACCTGGCGGTCACGTGCAACGACCAAGGTCAAGCGGTCTCGGGCGGGCAGGCCGGGGTCGACTATGATCCCGGAAAGATTGCTGTTTTCGTCGGAGAGTCGTTCGCACGGAAGGGCGTCCTCGACCCGGCGGCGGTCGGCGCTCGCATCGTCCACGATGGCTCTCCGACGCTGTGCGATCACGACGTCGCGTTCCTCGTGCTATCGAACCCGGTGACCGCGCCCGTGGCCAAGCTGAGGCTCACCGCGCCGCCGCGCGTGGGCGAGCGGGCGCGGGCGGTCGGGTGGGGGATCTCCGTCGCGAAGACGCCGTCGGACGGGCGCGTCGCGCGTGGAGGGATCACCGTCGCGCACGTCGGCGCGAACGCGTCTCGGGCCACCGGGCCACGCGAGCTCTCGGCGACCGAGGGCATCTGCGACGGGGACAGCGGCGGGCCGCTCCTCGCCGAGTCCGATGGAGCGCTGCTCGCCGTGGCGGCACGCGGAGGCAGCCCAAGGGCGGCCAAGCTCGCGCCCCCCGAGGCGTGCGTAGGCGACGACATCGTGAACGTGTACGTCTCGCTCGCGGCGCACACGAAGACCGTGCGCGCCGCCTTCCGCGCTGCGGGCGCGCCCGAGCCGGAGGCCCCGCCGGACGAGCCTTGCACGGGGCTCGTCTGCGCGGCGCCGGCCACGTGCCAGGCGACGGCCTCCGGGGCCACGAGCTGCGGCGTGCCTGCCAATCCGGGCTCGGGCACACCCGAGGCGAGCGACGGGGGAGGGTGCTCGGCCGTCCCTTCGGGCGCGGGGCGCGCGACGACCGGCGCGGGAGGCCTCGTTTTGGGCCTCGGCCTCTTCGTGGCCCGCCGACGCCGCCGCGCTCAGTAGACGGTCGTGAAGGAGTCCATCTTCGGGTGCGCGGGCCACGCGAGCATGCGCACGTGGCGGTCGATGCAGCTCGAGACCGCGCCGTTCGGTGGGTTCGTGTAGACGCTCACGCCGACGGCGCGCCCCATCTTCACGGCCACCTTCACGGTGACCTTCATGTCGTTCGGGGCTCCGCAGCCCGAGATGAACGCCGAGTTGGCCATGGGGGCCGAGAGCTGCGCGTTCGAGAGATCGGCGCCGCCGGAGGCCGTGCCCATCTTGATCTCTTCGTTGTTCGCGGCGAGCGCCGCCTCGTAACTGCCCCCGAAGCCCTTCCCGAGGCCGCCACCGCCGCCGCCGCCACCGCCGCCGCCGCCACCACCGGGCTTCTTGGTCCCCTTGACGCCACCGTCGGTCGTGAGGTCGACCGCCGAGGGATCGTCGAGGAGGGCGGTGGAGTCGTCTTTGGCGCCGCGCGACTTGAAGTACCAAACGAGGAGGCCCGCGAGGAGCACGGCGACCACGGTGCCGCCGACGAGGTACTTGGTGATGCCGGCCGTCTTCTCGGCCTTCTCGAGCAGCACGACCTCTTTCTTCTCGGCCACGATCTCGCGGTGGAGGTGCGCGTGGGACGCGAACTGCGAAAATTCCGGGTGGTCGCCGATCTTCTTCGACTCGCCGGTGACCTCGTCGCGGAGGGTGTGCTCGGGGATGAACGAGTGGCTCGCGATCTGCTGAAGGAGCTCCACGGCCGAGAACGGACCGTGGTCCATCGAGTCCTTGACGACCACGTAGCGCGGCCTCGGGTCGCTCTCGAGCTGCGCCTTGAGCTGCGCCAGCTGCGTGGTCGCGTCCACACGGGACGGAGCAGCCTCGGGCGCGGCGGCGACGGCAGCGAACGGATCGACGTCGGACGCCGCAGCGGAGGTGGCCGCCGCAGGGACGCTCTGGGTCGCGAGGTCCATCATCGCCGAGGCGAGCGCGTTGAGATCGGCGGGACGGGCCGCGGGGTCCGCGACGAGCGCGGCGCCAAGGAGCGTCTCGACGCCCGCCGGGAGGTCGGGGTTGAGGGCGCGAGGGGGCTGCATGCCCGGGCCCACCGAGGCGCACGTGATGCACTCGTAGAAGATCGCGCCGAGCGCATAGACGCTGGCCGACGCGGGGCCTGGAGAGCGCCCGCCGAGCTCGGGGGCGAGCACGGCCATGTCCTCCGGGCTCGCCGGCGGGGTCGCGTACATCGGGTCGTAGCCCCACGCTCCCGACTCGTCCCCGCAGATGCAGGCGGCGTGGAGCAAAATGGCCTCGCCGCGCGCGTGACGCGCTGCCACATCGGCGGCGAGGGGGGCGAGGAGGGCCGCGGCCTCACCGAGCGACAGGGGAGATCGCGCGGCACGTCGTGCGTCAAGAAGGGCGCGAAGGCTGTGGGCGGGAGCAGAGCCCGGTGCCGTCGAGGCCATTTCGGCGGCGGCATGCGACGTCGTCATAGGGACCGAGGGTATCTCTTTCGCGGGTCGTGCCTCAAGGCCCACGGCGATCGGGCGTGGACCGTCCACACGCGACCCGGGCCGACGATCGGCACGGCGAATATCTAGTGTTGTTCAATACTTATGCGGTGTGGACGCGGACCACGCGGGCGGAGCGTCACTCCGTGCGGGGCTTGGCGCGCTCGGCGACCAGCGTTCTCCCGGCGACGACATGCCCCGCGAGGGACGCGATGGCGCGCTCGAGCTCTTCGGGGCGGACGCTCACGAACGTGATGCGCTCACGCATCCGAATGCGCCCCTGCTGGGCGTCGTCGAGGTGGGCTATCTCGACGAGGAGACGCTGCACGTCGCCGGGGCGGAGGCCGTCGCGGCGACCGATGTTCAGGAAGAGCTGCGCGAACGACGGATCGTCCTCGAAGTCTTTCTGGGGAGGGAGGGGAAGCGGTGCAGCGTCCGACACCGTGATCCCCGGCATGACGGGGTCGGGGGTGCGGAACGGCTGGGTCTCGGGCGGGCTGTCGACGAACGCCCGGTCGCGAGGGCCGCGGCGGTCGCGGTCGCGGTCACGGTCGCGGTCACGCGGCCCGCGCCCCCTCGACGAAGCGGCAGGGGCGACAGGCGGGGTCACGGCGGACGGAGCCGGTGCCGCGGCAGCGCCTTGAGCCGAGGCCGGGCCACCACGCTCGGTGAGGATCGGCTGATCGTCGTCCTTTTCGGCAGGCGGCTCCCAGCTCGCGAACTCGGAGTGGGGCACGCCGCGCCTGCCGGACCGCGTCGAGAGATCGGGCGATTTTTCGGTCGCGATGGGCGTGTCGCGCGGCCTCTCGCGGCTCGCGCGGGGCTCGGGACGTGCCGGCGGAGCCTCGCGTTTGGGGGCCTCGACGGGCGGAGGGTTCTTCGCGCGACGGGCCTCGCCGGCGGCGACCCGCGGGTCCGTGGCCTTCGCTCCGAGGTAGCCGCGGAGGAGACCCGCGATCACGGCCTCGGCTCGGTCGTGGGTGAGGAGGCGACGCGCGAGGCTCAAGTCCTCGGCCGAGGGCTCGTCGGAGAACGCCTCGAGGAAGAGGTTCACGAGGTCGGCCTCTTCGCGCGTGCGAAGCTCGCCCGTCGTGGGGAGAGAGCGCTCGATCGGCCGGATTTTGTAGGTGAGCCGAAGGAGATAGAGGTTTCCGAGGTCCTTCGGTCCCACGAGCGAGATCGCCGTGCCCGTACGCCCCGCGCGCCCCGTGCGCCCCGTGCGATGCACGTATGCTTCGGTCGACTCGGGGAAGTCGAAGTTGATGACGTGGGTCACGTGCGACACGTCGATCCCGCGCGCGGCGACGTCGGTCGCGACGAGGAACCGAAGCTTGCCTTCGCGCGTCCGGGTCATGACCTTCTCGCGCTCGCGCTGGTCCATGTCACCGTTCAGCGACGCGGCGTCGTAGCCGCGGTTTTGAAGGGCCTCGGCGAGCCGCTCGGTCTCGTCCTTCGTGTTGCAGAAGACGATGGCGCTCTCGGGGTCTTCGACGTCGAGCACGCGCATGAGCGTCTCGCGCTTGTCGGCGTTGGCGACGACGTACGTGAAGTGCTTGATCTCGAGGGCTCCGACCTGATCGCTCGAGAGCGCGATCCACTCCGGATCTTTCAGGTGGGCGTGCGCGAGGCGCTCGATGTCGGGCGGGATCGTCGCGCTGAAGTAGAGGCCCTGGCGATCCGAGGGGAGTGTCTCGACGATCGCGTTGAGCTCCTTCGCGAAGCCCATGGAGAGCATCTCGTCGGCCTCGTCGAGCACGAAGATGCGCACGCTCTTCGGCACGAGCGTGCCGCGGCGCAGGTGATCGAGCACGCGGCCCGGCGTGCCGACGACGATCTGCGCGCCGTTCTTCAGCGCCTCGACCTGCGCGCCCATGGGAGCGCCGCCGTAGATGGGCACGGCACGGAGCCCCTTGTGCTTGGCGAGCCTGTCGAGCTCCGCGCACACTTGGAGGGCGAGCTCGCGGGTCGGCGTGAGCACCAAGGCCTGCACCTCGGCGAGGGACTTCCTCACGAGCGAGTCGACGATCGGCAGGCCGAAGGCGGCGGTTTTTCCGGTGCCCGTGCGGGCCTGCACGACGAGGTTGCGGCCGCGTGTCGCGGGCTCGAACACGGCGAGCTGTACGGGGGTAGGGTGCTCGTAGCCCGCGTCGGCCACGGCGCGTTTGACGTCGGGGCTCAGGGGAAGCGTGTCGAACGTGGGGGGCTTCGGCTCGGCGTCGGTGGCTCGGGGCGCGTTCATGATCCTTCTTGCCGGCACGAAGAAAGCCGGCCGGCAGGGGGACTTAAGCACGAATACGGCCCGATCGGGGGGCTTCCTCGGCGGCCTACCGCGGAGAACGAGCCTTTCGGCCGAGAGGTGTTCTTAAGTATTCGAAATGATTGGCTATCTTGCGAGCGCTCGGGCGAGGTCGCCCTGCATCGGGCCGAGCTCGGTGGCCCGCTCGGCGATCGCGGCTTCCTCGGCGAGCCGAACCCGCAGGAGGGCCGCGTAGATCGTGAGGCCCCGCGGCGACCTTGCGCAGCGGGCCTCGAGATCGCGGAGGGCGCCCTCGGAGAACCCGGGGCCGAGGGCCCGCGCGAAGGTCTGCGGGCTCGCCTCGGGCGCCACCTTCGCGGCTTCGATCACGGCGAGCTCGATGTCTTTGCGGCGCGCGGCCACGTCGTCGTAGCAGCTCGTGGCGTCGGGGGCCGACCCGAGGGGCTCGCTCGCGCCGAGCTCGAACGCGCCCTTCGCGAGCTCCCACGTGCTGTCCACGATGAAGACCGCCGAGAGCGCGAGGAAGACGCCCACGACGACGCGCGTCGCCTGCCGGTTGGCGCGCTCGCGGCGAGTCTCGGGGGGCTTTTCCACGGGGCGACTCTGCCGACGGGAGCGTGGGAGGTCAAGCTCGCGGTGCTGCGGGGTGGCTTCGCGGATCCCAAGGTCCTTCGTTTCGACTACCGTCGCGGCGATGGCGCAGACGGACGGACGTGTGGCGATCGTGACGGGCGGTGGGCGTGGGATCGGGAGGGCCATCGCGCTCGGCCTCGCCGCGAAGGGGCTCGCGGTGGTGGTCTCCGGGCGGAACGAGCGCAGCCTCGGCGAGACGGTGGGGGAGATCGTGTTCGGTGGCGGCAAGGCCCGGCACGTGGTCGCCGACGTGCGCTCCTCGGGCGACATGAGGCGCGTGGTCGAAAAAGCGATCGAGGCCTTCGGCGCGCTCGACGTCGTCGTCGCGAACGCCGGGGTGTCCGGGCGGATCGCCCTCGGGGCCGAAGGCGGCGCGGCGCTCGCGGCCGACATCGTCGCGACGAACGTCATGGGCACGTACCACACGTTCGACGCGGCCACGCCGCACCTCTCCGAAGGCGGGCGCCTCGTCGCGATTTCGTCCGTGCTCGCGCGCTTCGGGGTGCCCGAGTACGGCGCGTACTGTGCGAGCAAAGCGGGTGTCCTCGGGCTCGTCCGGGCGGCGGCGCACGAGCTTTCGCCTCGTCGCATTACGGTGAACGCGGTCGTGCCCGGGTGGGTCGAGACCGACATGGCCGAAGCGGGGCTCGCCGACATCGCCCGTGGTCTCGGTCGCTCGGTCGAGGACGTGCGCCGTGATGCCGAGGCGGCGGTGCCCCTCGGGAGGTTCCTCGCGCCCGAAGAGATCGCCGCGACCGTGGCGTTCCTCGTCGGGAAGGACGCGTCCGGGATCACGGGGCAAGCCATCGCGGTGTGCGGAGGGGCGACCGCGTTCGGCGGCTGACCCCGAAAACGCAGGCGATGGACCTCTCCGCTTGACCTCGGCGGCGATGCGCCTACATATTTCAAAAACTTTTGAAGGTTTCGACGCTCCAAAAAGCTTTGGGGTGTCGCGCACCTCACGAGGACCGATGGACGCCAGCTCCGCCCTTGAAATGCTCGAAGAAACGGCCTCGGCCGTCGACCTCGGTCACCCGCCGCTCGACCGCCTCCGGGACGCCCAGGCCCTGCTCGGGCGAGACCTCTCGCGGATCGAGGCGCAGCTCCTCACGGCCACGGCCGACGGAGAGGCGCCGGCCACGCTCGCGGCCCGCCACCTCCTCACAGCGGGGGGGAAGCGCGTGCGACCGCTGTGCACGCTGCTCGCGGCCCGTGCCTTCGGCGAGGTGAGCGACGAGACCCGAACGCTCGCGACGGTCGCCGAGATGGTGCATCTGGCGACCCTCCTCCACGACGACGTCGTCGACGACTCGGACGAGCGCCGCGGCCAGGTCGTGGCTCGGAAGGTCTTCGGCAACGCCGTGAGCGTGCTCGCGGGAGACTCGCTGCTCGTGCACGCCCTCGAGCGAACCTCCGAGGTCGGGCGCCCGGCGACGCTGACCGAGCTCTTCACGACCCTGCGCGAGCTCGTCGACGGCGAGGTGATTCAGCTCCGCGGGCGCGTGAAGCTCGACGCCTCCTACGCGACGTACGCGTCGATCCTCGAGAAGAAGACCGCCTCGCTCTTTCGCTGGGCTCTCCGCGCCGGCGCTCGCTCCGGCGGCGCGTCCGAGGCCGAGGTCGACAAGCTCGGGCAGTTCGGGCGGAGCCTCGGGATGGCCTTTCAGCTCGTCGACGACGCGCTCGACTACACGGGCGTCGCGACGGGCAAGGACCTCTTCGCCGACCTCCGGGAGGGCAAGGTCACTCTGCCGCTCATCCTCGCCGTGGAGCACGATCCGCGTGTGCTCGCGGTGCTCGAACGAGGCCGCGCCCAAGATCCGGAAGCTCAGGATATCCTTAGAGAAAAGGGCATGCAGCAGGCCGCCGAGGTGCGCCGCCGGGCGAGGGCCGAGTCGCAAGCGGCGTGCGACGCGCTGACCGGCCTCCGCGACACTCCGGCGAAGCGCCTCCTCATGGCCGTGGCCCTCGAGCTCGTGGCGCGGCTCGACTGATGGACCCCGAACACTTCTCAGCCGAGCCGCGCTCGGGTAAGCCAAGAGACGTGACCCGCGAGCCCAAAGACCTCTGGCCGAGCGAAGCCGCCGTGAGCGATCGCGTCGGGCGGCTCATCGAGTTCTGGGGCTTCAAGCGCAACATGGGGCGCGTGTGGGCCGTGCTCTACCTGTCGCCCGAGCCGCTCTCGGCCGAGGACCTCCGCGAGGTTCTCCAGCTCTCGAGCGGCGCCGTGAGCATGACCCTGAGCGAGCTCGGGCGCTGGGGCGTCGTGCGCAAGGTGTGGGTGCAGGGCGACCGCCGGGACTACTTTGCGGCCGAGGTGCAGCTCTGGAAGATGATCTCGCGCGTCTACAACGAGCGCGAGCGGACCGAGGTCGAGAACGCGATCGAGGCGTTCGAAGAGGCGCTCCAGACCCTCACCCCGCTGCGCGCGTCCGACGACCCCAAAGTGCGGGCGAGGGCCGAGCTGCAAGCCGAGCGCATCGGGCAGCTGCTCGAGCTCGCGCGCCTCGGAAAACGCCTGCTCGACGCCCTCGTGACGACCGCGAAGATCGACGCCGAGCCGCTCGTCCGGTTCCTCTTGCAGCGCCCCGGCACGAAGCGCTGAGCGAACCGTCAATTGAGGCCGTGCGTGGCCCCGGCCTTGGCGTCGCCGTCCAAGAAGACGGACGTGACCTCGCGCTCGAGGGCCGTGGCGAGCTCTTCTTCGAGCGCGGAGAGAGAGCCGGCGGCGCGCTCGACGTTGCGCTGGTAGACGAAGAGACGCACGAAACGGCGCTCGCCGTCGTCGGTCGGGGGCGTGTCGAGGATCACGAGGGCGCGAGGGTCGACCCCGTCGACCACGAGCTCTGCGCCCGGGAGGTCGACCACGTACACCTCGGCCTCGCGCACGTAGCGCGACAGGATGACGTCGAGCCCAGCTATCACCTTGCGAACGACCACCGAGAACCCCTCGGGGGAGGGGGCCCAGACGGGAGGCGCCTTCGAGGCGTCGATGGAGCGTGAGCGCAAAAAGGCCTCGACGGCGCCGCGTGCGTCCCCGGCTTCGTCGCGGAGGAGGCCTACGTAGTAGTGGGCGTCGACGTGAGCCGGGTCCAAGCGGGCCGCCTCTTCGATGAAGGGCCGCGACTTCTCGATCTCGCCGACCTCGTAGAGCGCGCGCCCGACGAGGAAGGTGTAGCTCGGGTTCTCCCACGGGCCCTCGGGGATGCGGGCCACCGAGCGCTTCGCCTCGGCCACGTCTCCCTTGGCGAGCAGCGCGTCGATCTTGAGGAGCAGGCAGTCGGCCATCTCCTCGTTCGTCTCGGCGTAGTCGAGGGCCTCCTCGCAGAGGGCGATGGACTCGTCGAAGTCGCCCATGGGGTGCATGAGGAGCTCGGCGCAGTTGAGCATCGCCTCGAAGTACGTCTCGTCGAGGGTGATCGCCTGCCGGTAGTGCTCGAGCGCCTCGTCGGCGTCCCCCGCAAGAGCGGCGGAATACCCAAGGAGATTATGTACTTCGGGCGATTGAGGGTCGATCTCGAGCGCGCGCTTCGCGCACAGGATTGCGCCCTTCGCGTCGCCGCGCTGGGCGAGGTCCCAGCCTCGATCGAGCGTGGCCGAGAACTGGTCCATGGCACTGTCGGAGGTCACCCCGGAGCCTTTAGCGGAAAGTCGCCCCGAAGAGTAGACCCGCTCGCCCGAGCGCGCGTGGTCAGTCGTGCACGACGACGCGTGTGCCCGGTTTCTCGGCCGTCGCGTTGACCCCGTGCCACCCCTCGGGGACGTGCGGCTCGGTCCAGTTGAACATGGTGCGCGCGTCGGCCGGGCTCAGGTTCACGCAGCCGTGGCTCTTCACGTAGCCGAAGGCCGCGTGCCAGAACGCGCCGTGGAGCGCGTAGCTCCCGTTGAAGTACATGATCCAGGGCACGTCCTCGATCGAGTACGGGCCGTCGCTCGCGACGTCGCCGTCCATCGTGGCCGCGACGTGCTTCTCGCGGATGCGGAAGCTGCCCTGGGGCGTCGTGTAGTCTTTCTCTTTCGACTCGCGGCGGCCCGTCGACGTGAGCGTCGCGAAGGCGGGTTTGTCGCCCTCGTAGGCGATGAGGGTCTGCGTGGAGAGGTTCACGTCGACCCACTTCTCGCCGGGCGCGAGGTCCTTCGGGAGGGGGCCGGGTTTCGTGCGTGTGCTCTCGTTCGCGCGGAGCCAAAAGCCCTCTTCGGTCTCGTCGTAACGAACGCCGCCGTAGGTGCCCGACTTGCCGGTGAGCTTCACCATCGTGTGGCGGGGGATCTTCTCTCCCGGCACGGCCTTGGTGCCCGAAATCGTGTACTTTTTGGCGTTGTAGAGCGCCCAGCCGATGAGCGGGTTCGGGGCCATGCCCGCCTCGGTCGGCGCGGGGGGCGACGCCGGGGTCGAGAGCCACACGCCCTTGAAGTCCGTGAGGGGCTTTTGGACGTAGAGGCGGTCGGCCGGCGCGATGAGGCCGCTCGTCGTCTTCCACCAGGCGTTGCCGCCCGAGACGAACTGGCGATCGAGCGCGAGGTAGAAGCCCTTCACCATGCGGCGCGCGATGGGGCCGTCGCCGCGGAGCTCGTCGAGCGTCACCGTGGGTTTGCCGGCCCCGGCGTCGCGCATGTACCAGGGAACCTCGGGCTCTTCGGGGGACTTCGTGGACGCGAACGCGAGCGCCCCCATCGCGGGCGGGCCTGCGTCGCCCTCGACCTGCACCTGCACCTCGTTCGTGCCCGAGGGCTCGTCCCCCGAGGGTTGCGCGCCGCGCTTCTTTCGCTTCGAGCTGCCCGACGACGCGCTCACGCTGCCACCCGTGAGGTAAGGCTCGAGCTTGAGCCGCTCCTCGCGGGAAGGCACCTGGCGGTAGAGCGGCGCGCCGTTCGTCGTGTTGTAGCCGTACTGGTACGGGAGCGGCGCCTCGAGGTCCGGATCGTGCGGGGCGAGCTTCACCTTGGGGTTGTTGAGGTCGAGCGTCGCGTAGCGGCCGCACACGTACCCGCCGGCGACGAGCTCGTACCAACCCTCGGGGCAGTTCGCGCGGACGTGCTTCTCCGGCTTCACGGGGGCGCGGGCGCCATGACGCAAATAGCCCAATCGAACCGCGCCTTTACCTTTGCCCTTGTCCCCCTTGCGGGCGTCGTCCTTGGGCCACTCCATGTCGCTCATGACCACCGTCACGAGGGCCATGGCGCCGATGCGCGGGCCGTCCCATTTGGCGTCCGACGAGGCCCCCGCGTCCGACAGGGCGGCGCTCGTGACCTCGGTCTGGGCGGACGCGGCAGGCTGCGGAGCCGTGGCCGATGGTGGGGCTGCGGCCTGCGCGGCAGAAGGCGCGACGGGCGCGGGGTTCTCTTTGGGCTTCTCGGGGTAGCTGCACGCGGCGAGGAGGCCACCGAGCGCCGACATGACCACGAGGGCATGGGAAGAAGCGCGCCGAACGAGCGAAGAAAGCATCATCGTGACCTTTTGCGGTCTTTAGTACCGGAGGGGCCGGGTGTCGATCCAGTTTCCGGGGAGGTTTTCGGGGAAGAGGACGGGCGGGGTGGCCGTTCTCGAGCCGTGAGGGCAGGGCTGTGTCCGAAGGGCGGGAGAGGGCAGGGCCGCGCCGCCGGTCCCGAGGCTTGCACGCGCGAGGCCACCCACAACCCTTCGCCATTTCGTCGGTTTGTGCGAAAGACTGTGTCCGCGATGCGAGCTTGCCGTGGCCAGTGAGACACGCTCGAGGATCTCGGGCCGAAGGGCGCGGATTCGCATGGCAAAACGACCTCGGGCGACCGGTGGAGCGGAGCGCGCCGGGGCTTCGGCTTCGGCGCCGACCGCGCCCCACGCCGGCCTCACGAACGAAGCGTCGAAGCCCACCGGGCCCGCGTCGTTTTGGACGGGATCGAAGGCGCGGCGGGCGTTCGCGCTGTCGCTCGTCCTGTCGGTCGTCCTCCACGGGCTCTTCTCGCCGTACACGTTCTTGCCCGACTCGGGCGGCATGACCTTCAAGGACGTCGACGACGAGCTCGTCGTGCCCATCGAGCTCATGGCCGTCGAGGTGCCCGAGCCGCCGAAGCCCGTGGAGCCGCCGCCCGCTTCGCCTACGGATCCCGACCCGAACGGCACCGAGCCCGGGGCGAAGAAACCCGACGCGGGCCCGAAGCCGAGGCCGAAGCCCGACGCGAGCGCCCTCGACGCGAGCGCCCTCGACGGGGAGGCCGACGGTGGGCCCTCCGACGGCGGGGTCGCGGACGCCGAGCCCCTCGAGAGCGGCGCTCCCCTCACGGACGGCGGCGTAGCGAACGGCACGAGCCCCGACGCCGAGGCCAGCGAGGCCGGCGCGGTCGCCTCGGGCGTGAAAGACGGAGGTGCCCCGAAGGTCGGGTTCTCCGGCCTCGTCACGGCCGGCGTCACCAACGTGCGGCTCCTCTTGAACGTCTCGCTCATGCGCCAGCACCCCGTCGGGGCGCGCATGGGCCCCCTCTTGAACGGCATCCCGCAGTGGGCCGACTTCATGAAGGGCACCCAGTCCATGGTGGACCCCATCCGCGACGGCGAGTGGCTCCTCATCTACGGCCCGTCCCTCATCCACACGGAGAAGGACGCGATCTTCATCAAGTACACGCTCCCCGACGCCGTGGTCGATCAGGCGATCTCCACGCTCTCGAAGAAGTACGACAAGGGGGGCCCCTACGACGCGGGCGTTCCCGGCGTCAGCGCGCACCTCGGCCACGCCGACAACTCGGAGCGTGTGTTCCTGCGCGTCCAGCCCCACGAAGCGGCCATCGTGCCCCCGAGCAAAGCCCGCGATTTTGCTCTTCTTTTGAAGCAACACTCGGTCGACCCCGGGCTCCGCCCCAACGAGATCCTGAGGCTCGTCGTGCGCGACCCGTACCGCCAGGTGGCCGTGCCGGGTCTCAAGTTCCCCGAGTCGATGACCGAGGTTCGCATCTTCGTCGTGCCACGCGCGGGCGGGGGCGCCGACGCGTACGCCGAGGGCGAGTGCAAGGACGACGAAGCGGCCGCCGACGTGCTCGAGCGAACGAAGGAGATGATCGCGCGGCAGAACGCGAGCGTGCTCGTGCGCATCGCGACGAGGGGTCTTCTGAACAACGTCGACCTCACCCAAGACGGAAAGATCGTGAAGGCGCACGTGACGGCCTCGCGCGAGCAGCTCGAGGGCATCCTTCAAGCGCTCGCCGCCCAGCTCGGCGTCCAGCTCCCCGCCCCAGGGGGAGGAGCTCCGTAGGTGCGAGCTTCCGCGGCCGTGCTCCTCGGGCTCGTGGCCTGCCACGGAGCCTCCCCGCCGCAGCCCGCCCACGCTCCCGAGCCGCGTCCGCCGTCCGCTGCCGCGCCCCGCGTGGTCGACGAGGGACCTCCGTCGCCGGGGCTCGCCGCCTGCCAGGGGCTAAGGCTCGACGTCGCGTTCGACGAGCTCCGGGCCTTTCGGCGAGCGCCCTGGGTGCGCGCGATCCTCATGGCCGAACCGAGGTTCTCCGAGCTCGAAATCCCGAACGAAATCAGCCCCTTCGACGACGTCGTCTGGGCCCGGTTCTGCGGGGCGCGGGCGTTCTCGTGGGACGCGGTGGCGCTCCGGCATGGGCTCTCGGCGGCGAAGATCGAGGGAGCGTTGCGCACCTACGGGCGCCGCGTCGATCAGGGCGGCCCGTTCGCCCTCGGGCTCCCCGGCAAGAGGGCCCATAGGATCCGCGTCGCGACCGACGTCTGGACGGCGCTCCTCTCCGACGACGCCCCCGACGAGGTGTGGCTGCTCGCGCCGTCCGCGGCGGCGAACGCGGCGCGGGACGAGGCGTTCGCGAAGGCCGAGCGGGCGACCCGCCCTGCGATCACCGTGGCCGCGACCGAGCCCTCCGTGCGGTTTCCTTGGGCCGCCGAGGACCTCCGCGGCCTCGAGCGTCTCCGCGCGACCGTGGCGCTCCGGGACGACGGTGGCGCCGAGGTGGAAGGCACGGGCGAAGCCAAAGGGGAGGTCGAGGCCCACACGATCGCCGCCCGCATGAACGCGACCGTGGCCGTCGCGGCGAGCGCCTTCGTGGTCCGCGTGGCGCTTCGGGGGGCCCTCTCGGGGTTCTCGGCCGAGGCGCACGGGCGCTCCGTTTCCATGCGGTTGCCGCTGTCGCCCGCCCAGGTCGACTCGGTCCTCTCGCTCGTCGGCGCGCACCTCGGCGCTCACTTTCCAGGGGCAGCGGCTCCGAAGGGCCCGTGACGCTCGCGGTCGCGCCCTCGGGACTTTCCCGAAAGCCCAGGTCCGCAGTAAAGAGGCCCTCATGAAGAAGACCTTCGCGCTTTTGGCCGTGCTCGGCCTTTCGATCTCGGCCTGCTCCAAGCCCATCGAAGAGCCCAAAGAGGACTTCAAGCCCGCGGCGCCGAAGCCGCTCCCCCCCGGCCCCGAGAAGCTCGAGATCGTCGACGAGGTCGTCGGCACCGGGCCCGAGGCGAAGACGGGCGACGAAGTGCGTGTACACTACACGGGAACGCTCATGGACGGGAAGAAGTTCGATTCCTCGCGGGATCGGAACGAGCCCTTCAAGTTCAAGCTCGGCCAGGGCGCGGTGATCAAGGGGTGGGATCAGGGCGTCGTCGGCATGAAGGTGGGCGGCAAGCGAAAGCTGACCATCCCCTCCGATCTCGGCTACGGGGACAACGGCTCGGGCGACAAAATCCCGCCGAAGGCCGGCCTGAAGTTCGACGTCGAGCTCGTCGAGGTGGTCGGGGCCGGGGGCGACGGCGGCGCCGGTGATGGCGGCGTGAAGGGCGACGCCGGCTCGAAGAAAGACGGAAAAGACGGCGGCAAGTAGCCTGCAGGTCGCGCAGCGCCGCGCCCTTACGGGACGGCGTCGCGCTCCTTCGCGACGGCGTACGTTGCGGGCGCGGCCTCGTGGAACGCGGCGAGGACGTGGTCGATGATCGCGTCGACGCCGTGCCCGTCGCGCGCCCTCGCGAAGATGGTGGGGCCTCCTTGGCGCATGCGGTCGGCGTCGAGGCGCATGACCTCGAGGCTCGCGCCGACGTGCGGGGCGAGATCGATTTTGTTCACGACGAGCAGATCGCTCTGCGTGATGCCGGGGCCGCCTTTGCGCGGGACCTTGTCGCCCCCCGACACGTCGATGACGTAGATCGTGTAGTCGACGAGCTCGCGGCTGTACTGGGCGGCGAGGTTGTCTCCGCCGGACTCGACGAAGAGGAGCTCGGGGCGCACCGCCGCCATGAGGCCCATGAGGGCGTCGAGGTTGTGGCTGATGTCCTCGCGGATGGCGGCGTGAGGGCAGCCCCCGGTCTCGACGGCGGCGATCTGGTCGGCGGGGAGGGCTTCGTGGCGGTGGAGGAACTCGGCGTCCTCGCGCGTGAAGATGTCGTTCGTGACGACCCCGAGGCGGAGCCGGTCACGGAGGGCACGACAGAGCGCGAGGAGGAGCGCCGTCTTGCCCGAGCCGACGGGGCCGCCGATGCCCACGGTGAACGCGCGGGCGCCGAAGTCTCGGCGGATCCGGGGCGTCCTCGCGCGAAAGAAACCGGGGTGGAGGAGGGGCTCGTGCGTGTGCCCGTGAGTACCGTCGTGTGGCATGTAACCTCTCGAATTTACGACAAAAAGAGCCGCGCGTAGAGCGTGTCGTGGAGCTCCGCGCGGAGCTCGAGGAGCGGGGAGCTCGAGGCGGCTTGGTCGAGGGGCGTCGCGAGGGCAGTCTCGACGCCGCGCTCGAGCCTCGGCCCGAGCGCATCCAGGAGGACCTGCGCTTCGTGCGGACCGACGAGACCGAGGCGCACCGCCGCCGACGTGGTGCCTCGCGCCTGACCGAAGAGGGTGAGCCGCACGGTGGTGATGCGATCGAGCCCGAGCGCGGCGAGGATGGCCCCGAAGAGGGGCGCGTGGTGCTTGTAGGGGAGGCTCTCGACGACGGGCGCGAGCCCGCGGAGCTCACCCTCGAACGACGCGAGCGCGGTCGCGAAGAAGGTTCGCCCCTGCGTGCGGCTCGCGCGGTTCGCGACGCGCGACACGAGCCTCACGTCGGCGCGGGCGTCGAGCGCCGAGAGACCCGGACCTTCGCCGCTCCCCGACGCGTGGCCCGCGAGCACGAGTGGCGCCGAGAACGTCGCGGCCTGGTCGACGATGTCGTCGAGGAAGGTCGCGACGTCGGAGGGCGTGCTCACCGCCCCGAGCGCCGCCGCCGCCTCGAGCCCCCCGGAGTGCGCGAAGCCGCCGGAGGGAAACCCCGAGTCCGAGAGGGCGAGGACACGAAAAAAGGTCATGAGATTCCCTTTTTGATCCGAGGGGTTACCGTCAGAAGAGGGAGTAGAGGCGCGCCATGGGGAGGGCAGCGGCCGGCGCGCACACGAGCGGCTCGCCGTCGGCCCGGACCTCGTAGGTCTCGGGGCTCACGGTGATGTGGGGCAGGGCGTCGTTCAGCACCATGTCGGCTTTGGCGAGCGCTCGGCACCCCTCGACGGCGACAGCGCGCTTGCCGAGCCCGAGCCGGGTTGGGACCCCCGCGTCGAAGGCCGCGCGCGAGACGAGGACGAGCCCGGCCGAGGCGGGATCCAAGGCCCCGAACATGGGCCTCCCGAAGCGAGGCTGCGGCGTCGGGATGCTCGCGTTCGCGTCGCCCATTTGCGCGTGCGCGATGAACCCCGATTTGATCACCATCTCGGGCCGCACCCCGAAAAAACCAGGCTTCCAGAGCACGAGGTCGGCCACCTTGCCCACCTCGATGCTGCCGACGTGGGCGGCGATGCCGTGCGCGATCGCGGGGTTCGCGGTGATCTTGGCGACGTACCTGCGGAGGCGGAGGTTGTCGTTCGCGCCCGACTCCTCCGTGAGCCGCCCACGCACCTCGCGCATCTTGGCGGCCGTCTGGAACGTGCGGGTCACGACCTCGCCGACGCGCCCCATGGCCTGGCTGTCGCTCGAGATCATCGAGATGGCGCCCATGTCGTGGAGGAGGTCCTCGGCGGCGATGGTCTCCCTCCGGATGCGGCTTTCGGCGAAGGCGACGTCCTCGGGCACGTCACGCGAGAGGTGATGACAGACCATGAGCATGTCGAGGTGCTCGTCGAGCGTGTTGACCGTGTAGGGGCGGGTCGGGTTGGTCGAGCTCGGGAGGACGTTCGCGTGACCACAAATCGCAAGGATATCAGGGGCATGGCCACCTCCCGCGCCCTCGGCGTGGTAGGCGTGGATCGTGCGCCCTCCGATGGCCGCAAGGGTCTCTTCGAGGTAGCCCGACTCGTTCAGGGTGTCGGTGTGGAGGGTGACCTGGACGTCGTACGGATCGGCCGCCGCGAGGCACGCGCGAATGGCGGCGGGGGTCGTACCCCAGTCCTCGTGGAGCTTCAGGCCGACGCACCCCGCCTCGATCTGTTCGGCGAGGCCCTCGGGGCGCCGCGAGTTTCCCTTCCCGGTGAGCCCGATGTTGAGCGGGAGCTTGTCGGTCGCGCGGAGCATCCGGCTCACGTTCTCGATGCCCGGGGTGCAGGTCGTCGCGAGCGTGCCGGTCGCGGGGCCGGTGCCTCCTCCGACGAGGGTGGTGACGCCGCTCGCGATGGCCTCGTCGGCCTGCTGGGGGCAGATGAAGTGCACGTGAGCGTCGATGGCCCCGGCGGTGAGGATGTGCCCCTCTCCGGAGACGACCTCGGTCGTGACCCCGACGATCATCCCCGGCGTGACACCCGCCATCGTGAGGGGATTTCCGGCCTTCCCGAGGCCCACGATGCGACCTCGTTTGATGCCGACGTCGCACTTGGTGACGGGGTGCTTCGCGTCGAGCAGGACGACGCCGGTCACGACCAGGTCGAGGGCCTCGGCGTCGAGCGCGCCAGGCATCTGGCCCATCCCGTCGCGCGCGACCTTGCCTCCACCGAAGGTGAGCTCGTCCCCGTAGGAGCCGAGATCGACCTCGACCTCGAGCACGAGCGACGAGTCGGCGATCCGGAGCCTGTGGCCCACGGTGGGCCCGTAGAGATCGGCGTACCGCGCGCGAGAGATGCGGCTCATGGCGCTCCCCGCTCGGCGCGAAGGCGCTCGGGGATGGCGACGTCGGACGACGCGTATGGGACGAGCGTGACGGTGCGTGTCTCCCCGGGCTCGAAGCGAACGGCCGTCCCCGCCGGTACGTCGAGCCGCATGCCCCGCGCGCGGGCCCGATCGAGCTCGAGCGCCGGGTTCACCTCGTCGAACGGGTAGTGGCTGCCGACCTGGATCGGCCGATCCCCTCGGCTCGTCACGGACAGGGTCGTGCGCGGGCGCGCGGGGCAGAGCTCGACGTCGTTCGGCGTCTCGTCGAGGAGCCCTCCGGGCACGAGGCGCTCGTCCGGGGTCGCGTCGGGGAAAGGCTTCGGGACGGGAAGGAAGCTCCCGTAGAGCGCGAGGGCCAAGTCGCCGCGGTCGAGGACGAAGGGCTCGTGCACGGTGACGAGCTTCGTTCCATCGGCGAACGTGCCCTCGACCTGCACCTCGTGCGCGAGCTCGGGGACGCCCGGAAGCAGCTCGGCGCGACCAAGCACACGTCGCCCGAGGTCCATGAGCTCGGCGACCGATTTTCCGTCGCGGATCCACTCGAGGAGTTGCGTGGCCAAGAGCGCGACGGCCTCGGGGTAGGTGAGCCGAAGCCCGCGCGCGAGGCGCTTTTGTGCGAGAAATCCTGCCTGGTGGAGGACGAGCTTGTCGAGATCGCGAGGGGCGAGGTGCATGGTGGGCTCGAGGCCCGCTAGCTGGGCCTCCGAGCCAGAGGATCGTCCCCCAAGGTTTCGCGAAGGTTTCTGAGGAGGAGCGCGCACTCCTGCGCGAGGTCGGCTGCGCCCTGGGTGGCGAGCCGTACGACCACGAGATCGTCCCGAGACGTCGACACGGACGACAGCGTGGGGCCACGACCGCGTGGAGGGGCGTCGCGCCATGCGTCGGCGAAGGAGCGTGCGCGGGGGCCTAGGGCGAGGGCGAGCGCGTAGCCCCCGTACGCGCCGAAGTGGCGCTCGACGGAGGTTCGACCGGGCTCGAGATCGAGGGCGTCCTCGAGCACGACCTCGCCGCCGACACGCACGACGAGGCGCGTGCGAAGGCGCTCGAACGCCCACCTCTCGCCGGTCTCCGGGCGCCCGCGGGTGATGCCGTCGATCAAGACGAGCGACGCGCCCTCCGCGAGGTCGATCTCCACGGACTGCGAGACGTCGGCCCCCGCCGCTCCTGTGAGCGGGCACGGGGCGTGGACGAGCAGCGCTGAGGGCTCGACGGTCGCCCGAACGCGGGTGCTCGACACCCCCGCGAACCCGCGCGCGATGCCGATGGAGCCGATGTACGCCGTCGCGCCCTCGCGGACCTCGATGGTGTGCTCGTGGTCGTCGCCGCGGAGGTACCCGGGGCCGAGCACCGTGGGAAAGACCCAAGCGGCGTGGCCGTGGTTCCTCGGGCAGGAGAGCGCGATGGGGGCCTCGGCGTAGGCGCGGCGGACCACGCTCGCCGAGGTGACGCGGCTCCGCACGACCTCGAGGCTCGACCGAGCGTGGGCGATCACTCGGGCCTCGTCGAGTCGTCACGGCCGGCCGCGTAGGCCCGCTTCGCGCCCTCGAGGCCCTCGCCGCGAAGGTAGTACGCGCGCGCCGCCGCCCCGATGGCGAGGGTGCCCGCGAACGCGACGGCGCCCGAGATCGCCGAGCCTCCGCCCGGGAACACGTACTTCACGAGGGCCCGCGCCCCTTCGCGCAGCGCGAACGCCGCGCCCACGTTCACGCCGAGCGACGCGAGGAGCTCGAGGGCGCTCTTCGTGTCGACTCGACGCCCCGAGAGCCACGCGATCGCCACGACGAGCGACACCTGGAGGCTCGTGATGGGCACGAGATCGGCGACCGGGACGGGCACGGCGGCGACCGCGGCGCACACGGCGGCGGTCGCTTGCGTCAAGGTCTCGGCGAGCTCCTCTTGCAGCCCGCGCACCTGAGCGAGCCGAACGAAGGCCCCTCTCCCCGCGTTCGGGAGGTGCGCGTAGAGGAGCGTGCAGAGTGCATCGATGTTCCAGCGTTCGTCGTCTCGGACCGTGCCGTCCTTCGCGAACGAGAGGTACGCGCTCACCCCACGTACACCCACCACGTGCTGGGTGAGAAGCCCGCGAGATTTCAGCTTTTTTTCGAGGAGCGCCTCGGCCTCGTTCACGTACGAGAGCTTCTCGTGGAGCGACTCCTCGGACTCCTCGGATGGGGCGTGGAGGCGCGTCCGCTTGGGCTCGAAGAGGTCGCAGTGCGTGAGCACACCGAGCACGGGAGGCCGGAACTTGTGGGCGCGCTCGACCGCCTGGAGCACCTCCTCGAGGCCCGTGAGGTCGGCGTCGATCGCGCTGTCCACGTCTTGGGCGCGCACGACGAAGAGCACGGCGTCCGGCGCGCGCCGCTTCAGCTCGACCGCGACGGAGGAGAGGGCGTCGCGTTTGTCGTCGTCTTGGCTCGGCTTCGAGCCCTCTTGCAGCCCGCGTGTGTCGAGGAGGTGGAGCGTGCCGCTCTCGGCGTGGTGCTCGTACCACGTGCCGCGGCCGGTCTCGGCGCGCACGTGGCCGACCTTGGCGACCTCGGCCCCGAAGAGCGCGTTCACGAGCGACGACTTGCCGGCGCCGCGGCGACCGACGAGCACGAACGCGGGCGGCCGCTGCTCGAGCAGGAGACCACGCAGGGTCCCGATCTTGGTCACGAGGTTCTTGGCCGCACCGTCGGGCAGGAACTGGAGCATCTCTTCGGCCTTCGCGAGCGCCTTCGCGAGGTCACGGAGGGCGCTCTTGTCGGGGTCCGCGGCCATGGTGGAAGACTAGCGAATCCGGGAGGGAGAGAAAGCGCGAGCCGGCGGGCCTCAGGCCTTTCCGGGGGAGCGGAGCCGCATGAGCCCGACGTACACGGCGCCGGACACGAACGCCCCGACGAACCAGGCGTAGTCGAAGAGGCCCTTGAGCGCCGGCACCACGGTGCCGATCCACGAGAGAACGCAGCCCGCGAGCGTGGCCACGATGGCGGGCACGCTGACGCCGCCCGGGTCCTTGCCGTACACGCCGTCGCGCCGGTAGAGGTCGGCGAGCCGTAGCTCTTTCCTCCGCACGATCCAGTAGTCGGCGATGAGGACTCCGCCGATGGAGCCGAGCCCTCCGGAGTACCCGAGGAGCCATTTGTAGATGTAGCCGTCGGGGTCCTCTTGGAGCTTCCACGGGAGCATCACGATGCCGACGAGGCCCGTGATGAGGCCGCCCGTCTTGAAGGAGATGTGCTTCGGCGAGAGGTTCGCGAAGTCGTTCGCGGGAGACACCACGTTGGCCGCGATGTTCACGCCGAGCGTCGCCACGACGACCGTGAACATGCTCACGGCGACGAGCACGCGCGACTCGAACCGCCCCACGAGATCGACCGGATCCCAGATGGCCTCGCCGTAGATCTCGTGGGAGGCGCTCGTGATGACGACGCCCATCGCGGCGAACACGGTCATGGTCGTCGGGAGGGCGACGACCTGCCCCACGGCCTGCTCGCGCTGCGAACGGCCGTACCGCGTGAAGTCGGGCATGTTGAGCGACAAGGTCGACCAGAACCCGATCATGGCCGTGACGCTCGGCACGAAGATGGCCCAGAACGAGCCGAAGGACTGGAATTTCCCCTGATCGTGCATGACGGCGCCGAGGCCCTTGGCCTTCCACACGGCCCACGCGACGAGCACCGCGGTCATGACCAGCACGTACGGCGCGGCGAGGTTCTCGACCTTTCGCACGAGCTCCATGCCCCGGTACACGATGAGGATGTTGAGGGCCCAGAAGAGCATGAACGCCACGTACTCGGTGGCCGAGTGCCCCGACACGAGCCAACGGAACGTGGAGCAAGGCTCGCCGGCCTTGCACGCGGCGGGGGCCGAGCCGAGGAGGGTCGCCCAGCCCGGGTAGAGGCTCTTGAAGAACGTGTGCAGGGCCTTTCCGCCGATCCACGCGTTGATGCCGAACCACCCGCACGCGACGAGCGCGCGCATCACGGCGGGCACGTTCGCGCCGTTCACGCCGTAGGCCGCGCGGGCGAACACGGGGAAGGGGATTCCGTATTTCGTTCCCGGGTGCGAGTTCAAGAGGATCGGCGCGAGCACGATGACGTTGCCGACCAAGATGGTGACCAGCGCCTGCCACCAGTTCATGCCCGCCTTGATGAGGCCGGCGGCGAGCATGTACGTCGGGATGCAATGGGCCATGGAGATCCACAGCGCCGCGTACGTGTAGGTCGTCCAGGTGCGCTTCGCGATCGGCGTCGGTGCGAGGTCCTCGCTGTAGAGCGAGCTGCCCTCGAGCTCGATCTCCGGAGAGATCTCGACACGTCCGTCCTCACGCACGATCTGCTCGGTGTCGGGCCCCATGGATCGCACGTCATACCACGGGCGCGCACGATTTGCGCGCCCCGTATGCATAGTAATTTCAGATATTTAGGAGGCGATCGGCGGGCACCGGTCCGTCATCGTTTGGCGGGGAGCAGGCGGGGGCCCCCGGTCGTGTCGCCCTTCATCCCACGGCGAATCTCGATGCCTCGCCCGGCCTCGTGGCCCTCGGTGTACGCCCGCGTGCGGCGCTCGCCGGCCGACCGGACATGGCGGACGTACGGGTGGCGCCGGCGGTAGTACGTGTGAAGGTCCGCGTCCTTCACCCACACGAGGCCCGCTTCCTCCTGAGCGTCGGCCTCGTGGGAGAGCTTGTCGAGCATGCCGTGCATCACGCCCGCGAGGAACCGGCGGCGGTCGGCGTCCCCGGGGATGCGGTTCTTCTGCTTGTGGGCCACCCAGAGGCGCTCGGCCGTGTGGGTGAGGTAGGCGTGGATGTACTCAGCGATCTCGAGGTTCTCGCGCGTGCCGCACACTTCGAGCACGCTCCCGCGTTTGCCTTCGAGCGGCCTGTAGACGGGGACCCAAATGCACTCGACGAAGAAGTGCTTCGCGAGCACGAGCGAGAGGACACGCTCGGCCTCGGTGACGCGGCCCGAGGGGCGCCCGAGGTGCCGGAACGTGTGCCCGCGCGCGGCGCGTGTCTTGGAGAGGTCGACGTTGTGGCGAACGAGGAGGCGCTGGGCGGCGAGCATAGCGGCCTCCGCTTCGTGCACGTTCGGGCTCTCGGCGAGGGCCAAGAGGCGCGCGATCTTCTCGCCCACGCGGTCTTTCTCGTCCTCCCCGGAGACCTCGGGTTTTCCGGACGGGCGGCCGTCGATCCCGAGGCGCTCGCATAGGGCGCGGAAGACGGGCCCGTGGGCCTCCTCGACGGCGTCGGGGCGACGCTCGGTCATGTACTGGTGGGCCATCTCGTGCTTCAGCACCTCGATGACGATGCCCCAGGGCTCGACGACGATGAGATTCCGCGCGATCTCGATCGTGCATCGCTCGGGCACCCAGCGGCCGAGGCGGGTCTCCGAGACGACGAGCACGAAGGTGGGCGTGCGGAGGGTGTCGCGGAAGAGCGTCCCGTTGAGGACCCGGTGGCTCTCGACGAGCTCACGGAGGAGCGCGGCCTCGAGGGCAGCGGAGAGATGGCTCACGGGGCACCTCCGCGCGAGGCGCGCCTGCGCCCCCCGAGGTCGGGTGGGACAGCCATGGAAATCGTCGGTCGGAGGGCCACGGGAGCTGCCGAAACCTTAGCCGCTGGCCCCACTGAAGACCATACTAGCCGCGATGCTTCCGTTCCCCGAGAGTGTGGACGTGCTCGTCGTCGGTGCGGGCCCAGCGGGCGCCGTCGCAGCCTCGATCCTCGCGCGCAAAGGCTTTCAGGTCTTGGTCGTCGAGCGCCTCGCGTTCCCGCGCCACGTCATCGGGGAGTCCCTCCTGCCGCGCTGCCTCGATCTGCTCGGCGAGGCGGGGCTCTTGGGCGCCGTCGAGCGCCGCGGCTACGAGGTCAAACACGGCGCGACGTTCGTCCGTGCGGGCAAGACCCAGCGCTTCGCCTTCCGCGACAACCTGCCCGGCGACGCGGCGTATGCGTATCAAGTCCCTCGGGACGACTTCGATCAAACGCTCGCGACGGCCGCGTTCGCTTCCGGTGCGGACGTCCGCTTCGGCGCCGGCGTTCGATCGGTGACGACGCGCGAGGAGGGGAGCGCGACCATGGCGGACGTCGTGCTGTTCGACGAGCACACCGAACGCGAGGTGAACGTCTCCGCGCGCTTCGTGCTCGACGCGAGCGGCCCCGCGCGTGTCCTCGCGAAGGCGTTCGGGCTCGAGGAGCCCTCGGACATCCTTGCGCGGACGGCCATGTACACCCACGTCGAAGGCGATCGACGTCCGAGCGACGACACCGCGGGAGACATCTTCATCACCATCCACCCGGCCGGCGCGTGGCTCTGGATCATCCCGTTTTCGAACGGGCGCACGAGCGTCGGCGTCGTGGCCGAGCCGCACCTCTTCGAGGGCAGGGGAAGCCCCGCCGAGCGGTTCTGGGAGCTCGTGCGAGGGGAGCCCGCGGCGGCCGAGAGGCTCGGTCGAGCCCGGCAGGCGCTCCCCATCCAGGTGCTCCGCGGTTGGAGCACCCGGACGCGGCGACTTTCGGGGAAGGGCTACGCGATCGCGGGAAATGCCGGTGATTTCCTCGATCCGGTCTTCTCGAGCGGCGTGATGTTCGCGCTCGAGTCGGGGAGCCTCGCCGCCCACTTGGCGGCCCGAGAGCTCGCCTCGGAGCCCGTCGACTGGGAGGTCGAGTACGAGGGGGTCCTAAAACAAGCGGTTGACGTATTTCGTGTCTTCGTCAAGGCCTGGTACACGGGCGAGCTCCCCGACCTCTTCTTCTTCGACAAAAAGCCCATGACGGCCATTCGCCACATCACGTCGATCCTCGGCGGGAACGTGCGAAACCGGAACAACCCGTTCGTGTCGAACGACGCGAGGGGCGAGCTCGATCGCATGCTCGCGGCCGTTCGTCACGAGGAGGCTCGTGCGGCGAAGGGGCGCACACGAGAGCACGAAACGACGAAGGCCACCTGAGGAGGTGGCCTTCGGGGGGAGCGGGATACCGGGTTCGAACCGGCGACATTCAGCTTGGGAAGCTGACACTCTACCAACTGAGTTAATCCCGCGGACAACCGAGACTCTACCTCGCTCCCGTGGCCGCGCGCAAGCATCACGCGCCAAAGGGCCGCGTCAAAAGGAACGGCCCGGGTGCCTTTGGACACCCGGGCCGCCGAGGTGCGGTCCCCATGTCGACCCTTACGGCCTCGCGTTGCGCGTAAGCCGGTCCGGGTGCGACCTCATGGTGGAGGACCCTCGAAGGGGTGCTCCGCTACGACGTTCGCCCCGACACAAGGGACTTCGTTGCACTCTGCATGATAATGGTACCTCCTCCGGCGTGCCGGCACCTGGAATCGCGCGAGGACGCCCGAGGGGGCGGGAGCGCACGGCCATGGTGTTTCGGTTGTTTGGGGCGTTCGCCCCGGGGGACTGCGAGGCCGCACCGATCGGTGCGGAGACCATTCTGGGACGAGCCCGCTCTCGCTTCTTTCGAGAGTAGCACTCGAATTTGCGGGCGGAAGGCCCCCACGCGCCGAATTTTCGCGCGTGCCGTCCGGGCGCACGCACCGGGTCAACGAGCGCGTTGGGCCCCGTCGACCTCGTACGTCATCGTGCACGGGAGGGTCGCGTAGTCGCCTCCGACCGCCGCGAGCTCGCCGGCGCAGTCGCCTTGGCCGACGTCGAACGCGTAGACGATCGCGCCCGTCAAGCGCTGGACCGGGTCGCCCTCGAGCTCGGCAGCGAGGGTGTCTCGGCGCACCATCGTGCACCCCGGGAATCCGCTTCGTTCGTCCTTCGGGGTGACCTGGGCCGAGGTCGTGGCTTCCATGCGCACCGAGGCTCCGTCGATCGAGCCCACGACGGGCGTCGAGCCTTGGGCCCAGTAGAGCTTGTCGCCCTCTCGCGAGAGGCGAACCTCGTAGCGAAAGGTCGGATCGGCCTTGCCGCACGTCGTCGCGACGAGCTTCCCGTTCACGATGAAGGTGCCGAGCTTTTCGCCCGGCTCGCGCACGTCTCGCGTGCCGGAGCACGCGGCGAGCGAGGCCGCGACGAGAAGGGGAAGCAGGAGGCGCAGGCCCATGGGATTCGGCTACCCAAATCGGCCGAGCTCGGGCAAGTTTCCGGCACGTGCTCTCACGAAGTGCCTACGTTCGAGCGCTCGCCGCGCGCGCATCCCTCGGGGTCGTCGTGGTGCTCGTCCTCGTCCTCGCGCTGTCGGCCGCCACCGACGAGGGCGGTCTTTCGACGCTCGTCCGCGTGGGGCGGGTCGTCCCGCTCGTCCCCGCGTGTGCGGCCCTCTCGTCGTTCGTCGTCCTTCGGGGGGCGAGGGAGCGCGGGGAGATTCGCGCGCTCGCCGCGCTCGGGATGGCCCCGAAGTCGCTCGCGCTCGTCGTGGCCGTGAGCGCGTGTGCGGTCCCGCTCGCCGTCGGGGCCGGGCTCGGAGGGGGCCTCCTCGACGTCGCCGGGTTCTTCCCTTCGCCGCCCGAGGCGCCGGCGCTCCACGTGGTCGGCGAGGCGTTCGTGTCGACCGAGCTCGGCGTGTCCATCGCGCCCGACGGGACCCTCGCCGCGTCGCCGCGCGACGTCGCGAACGAGGGGACCTCGACGAGTGGGCGGGCACCGGCACACGGAGGCGCGAGCGCCGGTCTCGCGACGGCCATCGCCAGCCTCTCCTTCGCGCTCGCGGCGGCCTTCGCCGGCTCCGGCGCCGAGGGAGCGGGTCGGCCTCTTCGCGCAAACGCCTTCGTGCTCGCGTGCGCGGCCGCGCTCGTTTTGTCCTACCAGCTCGTCGCGGCGGGCCGCGCGTTCGTCTTTCTCCCCGCCGTTCCGGCGACGCTCCTCCTCCTCTTCGAGGGCTCGCGGTATGTTCGCGCCCCATGAGAGACGTCTTCTCCCGCGCTTATCCTCGCGCTCGGTACGTCATCCTCGTCCACGGCGGAGCCGGCCTCGTCCCGGAGGCGGCGCGAGCGAGGCATGCGTCCGGGTGCCTCGCGGCGGCGCGGGCTGGCGCACGTATCCTGGAAGGTGGGGGCTCCGCGCTCGACGCCGTCTGCGCCGCTGTCACCGTCCTCGAGGACGATCCGAGCTTCAACGCCGGCCACGGCGCTTGCCTCGACGAGACCGGGCACCTCTCCCTCGACGCAGCCGTCATGGACGGAGAGACGCTCCGTGTCGGCGCGCTCGCGTGTCTGCCCCCGTACGCGAACCCCGTGCAGATCGCGCGCAAGCTCATGGAGGCCCACGGCCCGGTCCTCCTTGCCGGCGAAGGTGCCGCCAAATTCGCGAAAGAGAACGGGTTTTCGCCGATGGAGGAGAGCCGGATGGTGACCGCGGTCGCGCGCGAGCGCCTCGCCGAAGCCAAGGCCAAAGGGGTCGCTTCGGGCTTCGCAGGAGGCACCGTCGGGGCCGTCGCGTGCTCGCTCGAGGGGCACGTGGCCGCCGCCACGAGCACGGGCGGAAAGACGAACAAGGCGCTCGGCCGCATCGGAGACAGCCCGCTCGTAGGGGCCGGCACGTACGCCGACGATGGGGAGGGGGCAGCCTCCGGCACCGGAGACGGTGAGGCTTTCATCCGCCTCCTCCTCGCACGCCGCGCGACGATGGCTTTGGAGGACGAGCCGGACACGGCCGCGCGCCGGGCGATCGAAGCCCTAGGGGTTCGAACCGGCGCCCTCGGTGGCGTCATCCTCGTGTCGCCGCGCGGCGAGGCGAGCTTCGCTCGGAACACCCCCACGATGGGCTACGCCGTCGTCGGCGACGGCCTCGAAGACTCCGGCTGTTGAGGCTCGGTGTGCGTCGCACAAAAAGGAGAAGGGCGCGCTCACCTGGAGCACGCCCTTCGTACCGAAACGGAGCCGCTCAGCCCTCGGCCTTCGCCGGCGCCTCGGAGGCCTTGCGGTCCATCGCGTCTTGGAGGCCGCAGCGGACGCGGGTCGCGCGCTTGACGCGCTTCTTCTTGAGCGGCGTGGTGAGCCACTCGTGACGCTTGCGAACACCCCAAATTGCGCGATTTGCCATGACGTTTTTGAGCTCCGTGTCACGGGCGTAAGCGCCCGGGAAGATGAGGGCGGCACCGTACCTCGCACACCCACCGTGTCAAGCACGAAGCGACGGAACGCCCGTTCAAGGGCGGTCAATCCGGGATCTCGACCATGGCGACGTCGAGCACCACGGGGGCCTGGGTGGCCTCGACGCGCCGGTCGAAGGGCAAGTAGCCGGGAGCCACGACGGTCACGTGATGCACGCCGGGCGGGAGCGCCACGCCGCGGGCGCGGACCACGGCGAGGGAGCCCACCGGCACGTCGTCGACCGTGACCGAGGCGGCGTCTGGGCCCCCTCGGAGGCGCAGGCTCACCGTCGGGCTCTTGGCCGGAGGAGGACACCCGGTCGCGAGGAGCACGAGCACGGTAGCCGCAAGTCTCGTCGCACGCGTCGGCATGCGCTCACGCTACTCCCATTCGATGGTCGCCGGGGGCTTCGACGACACGTCGTAGACGACGCGGTTGATCCCCGGGACCTCGTTGATGATCCGCGACGAGAGCGTGCGGAGGAGGCCATAGGGGAGCTCGGCCCACTCGGCGGTCATCCCGTCGACCGAGGTCACCGCGCGGATCGCGCACGTTTCCTCGTAGCTCCGGAAATCGCCCATCACGCCGACCGAACGGACAGGGAGGAGCACGCAGAAGCTCTGCCAGATCACCCGCTCGAGCCCCGCCTTGCGGACCTCTTCGGTCACGATGGCGTCGGCCGCGCGCAGGGTCGCGAGGCGCTCGCGGGTGACCTCGCCGAGCACTCGAATGGCGAGGCCGGGGCCTGGGAACGGCTGACGCTCGACGAGCTCCGCGTCCATCCCGAGCTCACGCCCCGCCGCGCGAACCTCGTCCTTGAAGAGCTCTCGGAGCGGCTCGACGAGCTCGAGGTGCATCCGTTCGGGGAGCCCACCGACGTTGTGGTGGCTCTTGATCACCGCGCTCGGCCCCTTGTGGGAGACGCTCTCGATCACGTCGGGGTAGAGCGTGCCCTGCACCAAGAAGCGTGCATCTTCCACCTTTTTGGCCTCCTCCTCGAACACCTCGATGAAGACGCGGCCGATCGTCTTTCGCTTCTGCTCGGGATCGGTGATCCCGGCGAGGGCCGAGAGGAACCTCTCGCTCGCGTCGACGGCGACCACCCGGAGCTCGGGCGCGAGACGGTGGAACGTCCGCACGACGGTCTCGCGCTCGTTCTTCCGGAGGAGGCCGTTGTCGACGAAGATGCACGTGAGGCGCTCGCCGATCGCGCGCTCGCAGATCATCGCCGCGACCGAAGAGTCGACGCCGCCCGAGAGGCCGCAGATCGCCCGGGACGAGCCCACACGGGCGCGCACCGTGGCGATCGCCGAGTCGGTGAAGGACGCGGTCGTCCAGGAGCGCGTGACGTGAGCGATGTCGAAGAGGAACGCGCCGAGGATGTCCTTTCCGCACGGCGTGTGGACGACCTCGGGATGAAACTGCACGCCGTAGAGCCGACGCTCGTGGTCTCCCGCGACGCAGAAAGGAGTGTGGGGCGACGACGCGAGGGCGCGAAAACCCTCGGGGAGCGCCGCGATGCGGTCGCCGTGGGACATCCACACCGAGAGCTGCTCGCCCTTCGTGAACGGAGCGAGGATCCCCTCGGGGAGCGCGACGTCGACCTCGGCGGAGCCGTACTCACGGGCCGACGAGCCCTCGACCTTGCCGCCGAGGACGTGAGCCATCCACTGGAGGCCGTAGCAGATGCCGAGCACGGGAAGCCCGAGGTCGAAGAGGCCCCGAAACGCCTCGGGGGCGTCCTTCTCGTAGACGCTGCACGGCCCCCCCGAGAGCACGATCGCCTCCGGGGCGCGCTCGCGGAGCTTCGCCTCTCCGATGGTGCAAGGCTCGATCACACAAGGGACCCCGAGCTCACGGACACGCCGAGCGATGAGCTGGGTGTATTGCGAGCCGAAGTCGAGGACCAACACGCCGCATGTGCTCATGGCCGCGCCCTACCACGCGGGCGGCGGCGCGAGAAGGAGAAGGCCAAGGTCACCGAATCGTCACGCGTCCGTTTCCTTCGCGAGCGTGATTTCGAGGCTTGCGGCCCGTCGCTCGATGCGGGAAGGGTTCCGCATGAACGTCGCCATCCTGCGCGTCGGCCCCGTCACCGCCAAGCTCCCCGCTTACCAAACGGTAGGCTCGGCGGGCATGGACCTCCACGCGGCCCTCGAGGCCCCCGTCACCCTGCGGCCGGGGGAGCGGCGCGCCATCCCGACGGGCCTCGCGATCGCGCTGCCGCTTGGCTACGAGGCCCAGGTGAGGCCGCGCTCCGGGCTCGCGCGCGACTTCGGGATCACCGTGTTGAACGCCCCCGGCACGGTCGACAGCGACTACCGTGGCGAGATCTCGGTGGTGCTGATCAACCACGGAGAGAAGGACGTCTCGATCGAGCCCGAGACGAGGATCGCGCAGCTCGTCGTGGCGAAGGTCGAGCGCGTCGAGTGGGACCTCGTGACCGAGCTCTCCGCGACCTCCCGCGGAAGCGGAGGCTACGGGTCCACGGGGCGGTGAAGCCCTGGCCCGAAGAAACGAGATCGGAGACGCTCGAGGTATGTACCTGGTAGAGTCGACACGGACGAGGGAGCACGGACGATGAGCGACGCGGAGGTCACGGGGAAAGACGGGGAGGGAGCGACGACGTCCGATGGCGGATCCGCTGCGCCCGAGCCTGCAGAGGCCGCGCCCGCCGGACCCGCGGGGGACGACGGCGTCGAAGAGAGCCCCCTCAGCCAGCGCTTGTCGAAGGCGCCCGAGGAGGCCCCGATCTCGCTCCCGAGCGACGGCGAGCGCTACTCGGCCGCGAAGGCGAAGGTGGGCGCGCACCTCAAGGTCTACAGGCTCACGAAGCTGCTCGGTCTCGGGCCGACCACCGCGACCTACGAGGGCGTAAAGGGCCCGGGCGACGCCGGCGAGCGCGTCGTCGTGCGAATGCTCTTCGGGGACGCCGCGAAGAGCGAGCGCGCGAAGAGCCATTTCCTACGCTCGGCCTACGCCGCGAGCCGCTTCTCCCACCCTCGAACCATCCCGGTCGTGGCCGACGGGACCGACGACGACGGGGCCGTCTACACGGTTCGTCCCTATGTCGACGCGGAGCCGGTCTCGCGCTTCGTGCGTTCGAACGATCCCGACGAGCAGCGCATCCTCCGGCTCACCGAGCAGCTCCTCGACATCCTCGAGATCGCGCACGCCCACGGGATCGTGCACGGCGCGATTTCGCCGGAGAACGTGCTCGTCACGCCGCGCGGATCGTCGCGCCTCGTCGACTTCTGTGTGCCCCCCGGCCTCGGCTCGAGGAAGGACGACGAGAGCCCCCTCGCCGAGCTGCGGATCGGCCCGTACACGCCGCCCGAGAGGTGTGGCCCGTCGCACCTCTCGTCGGCGACGGAGCAAGGAGACGTGTGGTCCGCGGGAGCGATCATGTACTACGCGCTCACCGGCACCGCGCCTCGAGGCGACGCGTCGAGCCCGGCGCGCTTGGCGAGTGAGCGACCCAAGCCCATCCGCGACGTCCGCCCCGAGACGAGCGAGCACGTCGCGAACGTGATCGACCACGCGCTCGAGCCCGACCCTGCCGTCCGCTACGACAGCGCCTACGCGATGCTCGGCGACGTCCGACGGGTGCTCGCCGGCCGGAAGCCGAAGCTCGCGCAGTCGAGCGGACCCGTTCCCTCGGGCGTGCTCGCCGACAGCAGCGGAGGTCCCCCGTCGACGTTTCGCCCCCCGCCGTTCCGTGGGCCCACGTCCACGACCGGCGCCGCGGCCCGAAAGCCGTCGAGCTCACAGTGGCGCGGGAACCTGAGCCTCATCGTGCTCATCGCGGCCATCCTCGCGGCCGCCACGTACGTGATGGTGCGAGAGAAGACCGAGGAGCAGGAGCGTGGCGGGCCGGCGACCTCGCCGTCGTAACCCCGTCTCCTCCCCAGGGCGCTCGCGACCGTCGCGCGCGCTCAGAAGGGGAGGCCCACCATCACGCGGTGGGTCGACATAGCCAGGTCGCGAACGTCGATTTGGTACGCGTACGAGACCTCGAGCGGCACGATCGAGAGCGGGAACCGAAGGCGCACCTGCGGGCCGAGGAGCACACCTCCTCCCTTGTACGTCGACGTGCGCGCGGAGAGCCGTGGCGTGCAGGTCGCGCCCGCGCACCCCGGAGGATCGAGCGCGATCACGGGCTCTTTCTCGGAGCCACGGTCGATGTAGAACGTGGGCCCGGCCGCGATCGTGAGCGCCATCGTGTACTTCGAGTACGTGAAGAACGTCGCCCGGTAGCCGGCCGAGAGCTCGAAGAACCCGCGGACGCGCATGAACGAGGTGAGCTCGGACGGCGAACGAATGTCGCCGGCGAACGCGATCCCGAGGTGGGAGACGAGGGCAAAATGCCCGGCGACCACCGAGCTGCCGCCGTAGACGCCGTAGAACGCGGCGGCGCGTTCCTGGTGGGTCACGAGACCGAAGGATGGATCGTCGGGTCTCGGCAGCGCGCCCACGCCACGCCGCTCGCGACCGGCGAGCGTGACGGCATGGAGGATCGGCACGGCGAAGCCGATCCGATCGCCGAGCGTCTGCGACGCCACGCCCACGACGCGCCCGTCGCACGTGAGCATGGGCCCGCCCGAGTTTCCGGGAGCGATGAGGGCGTCGGTCTGGAGGTGGGCGCCGCTCACGGCGCTCACGATGCCTTGCGACACGCTGTACTTGAGCACCCCCTCGAAGCCTCGCTCGGACAGCGTCCCGTACGGGTGACCGAGCGCGACCACGGGCCACCCGGGCTCGACGTGCTGCCGCGGGAGGAGAGGCTCTTCGGGCTGCTCGCCCGAGAGCTCGAGGAGCGCGAGATCGTTGGCCTCGTCGACGGCGACCACCTCACCCGCCATCGCCTTGCCACTCGAGAGCACGATCCGCGCGTACCGGCTCGCCTCGACGACGTGCAGCGCCGTCAAGACATGCCGCTTCGTGTGGAACACGAAGCCCGCGCCGAGCCCACCCTCGGGGCGCTCGACCACGACGACTTTGTTCCGTGTTTCCCTATAGATACGCGCCGCGAAGGAGGGCTCGCAGGCGGGGCCGTTCCTCCCGGGCGGCGAGGGCGGGGGCGGCTTCGCTTCGGTCTTCGCCGCGACGACGGGAAGCTCGGGCGACTCGGCGAACGAGGCACCGCTTTCGGCGCGCGTCCCCACCGAGGTCCCGCTCTCCGAGGTCGGGGTGTCGGCGAGGGCCGAAGGCGCCAGGAGGGCGACGGCGGTGAGCACGCGGGACACGACCCCTCGAGGACCGCGCGCCCATGCACCCTCGGGCCGCCGGGCCCGGCCCATCATCCGCCTTGGGCGCCCTTGGTCGCGCCGCCGCCGGTGCCGATGAACCCGAGGTAGTTCTTCGCTTGCTCGACGATGGGCGACTGCGGGTAGTCCCGCACGATCGCCTCGAAGGCCTCTTTCGCCTCCGGGGGCTTCTTCATCTTGAGGTAGGTCTCGCCGAGGAGGAGCAGCGCCTCCGGCTCGAGGCCCGACCCGACGTGCCCTGCGGTGCGGCGGAGGGTGAGCTTGGTGTCGGCTGCGACCTTCGGCGGCGCCGTTCGGCTCGTGCCGCCACGCGCCTCGACGTCGCGGACCCCACGCGCGCCCCGCCCACGAGGGACCTCGCCCTCGTGCTCCGGGTCCTGCGGCACCTCGGTCTCGTCGCCCTCGGCGCCTCCGAAGTTGCGGAGCGCGTAGAGGATCCGCCCGACGGCGGCCTCGAAGTTTCCGCGGTTCAAGTAGAACCGCGCGACGTAGAGCTCGTGCCGGACCAAGCGGGCGGTCACGTCGGTCAGAAGCTCGCGGATCTTCTCGGTTTCTTTGGCCTCGGGGTAATCGGCCACGAAGCCCTTGACCTCGCGGTAGGCGTCCATGACGACGCCCTGGTCGCGCTCGTCGGCCGTGGGGAGCAAGAGCGAGTCGCTGATCTGCCGGTACTCGGCCTCGGCGATGCGCGAGCGCGCGTAGACCACCTCGGCCTGATCGGCGCGGTGGTCGTGCACGAACTGGCGGTACTGGCGAACGGCTTCGGCGAACTTGTCTTGTTCGAAGTCGATGTCGGCGAGCCGGAGCTCGGCGAGCTTCGCGTAGCGCGAGTACGAGTACTTCCGACGGACCTCGCGGAGGAGCGCCTGCGCCTCGAGCCAGTTTTTGTCGTCGAACTCGACCATCGCGGCGTCGTACGAGCGCTTTGCGTCGGCCGTGTAGTTGAGGGGCGTCTTGGACTCTTGGAGGTCGCAGCCGGCGAGCGAAACCAAGCCCACGGGCACGAGGCCGATGACCGCGCGGAAGGCCAACGCACGCGACACGGAACGCTCACTACGACCCATGAGGACCCCTTACACTACTTTTCCCCACGCCACCGCACGATCTTGCGGGCGAGCGGGGCGTCGCCTTCGTGCCCCTTGACGACCTGGCGTACGAGCAGACGCACCTTCTCGCGGAGGGCCTCGACGTCGAGCCCAGCGGGCGCGTGGGCGCTGGCGTCAAGCTCGACGGCCACGTCGCCCGAGGCCGAGACGCGGGCCACCGTGGAGAGCGTCGCTCCGGGGAGCTCGACGCGCCCCGAGTACGTGCAGGGCAATCGGTCGTCGTCACGAGGGCGCTCGAGCACCAGCCGAAAGCCCGTCTCCGGAAGGCCCCCCGTGATCATTCGCCGCCGCCGTGGTTTGCGCTCATCGCGCATGCCCATAGCAAAAGGGGCGGGGCGTTGGGAAATGGTCAGCCGACATGGACCGCGAGCACCCTCGCGACCTCGGCGAGCGGCGGCCGAAGGGCGGGCTCCGGAGAGAGCAGCGCATCGACGAGACCGAGAAGCTCCTGCGGGAGAGAAGGGACCCGCTCGCGCAGGGGCAAGATGCGCTCTTGGGTGAGCCGTTTGAAGATTTGGCCGAAGCTTCGCCCTTCCACCGGCCGCGTCCCGGCGAGGCATTCGTACGCGACCACACCGAGGGCCCACGCGTCGACGGCCGAGGTCAGGTGCGTAGAGCCCGTGATTTGCTCCGGTGACATGTAGTGCGGCGTCCCCACGACCATGCCCGTGTCGGTGAGGCGGGTCGCCATCGCGAGCTGTGCGTCGTGACCGATGGCCTTCGCGAGGCCGAAATCGAGGAGGACCACGCGTGTCGCCTCGATGGGCCCTCGAGGATCGCCCTCGAGGAAGACGTTCTGGGGTTTCACGTCGCGATGGACGACCCCCGCCTCGTGCGCGAAGGCGAGCGCGCGGGCGAGCGGCGCGAGGACGCGAGAGGCCGCGGCAGAGGAGAGCCGGAGCTCGCGGGCGAGGCGGCGGTCGAGGCTCTCTCCGCGGAGGAGAGGTGACACGATGCCGATGCGGTCGTCGTGGACGACGACGTCGTGCACCCCGGCGATGTGGGGATGACGGAGCGTCGCGCCCACCTGCGCCTCGCGACGAAACCGCGCGACGTGGCTCGGATCGTGGTCTTTCAGCACCTTGAGGGCGAACGTGCGCCCGCTCGCCGCTTCGCGGGCCTCGTGGACGACGCCGACCCCTCCCTCTCCGATCGCGCGGAGGAGCACGTACCCTCCGAAGACGGCCCCGTCGCTCGCGGTGGGCTCGAGGGCGGGCTCGGTCGGCTGGAACGCCGCGTCCTCCGAGAGGGCGACGACGAGCTCACGGCAGGCGCTGCAGGCCTCGACGTGTCGGAGGATCCTCTCGCGTGTCTCTTCGGCAAGGTCGCCGGCGAAGAGCGCGACGACCGTGGCTTCGTCGAGGCATGGGCTCACGGCTCCATGCTACTCTCGCCGTAGGTTTTTCGTGAAAGAGACCACGCGCCACACGCTCCTCGAGACGGCCCGCCGCGCCCACCCCACGTTGGTCGCCGACGAGGCCGCGTTCGCGACGTGGATCGAGGGGCGCTACCTCTCGGAGGACCCGCTCGACGCCCATTTGCCGGACGTGGTCCTCGCGCTCGCCTGCGAACGGGGTCTCCCGCGTGCGCTCGACATCTTCGAACGCGAGCTCGGCCCTGTCGTGTCGGGCGCCCTCACGCGCTTCCGTGTGTCCTCGGCCCTCGCCGACGATCTCGCCCAGCGTGTCCGCGAGCGGCTCTTCGTGGCGCGCGGCGAGACCCGGCCCAAAATCGCCGAATACTCAGGAAGATCATCGCTTTCAGCGTGGGTGAGAGCGGTCACGGCGCGGGTCGCGATCGACGAGCTCCGCAAGGCCCGTCGCCCCGAGGAGCCCGGGAGGCGTGACGCCGACGAAGAGCTCGCCAACGCCGCCGGCATCGACGACCCGGACCTGCGCGTCCTCCTCGAGACGTACGGTGACGGGTTCAAGGCGGCGTTCCAAGGGGCGCTCGCCGCGCTGCCCGAGCGGGATCGGCTGCTACTCCGCCTGTCCGTGGTCGACGGAATGGGCGTCGACGCGATCGGCGCGCTCCACGGCGTGCACAAGGCGACGGCGGCGCGGTGGATCGCGAAGGCGCGCGAGGACCTCGCCGACGGGACCCGCACGCGCCTCGGCGAGCGGTTTCGCCTGAGCCGCACCGAGCTCGAGAGCATCACGAGGCTCTGTCGGAGCCAGGTCGACGTCTCGCTCGTGCGCCTGCTCCGCAAGAGCCCCTGAAGCCGCACGTCGGGCCCGCGCGTCGTGCGTCGTTTTTTTCGAAACGTTTTTTGCGACGGCGGCGCGGCGCCCCCGTCTCGGGGACGAGGGCGGCCGAGCGTCACCCTCTTCCGATAACAAAAAACGTATTCGATACAGGGAGTTCCATATGAAGCAGCTCATCGCCCTCGCCACGCTCGGTCTCGCCCTCGGCCTCGCGGCCTGCTCGTCCGACGGGTCGTCCGGTGGTGGCTCGGGGAGTGGCAGCGGCGGAAACAACGACACGTCGTCGTCCAGCTCGTCGAGCTGCGAGAAGCAGTACCTCTGCCAAAACGGCGCGTGCAAATGCACGAACGAGGGCCCGAACAAGGGCTCGAGCTGCTGCGATCCCGACGAGAGCTCGTGCGCGTCGTCGAGCTCGAACTGCAACACCTTCTGCAAGGTGTGCAAGTAGGCACGAAGACAGGACGAGGGGTGAGCTCAGGGGACCGCCACGACCCAGCCGAGCCCACCTCCGTTCGCGGGCGGGACCTCGGGCTCGGGTCGTGCCACGAAGTACGTGACGAGCGCCGCCCCCCCGACGAGGGCCACGAGGCCGCCCCAGAACCACGGGCGCGCGAGCACCGACGGGGAGTCGGGGCGAAGGGGGGCGCGGAGGCTCGTGTCCTGCCCCGCCTCCACGCGTAGCTCGACCTCGTACGGGACGAACCCGGCCTTTCGGACCTTCACCCGGTGGAGGCCGGGCGTGCGCTCGACGGTGACGGGCGTCTCGCCGACGTCGAGGCCATCGACGGTCACGACGCCGGAGGGGGCGCTCGTCACGGCGATCCTCCCGGGGAGGCGGTCTTGCGCGAGCACGGCCTTCGGGGCTGGTCCCGGGCGCTCCCCCGGGGCGAGGCCGAGGCGAACGACGGCGTCCGTAAACCCTTGTTTCGACATGAGAATAACGTGCGGGCCGGGGTCGGCGCGGAGCACGATGCGAGCGGGCGAGGGGCCAAGGGACACAGCCTCGGCCCGCCCGCCCGGCGAGATCCCGGCGACCCACGCGCCGGACGGTGCGCGCCGGAGGGGGCGGCCGTCGACGAGGAGCAGCGCGTCTCCCGGCGACACCTCCACGAGAGCCTCGGCCACGGTCGCGCGCACCTCGGAGAGGAAGACCTCCGCGTCGCGACGCACGGGCTCGGGAAGAGGGGCGCTCGTGTCGGCGAGCGAGGCCACGAAGGCCCGCTCGGCCCGGGTGGAGTGCCCGAGCGCGCGCTCGCACACTCCGATGTTGAAGGACGTGACCGGGTGGGGTCTCTTCGCCGCCGATCGCTCGAAGGCCTCGAGCGCCTCGGCCCAGCGCGACTCCCGCACGCGCTCCGTGCCTTGCACGAAGTCCTCTCGAGCGCTCGGGTCGTCTTCGGCCCGAGCCGAGCCGTGCATCGCCACGACGAGCAGGGTGGAGGCCACGATGAAGAGGGGGGCGGATCTCATGGCGCGCTAGGCAAAGTCAGAACGGCGGGGTGACCACCACCCCGGCGGGGCCACGGCCGACGGATCCCACGGGAGCGACCGGCGCCGACGGAGCGGCGGACACGACGGACTTCGGCCCAGGCGCCGTGGAGCCCGCGGTCGTCGGAGGAGGCATGGGTGCGCGCGCGGGAGTGGACGCGCTCGCGACGGGCGACGCCGACAAGAGCGAAGGGGCCGACGAAGAGGGCGACGCGGAGGGCGAGGGGCTCGTCTCCGAGGGGCTCGCGACGATGGCGGCCGCGGCGCGAGGCTCGGGCTGCACGGTTGGGGCAGGCGCGCTCGCAAGACGCCGAGCGGCCATCGTGCCGCTCGCGCCCACCGCGAGGAAGAGCGCCGCGGCGAGGGCCAGGCCCGTACGTCGCCTCGCCTCGCCGAAGACGGGCCGTGGCCCCTCTGGGGAGTGCGTCGCCTCAGGGGCGTCCGTGGAGGCGCAGGCGTCGACGAAGCGCGCGAGGGAGCCGCGGGCTTCGCGATCGCTCACGAGGAGCGCGTCGATCGCGTGGCAAACGGCCCGGGGGACCCCCGACGTCGCTCCCTCGAGGGGAGGCCGAGCGCCCTGCGCGATCGCCTTCAGCACCTGCCCGAGGTTGTCGCCGCGGACAGGGCGCACCCCGGCGAGCACCTCGTAGGCGAGGACGCCGAAGGACCACGCGTCGGAGCGCGCGTCGAGGTCGGTCTCGCCGAAGCCCTGTTCGGGCGACATGTAGTACGGCGTGCCCAGCATGGCGCCGGTCGTCGTGAGCGGCGTGTCCATGTCGTCGCCGAGGACGTCCTTCGCGAGCTTCGCGATGCCGAGATCGAGGAGCCTCACCACGCTGCCTTCGACGGGCGTCGCGAGCAAGAAGACGTTGTCGGGCTTGAGATCGCGATGAACGACGCCCTTCGCGTGCGCCGCGGCGATGGCCCCCGCGAGATCGACGAGGAGGGGGAGCGCGTCGCCGGCGGGGATCTTGGTCTCACGGTCGAGGCGAGCGCGCAGGGTCTCGCCGTGGAGTCGGGCCATGACGAGGACCGTGCGCCCCTCGTGCTCGAGCACGTCGTCGATCGGGAGCACCCGCGGGTCCTCGACGGCCACCGAGGCGCGCGCCTCGCGGAGGGCACGCTCGCGCATGCGCTCGGCTCTCCTCGGATCCCGGCGCCCCCGCGACGGAAGGTCCCGAAGGAGCTTCAACGCCACGGGCCTTCGGGTGACGAGGTGCTCCGCAGCCCACACGACCCCCATGCCCCCCTCACCGAGGGGGGTCGTGAGCCGGTATTTCTCGGCGACGACGTCGCCCGCGCGGAGCCCTTCGAGCACGCTCACCGTGGATACCACGCCCGCTCGAACGCGCGAGCGCCCGCAAAACTCTCTCGGCCTCGCCTTTTCCGGCGGTCGACCCTTGACGGGGGAGGGGGGTGCTTTACTTTGGCGCCCGCTGGCACTCATTCAAGGTGAGTGCTAACAACGCGCTCTGGCGGGCCTTCCCCCGGGGACCTGGGCCCCAGCGCCAACCCAAACTATCGAAACTCCACAGGAAAAAAGAGCCATGAAAGTTCGCCCGCTCCTCGACCGCATCGTCGTCAAGCGCACCGAAGAAGAGCAGAAGACCAAGGGGGGCATCATCATCCCCGACACCGCGAAAGAGAAGCCGCTCGAGGGCCTCGTCATCGCCGTGGGCAACGGCAAGGTGCTGAACAACGGCAAGCTCGCGGCGCTCGAGGTGAAGGCCGGCGACCGCATCCTCTTCGGCAAGTACTCGGGCACCGAGGTCAAGCTCGACGGCGAGGAGCACGTGATCCTCCGCGAGGACGACATCCTCGCCGTGTTCGACAAGTGAGCCGCGGCTCGCGTCCGTAAGCTTTTTCGAGGAATTCCTATGAGCGCCAAACAGATCGTCTACAGCCGCAACGCCCGCGGTCGCATCCTCCAGGGCGTCAACACCCTCGCCGACGCGGTGAAGGTCACGCTCGGCCCCAAGGGTCGCAACGTCGTCATCGAGAAGAGCTTCGGCTCGCCCGTCGTCACGAAGGACGGCGTCACCGTGGCGAAGGAGATCGAGCTCGCCGACAAGTGCGAGAACATGGGCGCCCAGATGGTGCGCGAGGTCGCCTCGAAGACGGCCGACAAGGCCGGCGACGGCACCACGACCGCCACCGTGCTCGCCCAGTCGATCTACACGAACGGCCTCAAGCTCGTCGAAGCGGGTCACAACCCGATGGACCTGAAGCGCGGCATCGACAAGGCCGTCGAGCTCATGGTCGCCGAGATCAAGAAGCTCGCGACGCCGACGCAGGACAAGGCGCACATCGCGCAGGTCGGCACCATCAGCGCCAACGGCGACAAGTCGGTCGGCGAGATGCTCGCCGAGGCGATGGAGAAGGTCGGCAAAGAGGGCGTCATCACCGTCGAAGAGGCGAAGGGCATGGACTCCGCGCTCGACGTCGTCGAGGGCATGCAGTTCGACCGCGGCTACCTCTCGCCGTACTTCGTCACGAACACCGAGAAGATGACCGCGGAGCTCGAGAACCCCGCGATCCTCGTCACCGAGAAGAAGATCTCGTCGATGCAGGACATCATCCCGCTGCTCGAGCAGATTGCCCGTGAGGGCCGCCCGCTCCTCATCGTCGCCGAGGACGTCGAGGCCGAGGCGCTCGCGACGCTCGTCGTGAACCGCCTGCGTGGCCTCCTCAAGGTCGCGGCCGTCAAGGCCCCGGGCTTCGGCGATCGCCGCAAGGAAATGCTCAAGGATATCGCCATCTTGACCGGTGGTCAGGTCATCTCGGACGACCTCGGGCTCAAGCTCGATCAGGTCACCGTGAAGGACCTCGGCTCGGCCAAGCGCGTCTCGATCGACAAGGACAACACCACGATCGTCGACGGCGCGGGCGCCGAGGCCGACATCAAGGCGCGCGTCGAGTCGATCCGCAAGCAGGTCGAGCTCACCACGTCCGACTACGACCGTGAGAAGCTCCAGGAGCGCCTCGCGAAGCTCGCGGGCGGCGTCGCCGTCGTCAAGGTCGGCGCGCACACCGAGACCGAGATGAAGGAGAAGAAGGCCCGCGTCGAGGACGCTCTCCACGCGACCCGCGCGGCCGTGGAAGAGGGCATCGTCCCCGGCGGCGGCGTCGCGCTCCTCCGCGCGGCGAAGGCGCTCGACGGGCTGAAGCTCGAGGGCGAGGAGCAGTTCGGCGTGAACCTCGTGAAGCGCGCGGTGGAGGAGCCCCTCCGCCAGATCGCGAAGAACGCGGGCGCCGAGGGCTCGGTCGTCGTCGACAAGGTCCGCGCGGGCCAGGGCGGCTTCGGCTTCAACGCGGCCACCGAGGTCTACGAGGACCTCCTCGCGGCCGGCGTCATCGACCCGGCGAAGGTCGTCCGCTCGGCGCTCGAGTTCGCGGCCAGCGTCTCGGGCATGATGCTCACGACCGAGGCGATCATCGCCGAGAAGCCCAAGAAGGCGGCTCCCGCGGCCGGTGGCGGCGGCGGTATGGGCGGCATGGGCGGTATGGGTGGCATGGGCGGTATGGGCGGCGACTTCGACATGGACTGAGCGCTGCCGCGATCGCGTTGGGCAGGAGAGATTCCGACGATTCGGAGTCTCTCCGCCGACCGCGCCTTCGCGAACCCGAGGCGGGCTCCCGGTCCACGTGGCCGCGGAGCCCGGCTCCATTTTCGGGCCTATCTTCTTTTTTTTGGCGGCTCCCTCCGCGCGAGGTACCGCGCGTGCGCCTCCCGAAGGCTCTCGGGCGGCTCGGCCCAACGCTCCATGCGGCGCTTCGCGAGGCTCTCGACGACCTCGGCGAGCCGGCCGTCGAACCGGGGCTTCGAGTCGTGGCGGACGCCCTTCTCCGAGTTGCAGCGCGCGCAGGCGAGCGCGAGGTTCTCGAGCGCGTCGGTGCCTCCGTGGGCGCGCGGCAGCACGTGCTCGATGGTCGCGCGGCTCACGGGCTCGCCGTCGAGCCCGACGACGAGCCGCGCCCCGCAGTGCAGGCACTTGCCGATGAAGGCCTCGTGATCGCCGTAGCGGGCGCGTACGAAGGTCGTGTCGGTCGCGACGACGGCGAGCACGAGCCAGCGGGTCCGGGAGCTCATGGCCGAACGATGCCCGAGACCGCGGGGACGCTCGGCCTTTTTTGACTTGGCGCGCGGGCGAAGAGTACTCTCGCCCGGATGCGTCTTTCCCGGTCAGGCCCCCCCCGAGCGCGCCCCGCCTCCGCAGGGAGGCCGTAGTTTTGCGCCTCTTCGTCGCCGGCTGCCACGGTGGGGAGACCCTGCGCCACAAGACGAGCGCGTTCGTCCTCGACGGCACCCTCGCGATCGACGCGGGCGCGCTCACGAGCGGGCTCGAGCTCCGCGCGCAGGCCAAGCTCAAGGCCGTGCTCGTGAGCCACGCGCACCTCGACCACATCCGCGACCTCGCCACCATCGCCGACAACCGCACCCAAATGGGCGCGCCTCCGCTGGTCGTCGCCGGCACCGCCTTCACGCTCGGAGCCCTCCGAAAGCACTTCTTCAACGACGTGCTCTGGCCCGATTTCACCAAGATCCCGAGCGCCGACGCCCCCGCCATCCGCTACCTGACGCTCGGCCTCGAGGTCCCGACGGACGTCTTCGGGTACACGGTCCGCGCGATCAAGGTCACGCACACCATCGACACGTGCGCGTTCGTCGTCGAGCGCGGTCGGCGCGCCATCGTCTACAGCGGCGACACCGGGCCGACCGATCGGCTCTGGCAAGTCGCGAGCGAGCTCCCGACGCTCTCGGCCCTGCTCATGGAAGTGAGCTTCCCGGACGAAGAGCAGCGCATCGCGACCTTGAGCGGCCACCACACCCCGCGCACCCTGGGTGAGGACCTGAAGAAGCTCGCCTCCCCGAAGGACGTCCCGACGCTCCTCTACCACATCAAGCCGATCTTCCAGGCGAAGGTCGAGCGCGAGTGCGCAAAGCTCAAAGGGGTGAACTTGACCGTGCTCGGCCTCGGCGACGAGTACCTGCTCTGAGAGACCTCTCGGAGCGCCGCGCGTCGCGGTCCCCGGTCCCGCGCAAGTAGCCGACTCTTCAAGGACTTTCGCTCGCCTGCGCTATTCGCTTGCGGTCGTCGGGCACGTCGGGAATAACGCGTGGCCCCAAAATGCGCGAACCTTCCTCTGCGGTCCCCGGCCTCGAGAACGATCCCGACGGGCAACGCATCGTCGCCGAAGAGCTGAAGCTCCTCGCCACCGTCATGGCGACCCTGGCCGACGCCGAGAAGAACGCCGAGAAGGCGACCGCCACGGAGGACGACGCGCTCCTCCTCGATCTCCGTGAGCAAATCTCGGTCGCCAAACCCGAGGATCTTCCCGCCCTGCTCGAGCAGATGCACAACCTCGGGGCGATCCGCGCCCAGCGGGGCAAGAGCGCCTCGGGCGTGATCGACCGGCTGAGCCCGTACTTCGGTCACCTCCGCCTGGAGGAGTCGTACGAGGGAGAGAAGAAGCCGCGCCGTCGCGACGTGCTCGTCGGCTCGAAGTCGTACCTCGATCCTCGCGCGGGGCTCCGCATCGTCGACTGGAGGAACGCGCCGGTCAGCCGCATCTTCTACCGCTACGGCGAAGAAGAGGACTACGAGGAGACCCTCGGCGACAAGACGGTCGAGGGCCGCGTGCTCGCCCGGCGCAGCGTCGCCATCACCGAAGGCGTGCTCCGGCGCGTGGCGTCTCCCCAGGGGACGTTCGTGCTCGGCAAGGAGGGCACGTGGCGAAGGCTCGACCCTCGCGCCTCGCGCCTCGTGACCGAAAAACGCTGGGAAGGCGGGAAAAAGCGCCTCGGCGTGGGTCACGACGGCGAGCTCCGCAAAGACAAAGAGCTCCCCGCGATCGCCGCCCTGCTCGACAAGGATCAGTTCTCGCTCATCACGGCGCCGAGCGCGGGCCTCGTCGCGATCTCGGGCGGCGCGGGCAGCGGAAAGACGACCGTGGGCCTCCACCGCGTGGCCTTCTTGGCGGAGACCGACCCCGGGCGCTTCCGCCCCGAGCGTATGCTCGTCGTCGTCCCCAACGACGCGCTCATCCACTACACGGCGCGCGTGCTCCCGTCGCTCGGCGTGAACGGCGTCCAGATCACGACGTTCCCGAAGTGGGCGACCCGTGTCGTGCTCGACCTCTACCCGAAGCTCCCCACCAAGCTCGCCGAGGACACGCCCCCCGTCGTGTCGCGCGCGAAATCGAGCGCGGCCATGCTGCGCGCCCTCGCCGAGATCGAAGCCCGCATCCAAGAGCGCATCGACCGCATGGTCGAGTCCCAAATGGCCAAATGGCCCGAGGGCGAAAAGGTCACGCGCGCCTTCGCCAAGTGCCACGGCGCGCCCGACGCGAGGGTCACGCAGCTCTCGGCATGGCTCGCTGGCAAACGTCCGATTTCCAAGGACATTCCGCCCGCGAGCGTTCTCCCCGACGTGACCCGAGGCGCCGTGGAGAAGCTCGGTCACGACCTCCGCAAGGAGACGCGCACGGTGCTCGCCACGTGGGACGAGCTCACGACGAACCGCGAGCTCATGGGCCGCGCGTTCGAGGGCGAGGTCGGGTTCGGCCTGGGGCAGCTCGACCAAGTGCACGCGTACGGCGTCCGCAAGGCGCGCGTGCGCCAAGAAGGCGAGCGCGACGGCGAGGTGCCGACGCTCGATCAAGAGGACCACGCGCTCCTCCTGCGCATCCACCAGGTGCTCCGCGGCCCGCTCTCGGACAGCGAGGGCCGGCCCCTCCGCGTCGCGCACCTCTTCGTCGACGAGGTCCAAGACGCGAGCCCCGTCGAGCTCCGCGTGCTCATCGATCTCGCGGGCGGCCCCGAGGGCTCCATCACGCTCTCGGGCGACACGGCCCAGCGCATGCTCGACGACGGCGACGAGCGCGGCGAGCTCGACTTCCACAAGATGCTCGACGAGCTCGGCGTCGAGAACCGGTCGCTCTCGCCGCTCCGCGTGAGCTACAGGTCCACGGCCGAAATCACGACGTTCGCACGGCACGTGCTCGGGCCTCACGCCCACGAGGCCGAGCCCATCGCCACCCGCAACGGCCCGCCGGTCGAGCTCTTCTCGTTCGCCTCGCCCGGAGAGGCCGTGCTCTTCCTGGCCGAGTCCCTCCGCGAGCTCGCGCGGGACGAGCCCCAGGCCAACGTCGCGATCGTGGCGAGGTTCCCGCAGCAGGCGCAGGTCTACTACGAGGGGCTCGTGCGCGCCGAGGTGCCCAACGTGCGGCGTGTCGCCAAACAAGACTTCCAATGGGACGCGGGCTTCGAGGTCACCGACGTGCGGCAGACCAAGGGCCTCGAGTTCGACGAGGTCATCCTGCTCGAGACCACGGCAGCGAGCTACCCCGAGAGCTCCCACGCGAGGCACGCGCTCTACGTGGGCGCGACCCGCGCGGCGCACCAGCTCTGGTGCCTCTCGAGCGAGAAGCCCTCGCCCCTCGTCGAGAAGGCCCTCGCCGCCATGGAAGAGGCCGTCGCGGGCGCGTAGCCCGGCGCCGAGATCGCCCGAAGGTCCGGTCGCGCCCCCCCGAGCGCGCACGGGGATCCGACGAAAACCCTAGTAGCTATCGACCCTTACGGAGAGCGGTTTGCCCGCGCCCGAGCCGATCGTCACGGTCACGTTGAGCGTGGCCCATCCCGGGCACCGCGCGCGGACCGAGAGCACGATCCCATCGGCCGCGCCCTCGGAGACCTTGGCGCCGGCCTCGACGTCGACCTTGGCGACGACCTTTCCGTCCTTGAGGTCCTGCGACACGATCTTGGCGCCCATGGCCGAGACCGGGCTCTCCTTCGGGGGCACGAGCTTTACTTGCGCGCTCGTCGAGCCGACGACGACCGTCATGGTCTTGCCGACGGTGTCCCATTTGGCCGAGGCCGTCACCGTCGAGATGTTGCACATCGCGGGAGGAGGCATCGGATCGACCACGGCGTACGTGGGCGGCGGAGGCACGGGCGCGGTCACCGTCGTGGTCGGCGTGTCGGTCGCCTTGGGAGGCGCCGTGGCCATGCCGGTCGCGCCACCGTCGTTCGGAGGCGTCGGGACGTCCTTCACCGGCGTCTCGGGCTTGGAGCAGCCCGCTCCCGTCGCGCCACCGACGACGGCCGTAGCGGCCACGAGGCGCCGCATATGAAGCAGCGTGCGCTCGCGGGGGCTCGTCGAGCGGACAGGCGAGGGCGGGGCAGGGAGCACCTCGGGCAATAGCTTCAACGAACGTTTCTTCTGGCTCATTCGGCCGCTCCTTCGATGTGCGAGAGCCCGTGAGGGGCGAGGTCTTTGGCGCGCGCGAGCGGGGTCACGGCGTCGCCGAGGTCCGTGAGGGGCTTGCCTTGGCCCACGTGCCCGAGGATGTCCCGCGCGAGCTCGCGTGCCTCGGCTTCGATCGTGGCCTCGGCGCCGCGCATCTCGGCCGACACCTGGAGGACGACATCACGCTCCTCGGCGTGCGATCCGCCCCGCTTCACGAGGTCGATGATGCGCTCGAGCCCGCTCGCGCCCGAGAGCGTGAGCCTCCGCGTGAGCTCTTGCCCCGCCTCGAGCCACTCGGCCCGAAAGAGATCCGGGTGAAAATGACGCACGACCTCGACGTCGAAGCGTGTGCCCATGATGCGGTTGGCGAGCGCGCCGTCGCCGAAGTTTCGCTCGTGGAAGGCCTCCATGGAGAGCGCGAAGATCCGCTCGACCTCGGGAGAGCCGAGCGCGTAGTCCCACTGCATGTAGTCGCCGCGGCACCGCCCCTCGGCCTGCATGCGCGCCAGCAAGGGCGTGCCCGCGTAGAGCTCCACTCGACCGAAATTCGAAGGAAATTCGGGCGCATAGCGCAAAAATGCCACGTTCGTCTCGAGGCTCTCGACGGTGGTGTCGGGGTCGAAGACGAGCATATTGAAGCAGGTATAGAGGCGAAGCTCGCGCATGAGGTCGATGGCCGCGTGGTTCTGCTTCGACTTCGCCCAGCGGCGCAGCGTGCGGAGCCCTTGGTCGGCGTCGGTCTCGATGCCGATGTACACGCGGATGCACTGGAGGCGCTCCTTCAGGATGGTGAAGACCTCGCGGTCCACGTCCGTCGGGCGGGCCTTCACGACCGTGGCGAACCGGCCGATGCCCCGGCGATCGAGCGCGTCCGCGAGCGCCGTGAAGCGCTCCTTGTTGTGACGATGACCCGGCACGAAGAAGTTGTCGTCGTGGAAGACGAAGATCTCGACGCCGCGCTCGCGCTTCTCGGCGACCATCTCGGCGGCCACGTCGTCGACGTCTCGGAGGCGGTAGCGTTTGCCGGGGAGGCTCTGCTCGTGCCACGCGGCGATGCAGCAGAACGAGCAGTTCGCGTAGCAGCCGCGGCTCGAGACGAGCGGTGAGATCCCGTGCCCGAAACACGCGGCCGGCTCGCCACGGCGGTCCGGCCACGGGAGCTTGGCGAGGTCCGGGAGCTCGGGGTGAGCCGTCATGAGCACGTCCGGGCCCCGGCGGAGCGCGAGCCCCGGGACGGCCTCGAGGGGCGTCCGTTCGACCACGGCGCGGACGAGGGCCCGCACGGTGTCCTCGGCCTCTTGGCGGCAGACCGAGTCGACCTCGGGGAAGTCCGCGAGGATGTGGGCGGCCTCGAACGTGGCGAAGTGACCGCCGAGCGTGATGTGGCCTGCGTAACCGCGTTCGCGGAGCGCCATGGCGACGGCGAGGAAGTCTCGGGCGCGCCACTGGAACGCGAGCGAGATTCCGACGACGACCGGCGAGGTGGCCAGGATGGTCTCGACGACGGGACCGAAGTCGGCCTCGGAGTTGAAGACGACGAGCTCGGTCGTGTGCCCATCGGCGGCGAGGGACGAGGCGATGTACCGGAGGCTCAAGTTCTCCTCGAACTCGGGCCCGACGAGGGCGACATGCGGCATGGGGCTCGAGCGTACGGTTGGGCTCGGCCGGGCGCCAGGTCCGCGTGCCGGGGCGCCGCGGAGCCCGAAGGCCACCTTCCCCACACCCCCATCCCGTCAGTTTACATAATGCATCTTATGCGAATTTCCGAAGGGGCTTTTCCCCAGGTTTTCCAGAGGTTCTGGCCGGCCTGCCCTGGCCGCGCGCGCAACGTCCACCTGCCGCGCACTGCCGGCGCGCCACGTGGAAACCCGAGGACACCCGGGGTCGTTGCGACCAGCGTCCGTGGGGTCTCGGCGCGAGGCGCCGGCTCAGCCCGCAGCCCACCGCACCAACCACGCACACGGGCCAGAGGTCGTTGCGACCAGCGTCCCCGGCCGGTCTGGGCGCGAGGCGCCGGCTCAGCCCTCAGCGCGCCACGGGATCGAGCGGCGGCGCCACGTGAAGCCCGAGCAGCCGCCCGGCGTTCGAGAACAAAAACGCCCGGGTCCCGTAGGCCGCCGGCGTGTGAGCGAACCCGCCCCCCATGTCGAGGCCGTCGATGACCTTGCCGTTCAACGGAGAAATCAGGAACGCGCCGTAACGCGTGGTCCCCACGAGGATGGCCCCGGCGACGTAGGCCGGCGCCGTGACACCGCCCTCGGGCACCCGGTTGCGCCAGAGCATGCGCCCCTGGGCCGTGGGATCGAGGCCCCAGAGACCGCTCGACGCGCTCGACGCGACCAAAATCTTCTTCTCGGGAACGAGCGGCGCGTTCGGGTCGGGCTCGTTCTTCGACTTGTGGGCGGGCTCACGGACGAGCAAGAGATCCGTGACGCCGACGGCCTTGTCGTTCGTCCACACCCGCGAGCCCGTCTGGGCATCGAGCGCGACCACACCACCGGCGTAGCTCGCCACGTACACGACCCGGCCGTTCGGGCCGTCGTCCACGACGGGCGTCGTGTCGACGTCGAGGTAGCGGACGGTCTCGCCGCCTTGTTCGGCGTCCGCCGCGAGGTCGACCGGGGCCCACTTCTCGGCCCCGTCGCGGCCGTCGTAGGCCATCACGTGGCCGTCGCTGTAGGCCATGTACACGATGCCACGGTCGAACGCCGGGCCCGCGTACCCCGCGACCTCCATGCCCAGCGCCGGCTGGCGGTGGGTCGACCACTTGGTCTTCCCGGTGCGCCGATCGACCGCGACGAGGTTGTCCGCCGCGTTCGCGAAATAGAGCATTTCGCCGTCACGGACGGGCTTCTTCGCGACCTCGGCGCCCGTGTCGAAGCGCCACACGAGCTGCCCGTTGGCGGCCCGCACGCAGTAGAGCGCCCCGTCGTGCGACCCGAAGTAGACGACGTCCATCTCGGGGTCGTAGAGCGGCTCGGACTGCACCGCCGACGGCGTTTCGAAGCGCCAGATCGTGCTCCCGTCGCCGGCGCGCAGCGCGTAGAGCCCGTGGTCGGAGGAGCCCACGAACACGCGCCTCCGCGCCGCGTCGATCTCGGGGCGGCCGCGCTCCCACGCTTCGCCGATCTTGCGCGAATCGGCCGTGATCGTGCGATCGAACTCCACGGTCATGGCGCCGATCGGCCGGTGGAACCAGAGCGGCGTCTCGGCGTTGACGCGATCGTTCGCCGTCTCGGGAGACGAGAGCGTCGCGCACCCCGCGAGGAGCAAGAGGCTCGGAATGGCCGGGTGGAGGCGCTGCGTGCTCATGGGCTCTTGGTTCGCAAATATTCGTAATCGTTGATGATTCGTGCAGACCTAGGGGCCCTCACTCGTCGTCGTCGCCACCGTGACCGCCGCCGCCGCCCTGCCCCATGCGGAGCTTCTGCAGCATCTGCTGGAGCTGGGCCTCGTTGTATTTGGGCTTCGGCGGCACGGCCTTCGGGTCGAGCATGCGCAGGCGATCCTGGGCCATCTCGTCGAGGTACGCGAACGGGTGCGTCTCTCCGGGCTTCGACAGGCGATCGCGGAGCGAGACGAGCAGCTCCTTGGCCTTGGCCTTGTCGCCCTTGTCTTGGAAGACGCGCGACTGGTGGTACATCCCGAGCTCCTTGAAGCCCTTCGTGTCGATGACGTTCTCGAGCGCCTTGTACTCGGCCATCGCGGCGTCGAGGTGTTTGTCCTTGTTCGGGGCGTCGAGCTTGGCTTTCAGCTCGTAGGCGAACCCGAGGCCTTCCATGGCGCGCCCGCGGACCTCCACGTCGGCCGCCGCGAGCGGCGAGGACTTCGCGTCGGTGTAGGCCGCGATCGCGCCGTCGGCGTCGCGTTTGTCGAGGAGCACGGAGGCCTCGCCGAGGCGCGCGAGGTACGCCGCGCCCGTGCCCGGGTACTTCGCCTGGACCTCTTTGTACTTGGCGAGGGCCGAGTCGCGCTTCTCGGTGTGGGTCTTGAAGATCGGGCGCGGGTCCTTGATGCGGCCGCTCTCGTCGTCGTCCGGGGGGAGCTCGCCGATGAGACCGCGATCGTCGGCGACGGCCTTCGAGAGGCTCACCGAGGCGTCCGCCGCGTGTTTCTGCTGGTAGAAGAGGTACCCGCCGAACGCGAGCAGCCCCACCACCAAGAGCGCTCCGCCGATCTGGACCGTCTGCTGGTTCTTCTCGAGCCAGCCCGTGGTGCGGGCGAGGAGCGGGTCGGCCGCGTCGGCGGCCTGAGCGACGTCGGCTTTGCGTTTCTCGCGCACCTCCGCGAGCTTCTTGCTCGCGGCCTTCGCGAGGGCGGCCTTCCCCTGCCCCTTCTTCTTGAGCTTCGACTGACGCTCGCGGAGCTTGAGCTCCTCCTTCGCGATCTCCGGATCTTCGCTCAGGTCGAGGTCCTCTTCGACGACCTTCTTCTTCGCGGACGCGGGAGCCTTCGCGTCGTCGCTCGGCTTCGCGGCAACCTCGTCGCCGTCGCCGTCGCTCTCGTCGTCGCCGTCGTCCGTCTCGTCGTTCTCGTCCGCGCCGTCGCTCTCGCCGGCGCTGGCCTTGGCCTCGTCGGTCGTGGGGGCGTCTTCGGTCGTCTCGGGCTTGTCGGCGTCTTTTTCGGTCTTGTCGGACACGGCGGCTCCTTGCGGCGCGGACCTTACTCGGCCTTGGCGTCCGCGGAAAGCCCCGCGTCGTCCTCGTCGGTCCCGCCGTCCCACGCTTCTTTTGGCGGTGGGGGGAGCTCGTCGGAGAGCGGCACCACCCACGCCCCTCGCACGCCCGCGGGATGGGTGACCTCGAGGCGCACCTCGTTCGACGCCGAAGGGGCGGTCCCTTCGGCCACGATCGAGGTGCCGTTCGGGCCGACGGCGTGAGGCAGGAAGGTCGACCCGTCGACCCGAACCTCGGCCGCGCCCCCGGGCCCTCCCACCTCGACGAGGACCCGAAACGGCCGCCGAGGTGCCGTCACGAGCCCCTCGAGGCGCGCCACGAGCCCTCCGTCACCCGCCGCTTTCAGGCCCCCGCGCTTCGGGACGAGGAGCCCCGCCCGCAGCGCCATCGAGACGGCGCCGTCGAGCGGCTCGGGCATCCCCGCGAACATGGCAAGTGGCTGATAAAGCTCATCTTTTGCTCCGAGCACCACGAGCGCTTCGGCGAGCCGCGCTCGCGTGGGCCGGTAGCGCTCGACGGCGAAGGCCGCGAGCAGCGCGGGGCGCGCGGACGTGTCTCCGATGGCCGCGAGGGCGTCGGCGGCGTAGGGCCGGATGCGTAGGTCCGAGAGCGCGCTCACGAGCGACGGTACGGCGGCTTTTGCCTTGTGACGCGCCAGCGCCGCGAGCAGCTCGCGCGCCCGGTCGAGCTCGAGGCCCGCGCCGCGGTCGTCGAGCCACGCCGCGAGGACGCCCACGCCCCGCGGATCCCCGCCGTCGGCGAGCGCGAGCGCCGCCTTGCGACGCAGGCCCACGTCGTGACCCTCGAAGAGGCGGACGACCAGGGTCGTCTCGGCCTCGCGGGCGCCACCAGCGCGCACGAGCAAAAGGGCGAGGCTCGTCCGCGTGGGCCCGTCGTCCTCCCTGCCGAAGGCGCGCTCCGCCGCGAGCTTGGTGACGGCGGGGCGGTTCAGCCAGAACGCGACCTCGGCCGCCTCCCGCCGCACCTCGGGGCTCGCGTCGTCGAAGAGCGCCGCGACGTCCTCCGCGGCGTCGGCTTCCCCTTGTTTTCCGCGACGAAGCGCGTCGGGTAGCTTCGTGCCGCCCTCGTAGCGACCATGGTCCCTTTCGGTCTGCGCGAGCCTCGCGCGGAGGGCCTTGCCGCGGGGCTCGTGCGCGCCAAGGTCCTTGGTTTGGCGCGGGTCCGTGGTGATGTCGTAGAGGGCACACGCCGCGACCTTGCGCGCGCACACGAGGCGGTCGCGCCCCTCGGCCACCAGCGTGCCTTCGTCGGTCTCGGCGAACGCGAACCCCGCTTTTTCCTCGGGCGCCGTCTCGCCGTCGCGGAGGACCTTGCCGAGGTCTCGGCCTCGCACGCGCGCGGGCCGTGGAATGCCGAGCGCGGACAGCACCGTGGGCAAGATGTCGATCGTCTGCACGGGGGCCTCGGCGGTCTGCGCGCGGACTCCGGGGCCGGTCACGACGAGCGGTACCCGGACCTGCTCCTCGTACACCGTCGTCCCATGGTAGCGGCCGCCGTGATCCCCGAACTCCTCGCCGTGATCGGCGCTGACCACGAACGTCGCGCCGGGCCGCGCCTGCTCGACGTCCGCGACGAGCTCTCCGACGGTCGCGTCGGCCTCGGCGACCTCGCTGTCGTACGCGTCGACGTCGGTCGGGCGCTTCGGATCGCCGAACGTCCGCCCCTCGTGCGCCACGTACGGCTCGTGCGGCTCGAACAGGTGGACCCACAGGAAGAGGGGGCGATCCTTCGGCGCGCTCGCCAAATACCTCCGAACCTGAGCGACGCGGGTCGCCCGATCGGCGAACTCGACCTTCCGGTACTCGAAGTCGAGCCCCGAGTCCCGGAACGACACGAACCGCGCCTCGTCGATGAAGAAGACGGCCGGCGGGTAGAAAGCAGCCGTGCGGTACCCGTACCGGCGCATGTGCGTCGCCAGGGTCTCGGAGCCCTCGCCCACGCCGAGCGCGAGCAGTGGCTTCATGTACTTCCCGGTGAGCATCGAGGTCACCGAGTACGAGGTGTGGGGCGTGGGGCAATAGGCGTGCGAAAAACGCGTGCCTCGGGCGGCGAGCGCGTCGATGTTCGGGGTGGTCGGCCGCGCGTATCCGTACGACGAGAGATGGTCGGCGCGGAGGGCGTCGATCGTCACGAGCACGACGTCGCGCCCCGTCCAATCGAGCGCACGCGCGACCTCGCCCGACGGCACCGCCTTCGCCGACGCGGCGCCCTCGTCGGAGGCTTCCGGCGGAGCAATCCACGCGGCGAGCCTCACCGCACGCCCGAGCAGAGGCGCCCGGTCGAGCAGCACCATGCGAAGGTTGTCGGACTTCTGCGCCCCGCGCGCGCCGACGCCCACGTACCCCATGAGGGCCACCGAGACGAGCAGCGTGCCGAGCGCCGTTCGCGTCACGGCCCGGCTCGCCGGGAGCGCCCCCCCGAGGACCGCGAGCGCCACGAGAAAGGCCAAGTGGCAGCTCTCGTGGAAACCCGGATAAAGCCTTGGAAGTACGAAAGAATCTGCCACCCAAAGCGAGGCAGCGAGGGCCCCTGCCACGCCCGCCCTCGCGCCCGCAGAGAGCGCCATGAAGCGCGGCATCGCGACGCGCACCGCGCCTCCGACGAGCCCCGCGGTGACGAGCATGAACGGGACGCGCACCGCCCAGCTCTCGGTGTGCCGCCCCGTCGACACCGAGAGCGCGGCCGCGGCTCCGAAGAGCGCCGCGAGCCCCACGTAGAGGCGCGCCTCCCTCCCCGTCCCGGCCCGACGCAGCGCGACCCCGAGCTCGGCCACGAGGGCGAACGTCACGGCGGGCGCGACGAGCGCCGCGAGCAGCAGCGGCGACAGGTAGCGCCTCGCGATGGCCATTTCCCAGTACCCGGCGAACATCGACCGGTAGCCGAAGCCGATGACCAGGTTCTCGAGGGCGATCGCGAACGCCCACACCAAGAGGATGCGGCCCGCGCGCTCGAGCATGGAGCGGGCGTGGGTCATCCTGCGGCCTCGTACACGAGCCCTCGCCGAGCGCGCGCGACGATGCGCTGGAACACCCGGGCGTCGGGCGACTCGAGCTCCGGGTCCGTCTCGAGGAGGCGGGCCACGGCGCGGGAGATCGCTTCGTGGGGGAGCTCGATCGGCGCCTCGCTCGTGCCCGACTGCCGCTCTCCGAGGCGGTCGCCAGGGCCGCGCTCGCGGAGATCGCCGTGGGCGACCTCGGCCCCCGAGGTCGTGCGCACGAAGGCCTCGATGCGGCGTACGCCAGGGGCCTTCGCGCCCTCGGACGGGACGAGCCACATTTCCCCCGGGAGATCCCCCCGCCCGACGCGCCCGCGGAGCTGATGGAGCTGCCCGACCCCGAAGCGGTCGGCCTCCAGCACGATCATGCGCGTCGCTTCGGGGACGTCGATGCCGACCTCGACGACGCTCGACGCGACGAGCACGTCGACGCGGCCCTCGCGGAGCGCCTCGAGCACGGAGGACAGGTCGGCCGAGGCCCCGTGGGCGATCGCCACGGTGGCCCACGGGAGCGCCTTCGAGACCCTCGCGGCGACCTCCGCGAGCCCGGGCGCACCCGCGGCCCCGCGCGCGACGCGTGGCCCCACCACGAACACCCGCGCGCCCGCGCGCACCTCGGCGTCGAGGCCCACGAGGGCGGCGTCGAGGGCGGCAGAGGGTACGATCCGCGTGACGGTCGGCGCGGTCGCGAGGGGCCTCCGACCGAGCTCGCTGACCGTGAGCGCGTCGTCCGGGGCGAGCGCGAGCGCGAGGGTCCGAGGGAGCGGCGTCGCGGTGAGCAGGAGCACGTGCGGCGACAGCATCCCGGCCGCGTCGACGAGCGTGCTTCGGAGCGCCGTGCCCGTGCGTTGGGGCTCGTCGATCACGACGAGCGCCGCGGACCCGGCACGACGAGACGCGAGCGCGTGCGTCCCCACGCACACGTCGAACGCCTGGGGGAGCGCCTCGGTGGCCGAGGTCACGAGCCCGAGGGAAAACGGCATTCCCATGGAGATACGAGCATTTAGAACAACCTTGTGCCACTGCTCCGCGAGCGCGACCGTCGGCGCGAACACGGTGGCCCGGAGGCCCGCCGAGGCCGCCGCGAGCAACGCCGCGAGCGCCACCATCGTCTTGCCCGTGCCAACGTCGCCGAGGGCGAGCCTGCGCATCGGCACCTCCCGCGACATGTCGGCCGCGACGTCGGCGATGGTGCGGGACTGGTCGACGGTGAAGGTGAGCGTCATCGCCGCGGCGAGCCTGTCTGCGGCCTCGGCGACCCCTGGGACGGCGATCGCGCGTGGTGGAGGCTCTCGCGCGCTCAGGTAGCGACGCGCGGTGGCCTCGGCGATCGCGAGGGCGACGCGCGCGTCACGGAGGGCTCGAGGGTCCCCCCCGTGGGCCTCGCGGAGCAGGCCGGGCGCGATCCCACACGCCTCGGAGACGACGGTCGGCGCGATGGGGCATCCCTCCGCGAGCTCGACGGCCGCGTCGATCGCCCCGCGCACCTTCGTGACCGCGTCGGGGTACTCGAGGAACACGCGGGTGGTCCCCGTGCGAGCGACCTTCGGGGCGAGGAGGTAGCGCTTGCCGCGGCCGTCGCGGAGGAGCCTCCCGGCGGCCACGATGGGCTCCCCTTCGCGGAGCTCGAGGGCCAGGATCGCGTGCGCGCGGTAGGGGTACCGAAGGTCGAGGCTCGCCCGCCCGTCGCTCGAGGCGAGGCTCACGCGGGTCGTGCTCCGCCCGCGAAAAAACGCGACGGAGACCCGCCTCACCACGCCGCGGATGGCCACGATCCTCTCCGCGGATGGCGAGAGGTCCTCGTCGCCGAGGCTCTCGATCTCGCGCGCGTCGTCGAGCGTGGCGGCCCAGATCGGCAGGCAAAGGACGAGGTCCAGCGGCGCCTCGATCCCGTGCTCGCGGAGGCGCGCGGCCGTCTTCGGGCCGATGCCCGGGAGCGCCTCGATCGGCCCCGCGTGGCTCACCGAGGTCGGCAAAGATCCCATCGGACGCCGATCCTCGCGATGACGCCACGGACGCGGCGCCGCCCACACGCCGAGCTCACTTGTAGGACACGTCGACGACCTCGTAGGTGCGCTCACCGCCGGGCATGCGCACCTTCACCTCGTCGCCGGCCTCTTTGCCCAGGAGCGAGCGCGCGAGGGGGCTCGTGATGCTGAGCAGCCCCTGCTCGATGTCCGACTCGTCCGCCCCGAGGATCCGGTAGACGACCTCTTCGTCGGTCTTCACGTTGAGGAGCTTCACGTAGGCGCCGAACGCGACGCGCGAGCTCTCGATCTTGGACGGATCGATCACCTCGGCGCGCGCGAGCTTGTCCTCGAGCTCCTTCACGCGCCCCTCGGTGAAGGACTGCTTCTCCCGCGCGGCGTGGTACTCGGCGTTCTCGCTGAGGTCGCCGTGCTCGCGGGCGGTGGCGATCATTTGGATGATGCGGGGGCGCTCGACGCTGCGCAGGTGGTGGAGCTCGGCGCGGAGCTTCTCGAAACCCTCGGGCGTGATCGGGTTCTTTTCGACCATGGCGGCACTCTTACCCACGTTCGCGGGCGACGGAAGGGTGTGGCCCTCCGCGGCCCTCGGGAAGGAGGTTGTCCAAAAGACGACACCCCGGGTGGCGTTGCCATTCCGGGGTGATTCTCACTTTTTTGCGACCCCAACGGGAATCGAACCCGTGTTACCGGCGTGAGAGGCCGATGTCCTAACCGCTAGACGATGGGGCCAGGGATACTCGTATGTGAAGAAGCGAAGCGTGCCGGGCGTTCTGATCGCGGTCGGCGTAGTTCGGGAACTAGGATTCGAACCTAGATAAACGGAATCAGAATCCGTTGTCCTGCCATTAGACGATTCCCGAATGAAGGGGAAGCGCGACCTCGACCCTTCTTTCGTCGGCGTCGAGAACGCGGCGCACCATACTCGCGCTGGCGGCCGTGTCAACAGGAATTCGACATAGGTCCCTCACGCTCGGTTTCGTTCGGGATTTTCAGGTCTCGAGGTGGCGGGCGATGACGGCGAGCAGCGCGTCGGGGGCGTCGACGTGGACCCAGTGGCCGGCGTTCGGGATGGTCTCGAGCGCGACGTTCGAGGGACGCGCTTCGGCGGCGGCGCGAATTCGAGCCTCGGCCTCGGCGTCGACCGTGGGTGAGGCCCCACCTTTCACGACGACCACGCGACCCTCGAAGCTCGGCGGCGGCGCCTCGAGCAGCGCGAAGCCGTCGGTCACGAGGTAGTCGTGGAGGAGGGCCTCGATGGCGTCGAGGTCGAGGCGGAAGACGAAGCGATCTCCCTCTTGCGCGAGGTTCATCGCGAGCCACGCCGTGACGCCGCGATCGAGCCCTTGCCCGACGAAATGGGCCGTGAACGCGTCCCGCGTGGCGAAGCTCGGGGGCGCCGCGCGGAGGAGCTCGAGCACACGCACGGTGGTCTCGGAGCCCCGCTGGACCTTCGGGATCCCCGGGTGCGAGTCGATCACGAAGACCCGCTCGAGGGGCTCCGGTCGCGCGAGCGCGAAGGCCATCGCGACCTTGCCGCCGAAGCTGTGGCCGAGGACGTGCGTCACGGTCTTGCCCTCGCTCGCGGCGAGCGCCACGAGATCCTGGGCGCACGCCTCGACGGTGTGCGGAGGCGGAAACCCCTGCGAGCGCCCGTGCATTCGGAGGTCGACGAGCCACGCCTCGAGCCCCGGCCTCCCCGCGAGCAAGCGCTTCGCGAACCCCCGCCAGTTCGTGCCGGAGCCGAGGATGCCGTGGAGGAACAGAAAGACCCCGCGCGGAGGGCCCGGAGGCTCCGGCGGCAAGGTGGCGAGCGCGAGCTTCACGCGGCGAAAGGTAGCCCCGGACGTGGGGGGTGGCCCACCTTTCGTCGCCGCCGCGCCGCGAGGATCCGATCGTTCGCACGTAGTCAAACGTCCTACCTGAGCGCGGCAAATTCGTGACGAACGAGCGGCGCCAAGCGCGTTTCGTGCTAGCCCCGACGCATGCGCGCTCGCCTCCTTCCCCTAGCCTTCGTCGCCGCCTCGTTCGTCCCCGCCGTCATCGCCGCGTGCGGCTCCACGCCGCGCCCCGAGGGTGAGTTCGACGAGCCCGACACCTCGATCGACGCGACCATCACGCCGGTCGACGGCGGCTCCTTCACGGACAGTGGGTTCGAGCCCGCCGACGGGTCCATCCTGCCGCCGGCCGGCGAGACGCGCGACCCGGTCGACTGCAACGAGGCGAAGCAGACCAAGTCGTACGTGGGCTGCGACTACTGGCCCACCGTCAACGCGAACAACGTGTGGTCGATCTTCGACTACGCCGTGGTCGTCTCGAACACGGGGCAGAACGTCGCGAACGTGACGGTCACCGGGCCGAACAACTTCTCGAAGCAGGTGCAGGTCCCGGCCGGCGAGCTCCGCAAGATCTACCTGCCGTGGGTGGCTTCGCTGAAGGGGCCCGACGCCGACAATCAAGGCAGCGCGACCCCGCTCACGGCCTCGGTCTACGCGACCGGCGGCGCCTACCACTTGGTCAGCTCGGTGCCCGTGATCGTCGCGCAGTTCAACGCGCTCCAGTACAAGGGCGAGGGCGGCGAAGGGCCCCTCCCCCCGGACGCCGGTCCCGACGCGAGCCCCCCCGCGAAGAACTGGAGCACGTGCCCGGGCAACGGCGGCGTAGGCTGTTTCTCTTACTCGAACGACGCGTCGCTCCTCTTGCCGAGCACGGCCCTCACGACGAACGTCCGCGTCACGGGCTACAAGGGCTGGACGAGCCCCGAGGTCCCGAACCCCATCCCGATCTTCCCGCCGACTCCCAAGCAAGACATCATGGGACCTCACATCGCCATCACGGCGGTGGAGGACAACACGACCGTCACCGTCCGGCTCTCCGGGCCCGGAAAGGTGCTCGCGGGCGGCGCGCCCATCCCGGCCACGAACGGCGGCGGTACGCTCACGCTGAACATGGCCAAGGCGGGTGACGTCGCCGAGCTCGTGAGCGACAAGGGCGAGCGGTTCGATTTCTCGGGGACGCTCATCACGTCGACCAAGCCGGTCCAGGTGATCGCCGGCCTCCCTTGTGTCAACGTGCCCGCCGGCAAGGGTTACTGCGACCACGTCGAAGAGACCGTGGCGCCCGCCGAGACGCTCGGGAAGCGCTACGTCGTCGCGCCGCCCACCGGCCCGAAGGGCGGCGGGGTGAAACACTGGGTGCGCTTCGTCGGCAACCGCGACAACACGACGCTCACCTACGCGCCCGCGAAGCCCGCCAAGTGCCCCGCGACCCTTCAGGCGGGAGAGGTGGTCGACTGCGAGCTCGTGTCGGAGGCGTTCGACGTGCAGGGCTCGCAAGAGTTCGCCGTCGTCGGCCTGCTCGTCGGGGCGGCGGAGCTCGGAAACCTCACCGAGGCCCAGCGCGGCGACCCGTCGCTCACGACGTTCGCGTCGGTCGAGCAGTTCCGCACGAAGTACCTCTTCCTCGCCCCCGACGACTACGACGTCACGTTCGTCGACATCGTCGGCGCGCAGGACTCGGCCCCCAAGGTCGACGGGGTGGCGGTCCCGGCGAGCACCTTCACGACCATCGCGAACGGCCTCGGCGTCTTCCGGGTGAAGCTCGGACCGGGCAAGAACGGCGCACACGCGCTCGAGTCGGCCAAGCCCGTCGGCATCCAGGTGGTCGGGTACGGCGCCAACACGAGCTACCAGTACCCGGGTGGCTTGAACCTGAAGCTCATCTCGGCGCCGCCCGTGCCGAAGTGACCTCGGCGCGCTCCGCTCGAGCGTGACACGAAGGCCCGCCACCTCCCCGGTGCGCGGGCCTTTCTTCTTTGGTATCGGGCACTTACGCGGCGTGCAGAACGCCTCGGCCTACTTTTGGGCGGCCTTGAGCTGGGCCTCGAGGAGCTGCTCCTCGGGCGTCTTCACGCGCGCGGGTTTGGCCGGAGGCGGGGGCGCGGCCGGGGGAGGCGGGGGCGCGGCCGTAGCGACCTTGGAGGGCCCGTCGGGGAGGAGCGGCGGGGGCTCCCCAGGTTTCGAGGGGGCGGGGCCCGAGGACGAGGGGGCGGGCTTCGCCTCGGCGGGGGCCGCAGCAGGCTTGGGTGGCGACGGGGGGGCGACCGGCGCGGGCGCCGCGACGACGTGGACGGCGTCTTTTTCGTCGAACGCGACGACCGCGGCAGGATCACTCGCGGCGGGCTTCGGAGCCGAGAGGAGGGCCTCGGGGCTCGGCGGGGCGGCAGCGGGCGGTGGGGCGACCGGTGCTGGCGCGGTGACCGCAGACGGCGGGGGTGGTGCGGCCAGCGGAGCCCCGGTCGCCACCGGGCGCGAAAGACCGCTCGCGACGCGCATGCCCACGATGGCCCCGAGGGCGCCGAGCGCGAGGCACGCGACCGCCCAGGCCACGGCAGGCTTCTCGCGCACCACCACCACCTGAGGCTCGGCTTTGGTGGGCACGATCGGCGCCGAAGGCAGCGGTTGCGCGGGGACCGGCACCATGACCGCGTGGGCGACGACGAACGGCGAGCTCGGCTGCGGCGCGACGATCACGGAGGACGAGGGCGCCGAGGGCGCGCTGCTGGATGGGGCCGGACGAACCGATACGGGCTCCGGCGCGTGGACGGGCGACGCCGCCGAGCGGGCCACCGGAGCGGGCTTCGCGGGCGCGAGGGGGGCGCCGGCGAGCCCGGGGTTGCCGGGGCCGATCGCACGCGACACCTCGGCCTCGAGCGAGGCCATGACGTTCTGGACCCCTTCGGGCTCGAGAGGCGCCCCGGGGGTGAGGATGAGGTCGGCGTCGTCGATCGCGAGGAGCTCCGAAGTGGCGGCCGCGTCCTCGACGACCTCGGCCTCGAGGATGTCGGCGTCGCTGATGCTGTCGGCCTTCGAGGTGCGTTTCGGGAATCGGATCATGTGCGAGACCGGACCTGGGGAGTTGGACGGACGCCGCGCCAAACGTATCCGAGCCCACGGACAATTGCCATTCGCGCCCGAGCGAGTCGAGCTTTGCGCGCGTCGCATTCGTGTCCCCGGCGGGCCGAGCCCCGCGTTCTCCGAGCCGTGGTGAAGGGTGACGCCCGGGCCGAGGTTTGCTAGAGCACCGGTCGGCGCCCGCGAGCGGCGGCCGCTCAAAAACCCAAGAGTTTCATACTGTTCGAGGTCGATATGCGTCGCCTTTCGCTCGTGCTCGTGTTGCCTCTCGCCCTCGGTCTCGTGTCCGCGTGTGGACCCGAGGCGCTCCCTCCCCCTCCCCCGCCGCCGGCCACACCGAAGGCCCCCCCAGCCCCGAGCGCGAGCGCCGCGCCCCCGAAGGCGCCGAAGGTGGCCTTCGAGAACCCTGGCGGCATGTGGATGCCGTCGCAGATGGCGGCGCCCAAACACGCCGAGACGCTGAAAAAGCTCGGGCTCGAGCTCGACCCGAAGGACCTCGCGAGCCCCACGTCGAGCGTGCTCTCGTCGGTCGTGAGCCTCGGGGGTTGCTCGGCGTCCTTCGTGTCGCGCGAGGGGCTCGTCATCACGAACCACCACTGCGCGACGGGCGCGCTCGGCTACAACTCCACCCCGAAAGAAAACCTCCTCCGCGACGGGTTCATGGCGAAGACGCGGGCGGAGGAGCGTTCGAACGGGCCCCAAGCGCGCGTCTACGTCACCCGCAAGCTCGAGGACGTGACCGCCAAGGTGCTCGACGGGGCCATGGCCGAGGCCGATCCGAAGAAGCGCTACGAGATCGTGGAGCGGCACGGCAAGGAGCTCGTGGCGGCGTGCGAGAAGGACCGCCCTGGCACACGCTGCTCGGTCGTCTCGTACTACGCGGGCAAGATGCACGTGCTCATCGACCAGATGGAAATTCGTGACGTGCGCCTCGTCTACGCGCCTCCGTCGGGCGTCGGCAACTACGGCGGCGAGATCGACAACTGGCGCTGGCCCCGCCACACGGGCGACGTGTCCATGTTCCGCGCGTACGTGGGCAAAGACGGGAAACCCGCCGACTACTCGCCGGACAACGTCCCCTACGCGCCACCGCATTTCCTCACCGTGGCGACGAAGCCCCTCGAAGAGGGGGACCTCGTGATGGTCGCCGGGTACCCGGGGCGCACCCAGTCGTGGCGCTCGGGGCCCGAGGTCGACGAGGCGATCGCGTTCTCGTACCCGCGTCGTCAGAAGCTCTGCGAAGACGCGTTGGCGCGGCTCGCCGAGCTCGGCGCGGCCTCGGAGGACGTGAAGATCAAGGCGACGCCGCAGGTGCGACGCTTCGGGAACGCCCTCACGAACACGAAGGGGCAGCTCGAAGGGCTCGTCGCCGGGGGCCTCGCCCAGAAAAAGTCCGAGGACGACGCCAAGCTCACGGCCTTCGTCGAGGCCGAGCCGGCCCGGCGCGCCAAATACGGAGACGTGCTCGCCGACCTCCGTTCGATCGTGAACGAGTTCGCGAAGACGCGCGAGGCCGACGCCGAGGTGCGCTCCGACCTGATGCTCCCGAGCCTGCTCCAGGCCGCGGTCCAGATCGTGCGCGCCGTGAAGGAGCGCGCGCGACCGGACGCCGATCGGCGCCCCGATTTCCAGGAGCGGAACCTCCCCCGGATCGAGCAGTCCCTCGCGGCGCTCGAGAAGAGCTACGCCCGCCCCCTCGACGAGGGCATGTTTCTCCTCGCGCTCGAGCGCATCGCCAAGGTCCGGCCCGAGGAGCGCTCTCCGGCGTTCAAGATCGCGCTCCCGAGCGGCGACGTGAAGGACGCGAAGAAGGCGATCTCCGCTCTCTACGCGAAGACGAAGCTCGAGGATCCGCGCGTCCGGAAGGACCTCTTCCGCCTCGCGAAGACGAAGGACATCGCGGCCTCGAAGGACCCGCTGATCGTGCTCGCGCGGAAGCTCGTCCCGCTGGTCGAGGCGGCCGAGGATCGCGAGCACGCGCTCGAGGGGCGGATGCTCCCCGTGAAGGCGCGCTACGTGGACGCGAAGCGCGAGGTGGCCGGCGTCGAGCTCGCTCCCGACGCGAACAGCACCCTGCGCGTCACGTATGGAACGGTGCGCGGATATGCGCCGAAGAAGGACGCGAAGCCCTACCGGCCCTTCACGACGCTCTCCGAGATGCTCGCGAAGAACACGAAAAAAGAGCCGTTCGACGTGCCCGAGCGGCTCGTCGCGGCGGCCTCGGCGAAGCGCTTCGGGCCCTACGTCGACGCGACGCTCGGCGAGGTCCCGGTCGACTTCTTGGCCGACCTCCACATCACCGGCGGCAACTCCGGGAGCGCGACGCTCGACGCGCGCGGGCACCTCACGGGCCTCGTGTTCGACGGCAACTACGAGGCGATGGCCTCGGACTGGCTCTTTTTGCCCGAGATCACACGCAGCATCCACGTGGACATCCGGTACGTGCTCTGGCTGCTCGACGCCGTCGACGGCGGAGATCACCTGCTGAAAGAAATGGGCGTCACGCCCAAGGTCGACTGAGCGAGCCGAGGCGACTCGAGACCTGGGCGGGCACGTGGCGTTCGCTCGTGCCCGCCGGATCGGCTCACGCCTCTCGCATCGACGGGTAGAGCACCTCGCGAGGGGGCACGAACGTCTCTTTGACGGTGCGAGGAGAGGCCCAGCGCAGCAGGTTGAACGCGCTCCCGGCCTTGTCGTTCGTGCCCGAGCCTCGGGCGCCTCCGAACGGCTGTTGGCCGACCACCGCGCCGGTGGGCTTGTCGTTCACGTAGAAGTTGCCCGCGGCTTGGCGAAGCCTGTGCGCCGCGTGGGACACGAACGCGCGATCCTCCGAGAAAATGGCCCCCGTGAGCGCGTAGGGGCTCGTCTCGTCGACGAGGCCGAGGGCCGCCTCGACGTCGGCGTCGTCGTAGACGTAGATGCCCAAGATGGGCCCGAAGAGCTCCTCCTGGAAGAGCGCGTGTTTCGGATCGCCGACCTTGAAGATCGTGGGACCGGCGAAGTAGCCCTCGGCGTTCGACCACGGCCCCTCGGCGACGAGCGTGCACGACGCGTCGGCTTTGAGGCGATCGCGCCAGCCAGCGAGCCTCGCGTAGGCGCGCTCGTCGATCACGGCGCCCATGAACGTGCGGAAGTCGTCGACCGGCCCTACGCGCAGCTCGGCGACGTGGGACACGAGGAGCTTCTCGAGCTTCGGCCAGAGCGATTTCGGGACGTAGGCGCGCGAGGCGGCGCTGCACTTCTGCCCCGAGAACTCGAACGCGCCCCGCACGAGGGCCACCGCGAGGGCCTCGACGTCGGCGCTCGGGTGGGCAAAAACGAAGTCTTTTCCGCCCGTTTCGCCGACCACACGCGGGTAGCTCCGGTAGGACGCGATGCGCTCGCCGACGCCGCGGAGGAGCGACTGGAAGACACGGGTGGAGCCCGTGAAGTGGATGCCGGCGAGGTCGGGGCTCGCGAGGCACGCCGCCCCGACGCTCGCGCCCTCCCCGTGCACGACGTTGATGACGCCCTTCGGGAGCCCGGCGGCCTCGAACAAGGCCACCGTGTGGTGCGCGGCGAGGGCCTGCGTCTCGGCGGGCTTCCACACGACCACATTGCCCATGAGCGCGCACGAGGCGGGGAGGTTGCCCGCGATGGCCGTGAAATTGAAGGGCGTCACGGCGAGCACGAAGCCCTCGAGCGGGCGGAGCTCGACCTGGTTTATGACCCCGGGCGGCGAGATCGGCTGCTCCACGAGCCGCGTCGCGAAGTAGGCGTTGAAGCGCAAGAAGTCGACGAGCTCGCAGGCCGCGTCGATCTCGGCTTGGAAGGCGGTCTTGCTCTGGCCGAGCATGGTGGCGGCGTTGAGGCGCTGCCGAAACGGGCCGGCGAGGAGGTCGGCGGCGCGCTGGAAGATGCGGGCGCGCGCGAGGAGCGGCATCGCGGCCCACTCCGGGGCGGCCTTTTTGGCGGCGGCGATCGCCCGCTCGGCCATGGCGTGACCCCCGTGGCGTGCGCGGCCGATCACCTTGTGGTGCGCGTGCGGGGACCTCACGTCGAACGGGGCGCCCTCGTGCACGGCCTCGCCCCCGATCACGTGAGGGATGTCGGGGCATTCGCCGGAGAGGCGCGCGAGCTCGGCCTTCAGCGCGCCGCGCTCGGGGGAGCCCGGGGCGTAGGTCAGAACGGGCTCGTTCGGGGGGCACGGGAGCGGGGACGGAAGGTCGAGCAACGGGGGCCTCGGGGCAGCGGGTTTGGCGCATCGTCCCGCTCTTTCGGGCGCTTGGGTAGCATCACGAGGGAAAATCGCGCACGGTCCGTTTGCGCGGCGTCCGGTTCCGGCGTATGACCGTCACTCATCTGTGAGGTGCTAATTTGCGTCGCTATTTTCACGTGCTGGGGACCGAGCGGGCCAAGCGTAACCTGCCGCACGAGGCGTTCTCGCAGCTCGGGGATCTCGTCGAGGTCGACACGACCGCCGCCTTCGCGCTCGCCGAGGGGACGGAGGCGACACCTGCCGAGGTGACGGCCCTCGCGCTCCTGCACGAGCTTCTGCACGTTGTCGTGTCGAAGCACGGCGGCGCGCTCGCGGCGATCGCCCATACCCTCCGCGAGACGTACGCCGAAGGGACTCGCGCCGCGGCCCTCGCGTTCGTGCGCGCCTTCCCTCCCCCCTCCGTGTTCGACGGCACCGTGACGGCCGAGGCTTTCCTCGACGAGGGCGACCACAGGCTCGCGTGGGCGTGCGAGGAGATGCTGCTCCTCTGGGTTTCGAGCCAGAATCCTGCCTACCGCAAGATCGACTCCGTCGCGGCTTGGACCTCGGCGCCCCCCGAGCTCGGCGAGGTCGTCGCGCGCACGAAGACCGTGCTCGCGGGCGAGGACAGCGGCGTCGTCGCGGGCGAGAGCCTCCTCGACAGCTTGCTCGCGCCGGGGCGCGTCTCGGGCTCGGTGTTCGAGCAGCTCGCGTGGATCGAGGCGCGCTGGGGCATCTTCCTCGACGACGTCGGGAGCATGCGGCGCGTGCGGTTCGGGCAAGATCTCGGCCGTGAAGAGGCCCGCGGCCTGTCCCTGCGCTTCGCGATGACGCACGGCGCGGCCGGGGGCGGGCTCGGCGCGGGCCACGGCACGGCGATCGGGGGCGACGCCGATGCCCCGGCGAGGTTCACCGCGGACCGCGACTGGATGCCCGAGACCGTCGTCATCGCGAAGAACACGCTCGTGTGGCTCGCGCAGCTCACGAAGCGCTTCGGGCGGCCCATCCGCACCCTCGGGGACATCCCCGAGGAGGCCCTGGCCGAGCTCCGGTCGCTCGGGATCTCCACGCTCTGGCTCATCGGCCTGTGGGAGCGGAGCGCCGCCTCGCGCACCGTGAAGGTGGCCCGAGGAGACCACGAGGCCGCCGCTTCCCCCTACGCGATCTTCGACTACCGCATCGCCGACGACCTCGGCGGCGCGCACGGTTACGAGGTGCTCCGCGACCGCGCAGCGCGCGTGGGCCTCAGGCTCGGCGCCGACATGGTGCCGAACCACATGGGCCTCACGTCGGGTTGGATCTACGACCACCCCGAGCGCTTCTTGTCGCTCCCGAAGCCCCCCTACCCGAGCTACCGCTTCGACGGGCCGAACCTCGGAGATCACCCGCACGTCGAAGTGCGGCTTGAGCGTGGCTACGACGATCGCTCCGACGCGGCCGTCGTGTTCGAGCGGCGCGACACACGCACCGGCGAGACGCGCTACGTCTACCACGGCAACGACGGCACGGGCCTGCCCTGGAACGACACCGCGCAGCTCGACTATTCCCGCGCCGACGTGCGCGAGGCCGTCATGGAGTGCATTCTGCACGTATGTCGGATGTTCCCGGTCGTGCGCTTCGACGCGGCCATGACCCTCGCCAAGCGCCACGTGCGGCGCCTATGGTTCCCGAAGCCCGGAGAGGGCGGCGCGATCGCCTCGCGCGCGGCCCACGCCATGACGGACGCCGAGTTCCAGGCCGCGTGCCCGACCGAGTTCTGGCGTGACGTCGTCGATCGCGTGACCGCGGAGCTGCCCGACACGCTCCTCCTCGCCGAGGCCTTCTGGATGATGGAAGGCACGTTCGTCCGCGACTTCGGCATGCACCGCGTCTACGACTCGGCGTTCATGCACAAGCTCCGCTCGGAGGACAACGCGGGTTACTTCGCGATGCTCGCGAGCGCCCTCGCCGACGAGCCCGAGGTCCTCGGGCGCTTCGTGCACTTTCTCTCGAACCCCGACGAGGAGCCGGCCCGCTACGCGTTCGGCACGGGAGACAAGTACTTCGGCGCGTGCGCCATGATGTGCACGCTCCCGGGGCTCCCGCTCTTCTCCCACGGCCAGGTCGAGGCCTACTCCGAGAAGTACGGCATGGAGTTTCACGCGCCACGCTGGGACGAGGCCGTGGATCAAGGTGCATACGATCGCCACATGCGCGAAATGGCTCCACTTCTGAGGGAGCGCAGGCTCTTCGCCGGGGTCGAGAATTTCGAGCTCTTCGTCGTCGAGGACGCCCACGGGCACGTCCGCCACGACGTGTTCGCTTACGCGAACGCCAAGAACGGGCGCACCTCGCTCTTCGTGTTCCACAACGGGCACGGCGAGGTCGACGTCGTGCTTCGGCGCACGGTTCCCAAGGCCCGCCCGGGAGCCCTCGGCTCGGGCCCCCGCAACGTCGCCGACGTCCTCGGGACCGCGGGCCTCACGTCGCCCTTCGTGCGCGCGCGGACCATGTCGGGTACGGCGACGTTCGCTCGCGGGGCGTTCGAGCACGGCCTCGCGCTGCGTGTGGGCAGCTACGGGTACCTCGCCTACACGGACTTCGAGGCGGCTCACACGGCCGACGAGCCGTCCCTACGCGCGGAGGCCCGCGCCGACCATCCCGAGAGCCGCGCGGCGGCGGACGAGCTCGATGCGAGCGGCGACGGCCTCGGAGGCGTTCCCAGCGTAGAAGATCTGCTCGCGACCGCCGTGCTCGGTGATGACGATGGCGCCCCGCCGGTGCTCGACCCGCGCGACCTCGTCCCACGCGATGAGAAGCTCGCCGCGGTCGTCGTGGAGGACGATGCCGTCCTCGCGCAGGCCCAGGTACGCGTTCTCGAGCAACGTGGCGACCATCGTCCCGAAGCCGACCAGTAGCCCCACGAAGAGCAGAACGGCCCCGGAGAGCGCTCCTCCGAGGGCCGCTCCGGCGCCGAGCCTGTGGGCGAACGCGGCGCCGAGCGCGCTGCCACCGAGGGCCACGAGGCTCGCCCCGAGCACGAGCGTCCGTGTGGTGCGGGCGCTCCTGTCGACCCGGACGAGATCGAAGGCCTCGTGGAGGGCGCTCTTCGGCGCCTTGGGGGTCGGCGCGCCCGCCACCGTGTCACCGCATCGCGGGGGGCCCGAAGTTGCGCGGCGGCGCCCAGTTTCCGCCGATGGGCGGGCTCGACAGCGGAGCCTGCGGCTGCACCGGCGTCGAAATCGAGGGCGAGCTGCCGTACGTGGGCCGACCGTAGGTGCCGTACCCTGGCGCCCCGTACGCGCCGCGGGGGCCGTAGCCTCCCCCGCCCACCGCCACCACCTGCTGCTGGGTGATGTTGTTGTTCACCACGACCGTGACGCCCGGAGGGGGCGGCGGAGCCACCGGCCTGGAGCCTGCGACCTCGGGGTAGGTCGCCCCGTCCGAGCCGAGGCGGAGGGTGTGCCGCAGGCGAGGCTTGGAGCCGAGCTCGTCCTCGACCACGGGCTCCGGCGGCGGGGTGTGCCGCACGACCACTTGGCCCTCGGCGGGGCGAGTCTGTGCACGCTCGGAGGGCGTGAGCACGGCGTACCGCGGGGGCTCGATCTCGTCGGCACAGCCGGCCACACCAAACGTCATCGCCACGAGACCGCACACGAGCGCCCAACGCTTCATGGCCCCAGCATGGCTCCGAGCGCGACCGCTCGCCAGACATTTTTCTGAACGGCGCGTCAGGTTTTGTCAAGAAGTGCCCTAACCCATCGACTTAGATGAGTTTTTCGTGGACGGCCCGCACGATGTCGAGGGGGGTGATGATGCCGACGACCTCGGTGCCGTCGACCACCACGATGCGATGCACCTTCTTTTCGGCGAAGAGCCGTATCGCCACCGAGAGGTCGTCGTCCGGGCCGACCGTGAGCGGCGAACGGGACATCGTCTTGCGGACGAGGTCCGTCAGATCGATGGCCCCGTCGGACAGATCGTCGACGATGTCCGACTTGGAGAAGACCCCGACGAGCTTGTCGCCCTCGACAACGGGCGCGCCGCTCACGCCGAGGTTCGCCAAGGTCTGCGCGGCCTCTTCGAGGGTCGACTCGGGAGAGAGCGTGAGCACGCTCTGCGACATCAGCTCTTTCACCTTCGCCATGGGGGGATCATCGCGAAGGACGGAGGGTTCGTCCACCCCTCAGCGGCGCGTGCGGCGAAAGAGCGCGTAGAACGGCAGCCCGGCGAGCAAAATGGCGAGGCCGATCCCGCACTCACGCGGCTTTTCGCGGAGCATCGAGGCCGCGATGCCGAGGCTCGCGACGACGTAGAAGAACGGGACCACAGGGTAGCCCCACGCGCGGTAGGGCCGCGGGTGGGTGGGGCGCCTCACGCGAAGCATGTAGAGTGCAAGCGTATCGGCGATGGTCGCGAGCACGATCGCGAACGTCGTGTAGTCGAGGGCCTTCAAGAAGCCACGCAGGCCGAAGACCACGGCGAGCGCCACCGCGGCCTGGACCGCGATCGCGACGCGCGGCGCGCCCGACGGCCCGTGCACCTTGGCGACCTGCTTGAAGAGGAGCCCATCCTTCGCCATCGCGTAGGCGATGCGCGGACCGACGAGCGTGTTCGCGTTGAGCGCGCCCAAGACCGACGCGAGGATGAGGACGGACACGAGCGTTCCGCCGCGCTCGCCGAAGAGGGCCACGGCCGTCGCTTTGCCCACGGCCCCCTCCCCCGCGAGCTTGGCCATGGGGAGCGTCGTCGCGTAGGTCGCGTTCACGAGCAGGTACACCGTGGTGCAGACGAAGAGCCCCACGAAGAGCGAGCGTGGCAAGGTGCGCTCGACGTCGCGGATCTCGCTCGCGACGTACACCGACGCATTCCACCCGAGGTACGTGAAGAGCACGGGCGAGAGCGCCGCTCCGAACGACAACACCACCGGTCCGTCGCCGACGGAGGCGGCGGGCGCGGGGGCGGCCTTGCCGAAGAAGAGCGGGCCCGCGAGCACGATGGCGACCAGCGCGCCGACCTTGAAGAACGCGCTCACGTTGTTGACCCTGGCGCCGGCGCGCGCGCCCATCGCGTTCACGCCCGAGGTGACCAGGATCACGAACGCCGCGAGGCCCTGCTTCGCGAGCGGGGCCATCGGAAAGAAGCTCGCCACCCCGTCGGCGAAGCCCACCGCGAGGGTCGCGACGGTGCCGGCGTAGATGACGAAGAACGAGAGCCACCCGACGAGGAACCCAGCGACCGGGTGGTAGGCCTCGCGCAGGTAGACGTAGTCGCCCCCTGCCCGCGGGAACATGGCGCCGAGCTCCGCGTTCGCGAGCGCACCGGCGAGCGAGAGGAGCCCCCCCACGAGCCACGCCGCAAAGAACCAGCCGCGGCTCGGCAGCGCCGTGGCGACCGCGCCAGGTGTAAAGAAAATACCTACACCGATGACCGAGGACACGACGAGCAGGGTCGCGTCGACGAGACCGAGGCTCTTCTTGAGCCCCGGCTCGTCGGCCTTCGGTGCCTCGTCGCTCAAGAGTCGATCGCGATCGAGAGCTTCTGGCGGAGCGCGAAGTAGTCTTCCGAGGTGCTGAAGAGCACGAGCTCCTTCATGCGCTCCTTCACCGGGACGCTCGACCCGTCCTCGTGCGTGCGCATCGCCTCGGTCGTGACCTGGAGGTCGTGTGCCAAGAGGAAGCCCGCGCGATCGGCGGTGTAGTCGATCGACGCGACCCAGCGCTTCAGGTCGAGCGCGCCGCCCGCCTGGAGGAGCTTCGTGACCACGCTCGCGAGCACGTCACGCGCCTGACCTTGGAAGTCTTGGGTCATGGCCTGGAGGGCCTCGTCGACCTGACCGGCGAGCTCGCCCGCGACCGGGAACTGCGGCACGACGAGCTTGATGGCCGCGAAGAGCCACGCCTTGAGGCCCGTCCCGGTCGGGACGAGGTGGCGGACGTAGAACCCTTGGCGGAAGGACGCGAGGTGGCGCCCCGCGAGGAACGCGAGCACCTGCGTGGGCGCGTTGAGCTCGAAGGCACCACGGCCGAGCACGACGGCAGGGGTGTGCGCGTGAACGAAGCCGAGCGTCCCCGGATCGTTCGGGTTCTGGAACACCTGCGGCGGCGTGAGCCCGAGCACCCCTTGCACGTAGTAGAGCGTCTGCGAGACGGGGTACGGGTGGAGCGACGTGTCGATCGCGTAGCGCGGGTCGAAGCCCTGCTCCTCGAGCGACTGCGTGCGGGTGCGGATGATCGTCGGCTGGATGAGCGCGAAGATGCGCGTCACGAGCGGGTCCAGCTCGGGGTGCGCGAGCTTCGCCCACTCGTCCTCGCCGAGGGCGGCCTGCGCGGCGGCGGCGTTCTCGGCGCGGTGCTTCTTGTAGAAGCGCTCCTCGTCGGGCTCGGCGAGCTTGAGCACCGCGAGGGCCTGGCAGAGGCACCACGCCGGGTCGGGCCGCTTCGCGTCCGTGAAGAGCTTGCGGAGGAGCTTGTAGCTCTCGACGCGGTACGGGTTTTTCCGCAGGATCTGAGCCTGCGCGCGCACGGCCTTGTCGAGGTACTGGGCCGGGTCGGACGCGTAGAGCTCGGCGAGCTTCTCTTGGCGGCCCTTCTCGTCGGCGTCGAAGGCTTGGGCGGCCTCGTACGCGTCGATCGCGAGCTCGGGCTCCTTGAGGTGCTTCTCGTAGAGCTCCCCGAGCTGGTCGAGGATCTTCACGATGGCCGCGCGATCCCCGGCGGTCTTCGCGCCTTCGATCTGCTGCTTCAGCATGCGCTCGACCTTCGTGTGATCGCCCTTCTCGCGGTAGAGCTCGAGGAGCTCGTCCACGGCCTTGGCGATGCCCGGGTCGAACGAGAGCGCCTTCTCGTAGAACCCGATCGCCTGATCGACGCTCTTCATCTGGCGCCCGGCGATCGTCGCCGCGGTGTGCATGTACTTCGCGCGCTGCTTCGGGTCGTCGACGAAGTCCGCGAGGCGCGTGACGACGTCGATGAGCTTCGCCCAGTTCTGCTCCTCCGAATAGAGCTGCATGAGCTTCGTGAGGAGCTTGCGATCGTCGGGCTTCTCTTCGAGCGCCGAGACGTAGTTCTTCTGCGCGCCCGCGCGGTCCTGGAGCTTCTGGAATTGGATGTCGCCCATCTCGAGCAGGAGCTCGAACCGCTCGGTCCCGGTCGCGATCTCGACCCGGCGCTTTCGCACGGCGACGGCGTCGGCCCAGCGCTCGAGCGCGTCGTACACCTTCGCAAGTGCGCGGAAAGGCCGAGGATTCGACGGATCGATGTCCGCCGCTTCTTTGAGGGGCTTCTCGGCGGCGGCGAGATCGCCGCTGCGCCTCGCGCTCTCGCCGAGGTGGTAGAGGGCCTCGGCCTTGTCGGTCCCGACGAGCTTCGCGCCGTACTTCTGGATCAGATCCTCGTGCATCCGGTAGGCCGACTGAGGGTCGCCGAAGTCGAAGAGGGCCGAGGCCGCGCGGGAGAGCGCCTCGACGTTACCCTGCGCCTGCTCCTTCAAGGCCTCGATGGCCGCGAGCATGCGCGGGTTCGTCATCGACGGCGGCGCCACCGACTTGATCGAGCTCACGCTGCCCGTCTCCGAGAGCGGCGGGATCGACGGCATCGAGGGGCGGTTGGTCTTGCCGAACGCCTCGATGAAGCGAACGAGCACGCGCACGGCGTCGTCCTTCGCGAGGACCTGGGTGCGGGTGACGAGCGACTCGTAGAGCTTCGAGGCCTCGAGCATGCGCCCGTCCTCGAAGGCGAGATCCCCGAGGACGAGCAGCGCGTCGGCGTTCGACGCGTCGAGGTCGGTGGCGCGCTTCGCGGCCTGCTCGGCCTTGTCGTTCGCGCCCTCGGCCTTCCACACCTTGGCGAGCTCGGCGTGGAGGCGCGCCTTCGCGAGGTTCCCCTCCGCGTGCGTGAGCTCCTTCTCGACGAGGGCGACGACGGCCTGCGCGTCGCCACGCTCGGCGTAGGCCTTGCGAAGCGCCGACGAGGCCGCGGCGTCCTTCGGGTTCGCCTCGAGGGCGAGCTTCGTGCGCTCGATCGCGCCGTCCTTGTCGCCGCGGGCCTCGAGGAGGCGGGCCGCGCGCATCCAGAGGTCGGCTTTCTGTTCGGGCGTCTCGGCCTTGAGGGCGAGCGCCTCGATCGCCGAGAGGGCGGCGTGGGCGTCGCCCGAGAGCTCACGGAGCTGGGCGAGCGCCTCGAGCGCGCCGGCGTGATCCGGGCGGAGGGCGAGCGCCTGCTCGTAGGCCTTGGTCGCGCGCTCGGGAGACCCGACGTGCTCGGCGAGGGTGCGGGCCTTCGCCACGAGCAGCTCGACCTTGCGGCTGTCCTCGGTGGTGACCTGCCCGTGCTTCTCGTAGATGGCGACCACCTTCTCCCACTTGTCGAGCGCTCGGTAGTGACGCGCGAGCGCCGTGAGGGCGGCGTCGTTCGAGCCGTCGATGACGAGGATGTCCTCGAGGCACTCGGCGGCCTTCGCGTGATCGAGGAACTCCTCGTCGTGGAGGGCCGACATGCGCTCGAGGATGGTGATCTTCTGGCGGGGCGTCGCCGCCACCTGGATCTGGCGCTCCAAGACCTCGAGCAGCTCGCGGTAGCGGCCCGTGCGGTTGAAGATGCGATCGAGGCCCTTCAGCGCCGTCAGGTTCTGCGGGTCGATCGCGAGCACGGCCTCGAACCTGCGGGTCGCCTCGGCGAGATCGGAGAGGTGATCCTCGTAGACCTCCGCGACCTTGCAGAGCGCCTCGGCCTTCTCGCGGCCACGGCGCGCCTCGGCTCGCTCGCCGAGGATCTTGACCAGCGTCTGGAAGTCTCCCGTGCGCTCCGCGATACGCGCGAGGGCGTCGCCGGCGCGCACGTGGCCCGGATCGTCGGAGAGGACGGACGAGAAGATGTCGCTCGCGCGCTTCGTGTCCGAGAGCTTCGACTCGAGCAGCTCGGCCGCCTCGACGCGCAGATCGCGAGCCTTCGGCGTTCCACCGGCGGCGTCGGCGCGGGACAAAAGGAGATTCGAGAGCTCGGGCCACTGCTGGGCGCGGCGGTAAATCGTCGAGAGGCCCTCCGAGGCCGCCTCGTTCGACGGCTCGTGCGCGAGCACCTGCTGGAAGGCCAGGAGGGCGAGGTCGGCGCGCTGGAGCTTGTGCTCGTACCAACGCCCCGCGCGCACGAGGAGCGCGGCGCGGTCCGAGGCGGCGAGGTCGGGCTGCTTGATGGCCTCGGTCAGGGTGCCGAGCGCCTCGTTCCAGGCCGCGGCCTTGGAGCCCGCCAAACGTTCGATTTCGCTTGCGATTTCGTCGTCTTGTGGCGTCTCGCAGAGGGCCTGGGCGTAGGCGACGAGGGACTGATCGACGTCGTCGAGCTCGGTCGCGTAGAGGCGCCCGATCTCCGCCAAGGCGCGCGCACGGGCCGCGCCGGGGGGAGCGGTCTGGCTGCGCTCGAGCAGCATCTCGACGAGCTCCTCGTACTTGCCGAGGCTCTTGCGGACGGCCTCGAGGGCGTTGAAGGCGGTGTCGTCGGCCGGATCGAGCTCGAGGATCGTCACGTAGGCCGACTCGGCCTTCGCCTTGTCGTCGCCGTGATCGAACGCGCGCGCCGCGCGGAAGAGGATGGCCTTTTTGCCTTCCTTGGCCTCGTCGGTCTCGGAGCCGACCTTCTCGGCGGCCGCGACGAGCGCCTCGCCGACCTTGAGCGCGTCCGCCCCCTGGTCGATCGCCTGCTCGGCGGCCATGGCGGCGTCGGCGTCGGCCGGAGACTCGGCGAGCTTCGCCAAGAGCTCGTCGACCTTCTCGGGTGCGATCGGCGCCGCCGGGCGCACCGACATGCTGGCACGGCCGATGGTCTCGATCGACTCGAGGAGCGCCTGGGCGTCTTTCGGGCGGCGGGCCGGATCTTTGTGGAGGAGCGAGAGGACGAACGCGTCGACCTCTTTGGAAATCCAGCCACGCGGGGCCTTGGCGCTCGGGGGCTCGGGCTCCTTGGCGAGGTGCGCGAACGCCGCGTCGGCGAGCGTCTCCGAGGGGAACACGGGCTTGCCCGAGACGAGCTCGTAGAGGAGCGCGCCGAACGCGTAGACGTCGGCCTTCGCGTCGGCGACCTTGCCCCGCACGATCTCGGGGGCGATGGTGCGCGGCGAGCCGATGACGGCGAGCTGCTTGCCGTTCGTGCCCGCGCCGCGGTGACGGAGGCGGTCGGTGCCGAAGTCGATGAGGACGGGTGGGCCCTTCTGCGCGAGGAGCACGTTCTCCATCTTGAGATCGCCGTGCGCGAGCTGCGCTTTGTGCATGGCGGCGAGCGGCTCCAAAATGCCGCGGAGGAGCGGCTTCAGCTCGCCCACGTGCGACGCGCCCGTGCGCGCGAAGCGCTGCGACAGCGGCCCACCTTCGACGTGTTTGTACGCCACGAAATAGAGGCCATCGCCGAGCTCACCGGCCTCGAGCCCCTCGGGGAGCCCCGGGTGCGAGAGCGCCGCGACGAGGCGGTTCGCCGTGAGGAAGCGGTGGACGGCGCGGCGGTCGCGCGCGGCCTCCCGGCGGAGGATCTTGAGCGCGTACGGCTCGCCGCCCTTCAAGGCCACGTAGACCGTCGACATGTCGCTCTCGCCGAGCTTCTTCTGGATGGTGAGCTCGCCCACCTGGCGACCGGGAGCGAAGTCGTCGTGGCCGAGCAGGGCGGCGATGTCGAAGATGCGCGGGTCGACCTCGCGTTTTTGCACGCGGAGCACGTCGACGAGGGCCTCGATGCGCTCGCCGTCGACGCAGCGCTCGGTGAGGGCGCGGGCGAACGAGCCTTTGGCCGACGTGCCACCGACGTCCACCGGATCGAGCCCCAGGAGCCTCTCGCTCATGCTGGTCATTTCTTCGAGCGTGAAAAGTCGCTCGAGCTCGCCACGGAGGATGTCAATCGTCGGGTTCATGAGGCTCCTTGCCCAGCGCGTGTCGCGCGGTGAGGTTCGTCAGAGGCGCGCCTATGCGCGGGGCGCGGAGCTTATCTAAGAATAGTTCCGCCGTGGGAGTGAAATTCCACGAGAATCTCGGAACGTTCTTGACGCACACGCCCACGCTTTTCGCGGCCGTGACCGCGGCCGACGCGGCCCGGCTCGCGCCACGAACGCCACGACCGGAGGCACGATGGAGCTCGAACGACGCGGGCCTCGGGACCGGGCCGTTCCCCCCGAGCTCTGCCACACTCACCTCCGCGCGGAAGCAAGGCGGCTACTGGCCGGGCAGCTTCGGGAGGCACGCCGCGCCGAGCGGACCCTTCACACACGAGAACGAGGGCTGGCAGTCGACGTCGGTCGCGCACGGGAAGGCGCACTTTCCGTACTGCACGTTGCACCGGTGCGTCATGCAGGGCGAGTCGTTCGTGCACGCGAGGGCTTGCGGGCCGGGCACGGCCATCGCCTGGGCCGGCTGGCCGGGGGCCGTCGTCGGTTGGGCGGGGTAGCCGGGTTGAGCGGGATAGCCGGGCTGGGCGGGGTAGCCGGGCTGCGGACCCGCGGGAGGCGGCCCTCCGGGATAACCGGGTTGGGGCCCTCCGAAACCCGCCTGCGCGCTCGCCGAGACCGGGGCGTTCGGGGGCACGTCGTCTTTTTTACAGGCCGTGGCGAGCACGGGGAAAACGACCACGGCGAGGACCACGGCAGAAGCTCGATTCATGGGATCTCCTCGAAAAGCGCCCTCATCGTATCCCTTTCGGGGCGAGGAGGAGGGGCGATTCACGGCCATTCGGCACGTCGTGCTCGAGAACGGCGCGGAGGCAGTGTCCTTACGCCCCTCGGCGGCATGCGCCCGATTCGGTGATATGCCGACCCCGTGAGATCGATCGTTCGGGCAGCGTTCCTCCTTCTGGTCGTGGCGTCCCTCGGGTGCTCCCGGGCCGAGCCTCCGGGGCCTGCGCTGGAAGGAGCGAGCCCCTCGGCCACCCCACCACCGCTCCCCGTCGGCCTCGGCGGCGCGATCCCCCTCGTCCCGTCCGCGCCAGCCCCCGCTCCTTCGGGCGCTCCGAGCGGCGCCGACGCGGCGGCCTCGGCGTCCCCCGCCCCGGCTTCTCCCGACGATCCGGGCGCTCTCCCCCAGACTCGCGACAAGCCCAAGGCCGAGGGCCCCGCGTTCGAGGCTCGCGCCGCGGCCCTGTGGGACGCCATCGTGAACGACGCGCCGGAGCGTGCGCTCCCCTTCTTTTTCCCGGTGAAGGCCTACGAGCAGGTCAAGGCCATCCCGAGGCCCGAGTCCGACTGGAAGCACCGCCTCGTCTCGGCGTACTCCCGCGACATCCACGCCCTCCACAAGAAGCTCGGGGACGACGCCAAGGACGCCAAGCTCGTGCGCCTCGATGTGCCGAGCGGCGGGGGGCGCTGGGTAGAGCCCGACGAAGAGACCAACAAGCTCGGCTACTACCGCGTGTACGGGAGCCGCCTCCGGTACGAGGTCGACGGCAAGGAGCGCAGCTTCGAGGTAAAGTCCCTCATCTCGTGGCGCGGCGAGTGGTACGTGGTGCACCTCTCGGGTTTCAAGTGAGCTTCGGCGCCGCTGCACGTATCATGCGAGAGACTGGCTCGTAAGCGCCTAGAATATCGAGACATTTCGGCCAACACTGGAGGAGCGAGCATGCGTCGAGGGGGACGGGAACGGATGCGGGGGCTCGGGATCGTGGCCGCTGTCGTCGGCGCGCTCGGGATCGCCTGTGGGGGCACCGACGGCACCGGAGAGCCTCCGACGGCGCCCGCGTGCCGGGGCGACGCCTTCGAGGGGGCGCCTCTCTCGATCCGGTGCGGGGCCTTCGTCGACGCGGAGGGCCGCGAGGTCCGGCTCTTCGGGGTGAACGCTCGGGTGGCAGGGCTCTTCGACGTCACCTTCGACGACGGGCGCACGGCGCTCGAGCCGATCCCGGACTTCACCGCGGCCGACGCCACCAACATCCGCTCGATGGGCTTCAACGCGCTCCGTCTGCCGCTGAACTGGTCGGGGCTCGAGCCTACCGAATCGGGAGGCTTCTCGAAGGCGTACCTCGCCCGCACCGCCGAGGTGGTCGAGCTCGCGAAGGCCGCGGGGCTGTACGTCCTGCTCGACATGCACCAAGACGCGTACTCGAAGGAGATCGGCGAGGATGGCGCGCCCTACTGGGCGATCGTCCCTCCCCCGCCCGAGAGGCTCGGGGGCCCGCTCGTCGACCTCGAAGCGCGTCGGCTCTCGAAGCCCGTCGCGGCCGCGTTCGAGACGTTCTTCGGGAGCACGTCCGAGGGGGTGCGCCTCCGGGCCCGCTTCGCGAAGGCCACGGCCGAGGTCGCGCGCGCCTTCGCCGACGACCCCGCCGTCGTGGGCATCGAGGCCTTCAACGAGCCCCTCGGCACCGACGGGGCCATCGAGGCCTTCCACCGCGAGATCGTTTCCGCGGTGCACGCCGTGGCGCCGAAAAAGCTCGTCTTTTTCGAGCCTTCGGCCCTCCGCAACCTGACCGATCGCGCCTCCATCCCGACGCGCCCGCTCGGCCCTGGGACCGTGTACGCGCCCCACGTGTACACGCTCGCGTTCACCGGCACCGAGGCCTCGGTCGCCGCCATGACCCGCGAGACGCTGCGGCCCTCGAACGAGAACGCCGCCCTCGAAGCCGAGGCGTGGGGCACGCCGCTCGTCGTCGGCGAGTTCGGATTTTCGCCGAAATCCCCGAGATTTTCGGACTACGTCGCCTACCAGAGCGAGCTCCAGGACGAGCTCCACGCGAGCTCCTTTTTCTGGCTCTGGAAAGAAGACAGCCAGGGCGCGTGGGGGTTCTTCGACCGCAAGGACGGTACCTGGGCCGAGCGCCCCGACGTCGTCGCCGCGATGACTCGGATGAGGCTCGAGCGGGTCGCGGGCAGGCTCGAGCGCGTGGTGTACGATAAGATCTCGGAAACACTCACCTTCTCGTTCTTCGGGATCGAGGGCGCTTCGGGGGAGCGTCTCCGGAGCCGCGTCGGCACGGGGAGGCTCCGCGGCGAGCTGTCGGTCACGTGCGACGGGAAGGGCCTCGCGGCCGAGGGCACGGGCCCCATCGCCATCCCGTGCGGGGGGGCAGGTCGGCACGAGGTGGTCGTCCGCAGGCTCGGGGCGCGCTGAGCTACGGGATCGGCGTGATCGTGCACCCGAGCGTGAAGTGGTCGGCCGTGACCGTGACGAACGGGCTCATGCTGACAGCGTTCGTGACGCAGTAGTCGAGGCCATCGCAGTATCGCTGGGAGATCGACTGCGCGACGGCCTTCTTGGTGCCCGGTTGGATGGCCACGGAGTACTCGCGACGCGGGTTTCCCGGATTGGCGAGCAGGCAGTTGGCCGCGTCGACCCGGCAGTTTCGAACGCGGGCGTTGACGCTCGCGACCCCGGGATCCGCGCCATGTACGGGCATCCCCTTCTGGACGACCGCGCACGTGGTGATGGCCTCACGAATGCGGGATCCGGCATCGGGGGCCTGTGGAGGGGCGGAGGCGTCGACCGCACCGGTCGAACCCGGGCCCTTCCCCCGAGGGGCATTCGGCGCGGACGCGCTCGCCTGCGCGGATGGAGCCGACGGGACCGGAGGCTCGGGGGGAGCGCTCACGACGAGTGCCGGGGCCGAAGGGGGAGCCGAGGGCGCTGCCCCCTCGGCCGTCGGTGCGGAGCTCGTGGCGTGGCGAAGCGCGAGGGTCCCCACGACGGCGGCCACGAGCCCGAGCCCGACGACGACCGCGATCACGATCGGGACAACGGAACGTGGTCGCCCCGCAGCGGATGGCGTCGGTGCAACTCCTGAGAACCCCTGCGAAAAACCCGCCTGTGACCCCTGCGCGAACCCGGGCTGCGACCCTTGCGCAAACCCGGGCTGCGACCCTTGGGCCAACCCAGGCTGCGACCCTTGCGCGAACCCAGGCTGCGACCCTTGCGCAAACCCAGGCTGCGACCCTTGCGCAAACCCTGGCTGCGACCCCTGCGCGAACCCAGGCTGCGACCCTTGCGCGAACCCGGGCTGCGACCCTTGCGCAAACCCAGGCTGCGACCCTTGCGCAAACCCAGGCTGCGACCCTTGCGCGAACCCAGGCTGCGACCCTTGCGCAAACCCAGGCTGCGACCCTTGCGCGAACCCAGGCTGCGACCCTTGGGCGAACCCGGGCTGCGACCCTTGCGCGAACCCAGGCTGCGACCCTTGCGCAAACCCAGATTGCGACCCTTGGGCGAACTCGGGCTGTGCGGCAGGGACCGCAGGGATCGCGCCTGTGACCGGGGCGGACGGACGCGCCCAGGGGGCGAGCGCGCGGCGCATGTCGTCGGCGGTCGCGAACCTCTCCTCGGGGAGCTTGGCCATCGCCCGTGCGACGACCGCGGCGAGCCCCGGATCGAGGCCGGGCACGCGGACCTCGAGGGGGACGACCGGAGCCTCGACCCGCGCCATGAACTCGCCCACGTCGCGCGCGTCGACCGGGAGCGCCCCCGAGAGCGCGTGGTAGAGCGTCGCGCCCACCGCGTAGACGTCGGCGCGGCGATCGACGGGGCGACCGAAAGCCTGCTCCGGAGGCATGTACGCGGGCGAGCCCACCATCGCCCCGACCCGGGTGAGCGGAGCCTCGTCGACGAGCTTCGCGATGCCGAAATCGAGCACCTTGACCACGTCGCCGACCATCGGCATCGGCGTCAGGAAGAGGTTGTCGGGCTTGACGTCCCTGTGGACGATCCCGGCCTCGTGGGCCGCATGGAGCGCCGCGAGCGCCTGCGACGCGACGAACGCGGCGCGCGTGGGCGCGACCCTGCCCTCCCGCGTGATCACCTCCCCGAGGGAGACCCCGGCGAGGCGCTCCATGACGAGGAAAGGAGGCTCGCCGGGCAGCCACTGGAAGTCTGTAATCTGCACGATGTTCGGGTGCCCGAGGGACGCGGCCGTCCGGGCCTCGCGCTGGAACCGCGTGAGCTGGTCCTCGCGCAGGGTGCCCGTCATGGCCGCGTGAAGCACCTTGATCGCGACCGCGCGCCCGATGGCCTCTTGGGTAGCCTCGTAGACGGACCCCATGGCGCCCTGCCCGAGCAAACGCCCGAGCCGATAGGCCCCGCCCCCGAGCGATTTCCCGCTCAACGCCCCTGACATCACCCTCGACGCTACACGCGTTGCTCGAGAGGAGCTATCCGGCGGAGCTTTGCCGTGGTCCGAATCGGGCCTTTACACGAGCGGCGAGGTCCGCTATGACCCGGCCTCGTTTCTGGGCTGGTAGCTCAGTCGGTAGAGCTGCGGACTTTTAATCCGTAGGTCCCGGGTTCGAGTCCCGGCCGGCCCACCAAGTTTCCTCTCGCAGCGCCCTCCAAGGGGCACGCGGCGCTGTGAGGAGCGCCCTGTGAGGCTTCGCGAGCGCCTTTCGCGGTCCTTCGACCTCTGACCGCGTCGGCGGCGGCGCGCGTGGCCCAGTGTCCGTCGTCGAAGACGTCGGATCGCGCGTCGTTTGGCCCTCCAGAAGGCCTTGCACGACCACCTCCGCGCGTCGTTTGGCCCTCCAGAAGGCCTTGCACGACCACCTCCGCGCGTCGTTTGGCCCTCCAGAAGGCCTTGCACGACCACCTCCGCGCGTCGTTTGGCCCTCCAGAAGGCCTTGCACGACCACGATCCGGCGCGATCGGCCCCAGCTCGCCCGGATAGCGCGACCGCGTTCGCTCGACGCACGTCGCGCGTTTGCGCCCTCCCCGCGCCTTGCTACCGTCCGCCGTCGATGACGACGCCTCACGATTTCGACGTCACGATCCTCGGCCATGGCCTCGCGGGAGCGTTCCTCGCGCGACAGCTCCGCTTGGAGCTCGGGCCGGATCTTCGGATTCTCGTGCTGGAGGCGGCCCACGCCATCCGCGACTACAAGGTCGGCGAGTCGACGGTCGAGGTCGCTGCAAACTACATGATCCGGAGGCTCGGCCTCCAGACCTACCTCTACCAACATCAGCTCCCGAAGAACGGCGTGCGGTTCTTCTTCGACAACGAAGAGAAGTCTCTACCGCTCACGTCCATGAGCGAGATGGGCACCGACCGGTTGCCCTTTCACCCGGCGTTCCAGCTCGAGCGCGCGTCGTTCGAGCGCGATCTCCTCGCGATGAACCTCGAGGCCGGCGTCGACGTGCGCCTCGGGACCGACGTGATCGACGTCACCATCGCGCCCGATGGCCCGCACACGGTCGTGTTCCGAAACGCGGCCGGCGAGCAGCGGGTCACGACCCGGTTCGTCGTCGACGCGGCCGGGCGCAGGCAATTTCTCCTGAAGAAGCTCGGCATCCCCATCCACAAGGAGACACGCCTCAACACCGCCTCGTCGTGGGCGCGGTTCAAGAACGTGCGCGGCTTCGACGCCCGCGGAGACGAGGCCTGGCGCGACCGCGTACGCCACACCTCGCGGCACCTCTCGACGAACCACCTCATGTACGACGGCTACTGGATCTGGTTCATCCCGCTCGCGGGGGACCTCATGAGCGTGGGCGTCGTGTTCGACAAGGATCGCATCCCCGAGCGCCCGCTCGACCGCGAGGCGTTCTGCGCGTTCGTGAAGCGGCACGCGGCCGGAGCCGAGCTGCTCGAGGGAGCCGAGCTCGTCGACTTCGAGGCGTACGCGCACCTGCCCTACTACGCCGATCGCTATTTCTCCGAGGATCGCTGGGCGACGACGGGCTTCGCGGGGGCTTTCGTGGATCCGTTCTACTCGCCGGGCTCCGACTTCATCGCCATCGCGAACGAGATGGTGGTGGAGCTCGTGAAGCACGACCGCGCAGGAGACACCGCGGGCTTTCGCGAGCGGATCGACGTCTTCAACCAGTACTACCGGTTCTGGTACGAGCGCACCCTCCGCATCTACGCGCGGCTCTACGCCACGTTCGGCTCGTACGAGGTCTTTCGCCTCAAGTACATGCTCGACTTCAACAACTACTATAACCTCGTCGTCTGGCCGTTCATGGCCGACAAATACCGCGACGTCGCGTGGCTCCGAGGCGAGCTCCGGTTCGTCGACAGGGTCATCCAAGCGCAGGACACGATGGCGACGCAGTTCGTCGCGCTCGCCGACATGCTCCGCGCGAAGGGCGAGTACCACGCCCAGAACGAGGGCCACTGGCACAACGTGCTCGCGGGGGTCATCCGCCTCCAGGACAAGCTCGGAAAGACCATGGACGAGACGTTCCGGCGCGACCAGGTCCAGGCCGCGTACTCGAGCGTGTTCGGCGCGCTCGTCGAGCGCATGAGCGGTCACGCGGGGATCTCGAACCGTCAGGCTTTCCTCGGGGAGCTGTCGTTCCCCACGGTCGTGCTCTTCAAGGACGTGACGACCGAGAGCGTCGGCGCGCTCTTCGACCGGGTCGGGTTGCGCCTCAAGAAGGCGCTCGCGCGCGAGTTCCCCGAGACGCCGATCACGCGGGTCGTCGTGCGCGCCGACGAGGCCCAGGTCGAGCTCGCGCAGGGCACCCCCGACGACGCGCTCGCGGCGCGCGCGCGGGAGCTCTGGGAGGCGCGCGGAGACTCGCTCGCGCACATCGTGCTCTGAGCTTCTCCCCCCGCGCGCTCCGCGAGGGCTCGATTTCTCTCGTAATGACGGGCACTTCGAAGCGCGACCGGTTTCTCGTCAGTCACCGCCGGCGTCTTGCGCCTGCGCGTCGGGGATGGGTGCGCCCGTGTCGGCGCCCGCATCCGAGCCGGGTTTTTGGCACTCCACGAGCTCTCTCACCTTGGTGGGGCGCCCCGGCGTAGCCTGGATGGCGGTGAAGGGCATGCCGACCGAGATGGCGTCGCACGGAAGGTCGGGGTTCCTGTCGCCGTTTGCGAGCACGTCGACGTTCTTCGAGATGAAGTCTTGCAGGAACGGGTAGTTCTTGTCGTTCTCGCAGACGCCGATCAGGCGAAAGCCCTTGAGCACGTCGGCCGCGCTCGTTCGCCCGGCGATGATGCCGTCGGTGGCGCGCCAAATGCCGTCTTTTCCGCGCTCGATCTTGGCCGACACGACGCCCTTGCGGAGCGTGACCGGGAACGCCGTCGCCACACGGCGCTCGCCCGGAAACCAAAAGAGGGTGTTGTCCGGGAGCGTGACGACCAGCGTATTTTCCCGCACGTACGCGTTCGCGTCGAAGAGCTTCGAGGCTGGAAGATCGCCGGTACCCGAAGGGGCCCCGACGAGCACGTCCTCGCGGATTTGCCATTTGTCGTCCGGGAGGAAGCAGGGGTTCTTTTTCCAGTCCTTGTCCTTGCAGTCCCACGGGAGGAGCGTGTCGAGGCCGGGCGACGGGTAGAGGTCGACGCGCACGCTGTCGTCGTTGGCCTCGCCGTTGTAGCCGGTCAGCCGGAAGAGGTAGTTGTAGGCACCGACACACAATGCGCACGAGAACCCGTCGCCCGTGAGCCCGTAGCCCTCGGACGTCTCGGGCGCGGTCGTCGCCAGGTAGCTCAGCTTTCCGAAGTTGTTGTCTCGGCAGTAGGCGCCATCGAGTGGTACGGCGGCCGCGACCGGCTTGCATCCGAGCGGGGTCTGCCCGCCGGTGTCGCACGTCTCGGAGCCCGTGCACGTGCCGTCGAGGTCGAACCCGACGTTGCGCCACGCGTCGGCGCTGGGCTCGCCTCGGGCATCGAGCGTGCCCGTGTTGAGCGTGAGCAAGCCGAGAAAAATGGGGGCGAGCGCGGCGCCGCCCGAGGGCGCGGGGCGGTCTTCGGGGCGCGGGTAGCGGGCGCTGAAACACGACGAAGGCTGGTCGGCCGGGCCGCTCCAGAAGCCGATGCCCGCGCCTCGTTCCGCCGAGGGCCCCGTGTCGGCCGGGAGGAGCAGCGACGCGTCGTAGACGTTGCACGAGGCCGCGGAGATCGCGGCGAGCCCGACCACGCCTAAGGCCGTCGAGAAGGCGGCGAGGCCGCGTAGGGTGCGCTTCGAGGGGATCAAGCTCCCACGAGCGTACAGGGACTTTTCGGCGCGCGCAGCCGGTCTCGGCCTTTTTTTGGGTGCTTCCTCGCCGAGGGTGCCTCACGATGGCCGGCGACGCAGCCTCGACCTCCCCGCCCCCGAGGAGAACCGAGCGGCGTCCCCCGCGCTCATGGAAGACCGGATCATCTCCCTGCTCGTGAACGAGGACGCGCCGCTCGAGAAGCGCCTCGCGGCGGCCCTCGTCCTCGGCGAGGTCGGCACCGACAACGTGCGTGTCATCCTGGCCCTCGCGGCGGTGCTCGACTCCGACAGCCCGAAGCTCCAGCAGCGTGCCCTCGCCGCGCTCGCCGCGCTCGGAGCCAAACGTGCGCTCCCCAAGATCGTGCCGCTCCTCGTGTCGCCTCACGAAGAGGTGCGCGTGGCCGCGCGGCAGGCCGTCGCGAGCGTCGGCGGAGAGGTGGTCGGTACGCTCCGCGGTCGCCTCGCCGCCGCGACCCACGAGGAGCGCCGCGCGATCGAGGCCGTGCTCTCGGAGGTCGGGGGCACCGAGACCCTCACGACGATCGTGCGCGGCCTCGCGTCGGCCACGGGCGAAGCGGCCACCCAGGCGGCCCAGTCCGTGAAGCGCCGCGTGAAGGACGCCGACCCCCGCGCCAAAGTGGGATATCTTCGCGAAATCGAAGACTTTTTGGCGACCGAAGCCAAGGCTCGGGCGCCGTCGTCCGTGGTGGCGGCGGGCATCACGCTGCTCGGTACGCTGGAAGACCCTCGGACGGTGCCGACGCTCCTCTCGTACGTCACGTCCAAGACCGCGGACGTGCGTGTGAAGAAGGAGGCCATCTTGGCCTTCCGTCACGCCCTACGGGACGACCGCGCCTCGCCGAAGGTGGTCGACGCGCTGGCGAGCGCCGCCGAGAGCGAAGACCGCTCGCTGGCCCAGACCGCGCTCCAGACGTTGGGGAGCGTCGCCCTCGCGCCCGAGTCGATCCGCAAGCTCGGGAGGCTGCTCGCGAGCCCGGACCCGGAGCGCGTGGCGTACGTCATCGAGCTCCTCGGGCGCGCCCCGGGGGGAGAGGCCGCGAAGCTCCTCGTCGAGGTCCTGACCCGATTCGACCGGCGCTACGCCGAGGCCGCAGCGCGCGCCTTGTTCCAGAACGAAGCCGCCGCCCCCGCGCTCGCGAAGGCCCTCCTCGAGACCTCCGACCACGAGCGGGCCTTCACGCTGCGCGACGCGCTACGCCCGCTCGCGTCGAAGATCCCGCAGAACGTCCGGAAGGATCTCCTCACCCACGTCACCGGGCGCTTGCTCGCGGGAGAGCGGGGGTGGGAGGCCGCCCTCGAAATCGTGCGCGACACGGACCCCGACGCCGTGGCCGAGGCCCTTCGGCAGGTCGCCCAGAAGCTCGTGCGCGCGCGGCGGGTCGACGCCGCCCAGATCGTGCTCGACCTGCTCACCACGGGCGACCGAGCCACTCCGGACGACGAGTACCTCGCGGCCTCGCTCGCGCTCCAGATGTCTCCGCTCGACGCCGGCCCCGGTGCCCGCGCCTCGGATCCCGCGCTCGTCGCGCTGCAGAAGCTCGCGGCCCGTGGCTACGACGTGCCGCGGGCGCTCCGCCGCGATCGCACGCTCGACCTCGAGCATCTCTACTACGTGGGCGTGCACCTCTTCGAGACCGGCCACCCCGGGGGGCGCGAGCTCCTCGACGAGGTGCGCACCCGCGGGGGCCGCGCCAAGGTCGCTCGGCTCGCGCGAGGCAAGCTGGGGCTATCGTAAAACCCGAGCCGTTCCAGCTACTTGGACCACGTCACGGAAGTCGTCGACAAACGGCGGGGGTCGGGTAAGAGACCGGGCATGGATCGCGTGCGCACGGCCCTCGGCGGCCTCTTGAACGACACTCGCCTCGACGGCTTCTCCCCCACCCGGGTCGCTCGTGATCTCGCGGTGCGCGTGAACCGCACCCTCGGAGAGCCGCTCTGCACCGCCGAAGAGCTCGCGAAGCGCAAGGCCGCGGCGGCCCGCCTCACCGAGCTGCGGGGTAAGCCCCGCGAGCGCAAGACCGTGCACGTGGCCGCGCCGGTCGTCGTGTACGTCGAACAGGATCGGAACGTCCGCGAGCTCTCGCGCATCGAGGAGCTGCTCGCGGCCAAGGGCATCGCCTTCGAGGTCCGGGACGTGACGTCCGATCCGGCGGCCCTCGCCTTCGTCCTCCGCGAGGCGAAGATCGAGCGGGGCGATCTCCCGGCGGTGTTCGTGGGGAGCGAGGCCGTCGGCCCCTACCCTCGCCTGGTCGCGTTCGACGTCGCGGGCAAGCTCACGAAGGCCGTCCACGGGACGTGAACGTGACGCGCCTCGGATCGCCTGTGGACGAAGCGCCGCGCCGCGCACGAGGGCTCGTTCCGTGAACGCGGGGGCCGACCGCATGGTCCTACGGTCGTGGAAGGCGCTCTTCGACGAGCGCCGCGTCCGTGTCGTTCCTCGCACGGTGGGCCCCGTGGTGCCCTTCGTGGGGCCCGGCGTCGACGTGCTCGGCGACGAGGCGGCGGGCCTCTTTTTTCACCTGCGCCCCATCGTCGAGTGGTTCGAGGGGCACGAGGCCGGTCAGGTGCTGCGGTCGGTCTCGTTCGATCTCGACAAACGAAGGTTCCTCGCGACACTCCGCCCGGTCGACGGCCGCGCGGGCAAGGCGGTCGTCCCGTGCCGAATCGACGAAGGCTCGGCCCCGGAGCTCTTCGATCTCGGGCACCTCGTGGGGCCGGCGATCGCCCGCGCCGCGTCGATCGTGCTGCTCCGTCGGCCGAACGTCACGGGCGTTTGAAGCCGACGCTCGTTCCGAGCTGCCCGAGGGCGCGGGCCTCGAGGCACGCGGGGCTCCCTGGCTCGACCTCGCGGCACCCGGCAGGCCTAGCGTCGTAGATCGTGCAGGGGTAGTGCCCCGGGACGGTGCGGTCGAGCGCCCCACACGCCTCCCCGTCGTTCACGATGAAACGGAAGTACGGGGGCCTCGGGTGGAGGACCGTCAGCCGCTCGAGCCGCTCGGGGCCCATCCGAGCCTCGTCGGCCTCGAGCAGGGTCACCGTGCTCGGACCGTGATGGCAACACCGCCCGCACGCCACGCAGTCGGAGCCGTCGGCGGCGGGCTCACCCTCGAGCGGCGGCAGGCCCACGGTCATGGCGGGGGCAGCTCCACGGGCCACGAATGCCCGGCCGCATCGGCGGACAAAGTCTCGATTTCTTTAACGATTTCTCCGATGGTCGGTCGCTTCGCCGGGTCCCTCCGCAGGCAGCTCAGAACGAGCCCCGCGAAGCCCAACATGCCGGGGGCCTTGGCGAGCCGTGTGAGCTTCTGCGGCCCCCCGTCGTGGACGAGGTGGCTCGACACGAGCGCCACCTCTTCTTCGGCGTCGAACAGGACCTCGCCCGTGAGCGCCTCGAACACGAGGCAACCGAAGGCGTAGACGTCAGCGGGCAGCGGCGACGCGAGCGGGTCGCGCGGCACCCAGATCTCGGGTGCGCCGTACGGGCCCGAAGCGCAGCCTGGCCGGAGCTTACGACCTGCGAGGCCGAAGTCGACGAGCACCGCCACCTCGCCGCCGCGCAAGACCACGTTCGAGGGCTTCACGTCGAGGTGACCGAGCCCGGCCTCGTGCATGACCGAGAGGCCCGCCAAGAGATCACGGAGGGCGCGGAGCACGCGGGGCATGTCGAGCGCGAGCGACTGGACGGCGAGCTCCAGAGTGAGCCCCTCGACGAGCTCCATGACCAAGATGGGCTTCGGACGCGCGGCGAGATCGAACGTCACGAAGCGCGCGAGGTTCGGGTGCGGCGGCAGGCCCACGAGCGCCGAGGCTTCGGAGCGGAACATGTCCAAGAACTCGGCCTCCGAGAGGCTGCGCGCCGCGCTCGCGTCGTAGTCGGGCACCTTGAGGGCGAATTTCTCTGCGGTCGGATCGTTGCGATCCTCCACGCGGTGGACCACGAACACCGAGCCCGCCCCGCCGACGCCGAGCTGGCGAAGCACGTAGAACGCGCCGAGCACGCGCCGGGCCGGGAGCCACGGCGGGAGCTGCTCGGGGTGCGCGAGCGACGCTGGGGAGTCTTCCTCACGGATCGGGTCGACGGGGATCTCGGCGAGGCGCATCGTCGTGCTGGTCACGAGATCCGAGATGGCGCGAGGCAGCCCCCGGGTGAGCTCCTCAAGGGACGCGGCGAGCGCGTCGGGCGCGATGCGAGCTTCGGCGCCCGAGAGGACGCGACCCACGACGACCGAGAGCAGGCGCACCGCCCCCGACACGAAGCGAGACTCTTTTCGAACCGGCGCGCCCGGTGTGTAGAGGCGCGAGCGCGCACCTTTCATCATGTTGGCGAGCGCGACCACGGCCGACTCGAGCGATTGGACGACCTCGGCGTCGGCCTGGGTCCCCGCCCCGAGCCCACGCAGCGACCGCGCGCGCGCGATCGTGCCGAGGACGCCCTGGAGGCGCACGAGCACGGCCCGAAGCGCCTCGGCCTTCCCCGACCCTTCGGAGAAGAGCTCGTCCGCGAACCGCGCGAGCTTGGCCACCCGCGTGTCCTCGGCGTCGCGCACGATCGGCGCTCCGAACCCCACGAGGTGGAGGCCGGTGTCGTCGGCCGGGGGGAAGAGCGAGTCGTACGGGCCCACGTTCAGCTTCGGCGCCGCGCGTTTGGGCGCCTCGCTCTTGCCCACGAACGACGCGTACTCGGCGAGCGTGTGGCGATGATCGGGGTTCATCGCGGCCTCGGAGAGCGTACGGAAATCGTCTTCGAGGTGGAGGCGCTCGGCCACGCACAAAAACGCGTCGGCGACCTCGAGCTGCTCGGTGCGAATGAGCGCGTCGAGCGCGCGCGCGAGGGTGGCGAGGAGCGCGCGCCGAAGACCGACCGGCTCGTCGCCGTCGAGCGTGGCGAGCACCGAGGTCGCCGTCGTCTGCCACCTGTGGCGTTGCCGCGCGGCCTGGGCCGGATCTTCGGCCGACGAGGTGTCGCCGTCGACGAGGTGGAGGAGGGACCGCACGCGGAGGAGCCCCAAGCCCCCCGCGGCCTCGACCTCGCGTGCCTTCCCCGGGACGGGCTCGGGGAACTGACGCGCGAGCATCCACGTCGCCAGGTGATCGCGCAGCGACTCGAGCGCCGCCTCGCCCGCCGCGGCCTTCTCCTGGCTCGTGTCGAGCCGAAGAAGCGCGCCGACGACGTTGCGCTCGAGGAGCGACGTGTCGAGATCGCGGAGGACGGCGAGGCTCGCCCGGCGCTCGGCGGCGCGGCGCGTCGGGTCCGACTGGCTCACCGGCGCCGCGTCGAGCGTGGCGAAGGCCACCTTCGTGGATTCGAGCATGGCGACGGCGCGTTGGTAGGCCGCTTGCGCGCTGTCTTGCGCGTACACGGAGAGCGCGCGTTCGATCTCGCGACGCAGGGGCTCACGCTCGCGCGGGAGCCCTTCGAGGTCGCGGCGGAGCTCGTCGCGGAGGCCGTCGTCGTCGGCAGGCTCTTTGGGGAGCGCCGCGAGCACACGCTTCGCCGCGCCGTCGTAGAAGTGGCTCGGCCCGAGCTCGTCGCGGAGGTAGAGCACGGCGTCGGCCACCTCTTCGGGCGCGCTCCGCAGCACGAGCCCGAGGAGGAGCGAGGCGGCGTCCGGCTCGGCCTCGGCGACGCGGGGCAGGCCCCATACGAACGCCCCGGCGACCCCCGGATCCTTCGACACGAGCTCACCTTTGAATACACGCACCGCGAGGCGCTCGGCGTCCTCGGGTCGCACCGCGCCGTACGCCGCGATCGACGTCGCGCCACGCCGCCACTCGGTCGGCGACAGATCCGGGGAGAGCGAGCCTTCGAGCTCGCGGCGGGGCTCCGGGAGCCACGGCGCGACGAGCCCGCGCGCGATCGCCACGTGCCGCCACACGAGCGACTCCCGATCGGCGAGGAGCCTGGAAAATGCGGCCTGGATCGCGTCGCCACGGAAGACACGGAGGGCATGAGCGTCGCCTTGGGAGGCCCGTTTCGCGGCCTCCCGCGCGGCCCGCTCGAGGAGGCGCGCGGCGAGGCGTCGCGCGGGGAGCGAGGTGGTCGACGCCGCGACGATCCACTCGCGCGCGAGCTCGCGACGCGATACGAGCGCGAGCGCGAGCGGCCCGTCGGCGACCCCCTGCATGAGGGGAAGCTCCGACACGAGCGCGACGCGCGCCGCCGCCCCGGCCGACGAGAGGCCCTTGCCTCCCGAGAGCGCCATCGCGGTCGCCATCCCGACGAAGGTCTCGGCGCTGCCCGAGAAGAGCCGGCTCAACACGCGCCGCCCGAGATCCCGCTGCTCGGCGCCCGCGGGGAGCGCCGCGGCGAGCAAATAGAGCGCGCGCCCCGCGGCGGGAGGGGCGAGCCAGTCGAGATCCTCGAAGAGGCCTCCCGCGAGGGCGACCTTGACGGCCGCGGCGACCGCGTCCGGGTTCAACCCTTCGAGCGGGCCCGGGCCTTCCTCGATCGAAGCACGAGAGAGCGCGGCGACGGCCTGCCGAAAGAGGACACGGCGCTCGTCGGGCTGACGCTTCGGGAGGTCGATGAGGCTTTGGACGTAGAGCCCTGGATCTTTCACGGCGAGGGTCGATCATCGCACGAGAACGGCCGAAACCTCCAAATTCTTGGGCATCTTCACGCTTTCCTGCCGGGCTCGGCTCAGCCTCGAGCCTCCCCTCCCCGCCGCGCCGTCGCGGGCCCTGGCTTCGTGGGACACGGCCGCACGTTTCGTGGTATCGGGCCGGCCTCGGGTCCGTGTCGGCCCGCGAAAATCGGAGCGAGAGTCACCGTGATCGTCCTCGACAAAGTTCAGAAGCGTTTCGGCCCGAAGATCCTCTTCGAGAACGTCTCGATGCAGTTCGACCCCGAGAAGCGATACGGCCTCACGGGGGCCAACGGCGCCGGCAAGTCGACCCTCCTCAAGATGCTCGCGGGCGAGGAGGACACCGACCAGGGCTCGATCACGATCCCCGGTAATTTGCGGCTCGGCGTGCTCCGTCAGAACCATTTCGAGTACGAGAACGAGCGCATCATCGACGCCGTCATGATGGGCAACAAAGCCCTCTGGGAGGCGATGGCCGAGAAGGACAAGCTCCTCGAGGGCGAGGTGACCGACGAGATCGGCATCCGCCTCGGCGAGCTCGAGGGCGTCATCGCCGAGGAGAACGGCTACGTCGCCGAGAGCGAGGCGGCCGAGCTGCTCGTGGGCCTCGGCATCCCCCAAGAGAGCCACACCGACAAAATGAGCACCCTCGCGGGCGGCTACAAACTGCGCGTGCTCATCGCGCAGGTGCTCTTCGGCAAGCCCGACGTGCTCCTCCTCGACGAGCCGACGAACCACCTCGACCTCGAGTCGATCGCGTGGCTCGAGAAGTTCCTCCTCGACTACCGCGGCACGCTCGTCGTCATCTCGCACGACCGCCACTTCTTGAACGAGGTGGTCACGCACGTGGCCGACGTCGACTACCAGACGATCACCGTCTACACCGGAAATTATCAGGAGTTCGTCGAGCAGAAGTACGAGAACAAGCAGCGCGACGACCAGAAGAACCAGGCCGCCAAGAAGAAGATCGAAGAGCTCCAGAGCTTCGTCCAGAGGTTCGGCGCGCACGCCTCGAAGTCGAGCCAGGCGCAGTCGCGTATGAAGCAAATCGAGAAGCTCAAGGAAGAGGTCGGCACGCGCGGCCAGAAGCGCTCGAGCCTCGTTCGGCCGTTCATTCGCTTCGAGTTCGAGAAGCCGAGCGGGCGCGACGTGCTCCGCATGGAGAACGTCGACAAGGCCTTCGACGTCGAGACGCGCCAGGGCGGCACCGAGCACAAGGTCGTCTACAAGGGCGCCGCGCTCAACATCAACCGCGGCGATCGCATCGCGGTCACCGGCCCGAACGGCATCGGCAAGTCGACGCTGCTCAAGCTGCTCGTGGGTGCCTACCCCACCCTCGACGAAGAGACGAAGCGAGACGTGTACAAACCCGACGCGGGCGAGATCCGCTGGGGCCACGACACGAGCGTCGGGTACTTCGCCCAGGACACGCACGAGGCGCTCGGGCGCACGAGCGCGGGGATGAACGCCTTCCAGTGGCTCTACCAGTGGGACACGAACGCCCCGCAGGAGCACATCCGCGGGATCCTCGGGCGCCTGCTCTTCCAAGGCGAGGCGGCCCTCAAGGACACGAAGTCGCTCTCCGGCGGCGAGTGCGCGCGGCTCTTGCTCGCGAAGCTCCTCGTGCTCCAGCACAACGTGCTCGTTCTGGACGAGCCCACGAACCACCTGGACATCGAGTCGATCGAGGGCCTCCTGGACGGCCTCAAGCTCTTCAAGGGCACCCTCGTCTTCGTGAGCCACGACCGCCATTTCGTGTCGTCGCTCGCGACGCGCGTCCTGGATCTTCGCCCCCCGAGCGAGCCCGGGAACGGCGCCGACCTCTTCGACTTCGGCGGCACCTACGAGGAGTTCCTCGACCGGGTCGGGCGCGACTACATGCGCAAGTAGCCCGAGCTAAGATCCCGAAAACGCTTCAGAAATGGCCCGGTCGAGAGCGCGCACGAACGCGACGGGCGCCTCGACCGGGATCGCGTGCCCCGCGTCGAGCTCGACGATCCGCACCTGGTCGGGCCTCGGAGACACACGGAGGATCGACTCGGCGAGCGCCCGTTGCCCGTGCGGGGGGTACATGGTCGACCGCGCGCCGATCATGAACGTGAGCGGCACGGGGTGCTTCGTGTGGGCCTCGCGGAGGCTCTCCTCGAAGTCGTGACGCACGTCGAGGTAGGCCGCGAGGCAGTCGAAATACGGGGCCCACGGGTCGGTCGGGATCACGAGCTTCGCGACGCTCGGGCTCCTGATGGCGCCCGTGGCACGCCTCAGCCACGGCAGATGAAAGGCGTCGCGGAAGAAGCGCGCGAACGTCTCGCTCACGGCCTCACGAAGCTCGCGCGGGAGGGCGTCGAACGGGCGATGTCGGTGGGGCTCGACCTTGGCGCGGAGGTCGCGGAGCGCCTCGAATCGCGCGCCCTGGCCGGCCCCGAAGAGCCCTGCGTCGTAGCCCTCGCCGTTGTGGATCCGCGCCGCTTGATCGACGTGCGCGTACCCGACGACCCGCTCGAAGCCGCCCCGTGACGCAAAGGCAACCGACGTAAGGGCGCCCATCGAGAGGCCGCCGAGGTAGACCTTCGGCTCGCCGAGGGCGGCGAGGAGGTCCTCGAGATCGTCGGCGAACGTCTCGACGACGTCCGCGCGCCCGTGCGGCACGTGGCGGGAGCGGCCGAAGCCTCGCAGAGCGGGCAGCACGAAGCGGTACTTGGCGGCGAGCGGGAGCACGCTCGGCAGCCACATCGCCCCGTGCATCGCGAACCCGTGCACGAGCACGACCGTCGGCCCTCGGCCTATCGTGTGCACGTGCATGGATTGTCCGTCGCGGAGAGGAATCCTCGGCATCCAGCCAGGATACGCGGGGGCCGGCCGGCCCGTCGCGCCCGAACGAAATGCACCAAGGGCTCGAAAGTCGGATAGCATCGTTCGACCCGGCCCATCCGGCCCTCCATGCCAGAGACCAAGAAGGAACCGCGAGAAGCGCCGCCCCCCACGGTCATGCACGGCCGAGGCAACGAGCCTCCCACGGAGCGCTTCGGGAGCCCGAGCTTGCTTTCGAGCCCTCGCCTCGCGCCCGAAGCACGCGAGGAAGACGAGGACCTGCGCCGCCCCACGGTGGCGCGCCTCGAGGACGAGCGTGCCCTCGCCGAAGGGGGTATGGGCGTCTTGACGGTGGCGAGGGACCGCACGATCGGCCGCGAGGTGGCCGTGAAGACGCTCCACCGGCATCTTTCGGCCGAGGCGCCCGTGCGCAAGCTCTTCCTGCGGGAGGCGCAGGTCATGGGGCTCCTCGAGCACCCGCACATCGTCCCCGTGTACGACGTGGGCGAACGGGACGACGGCCGCGTGTGCCTCCTCATGAAGCTCGTCGACGGCAAGACGCTCTCGTCGATGATCCGCGCGCTCCCGAAGGGCCCGCTCGACACGGGCACCCTGTACGTCTTGCTCGAGATCGTGGCGAAGGTGTGCGACGCCCTGTCGTACGCACACGATCGCGGGGTCCTGCACCTCGACGTGAAGGCCGCGAACGTGCTCGTCGGCGAATATGGTCAAGTGTACTTGACCGATTGGGGCATCGCGCGCCTCGAGGCGCCGGAGCAGCCGCCGACCGCGGTCGACGCGAGCGGCCCGGTGGTCATCGGGACCCTCGCCTACCTCTCGCCCGAGCAGGCCCGCGGCGACCGAACCTCTCTCGACGCCCGTGCCGACGTGTTCCTCGTCGGCGCGATGCTCTACGAGATCCTCGCGCGACGCCCGCCCTACGGGACGCGTGACCCCAACGAGGCCGTCTCGCTCGCGATCGCCGCCACCTTCCCCCCCCCTTCCAGGGTGGCCGGGCAGGCGGCCGTCCCTGCCGAGCTCGAGCGCATCGTGCTCCACGCGATGGAGAAGGATCGAGACGCGCGCTACCCGACGGTGCGCGCGCTCCGCGACGACCTCGTGCGCTTTCTCCGGGGCGGCGCCGAGTTTCCACGGCAGACGTTCGCCGCGGGGGACGTGATCGTGACCGAGGGCGAGGCCGGCGACGCGGCCTACATCGTCGCCGAGGGCACGTGCGAGGTGCGGAAGCGTGTCGCGGGGGGCACCACGGTGGTCAAGGAGCTCGGCCCGGGCGACGTGTTCGGGGAGATGGCCATTCTCACCGCAGGCCCACGCACGGCGAGCGTGGTCGCGACGACGGCCGGGACGGTGCTCGTGCTCACGGCCCAAGCCCTCGAGGACGAGCTCGCGGCGCTGAAACCCTGGATGGCGACGCTGCTCCGGACGCTCGCGAAGCGCTTCCGCGATTCGGACCAGAAGCGCGCGACCGCGTTGTCGACGCCGAGCCCGCTACGGCTCGCCAGCTACGTGTTCATGAGGCTCGTCGCGTTCGGGGACCCGGCGCCCGGAGGTGGACGCACGATCCCGTGGTCGCGCCTCGCGCGAGAGCTCGAGAACGACTTCGCGGTGCCCGCGCTCTCGGCGTGGCAGCTCGCGAACCTCATGCAGCTCTTCGAGCTCGACATTTACGCGGACGCCGTCATCCTCCGCGACGAAGCGGCCGCCCGGGCCCGCCTCGCGAGGGACCTCGGCTACACGCCCACCTGAGCTCTCGGGACTAGGCCGAATAGTCCGCGAAGCTCTCGTTCGGGAGGAGGCTCTCGTACACCCGCGCGCGAAGCACCTTCACCCGCTCGTTCGCGAAGCGCTCGGAGGCCACCCGGAACAGCCACGAGGCGAGCCTCTCGGAGGTCGGCGTGAACGGAAATACGGCGATCTTGATCCCACCGGGCCAGGCGTTCGTCGCCCCGCCGAGGTCCGCGTCGATGCCGTCGGGGCGGCAGCCGAGGTTGCCCAGCGTCTCGAGGCGAGAGGCCACGAGCGTCGTGCCGAGCTTCTCGAGCTCGCCTCGCGTCTCCGAGAACGAGAGCTCACCGAGCGCAAGCGAGTGATCGAGCAGCCGAAAACACGGGTCGAAGAGCTCGGCATGCACCCGGTCGAAGTCGACCACGAAGCCCTCGCCGTCGAGCGCCTCGGCGCCGAGCATGATCTCGAAGCGCCAGGTGTGCCCGTGGAGGGAGATGCACGGCCCCGAGTGCCCGCGCACATGGTGGGCGAAGTGGAGGTGGGTTCCGCAGCTTGCCGTGTACATGGGGCCTCTCACCCTCGGTAGACGACGCGGGAGACGTCGTTTTCGCGTAGAACGAGCTTCACGAGCCCGGGGAGAGAGGGCCTTAGCCCGTCCCAAATCCACGTGACGAGCACCTCGCTCGTAGGGTTCTCGAGGCCCTCGACGTCGTTCAGGTAGTGGTGGTCGATGCGGTCTCGGAGCGGCTTCATCGCCCGCTCGATCTCGGCGAAGTCGAAGACCCAGCCCGTCTCGCGGTCGAGCCGCCCTTCGACGTGGATGTCGAGGTAGAAGGCGAGCCCGTACACGTTCCTGCACGGGTGGCCCTCCGGCGCACGGGGCAGCCTTCGCGCCGACTCGAAGCGCACTGTGTGGACGAGCTCGTAGATGCCTTTCCGGTCCGCCATGGTGTCGGGCTCCATTAGCCCGTTCTCCTCGGAGATCGAGCAAAATGAGCGGCGCCGAGCGCGCGTACGTTCCGCCGACGGTCGCGCTTCGTGGGCGCTCGGGGCCTCGCAGATAGTGATGCCATCGCGTTCGCGCTGCACTAGGCTGCGTGCGCGATGACGGACGCTCACGCCCGCGCAAAACGCCTCGCCGAGCTCGCCGGCCTCACGCTCCGAGACGGAGAGGTCGAGGCCCTCGGGCGCGACCTCGAGCGCATCCTCGGCTACGTCGGCACGCTCGCCGAGGTCGACACGGCGGGGGTCGCTCCCCTCGCGAGCCCGAACGAGGACGCGGCCCTGCTCCGCGACGACACCCCCGAGCGCACGACCTCCGCGGAGCGCGTGCTCGCCTCGGGCCCCCTCACCCGCGACGGCGCGTTCGTCGTGCCGAACGTGCTCGAATGACCCTCCCGGCCACCACCGTCGAAGCTCTCCAGCTCCTCGTCGCGGAGGGGCGCGTCTTCGCGCGGGACGTCGCGACCACGTGCCTCGACCGCATCGAAGCCCGAGATCCGGAGCTCCGAGCGTTCCTCTCGGTGACCCGCGACGACGCGCTCGACGCTGCGGCATCGCTCGACGCCGCGCGCTCCCGGGGTGAGCCTTCGGGCAAGCTCGCCGGCGTCCCCATGGCCATCAAGGACGGGCTCTGCATGCGGGGCGCTCCGACGACGGCCGGCTCTCGCATCCTCGAGCGCTACGTGGCCCCGTACGAGGCCACCGTGGTGACCCGCCTCCGCGAGGCCGGCGCCATCCTCCTCGGGAAGACGAACATGGACGAGCTCGGCATGGGCTCGACCACCGAGCACAGCGCGTACTTTCCTTCGAAAAATCCATGGGATACGGGCCGCACCCCCGGAGGTTCGTCGGGAGGGAGCGCCGTCGCCGTGGCGGCGAGGATGGCGGTCGCCGCGCTCGGGAGCGACACCGGGGGATCGATCCGTCAGCCCGCCGCGTACACGGGCACCGTCGGCCTGAAGCCGACCTACGGGCGTGTGTCGCGGTACGGGCTCGTCGCGTTCGCATCGAGCCTCGACCAGGTGGGCACGTTCGCGACCGACGTGGCCGGCGCGGCGCGCGTCCTCGAGGTGATCGCCGGGCACGACCCGAACGACGGGACGACCGCGCGCGTCGAGGTGCCGCCGCTCGAGGCCGCGTGTGGCGGGAGCGTGCGCGGTCTGCGCGTCGGGGTCATCGAAGAGACCTTGGGTGCGGGCCTCGACCCGGACGTCCGCGCGTCGTTCGAGGGCGCCGTCGAGGCGCTCGGCAAGCTCGGCTGCGAGGTGCGGAGGGTCCGCCTCGCCGCGCTGAAGCACGCCGTCGCGACGTACTACGTGCTCTGCACCGCCGAGGCCTCGTCGAACCTCGCGCGCCTCGACGGGGTCCGCTTCGGCTCGAGGGCCAAGGCCGGCACACGCGCGAGCTTGGCCGAGATGATCGGCCAGACGAGGGACGAGGGCTTTGGCGACGAGGTCAAGCGGCGCATCTTGCTCGGCACGTTCGTGCTCTCGGCCGACGCGTTCGACGCCTACTACGTGAAGGCGCAGCGTGTCCGTCGTGTCGTCCGTGACGAGCTCGCGGCGCTCCTCTCGGAGGTCGACGTGCTCGCCTCGCCGACCGCCCCGACGGTGGCCCCGAGGCTCGGCGCAAACGCCGAGGATCCGCTCGCGATGTACCTCTCGGACGTGCTCACCCTGCCGGCGAGCCTCGCGGGCCTTCCTGCTATCAGCCTCCCGAGCGGTCTCTCCCCCGAGGGCCTCCCCATCGGCCTCCAGCTCGTCGGCCGCCCGTTCGACGAGGCGACCGTGCTCCGCGTCGCGGCCGCCTACGAGGCCATGGCCGAGGTCCGCGCCATGGAGCCCCCACGATGATCACCGTCGAGCCGTTCGGCGAGCACGCGACCGGCGATCTCGCGGCCCTCTTCGACCGGGCCGGATGTGCTTGTTATTGCAGGTATTTTCACTTCTCGGGGACGAAGAACGAGTGGCTCGACAGGCTCGCTCACCGCCCCGACGAAGGGCGCGACGAGCTCGCGTCCGCCGCGGCCCGAGGGGAGATCACGGGGCTCGTCGCGCGGGCCGCGGACGGGCACCTCGTCGGTTGGGCGAAGGTCACCCCGCTCGCGGCGGTCGCGAAGCTTCGAAACCAGGGCGCGTACCGTCCCCTCGACCTCGGCGACGAGACGACAACGTGGGTCGTCGGTTGCCTGCTCGTCTCCCCCGAAGTGCGCAAGGGCGGCGTGGCGCGTGCGCTCGTGGCGCGTGCGCCCAGCTACGCACGCGAGCGCGGGGCGACCCGCCTCCTCGGTATGCCACGACGTGCGGCCCTCCCCCTCTACGACGAGGAGGCCTTCGCCGGCCCCGAACGTGTGTACGCGGAAGAGGGATTTCGCGTCGTGCACGACTCGCCCGCGTACCCCGTGTACGCCAAGGACATCTAGGTCGACGGCGGGGCCACCCCTTCAACCATCGACGAACGCGGTCTCGTCGAGCGTGAAGCCATCCGCGACGAGGGTCTCGCTCGCGAGGCCAAGGAACACGGCGCGACGCACGACGTCGGCCGGGGTCCGCTCGCGCTCCAAGAGGTAGTCGAGCGTGATCGGCGACACGAGCCCTCGGAGCACCTTCTCTTCGGCGAACGTGAGGCGGAGGGCCTCGATGCGGGAGGGCGGCCTCGGCGAGGGGGCGAGGCGCCCTTTGACCTCACTCAAGAAGGACGTGATCTCGTCGGCCTCGTAGCTCGTTCTCACGCCTCGCGCGATGAGCTCGGGGCCACAAAACGCGAGCGGGATCGTCTCTTCGTGGGAGCGGGCCCCGCGCTGGAAGACGAGCGTCCCGCGCTGCCACTGAAAGAGCTCCTGAACCCGCGTCTCGACCTGATCGAAGATCGCGCGATAGAGCTCGACGGGGCGAAGGACCCCGAGCCCCACGAGGGCGTCCCCGAGCCGGCCCCCGAACCTGGGCAGCACCGCGAGGGCCCGATCGACCTCGACGCGCAGCACCGTGCCGTGCACGATGAGCTGCTCGCCGAGGAGCTCACGAGGGTCGGTCGAGACGACGAGCTCGGGCACGCCGTCGACGAAATAGACCTTCTTTCGACGCTCGGAGAGCGACTCGTCCGTCGACGCGTGCCGGCAGATCAAGACCCCCGTCTCGCGCGCGTGCACGATGCGGTAGAAGACCGAGACGAAGCCACGCCGATCGAACGGAATGGCCTTCTCCTCGGCCGCGAGCACGTCGCCGTCCCATCGGAACGCCGGGCTCGAGACGAAGCGGCGGAGCTCGGGGACGTCGGAGAGCTCCTTCGGTTCACCTCCCGCCCGAGACACCTGCGCCGTCGGAGAGAGCTTGCCGGTCACGAACAGCTCCACGAGCCTCGGGAGGGGGACGGACACGGGCTTCTCCCCGGGAGACACGCGGAGATCGAGCTCGGGCGCGGTGCCCCCGAACGGGTCGTCGACCGACGGCGGAGGAATGCTGCTCACCCTCCCCTCGAGCCTGCCCGGGGCGATCGTCCGCTTGCGCGACTCGTCGGTCTCGACGACCTCGGGGAAGAGCCCGAGCGTGCGCGCGATCCGTGAGAGCCCGCTCGGCGCGAGCCGTAGGCGCCGGCGCCGCACGACCTCTTCGACGGCGTCGGCGAAGAGCGTGGCCGTCGAGAAGCGGTCGGCGGGAGAGGGCGCGAGCGCCCGATACACGATCCGCTTCACGTCGTCCGGGACGTTCGTCGCGACGCGATCGAAGGCCGCGAGGCTCGCGTCCCGGATGCGCTCCAAGATCTCGATTTCGTTACCGAAACCGAAGAGCGGTGTGCGCGTGAGGAGCTCGGCGAGCACGATGCCCAGGGTGAAGAGATCGCTGCGCGGATCGAGCTCTTTTCCGAGGACCTGCTCGGGGGACATGTACCCGAGCTTGCCCTTCACCTGCCCCACGTTGGTGCGGCGCTCGAGCTCGGCGGCGCGAACGATGCCGAAGTCGGTGAGCTTCACCTCGCCTCCCCGCGAGATGAGCATGTTGCCGGGCGAGACGTCGCGGTGCACGAGCCCGAGGGGGCGCCCCGCGTCGCCGCGCATGGCGTGCGCGTGCTCGAGCGCGCGGAGCACCGAGAGCGTGATGTGGAGGACGACCTCGAGCGTGAGGGCGAGCTCCTCTTTGGCTGCCGCGCGTACGAGGCGGGCCACCGTGGTGCCCTCCACGTACTCCATCGCCATGTAGAGCTCGCCGTGGTCCTCGCCGAAGTCGAACACCTGGACGACGTTCGGGTGGCAGAGCCGAGCGGAGACGCGCGCCTCGTCGACGAACATGGCCACGAAGTCGGCGTCTTGGGCGAGCTCGGGGAGGATGCGCTTCACCGCGACGGTCTTCTCGAACCCGAACGGGCCGGTGCGCCGCGCGACGTACACCTCGGCCATCCCACCGGCCGCGATGCGACCGACCAGGGTGTACGGTCCGAGCGTCGACGGGGAGAACGGCGCGTCCATGCGCTCGGCATCGTACGCGAACTTACGCCGGGGAGGAAAAATCGCCTATGAGAGGGCCCGCATGGTCTCCGGCATCGCGATCGTCGACAAACCCCGTGGGATGACGAGCCACGACGTCGTCGGCCGAGCGCGGCGGGCGCTCCGCACACGCGAGATCGGGCACGCAGGCACCCTCGACCCGATGGCGACGGGGGTGCTCGTCCTCGGCGTCGGCGAAGGGACGAAGCTCCTCACGTTCCTGACCGCGGCGGACAAGGCCTACGAAGCGACGCTGGCCTTGGGAACGTCGACCGACAGCCTCGACGCCGACGGCGCGACCGACGCCACGGTGCCCGTCCCGCCGGAGGTGCTCGCCGAGCTCGAGATCCTCTCGCGGGAAGGACGGCTCGGCCCCCGCCTCCTCGAGGCCGTCCGCGCCGAGCTCGGTCGCACCTCTCAGGTTCCCCCTTCGTACTCGGCCATCCACGTGGATGGAGAGCGCGCGCACACCCTCGCGCGCCGGGGCGAGCTCGTGGCCCTCCCCGCGCGGCCCGTCACCGTGCACACGCTCGAGGTGGTCTCGGACGCGGGCGGCGAGCACCCCACCCTCTCCCTCCGCGTGTGCGCCGACAAGGGCTACTACGTGAGGTCGCTCGCGCGCGATCTCGCCCTGACGCTCGGCACGGTCGGGCACCTCACGAGCCTCCGCCGAACGCGCTCCGGTTGCTTCGACGCCAACGAGGCGGTCCCCCTCGCCGATCTGGCGAACCTCCCCCTCGTGCCCCTCGCCGAGGCGGCGCGCCGCGCCCTCCCCTCCGTCGTGCTCGACGATGCGCGCGCGCGGGACGCCCGCCACGGAAAACGAATCGCCCCCGAGCACCTCGGAGCTCTCGCCAAAGGCCCCGCCGCGTGGCTCGACCTCGAAGGGGCCCTCGTCGCCGTCGGTGAACGCACAGAGGACGGCGAGGGCAAGGTGCTCCGCGGCTTCGGACCGCGCTGAGGGCGGCCTCGGACCGACGCACGAGCGATGCCTCGTGGGCCTCTGGCTCGGCGCCTCGGCCGGCGATCCGGGCCTCGAGGCGCTACTTCTTCTTCGGCGCGGGTCCGGGCTTCGGCGGCGCCTTCCCGTCCTTGCGCTCCTTCGCGAGCTTGATGCGCTCCTCGGCCATCTTCCGGAGGGGCCCCTCGGGCTCGAGCTTCAGGTACGCCTCGTAGGCGGCGATGACCTCCTTCCACTTCCCGGCCTCGGCATACCTCCCACCCAGGTAAAAGTGCGCAGGACCATATTTGGGGTCCTTGGCGACGGCGGCCTCCAGATCGGCTTGCGCACCCGGCTTGTCCTGGGCGCCGAGCTTGCAGAGGGCGCGGTAGGTGCGGAGCTCGGCCGCGTCCTTCTTGGCGATCGCGCCGTCGAGCACGCGCACGCAGTCGGCGAAGGCCCCCACGTTCTTCAGCTCGAAGCCGACCGAGGCGAGCACCCCGAGGTCTCCGTTCGCGAGCTTCTCGGCCTTGAGGAGCTCTTCCTTGGCGGCGTCGTTCTTCTTCCAGGTGCCGAGCCACTGCCCGAACGTGAGGTGCGCGAGCGGATCCTGGGCGGCGAGCTTGGTCGCCTCGGCGAGCTCGGCGGTCGCTTCGGCCTCGCTCCCCTTCGTCGCGAGCGCGACGCCGTGGTTCAGCCGGAGCGCGGCGCTCTTCGGGTGCGCGGCGCTCGCCGTCTTCGCGACCGAGACGGCCTCGTCGACCCGGTTCGTGTCGAGGAGGAGCGCGGACAGGTTGAGGGACGCGGCCTCGTGGGCGGGCACGGTGGCGAGCGCGGCGCGGTAGTGCTTCTCGGCGCCGGCCTTGTCTTGTTTCTCGGTGAGGCCCCCGAGGTAGGCGTGCGCGTCGGCGTCGTTCGCGTCCTTCGCGAGGGCGGCCTCGAACGCGGCGCGCGCGGCGGGCTCGTTCCCCTGATCGAGCGCGGCCTTGCCCTTGACCACGTCCGGGCTCGGCCCCTTGGCGGCGGCCGGAGCCGGGTCCTTCGGTCCGCCGAGGGCGAGCGACGGAGGCAACGTCGGCGGCGCCTTGGGCGGCTCGGAAACGGGCTCCGGCCCGCCGCACGCGACGAGCGCCAACGCGAGACCCGACACGACAACTCCAGCCCGAAAACCCATCGTCATTGTGCTTCCTCCGAAATCGCGCGCTTGAGACGCGTGCGAATCTCCTTGAACCGTTCGCCCGGGGCCACCTTGGCTCCGTCGCGCTCGTTCACGTAGAAAACGTCGGCCACCCGCGACCCCTCGGTGTTGATCTTGGAGAGGGCGATCCCGAGACCGAGCTCGTAGAGCTCTTGCGCCACCGCGTGCAAGAGCCCGGGGCGATCCTTCGCGAAGACCTCGATCACGGTGTGCCTCGGCGAAGCTCGGTCGTCGACCACGACCTCGGTGGTGACCCGGGGGCTCGGGCGCTCGCGCGAGGGAGCCCGCCCGCCGGCGCGCTCGAGGAGGTAGTCGCGCGGGGTGATGCCCTCCGACACGAGCGTCTCGAGATCGCGCTTCAAGCGGGGCAAGAGCCGCTCGGCGAAGGCCCGATCGTCGCTGCGATCGCGGACGAGGAAGACGTCGACCGCCTCGTCGACGGTCGGGGACAGCTCGCGCGAGTGCACCTGCGCGGTGAGAACCTCGAGGCGCGAGCCCGTGATCGCTGCCGCGATCTTCGCGAGGAGCCCAGGGCGATCGTCCGCGACCACGCAGAGCTCGGCGACCCCCTCGTGCCGCGAGGGGAAGAGCTCGCACACGATCTCCCCCTCCCCGCGCGCCATCGCGAGCTTCGCGTGGGACAGGATCGACCGCGGGGCGCTGGCGAGCAGGTAGCGGTCGGGCATGCTCGCGAGGTAGGCGTCGAGCGCGTCGCGGGAGAGCGAGGGCTCCCGAGAGGTTTCCGCGAGCGCCCGCACGGTGGCCTTCACGCGCTCGATCCGGGCATCGTCGGCCATGGGCTTCTTGCCGCCCGCGAGGTGCGAATCGCAGGCAAAATAAAGCTCCTCGAGCATACGCGCCTTCCACGAGGTCATCGCCGTGGGAGAGGTCGTCGAGAGGTCGGTCACGGTCAGCAAGTAGAGATCGCGGAGCCCCTCGCGCCCCCGGAGCGTCCTCGCGAGGTCCTCGATCGTGTTCGGGTCGTCGAGGTCGCGGCGCGTCGCCACGTGGTACATCGTGAGGTGCTGCTCGACGAGGGCGACGGCCTCTTCGACCTCGTCGGCCGCGAGGCCGAGGCGCGGCAAGATCGTCTCGCACATGCGGGCGCCCACGATCGAGTGGTTCTTTCGCGAGCCCGTGTCGTCGGGGTATCCCTTGCCGACGTCGTGGAGGAGCGTCGCCAGGAACAGCGGCCGGCGCCGGACGATCTCGGCGGCGAGTCGCGACGCGAGCGGGTGGTCGGCCGCGAGGTCCCCCCGCGCGAGGGCACGCAGGCAGTCGACCGCGGCCACGCTGTGAACGTCGACCGTGTAGACATGGTAGACGTCGTGGTGGACGCGGCCGGTCACCGGGAAAAACTCGGGGATCATCGCGAGCAAGAGGCCGGTGTCGTGCAGCTCGCGCACCATGGAACCGGAGCGCGTGCGCACCTCGGCCACCTCCGTGACGAGCTCGACGAAGAGCGCCGCGGCCTCGGGGCTCCCGCGGAGGCGCTCGCAGAACGCCGGGTCGGCGGCGGCGCGGACCACGACGTCGCGCGCGAACGGGAGCACCGGAGCGCCTTCGCGCAAACATGCATCATACACACGAAACGCGAGCGCCGGCTCGCGTTCGAGCGCCTCCGGGTCGAGGGTGACCTGACCGTCGAAGAGGCGTACGCCGCGACCGAGATCGATCTCGACGGGTTTTCCGCGGCGACGCGGGGGCATGGCGCGCGAGAGGATCTGCTCACGCGACCGTGTCACCGTACGTGCGTGGATGTAGTAGTCCTGCATCATGCGCTCGGCGGCGGCGGCGCGCGCGAGGCCTTCGTCGTCTGCGCCCGGCGCTCCGTACCCGAGCTCGAACGCGATCGCCTCCTGTTGGTCGAACGTCAGACGATCGACGCGCCGCTTCGCCTTGGCGTGCAAGCGGTTCCGAACCCGCCAGAGGAACTCCTCGGCCGCCGCGATCTCGCGCGCCTCGCGGGGCACGAGCACCCCCATGCGCACGAGCTCGGCCCAGAAGCCCCCCGCGCGGAGGTCCCCGGCGCGGTACCGAGCGCGCGCTGCCCACCGCGCGACGTCGAGATCCCGCAGGCCACCGGCGCCGCTCTTCACGTCGGGCTCGAGGAGGTAGACCGAGCCACCGAAGCGCTCGTGCCGGCCCGCGACCTCCTCCTCGAGCCTCCCGAGAAACGTCGGCAGCTCCCCTTCGCTGAAGAGCCCCGCCATGGCCCGAGCGCCCAGATCGCGCTCGATCTCCGCGTCTCCGGCGAGGAGGCGCCCGTCGAGGAGCGACGTGGCCGTCGCGAGGTCTTTCTGCGCGAGCTCGAGGAGGGCGGAAGGCGTCGAGACCTGGAGACCGACGGACACGCCCGCGTCCCAGAGGGGGTAGAGCAGCGTCTCGGAGAGCGCTTCGGCGCGAGCGTCCTCGCGGCGGACGAGCAGGCGCACGTCGGCGTCGCTCCGTAAGGCGACGGCGCCCCTTCCGTACGAGCCCATCGCGACGAGGGCCATGTCGGAGACGGGGGTCGCCGCCGAGGCCTCGTCGAAGAGCATCGTGAGGATCGCGTCGAGGCGTCGTGCGTGCTCCACGCCGAGCTCGACGCCATCGGGGCCGTGCAGGGCGCGGTCGTCCTGCTCGGGGGGCGACGTGGTCAGGCGCGCCTCGAGCTCTTCCCGCAACGTCTGGACGACGGGCCGCAGGCGCTGCGTGAGCTCGTGTGCACGACCGTCGGCCTGTCGCGGGGGCTTCGCCATGGGCACCCGAGGCTAGTGCAGCGCCCTCCGGATGGCATCAAGTTCCGAGGCGTTCCAGCACGTCGACCGTTCTTCCGTGCGGGGTCCCGGCCTCCGTCGACGAATCGACCCAAGGGATCTCTCGTTCGCGCGTCTACTCGCGAAACGAGCCGTGCGCGCGCCGCGAAACGTGAAGCGGAGGGTGCGCGCACGCTCCCCACGTCCGGGCGAAACGCCCGAGTCAGGAAGGCCCATGCGTCGCATCTCGACCGCACTCGCCACCCTCACGCTCGTCCTCGCTTCGTCCGCGGCGTACGCCGACCCGACGCCCGCGGCGGGCTACTCCGAGGCCCGCGTCGAGGGCGGCCAGGTCGTCACCTTCGGCAACGACGACCTCCGCGGAGGCGGACCGAGCGCCCTCGGCGACACCATCCGCAAGCCGCCGGGTGCCGTCCGCGTGGGGCTGATTCGCCCGAGGTACAACTTCGTCCCGGAGCTCCTGAAGAGCGTCGAGAACCTCTGAGGGACGCGAACGCGACGATCGGCACCGACGCGCTTGCGGGGCCGGCCGAGTTCGGACTATGGTCTCGCCCGCCGCGAAGGTGGCGGAATTGGCAGACGCGCTGGATTCAGGTTCCAGTGGGGTAACTCCTGTACGGGTTCAACTCCCGTCCTTCGCACCGAAAACTCGATAGCCACGATGGCGCCACGCTGGCCGGAGCTCACGTTCCGGCCAGTGTCGTTTCGAAGCGCGCATTTTCGCGCAAATTCTTCTCGCGCAATGCGGCACGACATCGTTGAACCCGTGTTCACGTCGTGATAGACGCGCCCTCGTTCGCGGTCACCGCTTGCCGGCAGGCCCCCCGGCCCCACAAGCCACGTGGAACGCACAAGGAGAAGCTCACGTCATGGTCCAGTCCGCGGTTTCGAACGCCTCGCAAAAGGGCAAGATCGTTCAGGTTATCGGCCCCGTCGTCGACGTCGAGTTTCCCGACGGGAAGCTCCCGCAAATTCTGAACGCGCTCAAGGTCACGAACGCGAGCATCTCGGCCGACGCCGACAACCTCACCCTCGAGGTGGCGCAGCACCTCGGTGAGAACACCGTGCGCGCCATCGCGATGGACACCACCGACGGCCTCGTCCGCGGCGTCGAAGTGCGCGACACCGGCGCCCCGATCGCCATGCCGGTCGGACCCGAGTGCCTCGGCCGCATCCTCAACGTCATCGGCGAGCCCGTCGACGAGGCCGGCCCCGTCAACGCGAAGCGCACCTCGCCCATCCACAAGCCCCCGCCCGCTTTTCAAGACCAGTCGACCAAGGTCGAGATCTTCGAGACCGGCATCAAGGTCATCGACCTGCTCGCTCCTTACCGTAAGGGCGGCAAGATCGGCCTCTTCGGCGGCGCCGGCGTCGGCAAGACCGTCCTTATCCAGGAGCTCATCAACAACGTCGCGAAGAAGCACGGCGGCGTGTCCTGCTTCGCCGGCGTGGGCGAGCGCACCCGCGAAGGCTGCGACCTCTTCCTCGAAATGAGCGAGTCGAAGCTCGACACGGGCGCGCCGGTCATCTCGAAGACGGCCCTCGTCTTCGGCCAGATGAACGAGCCCCCGGGAGCCCGCGCGCGCGTGGCCCTCTCGGCCCTCACCGTCGCCGAGTACTTCCGCGACGAAGAAGGCCAGGACGTGCTCCTGTTCGTCGACAACATCTTCCGCTTCACGCAGGCCGGCTCGGAAGTGTCCGCGCTCCTCGGCCGTATCCCGAGCGCCGTCGGTTACCAGCCCACGCTCGCCACCGAGATGGGCGCGCTCCAGGAGCGCATCACCTCGACCAACAAGGGCTCGATCACCTCGGTTCAGGCCGTCTACGTGCCCGCCGACGACTTGACCGACCCGGCCCCGGCGACGACCTTCGCCCACCTCGACGCGACCACCGTTCTCAACCGCGACATCGCGGCGCTCGGTATCTTCCCCGCCGTCGACCCGCTCGACTCCACGTCGACCATGCTCGACCCGCAGATCATCGGCGCGCGCCACTACGGCGTCGCCCGCCGCATCCAGGGCACGCTGCAGAAGTACAAGGACCTGCAGGACATCATCGCGATCCTCGGCATGGACGAGCTCAGCGAGGACGACAAGCTCGTCGTGTCGCGCGCCCGCAAGATCCAGCGCTTCCTCTCGCAGCCGTTCTTCGTCGCCGCGCAGTTCACCGGCCTCCAGGGCCAGCTCGTCCCGCTCGAGGAGACGATCCAAGGCTTCGAGGAGCTCGTCGACGGCAAGTACGACGACGACGCCAAGTACCCGGAGCAGGCCTTCTACCTCGTCGGCAACATCGAGATGATGAAGAAGAAGGCCGCCGACCTCACGAAGAAGAAGTGAGCCCGAAGGCGCGGGGGAGGTTGTCTCTCCCGCGCCGCCCTTCCCCTCCTTACTCCCGGCACCTTCCATGGCCACCGACAAAATCGAGCTCGAAATCGTCACTCCGAAGGGCCTCGCGCTGAAGGCCTCCGTCGACGAGGTCACCGCGCCCAGCGTCAACGGCGAGTTCGGCATCATGCCGGGTCACTTGCCCGTCCTCGTCGCGCTCCACACGGGAGTCGTGACGTACCGCATCGGTAACGAGGCGAAGAAGGTCGCGGTCGGCGAGGGCTTCGCCGAGGGCGGCCCGAACAAGCTCCTCGTTCTCACGGAAGACTTCATCGACCGTGACGCGGTCGACCCGCCGGCGGTCCGCTCGCAGCTCGCCGAGGTCGAAGCCAAGCTCGAGAAAGCGACGCAGGCCGCCGACGCGGCCGACGCGGAAGCCACGCGCCTGCTCGTCATCCGGGAGAACTGGCTCGCGGCGCAGCTCGAGCTCATCGGCGATCCGCCGGCTCCCACCATGCATCCCGTCGCCGACCCCGAGCCGGAGGACGAGGAGAACGCGGTCATCGTCGAAGGCGAAGGCGGCTCCGAGCCGAGCGCGTGACCCGTGATCCCTGATCGTGTCCTCAAGGTCGTCTGGGGTGTGGCGACGCTCGGTGTCGTCGGCGTGGCGCTCACCATCTCGCTCGACAAGCCCTGGGTGAGCCCACAACCCCCGAAAGACGCGGCCGCCGACGCTCCCGAGGCGTCGACGAGCGCCGACGCAGCCCCGGCCGCCGAGCCGGTCCTCGACGTCGACGCGTCCCTCCCCAGCTCACCTTCTCTCACCTTGGATCTCATCGGCTCCTCGGACGCGTCCACGCGACACGTCAAGGTGGGCGTCGTGCTCGTGCAGTTCGCGGGGGCCCAAGGCGCGCTCCCCACCGCGCGGCCGAAAGCGAGCGCGCTCGAGCTCGCGCGAAAGCTCGCCGACGAGGCCAAGGTCGACTTCCATCAGGCGGTCACGCACGGCGACTCCGGCTCCGCCGACGACATCGGCCGTATCGGTCGGGGCATTCTGGAGCCCCAAGTCGAGGGCGTCGTGTTCGGGATGACCCCCGGCCAGACCAGCGAGCCCATCGAGACGCCTCGCGGATACTGGGTCGTGAAGCGTCTCGAATAGGCCCAAAAACTCTGCTAGGAAGCCCCGCCATGGCAACCATCGATATCACGCAGTCCCACCGCCTCACCCTCGACGACGCCAAGGCCAAGGCCGAAGAGCTCGCCAAGTCCATGGAGACCAAGTTCGGTCTCAGCTGGAAGTGGGCGGGCAACACGATCAACTTCGAGGCTCCGAGCGGCGCGGCGAAGGGCACCAAGGGCGAGGTCGCCGTCACCGACAAAGACGTGCGCGTGGCCATCGACCTGCCGTTCATGCTGAAAATGATGAAGGGCACGATCGAAGAGAAGATCAAAGAGCGCCTCGCTCAGTTCGCCTGATCGACCGCCCGGGGGGAAAGCGGAGGCGCCAGCCCTATGGGCCGGCGCCTTCCTGCGTTTGTGGCCTCGTCCAGGTCTTTCTTTCATAGGCGAACGAAGCCGCGTAAGCTCGTGAGCGAAAGTCCGCCGATTTCCGGGCGCGCAGAACGCGCTCGACGCGCGCACTTCCTACGGCCGATGACCGCACCCGAATCGCCACGTTCCGCCCCCAAGCTCCCCGACGCCGACCACGCCGCTCCGCCCACCGGCGACGAGTCTTCGGCCGCCGCGCTCTCCCGGCTCCGAGCCGAGGTCGAGCACGCCGGCGACACGATGCGAAAGGCTCGCCTGCTCTACGAGATCGGCGAGCTCGAGGAGCAAAGCGGCAACGACGGCGAGGCTGCCCGCGACTACCTCGCGGCGTTCAACACGGAGCCCGAGTTCCACGAGGCGCTCGAGGGCCTCGCACGAACCCTCGGAAAAAAGCGCTCTCCGACGAACTACGGACGCCTCCTCGAGAAGCTGGTCCAAGCCGCCGACTCGCCCGACGAGCGGGCACGCGCCCTCGTGGCGCGAGCGTCTTTCCTCGAGTCCCAAGGCGATCTCGAGGGAGCGCGCGGCGCGTTCCGAGACGCGATCGACGCACAAGCCTCACCGAACGAGGCCGCGCCCGCCTGGCTCGGGCTCGAGATCGTGGCCGCCAAGCTCCAGGACGGCCCCCTCCGTGAAGAAGCGCTCCTCGGCCGCGCCGAGCTTTCGGGCGACCCGACCTGGCGAGGGCTCTTGCTCGTCGACGCAGGTCACCTCGCGGAGACGTCGGGGGAGATCGATCGGGCCATCGAGCTCTTCGAGCGGGCGCGCGCGCTCGACGCGGGTGCGACGTGGATCGCGACCCGCGCGCTTTCGGCTTGTCTCGCGGGGAGCACCGCCGACGATGGGGCGAACCGGGGACGTCGAGCCTCGGACGTCCTCGAGGCCGAAGCCTCGCTCGTGCTCGATGCACGCACGAGCCCCGAGACCGGGGCTCGGCACGGCGTACCCCGGACGGTCCCCGTCGCGCATGCAATCGAGCGTCTCGTCACGGCGGCCGGCTACGCTCGCCTCGGCGGGGACATGGACCACGCGCGGGCGCTGCTCGACCGCGCCGCCCGGGTCCTCGACGAGACCGAGGGAGAGCGCGAGTCCCCCTCGTTCACGCGAAAGCTCGTGCTGGCATCGCGGATCCGCATCGCCGAGATCGTCGGTGACGTCGGCGCGGCGGCTCGGGACGCAGCGGCGTGGCTCCCTCACGAGACCGACGGTCGGCTCGCTGCGGCGCTCGCCATGCGCGTCGCCGAAGAGGCGGCGAGCCGCGGGGCCGGGCGGGAGGCCCTCGCCGCCGTCACGACGGCGACGCAGCGCGACCCGATGTGCGTGCCGGCGCGCGCGCTCGAGCTCGATCTCCTCGCCGACGCCCCCGACGTCCTCCCCTTCCTCGATCGGCTCGAAGGGCTCGAGCCGTCGTTCCCGACGGCCGAAGCGCGCGGGCGCGCAGCCCTCCTCGGCGCCTTCCTCTCCGCGACGCGCGCGCGTGACGTGGAGCGAGCCAAGCGGGCGCTCGATCGGGCCCGTGCGGCGACAGTCTCCCCGGAGACGACGGCGCGCCTCGGGCGAAGCCTCGCGAAGGCGCTCGGCGACGATGCGTTCTACCGCGATGAAACCATTCGACTTTTTGGTACTCTTTCGCCCGACGTAGCGACCGACGAGCGGCTCGCCGTCGCCTACGAGCTCCTCCACGAGCGCGTCGCCGCGAAGGACGTGGAGGGAGCGAAAGAGGCGCTCGCGCGGCTCGAAGGGCTCGACGACGGCAAGGAGATCGTGCGTCTCGCCTCCGTCTTCGTGCCGAGCCTCGGCTCGGACGATCGCACCTCGTCGGCCATCGCCGAGCTCGACTCCGGCGCCCATGGCACGGACGACTCGCGCACCTTCGGCCTTCTGTCGGCGCTGCTCGCGGCCTCCCGTGGGCATGGCGAGGCGGCGGTCGCGCGCGCGCGGGTGCTCGCGGAGGAAGAGCCCACCGACCCGTTCTCCGCCTATCTCTACGCCGACCTGTCGCGGCGCTTCGGGGCTCAAGAGACGGACGTCGCCAGCACGTTGGAGGGAGCCGCTCGCTCGATGGCCGACGCGCCGCTCGCCGCGGCGATGCACCTCGAGGCCGCCTTCCTGAGAGCGCGTGTGGGGCGCTTCGCGGAGGCACAATTGGCCTTCCGCGCCGCCAAGGAGCTCGATTCGGCAGCCGAGGTGGCGCACGCGTGGGCCGAGCGGACGCAGAACCTCGAGGCGCCCGACGCGCGGCGCGCGGCGCTCGATGCGGCCGAGGAGCGGCTGGGGTCGGGAGAGTGGCTCCTCGAACGCGCCGCGAACGCCATCGCGGCCGACGACCTCCCCGAAGCGCGGCGCGCGCTCGAGCGTGCCGAAGAGGTCGATCACGAAGCCATCCCTCTCGCCGCGGCGCTCGCGGTGCTCGGCTCCGCCGACGCCGACACCGACGCCGACGCGATGGACCGAGCGCTTCGACGCGTGGCGCTGCTCGGTCCCGAGGGCTCGCTCTTCGCGGCCGGCGAGCGCACGAGGCTCGCGCGTGACCTGGGGCACGACGACCTCGCGGAGGCCGCGGGCTCGTGGTTCGCCGCCGGAGGTGGGCTCGGGGCCGGCGTCGAGTGGCTCTCGGCTGCGATGGCCGCCGGGGACGGCATGCGCGAGGTGACGGCTCGCGAGGCTCTCGCCGAGGCCCTCCAAGACGAAGCACGCGAGGGTGTCGCCGCGAGCGCGCGCCTCTTCGACCGCGTCCTCGACGCCCAAACGCCGAAAGCGCTCGTCTCGGGTACCTCGCACGCCGTGCGGCTCGCGAACCTCGAGCTCTCCCCACCCGGCTCCGACCCACGGCGGCGCGCGGCCGCGCTCGATCGCCTCGGGAACGCCCTCGGCGAGGACACCGACGCCGACGTCGCCGCGCTCTCCGCGTGGTCCACGTACTACGCGGGAGACAAGCGCGCCGCGTTCGACCTCTTCCGGTCGGCCACCGCCGCTCGCGCGGGAGATCTGGGATCGTGGGAGGGTGTGCGGACCTGTGCGCACGAGCTGAACGACCTGACGACCTTCGCCGTCGCGAGCGAGCAGCTCGGCTCGCGTATGGCCAACGCGGCGCGCGCGGCCGTGCACTGGGAGCAGGCGGGGCTCTCGTGGCTCGAGCTCGGACAGGAGCAACGCGCCGAGGCGGCGCTCGACCAGGCCGTCTACCGCGATCCCGGTCGCCTCGTGGCCTTCGACAAGCTCTTCCGCCGCGTGCGCGACCGCAAGGATTCGGACAAAGTCCTCGACCTCGTCGAACGCAGGCTCGGCCACACCGACGACAGCGAGGAGGTCGCCCGGCTCTACTGGGAGCAGTCCCGCGCGCTCCGCGAAAAGGGCGACCTCGACGGCGCTCTCTACGCGCTCGAGAACGTCCAGACCATCGACCCGGATCACGTCGGCGCGCTCGCTCTGATGGGTGAAATCTACATCCGTCGGGGGCGCTACGAAGAGGCGGCCTCGTACCTCTCCCGCTTGGCGCACGTCGACGGCGCGCCGGCGAAGAACCGCATCACGGCCGGTGTCGCCGCGGTCGACCTCTACGAGAACAAGCTCTCGCGGCAAGACCTCGCGCTCGGAGTCCTGCTCACGCTCCACCGGGCGAAGATCTCGACCTTGCCCGTGCGCGAGCGGCTCGCCCGCGCGGCGGCTCGGACGGGCTCGTGGGAGCCCGCGAGCTCGATCCTCGAAGAGCTCATGGTGGAGCGCGACACGCGCGAAGGGAGGATCGAGGCGGCTCGCCTCGCCATGGTGATCTACCGGGATCGGCTGAAGGCCCCCTCGCGCGGCGTGAAGGCCGTCACGAAGCTCCTGGACGAGGCACCGACCGACGGCGAAGGGATCGATTTTCTCGTCGAGCACGACATCGAACGAGAGTCTCGGCGCCACCTGCTCGACAGGGCGCGGACCTCGCTGCTCGAGGCCTTGCGCCGTGAACCGGGGACGCCCGCCCACGCCAAGCGCCTCGCCCGAGTCACTCGCTCGCTCGGAGAGCCCGTGCTCGAGCACGCCGCGCTCTCGGTCGCGCTCGCGACGAACGGCCCCGACGGGTCCCTCGAGCAGATGCTCGCGCAGCTCTCGGCGAACAAACCGCGGGCTCCCCAGCTCGCCATGACCGACGCGCTCCTGAAGCGAGTGCTCGCTCCCGGCGACGACGGGCCCTTGGCCCAGCTCTTCGGCCTCCTTGGTCCGACCATCGCCGAGGCCCTCGGCCCGACGCTCGCGGCCCTCGGGGTCACGAAGAAGGAGCGCGTCGACCCGCGGAGCGGGCTCGCCCTTCGAAACGAGATCGCGGCGTGGGCGGGCGCCTTCGGGATCGCCGATTTCGAGCTCTACGTCGGCGGCAAGGACCCGACGGCCGTCCAAGGTGTCCCCGGGGAGGTGCCGGCCTTGGTGGTGGGGACGGGCGTGATGGCGCCGCTCTCGCCGCAGATCCGCTCTCGTGTGGCGCGCGAGCTCCTCTCCATCGTGCGCGGCACCGTCGTCACGCGGTGGCGCGACGACACCACGATCGCCGCGATCGCCGTGGCGGCCTGCAACATCGTAGAAGTTCGAATGACTTCGCCACCTTACGCGATCCTAGCCGAGGTCGAGCGGGCCCTCTCGAAGGCCATCGCGCGCAAGACCAAGAAGGCGATCGAGCCGGTGTGCCAGGCGCTCGCGCAGCAACCCCGCGACGCGAAGACGTGGGTGCCCCGGGCGATCGCCTCGCAGCACCGTGTGTCGGCGATCGCCTCGGGCGATGCGAGCGTCGTGCTCGCGGACGCGTTCGGCCTCTCGCTCCAAGACCTCCCCCGGGTCGCGCGCGAGGACCTCCGGTGCGCCGATCTGCTTCGGTTCGTCCTCTCTCCCGACTACTTCGACATTCGTCGCCTCCTCGGCCTCGAGGCCTCCGCATGAGCAACGAGAAGCTGCCCGATTTTTCCGACATCGACTGGGACGCGGCGCTCGACGAGTGGGAGCAGCGAGTCGTCGTTGCCCCGGGCGACGACCCCGACAAGGGCAAAGGGAAGGACGAGGGGTCGGCCGCTGCCGCCGCGCCACCGAAGGCGCCGAAGCCCCCTCCCCCGTCCCAGCCGACGATGGCCATGGCCGTCGAGCCGCGCGTCTCACGACCCGAACCGTCCGGCGGAGAGGAGCGACGTGGGGGGCTCGGACCGCTCTTCGCGCGAGGCAAGTCGGTCTCGCCGCCGGCGCGCACGTCGCAACCACCGACCGTCCCCCCCTTCGGCACACCCTCGGATGCGAGCGACCTCCACTCGCCGGATCTGAGGACCCCCGTCCCCGACCCGCCCGCCCGCGCCGACGACCGAGTGCCCGACAGTGCGCGCACCCGCGCGGTCGAGTACGAGCCGCCTCCGCGCGCCGAGAAGCCCGCGCGCGCGCTCCCGACGTTCGCCGACAAGTCATCGGACGACGCGCAGACGCGCGCCTTCACGATGGCCGAGCTGACGCAGGGGAGTCTCGACGACGACGAGCTCCCGGCCGAGAAAATCCCGACCGCGCCGCCGCCCGCGGACGCGGCCCCGGCCGATCCCGCGTTCTTCGACCGAGCCCCTCCAGAGGGGCGAACGCGAGCGATTTCGCTCGAAGAGCTCGCCGCAGCGGGCGAGATCGACGTCGAGGGCGACCTCACCTCGACACGAGCCACGAGGGGCGCGCCTCGGCTCCGCCCCCGAGCCCCGAGCCAGCCGACCCTCGTGGCCGAGCCACTCGGCGAGACGAGCCCGACCTCGGAGAGCAGCGCGACGGGGGCGTTCGGGCGCATCGACGATGGCCCCTCCCTCGACGACGACATCGCGGACGCACCCACCGGAGTGCCCGCGGCGGTCAAGCCTCAGACGAGCCCGAAGGCCCCCCCGCCCGTCCAACTCGATCCGCTCCCCCTCGAGCCGTCGGCGGGTGGCTTCGTGCCGCGCAGCGAGGTCTTTCGCCCACCACCGACGTTCGAGGCCGAGCGCCCCGCCCACGACTGGCTCGATGGAGCCGCGCTCGACACACTCCGCGAGCGGGCCTCGTGGCTCGAAGACGAGGCGCGGGCCCTCGAGGACGCCGAAGACCGCGCGCGCGCCCTCCTGTCGGTGAGCGAGCTACGCGCCATCGCCGGTGACGCCGACACGGCCGTGGCGCTCGCCGCCGAGGCTCGCCAGATCGCGCCTCACTTGCCGCTCACGTGGGCACAGACGCGCGGCCTCACGCCGCCGTCCGCTCCGCACGCCCTCGAAGAGCTCGACGCCGAGGTGCCGCACGCCCGTACGGCCGCGGCGCGCGTGCACGCGACGCTCCTCGCCGCCGACGTCGCGCGTGCGTCGAGCGATCTCGACGGTGCGCGGGCGCGGTGGGAGCAAGCGACCAAGCTCGATCCGGTCGACGTGCGCGCCCCGCTCGCGCTCGCGGCGGACGCGCTTGGCCGTCGCGACCACACGAGCCCGAGCCTCCGGCTGTCCGAAGTTCGTGAGTTCGAGCCCCTCGACAAGGCGGTGTCGCACATTCTCGCACTCCGCGGCGCCCCACGTTCGGAAGGCCTCCCGGACGCTCTCGTACCCAACGACGCGATCCGCAGGCTTCGCCATTTCGTCGACCTCCGAGACTTCGCCTCGGCGCAGGCCACCGCCGCGGAGATCGGGCGCGTCGTCGGGCTGACGAAGGCCGCCGCGTGGCTCTCGTCCGCCTTCGGTGCCCTCGCCATCGGCACGCGTAAGGCCTCGCAAAAGACGCTGCGGAGCCTGTCCGAAGCGGGCGATCGCCTCGCGAGGCGCGCTCACGTCGCGCGGAGCCTCGAGCTCTCGGACAAGGAGGCGGTGCTCGGGGCCCTCACGAGCCCCGACGCCTTCTCGCCCGAAGAGATCGCGGTCCTCACGGCGCTTGCCGGCGGCGACCCGCGGCCCTCGCTCGAGCCCCTCGGTGAAGCGCTCGACGTGCTCCGAGCGGCCTTGTGCGGAGCGACTTTCGAAGGAGAATCGCGCGCCTCGCACGTCGCGGGGGACGTGCCCGCGAGAGCGAAGGTGCGTCTCGCGCGCCTCGCCGCCGCCGGCGCAGCGACCGCCGGGCTCGCGGCGGCCCACGGCGACCTCGGCGAGCCCACGAGGGCCGAGGACGCCGTGCTCACGTTCCGCGCCATCGTAGACGGAGATGCGAATGTCCTCGGCGAAGCGCTCGCGACGCTCGCAAGCTCCGCGGACACGTCACGCGCAAGGGACCGACACCTCGCGCGCGCCCTCGTCGCCGAACGGAGCGGCGATCGGATGCGCGCGGCCGTCGCGCTCCGAGCGGCGCGCGACGGCTCGAGCCCGGCCGAGAGCTGGACGCGCATGGCCATCGCCGCCGACGACGCGCTCGACGTCACGACGGAGCTGCTCGAGACGGCGCGCGGGCTCTCGGGGGCGACGGCCGCCATCCTCCGGCTGGAGGCCACGACACGGGAAGACCTTCCCGACGAGACCCGTCAGGCCGAAATCGTCGCCGCTCACGCGGACGCTCCCGGGCTCGGTCTCGCGGCTTTCTTCGCCGAACGTGGCGCGCGCCGCGCGGGAGACGAAGCCGAGGTCCTCCGGTGGACGCGCGAGCGCCGGCAGGCGTCCGAGGACGCGCTCGAGCTCGCCCTTGACGGCGTCCGCGAGGCGCTCCTCGTCGCCGACGTCGACATGCCCCTCGCGGCGGAGCGGGTCGCCGAGGCTCACGCCGCCTTCCCGAACGACGTCGCGCTCCGCGAGCTCTACGAGCGCCTCGATCCGCAGGCGCCGCGGGCTCCCTTCCGGGAGGCCCAGTCCGCGATCTCGACGGGCGACGCAAAAGCGCTCTTCGCGATGCAGGCTGCCCTGGAGCACGTCGCGCACCACGACACGGAGAACGCCCTCGCCCAGACTCGACGAGCGGTCGAGGCGGGCGCCGACGGACCAGCCACGGTCTGGCTCGATCGCCTCGAGATCGAGGCCGGTGAGGCCTCTCGGCTCGCCGACGTCTTGCTCGAAGAGGCCAAGGCCGCGGAGACCCCCGGGCTTCGTCGCGAAGCCTACGAGCGCCTCGCCGAGCTCGACGCCAAAGGGCGCAAGGACCAGGCGAGCGCACTCCTCTGGCACCGCTCCGTCCTCGAAGAGGAACCGTCGCATCTCCCCAGCCTTCGCTACATCGAGCACTCCCTCGTCGGCGAAGGGCGCGACGCGGAGCTCGATCCGGTGTTCGTCTCGATCGCGCAGGCGCTCGGATCGGGGAGCGCTCCCGAGTGCTCGGCCCACGCGTACGCCGCGTGCGAGCTCCGGACGCGCGCCCCCGAGGGCGGTGGGTGGGAGACCGCGTTCGACGTCGTCAAGCTCGCGTACGAGTCGGCTCCCACCTTGTGGGCGACACGCGCACTCTATTCTCACGCGCGGGCCCGCAAGGACGACGCCCTCGTGCTGGTGGCACTCTCGCGCCTCCTCGACGAGTCGACGAGGGCCTCGGAGACGGCCTCTCTCCTCCTCCGAGCGAGCGAGGCCGCGGCCCGGCTCGGCTCTCCCGAAGACGCAAAAACCTACCTCGAGCGCGCCGCGGCCGCCGATCCGGGCGACGTCATCACGTGGGGCTTCCTCGCCGAGGTTCGCTCTCACGCCGGCGATTTGCGCGGCGCCGCTGAGGCTTGCGAGAGTCAGGCCCGCACGAGCGTGGTGCGCGAGCATCAGCTCGTCGCTTGGTACGACGCGGCCCGGACCTGGCTCGAGTCGCTCGGTGACGAGGAGCGCGGGGTGCTCGCTCTCGAGCAGGCGGCCATGCTCGATGCGAGCTACGCCGACGTCTACGATCGCCTCTTCGCCCTCTACACGGCCCAGAAGAAGGACGTCGCCCTCGCCGAGCTCCTCGAGTCGAGGCTCGCGACGATCGAGGATCCGGAGGCGCGCGTGTCGCTCGAGGTTCAGCTCGGGAGGGCCCTCGCCGAAATGGGCGACGTCGCACGGGCGCGCGAGGTCCTCAAGGCGGCGCTCGACGTGCGCCCGGACCACCGCGAGGCGCTCTTCACCGTCGCCGACATCTACGTGAAAGAGGGCGCGCACGAAGAAGCCGAGAGCGCCTACGTGGCCCTCTCGCGACTCGCGCTCTCGTCGGCCGAGTCGGTGCGTGTCTTCGACGCGCTGGCGACCCTCTACGCGGGGCCTCTCGGGAACCTCGGCCGGGCGGAGGTCGCGCTCCAAGAGGTGCTCAAACACGCGCCCGACGACGTCGCCACGCTCGAGAAGCTCGTGGCCGTCTACCGTCGGCGCAACGACGTCCCCCGCGCGGTCGAGGTCAAGCAGCAGGTCGTCGGCCTCGCCAAGACGCCCGAAGACCGGCTGGCACGCCTCGTCGAGCTGTCTCAAATCCACGAGACGACGGGCCGGGATCCACGAAAGGCCGAGCAGACGCTCGAGGCCGCCCGAAAGGAATTTCCCTTGTCGGTCGTGGCCCTCCGCGCGCTCGCCGAGTTCTTCGCGCGGCATAACCAGCAGCCCGCGATGCACGTGCTGCTCGATCGCGCGGCGAGCGACGCACGGCGAGCGTTCGCGGGTGGACGCTTCGTCACGTCCCTCTTCGAGACCCTCGCGACCGCGTACGAGCTGCGTGGCAAGGCCGACGCGGCACGCGTCGTGTCCGCGACGCTCGCGGCCATCTCCGACCAACCCTCCGACCTTCGTGGCGCCGAGCTCGCGGCGGCCAGCGCGGAGCTCGACGATCTGCTCGCGCCCGAGGTGCTGAGCCCCGCGCTGCGGGGTCTCCTCGCCCGCGCGGGCGACGGCCTAGATCGCGGAAACCCCATGGATTCCGAAGGTTTGGACGCCATTCCTCTCGACCCTTCGTCGCCGCTGGCGCCGCTCATCAAGGGCGCGGGCAACGCGATGGGGCTCTCGGGGCTGCTCGTGCTCGTCTCGCCGCGCGTCGGCGCCGTGGCGCTGCCGAAGACGAGCACACCTCCCACGATCGTCCTCGGGGAGCGCCTCCTCGGCATGGGGAGCGACAAGGCCCGCGCGTTCCTCATCGTTCGCGCTCTCAAGCTCGTCTCGGTACGCGCTTCGGCCCTCGTGCGCGGCAAGTCCGAGGAGGTCAACGCGCTCGTCTCGGCGTGGCTCTCGCTCTTCAACCCGAGCTGGAAGCCCGCGAACGTACCCCAGGGGCTGCTCGGCGACATGCAGAAGCGCCTCCGCCCCACGATGCCCGCCGAAGACGCAGGTCTCGGGGTCATGGCGCTCGAGGCGGCCGGGCAGCTTGGGACGTCCGGTCCTCAGCTACGTTCCGCGATCATGGGCTGGGCGAACCGCGTCGCGCTGCTCGCCGTCGGAGATCCCGGGGCCGCGCTGGATGCCATCGCGTGGACGATGAAGGAAGACCACGCACCTCACGGCGCGGAGGAGCGCCCGGCGTGGGTGGCTCGCAACGCCGAGGCGCGTGACCTCATGACGTTCTCGGTCAGCGACGCGTACGCGGAGGCGCGCTCCCGCCTCGGCCTGTAACGGTCGTGCGAGGTCGTACGTGCGCGCCGTCAGTCGACGCGCACGTGCACGGCTTCGCTGCGTACGTCCCCAGCCCCCTCGGCCACGAGGACGTGCTCCCCAGGGCTCAGGGCAAAGGAGAGCGGCTCACCGATCCGCGACGAGAGCACGACCTTTCCGTCGAGCCGGAGGCGGACCGGGGCGCCGAGCGTGCCGGCGACGCGGACAGGGACCGTCTGCTGCGACAGAGGGCGATCGGGATCACGCGCGAAACGTGCGCCGTCTCGCGGGGCCATGATCTGGAGGTAGGCCGCATTTTTCGCCGACCTCCCGCCGCACAAGGGGGACCCGTCGGTCGGCTCGAGCGGACGCATGGCGGCCTTCGCCCACGCGACGAGCTCCGGGGGGTACGCCTCGACGTGCCGCTCGCTCACGACGGAGCGCGGGCACTCGGCGGAAGCGAGGAGACCATTGCGCGTGTCGACCTCGACCGTCGTGTGGAAGGCGCACGGTTGTAGTTGGCGCTCGCGAGGGACACGCTCGCGGACCGTGTGGGAGCACCCGGTATGGGGTGCACCGCCGGAGAGCGCGCACACGGTGACGTCGTGAAGCTCGTCGGCCTCGGACGAGGTGAGCTTGTCTCCCTCGTGCCCTCGCATCGCGGCGAGCATGATGGCCTGAAAGACCGGGGCCGCGCCCGTCACGCCGCTCACCCCCTGCATCGGAGATCCGTCGAAGTTGCCTACCCACACGGCGACCGTGAACCGATCGGTGAAGCCGACGGCGTAGTTGTCTCGGAACGCCTTCGACGTGCCGGTCTTCACCGCCGCCGGGAACGGCAGGTCGAGCGCGCTCCGCTCTCCGAAGGCCGGGACGCGCGCGCCCTTGTCGGCCAAGACGTCGGCTATCGCCGCGGCGACGACGCGCGGGAAGACGCGGTCACGCGGTCGCGTGGCGACCTCGCGGAGCTGTCCTTCGCGCGCCTCGATGCGGAGCACCGCGCGGACCGGGAGGCTCTCCCCTCCACGTGCCAACGTCGCGTAAGCATTCGCTAAGTCGACGAGCCTCACTTCGCCGTCGCCGAGCGCCAGCGCGGGGCCGTAGTGGGCCGCGTCGCGCGTGAGGCTCGTCATCCCGAGCGCGCGGAGGCGCTCGAGCAGGGCATCTTCGCCGACGCGGAGCGCAACGTGCACGGCGGGCACGTTGTAGGAGCTCCCGAGCGCCTCGCGCAGCCGGACGGGGCCATGGAACCTCTCGTCGTAGTTCTTCGGCCGATACACGCCGGAGGGGAGCTCGACGGAGAGCTCGACGTCCGGCAGGACGGACGCGCTCGTGAGCCCGAGGCGCTCCATTCCGAGGCCGTAGACGAACGGCTTCAGGGTCGAGCCCGGCTGCCTCAGGGCGACGACGCCGTCGTTCTGGCCGAGGTGCTTCGCGTCGTCGAACGCCGGAGATCCAACGTAGGCGAGCACCTGCCCGGTGGCGTTGTCGAGCACGATCGCCGCCCCGGCCGTCACGTGTTTCCCAGCGAGAGGCCGGACGATCGAGCGGACCTGGGCTTCGACCTCGCTCTGCAAATCGGGATCGATCGAGAGGACCACCCGACGGGCAGAGCCGAGATCGACGCCCCCACCGAGCTCGGCGAGAGCCCCGCTCGCGAGCCCCGCGACGAGGTGGGGCGCTCCGAAGACGGGCCTCGTGAACCTAGGCGCGAGCGGCTCGGCGAGCGCACGACGGTACACCTCCTCCGAGATCGAGCCGGCCGCGCGCATGCGCCCGAGGACCCGGTCGCGGCGACGGAGGACGAGATCGGTGCGCTTGCCCACCGTGTAGAGCGAGGGGCCACGAGGGATCGAGGCCAAGGTCGCCGCCTCGGCCACCGAGAGATCGCGCGGAGCCTTGTCGAAGTAGACCCGGCTCGCTGCCCCTATCCCGCGAACGTCGGGACCGAACGGCGCGCGATTGGCGTACTCCTCGAAAATGCGCCTCTTCGGCAGCGCGGCCTCGATGCGGAGCGCGAGCGCGGCCTCGTCGACCTTCCCCCGGAACGTGCGTGGGTGTGGCGCGACGAGCCGCGCGAGCTGCATGGTGAGGGTCGAGCCCCCGGAGACGACGCGTCGATTCCACACGAGCTGCGCTGCGGCCCGGACGACGGCGAGCGGGTCGATCCCGGGATGCAGCCCGAAGCGGGCGTCCTCGGCGGCCAGGATGGCGGCGCGGGTCGACTCCCCGAGGTCGTCGAACGGGACCCACGAGGCTCGGACGTGCTCCTTGCCACGCACCTCGCGGAGCGGGGTGCCGTCGCGGGCGACGTAGAGCACCGAAGCGGACGCGTGCGCCCCCGAGCCCCCGAGCCCCTCGGGAAGCGAGAGGCCGGCGGCGCGCTCGACGAGCACGACGAGCGGGAAGAGCACGAGGGCGAGCAGCACCCGAACGACGCGCGTCGCTCGTGAGCTTCGCTTCGCCCGCCCCGGTCGCCCGAGAACGGCGCGAAGGACCCTCCTCCGCGCCGACGGGCTCACTTGGCCCCGACCTCGAACGTGCCGGCCGCCGTGCGACCGAAGGTCTCCGGCTCGTACATGCATTCTGCACGGGTCGGGGGTACGACGAACGTCCCGAACGACGTGGCGCGCGCGAGGTACCGGTAGTGGAAGAGGCCCGCGGGCATGTGCTCGACGAACGTGAGCACGCGGTCGTCTCGCATCTCGCGGTGGTAGGGGGCGTACGCCGTCCCCCGCCCGTTCGCGACCTCGTCCTCGTCGGAGCGCTCCTCGTCGGCCCCGTCTCCGTCGGCCCCGGGCTCGGTCACGGCGAGGTCGTGGGCGGTGGTGGCGAGCTTCGCTTGCACGGCCTCGAGCCCCGCGGGGAGCGGGTCGTCGATGACGACGTGCTCACGGGGATCGGGCGTGACGACCAGGAGATCCACGAGCACGAGATCACCGCCGTTCGCCCGAGTGGCCGAGGTCGACGGGAGCACGCGCATCGCGTCGGCGAGGGCCTCCGGGCGGAGCGAGCGCACGAGCTTGCGGACGAAGAAGCCTCGATCGAGCCCCTCGTGCGGCATCTCTTTCCGCGCGTAACGAAGGCGGGCCTCGTAGAAGAGCTTGCCCGACCCACGCACCTGGAACGCCAGGTTCTGGCCCGCGGCGCCGCTCTCGAAGAGCTTCGGCATGGCAAAGCTCGCGCTCTTCGTCTTGACGCTCCGCCCCTCGAAGCTCGCGTCGAGGACCTGGTTTTCACCGACGAACACGCCCACGTCGAAGCTCGGCGGGGTGGCCTCCTGCGCCTTTCGGTACTCGTCGAGGGCGAGCAGCGCCCAGGCGTTCTCCTGGGTGGAGCGCCACGCACCGCGCTCGCGCTTCGAGAGGAGCCCCTTCGCGATCCGCGCCGCCATGGCGTGCTGCGGGGAGACGGCGACGAGCGCGCGCAGGACCATCGCCGTGGTCCGGGCCTCCGAGTCGAGGAGGGGCGCGTACTCGCTCCCGAGGTTCTCGACCACGGTCGCGCCCGTCGGGGTCGCCCTGAGGTGCGACTCGAGATCGACGAGGAGCTCGGCCGCCTCTTTGGGCTGCGTCTTCGCCATGGCGTGGGCCAAGAGGGCGCGCGAAAACACCGGGAGCGACTTTCGTTGCTCGAAGGCGCGCGCCATGTAGCCGGGGTCGGGGCTCCCGAGGACGGTGAGCACGTCGAGCACGAAGGTGTTGACCGAGAGCTGTACCGCCGAGGGGGACTTCTTGGCGAGCTCGGCGCGCAGGTACCGGACGCCACGGTCGAGCGCGTCCTTCGGGACGAACCGACCACGATCTTTGGCGATGCCAAGGCCGAAGAGCGCATAGGCCGAGAGCCACGGGTCGGAGGTACCCGAGTCGGACCAGTAGCCGAAACCCCCATCATTTCGCTGGTTTTCGAGGATCTTTCGGAGGGCCTCGTCGGCCTTCTTTCCCGGCTCGTGCGGGAGCACGATGCCGTAGTCGTGGGCCAGGTCGACGAGCGCCACGAGCGGGATGGTGCGGCTCGTGAGCTGCTCGGTGCAGCCGTACGGGTAGTTGAGGAGCGCCTCCACGCCGCTGTCGAGACCGACGAGCGCGGTCGACGCGAGGCGAACGTCGAGGCCCCCCGTATCGGGTCGCGCGGAGCCGAGATCCCCGAGGCGCTCGGCGACCGACTGCGTCGTCTCGCCGTAGAGCGCGACCGCCTCCGGGACGAGGGGCACCATGATCTCGCGCTCCACGACGACGTCGTCCTTCTGGCCGAGGCCGCGCGCGTGGAACGCGATCTTCGCCTTACCGGGCGCGGGCGTCGCGAGGACGAACCGCGCTTCGACGCTGCCGCCCGCGGGCACGCTCACGGTCTTGGTGGTCTCGCCCTCGACCTTGACGAGGGTCGTGTCGATCGAGACCTCGAAGGTGCCGGCGGCGAGGCCCTTCGTCGAGAGCACGACGCCGGCCTCCGTCTTGTCACCGGCCCGGAAGAACCGCGGCAGGGCGGGCCTCGCCATGAGCGGACGGCTCGTCGTGATCTGCTGCTCGGCGAAGCCGAAGCGATCGTCCCCGGACGAGGCGACGGCCATGAGGCGGTAGGTCGTGAGGCTGTCGGGGAGCTTGAATTTGGCCTTCGCGCGGCCCCCCTCGTCGGTGACGATCGACGGCACGAACACGGCGGTCGAACGGAAATCCTGTCGGGCAGAGAGGCCACCGCCGCCCCCCTCGTCGCCCTTGTCCTCTCCGGGCCCACGGCCGAACCTCCGCACCTTGGCGAGCTCCTCGCGGGTCTCGAGACCCGCGACGGCGAGCGGGCGCGGCGCCGTGAACGTCGGGATGGGATCCGGCGTTTTGTAGCCCGTCAGCATGAGCACACCTTCGTCGACGGCGTAGAAGGCCACGTCGGCGCGGGCGGCCTTGCCCGATCGGTCGCGCACCGCGAGGTCGACCTCGACCTCCTCCCCGGGAGAAAACGACTTCTTCTTGGTCGAGAGGTCGATCTTGAGCCGGCGCGACTCGCGGTTCACCTCGAGGCTCGTGGTCCCGACGGCGAACGCGGGCGCACCCACGTCACCCCCGGTGCCCTCGCCTTTTGCCGGCGCGCCGACACGACCTCGAACGAGCGAGACCGTCACGTACACGTTCGGTCGCATGTCGTCGGCCACCTTCACCTCGAGGGTGGGCATCGGGCCGGAGAGCTTCACGCGGTCTTGTTTGTAGACCCCGGCGCGCTCGACGGTGACGAGCGCCTCCGCGTCGCGGAACGGGTTCTTCACGAGGATCTTCGCGGTGTCCCCGACCTCGTAGGACTTCTTGTCCGTGACGAGCTCGAGGAGCGAGGCGTCCGTGCGCTGCCAAGCGAGGTCGGTCGCGTCGCCCGTGGCGTAGAACCCGACGCTCGAGGCGAGGGGGTTCTTGCGGGCGTCCTGCGCCGTCGCACGCACGATGAGGTACCCCGGCTCCGCGATGGCGAGGTCACACGCTGCGCTCCCGGAGGCGGAGCTCTGCGCCGTGCACGTGGAGACGACCTTGTCGACCGGGCGCGACTCGTAGTGGAGCCCGTCCTCGCCCGACTCTTCGACGATCGTGTGCCAGGTGCGCCGGATCGCCTCGAGCTTCACCGAGACGCCCGCCCGCCGCGCGCCGTCGGGGGCGACGCAGAGCGCCTCGGCGCGGTACGGGGCGCCGGCCTTCACGAAGAAGTCCTTCGGGGGCACGCTCGCCACGTAGAACTCACCGGGGTGCACGATGACGCTCGTCTGCGCCGAGCCCGTCTGACGGGAGACGTCCTCGATCTCGGACTCGACCGTGACGACCTCGGGGCCGCTCTGCTTCGGGAGCACGAGCGGCACCTCCGTGCGCGCCTGGCCGTTCTTGTCGAGCGGCAGCTCGGTGCTCGCGAGGGCGCCACCACGCGGCTCGGACTCGGGCAGCGAGGAGAGGAAGGCCTCGTCGGTCAGCTCGACCCCTTCGAGGCCGGAAATCGCAAAGAATCCGCGACCATGGCGTACGCTCGTGCGCACCTTCCCGCCCGACATCGGGGCGCCGAAGAGGTAGTCGCCGCGGGTCACGAAGGCCGCTTTGTCGCCACGGACGTACGACGGCTTCTCCCCCTCGACGTGCGCGGCGAACTCGGCGGGCCGGTACGCGGCGACGTCGACCGTGGCCGCGACGTGCCCTTCCCCACCGTCACCGGGGACGTCGGCGCGCAGATCGACCGGACCGAGCTTTCCCGCGGCCGGGATGGGCACGTCGACCGCGAAGTCGCCGAACGGCCCGAGGCTCACGGTCTTCTTCACGAGCTCGTTTCCGTCGCGGTCGTAGGCCGCGAAGCTCACCGGGCGCCCGCGCGGCACCTGCGTCCCGCGAGGGAGGGGCTCCCGGAAGAGCCCCTTGACGTGGACGGTCTCGCCCGTTTTGTAGATGCCGCGGTCGGTGAAGAGCATGCCGTACGGCTCGAGGCCGCCGTGCAGGTCCACCGGGTGCGCTTGCCTCCACGGGCTCACGATCTCGGCGACACGGCGGAACGACACGTCGCCTCCTTGCCGCGCGAAGAGGACCTCGCCGGTGGCATCGTCGGAGCCGTCGTAGGCGCCGGGGAGCTTCGGGCTCCACGCGTCGCGCGACACGGCGCAGAGGCCGCTCGGGTCGGTCGTGCAGAGCGCCTGCGACTTTCCGGTCTTGTCACGCACCGAGATCTCGGCCCCGCCCACGGGCTTTCCGTCCGAGAGCTTCGTCACCCACACGACGCTCCCGAACCGGCTGAGACGCGCGGAGATCGCGAGGTCGGTGACCTGCAAGAGGCGCACGTCGACGTTCTTGCGCTGCCCGTCGCGGCGACGAACCCCGAGGGCGACCGCGCCGCGGCCCCTCGGCCCGAGCGCGTCGGCGAGCGGCACCCACTGGGTCGCCGTGGTGTTCTTCTCCGCCTGCGGCCTCACGGTCTGGCTCTTCGCCTTGGTGAGGCCCGAGACGAACGTGTACCGCGTCTCGCCCGTGTCGCGGGTCGAGAGCATGCGGGCCACCTCGTCGTCACCGAGGGGCGCCGTGACGACCTCGAACTCGTCGACGTTCGTGGCGCCGATCGGGACCTCGCGCGAGTGGCCCTTCGGGTCTTGGCGGAGCGCCTCGAACACCGAGCCCTCGACCCCGACCTCGACGTTCGGCCACTCGTCGTCGGTCTGGACGGGGAACACCCGATCGCGCGCAAGTACTTGACCGTACTCGTCTTTCAGCCCGGCCGTGAGGGTGACCTTGAACGAGCGCGCCGCGCGCGTGCGCACCGGGAGCGAGAAGTGGCTCGTGGCGTTCGCGTGCGAGCCCGCCTCGGCGAGCTTCGGCCAGGCGAGCTTCGCGTCACCCTCCACCCGGAGGTGCGCGCGGAGCTCCGCCTCGGTCACGCGGTTCGAGAGGGAGAGCCAGAAGCCACCACGCGCCGCGCACCGTCGGTTGGGCGTCGAGGTCGAGCAGCCGAGCTCGTTCGCGACGAGCGGGCCGTACGTGCGCATCGAGGTCACGTGACGCCCCTCGCTCGGGAGCGGGCCCTCTTTCCCACGCAAGCCTTCGACGACGAGCTCCACGTTCGTGCCGAGCGGAAGCGGCTTCTGAGGCGAGACGACGAGCCTCGTCGGGACGTCGGCCTTGGGGAACGAGACCGTGAAGGGCACGGCGCGAGGCACCTTCTGGTCGTGCACGAGGAGCTTCACGCCCGCCTCGACGGCCTTCGCGTCGACGGGTTGGTTCGTCCACAGCTCGAACGTGGTGTGAGGCGTCAGGTGATCCGAGCCCTCGCCCGGGTGCACGCGGACGACCTTCGGCCGCGGGGTCGAGAGCTCGAAGACATAGTCTTTTTCGATGGTCTGCCCGTCGAGCGAGCGCGTGCCGGCGGGCACCGTCACCTTGAACGTGGTCGCCCTCGGGAGGGCCGGGTCGGGGATGAAGGAGACGGCGCTCGTCCCCATCCAGCGGAACGCGCCCTTCGCCGCGGGCTCGATGCGGAGAGGCGGCGTGGTCTCTTCCCCGGCGAGGGAGAGCGGACGCATAGGCCTGTTGAAGACGACCGTGACCTCGCTCGCCTCGGAGAGCTGCCCGCGCGGGCCCCCGAACACGACGCCGAACGGCTTCTGGCTCGTCGTACCGGCGCCCTCCTTGCCGAGGTCGAGCGTGCGCTGGGCCGACACCTGCGGAGCCTTCGCCCCCTGGTAGCAGCTTGCACCGAAGGCCAGGACGGCGAGCCCGACGACGGGCAGGAGACGGCGGGCACGAGACACGGAGTCGGACATGGTGGGCCTGCCATACCAAGGCCCGTGCCACACGCGCAGCGCCAATTCGTCGCGCGACCTCGTGCCCCGGCGCGTCCGCACGGACACGATCCGTGGGGAGGGGCCCACGCCCCTCGTTATTCGATCGAGAGGACCGTGTAGGTTCGTGTAGTTTTTCCGAGCTCGACCTCGACCTCGTCGTCGACATGGGCCCCGACGAGCGCCGAGCCGAGCGGGGACTTCGTCGACACGACCTGGATCGGAGCGCCCTCGAAGGTCGTCTTGAGGCCGCCGCCCGCGAGCGCCACGAGGCACACGAGCTCGTCTCGCCCCGTCGACAGACGCACCACCGCCCCGGCCCCCACCGGCGCGTCAGGCGGGAGCGCACGGGACGGCAACGCCTCGAGCACGGCCAAGGTCTGCTCGAGCTCACGGACACGCTCGCCCTGCGCCCCTGCCAGGTACGACGCCTCGATGGCTCGGGTGTCCTTGTCGTTCTCGGGCTTGTTCTCTTCGTGCGTGGCCCCTTCTTTCGTGGCCTTTGCCGCGGCGACCGCCGTGGCGAGGTCGCGGCGCACGATGCCTTTCAACGTCTCGTAGAGGGCGCGTTTGTCCACGACGGGACCCTTACCAAACTCGGGCCGCGGGCCGAGAGGCTCTCGACACGGTTCGGTCATGGATCGGTGTGACACGCGCAATTTTCGCGGATTTTGACGGATGAGCGCTTGCCGGTGGACTCGCCGAAGGCTAATGGGGGCGCGCCGCGACGCGGAAGGACGCGCCGCACCTACGAAACGAAAGCACCTATGCCCGCCAACGAGAGGCTCCGCAACGTCGCCATCGTCGCCCACGTCGACCATGGCAAGACCACGCTCGTCGACCACATGCTCCGCCAGGCCGGCACGTTCCGCGAGAACGAAGCCGTCGTGGACCGCGTGATGGACTCGAACGCCCTCGAGCGGGAGCGAGGCATCACGATCCTCGCGAAGAACACGAGCGTGCGTTGGACGAACGACAAGGGCGAGACCATCAAGCTCAACGTCGTCGACACCCCCGGCCACGCCGACTTCGGCGGTGAGGTCGAGCGCACCCTCCTCATGGCCGACGCGGTCATCCTCCTCGTCGACGCGGCCGAGGGGCCCCTGCCCCAGACGCGCTTTGTCCTCAAGAAGGCGCTCGAGCTCGGGTTCCCGATCATCGTCGTCATCAACAAAATCGACCGCGGCGACGCCCGCCCCGACGACGTGCTGAACGAGGTCTTCGATCTCTTCTGCGACCTCGGCGCGAGCGACAAACAGGTCGATTTTCCGGTCCTCTACGCGATCGGCAAGCTCGGCATCGCGAAGCGCACGCTCGACGATCCGTCCACGAACCTGCGCCCCCTCTTCGAGACCATCCTGGCGCACGTCCCGCCCCCCGAGGGCGACGCGACCCTGCCCCTCCAGATCCTCGTCAACAACATCGACCACGACGAGTACGTCGGGCGCCTCGGCATCGGGCGCATCGTCGCCGGGACCGTGAAGGCGAACCAGCCGGTCGCGGTCCTCAAGGATGGGCGCGTGGTCAAGGGCGCCATCAAGGTCCTCTCGACGTTCGAGGGCCTCCGGCGCGCGACCACCCAAGAGGCTCAGGCGGGCGAGCTCGTCGCGATCGCCGGCATCGAGGAGATCGACGTGGGTGACACCGTCGTCGACACGAGCCCCGGGTTCGAGTCGCGCGCCCTGCCGCGCATCGTCGTCGAGCAGCCGACCATCAAGATGCGCATCGGCGTGAACACCTCGCCGTTCGCCGGAAAGTGCAAGGCTTCCAAGTACTTGACGAGCCGCCAGCTCCGCGACCGCCTTGAGCGCGAGACCAAGCGGAACCTCGCCGTCCGCATGGAAGAGTCGGACTCCCCCGACACCTTCATCATGCTCGGCCGCGGGGAGCTCCAGCTCGCGATCCTCGTCGAGACGATGCGCCGCGAGGGCTACGAGATGCAGCTCGGCAACCCCGAGGTCGTCACGCAGGTCATCGACGGCGAGGCGAAAGAGCCTTACGAGCTCGTCGTCGTCGACGTGCCCGAGCAGTTCATCGGGGTCGTGACCGAGCGCCTCGGCTCACGCCGCGGCCGCATGATCAAGATGGCGAACCCGGGCTACGGGCGCGCGCGCCTCGAGTACCGCATCCCGAGCCGCGGCCTCATCGGCTTCCGCGGCGAGTTCCTCACGGCGACGCGCGGCATGGGCCTGCTCAACACCGTGTTCGACGGGTGGGAGACCTGGGGCGGCCCCATGGCGAAGCGCCAGACCGGCGCCATCGTGTGCGATCGCGCGGGGTTCACGACGCCCTACGCGCTCCACCACCTCCAGCCGCGTGGCACCTTCTTCCTCGGCACCGGGGTCGAGGTCTACGAGGGCATGATCATGGGCGAGCACAACCGCGCGAACGACACGGACGTGAACGCGGTCAAGGAGAAGAAGCTCTCCAACGTGCGCAACCACGGCAAGGACGAGAACGTCGCGATCAACCCGCCGAGGATCCTCACGATCGAGACGGCGATGGAGTGGATCGACGCCGACGAGCTCGTCGAGGTGACCCCCGACGCGGTGCGCGTGCGCAAGCAAATCCTCCAAATCAACAAGCGTCCTCGGCGGAGCGACGCGATCGAGGACGCCCAAGCGGTCGACTACTGAATCGTCGGCTCTCCCGGCCTCGTCGACGGCGGCTCCGCGAACGAAGCGGGCCGCCGTCTTTTTTTCGGCGTGGGTTCGCCGCGGAGCCTGTATCCTCGGGAGGCGGCCTCGGGCTCGGCAGGACGGAAGCGAACAAGTGGACCATCTCGGACGCTCGGCACGGAAACCGGGCTCGGTCATCTGCGGAAAGTGGCGCATCGAAGCCTTGCTTCGCCAGACGCCCACGTCCGCCACGTACTCCGCTCTCCACCGCAATGGCGCGCGGATCGCGCTCAAGATCCTCCACGCGCACCTCTCGTCCGACAAGACCCTCCAAGCGAGGTTCCGGCGCGAGGCGTACGTCGCGAACACGATCCCGCACCCCGACACGGTCAAGGTCATCGACGACGACGAGACCGACGACGGCTGCGCCCTGCTCGTCATGGATCACTTCGACGGCGAGACGCTCGAGGAGCTCCGCGCGAGAAAGGGAGGGAAGCTCCCGCTCGAGATGGCCTGCGCCTTCGCCGATCAGCTGCTCGACATCATCGCGGCGGCGCACGATCAGGGCGTCGTGCACCGCGACATCAAGGCCGAGACGGTGTTCATCACCAAAGAGGGCCGCGTCAAAGTGCACGACTTCGGCACGGCGCGCGTCCTCTCGGAGACGTCGAGCCCGCAGGAGATGACCGCGGCGGGCATGGTGGTCGGCTCTCCGTCGAGCATGGCCCCAGAGCAGGCGCGTGGGCAGCGCGATCTCGTGGACGCCCAGAGCGACATCTTCTCGCTTGGCGCGCTCTTGTTCACGCTCCTCTCGGGCGAGCCGGTACACAAAATCTCCAATCCTTTGGCGGCGTTGGTCGCTGCCGCGAAGACGAAGGCGCCCAGCCTGCGCACCGTGACGGGCCCCGAAATCCCCGACGCGGTGGTCGAGGTGGTCGACCGCGCGCTCCAGTTCAAGAAGGCCGACCGGTGGCCCGACGCGCGCGCGTTCCGAGCCGCCCTCCGCGCCGCGCGCGGCGAGCTCATCGACACGTTCCCCCAAGCCGGGCGAAGGGATCCGCTCGCCGATCTGATGAGCGAGACGTCCGAGAACGACGTCATCGTGCTCACGAACGACGCGCCCATCGTCCCTGCGCCTCCGAGGGCGCCACAAAGACCCCCGCTCGCGCCCGAGTCGGGCACCGGGCCTACGTCTCCCCTCGTCACCGAGAGCGCCCCCGATGGCGCCCGAGCGCCCCAAGCCCCCAAGGCTCCGGCGCGGCCACCGCCCATGCCGCCGGCGCTCCCGTCGGCCGCGAACGGGCCCTCGGCGCCGAGGGTCGCCGCCCGCGCCCCCACCTCCGGGCCGGAGCGGCGCGCCGCCGAGCGCGCAGGGCAGCCTCCCGCCTTGCCCGAGTGGCAGCGCCACGAGGACGTGGAGGACGGCCCCACGGTCTCGCAGGTCGAGCTCGATCCGAGCCTGGTTCAAGCGCTCGCCGAGGTGCGACGCGAAGCCGTGGCGGTCGCCCCGACGAAGGCCGTTCCCCGTGTAGGTCCTGGTGGGCCACCCCGGCCGGGTCCACCGCGCCCCTCGGGCATCCCGCGCCCGGGGCCGCGCACCGAGCCCCCGCCCCGCGTCGCCGCCGAAGAGCGCGCGCCCGAGCCCCCGCAGGTCCCCGCGGCCCCGAAGGTCCCCGACCCTCCGCGCGCGGCCCCCCTCGCGCTCCCCGCGGCACCTCCCGCCGCCCCGTTCGTCGAGAAAGACCCTCGTTTCGCGACCGTGGTCATGGCGAACAGCCCCGCGCTCCCGCCCGAGTCGCTCCGCGGCCCCGTGTACGACGCCGAGGTGGTCGAGGACGACGCCACGCAGGTCGTCATGCCCGGGCGCCCGGCTCCGATCGCGATCACGCCCCCGACGTACCCCAACGGCGGAGCCTTCGGGAGCGCCCCACCTCCCGCCATGATGGCGCCTCCGGCCGGTCCGGGCTTCGGCTTCGGCCCGCCACAGGCTGGCTTCGGGCCCCACGTGCCGACGCCGTTCGAGGTGATTCAGCCGGCGCCTCCCCCGCCCTACGAGCCTCCGCCCATGAACGTGGCGCCCGCCGACTTCCCCGGTCGCCGCATGTCGATGCACGAAGATCTTCGCATCCTCGTGCCCGAGCAGAGCTACTCGCTCGATCACAACCCGTTCGCGGACGCGGCCCGCCGCAAAAAGCGCCTCACGATCGGGATCGTGGTGGGCATCGTGGCGGTCGTGGCCGTGGCCCTGATCGCGATGCTGCGCTCGGGCTAGCCCGAAGGTCTCTCGCCGCCCGTCGTGCCCTGGAGGCCGGGCGCCTCGCGGCGCCGCGGGTCAACGGAACTTGAAGAGCTTGACGGCCCCCGCGAACACCACGACCGTCCACACCACGAGCACGACGAGGCGCGAGCCGATCTCCGCGAAACCCGCCCCCTCGATCATGATCGCGCGGATCGAGTCGTTGAGGGCCGTGAGCGGGAGAAGGCGCAAGAACGGCTGCACCTTGTCCGGGAAACGCGCCGCCGAGAAGAACACCCCGGACCCGAGGTACATCGGGAACGAGACCACGTTGATGAGCCCGCTCACGATGTGAGGGTTGTCCGAGCGGGACGCGAGCAAGAGACCGAGGCTCGCGAAGAGCATCGCCCCGAGCACGACCACCACGACGAACGCCCCCACCGAGCCTCGCACCGTGATGGAAAAGAGGAGCTTCGCGAAGATGAGCAAGGGCGGCAGCTCGATCACGAGCAGACACAAACGGACGAGCAAGAACGACGCGAGGAAATCGCTCCGCCGCATGGGGGTCGCCACGATCCGCCGCAGGAGCTTCTTGGCGCGCATGTCCGAGAGGGAGAACCCGATGCCCCAAAGCCCCGTCGACATGAGCCCGAGGCCGAGGAGCCCGGGGAGCAGGAAGTCGATGTAACGTGCACCCACCTCGCTCGCGACCTCGTCGCGCGAGGCGATGGCCGGCACGAGGCCCGACGCGCTTTGGAGCTCGCGGTCGGCGAGGGCCTTTCCGAGGCGCGCCTCGGGGCGAGACGGATCGAAGCGATAGACCACCGTCCCGTCGGCGAGCGGGGTGACGACGGCGTCGACCTTGCCGACGAAGAGCGCCTTGTCGGCTTCGGCGAGCGGCACCACCTGGGCGACGACCTCCCCTCGCCGCCCGATCTTCTCGGCGATGGCCACGGCCGCCGGCGACTCGACCACCGCCACCTTCGGGGGCTCGGGCGCACGCGAGCGAAACGCGAGCCCCAAGACCAGCGAGAGCAGGATCGGGAACCCGTACGTCCAGAAGAGCCCGCCCGGCTCCCTGTACGATGCACGCATATGGGCGACGACCATCGCCCGGATCGAGCGCCAGCGCCTCTCGAGATCACTCACGGAGCTGCCTCCCCGTGAGGGCGATGAACACGTCCTCGAGAGAGGCCTTGTGCGTCGCGAGCCCCATGAGCGCGATCCCGCGGCCCTCGAGGAGGGCGAGCACGTTCGGCAAGACGGCGTGCAGCTCGCTCACCGCGAGGGACAAATCCTGAGCCTCTCTGCGCACTTGCACCACACCTTCGATCGCTCCGAGCTCGGCGTCGAGGGCCTCCGGGAAGCCCGCCTCGCCGGCGCGCAAGGTCACGATGGTGCTGGCCGAGAGGCCGGCGATGAGCTCCTGCGGGGTGCCGCACGCGATGACCTTTCCGTGGTCGACGATGGCCACCCTGTCGCAGAGCTTCTCCGCCTCGTCCATGTAGTGGGTGGTGAGCATGACGGTCCCCCCCTGGGCGCGGAACGCGTGCACGACGTCCCACAGGGCACGGCGCGACTGGGGATCGAGGCCGGTGGTGGGCTCGTCGAGGAAGAGGATCTCGGGGGAGCCGACGAGGGCACACGCCACCGCGACCCGCTGTTTTTGCCCTCCAGAGAGGGTGGCGTAGCGTGAGTCGGCCTTCTCTTCGAGCCGCACGAGCGCGAGCGCCTCGTCGACCGTGCGCCCCTCGAGGAAAAAGGAGCGGAAGAGATCGAGCGTCTCGCGGACGGTGAGGCGGTCTTGGAGGTGCGTCGTCTGGAGGGAGACCCCGACCCGCTCGCGCAGCCAGCGTTCGTCCTTCTCCCACGTCCGGCCGAGGAGCTCGACCTCTCCGTCGCTCGCGTCGACGAGGCCCTCGAGGATTTCGACGGTGGTGGTCTTTCCGGCGCCGTTCGGCCCCAAGAGACCGAAACACTCGCCGCGTCGCACCTCCAAATCGAGCCCTGCCACGGCGACGGTGTCGTCGTAGATCTTCACGAGCTTGCGCGTGACGATGGCAGGCGGCTCCGCGTCCACGCCCGATCGATACCAAACCTGCGCGCCGTTCGGCGTGGAATCGACGCGTCGCGGACCGCGACGGAGCCGTCGAATCGCGTATCATCGCACCATGCCCCGACTCACCGAGAACCCGAGCTACGCGGCCCTCCTCGCCCACCACCGCGACGTCGGCAAAGACCTCGTCATGCGCGATCTCTTCGCGCGGGAGCCCGACCGTTTCTCGGAGATGAGCGCGACCGGCGCGGGCATCTTCCTCGACTACTCGAAGAACCGGGTCACCAGCGAGACCATGAAGCTCCTCGTGGCCCTCGCTCGCGAGGGCGGCGTCGAGCGCATGCGCGACGCGATGTTCTCGGGTCAAAAGATCAACGTGACCGAGGGGCGCGCCGTCCTCCACGTGGCCCTCCGGAACCGCGGCAACGCGAGCATCTTCGTCGACGGACGGGACGTGATGCCCGAGGTGAACCGGGTGCTCCGAAAAATGCGCGATTTCGTCGCGCGGCTCGAGAGCGGCGCGTTCTCGGGGCACACGGGCAAGAAGCTCACGAGCCTCGTCAACATCGGGATCGGGGGCTCCGATCTCGGCCCCGTCATGGTCACCGAGGCGCTCCGCCCGTACGCACGCCAGGGCATCTCGTCGAGCTTCGTTTCGAACGTCGACGGCACCCACCTCGCAGAAACCCTCCGTCGGGTCGACCCGGAGACCACCCTCTTCGTCGTCGCGTCGAAGACCTTCACCACCCAAGAGACGCTCGCCAACGCGAAGAGCGCCCGTGAGTGGCTCGTGGGGCGGCTCGGCTCCGAGGCGGCCGTGGCGAAGCACTTCGTCGCCCTCTCGACCAACGAGCGCGAGGTCGCGGCGTTCGGCATCGACCCGCAGAACATGTTCGAGTTCTGGGACTGGGTCGGCGGCCGCTACTCGCTCTGGTCGGCGATCGGCTTCTCGATCGCCGCGACCGTGGGCATGGACCGCTTCGAGGAGCTGCTCGAGGGCGCCTTCCAGATGGACCGGCACTTCCGCGAGGCGCCGCTCGAGAAGAACCTCCCGGTGCTCATGGCGCTACTGGGTGTATGGTACACGAACTTCTTCGGCGCCGAGTCGCACGCCGTGCTCCCCTACGACCAGTACCTCCACAGGTTCCCCGCCTACCTCCAGCAGGGCGACATGGAGTCGAACGGCAAGCGCATCGACCGCGAGGGCAAAGAGGTGGACTACGCCACGGGGCCCGTGATTTGGGGCGAGCCGGGCACGAACGGGCAGCACGCGTTCTACCAGCTCATCCATCAGGGCACGCGCCTCGTCCCCTGCGATTTCCTGGTCCCCGCGCTCAGCCAAAACCCGCTCGGCGAGCACCACGATCTCTTGCTCTCGAACTTCCTCGCCCAGACCGAGGCCCTCATGCGCGGCAAGACGGAGGACGAGGTCCGCGCCGAGCTCGCGAAGAAGGGGCTCACCGACGACGCCATCGCCGCCCTCGCGCCCCACAAGGTGTTCCCGGGCAATCGCCCTACGAACAGCCTCCTCTTCTCGCGCCTCGATCCGAAGACGCTCGGCGCCCTCATCGCCCTCTACGAGCACAAGATCTTCGTCCAAGGCGTGCTGTGGAACGTGAACAGCTACGACCAATGGGGCGTCGAGCTCGGCAAGGAGCTCGCGAGCCGCATCCTCCCGGAGCTCCGCGACGCCGCGAACGTGACCTCCCACGACGCGTCGACGAACGGGCTCCTCGCGTGGCTGAAAGAGCGCCGCGTCGCGACCTGAAGCGGCCTCGGGCGAGGCCTCACGCGTCCCCGCAAGTTCTCGAACTTATTGACTTTACCCAGCCACGCCGCGGGTCTTGTCGAGCAGGCTCGGGAGCTCGCCACGAAGGCGCTTCTCCCACTCGCGGCTCTCGGACACGTGGGCGCCTTCGGGGAGGGTCGCGCGGTACCGGGGCATGAGCGAAGGCGCCTCGCTCCTGTCGTGGTTCGCCCAAGCGACGAGCGCCGAGAAGTAGGCGTCGTCCAGCACGAACGGGTCGAGGACCTTCTGCGCGAGGTTTCGCCGGATGGCCTCCTCGAAGTCGAGCGCGGCGGCCGAATAGCTCTCCTCGAGCTCGTGGGCCGTCGCCCGATCGAGGAACGGCTCGGGCCCCTCCGCCCCCTCGGTGATTTCCTGGGTCGCCGAGGCGATCGCCTCTTCGTACTCCCCGCGCTCGATGAGCTCTTTCGCGAACGACATTCCGTAGCGGCCGGCCATACACGGGTCCTACCACGACCCTGGGCGCGTCGCCTCACGTGTGTCGCCCGAGGCGCGCGCGCCCCGTTTTCGCTATCGTGCGTCGCCATGGCGAAGCCGAGCATTTTCATCACGGGCGCGGGGCGTGGGATCGGCCGGGCGACGGCCCGCCTCTTCGCGGAGAAAGGCTACGTGTGTGGCCTCGCCGACGTCGACCACGAGGCCGCCCTCGAGGTGCGCCGAGAGCTCGGCCCCGACCACTTCGCGTGCGCCCTCGACGTGCGCGATTTCGCGGCCTACGAGGCGACCCTCCGCGACTTCGACGCCCACGCGACGCTCGGCGGCAGCCTCTCGGTGCTCTTCAACTGCGCGGGCATCTTGCGCATGGGCCGGCTCGAGGATCAGTCCCTCGACGACGATCGCGCTCAGCTCGACATCAACGTGCTCGGCGTGATCCACGGCGTGCGCGCGGCGCTCCCCTACCTCGAGAGAGCGCGCGGCACGATCGTGAGCATGAGCTCGGCGTCGGCTATCTATGGCCAACCGGAGCTCGCGGTGTACTCGGCCACGAAGTTCGCCGTGCGCGCCCTCACCGAGGCGCTCGACCTCGAGCTCGCCTCGAAGGGCATTCGAGTGACCGACGTGATGCCCGCCTACGTCGCCACCGACATGGTCGCCTCGCAGAAGACCCCCGCGAAGAGCGTCGCCACGTTGGGAGTGCGCATCACGGCCGACGAGGTCGCCGCGCGTGTCTACGAGGCGGCCAACGGCTCGCGCCTCCACTACCCGATGCCGTTCGATCTCTCGGTGCTCTCGCGCATCGCGACGCTCGCCCCGTCGCTCACGCGGCGCGTGATGAAGCACCTCACGAAGAGCTAAAACACGAACGATTCCAAGCAGTTCTAGGGCGCCAGCCGAGGCGCTCTCGGGCGAACGCTCAGACGGCTTCGAGGCGGAGGCGCGTGCGCCCGACCACGAGCTCGTCCCCGGGGACGACCTGCTCGTCGCCCTTGATGCGGACGAAGACGCCCGTCTGAGAGCCGAGGTCCGTGAGCACGATCGCCCCGGCTTGCTCTTCGACGAGGCAGTGGTGCTCGCCGACGAGCGGATCGTTGGGGAAGACGAAGTCGCCCACTTCGCGGCCGAGCTGCATCGTGGTGCCGCGCGCGAGGACGCACGCCCCCTTGCCGCCACCCTCGAACACTTGGACGATCCGGAACGACGAGTGCCACTTCGGCGAAGAGTAGAAGTACGTCGGCCCCTCGGCCGGGCCGTCGTCGGGCTTCGGGTTCTTCTCGATGGTGAGGACCTGGTCGCCCACCATGAAATGGTCGCCGGGCTCGAGCTCGACCGGCCGACGCACGCGCAAAAACACGCCGTTGCCGCTCTCGAGGTCGCTCAAGAAGACGTTGGGACCGTCGACGCGGAGAATGGCCTCGCGGGGGTGGCAGAACGGGTCGCCGTGGAGCGGGACCTCTCCGCCACGGCCGAGAATGACCTCGCGCGAGGCGCTCTCGTAGAGCATCGGGCCTTGAGGACCACGGAGGACACGGAGTCGGACCGTGGGCTTCGCGCGCTGGGAGGGCGCCGCCGGAGCCTGAGAGACCGGGGGCGCGGCCGGAGCTTGGGGCGGGGCCTTGCGCACCTCGGCCGGGAGCGGGGGCGCCTTGCTCGCGGGCGACTGCGTGACCGTGAGCTTGACCTGAGGCGCGGGCGCGGGCTTCTTCGCGTCCTTCGCGGCGAGCTTCTGGACCTCGACCTCGGGCTCGTGCTCGAGCAGCTCCATGCCGCCGATGGCCTTGCCCTCGATCACCGGGTCGAAGCGGCCCGTGCGGAGGAAGATGGCCATCTCCATGTGCTGGCCCTTCATGAGGGCGCGCACGTATGCGGCGACGTCGTCTCGGCTCACCTCGGCGGCGTACGAGCGCTTGTGGCTCTTGATGACGCGGCCGCCGTCGGCAAAAAGGTGAGTGATGATGTGGGGTTTGTCGAGACCCGAGTCTTCCGTTTGGATGTGGAAGACGAGCCCCTTGTACTTCACGTTGTTGTTGAAGCCGACCTGCGCACGACGGAACGCGGGCTTCGCGATCTCTCGCTCGAGGCGCGAGATCTCCTCGTGGGTCCACTGCCGGATGGCCGCCTCGAGAGGCTCGTGGTCACCGGCTTGGATGCCCTCCATGCGCTCGAACGCGAGCTTCGCCAGGGGCGACGCCGGGTCGATGCGGAGCGCCTCGGCCAGAAGCTCGTGGCTCTCTTTGTCGTTGTTGCCGGTGGCCGCGCGCACGCTGAGCAAAGCGACCGCCTCGGGCGCCCTGCCTTTCTCCACGAGCCACTTGGCTACCCGAGCCGCGGGTGAGCGCGCGACGACCTCGTCCATCGCCCACCACTACAATATCCCCGGGCGGATCTTGCAAGCTCGAACCACACCGAGACGCGGGTTTTCCGGGAGCGCCCGCGTACGAGGCGCCGCGTCTCTCAGCCAGATGCCGAATCGCCCACGCTCGCGTCCGAAGCCTGCTCCGCGCCGTCCGCGCCCCCCGCGCCCTCGGGGAGGCTCGCGGCCTCCGCCTTCCGCGCCTTCACGCGGGCCTTGAGGCGCTCGAGCTCTTTGCGGGCGCGCTCGATGTGGAAGTCGCGCTCCATGTGGTGCACGCGCGTGAGGTAGATCCCCGTCCCGAAGGTGACGACCGAGAGGGCGAAGGTGAGCACGCCGTACCCGATCTTCGTCGCCACGCCCACCACGACACCGAGGACGAGGCCCGCGACCGGCAGCCACCGGAAACGCCGCTCCTCCAGATCGAGCGTGCCTTTCAGGGCGACGAGCCTCGCGAGCTCCGCCTCGTATTTCGGGATGAGAGATTCGTCAGGGTCCGGCACGCCGCGACGGTAGAGGCAAGGGGCGCTTCGTTCAACCGTGGTTCAACCGTGTGTCGTCGAAATCGTGAGGAGACACGCGCACCTCGCGCACTCGTGTTCTCGCAGCGCGCCCCCGGAGGCGCGTCGCGGCCGGGCCCGCTACCCTCGCCGCCCCTCGGACACCGGCGCGTAGAGCGAGACGCCCCTCACGTCCTCGAGCACGGTCAGCGGGTGCTTCAACGACGGGAACGCCCGCTGCTCGCAGTCGGTGCGCTCGCACATGCGGCACGTGACCCCGACCGGGATGCACGTGTCGGGGTTCGAGAGATCGATGCCGTCCGAGTAGACGAGCTCCTTCGCGTACTGCGCCTGGCAGCCGAGCCCGATGGCCTGCACGGGCTTCTGCGCGTGGTAGCCGCCCGAGTCCTTCTGGATGGTGCGCGCGAGGCAGAAATAGGCGACCCCGTCGGGCATGCGAGACATCTGGATGCGGATCATGCCCGGCGTGAGGAACGCGCTGAAGATGTTCCACCGCGGGCACGCCCCCGAGAACCGCGCGAACCGGATGCCCGAGGCGCTGAACCGCTTCGAGATGTTGCCCGCCACGTCGATGCGGACCATGTGGAACGGGACACCCTCGTTCCCAGGGCGCCGGAGCGTCGTCACCCGGTGGCACACCTGCTCGAAGCCGACCTTGAACCTGCGGCCGATGACGTCGAGGTCGTAGCGCTCCTCGCGGCACGCCGACATGAACGCGTCGTACGGCATCAGCACGGCGCCTGCGAAGTAGTTCGCGAGCGACACCCGAGCGAGCGCGCGGCTCTCGGGTGTGGTGAGGCGCCCATCGGACACGAGCCGGTCGATGACGGCGCGCTGGGTGAGGAGGCCCACTTGGTGCGCGACCTGGAAGGTGCGCGTCCGCGTCGGGAGGAGCTCCGACAGCACGAGCTCCCCGCGGCTCGCGTCGAACCTGCGCAGGATCCCGCGCCCCGCGCTCGAACGCGCGATCTGGACGGTCACCCCGTGGGCGCGCTCGAGGTACCGAAGGAGCCCCTGGTAGAGGTCCTCGGTGCCGAGCTCGGCCTCCCTCCAGAGAGCCTCCGCGCCGGCCTCGAGCTCGGGCACGAAGTTCGACATTTTCTGAATGAAGTCGGACACTTCTTCCGTGGGGATGTGCGACCTGTCGACCACGCCGAGGTCCTCCCCTCCGGCGAGCTTCGACGAGAGGTTGTCGGCGGTCTCTCGGGCGGCTTGGTAGGCCTTGTAGAGGGAGAGCACCGCACGTGACGCCTGGGGGCTCGCCGTGGCCATCTCGCGCACGTCGACCGAGGTGAGGTCCTCGTCCTCGAAGAGCGGATCGGCGAACGCCTCGGTCAGGTCCGACACGAGCCGGGCGTCCTCGTCGGCCGCGAACGCGTGGAGGTCGAGGTCGAAGATCTGGGCGAGCTTGATGAGCAGCGGCGCCGGGAGCGGCCTGCGGTTGTTCTCGATGAGGTTCAAGTAGCTCGCCGAGATGCCGAGGCGCTCCGCGAGCTCGACCTGGCTCAGGTTCTTCGTGCGGCGATGCCCGCGCACCTTCGCGCCGAGCTTCGGGCCACCGTCGCGTGCTCGCGCCTTGTCGTCCGCGCTCGGCCCTTTGCCCGACTGCGTCACTCGCGCCATGTCATTCCTCGATCATGCTGGAATGTTTTCAACATTTACAATGTGACACACTTCACTTTACAACCATGAACCTAGCTTTCTAGGCCGTGTCACAACGTTTGTTGACTTGTGACAGAACCAATCGCATTGTCAACGGCGTCGCACGTCGGACCGCGTCAACGCCACGAACGAGGACGTCCCCATGCCCGAGTCTCTCCCCCTCCCCCCAGGTGTCGCCCTCAACGCCCCCGCGACGCCGTCCGCGGCCGCGGTGCTCACTCCCGAGGCGCTCGCGTTCGTCGCCGAGCTCGCGCGCAAGTTCGGGCCTCGCATCCGCGAGCGGCTCGAGGCGCGCAAAGCTCGGAAAGCGCGGCTCGAGTCCGGAGAGTCCTTCGATTTCCTCCGCGACACGACCCACGTCCGCGAGGGCGACTGGGTGTGCGATCCCACGCCGCCGGACATCCTCGACCGCCGCGTCGAGATCACGGGCCCCGTCGATCGCAAGATGGTGATCAACGCGCTGAACTCCGGCGCGAAGGTCTTCATGGCCGACTTCGAGGACGCGACCTGCCCCACGTGGGAAAACCAAATCGAAGGTCAAAAGAACCTCTTCGACGCGGTCCGCAGGACCATCACGTTCGAGGGCGCGGGCAAGACGTACACGCTCGCCGAACGCACCGCCGTCCTCTTCGTGCGCCCACGCGGGCTCCACCTCGACGAGAAGCACGTCACCGTCGACGGCGAGGTGTGCCCCGGGAGCCTCTTCGACTTCGGCCTCTTCTTCTTCCACAACGCGAAGGAGCAGCTCGCGCGCGGCACGGGCCCGTATTTCTACCTGCCCAAGCTCGAGAGCCACCTCGAGGCGCGTGTGTGGAACGACGTGTTCGTGCACGCCCAGGCGGCGCTCGGCGTCCCCGAGGGCACCATCAAGGCCACGGTCCTCATCGAGACCCTTCCCGCGGCGTTCGAGATGGACGAGATCCTCTTCGAGCTCCGGCGGCACTCGGCCGGCCTCAACTGCGGCCGCTGGGACTACATCTTCTCGTTCATCAAGAAGCGCGCGCACGAGCCGTCGGCGCTCCTGCCCGATCGCGCCCAAGTGACGATGGACAAGGGCTTTTTGCGCGCCTACTCGGAGCTCCTCGTCAAGACGTGCCACCGCAGAGGCGTGCACGCGATGGGCGGCATGGCCGCGCAGATCCCCATCAAGGGCGACGAGGCGAAGAACCAAGCGGCGCTCGACAAGGTCCGCGCCGACAAGCTCCGCGAGGCGAAGAACGGCCACGACGGGACCTGGGTCGCCCACCCCGCCCTCGTGCCGGTTGCGATGGCCGTGTTCGACGAGCACATGCCCGAAAAAAACCAGCTCGCGAAGACGCGGGACGACGTGCTCGTCACGGCGCGCGACCTCCTCGGCATCCCCGAGGGCACGCGCACCGAAGAGGGCCTCCGCCACAACGTGCGCGTGGGCGTGCAGTACGTCGAGGCCTGGCTCGGCGGCCAAGGCTGCGTGCCCCTCTACAACCTCATGGAAGACGCCGCGACCGCCGAGATCTCGCGCGCCCAGGTGTGGCAAGAGATCCGTCACGAGGCCAAGCTCGACGACGGCAGCGTCGTCACGAAGGCGCGCCTCGCGAGCATCCTCGACGACGAGCTCGCCCGCATCCGCGCCGAGGTCGGCGAGGCCCGCTTCACGAGCGGCAAGTTCGCCGAGGCCCGCGCCCTCTTCGAGAAGCTCTCGACCGAGCCCACGTTCGAAGAGTTCCTCACCGTCCCCGCGTACGCCGCCGTCGTGGCGTCGGGCGCCTGATTCATCAAGCATTTCGAACCGTTACGTGACCCAAGAAGGAGACGACCCGATGACCGCTACGACCCAGAACGACGCCCTCGCCAAGCGCTTCGAAGGCATCGTCCGCCCGTACTCGCAGGCCGACGTTCAGAAGCTCCGTGGCTCGGTGAAGATCGAGTACACGCTCGCGAGCCGGGGCGCGAAGCGGCTCTGGCAGCTCCTCCACGACGAGCCCTTCGTCGCGGCGCTCGGCGCCCTCACCGGCAACATGGCCGTGCAGCACGTGCGCGCGGGCCTCAAGGCCATCTACCTCTCGGGTTGGCAGGTCGCGGCCGACGCGAACACCGCCGGCCAGATGTACCCCGACCAGTCGCTCTACCCCGTCGACAGCGTGCCCGCCGTCGTCAAGCGCATCAACCAGGCGCTCCAGCGCGCCGACCAAATCGAGCACGCCGAGGGCAAGAGCCAGTACGACTGGTTCCTCCCCATCATGGCGGACGCCGAGGCCGGCTTCGGCGGCCCGCTCAACGCGTTCGAGCTCATGAAGGGCATGATCGAGGCGGGCGCCGCGGGCGTGCACTTCGAGGACCAGCTCGCGAGCGAGAAGAAGTGCGGCCACATGGGCGGCAAGGTGCTCGTCCCGACGAGCCAGTTCATCCGCACGCTCACCGCGGCTCGCCTCGCGGCCGACGTGATGGACGTCCCGACGATCCTCGTCGCCCGCACGGACGCCGACAGCGCGAAGCTCCTCACGAGCGACGTGGACGAGCGCGATCACCCCTTCATCCTGAAGGGCGAGCGCACGGCCGAGGGCTTCTACAAGATCAAGAGCGGCGTCGAGACCGCCATCGCGCGCGGCCTCGCCTACGCCCCCTACGCGGACCTCGTCTGGTGCGAGACCTCCACGCCCGACCTCGCGCAGGCCAAGCAGTTCGCCGAGGGCATCCGCGCCAAGTTCCCGAACAAGCTCCTCGCCTACAACTGCTCGCCGTCGTTCAACTGGAAGAAGAACCTCGACGACGCGACGATCAAGAAGTTCCAGATCGAGCTCGGGGCCATGGGCTATAAATTCCAGTTCGTGACCCTCGCGGGCTTCCATGCGCTGAACCACGGCGTCTTCACGCTCGCGAAGGACTACAAGGCCCGCGGCATGGCGGCCTACAGCGAGTTCCAGGAGCGTGAGTTCGCGTCGGAGAAGGACGGCTACACCGCGACGCGCCACCAGCGCGAGGTGGGGACCGGGTACTTCGATCAGGTGGCCGAGGTCATCTCGGGCGGCAAGGCCTCCACCCTCGCCCTCCACGACTCGACCGAAGCGCACCAGTTCTGAAGCGGCGGCCCTCGCGGGCCAAGCCATCGAGAGCGGGCTCGGGAGCCATTCCGAGCCCGTTTTCTCGTTCCGTGCGACGCTTCCTCTCGCCTTGAACGTGTGTTCCGTTTACCGTCGCTAGACCGAGATGGCGTCCGAGAAGAAGCGCTTCACCGAGACCCAAAAGATGGCCGGCGTCGCCGTGCCCGAGCGTCGCCCGTCCCGACCGCCGATCCCCCGCGAGGAGCTCGACGACGAGCCGACCTCGGCCGACGAGCCGGCCACGGCGTCGATGATCCCGCCGATGTCGATCCCGCCCGAGAGCATCCGCTCCGACGAGGTCGAGTTCCACGTCATCCGCGATCACCACACGTCCACGGGTCCACGGCGCACCTGGCGGGCCATCGAGGTGTGGACCCGGCACCACATCTACGGGATCGACTCGCAGATGATCTGCTTCGAGATCATCGATCGCGCCACGGGCAAACCCGAGGCCGATCACGCCATGCTCGGCTCCCGGCTCGGCGGCGGCAGGCGTCGCGAGAAGGACTTCGTGCGCTACGCGTATCCCCTCCCGCTCCCCGGCATGGCCGCGATGTTCACGCGCGGGCGCAAGCACGGCTACACGTCGGCGGTCGACAGGGTCGTCGTGCGGGTCCGCGTGCTCCAGGCCCGCCCGGACGACGCGCTGCCCTCGTGGGACGAGGTCGCGAGCCGCTGGAACCCCGCGAAACGTTGAGGGAATCCGTGTTTCGCACGCTCCTCTTTGCCTTGTCGCTCGGGCTCGTCGCGAGCGCGTGCTCGCGGGTCGACGACAAACCCTCGCGGGAGACGGCCTCCGCGAGCCCGAAGCCCACGACGGCGAAGAAGCTCACCTTCACGCGCGCCGGCCCCGGCAAGCTCGTCGACGTCGTCGCGGCCCACGCGCGCGCAGCCGAGGCCCAAGGGAGGACACCGCTCGTCTACGTCGGGGCGCGATGGTGCGAGCCCTGCCAGTACTTCCACAAGGCCGCCGAGGCGGGCGAGCTCGATGGCGCGTTCGGGGACGTGTCGATCCTCGAGCTCGACGCGGACGACGACGGCCCTCGCCTCGCCGCGGCGGGCTACGCCTCCACGTACGTGCCCCTCTTCGTCGTGCCCGAAAAAGACGGACGCGGGTCCGAGCGACGCATGGCCGGCTCGATCAAGGGGCCCGGCGCCGTCGCCGAGATCACCCCTCGCCTCCAGAAGCTCCTCGGGCGGTAGACCTTCAGCCGCCGGGAGGCGGGATCGTACCGACCCGCTCGGCCAGGAAGACCGCGGCGGACTCGGGGTCCTCGAACCTCACGGCGAGCCGGTAGCGCCAAGGCTCGTCGGAGTGGACGTCGGTCTCGTCCACGCGGACGACCGTCGCCTTCACGGCGGCCGCCTCTTTCCCGGCCGTGTCGTGGAGCCGCAGCGTGAGCTCGGTGCCCACGTCGAAACGGCTCGGGGTCGCGACGAGCAGCCCTCCGCCGCTCGCGTCTCGGGTCACGCCGAAGCGCGACGTCTTGCCTTGCCCCTCGATCTCGACGGCCACGTACGTGGCGAAACGCTCCTCGACGCGCCGGTCCTTGTTCGCGTTGGATGCATCGCTCATGGGGCTTCCCTCTCCTCGTCACTCTGCCGAAGGCGCCGACCGCATTCAAGGGCCCTGTCTCGCCTCGCGCCCGAACGCGTGAGAATCGTCAGGCGGCCCGAACGAGCCCGAAGGCACACACGCCACGCGCCCGGAGCCCCCTCCGGAGCTCGGCGACCCGCTCGGGCTCGCCCCGGACCGCGGCCACCACCTCGGCTGCCCACTCGTCGAGCATGCGCCCCCCGCACGCCGAGACGTCGTCGAGATCCCCGCGCAAGACGGCCCGCCAGCCCGTGACCGCCGTCCGAAACGCCGGGGTGAGCCCCGCCTCTCCGGCGATCCCGAACGAGCGCAGCGCCGCGCGGACCGAGGCGTCCTCGGGGACGATCTCGGCCTCCAAGAGCTCGATGGCGAAGGCGGCGCGCGCCCCCGAGAGGTCGGCGATCGCAGGGAGGAGGTCGGCGGTGAAGGGATCGTCCACCGGCTCGAGGCCATCTTCGGCGAGGCCGTCGGCCGAGAGCTCGATCACCTCCCCGTGCTCCGGCGGAAGGGGCATGACCGGCGCGCGCAGGAGGGCGTCCTCGATGACGTCGTCGGGCTCGCACGGGACGCCGCTCTTCGCGAAGATCCCGCTGGGCCGCTCGTCCACCACGGGCCCGCGCTCGACCTCCGCGCGCCGCAAAACGAACGCGGGCGTCTCTCGGGTGGAGCAGGCGAGCTTGGGGTTGTCGCAGGGAAATTCAGGGCAGATTCGCACGTGGGCCTCCGCTCGGGCGAGCCTCGCGAGCATCTCCCGCAGGAACCGAGGTGGCCAAGTTCCCCACACGTGGCGTGTCCATCCCGCGTCTCGTTCGTCGAAAAAACCCCTTTCCGTGGCCGGTTTCGCGCGATAGTTCGTGTGCGAAACGTCGGCGATCGCGCGCCGACCCCAAGGAGCGCCCGTGAAGAACGCATTCATCTCCGGCACCGGAATGTACGTCCCGCCCCGCGTCGTCACGAACGACGACCTCCGCACGCAGTACGGGATCGATACGACCCACGAGTGGATCCTTCAGCGGACCGGGATCGAGGAGCGCAGGTACGCCGAAGAGGGTGTCGGCTCGGCCGATCTCGCCGTCCCGGCCGCGCAGATGGCCATCAAGAACGCCGGGCTCGAGAAGGAGGACATCGACATGATCCTCTTCGCGACGCTGTCGCCCGAGCACCAGTTCCCCGGCGCCGGCGTCTATTTTCAGCAGAAAATGGGCTACTGCGAGGGCCCCAAGGCCAAGTTCGTCCCGGCGATGGACATCCGCAACCAGTGCTCGGGCTTCCTCTACGGCCTCGCCACGGCGAGCGGGCTCGTGCGGTCCGGCGCGGCCAAGCACGTGCTCGTCGTCGGCGCGGAGACGCACTCCGCAGCGCTCGACTTCTCGACCCGCGGCCGCTCCGTGACCTCCCTCTTCGGAGACGGCGCGGGAGCCGTCGTGGTCTCGGGGACCGACGAGGACAAGGGCATTCGACACTTCAAGCTCGGGGCCGACGGTCGCTACGCCGACACGCTCGCCCTGAAGGTGTGGGACATCCGCAAGCGCCCCTACATCCCGGTGAACGAGCGCGGCAACGGCGAGGTCGATCCGGTGATGCTCTGGCCGCAGATGGAGGGCAAGACGGTCTTCAAGAACGCCGTCGAGCGCATGATCGGCGGGCTCATGGAGTGCTGCAGCGAGGCCGGCATCACGGGCACCGATATCGACTTTTTCCTGTTTCACCAGGCGAACTTGCGCATCAACCAGTACGTGCAGCAGACGCTCGGCATCCCCGACGAGAAGTGCATCCACAACATCCAGAAGTTCGGCAACACGACAGCCGCCACCATCCCGACCCTCATGCACGAGGCCCTCGAGACCGGCCGGCTCAAACCCGGCATGAAGTGCGCGGCCGTCGCCTTCGGCTCCGGCTTCACGTGGGGCGCGGTGCTCATCGACTTCTGAGCGCGAGCGGCCGCCGCGAGCAGCGACGGTCACGGTGTGGCGACGCGCGGTCCACGGCTCTAGGCCGGAGGCCGCGCGTCGTTTCGTAAGGGGCTCGTTGGCGCGTGCGCCCGTGTCAGCCGATGCCGCCCGCCGCGCGATCGACGAGCCAGGTGAGGCTGCCCTTGAACGTGCGCGTGATCCGCGCCGGGCACTCGCTCACGTCACCACCGAGGGCCCAAGCCTTCTCCAGCGGGCCGTTTTTGCTCTTTCCGAACGCGAGCACGTACGAGCTCCGCGCTTCGGCCAGCACCGCGCGCCCGAGGGTGAGCCTCGCCTCGCGGGTCTCGGTCGCCGGCACGGCCAACACGAGGCTCGTCGTGTCGGCGACCGCCGCATCTCCCGGGAAGAGCGAGGCCGTGTGGCCGTCGTCTCCCACGCCGAGCACGACGAGATCGAGCACCGGGGGCGCGCCCCCGAGCTCCCCGACGAGCGTCTCCGCGTAGGCCTTGGCAGCCGCGTCGAGATCGGCGGCGCCGCCGTCCATCGGAAAAACCCCTGCAAAAGCGAGCTCACCGAAGGCCTCGCGGACGGCGCGCGCGTTCGACCGTTCGTGCGTCGCCGGGACGGCGCGATCGTCGACCCAGAAGAGCCGCACCTTGTCCCACGGGAGCTCGTAGCCCGCGAGCGCACGGTACGCCGGGAGCGGCGTGGACCCGCCGCTCACGGCCATCGACGCCGAGCCACGCGCCTCGATCGCGCGCACGAGCACCTGCGCGAAGAGCTTGGCGGCCTCGGCGGCCCCGCTCTCCGCGTCACGGACGGCCAAGAGCTTCCCCGGAACGACTTGAGTGGTCACGAGCGCGAGCCTAAGGGCACACCCGCGCTTGTGCAATCGCCGACGCGATCCGGCGCTGCGAGGCGGGGGGGCGATGCTTGCGACCGCCCCCTCGGCCCCTTCAGCGCGAGGCCAAGTACGTCTTCACCTTCGCGACCACGTGCGGCACGGTGAGGCCGAACTTGTCGGCGAGGACCTTGTCGGGCGCGCTCGCGCCGTACGACTCGATGCCGATCGCGAGCCCGTCGCGGCCGACGATCGCCTTCCACGGCTCGGCCCGGCCGGCCTCGATCGAGACGGTGGGCACGCCGGCCGGAAGCACCGCGTCCTGGTAGGCCTTGGGCTCGGCGGCGAAGGCCTCGAGGCACGGCGCCGACACGACGCGCACCTTTCGGCCGGCCTCGCGGAGCTCTTTGGCCGCGCCGACCGCGAGCCCGACCTCGCTGCCCGTCGCCACGAAGACGAGATCCGGAGCGCCGCCCTCGGCCTCTTCGAGCACGTAGGCGCCCTTGAGGATCGTCTTCGGATCGAAGCCCGCCGGACGCGCCAGTGTCGGGACCTTCTGGCGCGTGAGCGAGAACGCGGTGGGGGCGTCCTTGCGGCCGAGCGCCAGGGCCCAGGCCGCGGCGGTCTCCATCGCGTCGGCCGGACGAACGACGTAGAGGTTCGGGATCATGCGGAGAGACCACACGTGCTCGACCGGCTGGTGGGTCGGTCCGTCCTCGCCGAGGAAGATCGAGTCGTGCGTGAAAATCCACACGACCTGGAGCTTTCCGAGGGCAGAAAGCCGAATACTTCCGCGCATATAGTCACTAAAGACGAGGAACGTTGCACCGTAGGGCAGGAAGCCCCCCGCGAGCGCCATCGCGTTCACGATGCCGCCCATGCCGTGCTCTCGAATGCCGAAGTGGAGGTTCCGGCCCGCGAACTCGCCGCGCCCGACCGAGCCCGCGCCCTTGATGAGGGTCTTCGTCGACGGGGCGAGATCGGCCGAGCCACCGACGAGGCTCGGGACGAGCTCGGCGACCTTCTGCTGGATCGTGTTCGAGAGGCCGCGGGTCGCGTCGTCCTTCGTGGGGAGCGCCGCGAGGAGCTTCTCGTACACGTCGGCCGGGACGGCGCGGGCCTCGAGGGCGTCGAGCGCCGCGGCCTTCTCGGGGTTCGAGGCGCGCCACGCGGCGTAGGTCTTCTCCCACGCGGCCCGCTCCTCGGCGAGCTCGGCGAGGCGCCCACGGAAGAGCGCGGACACCTCTTCGGGGACGAAGAACGTCTTGTCGGGGTCGAAGCCCATCCCCTTCTTCACGAGGGCGATCTCTTCGGCGCCGAGCGGGGCGCCGTGCGCCTCGGACGTGTCGTGGGCGTTCGGCGCGCCGTTCGCGATGTGGGTGCGCGCGACGATGAACGACGGGCGCCCCTTCTCGGCCTTGGCCGCGTCGAGGGCCTTCGACACGGCGGCGCGATCGTGGCCGTCGACGTGCTGGACGAAGAACCCGTACGACTCGTAGCGCTTGCCCACGTCCTCCGTGAACGCGAGGCTCGTGTCGCCCTCGATCGTGATGCGGTTGTCGTCGTAGACGAGCACGAGGTTGTCGAGCCCGAGGTGCCCCGCGATGCTCGACGCCTCGGCCGCAACGCCCTCCATCACGTCGCCGTCCGAGCAGACCACGAAGGTGCGCTGCGCGGCGAAGGGCTCGCCGAAGCGCGCCGCCTTCATTTTGCTGGCGAGCGCGAAGCCCACGCCGTTCGCGATGCCCTGACCGAGGGGGCCGGTCGTGGTCTCGACGCCGGGCGTGTGGTGAATGTGCTCGGGGTGCCCGGGGGTCTTCGAGCCCCACTGGCGGAACGCCTTGAGATCGTCGAGCGAGAGGTCGTACCCGGTCAAATGCAGGATCGAGTAGAGCAGCATCGACGCGTGCCCGCACGAGAGCACGAACCTGTCCCGGCCGAGCCACGTGGGGTCCTTGGGGTCGTGGCGCAGGTGCTTCGCGAAGATCTCGAAGGTGATGTCGGCGAGCCCCATGGGCGTCCCGGGGTGGCCGCTCTGGGCCTTCTCGACTCCGTCGATGGAGAGCGTCTTGATGGTGTCGACGGCGAGCTTCTCGGCTTTCGGATCAAACGGCTTCATCGGCGCTCCTTGGGGCATCGGCGGGGGCCCTCGGGGGGCCGGCGGGCGTACTTTCGTTTGGCTCGGCCCGCGACGCAAGGGCATCCGCCGACGGCTCCGTCGAAGTCGCGCGCGACGACCTCCGGATCAGCCCTTCGGACCTCCGTGGGCGCCTTCTGCGCTCGTCGCGGCCGGGGGGCTCTGGGCGGGCTTCGTGTCGAACGACAGCACGACGATCGCGAGCACGCCGAGGCCGACGCCCACCGCGCGCCGAAGCGTGAACGACTCCCCGAAGAGCAGAGGGGCGAGCGCGGCCGAGAGCGTCACGCCGCCGCCGAGCACGATCGTGCCCGTCGTGGCGACCGGGCCGCCCTTCCGGAGCGCGTAGAAGAGCAAGATGCTGACGGCCGAGATGCAGAGCCCGCTCGCGACCGAGAAGGCGATCCCGGGCTTCGTCGTGGGCGCGCCCTCGGCCTTCGGCAGGAGCGCGTGGGCCACGAGGATCCCGAGCGCCGCCGTGGCCTCGAGCACGAACGCCCCGAGCGAATCCCCGATTTTCCCCGAAGCGGCGCGCAAGAGCGTGTAGTGTGCACCTACAAAAACCGCGCCCGCGAGAGCGGCGACGAGCCAAGCTTGCATGCGGCGAGCCTACCTGGATCGTCCCCCGCACGCGTTGCCCGTGGCGCGTGACCCGCTTTCACGGCATAGGAAGGGCCATGCGCGCGCCCCTCCGACCTGGCTTCCTCGCCACCCTCGCGACGTCTGCCCTCCTTTCGTGCACCGCAGCCGTGTCGCCGGAGGAGGCGACGAGCGAGGACGACGCCACGTCGTGGAAGGCACCGGCCGAGTCGAGCTGCGAGGCTCAGGGCATGCGCGACGTGGCCAACACGGCGAGCGTGAAGGAGCTCGACGAGGCCGCGAAGATCGACCGCCGCGCCGCCGAGAACCTGGTCGCGGGGCGGCCCTACGCGACGCTCAAGTCCATCGACGACGTCCCCCTCGTCGGTCCGAAGACGCTCTCGGCGCTCTTGGCCTACGCGAAAGAAACCTCGCGGGTCGCGCGCGCGTGTGGGCCCAGGCAGGCGCTCGGCGTCGTGTCCGACATCGACAAAACGGTCGCGCCAGAGGCGAAACCGGACCTCTCGAAGGCGCCCTATCCTGGCGTAAAGACTCTCTATTCTCTCCTCGACACGCTCGGCGGCGACCCCCCGAACGACGTCGTCTACGTGACGGCGCGCAAGCCCGAGCGGGTGACCGAGATCCCCGCCTACTTCACGCGGCACGGCGTGCCCACCGGCACCATCGAGACGGGCCTCGGGGGCATGCCGTGGGTGGCCGAGCCCGAGAAGGTCCGCGACATCGAGGCCGTGCTCGCGCGCACGGGAGACAAAAAGTTCGTCTTCTTCGGGGACACGTCCCAACGCGATCCCGAGGTCTACCGCACGATCGCGAGCCGCCACCCGGCGCGCGTCGCCGCGATCCTCATGCACAAGGTCACGGCCGAGGTCCCGCCCGCCCGCGTGGAGGGCCAGAAGCTCCACACCTCGTACGCCGAGGCCGCGTCGTTCCTCCTCGGGCTCGGGCTCCTCTCCAGGGACGAGGCGAAGAGCGTCATGCTCGCGGCGAAGGAGGAGGGCCTCGCGCTCGACGACGCGCGCATGGCATCGCTCCTCGACGCTCCCCTCCGCTGACCGCGCCACGCGCTTCGTCAGTGCTTCGAGCCGGACTCGCGCACGGCGGCGTTGTGCTCGTCGAGCGTCTCCGAGAAGGCGTGCCGCCCTCCCCCTCGCGCGACGAAATAGAAGTAGCGGGTGCTCGCCGGCTGGAACGCGGCGGCGAGGCTCTTCACGCCGGGGTTCCCGATGGGCCCTGGCGGCAGGCCCTCGTGCGTGTATGTACTGTACACATTCTCGGGGGCGAAGTTGATGTCGTGGGTGATCTTCCCCGCGTAGCTCGCGCACGCCGGGATCTGGGCCCGCATCACGAGGCAGCCGTACCCGGCCGTCGGGTCGCACTGGAGGACCTTCCGCTTGAACGACGGCTCGCGGAGGCGATTCACGAACACGCTCGCCACGATCGGGCGTTCTTCGTCGACCGCGGCCTCCTTCTCGACCATGCTCGCGAGGGTGACGAAGTGCCGCGTGGTCCAGCCGAGCTGCGCGGCGAGCTGGGCGCGCGACGCGGCGTGCGCCACCTCGAGCCCCGCGAGGCGCTTGTCCATCTCGTTCTTCATGCGACGGACGATGTCGGCCGGGTCGGAGTCGGCCACGAAGTCGTACGTCGCCGGGAAGAGGTACCCCTCGGCCGAGCCCTCGAGCCCGAGCTCGGCGAGGAGCTCCGGGCGGGTGGTCTCCTCGAGGAACGCGGCCTGCGTGCACACGTGTTTCTCTTCGAGCCGGCGGGCCATGTCGAAGCGCGTGAACCCCTCGGGGAAGGTCACCTTGGCGCGCTCGGCCATGCCGAACCGCTGGAGACGCCTCAGGATTTCGCCGGGGCCGGCGTCGTCCGTGAGCAGGTGTTTGCCGAGGGCGATGCCCTTCGTGCCGCCTTGGGTCGTCGCGTAGAGGGCGAAGAGCCTCGGGCTCGCGACGACGCCCGCGGACGCGAGCCTGTCGGCGAGCGCCCACGCGCCTTCGCCCGCGGTGACCTCGACGACGACGGCCTTGCCGGCGCCGGGCCCCTTCCCGGACGGGTACACGAGCAGAATGCCGCTCGAGGCCAAGGCGAAGAGCGCCCCGACGACGACCAGCACGACCCGGAGCGCCCGCCCGACGCCCCCCTCGGCTCTCGAGGCGGACTTCGACCCGCTGCGATGTCGCTTCTTTCGGCGCCCCTCTCCCGTGCTCATGACCCTCCCTCGCGGTCGAGCCAGGCCTGAAGGATGGTCACGGCCGAGGCCTCGTCGATCCGCGCCTTCGCTTTCTTTCCGAAGACCTCGCTCGCCGCGAGCGCGCGCTGAGCCTCGACGGTGGTCAGCCTCTCGTCCCAAAGCTCGACGTCGACCCCGCACGTGTCGGCGATCTCCTGCGCGAGGAGGCGCGCCCGGCGGGCGGCGTCCCCCTCGCCGCCCTTCATGTCGAGCGGGAGCCCACACACGATGTGCGTGACCCCTTCGTCCTCGACGAACGCGCGGAGGCTCGCGAGAAACTCGGGGCGCGGCTTCGCGAGGATGACTCCGCGCGGGTGGGCATACATGCCGAGCTCGTCGGCGAGGGCTATCCCCACACGCACGCCGCCCAAGTCGAGGGCGCACGCGCGGATCGGCTTGCGCTTCTTCTTCGGTCTCTCGCGCGGCCCGGCCGGGGCGCCCGAGCCCGCGTCCGCGGGACGCTCCCTCTTCACGGCGCTCGGGCTTAGCAGAGAGGCACGCGGGGGGAAAGGCCGTCGCCCCGGCAGGGCGCGGGCCGAAACGCTTGACCCCAAAGAGCCGAGCGGGCAAAAGTCCGCCCGCGGCCGCGGCCGCTCGCGACCATGGCTTCTTCCTTCCGCGCCGTCAAAGGCATGAACGACGTGCTCCCGGGCGAGATCGCTCGGTGGCACCGCCTCGAAGCGCTCTTCCGGCGCGCCATGGCCCTCACCGGCTACCGCGAGGTGCGCACCCCCTTCGTCGAGGACAAGGGCCTCTTCGTGCGCACGATCGGCGAAGTGACCGACGTGGTCGAGAAGGAGATGTACGCCTTCTCTCGCCACCACGACGAGCTCGCCCTCCGCCCCGAGGGCACCGCAGGCGCCGTGCGAGCGTACGTCGAGCACAAGGTGCAAAACCGCGAGCCCGTCTCGCGCTGGTACTACCTCGGCCCCATGTTCCGCGCCGAGAGGCCCCAAGCCGGCCGGTACCGCCAGTTCTGGCAATACGGCGCCGAGTGCTTCGGAGACGCCGGCCCGGGGACCGACGCGGAGATGATCGCCGAGCTCGCTGCGTTCCTGCGCGAAGCCGGGGTCACCTCGCCGCGCGTGCTCGTCAACTCGATCGGAGGCAAAGGCACGCGCGTCGCCTACGCCGAGGCCATCCGGGCCTACCTCGACCCGAAGCGGGCGACGCTCTCCGAAGAGTCGCAGAAGCGCCTCGAGAAGAACCCGCTCCGCATCCTCGACTCGAAGGCCCCCGAGGACCACACCGCCCTCGAAGGCGCCCCCCGCCTGGAGGACGTGCTCGACGACGCTGACAAGGCCCATTTCTCCAATCTTCTCGAGCACTTGACCGCGCTCGACGTCCCCTTCGAGGTCGACCCGAAGCTCGTCCGAGGGCTCGACTACTACACGCGCACCCTCTTCGAGATCAAAGGCGCAAAAGAGAAGCTCGGCGCGGGTGACACGCTCATCGGCGGAGGCCGCTACGACGGCATGGTCGAGGAGCTCGGGGGCCCGAGCGTGCCTGCCATCGGCTTCGCCGGCGGGCTCGAGCGCCTGCTCATCGCCACGGACGATTCCCCCGTCGAGCCTCATGTCACGTGCTTCGTCGCTCCACTCGGCACGGGCACGACGTCCGCCGCCCTGTCGCTCGCGCGCGAGCTCCGCGCCGCCGGCATCGCGACCGAGGTCGACACACGCGGAGCGACGCTGAAGGCCATGCTCCGCCGCGCGAGCGGCCTCGCCGCGCCCTACGCCCTCTTGCTCGGCGAGTCCGAGCTCGCCGACGGCGTCGTCGAGGTGAAGGACCTCGCCGCGCACACCCAAGAGAAGGTCCCTCGGGGCGCGCTCGTCGCCCACCTCTCCGCGCGGCTCGCGGGGGCGACGTCGTGAGCCGGAGGGCGGCCCTCGCCGCGCTCGTGCTCGCGCTCCTCCCCGGTACGGCGCTCGCGCAGGCCCCGCGAGGCCGAGGCCGCCCGGCTCCCCCGCCTCCGGGACAAGGCGATCCGAGCGCCCAGGACGACGACGACGGCAAGGCCCCCATGCGGTCCGAGCCGCAGTCGAAGGCGCCGGACGATCCGCTCGCCGTGCCCGACGAGATCAAAGATCGCATCGGCTCCGACGACGTCGACCAGACGCCGAGCCCCGTCGGGAGGCTCAAGCGCTCCTTTTTTCCCCTCTACGAAGAAGAGCGCGGAGACTACCGGTTCCGCTTCCTCCCGCCCTTCTACCTCGAGCACACCCGGGGCGCCCCCGCGGCCGACGCGCCGACGAAGGTCTCGGCCCCCGACACCGAGTCGCTCTTCGGGCTCCTCTACTACCGGCGAAGGTCGCCACGTCACGACCGCGACATCGTGTTTCCGCTCGCGTGGCACGTCCGGGACGACGACTCCCGCACCTTCGTGCTCGGGCCGCTCGCCCACCGCGAGGCGCCCGGCGAGCACGACAACTGGGTCGCTCCGCTCGCCTTCACGGGCGCCCGGAAGGACGGCGGCTACTTCCACTTCCCGCTCCTCCTCACGTCGTCGCACTGGGGAAAGGACGGCGCGTTCACCCTGATCGGCCCCTACTTCCGCGATCGCACCGGGAGCGACGTCGACCGCGGTGTGGCGCCCTTCTTCTTCCAGGGCGACAACGGGAACGTCGAGGGGGGTCGCAAGACCTACACCCTCATTCCGCCCCTCGCGTTTTACCACCGCGAGCGCGAGGCCGACGAGAGCAGCTTCACGGTGGCGGGCCCCGTCATCACGCACGAGGACCCGAAGCGCTTCGTCTTCGACATCGCCCCGTTCTACTTCAGCATCCGTGGAAAGCCGGAGACGGGCGGGGTGCGTGAGTCGCACACGACGCTCTTTCCGTTCTTCCACTACGGCACGTCCCCGACCCAGAACCTCTTCGCGTTCCCCGGGTACCTCCACCGCACGACCCCCACGGTCGACACGACCGTCACGCCGTTTTTCGTGCACTCGACGACGCGCGCAGGCCGCACGAGCCTGACCACGGCCGGCCCGATCGTGCCGCTTTATTACGGCTACGAGGACAAGGACACGGACTTCCACGCCACGGGCGTCTTTCCCTTCTACTACGGCGACAGGAGCCCCGAAGGGAAGACGCTCTGGACGCCGCTCTTCGCGCGGTTCGAGCGCTTCGGCGAGTCCCGCATGTACTGGGCCTTCCCGAACCTCACGGTCTCGCGCGGGTACAAGGGCTGGGAGACCGACCTCCACCCGATCCTCTACCTCGGCCGCAGCGAGAGCTCGTCGCACACCGTGCTCGCCCCCTTCTTGTGGGATTTCACGAGCCCGAAATCCCGCGCCACCGTCGCGTTCCCGTTCTTCTGGCGCTTCGCCGACACGAAGACCCAAGAGATCACGCAGGTCGCGGGCAACACCGTCTACCTCCAGAAGCGCGCCGCAGGCGGGACCGGCCTCGATTGGCAGTTCCACTTCGCGCCGCTCTTCTCGTACGGCGAAAACCCGGCCGGGTACTTCTGGAACGTCCTCTTCGGCCTCGCGGGCTACAAGCGCCAGGGCTCGCTCTCGCAGATCAAGGCGTTCTGGTTGCCGATCACGCTCTCGGGGACCGACACGAAGGTCGCCCCGTTCGATCCGAACGCACGCTGACGGCAAGGCGCCATGAAACGGCGCCAGATTCTCTAATCGTATCGGCACATGAGCCGCACGTCATGGCCCGCGCTCGAGCACCTTCTCGAAGGCGTGGAGGGCGCGCTCGACGTCGGCCTCGGTCGTGTCCTCGCCCATCGACACGCGGACCGCTTCGCGCGCACGCGCACCGAGGAGCGCGGCGACCACGGGAGACGGCTCGGCCGTACCGGCGCTGCACGCGCTCCCGCTCGACACCGAGACGCCCTCGAGATCGAGCGCGGCGACGAGCTCCGGCCCCTCCCACCCCGAGAAAAGAAGGCTCGTCACGTGCGGCGCGCGCGCCGGGGGAGAGAGCGCGGGAGGCCTCTCGGCGAACGTGGCGAGGCGCGCCTCGAAGCCGTCACGGAGCGCCGCGAGGGCCGCATACCGCGAGGGCCCCGTGGCAGCGAAGGCGAGCGCCGCGGCGAGCCCCGCAGCCGCCACGGGATCGACGGTGCCGGGCCGGAGGCCACGCTCCTGCGAGCCCCCGAACACGTACGGGTGGAGCTTTACCCCGGGCTTCGTCGCGAGCGCCCCGATCCCCTTCGGGCCCCGCGCCTTGTGCGCCGCGATGGCGATCGTGTCCGCGCCGAACACGAAATCGAGGCTCACGCGCCCTACGGCCTGCACGGCGTCGACGTGGACTTTGGCGCCCGCGAGGTGCGCGAGCGCGATCGCTTCGGCGACGGGTTGGAGGGCGCCCGTCTCCTGGTTCACGGCCTGGAGCGCGACGAGGCGGACGTTGCCCGCCCCGAGCGCACGTTCGAGCTCCCCGAGCCGCACCACCCCTCCGGCCTCGAGGCCGAGCCACACGACGTCGCAGAGGCCCTCGGACGCGAGCGCCTCGGCGACCCGCACGATCGACGGGTGCTCGGCGCGCGACGTCACGAGGACGCCGCCTTTGCCGCGCGAGAACGCCGAGCGCAGCGCGAGGTTGTTCGCCTCGGTGCCCCCCGACGTGAGCACGACGTCGCGCCCGTCGTACCCGAAGAGCGAAGCCACGGCGCTCCGTGCCGCCTCGAGGTGCCGCCGCGCGGCTCGCCCATCGCCATGAACGCTCGCGGGGTTCGCCCACGCCGTCCGCATGACCTCGCCCATCGCGACGATCACCTCGGGCCTCGGCGGGGTCGTCGCGTTCCAGTCGAGGTACACACGGGCGCTCATGCGCCCTCGGCCACGAGCTGCGGCGCGCGCTTCGCCACGGAGAGCCGAAAGCAGCCGCCACCGAGGAACATGCCCTCGATCGTGGCGCCCTCCGGGACGAGCACCACGTCGCCGCCGAGGCCCCGCGCCACCTTGCGCGCGATCGCGAGCCCGACGCCCACGCCGCCGAACGCCCGCGTGACCGAGCCGTCGACCTGGTAGAACGGCTCGAAGATACGCTCGGCGCGGTCCTCGGGGACGCCCTCTCCGGTGTCGGCCACCACGACCTCGAACGTGTCGGGGGTCGAGCTCACCGAGACCCCGACGATCCCGCCGTCGGGCGCAAATTTCACTGCGTTATCGACGATTTGCCCGATCGCTCGGCTCAGCCGATCCGAGTCCGAGTACCCCTCGAGGCCGCCCTTCGGGAGCTCCTCGAGGAGCGTGAGCTTCTTCTCGTCGACCTTGTCGGCGAAGTGGGCGAGCGTGCGGCGCACCGTGTCCACGAAGTCGTAGTCGCGGTGGAAAAAGCGCATCTTCCCGGTCTCGAGCGCGGTGACGTCGACGAGGTTGTCGAGCACGCCACGGAGCCTGCGCACCGAGTCGTCCATGGCGCGGAGCGCTTTCATCTGCGACTTGTTCACGTCGCCGAGCTCTTCGTCGAGCAGCATGCGCAGGTAGCCGACGATGGGGGTGAGCGGCGTCGCGAGCTCGTGCGACACGTTCCGGTAGAACTCGACGCGCAGCCGGTCCATGTCCCGAAGCCGCTCGTTCGCCGCCGAGAGCTCGGCCACCTTCTGCTCGAGGTGCGCCACGATGCGCCCGCTCTGCATACGAAGCCGCTCACCCGTGGCGTCCGAGAACGAGACGAGGCTCGGCCGAAACCCCTTCAGGTACCGCCCGACCTCCGCGGCGAACTTCCGCGCGTCGATCGGCTTCTGGAGAAAACCGTCGCACCCGACGGCCAGGCTCGTCTCGCGGTCGCCCTCGGCCGTGATCGCGATGATGGGCACACGCGCGAGCGCCGCCTCGGTTCGCAACCGGAGGGTGACCTCGTACCCGTCGAGACCCGGGAGGTTGATGTCGACGAGGACGAGATCGGGGCGCTCGGCGAGCGCGAGCCGGACCCCCTCGACGCCGTCGGCCGCGTCGACGACCTCGTGCCCCTCGGCCAAGAGCAGCTTCCGGACGAGCAAGCGATTGCGAGGGTCGTCTTCGATGTGGAGAACGCGGGCCATGGAAAAGCGCTCCGGGGCACGAGCCGCGGGACCAGGGCGGGCCGAGCGCGCGCCTCGGTCCGGGGGGCCGAATCGCCGTACGCTCGCTCATTTCATGGGATTTGTCACTCGACGGGGCGCCACCCGCCCGACGGGGCCGGACACACGACGGGGGCTTTACAACGCGGCGGATAAAGGTAGGTTGCCGGGGCTCATGGTCCAAAGAACCCGCCTTTTTGCCTCGGTCCTCGCGCTCGGCCTCGGCCTCGGCTCGATCGGTTGCTCCAAGCTCACGGCCCCCCAAGACGAGGAGCCCGTGACCGTGACGAAGGAGCCGGCAGGCGGCGCGGAAAAGCCGGCCGCGAACCCGCACGGCGACAACCCGCACGGCGACAACCCGCACGGCGAGAAGCCCAAAGACCCCGAGAAGCCCAAGGAGCCCGAGAAGCCCAAGGAGCCCGAGAAGCCCCTCGAGAAGAAGGACCTCACCGTCGGCAAAGGCCCCGAGGCCAAGGCCGGGGACTTCATCTCCGTCCACTACGTGGGCACCCTCACGGACGGGAAAGAGTTCGACGCCTCACGTAAACACGGGAAACCCTTCGACTTTCAGCTCGGCCAAGGCAACGTCATCAAGGGCTGGGACGAGGGCGTGAAGGGCATGAAGCCCGGCGGAAAACGAAAGCTCGTGATCCCGCCGTCGATGGCCTACGGCGACCGCGGCGCTCCGCCCGTGATCCCCCCGGGCGCCACGCTCGTGTTCGAGGTCGAGCTCCTCGAGATCAAGAAGAAGCCATGACGGGCCGCGGGCTCGCGCTCGCGTCGCTCCTCGCGGCGGCGGCGCTCGGCTGCGGCACGGCGCAGGTCGTCGCGGCGGCCCCCGAAGGCACGGCGGCCGAGGCCAAGTCTTCCGCAGCCGCGGTCCCGTCCGAGGCTCCCTCGAGCTCCGCGGCCGAACCGGTCGGCGAGAGCGCGCCCCCCGCCCCCAAGCCCTCTCCCTCGGGCGTCGCGCCCAAAGAGGTCGGCGCGCGCCACGTGCTCGTCCAGTACGTGGGGGCCGAGCGGGCTCCGGCGTCGGTCGTCCGCACGCGGGAGCAAGCCGAGGCGCTCGCACAAAAGGTCCTCGCGCGGGCGCGGCGTGGCGAGAGCTTCACGCGCCTCGCGACCGAATACTCCGACGAGCCCGGCGCTGCCGGCCGTGGGGGCGCCCTCGGCAAATTCGGCCGCGGAAAAATGGCTCCGGCGTTCGAAGAGGCCGCGTTCCGCCTCGCGGTCGGCGAGGTGTCGAACGTGGTGGAGACGCCCTTCGGCTTCCACGTGATCGTCCGCACCGAGTAGGCCGCGGTCCGTCGCCCCGGGCCTCACGTTTTCCTTCCACCGCGCACGGATGCCCCGCCCATGACCGCCACCTCGGAACGCCCTCTAAGGCCCCTGCCCGCAGGCCTCGCCGCGCTCGGGGCATGCATCTCGGGTCTCTTCTACTTCCTCGCGTTCCCGGGCATCGACCTGTGGCCGTTCGCGCTCGTCGCGTTCGTGCCTTTCTACATCGCGCTCGAAGGTCAGGCGCCGAAGCGCGCCGCGTGGCTCGGCCTCCTCCAAGGGGCCACCATGAACGCCACCGGGTTCTACTGGCTCATGGGCATGCTGAAGACCTTCAGCGGGTTCCCGGCGCCCATTTGCGCGTTCTTCGTCTTGATCGTCGCCACGTTCCAAGGCGGGCGTTCGGCGCTGCACGGCTACCTCTACGCGCGCATCCGCCAGCGCTTCGCCGTCGAAGGCCGCGACCCCGGCGCGCTCCGTCCGCTCGTGTTCCTGGGCACGTTCGCCGCGGCCGAGCTCGTCTTCCCTGCCCTCTTCACCTGGTACTTCGCCGGAGTCACGCACGACACGCCGGTGCTCGCCCAGACCGCCGATCTCGCCGGCCCGATCCTCGTCGGGGTCGTGCTCCTCTGCACCAACGTCGCCGCGGGCGAGCTGCTCTTGGCCAAGCTCGAGCGACGCACGCTCGACCGCAGGATCCCCGGCGTGGCGCTCGGCGTGTTCGCCCTCGCCCTCGTGTACGGCCTCGCACGCATCGCGCAGATCGACGCGAAGGCCGCGGCCGCCGAGCCGCTCAAGGTCGGCCTCGTGCAAGGCAACCTCGGGCTCATGCAGAAGCGCGAGGATCCGGGCGAGGGCCTCCGTCGCCACAAGCGGCTCACCCAGGAGCTCCGCCAGAAGGGCGCCGAGCTCGTCGTGTGGAGCGAGTCGTCGGTGACCTTCGCCGTGCCCGAGGCGATGTACGGGCCGTTCATGAAGGACCGCGTGTCGGGCTCGGCCGGCGTGCCGCTCATCTTCGGCGCCGTCGTCTACCGCGTCGACCCGGACCGCGAGCGCTGGTTCAACACCGCCCTCTCGTCGAACCAAAAGGGCGACGTCACGGCCCGCTACGACAAACACTACCTCCTCGCGTTCGGCGAGTACCTGCCCTTCGGCGAAGAGCTCCCGATCCTCCACAAGTGGTCGCCCAACAGCGGTAGGTTCTCGAAAGGAAAGGAGTTTTCGCCTCTCCTTTTCACGCGCGACGGCAAGGATCACAAGCTCGGCACGCTCATCTGTTACGAGGACATCCTCCCGCGTTTCACGAACGATCTCGTGAACGAGGCGAAGCCCGACCTCCTCGTGAACATCACGAACGACGCCTGGTTCGGCGACACGCTCGAGCCGTGGCAGCACCTCGCGCTCGCCAAGATGCGGGCCGTGGAGCACCACCGCTACCTCGTCCGCGCGACGAACAGCGGCGTGTCGGCCGTCATCGATCCCGTGGGGCGCACGCTCGGCCACACGAAGACCTTCCAGCCCGAGACCCTCGAGGCCACCGTGCACTTCTTGAGCGACGGCACCCTCTACGAGGTCGTCGGCGACGCGCCGTGGCTGCTCGTCACGGTCGCGATGCTCTACCTCGCCTTCCTCGCCAAGCCGAAGAAGCCCACCCCCGTCGAGGCCCCAAAGGTCGCGTAACCATCGGTTATTGTTTCACTTTCTCCGCACGACGCAGCCCTCGTAGCCTCGCCCCTTGGCCCACGACCGTCGCCGCGAGAGCGAGCGTCGCGAGCGGGAAGAGCACGAAGAAGAGGCCCGCGTTGATGTCACGGTACGAGAGGCCGAGAGCACGCCCCAAGGCGAGCTCGACGTCGACACACGCGACGTAGGCCATCGTGCCGAGCTCCGTGAGCGTCATGGCTGCCTCGACGCTCGCAGCGCCCCGAGCTTCGCCCGTTGCCAGGCGGCCACGCCGAAGAGCCCGAGCAGGAGCGAAGGCCATCCGAACGCGAGCAGGAGCAGGTTCGCGGCGCCGTAGCCTACACGAGGGTCGTCGGAGAGCCCGTGACCCGCTCGCGCGAGCCCACGGATCGTGGCGCCGAAGAGCCCGCGATCGCCCGAGAGCCACGGCGGGAGCCTCGCGCCGTGCGAACAGCCGTGGTTGTGGCACGCCCACGTGCACACCGTCGTGTGACGAGCCTCGCTCGGCACGTGGGTGCGCAGCCCGGCCCCGCTCGCGCCGAGGACCCCGACGAAGACACCGATCGTGACGAGAGCGGCGAGCGCCGACGCACGAACGGCGACGAGCACGGAGACCTCGCGCATCTTCACACCGCAAGTGTGCGACCTTCGCCGAGGCCTCGGGGCACAAGATCGCGGGAGCGGTCGAAGGTGCGGGGCGAACGGCCGCGCGCGGCGGGTCAGAAGTCGTTTCCCCGCCCCTCGTCGGTCGGCGCGGGCAGCCCGAGCACCCGTTCGGCGAGCCTTCGGCCGAGCGCCCTCGCGGCCCCGACGGCGGCCTCGTCACGGACGACCAGCGCGCTCGCCGCGGGCCCCGACGCGCTCGCGACGACGTTCGCCGAGACGTCTCCCGTGTCGAACGCCGGCTCCTCCCCGGGCGCCCGCACGACCCGCGCGCGCCCAACGACCACGATCCGCACCCCTCGCCCGAGCGGCGACGCCCCGACCTCCGCGATGCCTTCGGCGAGCTCGTCGACCCGCAAGAGCTCGATCTCGACACGCGGGTACCCCTCGCCCGAGCGGAGCTCACGCGCCTCGGCGAGCCTCGCGGACACGGCCGCGGTCAGCGCGTCGGCCGCGGCCGGGTACGGGGCGAGGCTCGCACCACGCACCACGGCGAGCCTCCCCGTGGCGGGCTCGCCCCCGCGCGCCGTCGTGTCGTGGGCCGCGAGGGGCCGATACCCGCACGCGGTCCCTGCGAGCGCCGCCATCCCGACGATCGCGACGAGGGCTCCGAGCCGCGCGCGCATCACACGATGACGTTCACGATGCGGCCCTTCACGTAGATGACCTTCTTGATGGGCTTGTCGCCCACGAAGGTGCGCACCTTCTCGTCGGCCAGCGCCGCGGCCTTGGCGGTCGCCTCGTCGGCCTCGGCCGGGATACGAATGACGCCACGCGCTTTACCGTTCACCTGAACGCCGATCTCGATCTCGGCGTCCACGACGAGGGCCGGATCGAAGGCCGGCCAGGGCTCGTACGCGAGCGTCGAGGCGCCGCCGAGGCGCTGCCAGAGCTCCTCGCCGATGTGCGGCGCGAACGGCGAGAGCACGAGCACGAGCATCTTCAGCGCCTCGCGGGGCACGGCCGGCAACGCGCCGAGGTGCTTCACGAGGATCATCATCGCGCTGATGGCCGTGTTGAAGCGGAGCGCGTCGATGTCCTCGCCGACCTTCTTCACGCACTTGTGCACGGCGCGCTTCGTCTCGTCGTCGTAGGCCGAAGGGTCGTCGGTGACCTTGCCGGTCGCCACGTTCCACACACGCTCGAGGAACCGCGCGACACCCTCGATCCCGTTCGTTTGCCAGGGTTTCACGGCCTCGAGCGGGCCCATGAACATCTCGTAGAGGCGGAGCGCGTCGGCCCCGTGGCTCTTCACGACGTCGTCGGGGTTCACCACGTTGCCGAGCGATTTGCTCATCTTCTGGCCGTTCTCGCCCAAGATGAGGCCCTGGTGGACGAGCTTCCCGAAGGGCTCGGCGTGCGCGACGAGGCCGAGGTCGTAGAGCACCTTGTGCCAGAAGCGCGCGTAGAGGAGGTGCAAGACCGCGTGCTCCGCGCCGCCGACGTAGAGGTCGACCGGCATCCACGCGTCGTACGCCTCGCGGCTGAACGCCTCGGACGTGTTCTTCGGATCGAGGAAGCGCAGGTAGTACCAGCACGAGCCCGCCCACTGCGGCATCGTGTTCGTCTCACGGGCGAACCACGCGCCATCCTTCTGGAAGAAGCGCCACTCCTTGGCGCGGGCGAGCGGCCCCGCCGGATCTTGGCCGGGCTTGAAGTCCTCGAGGTCGGGCAAGAGCAGCGGCAGCTCGGACACGGGCACCGGGATCGGCTGGTCGTACCGAACGGTGTAGGATGCACCCTCTTCGCGCGGGTCGCCCGCGCACTCGACGGGGAAGGTGATGGGGATGGGCTCGCCCCAGTAACGCTGGCGCGAGAAGACCCAGTCGCGCAGCTTGTAGGTGACCTTGGAGCGGCCCCGACCTTCGCTCGTGAGCCACGCCGTGATCCGAGCGCGCACCGCGGCCGAGAGCTCCCCCACTTCGAGCGGGCACCGCGAGCGCTCTTTGGCCCCGAGAGACGCACGGCCGTCGTCGGTGAAGGCCTCGGCCGAGACGTCCTTCGCTGTGCCTTCCGCGTCGTCGACCACCGCAACGATCGGAAGCTCGTATTTCACGGCGAACGCGTGATCGCGCTCGTCGTGGGCCGGCACCGCCATCACGGCCCCCGTCCCGTAGGTGGCGATGACGTAGTCGCCGAGCCACACGGGCACGGCCTCGCCGTTGACAGGGTTCTTCGCGTACGCCCCGGTGAACACGCCCGTCTTCTCGCGGGTGGCGTCGGACCTGTCGATGTCGCTCTTCTTCGCCGCCTCGGCCACGTAGGCGTCGACCTTCGCGCGCTCGGAGGGAGACGTGATCGCAGGCACGAGGGCGTGCTCGGGCGCGAGCACGACGTACGTCGCCCCGGGGAGCGTATCGACCCGCGTCGTGAAGACCGTGACGACCGCGGCTTCGTTGCCTTCGATGACGAAGTCGACGAGCGCGCCCTCGCTCCGGCCGATCCAGTTCGCCTGTTTGACCTTCGTCTCGGGCCAGTCGAGCCCGTCGAGGCCGGCGAGCAGCTTGTCGGCGTACTCGGTGATGCGGAGCGACCACTGGCGAATCTTGAGGCGCTCGACCGGAAACCCGCCGACCTCGCTCTTGCCGTCGACGATCTCGTCGTTCGCGAGCACGGTGCCGAGCTGCGGGCACCAGTTGACGGGCATGTCGGACTGCTGGAACGCGAGCCCTTTCTCGAACAGTTTCAAGAAGATCCACTGCGTCCAGCGCACATAGCCCGGGTCCGTGGTGTCGACCTCGCGGTCCCAGTCGTAGCTGAACCCGAGGCGCTTCAGCTGCCCTCGGAACTTGCCGATGTTGCCCGCCGTGGTCTCGCGCGGGTGTTTGCCCGTGCGAATGGCGTGCTGCTCGGCGGGGAGGCCGAAGGCGTCCCACCCCATCGGGTGGAGCACGTCGACGCCCTGCATACGCTTCTTGCGGCAGACGATGTCCGTCGCGGTGTAGCCCTCGGGGTGGCCCACGTGGAGGCCGGCGCCCGACGGGTACGGGAACATGTCGAGCACGTAGGCCTTCGGTCGACCAGGCGTGCGCGTGGCCACGAAGGTGCGGTTCTCTTCCCAGTATTTCTGCCACTTCGGCTCGATCACCGCGGGCTCGTACGTCACGTTCGCCGGTTCCGACATGGCCCCGCTTTACCACACTCGCGGCGCTTCGGCGCGCCCCCGAGGGCTCGCCGCGGACCTTCGGGGCCCGTTCGGTCTCAGCGCTTCGTGCCTCGGAAGAGCGGCCCGTCGCCCCCGAGGGAGGCGCCCAGGGTGGTGGCCCGCTCGGCCTTCTTTTCGAGGCGCGCGCGCCTTCGGGCGGACAGCTCGGGCGCCTCGGAGGTGCCCTGCTCGAGGACCTCGAGGGCCCTCTTTGGGGCCTTCTCGAGGTGCTCGTAGAGCTTCGCGAGCTCGAGGCGCGCCTTGGGGCAGTCGACCTGCGAAACCAGCGCCTCGAAGTCGACGAGCGCGGCGCGACGCTCTCCCCGGGCCTTGTGGAGCCCTGCGCGCGCACGGAGCCCGTCCGGTCCTGCTCCCCCCTCGAGCGCCCGGTCGACCACGCCGAGGGCCTCGTCGATGCGCGAGGACCGGCGGAGCGCATCGGCCACGCCGACGAGGTCTTTCGCCGAGAGCTTGGTGTCCTCGAGGGGCTCGCCGTAGAGCGCGACGAGCGCGACCATGGTCTCGACGTCCCACCCGTTGTGGTCGACGACGCCCACGAGGCCCCGCGTGTCCCCGGTGCGGAGAAAATGCAAGTAATGCCCCGCGACCTCGCCCGAGGGCACGTCGTCCTCGCGGACGAAGCCGAGCACGTGCTCCTCGAGCTTCGTGAGCTTGCAGGGGACCTTGCGGGCCTTGTGGAGGCGCCGCGCCACGTGCACGAGGTCGAGGTGAGGCGGCTCGGGCGGCAACGGGAGGCCCGCGAGCACGAAGCGCGTCCGGAGGAGCGGCATGTCGAAGCTCTTGCCGTTGAAGGTGACGAGCATGTCGGCGGCCGCGAGGCGCTCGGCCACACGCGCGAGCATGGGGGCCTCCTCGCCGAGCTCGCGCACGAGGATTTGCTCGGTGACGACCGACGTGCCCTCCCAGTACGCGAGCCCCACCAAGAACGCGACCGTGCCCGTGCCGCCCGAGAGGCCCGTGGTCTCCGTGTCGAGGTAGAGCGCGCGCTCGGGGTTTCGCGCGGCGAGCGTCGGGTCGAGCGCGAGGAGCGCGAGCACGTCCGCGCGGGCCTCACGCGCCGGAGAGAGCGACACGTGCCCGACGCGGTGGGCGGCCGAGAGGCGACGCGCCCGCACGTGCAAAGGACCTCGCTCGCTCTCTTCGGTGACGAACGGGAGCTCGGGGAGGTCCACCTCGGGGGCGCGGCGTGGAGCCTCTCCTCGGCTCCGCTCGAGCACGCGGTTCATGCGCTCACGCAGCTCTCGAAGCTTGTCTCCCGGGGCGATCTCCTCCGGGAGCACGTCGCGGACGTTCCCTTCCCGCGCGGGCTCGGGGCGCTCGCTCGCGCGCCTCGGATCGTCTCCGTCGCCGAGATCGCTCGCGTCGCCGAACCGCGGGCGCGCCTCGACCTCGTCCGGGGGGAGCGCGAGGCGGGAGAGTCGACCACGGAGGCGCATGGGCTTCACCTTACCCCTGCACGCGTGCTCAGTCCACCGCCCCGCGGTCCGACGAAAAAGCGAATCGATCCACGATCCTAGGTGGAGAGCGCCGCACCGGATCGACCTGTCCTATCACCCACGCGTCGATGCGCGTGGGCTCGCCGTCGATCTCGCGGACACGCATTCGCACGAAGCACTTGAACCCCGGGACGCCGAGCGCCGCCCACGGCTGCTCGTGGTTCACGCCGATCGCCGCGAGGAGCGCCAGGAACGCGCCGAAGAGCCCTCCGCAGACGACCGTCGCGACGCCGAGCGCGACGAGCACACTCAAGGCCCACACCCCACCCGTCACGACGCTCGCGAGCGCGCGGCCCAAGCCGACAGGGACCAACGCGAGCAGCGCCCCCGTCGCGACGGAGAACGGGACGACCCTGTGCGCGCGGTGCTTTCGGAGGCCGACGAGCAGCCCCGCCGCGACGGCGTACACGAGCCCCACGGCCGAGGCGAGGACCGAGGCGAGCTCGGACGCCCCGGAGGCCGACGCGAGGAGCGGAGGGGTCGACATGACCGCGAAGAAGATCAGGACGAGCCACCCCGAGCCGCCGAGCGCGAGGGTCGCGGGGAGGCGCGCGAGGAGCGCTCGCGACGCACGTTTTCCTGGGAACTCGGCGACGATCGCGTACGCGGCCCCCCCCGCGATGCGCGCGCCGTGGAGGAACGCCCCTCCCCCACCCGCGACGACGTGGAGGCTCTCTCCCTCGAGCGAGCGCTCGTAGTGGTGGATGTCGCCCGCCAGCACGAACGTAGGCGCTTCGGACGGAGTAACGCCGAGGGCCGAGAGCGTCTTTTCCCCGTGCGGGCTCACGTCCCCGAAGGCCCGCGCCGGGTCCGGGACGACGATCATCCGCGCCCGCCGCTCGCCCGGAGAAGAGCCGTGGGCGAAGAAGGCCTTTTGCCGCTCGTCGACCTGCTTCAGCTGCCGGTCGACCCCGAAGAGCTCGAGATCGCGGGCGAGAGGCAGCCGAAAGTAGCTCGTCCGCTGGACGGGGACGTACCCCGAGAGCGCCATCGCGCGGGGCTTCGCGACCTGCACTCCCTTGGCGAAGGCCTCGGCCCACGCGAGCACCGGGAACGCGTTCGGGCGTGGGCGCGTCGGATCGAGCTCGCTCGTGTCCTCGAAGGGCATCGGGGCTTGGCAGAGGCGCGCGAAGCCGTCGAGCCCGTCGTACCAATCGTGGTTTCCGGGCACGGCCAGCAGCAAGCGCTGGGGCTCCTCCGGGAGCGCCGAGAGCACACGATTCCAAGGCTCGACGAGCCGCCGCGTCACCTCGCGCACGGTCGCCACGGGGTAGGCCAGGTCCCCCCCGAGGAAGAGCACGTCGCCTCGCGGGAGGCGCTCTCGCCGGCCGCCATCCTCGACCTCGTACTCCCGCGCGACGAGCTCCGCCACACGCTCGCTCACGGTGACGTCGTCCCCGGTGTCCGACACGAAGTCGATCCACACCGTGCCCCCCATCGCCCCGGCGAGCGTCGGCGCCTCTCGAGCGCCGCGATCCCGGAGGCGCCTCACGGCCCGCGCGAGGAGCTCGTCGGGAGGCTCCGGCGCCATCCACTGGCGCGAGTCGACGTTGTCGGTCGCGATGGCCGACGCCAAGAGGTGCCGCATGTGGCCCCAGAACGCCGAGAAGCCGAACCAGGCGATCGCAGGCGGCCACGCTCGCCCGCGGGCGGGGGGGCGTTCGAGAGGCGGATCGGGGGGCATCCGCTCGAGACGAAGGGGCTCGGGCCGAGCAGCGTCGTCGGGATCGGTCACCGGGCGACCGTATCAGGCGTCGTGTATCGGCGCGCGGTCCTCGTCAGAAGGCGAGATCGGATGCGGCCTGCTGGTTCTGCCGTACCGCGCCTTTGGTGGCCGGGGACGCGGGCGCGGGTGGGGCGGCAGCAGGAGCCACGACGCGACCGGACGGGGGCTGTGCGAACCCACCTCCCCCCACACCAGCGCCAGAGCCGCCAAAGCTCTCGGCCGAAGCGACGGCGCCGAGCTGCTCTTGGAAATCGCGGTCGAGGCTTCGGGCCGCCCGAGGGGCGGGGCCCGCGGGGAACGGGTTCGCGAGCGCGACGGACTCGGCCTTCTTGAGCTCGGCCCGACGGCCCGCGAGGCGAGCTTGCGCCTCGGCCATCTTGCCCTGCTCGACGAGGAGGTTCACCTGGGTGAGGGTCGCGGCAGTGCGGCTTCGTTCGAGCCTCGCCGCGACGAACGGGTCGAGCGGCGCGTCCTCCAGGCCCTCGCGCACACCGAGGGCGAGGGACCCGCTGCACGCCCCATCGGAGCGCTCGACGAGATCCCGGTACGTGAGGCGGAGATCGGCCACCGGGCGCTCGCCCATGACACCGACGGGCACACGAAGCTTCATGAGCACCGTCTTTTGTTGTCCCTTCGAGACGGACCCGAAAGGAACGACGACGCGATCGCCCTCCCTCCGGAACGTGCGGTCGAACACTTGCTCGACCTCCACGCCGGGCGCGAGCGTCATCGTGAGCTCGCCGTCGCTCGCGACCGACGCGACGAGCGAGTCGAACTCTTGGGTGAACACGCTCGCGAGGGTGCTCGAGTCTTTCACGAAGTAGTGCCGCCCGGCGGCCTCGTTGGCGATCGCGGCCATGACCTTCTCGTCGAAGTCGACGTCGACGCCGATGGTCGAGATCGTGCACCCCCGATCGCGCATGCGCGCGGCGAGCGAGCGCAGCCCGGGGATGTCACGGATGCCCGAGTTCGTCGCGCCGTCGGAGAGGAGGAGCATGCGCGTGACGCCCCCTTCCGTTCGGCCTCCGGCCATGAGCTCGTGCATCGCCGACTCGAGCCCGCACGAGATGCACGTGTCGCCACCGAGCCGGATGCCGCGAATCTTCGCGACGATGCGGGCTCGCGACTCGGCAGAGACGACCTGCGGAGGGACGACGACCTCGGAGACCGTGTCGAACGCCACGACCGAGACCGTGTCCCCGTCGCGCATCCGCTCGACCGCCGCGGAGGCCGCGTCCATGGCGTGAGCGATGCGTGCACCCTTCATCGAGCCCGAGCGGTCGATGACGATGCCGAGGCTCACCTTCGGCGCCGCCGCGACGGGCGCGGACTCCGAGCCCGTGACCTGGGCGAAGAGGTAGGTCTCACCGCTCCCGGAGCGCGCGAGCGTCGCGTGACCGAGCCGCGCGTCGAGGAGCAACGTCTTCCCGACGGACAGCTGCGAGCCCTTCTGGGGGAGCTCGGCGACGACGCTCGCGCCCGCGGAGGACGGGGTCGTCACGGGAGCCCTGTCGGGGAGCGGCACGGCGAGCGCCGCCGCGCTCGAGGCAAGCACACACGCGAGAGAAACACCGAAGAGGGTCGTCGCCTTCATCCACCGGCCTCCGAAGCCGATTCGTACGCTCCGGCCTCGGCAAAGTTCTCGGGCCCCGCGACTTTCTGCTCGGGGGCACAAATCCCTATCTTTTCGAGGAGATCCCAAGAGGGTTGGCCGCCCACGAGCACCACCACGGCGTCGGCCGGAAGGGTGTCGACCGGCCCGCCCCCGCCCCGGCGCCCCACTCTCACTTGGCGGGCGCCGATGGCGTTCACCTCGGCGCCGAACCGCACCACGACGGCGCCCTCGGCGATGGCGCGCTCCATCTCGGCCACGTTCTTGGCCTTGCCGCGGACGAACCCGTCGGCCCGAGCGACCACGGTCACCCGCGCCCCGGGCTGCTTCGCGATCGCGAGAGCCGCCTCCATGGCGGAGTCGCCGAGGCCTACCACGACGACGCGCTTTCGAGCGAACGCGGCAGCGTCGACGAGCGCGTAGTGAACGCGCCCCTCGGCTTCGGGCGCGATCGGGACGTCGAGGGCCTTCGGGCTACCCCGCCGCCCCGTCGCCACGATCACGCGCCGCGCGACGAGAGTCTCCTCCCGGTCGCCGGTGACGAAGGCGACCCGAAACACGCCTTCCTCGGCGACCACGCCGGTCACCCGAGAGCCCTCGCGGACGTCGATGCGCCGCTGACGAACGATGCGCTGCCACTGCGCGACGAGCGCCTCCTTGGTCGTCTCTTCGAGCCAGAGGTCCCCCTCGACGGGCAGCGACAGCGGCGGATCGTGCACGATCTTCCCGCGCGGGAAGCTCAGGATGCTCGACGCGAGCGCGCCCTGCTCGAGCACCACGCACGATCGCCCCTCTCCCCCGAGGCGCAGGGCCGAAGCGAGGCCCGCCGGACCTGCCCCGACGATCACGACGTCGAGCGCGCCCGCGGGAGCGCTGCCACGCGGCAGGGTCTCGGCGATGCGCCGCGCGACACGATCCCCTTGGGCGATGGCGTTCTTGATGAGCGGCATTCCCGTCACGTCACCGGCGACGAATACCCCAGGGACACGCTCGCTCTCGAGGTGCTCCGTGAGCGGCACGCGCGTGACCACCTCCCCTTCGTCACGGATCGTGAGGGACCCGTTCGGGCACACTTGTGCGCACAGGACCACACCGCAGCACTCCTCGGGTCGCACCACCTTGGCGACGTAGCTCTCGACCGCGAGCACGTCGAACGGACACGCCTCGACGCAGGCGTGACAGCCGAGGCAGCGGCTCGCGTCGATCGTGGGGAGCTTTCGTTTCTTCGCCGGCAACGGGAGCTGCGGTGCGGCTTTTTCTGGCCGTGACGCTCGGGAAGCACGAGCGCCGCGGTGACGAGAGCGAAGAGCGCGGCCGTCCCCAAAGGGAGCCAAGGAACCCCGCGCTCGGATGGCCCCGATTGCCAGGGCGACGACCGCGCGAGGCCGACGGCGAGCTCCTGCGCCGCGAGGTGCTTCGTGCCGTGCTGGGCTCCGCATACGCCACGGGCGGGGCGAGGCTCGTTGCCGGCGTGGGTGTGCTCGTCGAGGCACACGACCGGCGTGGTCGCCCAGCTCGGACCACGAGCGTCGGGCGGCGGGAGGCACCGGGCGAACGGATCACGAGGGTCACTCGGGACGTGACACGGCGTACATGCGGCGACGGCCACGATCGGCACGGCCTGTCCTTCGGGCCCAGGACCGTCGAGGTGAAGCTCTTTCGCCGCGGCGGGGCCGAAGCGGCGCGCGCCCGCTTCTCGGAACGCGATTCCTTGGAATCCCGTGTGGGCGGGGTGGCACGACGCGCACGAGAGCCGCGCGTCGGTGCCGAGCCTCACGTGACCCGCGCGGGTCGACGTGTGGAGCTCCCTCACGTGGCACGGCGCGCACGTCACCGTACGAAGCTCCCCCGCGCCGGCGACGTGACACGACGCACAAGAGACCTTCGCCGCCACATGAGGGGGCGCGAGAGGGCGCGCGGCTTCGAGCGTGCCGGCGCGGCTTTGGATGCCGAGCCCAACCGCGGTGCCCAAGGCCGCGGCGAACGCGACCATCGCGATGGCCCGCGGACGACGCTCGTCGCTCGTGCCTCTCACGGCCCCCCCCAACGTACGGCGAGCAGGTGCGCCCCGAGGGCCACGACGAACGCGGCCACGACGACAGAATGGGCGACCGGGAGACCACGAACCCACGCGCCACCGAGCCCCCGTGCAGAGAGCGCCCTCCCTTCGACGGCGAGGTCGATCAGCGTGTCGAGCCCCGCGAGCTTTCCGGAGCCTCGCCCCTCGAGCATGGCGTCGGCTTCGGAGCGGAGGCGCCGCTTCTCGGCGGACAGGGACCGCCCGGACACGAGGAGCGCTAGGCCCCCGAGGCGCAGCCCTATGTACGGGCGCAGAAGGATTTCGTAAATCTTCTTTACCACATCGCTTCGCCCGCTGAGCGTTTGGAAGAGCATCCGCTCGTTCTCGACGCGGCGCCGAGGGAGATCTTCGGGGAGCGCCCCGTCACGTTCGACGCGCGCGAGCATCGGGGGAAGCACGGCGTACGCGATCGTCGAGAGCCCCCCGAGGACGGACACGGCGATGAGGGCTAGGAACGCGAGACGACCGGTCGTGGAGCTCGATGCGGTGAGGGCGTGCCCCACCGTCGCCGAGGTAGCAGCCGTGCCGATCGCCACGTGGGCCACGTAGTGGAGACGTGTCCTCCCGGTACGCTCCGAAGGACGACCGCGCTTCTTGGCGACGTACGCGAGCGCCGCTCCCGAGAGCACGAGCGCGACGAGCCCGGCCGTGGGCGCCGACACCCGCGTGAACGGAAACCCGCCCGCGACGGCAGCGCCGAGGACGACCCATGGCCAAAGGAGGGCACGTCCCTCCGGGGCGACGATGGAGCTCCCGTCCGCGCCGCCGAGGACCGGGGAATCGCTCGGGTCGACACGCGCGATGGCCTCGACGGGGCACGACGACACACACGCCGGCCCATGCCCCGTCCCCTCGCACAGGTCGCATTTGACCGCGACCTCCGAGAAGCCCGTCGCCGCTTTGCTCTCGGGGCTCCTCGGCACGAGGCTCACGTTCTCCCATGGGCACGCGCGAACACAGTTGCCGCAGCCGGTGCACAGCGCAGGCTCGATCCGGACCTCCCCGCGACCGTCACGGCGAATGGCCCCCGTCGGACAGTCTCGGAGGCACGCGGGGTTTTTGCAGTGCTGACAACTGTTCGGGAGGAGCAGGCTCGCGGCCTCCCTGGCGGTCCCGGGCTTTCCCCCCTCTCGAACCACCGGCAGGAGCAGCTTGTCACCGCGCCGCGTGAGCCTCGGCACACCGTCGTCGTGTGCGCTCCCACACGAAACCACACAGTGGCCGCATCGGACGCACGCGTCTTGGTCGATGACGAGGAGCGAGCGAGCGATGGTCACGCGGTAGAGGTCCTCGACCACGTGGGCCGTCGTGCCCGTCTTCGTGGGCGCGCGGCGCGGGAGCCGGCCGCGCCGGAGGACGTCGAGATCTCCACGTCCGCGCGCGACGATCTCGCAGAAACGAGCCGATGGAAACACGGCCAGCGTCGAGGGCCCCGCGGCGTAGAGCGTCACGTCCAGGGCGCCCCGGTCGGGCTCGCACACGACGTCGCCCGCGCCGACGTACCCCGTCGGCACCGGCTTGGCCTCGGGGCCGACGTCCGAGATCCCGACGAGGCCGTCGATCACGAGCCACGCACGGGTCGCGGGGTCGGTCGGCCTCGCGACGATCTCTCCTCGCTCGTGGGCGCGAACGACGGCGAGGTCGAGGAGCTCTCCCCGTGATGTGTCGTCGAGCCCCTCGAGGAGGCCCGATGCCTCGAGGCGGCGCTCGAGCAAACGCCGGCGCGCGGCGCGGACGGTCTTCTCGAGCAGATCCTGGCCGCCCGCCCGGACGAGGGCCCGCTCGAGGACCACGAAGGGGATTTCGGCGATCTCGCTCGCCCCGACCGCGAAGGCGTCGGCGTGGCGAACGGCCGACGGACCGAGGACGGCCTCCTCTCCGGTCACCTCGAACCCTCGGACCACCCGCTCCGACACACGGGCGGCCGCGCCCCGTCTCTCGAGCTCGACCACACGGAGCGCTCCGGAGATCACGACGAACACGGCGTCGGCGGCGTCTCCCGTCGCGTAGAGGCGCTCCCCCGACGCGCGTGCGACGACCCGACCGGCCGAGCCGACGTCACTCCGCCCGCGCGCGTCGAGGCCACGGAGGAGAGCCGCACGGAAAACGAGCGGATCGAGCGTCGTCATTCGATCTTCGCGCTCGCCTTGCCGATGTCCACGACGTCGATCCGCGAGAGCATCGCCACGTCGACCTGTGGCCCCGAGGGCCGCGCCCCCCGCGCCGCCTGCTCCGCCTCGTACGCCGCGAACGCCCGCACCAGGAACGGCGGGAAGCTGCGAAATCGAAGCTTCGCTTCGACGCGGTACGGACCTTGGTGTGCTCCCGTGTCGAGCACGTAGGTGTACGTGAGCGGCACGCCCGGCGGCGCGGATCGGGTGTCGACGATCGCGTCGGGGGCCTTCGCGGTGCCCCGATCCGCGTCGAGCGCGCCGATGGGGAAGTAGGTCTCGAAGAGCTCTTCGCCCCCCGAGAGGTTCGAGCGGCACTCGCCCGTCTCGGGGTCGTAGGGCGCGTCCTCGTAACGGTCGGCGCGTGTCCTCCCCTGGCCCGGGCCCGGCTGGCATCGCCCCTTTCCGTCGACGAAGCCGATGCAGCGAACACATCGCAAGAACCCGTTCTGGAGGTTCACGAGGCCTCGGCCTCGGAAGGACGTACCGCCGAGCCTCGGGCTCGGGCTCCAGTCGGGCACGTCCGGCCCATCGACGACATCGGCCCCGAAGACCCCCAAGGGGCGACCGTCGGGATCCTCGTCGCGGCCGAACGTGCGGCCCTGGCCGCGCCCCTGTCCGACCACGTCGCGCACGTTGACGCGGAGAAAACGCTTGTCGTGGAGGTCGTCTCCGGGCCCGTCGACGCGGCCGACCTCGTACACGACGTCTCCGCGAGCATCGAGCACCCGGAGCTCGACCCACACCTCCCGCTCCTGGCTGAAGCCGGCCGGGACGCGATGACCGGCGCCGACGTTCTCGAGCACGACGGGGACCTCGAGGGTGCGCCCCGTGCGACGAGGCCCCTCGATGGCGAAGCGGAACGAACGAGCGAGCAGGAGATCGCGGCGCGGGCGCAAGCCGAGCGGGACACCTCGCGCATCGAGCGCTCGATCGTTCGCGAACGACAGGTCGAAGCTCGGCGTGAGAGGCACGTCCACGCTCGTGAAGTAGTGAGAAAATATTTTGTCTTTTCGGGCACTTCCACCCGACACAAACCCGCTCGCGTACTCCCCCGGGGCCCGCTGCACGAGCCTGTGCCCGGGCGGACAGGCGTCGCTTCGTTCGGCCGGGCGCGTCGGCGCTCCGGGCTCGCAGACCGCCGGGAAGGTGCTCATGTGGCAGTCCTGGCAGGTCGCGGCGCGTCTCCCCGCGGCTTCTTCGGTCGAGGCCCACGCGCGCCATTCGGAGTAGCCGTTGCGTAGCCGCTTGAAGTGCTCGCCTCTCTCCTTCCCGATCACGTCGGTGCCGAACAACCGAACGTCGTGGCAGCTCCCGCACAGCTCGCTCGATCGGCCGTACGCCTTGGCCGACGCGGACGGGGCGCCGTGGGGACGCGCGCCTTGGCCGCGCCCGTCGAGGAACGAGGAGAGCTCGATCCGATAGCCGCTGTTCGCGATCCCGAACCGCCCATCGGCGTCCTCGGGCCTCGCGAAGAAGACGTTGCCCGTTCGCGCGGACGTCCAGGACGGATTTCCCTCGTAGCCTCCGGAGCCGTGCGTGCCCACGGGGCCGACCGTCGCATGGCACGCTTGGCACGAGATCCCCTCGAGCGCCTCGGCCGAGAACATGTCGATGAGAGGTCGTCGCGACGATGCGTTGCCAAAGGCCGACCACGGCGGCACGGACGGTCGGACCGACTCGGTCGGGGCGTGGCAACGAATGCACCATCCCTCTCCTCCCGATCCCGTGACCGAGAGCCCCGACCGCTCGTCCGTGCACACGTCGGCCCCGCGAGAGCGCAGCGCACCGGGACCGTTCGGGCAGCGCGCGTCGCGCCCGTTCTGCTCTTCGACCACGCTCTCGAGCGCGCCGAAGAGCGGGCTCCGCGACGCGTGCGCCATGACGGACCTTTGCCATTCGGACACCTCGCGCGCGTGGCAGGGGGCGCAGTCGGCGGCGCGGGCCCGGGTGAGCGGCGCGCCCTGCGCCATGGCCACCGGGACGGGGTCGACGCGAAGCGCCGAAGAGCGTGCGAGGAGCCCCGTGACGAGCGCGGCGAGAGCCACCCCCACGGGCGCCAACACCCATATCCGCCGCTTCACCGGCAGGTGACGAGCAGGCCGTGATGGTGTCGACACGGCCGCCGGGGGCGCCTTTCGCCCCTCCGAGGGCGCACGATCTCCGCGTGCTCGTCGACCGGTCGCGATCGCCTCGAGCCTCCGCGCGACATCGGCCGCGGAGCGAGGACGCGCGTCCGGCCGGGGATCGAGCAGCTCGAGCACGAGCGACTGGAGCCCTGGCGGCAGACGGCTCGCAACCTCGGATGGGAACGGGGCCGGATCGTGTGCGGCGAGGTTCTGTGCCTCGAGCCGCCCCACGCCGGCGAACGGGTGAGCCCCCGTCGCCGCGCGGTACACGAGCAGTCCGAGCGCGTACCGATTCGAGGCGGCGTCGGGCGCACGACCGCTCGCGACCTCGGGGGAGTCCCACCGGCTCGCCCCCTCGCGAGCGGAAGGGTCCGCGGGCATGCCGGCGAGAGCCCGATAGAGCGCGTCGGCTCGCAGGGAGATCCGCCCCTCGAAGCGGCTCACGTCCCGCGGCCGCAGAGGCCCAGGGAAGAGCGCGCTACGTTCGCACGCGGCGAGCGCCCTAGCGAGGCTCGTCGCGAGCTCGAGCGGGTCGACCTCGGGTCGGTCCTCGAGGGTCGGAGCGCCGGGCTCGCGTACGAGCCAAGGCCCCTCCGCGTCGACTCCGGCGGCGCGGATGCCGAACAGACCGGCCACCGAGAGGGAGTAGATGCGCTCGGCTCGCGCGTGGTCGGCGGAGCCAAAGCGCACGAGCTCGACGCCCTCGCCGAGCTCTGCGACGCGCACCTCTCCACACACGACGATGGAGGCGCCCTCGACGTTGGGCGCGGCGACCCTCGGGAGGCCCCGGCCGGGGGCGAGCTCGGACAGGGGGCTCACGGGGCCTCAGCGGGGCGAAGACGGCGTCGCTGCGGTCTCCAACGTCGCCGAGGGAGAGGCCGCGTTTCGCTCGTTGGAAGAGAGACGGAGGCGATAGGTCACGGCGAACGAAAGGGCCGACACGAGCACGATCCCGAGCACACCGGCCCACGTGGGCACCTCCCGGCTCGGCTTGGCTTGCGCGTTCTTTTCGACGAGCGCGACGGTGTCGAGTCGAGGGGCGGGGCTCGGGGCCTCGGGCTCACGCTTCGAGGCCGTAGCGGATCCGCTCGGTGGGCTCGTTCGTTCGGTGTCGGTCTTCGGGAGCGCTCCCGTCGTACGCCTCCGAGGCGCCGCCTCTCCCGCCGAGCGGAAGGGCTCGAGGGTGTCGAGCACGACGCGAGCCGACGCGGGGCGTTTCTCCGGATCCTTCTCGAGGAGCGAGAACATCAGCGTCTCGACGCCGCGCGGAAGACCGACGCGCACGTCGTCGGCGAGCTCGGGAGGCTCGGCCGTGCATTGGAGGTTCAAGAGCTCACGAGGTGACGCCGAGTGAAAGGGGACCTCACCGGACACGAGCTCGTAGAAGACGAGGCCTAAGGCGTAGAGATCCGCGCGCGCATCGATGACGCCCGCGTCGATCTGCTCGGGGCTCATGTATTGGAGCGTCCCGATGCTCTGCGTGTTGGTGGCGTGTGCCGCCTCGAGGACCTTCGCCACGCCGAAGTCCATGACCTTGAGCCCCTTCGGCGCGCCCTCGGCCTCCTCCCCTTCGGCGCACACGAGCATCACGTTCTCGGGCTTGAGGTCGCGGTGGACGATGGGCGGGCTCTGCTCGTGAGCGACCGCGAGCGCCTCGGCGATCGACGCGATGTGGCCCACGGCCTCGGCCCACGGGAGGCGCTTGCGTCGAACGAGCTCGTCCCGGAGCGTCCGGCCCGACAGGTACTCGAGCACCATGACGAGCTTGTCGCCGTCTTCGATCGACGAGAGGCTCCTGACGAGGTTCGGGTGCTCGAGGTGAGCCAGGATCCGCATCTCGTTCAAGAAGAGCTTGCGGCCCTCCTCGTTCTTCGTGAGCTCGGGCCGGAGCACCTTCAGGGCGACGCGGCGCTTCGAGAGGCGCTCTTCGGCCTCGTACACCTTCCCCATGCCGCCTTCGCCGACGAGCCGCTTGACGAGGTATTCGCCGATTCTCTCCATAGGCCCCTCCGTACGCACCGCGTCCCCATTCGATCTCCGCGAGGCACCGAAACTTGTTTCTCTCGTAGTTTCAGGCACTTACTCAAAGTGAAACGGGGCACCGTCGCGGGCGCAGGCCAGCATCTCGGCCATCCCCATGGTGCCGAGATCGGGCAGCTCGTCGTCCGCGAAGAGGCGGGCCTCGAGGATCTCGAGGGGGTTCGACGGGTCTTTGACGGGCGCTTGGATCGTGCATCGAACGACGACCGTGATCGCGTGGAACCGTGGGTCGCGATCGGGCCTCGAGAAGACCCCCGTGACACGCTCGAAGGTCGACGCGACGACCCCGGCCTCCTCTTCGAGCTCCCGCGGATACGACGCGGCGAGAGTCTCGCCCCACTCGACCGTACCGCCGGGGAGGGCCCAGGTGCCCGTGTCGGCGCGGCGAATGAGGAGCCATCGGCCGTCGGTCGTCCGACCGGCCACCGCAACGCCGACGACGGGCCTCCGGAGGATGTGTCGCGCAAGCTCCTTGGCGATGGTGAGCGCGCCCTTCGGCAAGCGCGAAAAGAGTCCCTTGGCCATGGCCCCACTCTACCGCGAAGGCCCGCGGCTCCTCGAAAATCCCGAGCGAGGCTCGCGTTTGGCCCGGTGCGCCCGTGTCGTGGTAAAGACCGGCGCGTGAAGCTCGCAACCTTCCTCGAGAACGAAACCCAGGTCCCTGCCCTCGTCGTCGTCGATGGGGGCTCGACGAAGCTCGTGCACCTGCCCTCCGCGTTCGCGTGGATCGAACGCGAGGCCGGCCGTCCGAGCGGGGCGTCCGAGATCGCCCGCACGTACGGAGAGAGCGTGCTCGGGTTCGTGGAGCGGGGCTCCGTCACGCGCGACGCCGCGAACACGATCCTCTCGGCTCACGCGGCGGGCAAGCTCCCGTCCGAGCTGCTCGTCCCCGAAGCCGGGCAAAAGCTCCTCGCGCCGATCCCGCGCCCGCCGTCCATGCGGGACGGCTACGCGTTCCGGCAGCACGTCGAGACGGCACGGCGAAACCGCGGGCTCGAGATGATCCCCGAGTTCGACATGTTTCCGGTCTTCTACTTCACGAACCATCAGGCCGTCGTGGGCCCAGGCCCGGTCGCCGTGAGGGAGCTCGCGCGCGAGAAGCTCGACTTCGAGCTCGAGGCCGCGATCGTCGTCGGAAAGAAGGGGCGCGACCTCACCCCCGAGACCGCGGACGACTTCGTCTTCGGCATGACGATCATGAACGACTTTTCCGCCCGGGTCCTCCAGATGGAAGAGATGAAGCTTTCGCTCGGCCCCGCGAAGGGCAAAGACTTCGCGACGGGCCTCGGGCCTTACCTCGTCACCCTCGACGAGCTCGCAGCGCGCTCCAAGAAGACGCCGAAGGGGCTCGTCTTCGACCTCGAGATGCGAGGCCTCGTGAACGGGACGCGCGTGTCGACCGGCAACGTGAAAGACATGACGTTCACGTTCGCCGAGATCCTCTCGCGCGTGAGCTACGGCGTCGACGTGTACCCTGGTGACGTCATCGGGTCGGGCACGTGCGGAACCGGCTGTTTCCTCGAGCTGAACGGCTCGAAAATCACGCAAAATCAATGGCTTATGCCAGGCGACTCCGTCGACCTCGAGATCGACGGGCTCGGCCGGCTCTCGAACACCATCGTCGCGGCCTGACCGAGCGGCGCCGAGCCTCGGCGCGATCACCGGGCGTGGCGCGCGAGGTGATCCGTCGCGCGACGGACGGCCCACGGCGTGACGAAGCTCGCCTCGTCGAGGCCGGCGAACCACCCGATGTGCCCGCCTTCGCGCGACATTTCGAGGTCCAGCGCGAGGCTCGCGTCGCGCAGGCTCGCGCGCACGAGCGCCCCGGGCACCATCGGGTCATCATGGGCGTGGATGACTCGCGTGGGAACGGCAACACGAGAGAGGGAGGGGCGAGCGCTCGCGGCGGCCCAATACGCGTCGACCGACGCGAAGCCGTACACGGGCAGCACCACCTTCGCGTCGTACTCGCGAAACGAGCCGAGGCGAGACAACCCCGCCGCATCGAACGTGGCGCGGTCCGGGTGAAGCCTCGCGAACGCGCGGGCCTGGCGAACGAGCCCACGAAGCACGTGGAACCGGTACGGGAGGCGCGCGGGCGCGTCCATGTGCGGACCTATCGAGGTGTAGTCGAAGGGCGCCGAAATCGTCGCGGCCGCGGCCACGAGCGACGGCCCACGCTCCGCGAGCTCCCCGAGCAGCTTCATCACCAGGTTCCCTCCCCCGGAGAAGCCCAAGAGGACGACCGAGCTTATGCGGTCGTCGCTCCGAAGAACGTCGACGACGTGCAGGACGTCGCCCGTGAGACCGGCATGGTAGAGCGCCGGCGCCTCCGCGACGCTCGCGCCCGCGCCGCGCATCGACATCCGCGCGACGTGGAACCCGTCGCGATGGAGCGCGACCGCCGCACGGACCACGTACCGCGACGCGAGATCTCCCCCGATCCCGTGCACGATGACGACCGCAGGGCGCCTCCCCTTCGCGAGCCACAGATCGGCGTGCAGGTGACCGCGAAGGCTGCCATGAGCGATGGGGAGCCTCAGGGGCTCGTGCTCGGAAGGGCGGAACCCGCGCGGTGGGCAGTAGAACGGCGCGGCGGCGCCGAGGGTCTGCACGTGCCCGTTCGCGAGGAGGCCGGTGAGGACGCGCCTCATCGCGCCTTCAGGGCGCGCACGCCGGCCGGACGACGTGCATGACAGCCGCGCCGATCGTCCCGTTGTAGCCCGTGACGACGCCGACCCCTGGCGCGGCCGCGGCCCCGTACACGTTGCCCGGCTGCAGCGCGAGCTCGGTCGCTTGGCCCACGCCCGCGTCCCCGGCGCCCGCGTCGGCGGCGCCCGAAAGCGTGTAGAATGCAGCCGACAGCTTGGTGGTCGGGGTCGACGGCGTCGCGAACGTCGCGAAGACGGTCTGATCGTCCGCGAACGCGATCGGGCCCGCCATGTTCTGGTAGTTCGGCGAGCCGGGGGCCGGGTACGTCGCCACGTCGACGAACTTGTCGCCCGCGAACGAGGTGTCCTTGTCGTCGTCGAGGATGACCGCGAGGCGGACGGCCGAGACGCTCCCGTTGAAGGGCGCGGTCGTCAGGTTGAGCGGCCATAGGGTCGCCACGGCCCCCTTTGCGCTCGCGGCGAACTGCCCGTTTCCGAAGTTGTACGAGTACTGCGGCCCGGGAGAGATGCCTTGGTCGACGCCGAACACGCCGCTCGCCGACCCGGCGCCCGTGAGGATCGAGAACGCCGGGGCGCCCGCGCCGCCGAGCTGCCGGATCGCCACGACGCGGTCGGCTCCCGAGGTCGCGATCATCTGGTACGACTGCGCGGTCGCGACGGTGTTGAGCCCGATGGTGCCGGTGAAGGGTGGCTCGGCCACGGCGAACGCGTACCCGGGGCTCGTGTGACCGAGAAGGAGCTTGTCTCCCGCGGTCGGCAGGGCGACGTTGAATGCCTGCCCGTTGTACGACACGAGACGGGACTCGGCCTTGAGCTCGGCCGCGGGGTTCTGCGGGACGTCGAGCCACGCGACCGGTAGCCTGCGCTGGAGGCTCCCCGTGAGACCTCCGAGCATGTAGAGGCGGCGCCCGGACGCGAACATGTACGAGGGCACGAACGGCGCGCCGCTCACCGAGAGAATGGTCTTGGGCAGGCCGGGCTCCTGGTAGAGGTACGCGTAGACGCCCGAGCTCGTCGACACGAACGCGAACGGAGGAATCACCGCGACCGAGCGGAGCGGCCCCGACACGGCGATGTTGTCGACGAGGCGAATCTCCTCCGTCCGCGGGAGCGGAAGAGGCGGCAGGCAGGCGTCGGCGGCCACGTCGCAGCGCGCGGCCCGGCATGGGTCAGCCTGAGGGCAGATCGCGTAGGCACACGTGCCTGACTCGCATTTCCCTTTGAGGCACGCCGAAGCCGCCTTGCAGTCCGCGTCGACCTTGCAGGATCCGACCGCGGAGCCGTCGATGCCGGCCTCGGTCGGGCGGACCACGTCGGGAACGGACGACTCGGGAGGCTCTCCGGTACCTGTGGGGAGAGGTGCGCTGTCGGCGCGACCGATGAGGCTCTCGTCGAGCCCGAGAGAGCAGCTCGCGAACGCGCCGGTGAGCGCCGTGCCCGCCAACGCCGCGAGCGCAAGAGAACGCCAGTTCATTGGAACGTGCCTCCAAGGACGAGTGATCCGGGCCCCACGGCGACCTTCGCCTCGGTCTTTCCGATCGGCACGAGCGCCAACGTGACCCCCGCTGCGGCGACGACGATGCCTCCGACGAGCGCGAGAGACGTCCAGGTCGCGAGGCTCGTGGCGTGGTCGTACGCTTCGCGTGTCGGGCCGGCGTTGTACGCGTCACCCGCGGCGAGAGCCTGGGTCCCGAGGACGATGCCCGAGAGGACGAGCGCCCCCCCCGTGCCGGCGAGCACGAAGCCAAGCGGGCGGAGCGGCGACTGCGCCGGGGGAGGAGGTGGCGGGGGCTCGGGCTTCGGCGGGGGCGGAGGCTCGACTTTCGGCGGGGGCGGAGGCTCGGCCGCCTTTTTCGCAGCCAAGAGCTGCGCCTCCGTGACCTCCACCTCGATCGCCTTGCCGGCCTCGAGCGACACGTCGCGTTTCTCGACGGGGTAGCCCGAAGGTCGGATCGTAAGCACGTGCGCGCCCGGGAGCGCGTGAAGACGCGAAGGCCCGGTCACCTCGGTGAGGCTGTCGAGCTGGATTTTCCAGGTCGACGGCACCTTGACGACCACCGTTCCGAGCGTGCGCTCGAGGCTCTGGACGCGGTCTTTGGCCTGAGTGGTCTGCTTGGCGTCGAGCCCGGGGAGATCGAGGGCTCGCCCGTACGCATCGCACGCGCGCTCGGGCTGGCCCGCGCTGTCCCACGCGAGCGCAGCCGTGAAGGTCGTCACGGCGTGCGGGCGGAGCGCGGATGCCGCCTCGAACTGGAGGGCGGCCTCGACGAAGCGTTTTTGCGCGAACGCCTCGCTCCCTTGGCGGAACCGGGCCTTCGCTTCGACGGTCGGGTCAGGCTCGTCCGCGTGCGCGCCGCGTGGGGCGGAGCTCGCCACGAGACACACGAGACAGCCCACGGCCCACGTTCGCCACGCCACGTTTCGCATGAGACCTCCGCATCGTATCGTCGCACGAATCGCGCCGAGGGGTCGAGCCCTGCCCTGCGGCTGCGCGCTACTCACCGTGTGGGCGCGCCTCAATAGGGGCTCGTCGGGATCGCCGGGGCGGCGGGGGCGCGAGCCTTCCACTTCAACGTGATCTTGAGCGGAGAGGCCGTCGTATCGTCGACCTTCACGACCGCGTCCTCTCGCCCCTCGGCGCGAATCGTGAGGGTGACCGGCTTTCCTGCTCCCGGCTTCGGGATGGCCGCGAGGGCGGCCGCGGGCTGACCGTCGACCGACACCGTCGCGTTCGGTGGGGAAAGCTCGAGGTCGATCTGAGGGGTATCGGGAAGCTCCATGGCCGGGGAGGCATCGGGGGTAGCGACGACCGCCGCGCCTACCGAAGGCACCACGCCTGCGAACGCCGAAGGGGCCGGAGGTGCGCTCGCCGGAGTCACCGGAGCCGCGACCGCGGGAGGTTGGGCCGGAGGCGCGGAGCGTGGCCGGACGATGGCGAAGTAGCCGCCCATCCCGAGGACGATCGCGACGATGGCGCCAATCGCTATTCCACCGATAACATTGTATTTTCCGTCACCGTCGGCGACCGGCGGAGGCATCGGACCCATGCCCGCTCCGACCGACGGCGGGCCGTAGCCGGCGAGCGAAGCGTGCGACAGATGCGACACCTGCGAAGGGTGCGACAAGTGCGAGGGGTGCGACGGCTGCGACCCGTATCCTGGGGACGAGAGATCACCTCGGAGCTGCACGCCGCTCCCCGACGCGGGCCCGGGGAAGCTACGGGCGACGGACGAGATCGCCTGGGAGTCGTCGGCCGTGGGAGAGGCTGCCTGCGCTGCACGAATGCGCTCTTTCCGCCTGTCGATTCGATCGCCGATGCGAGCGCGGAGCGCCTGGGCGACGTTCGCCTGGGTGACGACGGGCCCCGAGCGAGCGAGCCACTCCTCGAGCGCCACGCGGAGCTGCTCGGCGGTCTGGAACCGGAGCTTCGGATCCGCGGCGAGGGCCGTCGCGACGATGCGATCGAGCCCCGCCGGGTACGTGGGCACGCGCTGCGTCGGGCGCACGTAGTTGCCCGACATCAGGTTGTGCATGATCTGCATGTCGTTGTCCGCGCGGAACGGCGCGATCCCGCACGTGGCCTCGTAGAGCACGCACCCGGCCGAGAAGACGTCGCTGCGGCGATCGACGATGCCGGCGACTTGCTCCGGGGCCATGTAGGCGAGCTTGCCTTTGATCTGTCCCGCGGTGGTGTTCTCGTGCAGTTGACCGAGCGCCTTCGCGACGCCGAAGTCGGCGACTTTGACGTTGCCGTCGGCCGAGACGAGGATGTTGTGCGGGGAAAAATCGCGGTGCACGACCTGGAGAGGTCGCCCGTCCTCGCCGCAGAGCTCGTGGGCCGCGTGAAGGCCGGCGCACGCGTCGGCGACGATGCGCGCGACCACGCGGTAGTCGAGGACCTGGGTCTCGGCGCTGTTCGGCCGGAGGACGCGGCTCAACGAGTCGCCGTTCACCCACTCCATCGCGAGGTAGAGAACGCCGTTCTCTTCCCCGAGCTCGTAGGTGTCGCACACGTTCGGATGGTGCACGTTCGAAGCGATGCGCGCCTCGTCGAGAAACATGCGCTCGAACTCGGGCTCGCGCGCGAGGTGCGGGAGGATCGTCTTGATGGCGACGAGCTTGGTGAAGCCGCGCTGGCCGTGCTGCCTCGCGGCCCACACCCTCGCCATGCCGCCACGCGCGATGGCCACGAGGAGCTCGTAACGACCGAGGCGCATGCCAGGGGACAGCGCCCCGGGCTCGTCGCCTCCCTCGTCCATGGGCACGTTCTCCGCCATCCCCTTCATCGTACACGCGGGCTTTTCCCAATGCACGGATTTGCAGGGGAGACGAGGTGGTGAAGTGTGACCGATATCCTACCGAGGAGAGCGCAAGCGATCCCGCAGGCGGCTCGCCTCGAGGACGACGAGGTAGGCATCGAAGGCGTGGCGCAGCGTCACGGGCTCGCCTCGCCTCGCGGCCCTGACGGCGCCACGGAAGGCCGCATACCGAGGGCCCTCGAGGCCGAGGAGGAACGCCACGTGGGCGGGCTCGAGCGGAGACGGCGAGGCTCCGACGTGCGCCCCCACGGCCGCGAAGACGCGCGAGAGCACGACGTCGCACGAGAGGATCGCGGCGTGTGCGTCGCTCCGCGCGAGGTGCGCCTCGGCGAGCTCGACCGCGCGACGCTCCGAGTCCGACCCTGAGAAGAGCGCGCGGAACGAGAAGCCCGGGCCGGCCTCGCCGATGGGAGCGCTCGGCACGGGCGGCGGCTCGGAGATGGGCTCTGCCGACGGGAGGTCCTCCTCCAAGGGCGACTTCGCGGAGAGGGCGGTCCCCCCTTCGGTGGTCGCAAAAGGAGCCTTGGGCTCCGGAGGCGGACGCGGGAGGATCGGCAAGGGATCGAGGTCGAGATCCTCGGTCACCGACACGGTCGACGGGAGGCGCGACGACGGCTCTTCGGGGGCCGGGGCGTCGGCACGAACGGCGGGAGGCGGAGACTCCGTGGGGCTCGAAGCGGGCGAGGTTCCTTGCGCGTCGGGCTTGTCGCTCGGCCGCGAGGGGCGAGGCGGACCGTCGACCATCGACTTGAGGACGCCAGCGATTCCGCCCGCGTCGTCCATGATGCCGAGGAGCGGACGGGCGTCGAGCTCGTCACCTTCGTGGGCCTTCAGCACGAGGCGCGTGATGCGCTCGAGCCCCTCGAAGACGCCTTCGCCCGAGGTCGCGATCGTCTCGAGCGACGGCGCACCGTGCGGGTTGAACCGGCGCTCGAGCTCGTCGACCGGGACCGCATCCGGCAGGTCGCGTTTGTTCCAGTGGAACGTGTGAGGGATGCGCTCGAGCGGCCGCTTCAGCTCCTCGAGGTTCTGCCGAAGGTCGTCGAGGGACTCTTGGTTCGGCTCGATGCGCCCCTCTTGCGAGTCGGCGACGAACACGATCCCGTCGACCCCGGAGAGAAGGAGCTTGCGCGTGGCCCCGTAATAGAGCTGCCCCGGAACCGTGTAGAGCTGCAGGCGCACGGTCATTCCACGGACCCGCGGGACGCGCAGCGGCAGAAAATCGAAGTGCAGCGTTCGGTCCTGCTGCGTGGCGACGCTCACGAGCTTCCCGCGGTTTTCGGGCTTCGTGGAAGCGAAGAGCGTCTTCAGCGTGGTGGTCTTGCCACCGAGGCCGGGGCCGTAGAAGACGAGCTTGAACGACAGCTCACGGGTGTGCGGGTTCAGCGTCGGCATCGCTCGGCGGGTCGCAGCGTAGACCAGAACGCACCTCGAGGGACAGCCGAACCGGAGCCGCTCGCCACGGCCCGGTCGAGCGCGCCGACGTCCGCCCCCGAGAGGGGCCCTCGTCGCCGGTTTTGAGGTAAGCTCGCGTCATGAGGGGCTTCATCGACCTTCATTGCCACTGGATCCCCGGGATCGACGACGGCGCACGTACGGTCGACGAGGGGGTCGCCATGCTCGAGCGGCTCCATACGGCGGGGTTCGACACGGTGGTGGCCACGCCACACACGAGGCCGGGCATGTTCGAGAACGACGCGACGGGCCTGCGCGACGCGTTCGAGGCCGCCGTCCCGGCGATCCGAGCGGCGGCCCGCGGCGCGCTCCCGTCCCTCGCGCTGGCGAGCGAGCACTTCTTCGACGACGTGGTCTACGCGCGCCTCCGCGAGGGCCACGTCCTCCCCTACCCGCCCCTCCCGGGTCGCCCGTACAAGCGCGTGCGACCGATCCTGGTCGAGCTCTCGCCGCGGGCGTTTCCACCGCAGCTCCAAGCGCGATTCTTCGACTTCCGCAAAGCGGGGCTCTCGGCCGTGCTCGCCCACCCCGAACGCTACCAGCCCGTGTGGGACGACGATCGCTGCCTCGACGCGCTCATCGACGCCGGCGCTCAGCTCCTCCTCGACGTGTGCGCCCTTGTCGGAAAGTATGGCTCGAAGCCTCAGCGGATCGCCGAAAAATTACTCGACGAGGGTGCGTACTCCGCCGCATGCTCCGATGCGCATCGCCCCGAGGACGTCGAGGTGACCGAGCGAGCCATCGAGCGGCTCGCCGCGATCGGGGGGCCCGACGAGGTCGATCGGATGCTTCGTCGGGGCCCGACCACGATCCTCGACGGGCGCGGCGCCATCGCCTCGTGACCTCCGACCGCGGGCTCGAAGGCACGAAACGCCCGGAACCCGCCCTTCGCGCCGGCCGGTCGAACGGATTCTCGGGACGGACTACCCATGGACGCGCTCTCTCCTGTAAGGTGACCCCGCGCGTCCGTGAGCGCGGGGAACCTCGGGAGGACAGAGATGGCAGAGAAGATCGCGATCATCGGGCTGGGTTACGTTGGGCTTCCCGTCGCGCTGGCGTTCGCGAAGGCCTTTCCCGGCACCGTCGGGTTCGACATCCACAAGGAGAAGGTCGCCGAGCTCGCCCGCGGGTACGACCGCAACCACGAGGTCTCCGAAGAGGAGCTCAAGGCGAACCCTCTCAAAATCACGAGCAACCCCGAGGACTTGAAGGGCACCACGTTCTTCGTCGTGGCCGTGCCGACGCCCGTCGACCAGAACAACGTGCCCGACCTCACGCCCGTCGTGAAGTCGTCGGAGACCGTGGGGCGCGCGCTCACGAAGGGCGCGGTCGTCGTCTACGAGTCGACCGTGTACCCCGGCGTGACGGAGGACATCTGCGGCCCCATCCTCGAGCGTGTCTCGGGCCTCGCGCGCAGCGATTTCAAGCTCGGCTACTCGCCCGAGCGCATCAACCCGGGTGACAAGGAGCACACGCTCGAGCGCATCACCAAGGTCGTCTCGGGCGAGGACGGCCCCACCCTCGAGCGCGTCGCCGCCGCCTACGGCGCGATCATCCACGCCGGCATCCACAAGGCCCAGTCGATCAAGGTGGCCGAGGCCGCGAAGGTCATCGAGAACACGCAGCGCGACCTCAACATCGCCCTGGTGAACGAGCTGTCGATCATCTTCGATCGCATCGGGATCCGCACCGCCGACGTGCTCGCCGCCGCCGCGACGAAATGGAACTTCCTCAAGTTCCGCCCGGGCCTCGTCGGAGGTCACTGCATCGGCGTCGACCCGTACTACCTCACCACCAAGGCGCAAGAGCTCGGCTACCAGCCCGAGGTCATCCTCGCGGGGCGGCGCATCAACAACCACATGAGCGCCCACATCGCCCAGAAGACGGTGAAGATGCTCATCAACGCCGATCGCCCGGTGAAGGGAGCCAAGGTCGGCGTGCTCGGGCTCACGTTCAAGGAAGACTGCAACGATCTCCGGAACAGCAAGGTCCCGGACATCCTGAAGGAGCTCGCGACCTTCGGCATCGACGCGATCATCCACGACCCGATCGCGAGCGCGCCCGAGGCCGTGCACGAGTACGGGCTCACGCTCTCGCCGATCGAGGCGTTCAAGGACCTCGACGCGGTCATCCTCGCCGTGAGCCACAAAGAGTTCCTCGCGCTCGGGCAGGCCCACATCGAAGGGCTCGTGCACGAAGGGGGCGTCCTCGTCGACGTGAAGAGCGTCCTCGAGCCCACGAAGGTCTCGCGGAAGCTGCATTACTGGAGCGTGTAGTGCCCGAGAATCCGTTCCCACGCGGCGCAGCCAAAGCTGCGCCGCGTGGCTTTTTTCGGCAAAATGCCGGCAAGCTCGTCGCCTCGGCCGTGATCACCGCGAGCATCCTCTTCGCCATGAAGAAGGGGGGGCTCACGCTCGTTCCGGCCGACACGTCGGTCTTTCGGAGCGTGAAGTGGTGGACGGTCCCCGCCTACGCCGCGACGTTCCTCGCGATGACGTGGTTTCGGGCCGTACGTTGGCGCTTCTTGCTTCGGTCGTTCGTGACGATCTCGAAGCGGCGCACGTTCGCCATCTCGTGCATCGGCTTCGCCGCCATCTTGCTCTTGCCCTTCCGTATCGGTGAGCTCGTACGGCCGTACATGGTGCGGAAAAAGGGCGCCGTGAGCCTCTCCTCGGCGACCGGCTCGGTGGTCGGAGAGCGCGTGGTCGACGGGCTCTTTCTGAGCGGACTCCTCGCCGTGGCGCTCGTCACCGTCCCCCACCTCGATCCGCTTCCGGAGAAGGTGGTGGGCCTCCCCATCGGGGTCGAGCACGTTCGGACGAGCGGCTTCGTCATGCTCGGGGTCTTCGCGGCCGCCTTCGTCACGATCTTCGTCTTCTATTTCGCCCGTGATTTTGCCCGGCGCGCGACGCTCGCGGTGTTCGGCGTCGTCTCGCGCAGGCTCGGAGAGAAGCTCGCCGAGATCGCCGAGAAGCTCGCGAACGGCCTGCACGCGTTCGGCAACGGCAAGGACGCCGGGGGCTTCCTCCTCGAGACCACCATCTACTGGCTCATCAACGCGTTCGGCATGTGGCTGCTCGCGTGGGGCACCGGGGTCTGCCACGCGGACGGCTCTCCCATTACGTTCGGCGAGGCCGTCGCGCTCATGGGCATGTTGGGCGTGACCATCCTGATCCCAGGGCCGCCCGGCCTGCTCGGCGTCTTCCACGCCGGCATCTACGCGGGCATGTCGATGTACTTCCCGGAGAGCGTGGTCGTGGGCGCCGGAGCCGCCTACGTGTTCCTGCTCTACGCCTCGCAGCTCGCCCTGAGCACCCTCCTCGGCGCCTACTTCTTCTTCACCCACAAGGGCGAGGTCCGGGACGCGATCGAGGCGAGCGAGAGCTCGGATCAAGACAGCATGGCTCCCCCCGCCGCCGACCGCTAGCGCACTGCCTCCGATCCGAGCGCGGGTCAGTTCGCGGGGACGAAGCTTCCATTCACGCACCTACGGCTGCAGCTGGCGGTGAAGGCTCCGTTCTTCCAACAAATGAAGCTCCCGCCGTTCGTCGGGTTCGGTAGGTCCTCGACGCAGTCGACCGGGCTCGCGAGGCAGCTCGCGCGTGTCTGGGCGTTGTCCATGTCTTGGGGGCGGAGGCCCGGCTCGTTCGGGGTGCAGGTGGCCGGCGCCGTGCCGCCTCCAGGGGGCGCCGCCGACACGAGGTTGCGGTCGGAGGGAGGCCCGTCGACGCGGAGCTGGAAGATGAAGTACGGCGGAACGCATCCCCCGACGGTCGTTCCGTTGGGGCCGGGGACACGGGCGCAGACGTAGTCGTCTCGACACTGGTTCGCGACGTCGCACTTCTGAAGTTGGAACAGATCCGACTGGATCTTCCCGCCCGTCTCGGACGTGAGACAGGTCTCGATCGCCTGGGTCTGCAGCTCGGCCTTCGCGAGCGTCGTGGACGCGGCGCCGAACTTGAAGAAGCAATACTCCTCGAAGCGGAGCTCCGGCACGCGCGTGCACACGACGTCGCGCCCACCAATATTGCTGACGGCGCCCGCCCCCGCCTGACGGCAACCTGTCGAGCACATCCCGCCCGGAAAGCCGTTGCGGTTCGGCAGGACGAAAGAGCCAGGTGCGCAGGGCGTCGGGTAGTTCGCTGCCGTACGCGCGACCCCATCGCCGTCGAGCGAGGGGATGAGCTGCGACGCGTTGGTCCACCGAGGCGTCACGGTGGAGAGCTGGGCCGGGTCCCCGATGCGACCGCCGCCGGCCGCACGGCAGGTCCCGAGGCGCGGCTTCGGGTCGAGTGTCCGACTCCCGTCCGCTCCGAGCGAGTACTTTCGCTCATCTCCACTCACATCCACGCACTCGAGGCCAGGAGCGCAATTCCAGCCTCCGAAGGTCGCGTTGTCGAGCGAGCAGTGCGAGCCGATCGGGGCCGGCGCGTCGCCGCGGCCCGTGAATTTTCCGTCGGCGTCCATGTCGACGCCGGAGCGCCCGTGCCAAGGAAGCGGCTCATCGTAGGTGCGACCGTCCGCGCCAGCGGCGATGGCTTTGATGTACCCCAACCGGTAGGGGGTCTCCTCGAGCTCGAGGTGCGGGGAGACCCCCATGTGGACGGCGTTCCCGGATTGAGCCCGGTGGAGCTCGGGGCGCGCGGGGTCGTTGGGTCGTGGCTCCCCCACGATGTGGAAGCCCGCGATCGATCGCATCTGGTGGCACCCCTGGCAGGTGAGGCTGTCGAGGCGCCGAATGAGCATCGCGGGAGAACGGATCGTCTTGGTGCCGAGGAGCTGGCCCTCGATGTCCTTGAAGTCCGACTCGTCGAGGTACTCGCCGAACGGGCGATTGGCGCGCCGTGCCATCCCTCGCGTCGAGTGCGAGACGGCGAAGAGGGCGAGGTCCGCCCGCGGAGCACCCGGGTTGAACGACGAGATCCCCAGGTCGATCTTTGGGATGTTCGCCTTCACCCATCGCACCACGTCGGCGCGGTTCATGCCCTGACGCGGCACCATGGGGAGCTTGCCCACGCGGAGACCGGCGCTGGTCCCGTCGAACACCCGAATGACGTACTCGGCGTGGTCGTCGGGATCGTTGAGCTCGCTCGACTGATGCATCACCTGATAGTTGATGTCGACGCCGTAGAAGTCCTGGGTCCTCACGAAGCCGAGGGGGCGGAGCACGCGGTTCAGGAGGAAGGCCGGCCCGTGGCTCTCGCCGCTCCCTGGCACGCTCAGCCAGCGCCGCGCGTTCTCCTGGCAGTTGCCGCCCGCGAGCATGGGCTGCGAGAAGCGCACTTGGAACGTGAACGGGAGCAGCGTGAAGGGGCGGCCGTCGGGCTTGATGCCGAGCCGGTAGATGAGTCGAACGTCGCCGCAGCTGTTGCCTCCGAAGAGGCGGCCATCGAAGCCGTTCGACACGGCGATGAGCTCGATGTGCACCTTGTCGGACGTGAGCCAGGTCGGGTCGAAGAGGCGGTGGGCGTACTTGACGCCGACGCCGACGGACGGGCCGTAGTTGGGGAGGCGCGCCGCGACCGTGGCGTCGGAGGCCGGGGTCGTCCCGCCGATGCCGGTCCGGTCGAAAGGGAGACGCGCGCCGTCGAAGGGCACCTCTTTGTAACGCTCGTCGGTCACCGTGACGCCGTTGATGGCCTCGGGCTTGCCCTTGATCTCGTTCTCCACGACCCGCACGATCTCGCGATACGCGGCGGAGTCGGTGTACTTCCGCCCCGTGAAGGGCGCCGGGGCCGGCGCGCCCGCCGAGACGAGGCGCAACACGTGCTTGAAGGAGTAGCCATTCTCCTCGAGGAACATCATCGTGCGCGGCTCGGTCACGGTGACCGCGGCGCTCGTGGGAAGAGTGACGTTCGTCACGTCGATGTTCGAGTCGGTCGTTCCAGGCTCGTCGGTTTCGGCCGAGCCGCACGCGGCGACGACGGCGCAGGTCGAAGCGAGAGCCAAGGACGCCGGGAACGAGCGGAAGAAGCGCATGGATCCTCTCGGAGAGAACGCGGCGAGAGCGACAGCACCCCGCCCAAAACGGTGGGTCTACCACACGTACCTTCATGTGCCAGCGTTCCCGTACGCCCGCTACCGAGCCCACCCCGGCGCCCGTGTGCTAGGTCTCGGCCGATTCCGTGCGACGCGGGCCGCCCGGCCCCGTCCACCCCGCAGGAGGTCTCGGAGCATGCGTTCTGTCGTCGTCGGAGGGATCGGCTTGGTTGCGCTCGCGAGCGCGCTCGTGGGCTGCGGAGGCCCGGCAGGTGCCGTGGGAGAGGCCGTCCGGCCCAAGGCCGCCACGGGGCACGAGGCCATGGGCGAGGCCAACATCGCGGCGTGCGCCAAGGCGGTGGCCGGAGAGCCGCTCGTCGTCGACCTCAAGTCGAACGAGCGCTCGGACCTCGAGGTCGCCATCAAGGACGGCGTCGCGGTCGTGAGCTTCGACTGCAAAAACCTAAAGATTCTCAAGGGTTGCAGCGCACCCGGCAGCTACCGATTCGCCGGCGTCACGCGCAAAGAAGACGTCGTCCGGATGACGAACGCGGACGAGCTCGCGGCGAACCTGCCGCTCACCGGCGCGCAGCTCGCGGGCGAGATGAAGCGTGGCTCGACCCTCGACCTCGCGCTCGTGACCGTGGGCAAGAAGCGCACGACCGCGAGCGAGATCACGCGTCCCGAGCTCACCGGCGGCGGCACGTGCGACTCGGCGACGCACGTCGTGCGCGGCGTCTACGTGGGCGCGTTCGCGCTCGCGACGGGCACCGAGGGCGAGGTCAAAGCCGTGGCGCAGATCTTCGGGGCCGGAACGAGCGCGCAGAGCTCGTCGGCCAAGAAGACCGAGGCGCGCGACGGCGACCTCGAGGCGTGCCGAAAGTCGTCCCCCGACGCGAGCGAGCCTCCGGCCCAGTGCGCGGCCGTGACACGGCTCGAGCTCGTCCCGATCGTGGCCGCGAAGAAGACGGCCGAGGAGTCGAAACAGCAAGAGGCGCAGGCCGACACCCCCGCGTGCCCATCGGGTTTCACGTGGGGAGGCACGAAGTGCGTCTCGGGCAAGGCCGCCCAGAAGGCGTGCGACCGCGAAACCGGCACCCCGGAGGAGTGCGCCGCGGCCTGCAACGCCGGCAACGCCGAGAGCTGCTTCAACCTCGCCGTCTACGCGTCCGAGCCCGCGCGCACGATCACCGAGCCCGGCGGCAAGACGCGGACGACGCGCTTCGCCTCGCCGAACCCCGATCTCGCGATGCTCGAGAAGGCGTGCGCGCTCGGCCACGGGGTCTCGTGCAGCCGCGCCGCCAACACGTACGTCTCGAAGGCGTACGCCCCGAAGGCCACCGACGCTGAGCGCGCCAAGGCCGGAGAGAGCGCGACGAAGCTCCACACCGCCGGCTGCAACCTCGGCGAGCCGCACTCGTGCGTCGCTCTGGCGGAGGCCTTCGATCCGAGCAGCGCGGAGCGACCGGGCACGACGAAGAGCGCGGACAAGCACCTCGCGTTCACGCGCAGGGCCTGCGATCTCGGGCTCGGCTACGCGTGCGGGCGCCTGGGCGACATGCACCGCGACGGCAAGGGCGGCGCCAAAGAAGACTCGAAGCTCGCGATCGAGGCCTACGAGCGCCAATGCTCGTCGGGCGGGTTCTCCGACGGCGACGGCTGTTACAAAATCGGCGCGATCTACGCGAACGGCAAGGGGCTCCCGGCCGACAAGGACAAGGCCCTCACGCACCTCGAGCGCGCGTGCAACCTGCACAGCATGTTCGCCTGCATGGCCGGGCGGGAGCTCGCCCTCGAGTCGAAAGACACGACCCGCGCGCGGTCGTTCCTCGAGCGCGGCTGCACCAAAGACGTGCGCGGCTGGGACACCTGCCTCGCGCTCGGGGAGGCGTACGAGAAGGGCCAGCTCGGCCTCCAGAAAGACTTCGCGAAGGCCGCCGAGTCCTACGAGCTCGGGTGCGCCAAAGGGGCCTGCAAACGCGCCGGTGACCTCTACAAGTCGGGCGGTCAGGGCCTCAGCCCGTCCCCCGACAAGGCCCTCCACGCCTACACCCAGGGCTGCAACTTCTTCGGAGATTCGCAGGCCTGCGTCGGCGTCGAGGCCGTGCTCAAGACGAAGAGCAAGCCGGAGCTCGTCGAGTTCTACACCCTTCGGTGCGAAAGCCGAGGAGATGCGCGGGCTTGCGTGAAGCTCAAGGCGGCCGGAGGCACCCCCAAAGACGAGACGGTCAAGCGCTACGCCGAGTACGCCCAGACCCAGTGCCAAAAGCTCCACTACGGCGACGAGTGCAAGCTCTGGAAGGACCTCGGGGGGAGCCCGACGGCCAAAGAGCTCGCCCAGCCGACGCGCGAGGCGGAGGAGAAGAAGCGGGCCGACGAGGCCAAGAAGGCCGCTGGAACGAAGGCGAAGAAGTAGTCTCGCCCGAAAAGTTGGCCCTCGGCCTCGGCCTCTCGTAGCGGTGGGGCATGGACGCGCGCCGTGCCCCCATCCGCGAAAAAGCCCGAGCCTTCGGGCTCCGTCTCGTGCTCGCGGCCTCGGGCCCGGTGGTCGCGACGGGGCTCGGCCTCACCGTGGCCGCGCTCATCGTGTTCTCGGGCCCCGACGCCACCGCCAAGGCGAGCTACGAGTCCCTCTACGGGTACGACCGGACCTGGAACGCCGCCCTTCGCATGGTGCGCGTCGACATGGGCCTCAAGGTCATCGAGAAGGACGAATCGACCGGCTACCTGCTCTTCGAGTACAAGTCGACCGAGTCGGGGCAGAAGGTCACGAGCGGCTCGATGGAGCTCATTCGAGGCCGCGACGATGCCCCCGTGCGCGTCGTCGTGCAGCTCCCGCAGATGCCGCACTACCACGAGCAGGTCCTCGTCGACGCCCTCGCGAAGAAGCTCCGTCAGGAGTACGGCGATCCGCCGGCACGCGCACCTCGAAGCGAGAAGAAGCCGGCCGAGGACGCCGGCGCCCCCGACGCCTCGGAGCCCTGACCGGACCCGAGCGTCAGGCCCCGAGCGTCAGGAGCCGGGCATCGAGGGCGGCGCGGGCTTCTTCGCGAGCGAAGGCCCGGTCGCGTGCGCAGGCGCTTTGGCGGCCGGCGCGGCCTCGTCGGCCGCCGCGTCTTTGCAGCAGCGAAAGCCGAGCTGGTAAAACGAGAAGTGCTCGTAGTGGGCCGTGGTCATCGGGCGGCACCGCGTGCGCACGGGGCCCCAGTAGCCGCCCTTCGAGCCGCTCTTGTAGGGCGTGCCGCTCTCGTTCACGACCCACTCGTCCACGTTGCCCGCCATGTCGACGACGCCGTAGGGGCTGACGCACGCCTCGCGGGACCCGGAAGGATCACGCTGATCGAGCCGCGCGAACTCGGCGGCGCGCCGCTTCGGGTCGAACATGGCGTTCTCGTCGGGCTTCGGGTGAGGCTTGTCGATGTTGCACGCCTCGGCGTTGCGCGCGTAGCCGTACGGGTACGGGAGGCGCTCTTGGCCCTCGCAGGCGAGCGTCCACTCGCTGTCGTTGCAGAGCCGCTTTCCCTGCGCCTTGCACGCGTCGCGGGACTCGTACCAGGTCGCGCCCACCTGCGGCTTCTCGCCCGCTTTGTTGGGGAACTCGTACCGGTCCATACAGAAGTGCTTATGCACCGTCTTGGCCTGGCACGGCCCGGTGGGGGCGAACTCGGCGCAGCGCAGCTTGGTCTCGGGATCGAGCCAACGGAGGCAGCGCTGCTCGAGGGCCGGGCAATACTCCCCGTCGACCTCGACCATCCCCTCGGGGCAGCGGCTGTCCCCGGGATCGCTCGGCGCGGGCGTGGTGGTCAGCTTGAGCCCGTTCGTCGCGATGACGGCGCTCTCGTGCCCATCGCCGTCGAGCGGCGCGAGGCGACTTGGACCGTCGGACGCGCCGGGCTCACCTGCCCCGGGCTCGGCCCGCGCGACGTTCTCCTCCCCTTTGGTGCCCACACAGACAGAAACCAAAACGATTCCGAAGACCAAAGCCCCAAACTTCGAGCGCTTCATGATGTCTCCCGGCTCCTTCCGGCCCGTGCCTTCTCTCAAGAAAAGCAAGAGCGTTGCCACGTCTCTCTGAGCCTCTTTCGAGGTCCCGTGCCCCCGTCGCTCACCCGCCGGAACCCATGTCACGGCAAGCAAAATCGACCAAAGTTCACGGATCCAAGGGTACTTTGTCGCACCTACATTAGGCTACATTTCGGAGATCGGACCTCGGGAGGCGCCGGTTCTCGCGGGATCCGGGCGTGTGCGGGCGCCCTCGGGTGCGGTGACGGCACGACACAGCGTTCGTGCCACCACGACATCCGAGCCATGCGTACCGGGCTGCACGGTCCCAGGGGCCAGGCGCGAAGCTAGGCGGCGCGCCTCACGGTGCGCACAAGGCCTCGAGCTCGGCGAGCGGCACGTCGGGGCCGACGACGCCGGGCCCCGCGCAGCCGCGGAGGCACCGGGCGACCGTGCGAGGGCTCGGGGCGCAGACGACCAGCGCTCCCCCGACGCACCTCGCGTCGTCCGAGTCGCACGCGCCCTCGGGGGCCGGAGAGACGACGGGCACACTCCGCGCCCCCGGTGTGCGGCAGAGCGCAGCGCCCGCGTCCCCCAGGTAGACCTCCTCGCCCTCGAGGAGGCAGGGGCCCGGGCACTCGAGCTCGGTCACGAACGGGCAGGTGCACGACTCGCCGCGCTCGCATCGAACCGGCACGTGGCCCCCGAGGGACCGCTCGACCCTGCCCTCGCGGCAGCGCACGAGGCCCGCGGGGCAGTCGGTCCCCGAGAGCTCGAGGGGCGCCTCGGTCGCCTTTTTGGGGCCTTCGAGGAGCTCGCTCGCGCACCCCCTTCGGCACCCGAGCGACGCCATCGCCATGACGAAAACGACGAGACCCGCCGAAGGGAAGGCGTTCTGCCTCCCTCCGCGCGGGTCGTCGGGGTGGGTCGGTCGTGCGCTCAGCTCTCGATGAAGCTCTTGAGCTGCTTCGAGCGGCTCGGGTGGCGGAGCTTGCGGAGGGCCTTCGCCTCGATCTGGCGGATGCGCTCGCGGGTGACCTCGAAGTCCTGGCCGACCTCTTCGAGCGTGTGATCGCTCTTTTCGCCGATGCCGAAGCGCATACGGAGGACCTTCTCCTCGCGCGGGGTAAGCGTCTTCAGGACCTTGCGGGTCTGGTCGGCGAGGTTGTTGTTGATGACGGCCTCGGCCGGCGAGACGACGCTCTTGTCCTCGATGAAGTCGCCGAGGTGGGAGTCCTCCTCCTCGCCGATCGGGGTCTCGAGGCTGATGGGCTCCTTCGCAATCTTGAGGACCTTGCGGACCTTGTCGAGCGGGAGCTCCATCTTCTCGGCGATCTCCTCCGGCGTCGGCTCGCGGCCGTACTCCTGGACGAGGTAGCGCGACGTGCGGATGAGCTTGTTGATCGTCTCGATCATGTGCACCGGGATACGGATGGTGCGGGCCTGATCGGCGATCGCGCGCGTGATGGCCTGACGGATCCACCACGTCGCGTACGTGGAGAACTTGTAGCCGCGCTTGTACTCGAACTTGTCGACGGCCTTCATGAGGCCGATGTTGCCCTCCTGGATGAGGTCCAGGAACTGGAGGCCGCGGTTCGTGTACTTCTTCGCGATCGACACGACGAGGCGGAGGTTCGCCTCGACGAGCTCGGCCTTCGCGCGCTCGGCCATGCGCTCGCCCTCGCGGATCTCCGAGTAGGTGGCGCGGAGGGCCTTGATGTCGAGCTGGAGCTCCTCTTCGACCTTCTTCAGGTTCTTGAGGGCGGCCGAGTGGTTCGAGAGGACCTCCTCGGGCGTCACGCCGTGACGGCGCTTGTACTTCTTCTCCGCCATGGCGTCGCCCTTGGCGGTGCGCGCCTCCTTGCGGAGCTGGTCCATGTCGACGCCGGTGCGCTTCTCGAGCTCGGTCGAGCCGCTCTCGGCGCGCTCGACCTTCTGGATGAGCGTGCGCAGCTTGAGGACGACCTTGTCGATCGTCTTCTTGTTGAGGCGCATCTCCTGGAGCGTCTCGACCATCTTGAGATGGTTCGTGGCGATCTCGGTCTCGACGGCCTTCTTGCGCGTGGCCGAGAGCGTGCCCGACTCGCGCTGCGCGGCGAGGTCCTGCCCGATTTTGTCGAGCTGCTTGACCTTGTCGATCGAGCGGAGGACGCGGCGATCGGCCTCCTCCTCGTCGAACTCTTTCTCTTCGTCGTCGCCGTCGCGGATGATCTCCTTGACGCGGATTTTGTGCTTCCGGAGCTTGTCGCCGAGATCGATGATCTCGCGGACGGCCACGGGCGAGCTCAGGATCGAGCCCAGGATCTGGTGCTCGCCCGACTCGATGCGCTTCGCGATCTCGACCTCGCCCTCGCGCGTGAGCAGCGAGACCGAGCCCATCTTCCGGAGGTACATCCGGACCGGGTCGTTCGACTTCGAGTAGTAGCTCTCGTCGTCCTCTTTTTCGCGCCCGTCGCGGGGCACGTTTTTCTTCTCGGCGGCCTCTTCCTCGACGATCCGCTTCGGGGCGATTTTGACCTGGGTCGCGGCGTCGACGATCTCGATGTCCTCGTCGCCGAGGACGCTCATCATGTCGTCCATCTGGTCCACGGCGACGTCGCCGGGCATGGACTCGTTCACTTCGTCGTAGGTGAGAAAGCCTTTCTTCTGGCCGTTTTCCTTGCCCGCCGCTTCTTCTTTCCGGTCACGGTTCTTCGTCGCCATTGCCCGCCTTCTTCCACCAACCACGTCGTTCGGGACGGTAGGTGCTCACGTCCCTCGGTTTCGCGTGACGCCGGCCTCGTGGAGGCCACGTCGCTCACTTGATCTTGTGCCGTGCTCTCGCTCGCAGCGCGGCTTCCATGGCCAGCTCGGCCTTCGTTTCAAAGTCGACTTCCGGCTTGTAGTTCTCCCGCGCGAGACTTTCGGCCTCTTCCTTGAGGAGGAGCCTCTTTAGCTGTTTTGCGTTCTCGAGCAAGTCCCGTTTTGCTTCGATTTCGGTCTCGAGCTTGGGGGCGCCCAGGTGCGAAGAGGCGAAAACGTGGAACGTTTCGTCGATTTGTGCAAGAAATTCGCTGACATCGAGGCGCTTGACAGCGGGATCCCAGGCATTTCTCAGGGCCCTCACGAGGAGCACGCTCGGGCCGGAGAGCAGGTCGAGCGCCTCGGCCGCCTCGGGATCGTCGAGGAGCTGGGGTACTCGATCAGCGCTCCCACGATTTCGCGGCGCTTCGAGACCTCGGGCGACCTGTGCGCGATGCGCGCGTCCTTCGGTCCTTCGGGCGGGGGCGGCGGCCCCCCCTCCTCGGGCAACCCGGGCCGCGTCGCCTTGGGCTTCGGCCGCGGCACGTTCGCCACCGCACGGCGCACGCTCTGCTCGAGGGCGCGGAAGGCGTCGCTCCCGGAGCGCACGAGGTCGAGCCTCCCGGCGAGCTGATCGGCGTAGGACTTGTGCATCGCGCGGACGATCGGGTCGCTGTCGGCGCTGAGGATCTTCATCACCTCCGAGACCCGCCGCGCGCGCTCGAAGGCGTCGGACTGGGCGAACGAGGCGTCGAGCAGCGTGTCGATCTGGTAGGTCGTGATGCTGCGCGCCTGCGCGACGAGATCCGCCACGGCGTCGGGCCCGCGCTCTCGGATGACCTCGTCCGGGTCTTTCCCTTCGGGCAGGCTCGCCACCTTCGCGGAGAGGCCGGCCTCGGCGAGCGGGGCAGCCGACGCCGCGACCGCCTTCCGCCCCGCCGCGTCGGCGTCGAAGAGGAGCACCACGTCGGACGCGAACCTCCGGAGGAGCTTCGCCTGCTCGAGGGTGAACGCCGTGCCGAGCGGCGCGACCACGTTCGTGATGCCCCGCGCGTGCAGCGACACGACGTCGAAGTTGCCCTCGACGACCACGGCCTCCCCCGCCGACCGGATCGCATGCCGCGCGGCGTGGATCCCGAAGAGCATCGCTCCCTTCGTGTAGATCGGGGTCTCGGGCGAGTTGATGTACTTTGCAGGCTTGTCCGACGGATCGCGTTTTTCGGAGGGGTGCGGCTCGAGCGCGCGGCCGCTGAACGCGAGCACGCGCCCCTGCGGATCGACCACCGCGAACATGAGCCTGTGACGGAACCTGTCGTAGTGCCCGGCCCCGCTCGTGCGCGGCGCGAGGAGGCCGGCGGTCTCGGCGGTGAGCGGCGAGATGCCTTGGGCGCGCACGAACTTGGCGAGGCCGTCCCACTCCGGGGGCGCGTACCCGATGCGGAACGCCTGGAGCGCCTGGTCGACCTCGGGGCCACCATGACCACCCGCGAACGACGGCCGGAGACCGCGGCGATCGAGCTCGGCGAGCGCGTACTCGCGATCGGGGTGGTCCCGGAGCTGCTGCTCGAAGAAGACCGCCGCGAGCTGGCTCACGGCGTAGAGGTCGTCTTTCTGGCGCTTCTGGCGGTCGACCTCGGTGGGCGCGGCGTGGGTCTCCTCGACCGAGAGCCCGAGGCGCTCGGCGAGGGACCGCACGGCCTCGGGGAAGGTCGCGCCCTCGAGCTTCATCACGAAGTCGATCGCCGACCCCGACTCCTTGCACCCGAAGCAGTGGTAAAAACCGCGGTCGGGGTTCACGTGGAAGCTCGGGCTCTTCTCCTTGTGGAAAGGGCAGAGTCCGACGAAGCTCCTGCCGCGCCGCTTGAGCGAAGGCACGTGCTCCCCGACGACGGCGAGAATGTCCGTCCGCTCGCGTACGGCGAGGATGGTCTCGGGGGAGATCACGAGCGTCTTTCGTTATCGGCCATGTCGCACCGGGTCAAGGACCGCTCGTGGAGCGTGCATCGCTCGACGCGCCGCGTTGCGGCTTTTTTCGGCTGCGCATTCGGCACGTGCCGTCGTTTTCCCGTACGATGAGGGTGAACGGCCGTTGTCGTCCGGGCAACGGGAACGTGACGTCGCGCATGCCCATGACCATGCACACCTCCGAGCTCTACGCCCGCGCGCGGGACCGCGTGCCCGTCAAGGTGCGCCTCCACGGGGGGCACATCTCGGAGCACGCGCCGGCGCGGACGACCTGGCTCATGCTCGCGACGCTCGGGCTCTACGGTCCTGTCTGGCTCTATCGGCTCGGCCACGAGCTCCGAGAGACGACCGCCCTCGACGAGATCCGACCGGCGCGGGACGTGGCGCTCACCTGCCTCACCCTCGGCCTCTACGGCATCGTGATCCTGCGAAGGTACGCGCGCGCCGTGCACGCCGTGTCGGTCTATTTCGAGCGCTCGCACGCGGATCGCTCGAACGAGGTGCTCACCTTCGCGGTCGGCGGCGTGTTCTCGTTCGGGCTACTCTCGATCGGCGCGATGCGGATCCTCGACGCGCAAATGAACGGGCTCGGGGCCCTCACGGAGGCCCGCGTCCGAGAGCGCGCGCGTCTCGCCGAGAGGGCCTCGGAGCGCCGCATCGCGGTCCCCCCGTCCTCCGGGCGAGGCCAAGCCGAGGCCGCGCCTCGTCGGCTCGACGAGGCGGGCTGAAGGGCCGTTCGGGTCCCCGGCGAGCGGCGCGCGCGCGACACGTCGAAATCGTGCTATGCGCCGCGCCATGAGCTCGCGTCGCAAAGCCCATCTGGTCCTCGCCGACGGCACGGTCTTCGAGGGAGAGTCGTTCGGCGCCGAAGGCATGGTCACGGGAGAGGCCGTCTTCTCGACCCCGGCGACCGGCTACGAAGAGTCGATCACCGACCCGTCGTTTTACGGGCAGGTGCTCGTGCTCACCTCGCCCGAGATCGGGAACGTGGGGATCACCCACGAGGACGCCGAGTCCCGCGACGGGGCTCCGAAGATCCGTGCCCTCGTGACGCGGTCCCTCTCGCCGCTGCCTTCGAACCGTCGCTCCGAGGAGACCCTCTCGGCCTACCTCGAGCGGCACGGCGTCGTGGGCATCACGGGCGTCGACACCCGCGCGCTCACGCACCACCTGCGATCGCACGGGAGCCAGGCGTGCGCCGTCGGGACCGCGCCCGTGGAGGACCTCCGGCGCGAGGCCAGCGCGGCGCCGTCGATGAACGGACAGAACCTCGTCACGTTCGTGACACCGAGCGAGAGCTACACGTTCACCGAAGGCCACGGAGCCCTCCAGAGCCCGCTCGCCGTGACGCCGCTCGAAGGCCCTCGTCCCAAGGTGGTCGTGCTCGACTTCGGCACGAAGAAGAACATCCTGCGGAGCCTCGTGGACCTCGGCTGCGACGTCACGGTGATGCCCGCGCACACGAGCGCGAGCGACGTGCTCGCCCAGGATCCCGACGGGATCTTCCTCACGAACGGCCCCGGCGATCCGGCCGCGGCGACCGACGTCGTGGCGACGGTGAAGGAGCTCCTCGGCAAGCGCCCGCTCTACGGCATCTGCCTCGGCCATCAGCTCCTCGGCCTCGCCCTTGGCGCCCGCACGTTCAAGCTCACGTTCGGCCACCGCGGGGTGAACCAGCCGGTCGTCGATCTCCGCACCCAAAAAGTCGAAATTACGGCACAAAATCACGGATTTTGTGTCGACACGGCCACCCTCCCCGCGAGCGCCGTGCCCACCCACCGGCACCTCAACGACGGCACGCTCGAGGGGCTCGAGGTCCCGGGGCTCTTCGCCGCCAGCGTCCAGTTCCACCCCGAGGCCGCAGCCGGCCCGCACGACTCGAGCGGCTTCTTCGGCCGTTTCCTCGAGGCCATGCGGGCCCATCGGCGCGCCGATGCCCGCGCCTGACCCGGCCGACGTGGCTTGCAGAGGTAGGAGAGGGTGCTACATTGACCATGTGCGTCACTGGGCTCTACCTCTCGCCGCGGCCTCCCTGGCCCTCGCGTCCGTGCTCGCCGCGTGCTCCGACACGCCGGTCGCCAAAAAGGCCCCCGTGCTCCCGGAGGACGACTTCTTCGTCGAAGAGGAGCCCATCGTCCCCAGCGACCCGGACACGGTCAACCCGAACAGCTTTCAAGCGGGCGAACGACCGGCCGCGCCCGAGCCCGACGACGCCGGCGTGAGCGACGCTTCCACGGCGACCGACGCGCGGGCCGACGGCGGCGCGGGTGTCGACGCGAGCGTGCCCCCGAGCGACGGCGGCGCGACGGCCTACTGCGCCGGGCCCCTCGTCGCGGGCGACCTGCAAATCACCGAGTTTCTCGTCTCGTCGCGCTCGGGCTCGGGAGACGACGGCGAGTGGATCGAGCTGTCGAGCACGCGCACCTGCACGCTCCGGGTCGGCGGGCTCGTGGTCGAGTCTCCGCGGGGGACGGCGTTCGACAGGGCCACCCTTCCCGCCGATGCCGAGGTGGCGCCGCTCGGCAAGATCGTCGTCGTCGGCACGGCCGCGAAGGCGACGAGCTACGCCCTCCCCGTGGCCTCGTTCCCGTTCGCCGCGACGGACGTGCTCAAGAACGACGGCGACCGCATGACCGTCCGCTCGGGCACGACGATCGTGGATCAGCTCGACTACCCCGCGTTCTCGAACCTCACGGCCGGGCGCTCGATCGCCTTCCCGAAGAACTGCCCGGCGAACGTGCGGTCCGATTGGGCCCGCTGGAGCCTCACGTTCTCGACGTACGCGCAGGGCACGCAGCGGGGCACTCCCGGCCGCGACAACACCGACGTCACCTGCTACTAACCCGCGCCCGCGGGAGCACGGCCTCCCCCTGCGCGAGCGAGAGCCCATGGCGAAGAGCACGAAGACGACGGACCCGACCGACAAGACCATCTACTTCGTCAGCCTCGGCTGCCCGAAAAACCGCGTCGACTCCGAGGTGATGCTCGGAGTCGCTCGGCGCGAGGGCTACACGATCGTGGACGAGCCCGACACGGCCGACACGATCGTGGTGAACACCTGCGGCTTCATCGGAGAGGCGAAAAAGGAGTCGATCGACACCATCTTCGAGATGGCCGAGCTCAAGCGCCACGGCGCCCTGAAGAAGCTCGTGGTCTCGGGGTGCCTCTCGCAGCGCTACCCCGACGCGCTCGCGAACGAGATGCCCGAGGTCGATCACTTCCTCGGGTCGAGCGACATGCTCAAGCTCGCCGACGTCCTCCGCGGAGACGCCGAGCGCGTGCTCGTCGGGAACCCGGCCGACTGGGTCGTCCGCGCCAAAGACCCGCGGGTGCTCACGCAGAGCCGCGCGAGCGCCTACCTCAAGCTCGCCGAGGGCTGCAACCGAACGTGTGCATTCTGCACCATTCCCGAGTTCCGCGGGAAGCAGCGCTCCCGGCCCGCGGCCGACATCGTGCGCGAGGCGCGCGCCCTCGCCAAACAAGGCGTCGTCGAGCTGAACCTCATCTCCCAAGACACCGTCGCCTACGGGCGTGATCTCCCCCAGGCCGAGCGTGTCTCCCTCGCGAAGCTCGTGGCCGACGTCGCCGACGTGCCGGGGATCCGCTGGGTGCGTGTATTCTACCTCTACCCGGAGACCCTCGACGACGCCCTCGTCGACGTGCTCGCGAACCACCCGAACGTGGTGAAGTACGTCGACATGCCGCTCCAACACGCGGCGGACGCCATGCTCCGCCGCATGAAGCGCGGCCACGGGATCGGGCGGCAGAGGCGCGTGGTCGAGCGCCTTCGAAAGGCCATCCCGGGGCTCGCCTTCCGGACGGCCTTCATCGTGGGCCACCCCGGCGAGACCGACGAAGAGTTCCAGGAGCTCTGCGACTTCGTGACGTGGGCCGAGTTCGACCGCGTCGGCGTGTTCCGGTACTCCGACGAAGAGAGCGCCAAGAGCTTCCTGCTCGAGGGCAAGGTCCCCGAGCGGGTCGCCGCGAAACGCGCGCGGAGCCTCATGGCCCTCCAGCGCAAGATCTCGCGCAAGAACCAGAAGCGCCTCGTCGGCACCGACGTGGACGTGCTCGTCGAGGGCCCGAGCGAGGACCACGAGCTCGTGATGAAGGGGCGCCACGCCGGGCAAGCCCCCGAGATCGACGGCCACGTCTACCTCTCGGGCGGCGAGGTGAAGGCGGGCGAGATTCGGAGGGTGACCATCACCCAGGCGAGCGACTACGACCTCGTCGGTGAGGTCCACGAGGCCGAGCCGGCCCGCCGAAAGGGTCGTGTGGGGCTCAAGGTCCTCGCCTGACAACCGCCGTCACGGAGCTGCCAACCCAGTTGGCAACTGCCGTTCGATTTCCCGGGCTTTTCGAGGAGATGCGGTGGCACGAGTCGTGCTAATCTCGTAGGCATGGTGGTTGGTCGTCGTGCGCTCCTCCTCGCATCTTCGGCGGTCGCCGTGCTCGGCGTCGCGGGGTGTGTGAGCCCGACGTTGCCGCTGCCTCCACCCGAGCTTCCTGCCGTCTCGCAAGGGACGGCCCCGGGGCGGTACGTCCTCTCCGGCGCCAAGGGGGCCGCGCTCGCGGACGCCTTCGTCATCGCCATCAACGAGAGCGCGAGGCTCCCCCGCGACCAGCGGGTCGCCGGGACCCAGGCGGACTCCGACGGGTCCTACCGCATCGAGCTCTACGCGAGCCCAGGGGACCGCATCGACCTCACCCAGGAGCGCGGCAACGAGCGCTCGCCGCCCGTGTCGGTCCAGATCCCGCGCTGACGCCTGACGGGAACGTCGAGCAGCTTGGCGGAAAGCGCGGTATGGTCGCGCGGACGCGATGGGCCGATTCGGGCGTTTGCAGGACGTGCTTCGTTCCGAGAGGTTTCGCCCGATTCCCTTCGCGCTCGTGCTCGCCGTCGCCGCGGCCATAGGGGCGCGAGGCGGCGTCGACCTGGCCGCGCCCACGCCCAAGGCCGCGATCGCCCGAGCGCTATCGGCGCATGGGATCGACGCGTCGGCGGAGGGGGTCGAGCTGTCGACGTTCGTCGTCTCTCGGCGGCCGCGGTCCCTCGGGTCCGTCGAGGTCGCGCTCGTTCGTGGCCGCTCGCCCTCGGACGACATGCACGATCTCTACATGACTTTCGTGCGGCGCTCGCCCGAGGGCGTGGTGCTCGAGGTCTCGGCGCCCGTGAACCTCACGAGCTCCGCCAGCGTCGACGAGGGCGCGCCCGTGGTCTCCGGCCCCTTCGTCGCCTACACGACGGCCCTCGACGGCGCCCCGAAGGCGATCCACGTGCTCGATCTGCGGGGTCACCCGGCGGCCGAATCGGCCGACTTCACCTCTCTCCAGAAGCTCCAGTCGGCCGGTACGGAGTGGCAGAAGACGGGCCTCTCGCAGGGCATCGTCCACGACGTCTACACGCTCGCCGGGGACTTCACCGAGGCCCGCCTCGCCTTCCGAGGCGACGCGCTCGACGTGGGGCTCGGAGGCGGGACGAAGGTCGTGCTCGATCCTGGGTCTCGCCGCGTGCTCGAAGGCGCCGAGCTCCTCCGCGTGAGCCTCGCCGAGAAGGGCCGTCCGGCGGGCTTCGTCCCATGGGCGGTCGACCGGGTTCGCTCGGTGCCCGCGTTCGGCGACGAGAACATGCAGATCCTGAAGGCCGTGGCGTTCACGGGTCTCGAGTGGGCGGAGAAGGCGCGGACGAAGGTCACCGGTGGGCCCACCGTGACCGCCGAAACCCCGAGTGGTCTCGAGGGGTTATCGCAGGTCACCGGGGGCACCGTGACGAGCACCCGCGACCCCGAGGTCGGCTTCCCTCCGGCGCCGCTCGAGCCGATCTTGAAGCCCGCTCTGCCGAACGAGGGCACCTTCGTCGCCCTCGAGAACGACCCGTTCATCACACCCATCCCGGGCGTCCCGGCGCCGTTCGCGCAGACCTTCCTTCGTGCCGACCCGAACCGCACGGGCACGCGCATCTTCATCACCATGTGGGACGCGCGCGTGATCGCGCTGCACATGGAAGCCGGGACCGTCGAGCCCGTGAGCGCCACCGGAGAGGCCGGCCCTGGAACGATCGCGCGCACCCCCGAGGTGCTTCGCAACGTGGTCGCGGGCTTCAACGGCGGCTTCCAGGCTCAGCACGGCGAGTACGGCATGCAGGCGAACGGCATCATGTACCTGCCGCCGAAGCCGTACGGTGCCACGGTGATGGAGCTCCGGGACGGGTCGACCGCCATGGGCTCCTGGCCTGGAAATTCCGAGGTCCCCGACGAGATCCTGAGCTACCGCCAGAACCTCACGATGATCGTCCAAGACGACAAGTGGAACCCCTGGAACCGCACCTGGTGGGGCGGCACGCCGCCCGGCTGGCACGACACCATCCACACCACGCGGAGCGGCCTCTGCCTCACGAAAGAGGGGTATTTCGGCTATTTTTACGGGGTCGACATCGCCACCGAGGAGCTCGGCCGCGCGATGCTGCGGGCGCGCTGCCGCTACGGCATGCACCTCGACATGAACGCCGGCCACGCCGGGTTCGAGTTCTATTCGATGGCCCAAGGGACGGGGTTCTCTCCCCTCGGGCGGCCGCTCCAAGCCGACTGGGAGTACGAGGGCCAGGTCAAAGACTTCCCCGACTTCCGGTTCCGCGCGCGGCGGATGATCCGCGCGATGGGGCACATGAACTTCCCCCGCTACATCCGGCGGGACGAGCGCGATTTCTTCTACCTCACCGCGCGCCGGGTGCTACCGGGGCCGCCGCTCGATCCGGGCGCCGCGGCGTGGCGGGTGAAGGGCTTGCCTCAGCACGGGTACCCCTACGCCATCGCGACCACCACCGCCCGCGTCGAAGGCGCGGGTTCGGCGATCGCGGTGCTCGAGGTCGACCCGAAGGCCGTCGATCCGAAGGACGGCGCCAACGACGATCCCACCACGGTGCTCGCCTTGGCCGACCGCCGGGGAGACGCTGGCGCGCCCACCTCCCCTGGAAAAACCGCGCTCGTGCTCGCCGACGGGCGCTTCTCGCTCGTCGCGCGTGAGAAGGCCCAAGGCACGCCGCTCTTCACGGGCAACGATGCCCCGACCCCGGCGACACGGGCGGTCGTCGGGGTCCGGGACGAGGACGGCGTGCTCCTCTACGCCGAGATCGCACGCGACGAGCCCAAACGCGCCGACGCCCTCGCCGGCGGCGCGGCCTTGCTCGGGAGGGCCGGGGCGTCGAAGCGCGTGTTCGTCGCGAACGACGTCGCCGCGCTCCTCGGCGGTGGGCTCGCGCTCGACGGCGAACGCGATCCCGTCCCCCACGGCCCCGTGACGATGCGCCTCGTCCGCCGCGCGATGCCGGGAGGGCGCCCCTATTTCGAGTCGACCCCGGTCGTCGACGTCTCGGTCTGGCGCCCCCTGCAGATGCAGCGCGTGCGCTACTTCGCCAAGCCGAAGCCGGCCCCCTCCCCGTCGGCCTCCGCCAACCCCTGAAGCATGAAGTCGTACCTACCACTACAAACCGACGTGGGGGCGGCCGAGCGACGACGGGAAAACCGGGGGAGCGGACGAAATCTCGCCCGAAACGGACGGCTGGGCGACGATAGTCGCTCGTCAAGGTGACGCGTCGGCGCTAGCATGCGCGCCGGCGGGACGGGTATCCGGCAGCCTTCGGTCAACGAGGGGTTCCGGGCTCGCTTCGACCGAGGGAAAAACGCGCATGTTGCGCCTTTTTCGCTCATGTCCAAGGCGGAGACCTCCGCACGGCTCCTACGGGTTCGAGAGAGCGTTCATGGCAGACGAAAACAAGAGCGGGACCGACCTCGACATTTTCGAGGGTCTTGGCAAGAAGACCGCAACGAACGGCGCCGCGGCGCCCCCGCCTCCCCCCGGTGCCGGCGCGAAGGGGCCCGAGCCCAAAAAGACGCTCCTCGGCGTCGCCATCCCTGCGCCGCCTCCTCCTCCCCCTTCGGCCGCGCCGCCGCCCCTCCCGCCCACGGCTTCCGCGGCTCCGCCGCCGCCGCCTCCCGCCGCCTCGGCCGCGCCCCCGCCCCCCCCGCCTGTCGCGTCGGCCGCACCGCCGCCGCCCGCCGCCTCGGCTGCGCCCCCTCCGCCGCCCGTGCCCAGCGCCGGACCTCCGCCCCTCCCGAGCACGACCCCGAGCGGGAGCATGCGCGCGGCTCCGATGATCCGTCCCTCCGCGCCGCCCGCGCGGAAGAGCCTGCCCGCGATCTCCGTTCCCCCGAAGCCGGGGAGCACTCCGCCCGCCGCCGCCGAAGCGAAGCCCGAAAAGAAGAAAAAGGGCATCGATATGGACTGGGACGACGAGGATGAGGCGACCCACATCTTCGACAAGGACAAAAAAGAGGACGACGAGCCGGCGCCGACCGAGGTGACCGACAAGGGCCTCCCCGAGTCGTTCCCGAAGGCCGGTGGCGCGACCCTCGTCGGAATGAGCGCGCAGCTTCCTCCTCCGCCCCCGCCGCTCAAGTCGGCCCCGCCGGGTGGGCCGTCCGCCCCTCCGCCTCCTCCGCCTCCTGGCGGATCCATCCGCCCCGGGACGCCCCCGCCCCCGCCGGTCCAGACGCACACGGCCCCCATGCCGATGCCCGGACCGCCGAAGCCCCTCTCTGCGCCGCCGCCGAAGCCGCCGACCCCCTCGGCTGCCCCCGCCGCCGCCGGACCGTCGCAGCCTCCCGCCACGGCCCCTGCCTCGGTGCCCCCGAGCGCGCAAATGACCTCGCGGGCGATGGAGCAGACCGCGCTCGTCACCCGCGCGCAGCCCGAGCCGAACCGCACGGGCATGATCGTGGGCCTCGTCGCCGGCGTCGCGCTCGTGGCCGGTCTCGGCGTCTTCTTCCTGATGCCCCGCACGGGCGCCATGGCCGTCAACGTGACCGACGCGAAGGGCGGCGCCGTGAGCCGCGTCGCCGTGTTCATCGACGGCACGCAGCAGTCGTGCACGGTCGCGCCGTGCATCGTCGAGAAGCTCTCGGCGGGAGTGCACCAGGTCAAGGTCGAGGCCGACGGCTTCGAGCCGCCCGCTCCGAAGGCGGTCAACGTGAACTCGGGCCAGAGCAGCACCGTCGACTTCGCCCTCGTGGCGGGCGGCAAGGGCGGCACGGGTTTCAAGGTCGCCGGCAACCAGGCGGGCGTGAAGCTCTTCGTCGACGACAAAGAGATCGGGCAGATTCCTCAAGAAATCAGGGATCTTGCGCCCGGCGAGCACACCATCAAGCTCGCGGGCTCCGACAGGTACGCGCCCGTCGAGAAGAAGATCACGGTCACGAAGGGCGAGGTCCAAGACGTCGCGCTTCCGCTCAAGGTCGTGAAGGGCAAGGCGACGATCAACCTCGGGACGGAGGGCGCCACGGTGTTGCTCGTCTCGGGCTCGGACCGGCGAAAGTTCCCGTCCCTCCCCGTCTCGGTCGACCTCGATCCCGCGAAGCCGTGGGTGCTCGAAGCCACCAAGGCCGGCTTCACCGACTACCACCAGAGCATCACGTTCGAGGACGGCCAGGCCGAGAAGACCTTCACGGTCACGCTCGATCCGAAGGGCGCGGCCACGGCGCCCGCCGGCGGCACCCCCGTCACGTCGCCGGGAACCACCGCCCCGGAGAAGCCCGCAGCGCCGGAGAAGCCCGCAGCCCCCGCGGCCGCGGCCGGCGAGGCGTTCATCACGATCAACTCGACGCCCGTCTCGAACGTCGCGCTCGACGGAAAGCCCCTCGGACAGACCCCGAAGGTCAAGGTGCCTGTCACTCCGGGCGCCCACACGATCATGCTCATCAACACCGAAGAGGGCCTGAAAAAGAGCGTCTCGGTGACGGTCAAGGCGGGCGAGACGAAGCCCGTGATCGTGAAGCTCCGCGAGTAAGACCCGTGGTACGCTGAGGTTCTTGTCACACGCGCAAGAACCTCGCACGGTCCTCGTGGTCGACGACGAGCCCGGGCTTCGTGACATGTTGGGTATCCTGTTTCGCCGGGATGGCTACGAGGTCACGCTGGCGCCGGGCTTTCTCGCTGGGCGAGACGCGGTCGAGAACGCGCCGTCGCCGTACGGCATGGTGCTGGCCGACCTGATGATGCCCGACGGCTCCGGCCTCGATCTGGTGTCGGCCGCGCGCACCCGCTCCGACGCGACCGAGGTGATCGTCATGACGGCCCACTCGACGGTCGAGCAGGCCATCGAGGCGATGCGGCGCGGAGCGTACGACTTCATCGCGAAGCCGTTCTCGACGGCCGAGCTCCGCGCGCTCGTCCAAAAGGCGTTCGAGAAGCGCGCGATCGTGGCCGAAAACCACCGACTGCGAGCCCAGGTCGATAGGCTCGATCGGGCGCACGAGGGGCTCCTCGTGCGGTCCGAGCCGATGCGCAAGATCGTCGAGCTCGTGCACCGCATCGCGAGCACGAAGAGCACCGTGCTCATCACGGGCGAGAGCGGAACGGGCAAAGAGCGCGTCGCGCGGGCCCTCCACGACGCCTCGGACCGCGCGAAGAAGCCGTTCTCGGTCGTCAACTGCGGGGCGATCCCGGAGCAGCTCATCGAGAGCGAGCTCTTCGGCCACGAGCGCGGCGCGTTCACCGGCGCAACCTCGCGAAAACTCGGGATTTTTCGTGAGGCCGAGGGAGGCACCGTCCTGCTCGACGAGGTCGGGGAGCTGCCCCTCCAGATGCAGGTGAAGCTCCTCCGGGTGCTCCAGGAGCGCAAGGTGCGAGGGGTCGGCGAGTCGCAAGAGTCCCCGGTGGACGTGCGAGTGCTCGCCGCCACGAACCGGGACATCGAGGCCGACGTGCGGGGCGGCACGTTCCGGCAGGACCTCTACTACCGCCTGAACGTGCTCCGCCTCGAGGTCCCCGCGCTCCGCGAGCGGCGCGAGGACATCGCGTTCCTCGCGCACCACTTCTTGGACCGGTGCTCGCGTGAGCACGGCAAGACGCTCCGAGGGTTCTCTCCCGACGCGCTCCGCGCCCTCGACGCGTACGGGTTCCCGGGCAACGTGCGCGAGCTCGAGAACATCGTCGAGCGAGCCGTAGCCCTCTCCATGGGCAGCACCATCGGCCTCGGCGATCTGCCGCGCGAGGTGAGCGGCGCCGCCTCGGCTCCCACCCCTACCCTCGTCACGATCCCCGACGAGGGATGCAACATCGACGACGTGATCGGAGAGCTCGAACGCCGGCTCCTCGTGCAAGCGCTCGAGCGCACGGGCGGGGTGCGCACAGCGGCCGCGAAGCTCCTCGGCATCACCTTCCGCTCGTTCCGCTACCGCCTCGCGAAATACGCGATGGACGACGGCGACGAGCCTCAGAGCGAGTCGATCCCGGCCGCGGCGCCCATCTCGGACAAGGCGCCCTCCGGTTCGTGAGGCAGCCGAGGGCCCGCCGGCCCGCCGGCCCCGGCCGACCTCAGAACTGGAAGTAGATGAACGCGGTGCCCGGGCCGCGGAAATAGATGCAAAGCACAATCATCACGGCGAGGCCGACCGAGAGCGCGAACCTTCGCGCGTAGCTCGGCGGGACCTCGGGCTCGCTCCTCCGCGAGACCCGCACGGACACGGCCTCCACCACGACGCCGACGCCGAAGAACACGAGCGGCGCATAGCTCGGCAAGAGCGCGAGGTCACGGACGTTCGGGACCTCCGTCAGCATCGTGGAGAGGATCGCGACGGCCTTGGTCAGCGACGACGCGCGGAAGAACACCCACCCGAGCAGGGTGAGCAGGAACACGAAGGGCATCGCCACGACCCTGCCGACGACCGACGAGACCGCGCGCTCCGGCCACCGCGTCCAGCGCTCGACGGAGAGCCACAGCGCGTGCCACGCGCCCCACACGAGGAAGGTGAGCGATGCGCCGTGCCAGATGCCGGACGCGAGCATCGTGATCCAGAGGTTCCGCGTGGCGCTCCGGCGGTTGCCTCCGAGCGGCACGTAGACGTAGTCACGGAACCACGTCGAGAGCGAGATGTGCCACCGCTGCCAGAGCTCACGCATGCTGCGCGCGGTGTACGGGTGGTCGAAGTTCAGCGGGAACTCGTACCCCATGAGGCGCGCGAGCCCCCGCGCGATGTCCGAATAGCCCGAGAAGTCGAAGTAGATCTGAAACGCGAACATGAGGGTCGCGAGCCAATAGAGCATCGACCCCGCGCGCGCCCCGCCGTAGACCGACTCGACCGTGGCCGAGAGGTGATCGGCGACGACGACCTTCTTGAAGTACCCGACGACGACGAGGACGAGCGCGCTCGATCGCTCGGCGGGCGTCGGGTGGCGGTGCTCCTCGAGGGCCGGCAGCAGATCCGTCGCTCGCACGATGGGTCCCGCGACGAGCTGGGGGAACATCGAGACGAAGACGAGGAAGTGCAAGAAGCTCCGGGTGGGACGAAGCTTTCCCCGGTACACGTCGATCGTGTAGCTCATCGACTGGAACGTGTAGAAGCTGATGCCCGGCGGCAGCACACGCAGGAACGCGGGCAACGTGGCCACGAGCGTCGACCCGACACCGACCGAGTGGAGGGCGCGATCGGAGAGGCCGGCCAGGAAGGTCGCGTACTTGAACGCCACGAGCGTGCCGAGGTTCAGCGTGAGCGAGCTCACGAGCAGGAGCCTACGGTGCGCCGGGTACCTCTCCATCGCGAGAGCGAACGAGAAGTCGGCGGCGCACGTGGCGACGAGGACGAGCACGTATCGCGGGTCCCAAAACCCGTAAAACACCAATGAAAACGAGGCAATGACCACGTACCGAGCGCGGCGGTTCGCGCACACGAGCGGCCACACGGCGAAGAACACCGCGGTGAACACGAAGAAAGCGAGAGAGTTGAAGAGCACGTGGAGGAGCGCGGGGGACCAGAGGACGAGGCTCGGCGCTTTCGGGCCTTCGCGGGCCTACCCCTTCGGCGCGAGAGGTGGACCGAAGCCGAGGCGCGCGAGGGCGTTCTTGCGCACCGAAGGGATGCGGAACCGGTAGGTGAAGGCGTCGGCGAAGTAGTGGGCGAGCACGACGGCGTTCATCGCGAACATGGCGAGCGTGGCCAACCTCCCGGGCCGCGGAGAGAACGGCGCCGTCGTCATCCCGACGACGAGCAGCGGCGCGATGGCGACCAGCATGGCCGGGACCACGACCCTCGGCCCCACGGGGGTCTCCTCGCCCGGGAACGGGCGGAGCATGCGACGGGTGAGCAAGAAGTACTCGATGCCATGCATCCCCGAGGCGATCACGCTGCCCCATGGCGGCACGACGATCATCACGAGCACCGCGAGCGCGCTCGCGGCGACGTAGCGCGACTTGGCTTGGGCGTAGAAGGGCGCGTCCCCCGCGGCCGCGCGCACGGTCGCGACGGCGAAAAAGCCCCACGCCGCCGCCAACACGAACGTGACGGCGTACGGGAGCGGCGCCTCGAGGCCCGGGACCGCGCCGATGAACGGGAACACCTTGCCAGGTCCGGCGGCCACGAAGAGCCAGCGGACCATCACGAGGATCAGCGCGACCGGCACGTAGCGCTGCTGCATGGTGCGCTCGGACGGCGACGGTGGCGCGGGCGCCCTCATCGCGTAGAGCGACCAGATCCCCTTCGACTGGGAGAACGTGTGGTGCGACGCGAGCGTGATCACGAACGCGAGGAAGAGGTCCATGAGCGTCGGCGCGTAGCGATCGAGCGCGTAGTAACTCCCGAACGCGACGCCCCACGTGAGGCTCGCGCCGACGATGATCGTGCGCGCTTGCCCAGGCGCCGCATGCAAGAGGTCACGGCGCGCCCCCAGAAGGAGAAACGTGAGGATCACATGGGTCGTGTTGCCGAGCACGAACTGGCTCCCCCACGCGGCGTACGCGCGCGGGAGGCCACCGGAAAGGCTTAGCCCCGACGCGACGAACGCCACGAGGGCCACGAGGTAGGGCACGACGAGGAGGGCCGCGTCGAGCTCGCGGGAGAAGAGCCACGGGGCAGACGCCTCGGGGGCGTGCCGGCGCTCGATCGCGTCCGGGGTCGCGTCGGCCGTCATGGCGAGCACCTCGTGTTTCGTGCTACCGCTCGAGAGCCGTGGATGCGCCGATCCTCCGCACGCTCCTCCTCGCCGTACCGCTCGTCCTCGCGGCTGGCGCGCTGAGGCCCCACCCCGAGGCCGAGACGGTTCACGCGGGGGTGCACCCGAAGCGATTTTGGGCTGAAAAAGCCAGGATCCGTGGGTCCGTGCATGTTGCCCTCGTGGGGGACTCTCGTGTCTACCACGGCCTCGCGCCGTCGGAGATGGGCGCCGTGCTCCGCGAGGCGGGCTGGGGCGACCCGAACGTCGTCAACCTGGGGTTCTCGGGTGTGTGCCTGTGTGGCCCGTATCTCCCCTACGTCGATCGGGCGCTCGACCCGCGGGCGGAGCGCCGGGTGATCGTGCTCGGCGTCACGCCCCACGCGCTCACGCCTCACGCGCAGCAAGACAATGGGTACCTCGCCGAGTCGCGGCGAACCCGCAGCGAGGTGCTCGAGCGCATCGTGCTCGCGCCAGCCCTCGACTACCTCGAGCCCATGCCGCTCGATCCCTTCTTCGGCGGAGGGCGCCGCGCCCGACCGGCCGACTCGCACTACCGAGAGACCTTCTTCGCCGACGGTTGGGTAGGAGCGACACTCACCCCGGCGCAGCCGGATTTCGCGCTCACGGAATACCGCAACGTGTTCGCGTCGACGAAGGTCGACCCGAGCCTCGTGAACGAGCTCGTGGAGCGGGTGACGCAGTGGACCCGAACCGGGGTTCGCGTCGTCGCCTTTCGCCCTCCCGTAGCCCCAGCGCTCCTCGAGCTCGAGGATCGCATCTCGGGCTTCGACGAAGCGGCGCTTCGGGCTCGGCTCACGGGCGCCGGCGCGCGGGTACTGGCGCTCGAGGGCAGCTACGTGACGTACGACGGAAGCCATCTCGAGGAGGCGAGCGCGAGAGCGCTGTCGCTACATATCGCGACTCGGCTCACGCGTTGAACGGGGCGAGAGCCACGTCCCAAAAGCACTTCGCTCGGCGAGCCGGGCGGTCAGTCGCCTTCGTTCTCGACCCAAATTTCGTTGGTGAACGAGCTACCCGCGAGGCGGCAGAAGGTGCCGTCGCCGTTCTCGTCGACCTCGGCCACGGTGACGAACCAATCGTTGACCGTGGGCGCGGGCCAGATCACGTTCTGACCCTGAATATTGAGCGCGGGGGGTGCCGCGCCCGCAGCCCCGGCGACCGAGGCATACCGAAACAGAACCGGTCCATCCGACTGGACGGGGAGCACGGACCAGTTCAGACAGCCCGGGTTCCACGCGAACTTCTGAGAGAGGCCGGCGCCGGTCGGGCAGAAGTTGGCAGCGCCCGTGATGCCAGGCGACGGGCTCGCGTACGAGCCTGTCTCGGCACGCCGCTGCTCCTGCGCGATCTTGATCGCGCCGATCATCTGCCGCGCTTCGGCGGAGTGCGACGTTCGAATGATGCGCCGATACCCGGCGACGCCAAGGAGCGCGAGCACCGCGACGATGGCCACCACGATCATGAGCTCGATGAGGGTGAACCCTCGTGAGTACCGACGGCTTCGAATCATCGCTCCTCCGGTGAGCAAGGGGCCGTGACGATTCACGGCCCCTCTCCCAAAGATTACTCTTCCGGGTTCTCTTGCACGATCTGCGTGAACGGAACCGGCGTGTTTTGCGCCGAGAGGCCACCACCGGTCACGAAGCGCGAGAGCGTGCCGTCGCCGTCGAGGTCACCCTCGGCCTCGGCGAGCCACGACGCACCGCCGGGCAAACCCGCCGGAGAACCCATCGTCGGCGCCGCACCCTTGGTGTACTGGTAGCGGTAGTACTGCGGCTCGCCCATCTCGTGCTTGAGGCAGCGCCAGCCGGTCACGTTGTCGTTCGTGCCCGCGACGAGCGCGAGGTAGTCGCCACCCGGGTTGGGGGTGTACTTCTTGTTCTTCACGTCGGCAGCGTTCGCGGGGACCGCGTTCGAGGTGCCACAGAAGGCGTGGATGTTGCTGCCGCCGGGGCCGCCCGCCGTCTGGAGCTGCGGGGTGGCCATCTCGCGCTCGTACGCCTGCATCGAGAGCTTGTTGACCTGGCCGATGGTGTTGGTGGCCTCGGCCGTCTTCGACGTCGCGAGGAACTTGCTCACGCCGAAGATGGCGAGGAGCGCGAGGATCGCCACGATGGCGACCACGATCATGAGCTCGATGAGCGTAAAACCGCCCGCTCGCTTCTTGCGGAGGAAACTCTTCATGGTCTTTCCCTTTCGGTGATGGAGCCTAATGCACGGGCCGGTCCATGTGAATTTTCCGGCTTTTTCGGGCTGTCCCAGCCGCAAGTGACGTTTTTCGACACCCCGAGCCCCATGGACCGACGGGATTGGTCAACGCCCCCCGACGGGCGTGGGGGCTTGACGCACGAAGCGCCCTAGATCGGCCTGGGCCGCGGGGAGCGCGGGAGAGCCGACGCGCGTGAGGCAGGCCACGCGCTCCTCGAGGGCCTTCTGCTCCCACGGGAAGCCGCGGGGATCTCCCGACACGGCCGCACATGTCGCGTTCTGGGCGCGCGACGAGAGCCAGATCGCGACGCGATGGCGCGCCATGTCTTCCATGTGGAGGACGAACGGCGTCTCGAGCGCGGCGAGCAGCGGATCGGCCGCCCAAGTCGACCGCCCCACGATCTCACGCGCCAGCGCGAGCGCTTGGAGCAAGGCGCGCTTGTCGACCCACACCGACGCGCGGGCGAGGCCGAAGCCCTCGACGAGGAGCGCCACGGCGGACTTGTCGTCTCCGGTGCGCGCGACACGCTCGGCCAAAAGGAGCTTCGCCGTGCCGGGATCGAGAGGGCCCACGGCGACCTCGACCACCTTGGCGTCGAGGGAGCTGCGGGCCGCGGCGCGCGCGAGCTCCAGGGTCTCGAAGTAGGTCGGCTCGGGGACTTTTGCCTGCTGGAAGGCGCGGACCACCTCGAGCCCCGGGCCCCCGAGGAAGCCGGCGTACGCCTTACGGAGGCCCTGCTCTTCGTCGGCGCGCGACGGGTCCAAAGGGCGCGGGAACGGCGCGGGGACGTCGTTCATCATGCGAAAGAGCACCCACGACGCGTCGACCCGGTCCCAGCGCACCTTCGCCGAGACCGCCGGGCGATCGGTGCCGAGCGCGCGGGACAAGCGGATGGTCTCGTCGGCGAGGGTCCCCTGCTCTCCCACGGTGCGCGCGTACGAGAACTCGAGGCGGTTCAGGTCGTCCTTGTTGACGAACCCGACGTGGTTGTCGACGAGGCGCTTCGCGAAGTCGTCCGTCGCGACGAAGTGCGAGAGCACCACCTCGGGCGAGGCGCCGCCCCACACGTATTTCACCGCGGTCTTGTAGGGTTCTTGGGCGAGCCGGTCGGTCATCGCGGCGACGTCGATCGACGCGACGGGCGACGAGCGGGCGAGGACCAAGAAGTCCCCCGGCATGGTCTCCCACAGCTCGACGCTCCCGAACACCGAGCGCACCGTGGTGAGCACCGTGTGGAGCGCGTCGGCGTCGACCTCGTAGCCCTGCATCCACTGGATGAAGATGCCCTGCTCGCCGAGGGCCGTCTTGGCGGCGCGGTAGTACTCCTGCGTGTAGAGGCTCGAGACCCCCGCGCGGTACGGGTTCGAGGGCTCCGAGAAGACGATGTCGTACCGCTCTCGCGACGTGAGGAGCACCTCGCGCGCGTCGCCCAGGATCACGTGGACCTTCGGGTTCTCGAGCACCTTCTCGTTGATGGGGGAACACTCGCGGGCGACCTCGATGACCGCGGGCTCGAGCTCCACGGCGTCCACGCGTTCCATCCCGGCCACCTTCCCGAGCCACCCCGCGGTGCTGCCGGTGCCGAGGCCGACGACGAGCGCCCGCTTCGGCGACGGGTGCAAGAGCGAGCCGAGGAGCCCGCTCATGATCTGCGTCGGCGCGTCTCCTATCGAATTGCCGTCGGTCTTGCCGTTGACGATGAAGCTCGTCCCGAACTTGCGCCCCGCCGCCACGGTGCTCTCGAGGCCGTCGCGCTCCCACAAAATGCTGCTCCGAGCGTCGTGGCGGAAGCGCTCGACTTCGTTCGCCGACGGGTTCGCGGCGAGCGGGTCCATGCGCCCGGCGCCGATCGGAGAGTGCCTCCAGGCCGGCGTTGGGCCCTCGGCAAAGAACGTCGCGAAGGCGAGCAACGAGGTCGCGAGACCGCCGACGTAGACCGGTCCGCGGCGCTCTTCGTGGCGCGCCGAGAGGAAGAGCGAGACCATGCCGAAGCCCGCGAGCAGCGCGACGACGAGCTTCCAGCATCCGGGCGCCGTGAGCGCGGGCATGAGCCCGAACCCGCCCGACAGCGAGCCGACGATGGCGCCCACGGTGTTCGCCAAATAAGCGACACCAATATGCTTTCCGAGATCTTTCCCTCCCCGTCCGAACAGGCCGATGACGAGCGGGAACTGCGCGCCCGAGACGACCGCGGCCGGAAAAATGACGACGAGGCAGACGAGCGCCCACGAGGCGATGCTCCCGCCGAACCCGAGGACACGAAGCGGGCGCAGACCGAGCGCGAGGAGCGCGATGCGATCGCCTGCCGCGTACGGGATCGCGATGAGCAGCGCCTCGAGACCGCACGTGAGCGCGAAACCTCGGAGCGTGGGGACCGTCTTCCCGAAGCCGTAGATCGCCCCTCCGACGCCGATGCCGAGCAGCGCGACCGCCAGGATGAGCCCGAACGTGTACGACGAGCCGCCGAGGAGCGGGGCCAACATGCGGTACCACACGAGCTCCATCAGGAGGAACGCGAAGCCGACGACGCCCGCCGCCGCGACAGGGAACCAAGCGAGCGACGCGGGGAGCACCTCCTGCGAGGGCTCGTCCTTCGCCGTCGTCGCGGGGCGCGCGGACGAGGGAGGTGTTTTTTCCGGCGAGACGCCGCTCTCGCCCGAGTCCTTCGCGGGAGCCTCGGCCTCGAGCTCGGCCGCTGGCTCGGGCTCGGGCGCTGCGGCCTCGGCGGCTTCGGGCACCACCGTGCGCGCGGGGGCGGCCTCGCGGACGGGCTCGGCGACCGGGTCGCGGGAGAGCATGCGCCCGACCAGCCCGACGAGGACGTTGAGGAGGCACGTCATCCAGAGCGACAGGCGCGTGCCGAAGACCTCCAGCATGACGAAGTTGGCGGCGAGCGCGCCGACGACCGCGCCGAGCGTGTTGATGCCGTAGAGGGCCGACATCGACCGGCGACCCGGATCGCCTTCGTGCGAGACGGCCCGCGCGGCCGCCGGCATCGTGCCGCCCATGAGCGTCGTCGGCACGATGAGCACGAGCGCGCCGAGCACGAGGCGCGCGACGGTCGCGCCCGCCATCCCCAAGGTCGACTGCCCCCCGAGCGCGAGGTAGAGCGTACGAGCGAGCCAGACGAGGAGCGGTGTCACGGCCGCGGCGACAGCGACGGCGATCTCGAGGTTGGCGTAAAAAAGAAGTGGATTGGGTACCTTGTCAGCGCGCTTGCCGAGGAGGATCCCGCCGAGGCCGAGGCCTCCCATGAAGACGCCGAGCACGGCCGCCGATGCCGCGGTGCTCGCTCCGAAGACCAGCCGAAGCTCACGGAGCCACGCGACCTGGTAGACGAGGGCCGAGGCACCGGAGAAAAAAAGGAGCGGGCCCACCCGGGAAAGACGAAAGCGCACGGGGGCATAAGACCCGTATGCGAAATCGCTCGCAAGTAGGATAACGTGGAGGGCGCGTGAGTCTTCGCCCCCTCGAACCCTGCGCCCGCCCGGCCCCCCCCTCCGCGGGCCGGCCCCCTTCCCGTCGACGGTCGCGCGCCGTCACGCTCGTCGACGTGATGAACCTCGTGGTCGTCGCGGCGGGCGTGAGCGCCATCGGCATGTACGGGACCGCGCGCTACATTCGTTACACCCGCACGACCGAGGCCGTGGCCGAGGTGAACGCGCTCGGCAAGGCGGCCGCCGAGTACTACGACAAGTCCGACGCCAACCAGCCCGCAGGCGCGACCGTCGAGGCGAAGCGCGCGATGCGGCACTTCCCGCCATCGTCCAAGGCGAGCGTCCCCGCCGACCCGCTCGACGTCCGCGGAAAACGCTACCAATCGACGTCCGCCGATTGGGCCGGCTCGCCTTGGAAAGAGCTCGGGTTCAGCGTCGCGCAGCCGCAATCCTACGCGTACCGGTTCACGTCGGAGGGCATCGGGTTCCAGGCCCAGGCGAAGGCCTACGCCGAAGGCGATCTGAACGGCAACGGAACACGGTCCCTCTTCTGGGTGCCGGTCGCGCCCGGGTCCGACGCGCATGCCCTGGTCGGAAACCTCGTGAAAGAGGATCCCGAGGAATGAGCCGGGTGCGCGCTCGCGGGGCGACGGCGCTCCAAGGCGCCATCGGGTTCGCGGTCGTGGGCGCCATCTTGGCGACGGCCGTCCCGACCTTCATCCGCGACTTCCACGCCTCGCGCCTCGCCGAGCCCGTCTCGGGCCTCGAGCGCCTGGGGAAGGCCTCGGTCGCCCACGGGCTCGCCCACGAGGGTGCGCTCCCCGGGCCTGCGCCGCTCACCCCCGCGCAGGTCCCACGCGGGGTGCTCGTGATCGAGGCTCCGGGCACGTGGGACCACCCGACGTGGAAGGCCCTCACGTTCGAGCCCCTCCCGAACAACGCCCCGCACGCCTTCTCGTTCGGCTACGACCGCCCCGAAGGGTCCTTTCTGGCCCACGCCCACGGGGACCTCGACGGCGACGGGAACACGAGCACGTTCGAGATTCGGGGCCGAAGCGAGCCCGGCGGGGTCGTCATCGAGCCAGGAATGACCGTGCTCTCGGAGGTCGAGTGAGCCGCGCGGGGGTCGTCGGTGTGCTGGTCGGCGTCTTGTCGGTCGCCGGCATCGCCGCAGGTCAGGGGCGCCTCGCGGCCGAGCACGCGCGCACCAAGACGAAGGCCGACATCTTCTACTTGCCGCCTGCCTCGCAGCTGAAGCGTATGACGCTCGGCTACGACTCCGCCGCCTGCGACATCCTCTGGGCGAAGCTGCTCGTCGAGTACGGCCGGCATTGGTCCGAGCACCGAGAGCTGGAACATAATGATCTCGTTCGCTTTTTGGACGGTCTCCTCGTGCTCGACAAGGACTTCGTCCCCATCTACCGCTACGTCGACACGCTGCTCGTGTACCGCCCCCCGAAAGGAGAGCGGAAAGACGCGGTCGCGGCCCGTCGCTACCTCGAGGAAGGCACGCGTCTCCGTCCCCGGGACCCGAACGTGTGGCTCCACTACGGCGAGTTCGTGAGCTACCTCGGGCCGGCGTGGCTCGACGACGAGACCGAACGCGAAGCCTGGCGGAGGGACGGCGCGCTCGCGATCGTGCACGCGGTGGAGCTCGGCGCCAAGGCCGACCGCACCCTCGCCGCCGTCTCGCTCCTTGGCCGCGCGGGAGAGCGCGAAGCCGCACGGAAGGCGCTCGAGCGGGCGTACGCCGTGGCCGACGACGACGACACCCGCGACCGAGTGCGTGCCCAGCTCGACAAGCTCGACGCCTCGGCCCACGCCGACGAGCGCGAGCGTCGACGGCTCGCGATCGAGAAGCGGCGCGTTCGTGCGCTCCCGTTCGTGTCCCCGACGACGTTCCTGCTCGTGGGCCCGGGGTCGAGCCCGCTCGCCTGCGTCGGGCCGGGCTCCTCCGCGCGCCCCGAGTGCCCGACCGACTGGACGACCGCCCTCGCCGATCCATGAAGGTCGAACGACGACGCGTCGTCCGCCTCTGAGGGAAGCCATCCCCTACAAAGACCTACTTCGGTGCTACCGTGATCGTGCGGAGCGAGAGCATCCCGTAGCTCGACTGCCCCGGGAGCTTGCCGAAGATGGCGACCGAATAGAGCCCAGGTTTCCCCGCATCCGACAGAGGCACGTCGATCCGGAACCCGGTGGGGGTGACCTCGACCGGGATCTTCGTCACGAAGCCCTTCGGCCAGTAGGTCTCGTAGGGGCTGGGCACGGTGTAGCTGCGGCGCTTGTTGGCCTCGGCGGGCGGGAGCGGCTTCGGCATGTCGACGCGCGAGATCCCGACGCCGCCGAGCTGGGCCGGCCCGGACAATGCACCCTCCACACGAAGCGTCGCGCCCACGGTCGCCTTCGCCGGGAGCGCCCCGTAGGTGCCGTATCCGTCGACCATTTCGTGCGTGATGCAGGGCACCGCGATCTCGCCGGGGAGCGGCCGAGGCAGCGCGATGCCGATGCCGACGCGTGTGTGCTGGGGCTTCAAGATGTTCTTGCGATGGCCGTCGTGCGGCGGCACCTCGTCGAAGAACATGTGCTCGGCGCGCTCGATGTCGGCCTCGTCCACGAGCGGGTCGGGATCGAGCTCCCTCCGCTTGAGGTCGTCCATGCAGGACGCGTTCTCGAGCACCATGTCGCTGCCACCGGCCTCCGTGTGACGCTGTTCGGGGACGGAGCCGTCCGTGCCGTAGTGTCCGAGGAAGCCATTTTTCGCCATGTCCTCGGCGTGGCGCTGGCCGGCGCGCTGGGCGGGGCCCTCGTCGAGCGCGAGAGGCCCAAGGCCCTGGGTGGCCCGATCACGGTTGACGAGCGCGAGCATCTTGAGCCGCGCCTCGCGGAGCCGGAGCTTGCCTCGCGGGGGCGCGATGCCCGGGGAGGGCTCGGCGGTCGCGACGGGCCGGACGGCGGACGAGGACGACGTATCGGGGCTCGAAGGGAGCGCCGGTGGCGAGGGCACGGGCTCGAGGGGCGCGGTGACGTCGCGACCTCCGCCGCAACCGAACGACGAGGCGAGGCACCACGAAAACGCTGCCACAAAGGGGCGAAGCCGCATCCTCATCGAATAGACTGGGTCGCGATGGAACGCACGGAATCCGAGGTCGCACGGTCTCTCGACCCCGAGGCCCTCGCCGGCCAGCTCCTCGTCGTCGGGTACGACGGCCCGAGCCCGAGCGAGACGCTTCTCGCCGATCATCGCGCGGGAAGGCTCGGAGGCTTCATCGTCTTCAAGCGGAACGTGACCCCCGGGCGCGACGGGCTCCACGCGCTCGCCGCGACGCTCGGTGAGCTCGCACGGGAAGCACCCGAGGGGCTCCCTCCGCTCCTCGCGATCGACCAAGAAGGTGGCCGGGTCGCGAGGCTCGGCCCGCCCGTGCTCACGCTGCCGACGATGCGAGCGCTCGGGTCGACCGGCGACGTGGATCTCGTCCGCCGCGCGGGCCTTGCGATCGCCGAAGAGCTTCGCGCCATCGGTCTGACGATGAGCTTCGCGCCGATCCTCGACGTCGACTCGAACCCGAAGAACCCCATCATCGGAGACCGCGCGTTCGGCACGACGGCCGACGTCGCGGCTCGCTTGGCGCTCGCGTTCGCGAAGGGGATCGAAGAGGGCGGGCTGCTCGCGTGTGGAAAACACTTCCCCGGACACGGCGACACCGACACGGACTCCCACGTGGAGCTGCCCATCGTGCGCCGCTCGCGGGGCGCCCTCGAAGCGACCGAGCTGCGCCCCTTCGAGCTCGCGGCGAAGACCTCCCTCCCCGCCCTCATGAGCGCCCACGTGCTCTACCCTGCCCTCGATCCCGACGCGCCCGCTACGCTCTCAAAGGCGATCTCCACGGACCTCCTGCGCACGACGCTCGGCTTTCGCGGCGTGCTCGTGTCGGACGACCTCGAGATGAAAGCGCTCTCGCAAGAGGTCGAAACCACTGCGGTTTCCGCGATCGCAGCCGGCTGCGACATGGCGCTCGTGTGCTCGAGCGAGCCTATGGTCCGGCGCGCGCGCGCCGCCCTCGCGGGCAGGATGGAGCGCGATCCGGCGTTCCGCGCGCGGTGCGAACAGGCCCTCGAGCGCGGGCTCTCCATGCGCCGCGCGTGCCGGCCGGTCTCCGTCACGCGCGAAGAGCGCGACGCGGTCCTCGCCGGACACGCCGACATCGCCGCCGAGCTCGGAGCCCTCGGCTCGCGGAGGGGCTCGTGACGACGGCCGAGCCCACCGTCTTCACGGCGCCCCGCATCGTCACCTGCGACCCCGCCACGGCGACGACGGCGAACCCGCTCGGAGTCATCGAGGACGGAGCCATCGCCGTCGACGAGCACGGCCAGTTCTCGTTCGTCGGGAGCCGCGCCGACGCCCCCCGCGGGCTCCGCACGATCGCGCTGGGTGGCGTGGTGCTCCCCGGCCTCGTCGACGCGCACACCCACGCGGCGTGGGTCGGGTCGCGCCACGACGAATACGCGATGCGCATGGCCGGGTGCGACTACCGCGACATCGCGGCGCGAGGCGGCGGGATCGTGGCCTCCCAGCGGGCCATCGCCGAGGTCGACACGGAGGCCGTCGCTCGGGTGCTCGAGGCACGCCTTCGTCGCATGGCGGCTCTCGGAGTAACCACCGTGGAGGTGAAGAGCGGATACGGGCTCGTCCCCGAGCTCGAGCTCCGGCAGCTGCGTGCCATCGCGCAGGCGCGAGAAGACGGGAGCCTGCCTCACGTCGTCCCGACCTTCCTCGGATTGCATGCCCTCCCGAAGGACATGCGCGACGATCGGGACGCCTACGTCGCGCGCGTCGTCGGGGAGCTCTTGCCTCGCGTGGCCGCCGAGGGGCTCGCGCGCTACGTCGACGCGTACGTGGACGCGAACGCCTTCTCCACGGCCGAAGCGAAGGGGCTCGGCATCGCGGCCCGTGGGCTCGGCCTCGACGTCCGTCTTCACGTGGGCCAATTCGCCGACGTCGGAGGCGCCGAGCTCTCCGCCGAGCTCGGCGCGCACTCCGCCGACCACCTCGAAAACGTGGGCGCGAAGGGAGTGCTCGCGCTCGCGTCCGCCGGTGTCTTCGCGGGGCTCCTCCCCCTCGCGAGCTTCACGCTCGGACAGGCACCTCCCGACGTCGCAGCGCTTCGAGCGGCGGGCGTCCGGCTCGTCGTGGCGAGCGACGCCAACCCCGGCACGGCCCCGACCGAGAGCCTCCCCCTCGCGCTCGCGTTCGCCGTCAGGAGCTATGGCCTCTCGCCGGACGAAGCGCTCCTCGGGGCGACGCGAAACGCCGCGGAGAGCCTCGGGCTCGGGGCTAGCAAGGGCCGGATCCGGGTCGGCTACGACGCCGACTTCGCGGCCTTCGATCTTCCGCACGAGATCGGGGTCGTTCAACCGTTCGGAGTCGCCCGCACGCGCCTCGTCGTGCGCGAGGGGCACGCGCTCCACGGCACGCTCGCCTAGACGTCGCCGTCGTCGTGGTGTTGGCCGAGCCCACGGGGAGCAGCGCGCCCACGCGTGCCCACGAAGACGAGCACGAGCAGGGTGCCGACGTAGGGGAGCGCGGCGAAGAGCTGTGGGAGCGCGCCGCCGCGATCCTGGAGCACGAAGCCTGCCGCATCCAGGGTCGCGAAGACCGCGCACGCCAGCACGGCGCGGCCTGGCCTCCACCCCGCGACGATGACCGCGGCGAGGGCGATGAAACCACGGCCGCCCGTCATGCCCGACTGGAACTGGCGCTGCTCGAACGCGAGGGCGACGCCGCCTAGCCCCGCGAGCAAGCACCCGAGCACCACCGCCCCGAAGCGCACACGCCCCACGGGGACCGCCGCCGCGTGCGCCGAGCGCGGATCGTCTCCGGATGCGCGAATCCAGAGGCCGAGCCACGAACGACCGACGAGCCAGACCGTGGCCAAGATCGCCGCCACGAAGACCCAGGTCATCGGGTCCACGATCACCCGGAGGACCGGCGAGCGGGTGTCGAAATACGAAAAACCCATCACATTCGGAGAGTTGGCGCTCGAATGATAGAATGCCCGGAGGAGGGAACGGGTGCCCCCGACGGCGATCAGGTTGAGCGCGAGGCCGCTCACGATCGCGTCGACGCGAGCCCGGACGACGAGCACCGCGTGAACGACGCCGAAGAGCGCCCCGGTGAGCGCGCCCCCGACGAGACCCGCCACGGGGCTCCCCGTCGCCTCGTGGATGGCGACGGCTCCGAACGCGGCGCCGAGCATGGTCCCCTCGAGCGCGATGTTGGGGACCCCCGAGCGCTCGGACAGCACGCCCCCCATCGCCGCGAACCCCAACGGGACGGTCATGCGGAGCGACGCGGCGACGAACGCCGCCGAGAAGAGGCCGCTCATCGGGCTCCCTCCATGGACCGTCCGCGAACCATGAGACGCTCGCCGAGCACGACGAGCACGATCGCGAGGCCTTCGAGCACGCTCATCACGTCCCGCGGCACGTGCGCGTTCACGACGAGGCCACCTTGCTCGAGCACACCGAAGAAGAGGGCGGCGCCGACGAGACCTCCGGCGCTCCCACGGCCGATCATGGCCACCGCGAGCCCCCCGAACCCGGCGCCCGCGCCGAGGCCGAGCTCGAAGTATCCCTTGTACCCGAGCACGGTCGCGGACGACGCGAGGCCCGCGAGCGCTCCCGAGAGGAGCATCGCCTGCGCGACCCGAGACGTGACCGGGAGCCCTGCGGCGCGCGCCGCGGACGGGTTCTCCCCGACGAGCCACAGCTCACGCACCCGCGTGCGCCGGAACGCGGACGAGGCCATGAACGCGACCGCCACGGCGAGGCCGACCGAGAGGCTCGCGGACGACCCACGGAACGCGTCCGAGAGGACGTCGAGCCTGGGGATCCGCGCGGACGGTACGACGTCCCGCGTCCGCGTGGTCCCGGCCAGGGCGAGCCCCGACGCGAGCGCCAGCGAGAGGAGCGCGTCGGCGACCTTGTTCATGAGGACGGTCGACAGGACCTCGTGGACTCCGCGACGCGCCTTGAGGAGGGCGGGAGGCATCGCCCACACGGCCCCCGCCAGCATCGCGGCCGCGACGACCACGAGCCACGCGACCGGACGGGGCGTCCCCTGAGGCAAGCCGGCGCCGACGACCGCCGAGACCAAGCTCGCGACGGCGATCTGCCCTTCCGCGCCGACGTTGAAGAGCTTCGCGCGCAGCCCAACGTCGATCGCGACGCCCGCGAAGAGGAGCGGGGTCGCCTTGAAGAGGACCTGACCTATGCCGTACGCGGAGCCGAGAGTGCCCTCGAGGAGCGCGCCGGCCATTCGAGCGGGCGACTCGCCGTACGCGAGCACGACGAGCCCGAAGGCGACGTACGTCGCGAGGAGCGCGAACGCGACGACGGCGAGCCGGTCCACGGCGCGTGCGCTCACGAGCTCCCCTCCCCGAGCATGGCCCGGCCGATCTCTTCGTCGGAGGAGGTGACGGGGAGCTCGCGGGCTCGGCCGCGGAAGAGCACGAGGATCCGCGACGCGAGCTCGCGAAGCTCGCCGAGGTCGGCGCTCACGACGACCACGCCGCACGAGCTCGCCGCTTCGCGAATTCCCTCGCGAATCGTGTGTGCGGCGCCGGGGTCCACGCCCCGCGTGGGGTGCGCCAGGACGAGCAGCTTCGCGCCCGCCGAGACACGCGCAAATGCACGGGCACACACGACTTTTTGTTGATTCCCCCCCGAGAGAGCGCGCGCCGGGAGGTCGAGCTCGAGCGCGTCTCCGGAGCCGCGCACACGGACGGCCTCGAGCCTGCGCCGAGCCTCGGCGTCCATGGCCTTCGCGTCGAGCAGACCGAACCGGGAGTACCGCGCGTGCTCCCCGAGGAGGACGTTGTCGCGCAAGGGGACGTCGAGACAGAGCCCCTCTCGGTGGCGGTCCTCGTGAACGACGGCTACCTGCGCAGGGAGCGACACCGATCCGGACTCGGCCCCCACCGCCCCCGCGAGCAGGTGGACGAGCTCCTCTTGGCCGTTGCCGGCGACACCCGCCACACCGACGATCTCACCTTCGCGCACCACGAGATCGAGCTCGCGCAGCCGCCCTACGCTCGCACGGGTGAGGGTTGCCACGGCAGCTCCGCGCTCACGGGGCGGTGCGGGCTCGAGGCGCGCCGTCGCGCCGCCGAGGATCGCGTGCTCGACGCGCGCCATCGTCTCGGCGTCGACGGCCCCGCGGGAGAGCGGCTCGTCGAGGGTGACCTCCCCTCGACGAAGCACCGTCACCGCGTCCGCGTGTCGACGAATCTCGTCCAGCTTGTGGCTCACCACGGCGACCGCGCGTCCCTCGGCTGCCAAGTCGTGAAGGATGCCGTAGAGGTCGTCGGCCTCACGCGGCGACAGGATCGCAGTGGGCTCGTCGAGGAGGAGGACCTTCGCGTCGGCGTAGAGCGCCCTCGCGAGCTCGAGGCGCTGACGGTCTCCGACCCCGAGGGCGGCGACGTCGCTCGCCAGATCGAGACGCGCACCGAGACGCGACAGGATCGCTTCGACCTTCTGCCGCGCGAGATCGGCGCGAAACGCCCCCCAAGGCCCCTTCGGCGGCGCCGAGAGCACCACGTTCTCGAGGGCCGAGAGGCCTTCGACGAGGGAAAAGTGCTGCGCCACGAGCGCGATCCCGGCGGCCCGGGCCGCGCGCGGGCTCGCCTCGACGGCACGCGCCCCCGCGACCTCCACCGCTCCCGAATCGGGCCGAACGAGGCCCGCCAGAACCCGGAGCGCCGTGGTCTTTCCCGCTCCATTTTCCCCAGCGATAACAAGCACCTTACCAGCGGACACGGTCAGATCGACGTTCGACACCACGCGGACGCCCCCATAGGTCTTCGAAATCCCATGGAGTCGAGCGAGAGCGGCGCCACGCACGAACCCGAGCCTAACCCGGAACGCCTCGGTCCTCGCACTTCGTTCGTAGCCGCGCGGTACCTGCCCCTCTCGGAGAAGATCCGACCTTGGGCTTTGCCATTCCTGCGCGCCAGAGTACGGTTTTCAGGAGATGGGCAAGCTCATTCCTCCACGGCATCGCCGCGCAGCCTCGCTCGTCGAGTACGCGGTCTTGCTCGTCGGCGTCCTCTTGGTCGCTGCGGGCGCCACCAAGTTGCTCGGGGGCGCCCTCTCGAGTCGCAGCTCGAGCGCCGGCAACGTCGTCTCCTCGGGTGGCGGGGGCGGCGGGGGCGGAGGCAGCGGCGGGGGCAGCGGCGGGGGGAGTGGAAGTGGCGGCTCGACGGCCAGCGGTGGCGGTGGCGGCGGCGGTGGTGGTGGCGGTGGCGGCGGTTCGATGGGTGGCGGTGGGCACGCCTCGAGCAAAGCATCGCTCGGAGGGGGCGCTTCGGGAGACGAGCTCAGCGGCGGGTCCAGGACGACCTCCGGAGGTGGCGAGGGCGCGAGTCAGGGCTCCGGCAGCTCGGACGGCGTGATGGCCGACATCGCCGACGGAGACATGAGCTCTCCGCGGATGAAGCGCCTCATCGCCATCTGCTTCCTCGGGGTCGGCGCGGCGGCGCTGGCGTACTACGGATACAAGGCAAAGAAGGCGCTCACGAAGAAGCCCGACGAGGCGGCGTAGGGGCCCCTACGGGGCAGGCGCCCCGGCGTGTCAGCGTCGAATTCCTGCCCAACGAAGCACACGGGCCCACACGCCCTCGACCGGCGGCTCGGGGCTCGGAGGGGCGGGCGGTGTGGGAGGTGACTGCGGCCAAGGGGGAGAACCGGAGCCCATGTGGGGGCCGCGCGCACCTTCGACCGACGAAGGGTGCATGAATGGCCCGGGCTGTGGCGGGGCGTGGACGAGTGGCACCTCTGGCCCCGCAGGCCGCACGCGCGCCCGCACCGCGGCTTGCTCCCCCGTGTGGAGGCCCACCCCGCACGCCGCACAGTGGACGGCCCCCCTCGGATTGGGCGTGTTGCACATCGCGCAGCGGATCGTCGGGTCGACGCGCGTCTTCCCGGCGGAGAAGTCCTCGTGCTCGTCGCTCGCGACGAGGACAGGGAGCGCGTCGGGCGGCGCGGGCGCGGGCGCCGGCCGGGCGGGCGGGAGAGCGGGGGTGTGGGGAAACGGCGCGGGCCCTCGTGAAGGAGCCGTCTCCGGCCCCGCCTCGGGGACAGCGGGCCTCGACACGCGGGTCACGGCGGTGGCGTCGCGGGGGGGTGGGCGCGACGCACGTACGCGGGTGACGGCGGTCTCTTTTCGCCGCTGGACGCGTGTCTTGGCATCGTCCGAGAAGCCGTCGTCGTACGGGTCGTCCCCGAGATCGGCTTCGAGCTCGGCGCTCACCCCGAGCTCCGGGAGATCCGATGGGTCGAGCCGGAGCGACGCGCGCAGCGCAGCGGCCACGTCGGACATGGCGGCGAAGCGGTCCTTCGGGTCTTTGCGGAGGCACTTCTCGACGGCGCGCTCGAGCGCGAGGGTGATCTCGGTCCCCGGGACCCGAGACTGCATCGGCTCGGGCATCACGTTGAGGTGATTGTGGATCATCGCCGGCATCAGCGGATCCCGGAACGGGTTCGTGCCGGTGACGATCCGGTAGAGCAACACGCCGAGCGAGTAGATGTCCGTGCGCCCGTCGACAGCGCGCCCGAGGATCTGCTCGGGCGCCATGTAGTCGATCGTCCCGACGAGGACCCCGGTGCGCGTGAGGGCCGTCTCGGCCTCCCCCGCCGAGTGCGCCTTCGCGACGCCGAAGTCGAGGACCTTCACGAACGCCGGATCTTGCCCCCGCGACACGAGCATCACGTTCGCGGGCTTGAGGTCCCGATGGACGATCCCACCGCGGTGCGCCGCGTCGAGGGCGTCCGCGATCTGCGCGCCGACGTGCACGGCGAGCTCGGGATCGAGCCGCTCTTGGGTCTGGAGCACCTGCGAGAGGGTCTGCCCCTCGAGCAGCTCCATCACGAAGAACAGATCCCCCTCCTCGCTCCGGCCGAGATCGAAGACGTCGATGATGTTCTCGTGGACGATCCTCGCCGTGTGCTTCGCCTCGCGGAGAAACCTCCCGGTGATGGCCTCGTCGATCCGCACGCCCTCGCGCGTCCGTACGAGCTTGACCGCGACGGGGCGCTGCATGACGAGGTCGAGCCCGCGGTACACGACCCCCATTCCTCCTTGCCCGAGTCGGGCATCGAGGCGGTAGCGGCCGGAGAGGAGTCGCGGGAGCTGCTCGTCCAAGACCTACGAGGATAGCGCGCAATTCGGCGAGGGAGAGAGAACCTTCGCGACCTCGAACGAGCGCTTGGTCAGTCCCGGTAAAGAAGGCGGGCGAGCGTCTCTTTCCGGACCTCGTCCTCGTCGTCGAGGTCGTCCCGGGCCGAGAGGGCGCGGAGCTCGGCGTCGAGCGGGGCGAACTCCTCGAGTGACATGCGCGGCTCACCCCGCGCGAAGTACTCGTACGACTCGCGGTAGTCGAGGTAGCGCTTGTGGACGTCCCGGTCGACCATTCAGCCCGCGCGACGCACGCGCGTCACCTTGGGCTCGGCGGCGACTCGAACGGCAGACGACGGCGCCACCTCTTGCGGCCCATGAAGGCGAGCCTGGTCGAGGATGAGGTCGCACAAGGTCGGATAGTCGATTCCGGCCTGCTCGGCGATCTTGGGGAGGAGCGAGGTCCTCGTCATGCCGGGGAGCGTGTTGACCTCGAGCACGTACTCGTTCTCTCCCTCGGTGACGAGGAGATCGACGCGGCAGGCGCCCGTGCAGCCGAGGGCCTTCGCGGCACGTTCGGCCAGGTTCATGACCCCACGGAGGCGCGTCGTCGGGAGCCGCGGGGGAGCCACGTACTCGGTCGCGCCGGGGGTGTACTTCGAGGCGTAGTCGTAGACGCCGCTCTTCGGGCAGACCTCGATCGCGCCGAGGACACGGCCACCGAGGAGCGCCACGTGCACCTCCATGCCCTTCACGAATCGCTCGACGAGGACCGAGTCGTCGTGGTCGAGCGCCGCGCGGATACCCGCGGCGAGCTCGGGGAGGTCCTTCGCGATCGCGAGCCCGACGGACGAGCCCTCGCGGCGGGGCTTGACGACGGCGGGAAAGCCGAAGCTCTCGTGGGTCTCGGCGAGCCCCTCGAGGGTCGACTCGTCGGCGACGAAGTAGGGCGGCGTCGGCACGTTGTGGAGGCGGAAGAGCTCCTTCGCCTTGAGCTTGTCCATCGCGAGGGCCGACGCGAGCACGCTCGAGCCAGTGTACGGGATACGGAGCAGCTCGAGGAGGCCTTGCACGCAGCCGTCCTCGCCGTAGCGACCGTGGAGCGCGAGAAACGCGACGTCGATGCGGGCCTTCACGATGGCCTCGGCGAACGTCTCGGGACGATCGAGGACGATGCGAACCACCTCGTGACCGAGCGACTCGAGGGCCTGTGCGACCCCGTCGCCCGACCGCAGCGAGACCTCGCGCTCCGCGCTCGCGCCACCCATGAGAACGCCAATTCGTCCGCCGATCTTTTTCATCGTGTCACCTCGCGGGGCCCGTGATTCACGTCCCAAGCCACCCGAAAACTCCAACGATTTCGTGCAGTATGGGCGACCCGCTGTGTCACGCTGGACACGGAGGGCTGCCACGCCCACCGCCGGCTCGAGGCCGAACGAAGGGCACTTTTTCCCCCTATCAAGGTCGCTCGGAAAGGGTCAACTTTCCGGCTTCGATGGCGTGGCCGACCTGCGGTCGTCCCTTCGGCCTGCAGAGGTCAGTCGATCTCGACGAGGATGGCGGTGATGTTGTCTTTGCCACCGCGCTCGTTCGCGAGGTCGATGAATTTTCGTACGGCGTTCTCTTGGCCGAGATCGACCACGGGGCACACGTCCTCGTCTTTGAGGTAACCGTGGAGCCCGTCGCTGCAGAGGAGGAACCGGTCCCCCTTTTGAAGCTCGACGAGGCCGGTGTCGACCTGCACGTAGTCGCGGTTGCCGACGGCGCGCGTGATGACGTTGCGGTGGGGAGAGCGCTGCGCCTCTTGGGGCGTGATGAGGCCCTGCTTGATCTGCCACGCGATGAGCGTGTGATCTTCGGTGAGCTGCTCCACGGTGCCGGCGCGCGTGCGGTAGATGCGGCTGTCGCCGACCTGGGCGGTGATCGCGAAATCGCCGAGGACGAGGAGGGCGCTCACGGTCGTCCCCATGCCGCTCTTGCCGCGGTCCATCTCCGCCATCGAGAAGACCATGTAGGTCGCGGCTTGGATGGAGCTCTCCATCACGCGGAAAGCGGCGCGCACCATCGCCTCGTCGGGCGGGCTCGTCAGCTCGCGCAGGTTCGGGATCCCCCGCTTGACCATGCCGTACACGGTCTCGACGGCCTCCTGGCTCGCGATTTCGCCAGCCGCGTGGCCGCCCATTCCGTCACCGACGATGTAGAGGCCGAGGCCGTCGTCGAAGAAGTAGGCGTCCTCGTTCGACTTGCGTTTGCGCCCGACGTCGGACAGCCCGAAGCCCATTCGCTTGAACTTGCGGGCCCCTTGGGGTGCGGCGGGGGGTTGACTGGTGCGCGGAGGCTCCATGGCAGGGATGGAACTATACCCGGAGTCCTCTCGAGAGGGCGTGAAATCGGGAGCTACCCCGCGGAGAGAGGGATTTTTGAGGGCCAGGCAACGGCCGACCCTGCCGCCCGGACATGCGTTTCTCCGACACGTTCTCCCGGACCCCCTGCCCGAAGCGTCCCCTCACCCTCCCCAGCGCGCCCGTCCACAGTCACTTTACGCGCCAACCATAAAAACGGGCGGCATCGCGGGTGCGCGCGTCGCACGAAGATCGTCGCGTTGATTTAGTCTCTCGGCCGTGAGCCCCCCCCTCCCTTCCCCGGCGTCGCGCGGCCTCCGCGAAATGGCCCTCGCGACCTTCGTCTTGGCCACCGTGGCGATGCTCGTCCTCGTGCTGCCGACGTGGCTGCTCGACGTGCTCCTCGCGGCCAACGTGACGCTGTCGGTCGCGGTGATGGTGATCGTGCTCTACGCGCGCGACACGGCGAGCCTCTCGGCCTTCCCGACGGTGCTCCTCCTCACCACCCTGTTTCGCCTCGCGCTCAACGTCTCGTCGAGCCGGCTCATCCTCCTCCAGGGGGACGCCGGCTCGGTGATTCGTGCCTTCGGAGGGTTCGTCGTTCGAGGGAACGTGCTCGTGGGCGCCGTGGTGTTCGCCGTGCTGACCATCGTGCAATACGTGGTGATCGCCCGAGGGGCCGAGCGCGTCGCGGAGGTGTCGGCAAGGTTTTCGCTCGACGCGCTCCCGGGCCGCCAGCTCGCCATCGACGCCGAGCTCCGCGCCGGGACCATCTCCCCCGAGGAGGCGCGGGCGCGGCGCGAGGAGCTCGGCCTTCGGAGCCAATTCTTCGGCGCCATGGACGGCGCGATGAAGTTCGTGAAGGGAGACGTCATCGCGACGGTCGTCATCGCCATCGTCAACGTCGTCTTCGGCCTCGTCGTCGGCGTGGCCCAGCGCGGCCTCCCGATCGAAGAGGCGGTGGCGAAGTACGTGCTCCTCGCGGTGGGCGACGGGCTGGTCTCTCAGGTTCCGGCGCTCGTGCTCTCGACCGCCGCGGGCATCCTCGTGACCCGCACGGCGAGGGCCGAGGTGTCCCTCGGCGACGAGCTCGTGGCCCAGCTCGCGGCCTCCCCTCGTGCCCTCGCGACGACCGGCGTCTTCGTTCTCCTGCTCGGGCTCGTCCCGGGTCTCCCGCTCGCGCCCTTCGCCGCCCTCGGGCTCCTCTCCCTCGCCGCCGCTTGGGGCGCCGGAGCCCGCGCAAAAAGCACCCACAAAGCTTCGGAATCAAAACGTTTTCTTGCACAGGTGAAGCCGATCTCGATCCGTGTCGGCCCTGGGCTCTTCGCCTCCTCCGGCCGAGCCATCGACGCAAGGCTCGAGGCGCTCCGGGACAGCCTCTTCGCCGAGCTCGGCCTCCCCCTCCGCCCCATCGCCTGCGAGCCCGTCTCGACCCTCGGGACGAACGAAGCCGCGATCGCGCTCTTCGAGGTGCCCCTCCTGCGGCTCACCCTCGCGGACCCCAAGTCTGCCGCGGACGACGTCGCCCGCGCGGTCGAGGCCGTCGCTCGAAAGCGCGCGGCGGAGCTCCTCGGCCCGGCGGACGTGCAGCGCATGCTCGACACGATTGCGGGCGAGTCTCCGATCGTCCGGAGCTCCGTGCCGAAGCCGATCTCCGTGAGCCTCCTCACGGACGTGCTCCGAAGGCTGCTCGACGAGGGGGTCTCGTGCCGCGATCTCGAGGGGATCCTCGGGGCCATCGCGCCTCGTGCGGGCGACGAGCGAGATCCACGCGCGCTCGCCGACGTCGCCCGGGGCCATCTGCGGCGCGCCATCACCCACAAGCTCACGCAGGGCGCGAGGGAGCTCGACGTGGTCCTCGTCGACCCGCTCGTCGAGGACGCCCTCCGCCGCGGCACGGCGCGCCAAGGCGCCGAGACCGTGCTCGCGCTTCCCCCCGCGCAGCTCCGCGACGTCACGGCCGCCCTGCTCCGCGCGGTGAGCGAGTGCCGGGAAGGCGGCGCGGCCCCCGTCGTGCTCTCGGCCCGCGACACGCGCCGCTTCGTCCGCACCCTCCTCGAGGTGGACGCCCCCGACGTGGCCGTCGTGAGCGACGCCGAGCTGCTCCCCGAGGTCGCCCTCAGGGCACGCGCGCGCGCCCACCTCGCCGGGCTCGGCTGAACCGCCCGGCGCGCGACGTCACTTCATCACGCGGGTGACCTTCGGGCGCGGCATCGCGCCGAGCTTCTGCACGAGCTGGCGAGCCTCTTTCTCGAGCAGAGGATGGATCTTCTTCTGCCCGACGAACATGCCGAGGAGCTGCACGTTGATGTCGGCGAGCTTGCGGAGGGCGCGGCCGACGCCCTTCTGATCGGAGAGCGCCGCGTACGCGAAGGCACGCGCGCGCCACATCTGGGCGCGCAGCTCCTCGTGCTCGGGGTCGTCGGGGTTGAAGAGATCGAGCGTGTCGAGGGCCTTCTGGGCCTGCCCCGTGCGCGCCCACGTCTCTCCGGCGACCGTGGCGAACATCACGCGAGTCTTCGGCTCTTGCTGTTTGTCGAGCTCGAGCTTCTCGACGAGGGGCTTCGCCTCGGCCGTCTCCCCGTGCGTGAGGTGGATCATGGCGCGCATCGCGCGGACCTGGCCGGCGATCGGCGCGAGCTGCTTGTCGAGGTCGATGGACTCGAGCGTGGCTTGCGCCTTGCGCGGATCTTCCTGCATCTCGAGCTGCGCGCGGGCGAGGAGGGCCTGCGTATCGCCCTTGCCGAACTTCTCCGAGATGGCCTTGAGGGCTTCTTTTCGGCCTTCGTCGGTGTCGGCGCCGCGCACGAGCTCGCCGAGGGCGACCGTCTTCTTGACGTACCGGTCGAGCCAGATCGACACGCCCACGGCCAAGACGAGGACCGCCGCGAACACGCCCTTCGCGTAGTTCCCGTAGGGAGGAGGCACGATGAAGGCGACGACGCCGAGCACGGCCACCACGCCCGCGATGCGGAGGTAGACCTTCTTCAGGTCGACCGGGGGCCGAGTCTCTTCTTTCGGCTTCGATAGATCGCGGATTTCCTTCTGGATTTCGGCGGTGCTCTTCTTCTTCTGGCCCTTCTTGGAGGCCTCGGCGCGCTCGATGCGCGCGGCGAGGCCCGAGCCGATCGCCTTGGAGTCGCCCTTTTTGTCGGCCTTCTTCTCGATCGTGTCTGCCACGGCGGGGGCTCTAGCCGGTAGGCGCACGCCCTGCAACCGCGCCGACGGCCGCGGCTCGAAATACCGGCGTTTGCCCGCTCACGGCGCGGGCGGAGGGGGTGCGGTGAGCGGCTCCCCCTTCATCTCCGGGTCCGAGTCTTGGGCGATCTGTCGGAAGTGCGCGAAGAGCGACAGCGCGATCGACATGCACGGGACGGCGAGGAGCGCGCCGGCCGTGTGGAAGAAATGCTCGCCCACGAGGAGCGAGAACACCACGAGGACCGGGTGGATTTTGGCCGCGTCGCCCATGATCTTCGGGTTCAGGAAGTTCGCTTCGACCTGGTGGATCCCGACGATCCAGGCGAGCACGAAGAACGCGACCCCGGGGCTCTGCGTGAGGCCGAGCGCCACCGCCGGGACGGAGCTCGCGATGCTCCCGAAGATGGGCACGAGGGAGAACACCGTGGCGACGAGCGCCATCACGGGCCAATACTTCAGGCCGACGATGGCGAACCCGATCGCCGAGAGCACGCCGTTCACGAGGCAAATGATGAGCTGCCCGCGGACGACTCCGGAGAGGCCGCGGTCGATGCGCGCGACGAGCACGTCGAACGAGGGCCGGCTCGAAGGCCGCACGAGCGAGCGGAAAAACTCGTGGATCTTCTCGCGCGTGAGCATGAGGTACGCGGCGAGCATGAGCGTGATGCCGAAGACGAAGATGCCCCGGCTCACGGCGGCCACGATGTCGCGACCGACCTTCACGAGCTCGCCGGCGTGCGTGCCGGCGTAGTCGAGGCTCTTCTTCAGGCTGCCCGAGATGGCCTTGTTCAAGTCGAAGCGGGCCTTGGGCTCTTCCTTCGTGGGCTGCACGACGAACCCGTTCTTCTCGGGCATCACCGCGAAACCACTACCGATTTCGATCTCGTAGCGGCCGTCGGGGAGAGGCTTCACCACGGCCGCCGGGGGGCGCTTCTCGGGGGGTGGCTCGTCGTCTGCGGGGGCCGGCTCGGCCGACACGAGACCCGCTGCCCGGAGCTTCTCTTGGATCTTGGGCACCCACTCCGAGTTGGCTTTCTGCGCGAGGGCCGGCAGCTCCTTGCGAAGGCCCCCCACCTCGCGCCCCATACGTGGCGCGATCGCCCACAGGAACCCGAAGAGCGAGCCGAGCACGATGGCGTAGACGAGCAGGATCGCCGCCGCGCGTTTGACCTTCTTCTTCTCGAACCACGCCACGAACGGCGTGAGCACGTAGGCGATGACGAGCGCGAGGACGAACGGAAGCAGCACCTCGCGCGCGGCGACCACGACGGTGACGACCGCGACCGCGGAGACGGAGAGAAATACGGGCCGAAGCAGGCTCTTTTTGGCCGGTGGCGTGTCTTGGCTCATCGTGCGGTCTCGCCACGAAACCACGACTTCGCGCGCGGTGCGAGCCCCGCGAGCGGTGCCTTCGGAAAGTCGGCCGAGCCCCCGCGTGGCCGGGCCCATGCTGGGCGTACAAAGCGGACGGGCCGCCCCCTTTCGGAGAGCGGCCCGTACGTGGACACGAGGGTCGAACGACGATCAGTCGTCCTTCTTGTCGATCGTGAGGTTGCCGAGCTTCTGCTTGATGAGCTCGCCGATGGTGTTGCCCTTCGACTCCTCGGTCGCCTTCTTGGGCATGTTGGTCTCGCGCGGGGCCTGCTTCTGCGGGGCAGCCGCGGCCTCACCGATGCGCATGGAGAGCGTCAGGCGACGATCCTGCGTGTCGATGTTGGCGATCTCGGCCTTGAGCTCGTCGCCGATCTCGAGGGCCTTGGACGTGCCGTCCTCGTTCTTGGGCTCGACGATGTCGCTCGTCGGGATGTGACCCTCGACGCCGTCGCGGATGCGAACGAACACGCCGTAGTCGACCGTCGAGATGACCTTGCAGTCGACGACCTTGGACGGAGGGAACTCCGAGAAGATCGTGGGCCACGGGTCGTCGAAGAGCTGCTTCACACCGAGGCTGACCTTCTTCTCGTCGTGGTTGATCGAGAGGATGATCGCTTCGACGTCGTCGCCCTTGTGGAACATGTCGGCGGGGTTGTTGACCTTGGCCGTCCACGAGAGGTCCGACTTGTGGACCATGCCGTCCACGCCTTCTTCGATGCCGATGAAGACACCGTAGTCGGTGATGCTGCGCACCTTGCCGCCGATCTTGTCGCCGGGGTGGTACTTCTCGGTGAAGAGCGTCCAGGGATCGGGCTCGAGCTGCTTCAAGCCGAGCGAGATACGCTTCGACTTCGCGTCCACTTCGAGAACCTGGCAGTCGAGCGCCTGGCCCACTTCGAGGAGCTTCGACGGGTGCTTGACCTTCTTGGTCCAGCTCATCTCGCTCACGTGGATGAGGCCTTCGACACCCGGCTCGAGCTCCACGAAGGCGCCGTAGTCGGTGATCGACATGACCTTGCCGTGGACCTTCTTGCCCGGCGGGTACGCCTCTTCGGCGTGGTTCCACGGATCCTCTTGCGTCTGCTTGAGGCCGAGCGAAACACGCTCGGTTTCCGGGTTGTACTTGAGGACCTTCACGGTCACTTCGTCGCCGACCTGGAACACCTCGTTCGGGTGGTTCACGCGGCCCCACGACATGTCCGTGATGTGGAGGAGGCCGTCGATGCCGCCGAGGTCCACGAACGCACCGTACTCGGTGATGTTCTTGATGACGCCGCGGACGACCTTGCCCTCCTCGAGGGTCTCGAGGGTCTTGGTCTTGATTTGGTCGCGCTCCTTCTCGAGGAGGACACGACGCGAGAGCACGATGTTGCCGCGCTTCTTGTTGAACTTGATGACCTTGAACTGATAGGTCTGACCAATCAGCTTGTCCAAGTTGCGGATCGGGCGGAGGTCCACCTGCGAGCCGGGGAGGAAGGCCTTCACGCCGCCGCGGATGGTGACCGAGAGGCCGCCCTTCACGCGCTGGCTGATGGTGCCTTCGATGAGCTCGTCGCGTTCGCACGCGCTCGAGATCTCGTCCCAGACCTTCATCTTGTCTGCTTTCTCCTTGGAAAGCATGACGAGGCCGTCGTCGTTCTCGCGGGACTCGATGTAGACGTCGATGCGGTCACCCGGCTTGACGGTGACCTCTCCCGAGCCATCGGCGAACTCGGAGAGCGCGATCATGCCTTCGCTCTTGCCGCCGATGTCGATGACCACGTTGTCGCGCTGGACGGCGACGACGGTGCCTTGAACGATTTCGCCTTCTTTGCCGAAGTCTCCGCCCTGGAGGCTGGCTTCGAAGAGAGCCGCGAAGGAATCCATTCCTCCGCCGGTCTGGGTGATGGTTTCGGTGGACATTGTGTGAGGGTTACCCGTGTTCTCAGCCTCGCGCCGGAATGCGCGAGGCGCCTTTCTCCCCACCGGAGGCCCATTGGCCCCTCTCGGGGGGCATGGCGTCTAGCTCACGTGCCACGCGCGGTCAAAGGGGTTTCGGCAAAAAAACCGGTCGACGAGGGCCCCGGCGCGAGCTTTGCGGGAAAGCCGGGGGGCGGAGCGACCCCCTTGCGTACGGTCGACCGAGCTTCCCACGGGCCCGAATCGCGCAGAACATCGTGGCTGGGCGGCGCTTCGAGGTCGGCGATGGATCTTCTTCGCCGCCCGTCCGTCGAACCCGCGCCCGAGCCAAGGGCTCGCCCTTCCCTGTTGTCCTCTCACCGTCACGGAGCCCACCGCATGCGTCGCTTTCCCCGGCTTTCGATCTCGCCTCTCCTCGCCTTCGCCCTCGCGGGCAGCACCTTCGCGACCACGGGCTGCGGCGCGGGTACGACGAGCTACGTGAAGTCGGACGCGGCCCTCGGCCGAATCATCGTGTACCGGAACGGCGTCGCCTACTACGAGCGGGACGCCACGGTCGAGAACGACACCCTCCGGCTCGTGGCCCCGAACGACAAGGTCGACGACTTCTTGAAGTCGCTCACCGTGGTCGACTCGTCCACCGGCAAGCCCGCGCCGGTCTCGTACCCGCACGGCGGCGGCTCGACCATCGACCTCAAGGTGCACCTGCCAGGCTCGGGGCCACACAAGGTGAAGCTCTCGTACGTGACCGAGGCGCCGGCCTGGAAGCCCACGTACCGCATCATGGTCGGGAGCGACGGAAAGCTCGAGCTGCAAGCCTGGGCCGTCGTCGACAACACCTCCGGCGAGGACTGGGAGCAGGTGAAGCTCGGCGTCGGCTCGAGCTCGGCGATGGCGTTCCGGTTCGATCTCCGAGGCTTCCGGTTCGTGCAGCGCCAGCAGCTCCAGGGCGAGCAGCTCTTCGCCGTGGCGCCGCCCTCGGGGGCTTCGGTGTACGGCGGCGGGGACGAGCGGAACATGGGCATGGTGGCCGAGCTGTCGGACGACGCGCTCGCGGCGAACGTGGGCCCGCGCGACCACGGGATGTACGAGAAGCTCACGGCCGAGAGCACGGTCGACATGGAGCGGAGGAAGGCGGCGCCGTCGCGCGCACCGCAGGCTCAGGCCGCGCCGGCGACCAAGCGGGCCACCTCGGGCTCGGGGTCGGGCGCAGGGTACGGGCGCGCGGCCGCCGGCGCCGCCGCTCCTCCTCCGCCGCCCGCCGAGCCCGCGCAGCAGGCTCCCATGCCGCAGAACCAGCTCCAGAACCTCGCCGGACAGCTCCGAGGCAACCAGAACGTCGTCATCATCGAGGGCTTCGCAAAACCGACCGACGGCGACAAACAAACGGCTTCCCTCGACCGCGCGAACAAGGCCCGCGAAGAGCTCGTCCGCCAGGGTGTGGACCCGAACCGTGTCGTGGCCGTGGGGAAGGGCGAAGCCCCCGGCAAGAACGGCGGCGTGCGCTTCGTTCAACAACCCCCGAAACCGGCGACGCCACCGGCCGGCGCAAAGGGCGGCGCCACGACGACGGTCGCCACGGGCGAGGCCCAAGGCCCCGGCGAGCCCGTCGGCACGGCGCACTTCGAGAGCGAGACGTCGATGAGCGTCCCGAAGGGCAGCTCCGCGATGGTCTCGATGTACCAAGGGAAGACCGACGGCAGCGTCGTCTACCTCTACGATCCGGAGTCGGAGCGCGGGAACGGGGACTTCGCGTTCAAGGCGGTGCGGTTCCGTAACCCCACGGATTCGCAGCTCGAATCGGGGCCGGTCACGGTGTACGGAAATGGGCGCTTCATCGGCGAAGGCATCGGAGAGCCCATCCCCGCCAAGTCGATCGCGTTCGTGCCCTTCGCGCTCGACCGGCAGGTGCTCGTCGAGAAGAAGATCGACGCGAAAGACACGGTGTCGCGCATCTTGAGCGCACAGCGCGGTGTGTTCTCGACCGAGACCAAGCACACCCGGAGGACGGCCCTCGTGCTCCACAACCGCGCCGACGAGAAGGCCCTCGTGTTCGTTCGCCACACGGTGCCGAAGGGCTACACCCTCGACGAGAAGCTCGCGAAGGCCGAGCGTGTCGGCCAAGCCCATGTTTTCCCGATCGAGGTCGGGCCGCGCTCCAAGATCGAGCTCGTCATCGAGGAGTCGACGCCGGTCACGCAGACGACGGACATTCGTACGCGCGAGGGCCTCGAGATGATCCGCGCGTTCGTCTCGTCGGACCTCGCGCAAGGCCCCCTCAAGGAGGCCGTGCAGACGATCGTGAAGGAGCAGCTCGAGCTCGCCAACATCGAGCAGCGCAAGTCCACGGCCCGCGAGCAGCTCGGTGAGTACAAGGCCCGGATGGACGAGCTCCACGCCCAGATCGTGACGCTCAAGATGGTGAAGAGCGCGGGCCCCATGATGCAGAGCCTCGAGAAGAAGCTCTCCGAGACGAGCGACAAGGTGTCGAAGATCACGGTCCAGATCGTCGAGCTCGAGGAGCAGGCGATGGTCGCTCGCATCAAGCTCCAAGACTCGATCGCCGAGCTCACGATGGGCGACGACGCGAAGAAGAAAGACGAGCCCAAGAAGGACGACAAGAAGAAGGACGAGAAGGCTGGGCCCGCCAAAAAGGCCTGAAGATACGAAACGTTGCGTGCGCCCGTGCCGAGATCAGGGCACGGGCGCCGCGCCGGCGTCCGGTCTCGACGGGAGCGGGGTGCCCCCCAGCAGCTCGGCCACGTCGATGTTCTTCAGCGCGGCGACGAACGCGGCGGGCGCTTCGGCGCGGAGGCGCACGACGGTGCCCTCGCGGACCACCGTGGCTTGACCGAGCCACGCGAGCGGACCTTCGAGGCGACGCGCGAACGCGCTCACCACGCGCGTCGCGGTGTTCTCGGCCCACGCCGCGGCGTCGACGTCGGCGTAGCGGAGGAGCAGCATCACCCCACCGCGACCGGGGCGGAGCATCACGCGCGCGTCGACGAGGCGCCGGCCGAGCGCGAGCTCCCCCTTCTCGAGGCGAGGCACACGACGCACGAGGCTCGCGCCGTCCATGCGGAGCTCGAGGAGAGCCTCGGGGTCGAGGTCGAGGCGGGCGCGACGCGGGCGTGCGTCGGCGAAGATGCCGCGTGCACGCGAGACCGCGCGCCCCGACGCCACCACCCACGTGCGCTTCGGGAGCACGAAGAGCGAGATCGGCTCGTCGGCGTAGCCCTCGTGCTCGGTCACGTCTCCCCTCGCCCTCCCCGACTTGAAAAGCAGCTTGCCGTCTCCGTCGAGCATCTTTTCGGGGACGAGGTCCGCGCGGACGCCACGCAGCACCACCACGCCGCCCCCCACGTCGAGCACGTCCGCCGAGGACGGCGCGTCGTCGACGGCGATGTGGACCTCGTCTGCCGACTCGAACGCCTCGAGCTCACGTGTCCCCGTGACCCCACGCGACGCCGCGAGCCTCGACAGCGTCTGGACGATCGGACCCCAGACCTCGTCACGGCGGAGCGCCATCGGGCGCATCGCGAGCACGATGGGCGAGCTCGGCTCGACGACGGCGTCCGCGTCGATCGGGGCCGGCGCGGCGGCTCGTTGCGGCCCGCCCGGCTCGCGGCAGCCCTCGGCCGCCGTCCCGGCGAAAATGCCCAACACGACGAAGGAGAGGGTGGCTCGGACGGCGCCGCGCCGGGCTCTCCCGCGCCAAGGAGACGAGCTCGGCTCGTGCGCCACGCGCGGCCCGCTACCCTTCGAGCTTGGCGCGGACGGTCGTGAGCATCTCGGCCACGACACCGTCGAAGTCGAGCGCGGACGAGTCGACGAGGACGGCGTCGGCGGCGCGACGGAGCGGGGCCACCGCGCGGGACTCGTCTTGATGGTCGCGGGCGCGCACGGCCTCGAGCGTCTCCTCGTAGGTCGGCGCGTTGCCCTTCTGCACGAGCTCGGCGTGGCGCCGCTGGGCGCGGACCTCGGGGCTCGCGGTAAGGAAGAATTTCAGCTCGGCGTCCGGGAAGACCACGGTGCCGATGTCGCGCCCTTCGAGCACGACCCCACCCTCGGCCCCCGCCTGACGCTGGATACCGAGCAGCGCCTCGCGCACCTTGGGGTGCACCGACACCTCGCTCGCCCCGATGCCCATCTCGGGCGTGCGGATCTCGTCGGAGACGTCGTCGCCCTCGAGCACCACGCGCATGCCGAGCTCCGCGTCTCGTCGAAAGACGAGCGCCTCGCGACCGAGCAGATCGGAGGCGAGCTGCGCGACGGCGGCCCCGTCCTTTCGATCGATGCCACGGCGGGTCGCCGCGAGGGCGACAGCGCGGTAGATCGCGCCCGTATCCACGAGCAAAAACCCCAAGGCTTTTGCAAGGTTACGAGCGACGGTGCTCTTCCCCGCGCCTGCGGGGCCATCGATGGCAATGACCGGTTTGGGGCGGCTCACGAGGCCCCTTTAGCCGACCTCGTCGAACATGAGAAGCCCCGCGCGGGCGCTTCGTGGGCCGACGACGGATCGTGGGTCGGCCTCTTTCCTACCCGGAGCGCTTGCGGTGGCCGCGCGCGCTCATTCCCCGTCGTGGACGTCGAGCGTGGCTCCGAGCGCGCGGAGAGTACCGATGAACCGGGGGAAGCTCGTCGCGATGCACCCCACGTCGTCGATCGTGGATGGCCCGTCCGCGAGGAGCCCGAGGACCGCGGCCGTCATGGCGATGCGGTGGTCCCCGCGGCTGTCGACGCGGCACGCCCGGAGGGGCGCATCCGTGCCTTGGATCTCGAGGCCGTCCGGGAGCTCCTCGCAGACCACCCCGAACGCCCGGAGGACCTCGGCCATGGTCGCGATGCGGTCGCTCTCTTTCACGCGCAGCTCTTCGGCGTCACGGATGCGGGTCGTGCCCGAGGCGCGGGCAGCGAGCGCGCAGAGCACCGGGATCTCGTCGATCGAGCGCGGCACGAGCTCGCCGCCCACGTTCGCTCCACGCAGGGGCGCGTGCCACGCGAGCACGTCGGCCACGGGCTCTCCCCCTCGGTCGCCGAGCGGCCTCACCTCGATGCCCGCCCCCATGTCCCGCGCGATCTCGAAGAGCCCGGTGCGCGTCGGGTTGCTGCACACGGCGCGGACCGTCACGTTCGAGCCCGGGACGAGGTTCGCGGCGACCTGAAGGAAAGCGGCGGCCGAGGGATCCCCCGGGAGGTCCACTTCGAACCCCGGCATTTGGCCGTTCCAGCCCGCCGGGTCGAGCGAGACGACGGAGCCCACCGTTTGGATCGGCACGCCGAGGGACGAGAGCAGGCGCTCGGTGTGGTCCCGAGACACGACCGGCTCGTGCACGACCGTCTCTCCGTGGGCGTAGAGCCCCGAGAGCAAGATGGCGCTCTTCACCTGCGCGCTCGCCACCTCCGAGGAGTGATGGAGCGCGCGTAGGGGCGCGTCCTCCGAGCAAGGGCCGACGACGAGCGGCGCGGTGATGTCCCCCGCCCGCTTCGGGTGAGGCGCGCCCTCGATGCGCGCGCCGCGCTCTCGGAGTGGCTTCGCGACACGCAGCATGGGCCGCCGCGAGAGCGAAGCATCGCCCACGAGCGTGCTCACGAACGGCTGCGCCGCGAGCAGGCCGCAGAGGAGCCGCATCGTGGTGCCCGAGTTGCCGCAGTCGAGCGCGTTCTTCGGCTCCCCGAGCCCGAAGAGCCCGACCCCTCGCACCCTCACGACGCTCGAGGTGCTGTCGTCGAGGCCCTCGATGGGCACGCCCATGGCGCGGAGGGCGTGGCCCGTCGAGACGTTGTCCTCCCCGTGCGAGAACCCGCGAATCTCGCAGGTTCCGTTCGTCAACGCCGCGACGAGGAGGGCGCGGTGACCGATGCTCTTGTCGGACGGTACGGGGACGCTCCCCACGAGCGGCTTCGATTGGGGTTGGACGACGAGCCTTTGAGCCATCGTTCCAGGCTACATCGACCGAGCGCCCCGGGGATCCACGAACCGAGGCCGCCCCGAAGGGGCAACGGCCCGGCCCCGCGACACACGCGGGGAAAGCACCGAATTCGTTGGTCTTTTCGAGCCTTTTTGGGCTTACGCGCCCAGGATCGAGGCGAGCAGCAGGAGGAGCGCGGCGTCCGCCGTCGACGCGGCGATGCACCACATGCCGTACTTGCGGGCCGCGGCGCGCCCCCCGTGTTTGATCAGCATGAAGCCCACGAAATTCGCCCCCATGCCGAAGAGCGCGAGCGCCGCGAGGACGAGGTAGAGCCAGCTCGTCCCGAAGATTCGGTAGACGAACAGCATGAAAAACGCCGCGTGAGCGACCCCGCCTGCCGTAGCGAGCGCCTGCGCCGCCTTCTCGAGGCCCGTGGAACGTCCGAACATGACCAAACTCCTCGTGTGCCGGGCCCGGGTCGCGCTCGCGCGTGGCTCGCGGGTCCTATCGGGAGAGCATGGGGCCTCGCGGGCCACGACGCAATCGCCGAAACGAGCCCGGGCTGCAGCACGCCGGGCTCAGCGCAGGCCGAGCCACTGCGGCAGGCCCTGAGCCATCGTGCGGAGGCTCTGGTCGTCGACCGAGATGCGCACCTGCACGTCGGTCTTCTCGGTCGTCACTTTGAAGTCGCGGAACTGGAGGCCGATGAGGGCGAAGATGCGCGCCGTGGCGGCGGCGTTGTTGAGGGCCTGCGCCGCTTGCCCCGCTTGCCCTTCGTCCGCGTAGCTCAGGGTGCCGGCGAGGTTCGAGCCAGGCGCGTTGAAGTCCATGAGAACACGAGCTTTTTGGGCGCTCGTCAGCCACGGCAACGGGAGCTGTTTGAGGGACTCCGAGGCGCCCGGCTGGGACTGGGCGTCCGCGGCGATGGAGAGGACGGCCCCGTGCATCTTGAGGGTCTCGTCGACCCACGGGGGGGCGTCGTGTTTGATGCGGCCATCCCGGATGCGGTCGAGCACGCGGCGAATCCCCGTCTCGGTCCCCGCGACGGCCGTCTTCGGTGTGAGGACCGTGATGCCGACGTTGTCGACCGTGTAGACGTCACGCCCGGCGTACTGGGACGCGACGATGGCCGAGCCCGAGCGCGCGCGCATGTGGGCGTCGGCGGCCGCCTTCATTTTGGCGGCGTCGAAGTGACCGGTCAGCACGGCGGCGACGTCGGCCCCTTGGGTCGAGTAGATGCCGACGTGAGCGACCTCGAGGTCCCGCGAGGGGAGAAAACCGGCCTCTTCGCCGAGGGGCGAGCCCTTCTCGGCGGCCTTGGCGAGGTCGGGCCCGAACGATTGGCTCGCGAAGAAGGCCTTGGCGTCGAGTCGGGCGTAGGCGATCGCGGACGAAGGCAGCAGAGCGACCGGGTCCGAGTCGAGGTCGACCTGGGCGCTCGGCGCTTGGGCGGGCTCGCCCCCGCAGCCGACGAACGGCACGGCACCGAGGACGAGGGCCAGGGGGACGACGAGCTTCGAGAGCGCAGTGCGGATCATCTTCGTCTCGACGGTACCAGCTCGGCCCGGACGCCTGTCAAACCGTACGCACGGGCCCGGAATTCCCCGGGACCGAGAGCTCATGTGGCGGCGTAGGAGCCGAGGAGCTTGAAAAAGCGGGTTTGGCGCTTCACGTCCTCCAGCGCCGAGACCACGTTCCGATCCGTGGTGTGCCCGACGAGCTCGACGAAAAAGAGGTAGCCCCAACCCTCGCCCGCCGTGGGCCTCGACTGAATCTTCGTGAGGTTCACGCCGCGCTCGGCGAATTGCCGGAGCACCTCGAGCAGCGCGCCGGGCGAGTCGGACACGGCGAACGCGAGGCTCGTCGCGTCGGTGCCGGTCCGGCCGGAGGGGCGCGCGCCGATGACGGCATAACGGACACGCTCGAGAGGCATCTCGACGGGGACCGAGGCCGCGTCGATCGGAGCGAGCCCGAACGTGGCCGCGTACGCTTCGTCGGCGATCGCGGAGGCCTCGCCGCCTTCGGCTTTGGCGCGCATGCACGCTTCTTCGGCGCTCGGCACGTCGACCACGGCCGCGTCGGGGAAGCCGAGGAGAATGGCCCTCGCCGCGGCGCGGTCGTCGATGGCGACGAAGACGCGCCGAACGGCCGCCGTCGCCGCGCCCGCCCCGACGAGCCTCAGCGTGGGGGTCGCGTCGAAGGTCGCGACGATTTTGAGGTCGGTCTCGAGCAGGGCCCCGAGCGTCTTTTGGACCACGCCCTCGTCGCGCGTTTCGAATGGGGCGACGACGAAGGAGACCTTTCGAGCCGCGGTGGCCGCGATCGCGTCGGCGGCGGTCGCGAAGGCTTGGAGGTGGGTCGGACGACCGAACCGCTTCTTCGCCGCGAGGTAGGCGGCGCCCCCCACCGAGCCGACATATCCCACCGCGAGACCGAGCTCGAGGGACGCGCAGGCCCCGTGGATTTCCCTGAAGATTTCGCGGACGGACTCGGCAGAGAGCTCGCCCGAGGCGCGCGCGGCGAGGGCCTCGATCGCACGTGCGGTGTCGGCCGGCAGGGACGCGGGTTGGCCCTCGGGGCGCAGCTTGCCGAGGCCCCGGGCGAGCTTCGCCCGACGCTCCACGGCCGCGAGGATCTGGAGGTCGATCTCGGCCATTTCGTGACGCAGGTCTTCGGTCGCGCGCTTGTCGTCGCTCATGGGGCTAAAGAGTACCATGGGGCGCCTCGCCCGAATTCGGTAGCCCCCATGACGTTGGCCGACCTCATCGAAAAACACGCGTCGATGCTCGCGCTCCGCGCACGCCGCGCAGAGGCGCCCGACGCCCCTCCCCCACGCGACGAGCTTCGGGCGCTCGCCGAACGTTTCCCCGGCGCCCTGCGAGAGCTCGAGAGGCTCCCGCCCGAGACGCTCCGAGGACGCATGGAGGAGCTCGAAGAGACCCGGTGCGCCGGGGCGCCGCTCCCGACGTGGGCCAAGGCCCAAAGGGCGTACCACGTCGCGCTTCGTGAGGCGCTCGTGGCGCGCGCAGAACGAGGCGGTGCCGAGCGGCCGTCAACTCCGAGGCCGGACGGTGAGGCTCGTGGGTCGATGGTCGCGTGGGCGATCGCGCGGGCCGCGGCCGAGGTCGGGCTCACGAACGCGGGGTGTCGCGCGCTGCTTTTTCCGTGGGAGCCGTGACGAGCGTCAGGTGCTCGGCTTGGCGGCGGGGGTGGCGGCCGGAGCCGCGGCGGCGGGCTTGGCGGCCTCGGTCGAGGGGGCCGACTCGGTCTTCGGCGCGCTCGCGGAGGGGCTCGTCCCCGACGACTCGGCCTTCTTGGAGCCTCCGGACGACGAGTAGAGGTCGGCGTACCAACCGCCGCCCTTGAGGATGAAGTTGCCGCCGCTGATCTGGCGCTTCGCGGACGCGGCTTTGCACTGCGGGCAATCGGTGAGCGCGGCCTCGGAAATTTTTTGCACGGCTTCCCAGGCAAAACCACAAGAGGTGCACGCGTACTCGTAGGTGGGCATCGTGCCTCGCGACTTAAAGCGTTCCTCCGCGAAGTCAAGAACGATGCCACCACGCGTCGTGTTCCGACCCTCCGAAGATGGCGATCGCGTGAGGGCGAGGCGACCCGCGCGGCGCGACGATTTCGGAGACCCTTTGCCTGGCCTTCGCGAGCCACTTTTCCACAGGCTTTCCAGGGAAAATACACCGAAAACGCGCTTGCGGCTCCCGCTCCCGCGGCGTAACCCTCACATAGGCCGTGACCCTATGTGAAGTGACATGACGCCCCGCCTATCGTCACGGCGCCTCTTGTTTCGCGAGCGAACGGGTTTCGCTTCGGAGTCGATATGAAGATCAAACGCCTCGAGCTCTCCGGGTTCAAGTCCTTCGTCGATCGCACGGTGGTGCACTTCGACCGTGCGGTCATGGGCATCGTCGGGCCGAACGGGTGCGGTAAGTCGAACATCGTCGACGCCATCCGATGGGCGATGGGCGAGCAGAGCGCGAAGAACCTCCGCGGTCGCGCCATGGACGACGTCATCTTCAACGGGTCCGAGTCGCGCCCGGGGGCCGAGGTGGCCGAGGTCACGCTCACCTTCGAGAACGACAACGACGGCGCCGATCTGCCGATCGAATACAAGGACTACCCCGAGATCGCCGTCACGCGCCGGCTCTATCGCACGGGCGAGAGCGAGTACCTCATCAACAAGACGCAGGTGCGCCTCAAGGACGTGACCGATCTCTTCCTCGGGACGGGCGTCGGCACCAAGGCGTACAGCATCGTCGAGCAGGGCAAGATCGGCCTCATCGTGAGCGCCAAGCCCGAGGATCGCCGCCTGCTCATCGAAGAGGCCGCGGGCATCACGAAGTTCAAGTCGAAGAAGAAGCAGGCCGAAAAGAAGATGGAGCTCACCCAGCAGAACCTGCTGCGCGTGGGCGACATCATCGCCGAGATCGAGCGGAGCCTCGGCTCGCTGAAGCGCCAGGCCGCGAAGGCCGAACGCTACGTGGCCTACCGAACCGAGGTCGAAGATCTCCAGCTCTACGAGGCGTCGCACCGGTACCTCGAGCTCACCGGCTGGGTGAAGCTCGAGTCGGCCGCGGTCGAGGAGCACACGCTCGCCCACGACGAAGCGCGCGCGGCGCTCGTTGCGCGCGAGGCCGAGCTCGAGGCCGCTCGCCTCGGGGCCCACGACGCGGAGGCCGCGCTCGAGGCCGCGACGACCCAGAATTTCGCGGCCGAGAACGCCGTCCGCGCCGAAGAGTCGGCGCTCTCGCGTGCCAAGGATCGCATCGAGGCGCTGCGCCGCCGCGAGGCCGACGCCGAGGCGGAGCTGTCGGCCGTGTCGACGCAGCAGGGCGCGCTCGGAGAAGAGCTCGCCATCGTGACGACCGAGCTCGAGTCCCTCTCGAAGGACGAGGGGGCCCAGGCCGAAGAGACGCGCGCCGAAGAGGCGAAGCTCGCGGAGGTCGTGGCCGAGCAGGAGCGCGCACAAAAAGCCGTGGCCGAGGCCCGCGCCGCGGCGGCCGACGCACGCGCCAAGATCGCGAGCGGAGAAGCGAAGCTCGAGGGGTTCGAGCGGCGCAAGACCGAGACCACGATGCGGCTCGAGAAGCAGGTGCTCACGCGCGCCGAGCTCGAGATCGTCGCGGCCGACCTCGTGAGCCGCGTCGACGTGCTCACACGCGAGCTCGAGGGCGCGCGCGACGGAAAGACCCTCTCGGCCGAGGAGCGCACGGCCCTCGAGGCGCGCCTCGCGGAGCTCAAGCACGAGGTCGTGGCGAGCGAGCGAGCGCTCGACGAGGCCAAACACGAGGCGCAGCGGAAGCGTTCGCGAATGCAGGCCCTTCTCGAGGTGCAGGCGCGCCTCGAGGGGGTCGGCGCGGGCACGCGCGCTCTCGTGGCGACGAAAGACCCGGCGGTGCTCGGCCTCTTCGCCGACCGCATCGAGGCCCAGCACGAAGTGACGACCGCGCTCGCCTCGTGGCTCGGGCAGCGGCTCCACGACGTGGTCGTGTCCGACCCCGAGCGCGCCGTCGAGCTGCTCGATCGGATGCGCGAGGAGAAGAAGGGGCGCGCCACGGTCGTCCCCCAGACGCCGCCGGCGTCGGCCAAGGCCGCGCTCGTGAGCGTCGAAGGCGCTCCGGGCATTCGCGGCCATCTCATCGATTTCGTTCGATATTCTGCCGAGGACGAGGCCCTCGTTCGGAGCGTCGTCGGGGCGGTCGTCTTGGCCGACGACGTGGCCTCGGCGCGCGCGTTCGTGGCGAGCCACGGCGCCGCGGCCGTGACGGTGTGCGGCGCGGTCTTCACGCCGGACGGGCGCATCTCCGGCGGCACCGGCGAGGACGTCGCCGCCCACATGCTCGACACGAAGCGCGAGGCCCGCGAGCTCGGAGACGAGGTCGTGGTCCTCGACGCCGCGGTGACCGAGAAGCTCCACACCCACCAAGCGCTGCGCCACGCGATCACCGAGACGCAAGGCGCGCTCGATCTCGCGCGACAGCGCGCCCACGAAGGGGAGCTCGCGCTCGTCCGCGTGGAAAAAGATCTGCGCGCGGCCGAGGCCGAGCTCACCCAAGCGAACGCGCGCGTCGCGGCCCTCGCCGACGAGATCGAGGAGCTGCGGCAAGCGCTCTCCGAGGCGGTCGACGAACGCGACGTCGCCTCGCTCACTCTCGCCGAGACGCGCGAGGCCCTCGCCGCGGCCGAGCGGGCCGTCGAGGAGGCCGAGACCTTCGCGGCGTCGTGGAACGGCGAGGTCGAGGCCCGGCGTGCCCACGTGACCGAGCGCCGCATCCGTGTGGCCGGGACCCGCGAGAAGCTCTTCGCCGCGCGCGGCACGGCGTCGCGCCTCGAGAAGAGCCTCGCCGAGCTCGCCGACCGCCACGGTCGCCTCATCACGCAGCTCGCCGACGGCGCGAGGGAGCTCGGCGAGACGGCCGGCCAAATGTACCTCCACAAGGCGGAGCTCCACACGGCGCTCGACGCCCAGCGTGAGGCCGAAGCGGCGCTCTCCGCGGCACGTTCGGTGTTCGAGGGGGTGCGCGCGGAGCTGTCGGAGCGCGGGGCCGTCCTCCGCGATCTCCGCGCGACGGCCGACGCGGCGCGCGAGGCGCTCGTGACCCACGAGATGGCCCTCCGCGAGCGCTCGATCGCTCTCCAGCACTTGCTCGACGGGGTCTCCGAGAAGTTCCGCGGGCTCGTGCTGCCGCGGGTCGTGGGCGACTACCACATGCGCCCCCCGCCGGACGACGAGACCCGCTCCCGCATCTCGGAGCTGCTCGGCCTCATCGAGCGCATGGGCAGCGTGAACCTCGACGCCATGCGCGAGCACGAAGAGGCCGAGAAGCGCTACGCCTTCTACAGCGACCAAAAGGCCGATCTCGACGGCGCGCTCGCCGACCTCACGAAGGCCATCGAGCAGATGAACCGCGAGTCGAAGAAGCTCTTCGAGGAGACGTTCACCCAGGTGAACGCGCGCTTCCAGGAGATCTTCCCGCGGATGTTCCGCGGAGGTCGAGCGTCGCTCCGACTCACGAGCCCCGACGACATGCTCGAGACCGGCATCGAGATCCTGGCGCAGCCCCCGGGCAAGAAGCTCGCGAGCATCGAGCTCATGAGCGGCGGCGAAAAGGCGCTCACGGCGGTGTCGCTCATCTTCGCGATCTTCCAGATCAAACCGTCGCCGTTCTGCATCCTCGACGAGGTCGACGCCCCGCTCGACGAGGCGAACGTTGCACGATACAACGAAATGATCCGGAGCATGACGGACAGGTCGCAGTTCATCCTCATCACGCACATCAAGCGCACGATGCAGATGGTCGACGTCCTCCACGGCGTGACGATGCAAGAGTCGGGTGTGTCGCGCCTCGTCAGCGTGACCCTGAACGACGCCGCGGCCGACAAGCGGCCGAGCGAGACCGTGGCCGTCGCCTGAGGGCCCACGCAAGGCGAAGCGTCGAGGGGCGGACGGGAGCGCATCCCGTGCGCCCCTCGCGCCATTTCCAGGGAAATACCAGGGTCGTGGTTGTCGTTGGGGCGCGGCATGCCCTAGGCTCCTCGGCATGTCGGAGACCGAAGACGACCTCACCGCGCACAAGGGCCTCGTTCCGCTCCGCAAGGGGCGCGCGTCGGTCGTGCGGATCCCGAACCACTGGTTCATCGTCGCGCTCTCGAGCGAGCTCGGAGACTCGCCCATCGAGCGCGAGCTGTTCGGGACGAAGCTCGTGCTCTTTCGGGACCGTGAGCGGCGTGCGTGCGCGCTGCTCGACCGCTGCCCCCACAGGAACGTCCCGCTCTCGATCGGCAAGACGGCGAGCGACGGCACCGTGGAGTGCGCGTACCACGGCTGGCGCTTCGACGGCGCGGGCGAGTGCCGCGCCATCCCCACGTTCAAGGGCGACTGCGGCCAAAAAGGCCAGCGCGCGACGGCCTTCGCCACCTTCGAGGAGGACGGCTTCGTGTGGGTCTACTCGACCCCGCTCGACGAGAAGGGGCAAAAGCCGACCTCGAGGCCGCACAAGTTCGAATACAAGGACGCGCCCGGGTACAGCACGGTCACGCAGGTCGTGAGCGCCGAAGGCACGCTCTACTCGGCCATCGAGAACGCCCTCGACGTGCCCCACACGGCGTTCTTGCATCGCGGGCTCTTTCGGTCGAAGAGCCGAGGCATCACGATCACGGCGAAGATCCGGCGCACGCGCGACAGGGTCGAGGCCGAGTACGTGGGCGAGCCGAGGCCCGAGGGCGTCATCGCGAAGATCCTGTCGCCGTCGGGGGGCATCGTCAGCCACTTCGACAGGTTCATTCTGCCCTCGGTGGCGCAGGTGGAGTACCGCATCGGGAGCGAGAACCACTTCCGGGTCGACTCGGTCATGACCCCAGTTTCCGATTATGTTACGCGCATTTACGCGGTCGTGAGCTTTCGCACCCGGGTGCCGTCCCAGGCCATCGCACCGCTCGTGAAGCCGCTCGCGATGCGCGTCTTCCAACAGGACGCGGTCATCTTGAAGGCGCAGACCGAGACGATCCATCGCTTCGGCGGCGAGCACTTCACGTCGACCGACGTGGACGTCATCGGCAGGCACGTGTGGCGGCTCTTGAGGAGCGCCGAGCGCGGCGAGACGCTCGAGAACGACGAGACGCTCGAGGTGCCCCTCGAGGTGTAACGTCAGCCTTCGCTGTCGGGGCCGAGATCGGTGGTCGACTCGCGGGTGGACACGACCACGCGGTTTCGACCGTAGCGCTTCGCCTCGTACATGGCCATGTCGGCACGGCGCTCGAGCGACTCGGGCGACTCGCGCCCGTCCCACGTGGCGACCCCGATCGAGACCGTCTTGCGGAGGGAGAGCTTGGGCGTGACGAGGCGCTCGCGCTCGAGGCTCTCTTGGATGCGCTTGCCGGTGGCGAGGGCCTGCGTGCTGCCGGTGCGCGGCATGACGAGGACGAACTCCTCGCCGCCGCGGCGGACGAGCACGTCGACCTTGCGTACGAGCTTACGAACGCGGTCGGCGAAGGCGCGGAGCACGGCGTCGCCGACGGCGTGACCGTGCTCGTCGTTCACGTTCTTGAAGTGGTCGAGATCCATCAACAAAATGGACATTTCGGAGCCCGTGCGCGTGGCCCGCTCGATCTCCTCGGCCATGCGGGGGACGAGGTACCTGTGGCTCATGGCGAGCGTGAGGTCGTCGAACGTGGCGAGCCGCTCGAGGCGTGCACGTTCGACGGGCGGAGACGAGCAGTTCGCGAGCAAACGGAGGAGGAGCTGATCGTCGGCGGAGAAGGCCTCTCGCTCGGGGGACGTGACCGAGAGCACGCCGACCACCTCGCCCGAGGACCACATGGGCTCGCACATGAGCGAGCCGATGACGAACGACGACTGCGCGGGCTGCGGGACGAACCTCGCGTCGCTCGCGACGTCGCCGATGCGGAAGGCCTTTTGCTCGGTGACGCAGAGCCCGATGAACCCCTCGCCCGGGCGGAAGGTCATGGGGCGCGTTTCGGCCCCCGAGCCCGTGCGCGCCCCGCAGAGGAGCTCGGTGCGGGTCGAGTCGAGGAGGCGCACGCTCGCGTGGTCGGCGCCGACGAGACGCACCGCGGCTCGTGTGACGACCGACAGGGACTCTTCGAGAGGGCGGCGCTCGGCGAGCTCACGGGTGACCTCGAGCAAGACGAGCAGGGCTTCTTTCGGGTCGGTCGAGGGCACGGTCTTCTTACCGTGAAGCATACGCAAGCTTGGGGAGAGATCGGCCTCAAAACCGCATTTTTCATGGGCATTAGCGGAAATCACGGCTCACCTTCGGCACCTCTTTGCCTCGCAAGGTGAGGCGCTCGAGGCCCTCGACCACCACGTACACGCATGGGGCCTCGGACGCCTCGGCCTGGCGCTCGACCTTGCCCGTGACGAGCAGCATGCTCGAGGTGGTCGCCACGTGCCGGAGCTTCTCGTACGTCTTCGAGAAGAGCACGAGGTTCACGAAGCCGTGCTCGTCCTCGAGGGTGACGAACACGACACCGCTCGCCGTCATGGGCCGCTGACGGCACAAAACGACGCCGGCGCTCCGCACGCGTGACCCATGGCGTGCGCGCGCGAGCTCGACCGACGACAAGACCCCCGAGGGGAGCCTCGAGCGCACGATCTTCATGGGGTGATCGGCCACGGAGAGCCCGGTGCGCTCGTAGTCGAGGAGGAGCTGCTCCTCGCGCGAGAGCTTGGGCAAGAGGGGGGCGATGTCGAGCGACGGAGGGGCCGGCTCGGCGCGATGGGAGGTACGCGCGGCCGCGAAGAGAGGTGATTCTTTGGGTGCGAGGGCCGACCACACCGCCGCCCGACGCCGCGACCCTCGGCCCTCGGGAGTGGTCGTGATGGCGTCGAGGGCCCCAGCCTCGGCGAGCGCGACGAGGTGATCTTTGCGGAGCCCCGCCCGAAGCTCGAGATCGGAGACGCTCGTGTAAAGCACATGCTCTCGCCCCTCGACGATGCGCGCGCCCACCTCTTCGGGGAGACCGCGGACCTCGCGCAGGCCGATGCGGAACGTGCGTGGGTCTTGGAGGGTCGAGTCCCACGAGCTTGCATGGACGCACACGGGGAGCACCGTGATCCCGTGGCGTTTGGCGTCCTCGACGATGCTCGACGGCGAGTAGAACCCCATGGGCTGGCTGTTGAGGAGCGCGACCGCGAACGCGGCGGGGTGGTGCACCTTGAGCCACGCGCTCGCGTACACGAGCAGGGCGAAGCTCGCCGCGTGGCTCTCGGGGAAGCCGTACTCCCCGAAGCCCTTGATCTGCTCGTAGAGGCGCTTGGCGAAGGCCTCGGGGATGCCATTTTTCGCGAAGCCCTCGGCGAGGCGCGCCTCGTGTTTGGTGAGCCCCCCGTGGCGCTTCCAAGCGGCCATGTCGCGGCGGAGCTGGTCGGCCTCGCCGCCCGTGTAGCCGGCACCGGCGATGGCGATCTGCATGACCTGCTCTTGGAAGAGCGGCACACCGAGCGTTCGCTCGAGGATGCTCGCGAGGCGCGGATGCGGTGGCTCGACGGCCTCTTCGCCGTTTCGACGGCGGAGGTACGGGTGCACCATGCCGCCCTGGATGGGCCCCGGGCGAACGATGGCGACCTCGACCACGAGATCGTAGAAGCAGCGAGGCCTTAGGCGCGGCAGCATGGCCATCTGCGCGCGGCTCTCGATCTGGAACACACCGACCGTGTCGGCTCGGCAGAGGGCGTCGTAGACGGCCGGGTCCTCCGGGGGGATGGCCGCGAGACGATCGATGGCGTTCGAGGCCCCGGCGAAGACCGGATCGTCCTTCACGAGCTCGAGCGCCTTGCGGATGGCCGTGAGCATGCCTAGCGCGAGCACGTCGACCTTGAAGAACCCGAGGGCGTCGACGTCGTCCTTGTCCCACGGGACGATGGTGCGCGCCTCCATGGTGGCAGGCTCCACCGGAGCCACCTCGGAGAGATCACGCGAGGAGAGCACGAAGCCCCCCACATGCACCGACAGGTGGCGCGGAAACCCTTGTATTTTCGATGAGATATCGATCACCATCCGGAGCCGTGGGTCGCGCGGATCGAAGCCGGCCTCGGCGAGACGGAGGGGCTCGACGGCGTTCGGCCCGTCCCAGAACGAGACGACGGCGCTCAACCGATCGACCTGCTCCGGAGAGAGCCCGAGCACCTTGCCGACCTCGCGCAACGCGGACTTGCCACGGTACGAGACGACCTCGCTCACCATGGCGGCTCTGTCGCGGCCGTACGTCGCGTAGATTTCTTGGATGACCTCTTCGCGGCGCTCGTGCTCGAAGTCGACGTCGATGTCGGGAGGCTCGGCGCGCTCGGCCGAGAGGAAGCGCTCGAAGAGCATGGACGAGCGCGCGGGATCGACGGCCGTGATGCCGAGGCAGAAGCACACGGCGCTGTTGGCCGCCGAGCCGCGCCCCTGGCAGAGGATGTCGCGGCGACGGGCCATGTCGACCACGTGCCTCACGCTGAGAAAATAGGGAGCTACATTGATTTTGCGGATGAGCGCGAGCTCCTTCTCGAGCTGCTCGCGCACCCCCTCGGGGACGCCCGACGGGTAGCGCGAGGCGGCCCCCTCGTACGTGAGGCGACGGAGGGCGTCGTCCGGGGTCTCGCGGGCCTCGACGCAGGCGTCGGACGGGAAATGGTAGGCGAGCGTGCCGATCGAGAACGTGCAGGCGTCGGCCACGGCGCGCGAACGCGCGAGCCACGCCGGGTTCGCGGAGAAGAGCTTCGCCATGGCCTCTTCGGTCTTCAGGTGCGCCTCGGCGTTGGGCAGCAAGAAGCGCCCCGCGCGCTCGAGGGTGGTCTTCTCGCGGATGCACGTGAGCACGTCGAACGTGGGGCGATCGTGTTTGTGCGCGAAGAGGACGCGGTTCGTGGCGAGCACGGGCATCGCGAACCTTCGCTCGAGGGCGGTCACGAGGGCGAGCCGCTCGCGATCGTGACCATCGAGGCGCATGGTGACGCCGAGGCTCGCGCGGGGACCGAACGCAGCCAAGAGCACCTCGGCGGCGTGAGGGTCGGGGTCGAGCAGCGTGGCGAAGAGGCCTCGTGCGTGCTCGGCGAGCGACGAGAGCATGACCTCGGCGCGCTTGCGATCGTCGCGTGGGCGGAGGGCGTGGGCCTGCGTGAGGATACGGCAGAGGCTCTCGTAGCCTTCGTGGCTCTCGACGTGCACGGCGACGTGCACGGCCCCTTGCGACGACTCGGCCGAGATGCGAGACGCCGAGCTGCCGCCCGAGGAGACCGGGCACACGAGCTCGGCCCCGACGACGAGCCGAACGCCGAACTTTTTGGCCGCTTCGTGAGCGCGCACGACGCCGTAGAGGCCATGGAGATCCGTGAGGCCGACCGTGTCGTACCCTGCCTTGGCCGCGGCCTCGACGAGCGACTCGGGCGACGAAGCCCCCGAGAGGAAGCTGAACGACGAGCGCGCGACGAGCTCGACGAACCCCGGCCTTCGCGCGGCGTGGGCCTCGCGGAGCTTCGTGATGGCTTCGAGCACCTCGTGGTCGGCCTCGGGCAGCGAGGCGCCCGGCAACGGCATGCGAGACGACGGATCGAGGCGTGGGCTTCTCACGTTCGAGATGGACCATGTACCTGAACGCACGATCAGTCAAGACACGGAGGATGTGCACGATGCATGGGAAATTCGGCCGAATTTCGACCAGGGCACGATCGGGGCGGCCTATCCTGACGGCATGCGGAGACACCTCGTGCTGCCGGCTCGTGGGCGCGCGCTCGTGTCGACCGATTTGCACGGCAACCTCGCCGACTTCGAGGCCCTCGCCGCGCGGTTCGAGGCCTTGGTCTCCGAGGAGCCTCACACCCACTGGATCTTGGCGGGGGACCTCGTGCACGGCCCCGACGACACGACGGCCGCGTCGCACCACCCGCTCTACGGCTACCCCGACGACTCGGCGCGCCTCGTCCGCGAGGTGTCCGAGCTCGTCGCGCGCTACCCGGACCGGGTGCACGTGCTGCTCGGGAACCACGACCATGGGCACGTCGGCGGGCCCCATACGGCCAAGTTCCACGCCGACGAGGTAGCGGCGCTCGAGGCGCGCCTCGGCTCCGGCGAGCGGGCCGCGCTCTCGGCCCTCTTCGCACGGGCACGGCTCGCGGTGGCGCTCCCCTGCGGGGCGCTCGTCTGCCACGGCTCACCCGACGACACACTCGAGCGGCTCGAGGATCTCGACACGATCGACCTCGACCCCGCGCGCAACGACGCCTACCAGAGGCGCGTGCTCGCGACCTTGCTCGGCTCGTACGGCCAGCCCGAGGCGCGCACGGCCCGCTTGCTCACGAAGCTCTCGCGCACGCTCCCCTTCCCGCTCACGTTCGTCGTGCATGGGCACGACAAGGACGAACGCGGCATCTTCTGGGAGGGGAAAAACCAGGTGTGCCCCGTGCTCTTCGGCGCGTTCCGCGAAGAGCGGCGGTGCCTCGTGCTCGACCTCGAGCGAGCCTACGCCGACGCTCACGATCTCCGTGACGGCCTGGAAATCGTGCGGGTTCACCACGCTTCGCTCGACGGCGAGGCCCCGCCGAGCGAGCCTCCGCCGATGGCCCGGCGTTTCACGTGAGCTCCGGGCGCTCCGGTAGGGCTTTGGCAAGCCTCGTCCGACGCGGTAAGGGACGGGCATGCGCGTCGCACGTTTCGTCACGCTCCTCTCGGTAGGGCTCGGGCTCGCGGGCGCCTGCGCGACGCCCAAGGTCCCCGAGGCGCCTCACGACGCGGGCGCTCTCGTCGACGCGAACGACGCCGACGCGGACGACGCCGACGCGAACGACGCCGACGCGAACGACGCCGACGCGAGCGACGCCGACGCGAGCGATGCCCTCCCGCGACGCGCGGCGTTCGCGGCCCAGGGGAGCTGCCCCGACGGAATGGCCGAGATCGAGCCGCACGTGTGCATGGACCGATGGGAGGCGTCGATCGTGGTGATGAGCCCCGAGGGCAGGCTCGTGCCGAACCCACCGAACCGCACCCCCGAGGACACCGAAGACTTCCGCGCCGTGTCCCAGCCCGGGGTGTTCCCGCAGACGTACGTGAGCGCCCACCAGGCCGAGGACGCGTGCTCGGCGGCCGGAAAGCGCCTCTGCTCGCACGCCGAGTGGATGACCGCGTGCGAGGGGAGCCGAAAGCTCGCCTACCCGTACGGAGAGCGCCGGGCGGCCGGCACCTGCAACGACGACGGACGGAGCCCCATCGCCGTGGTGTTCCCGGGAGCGCTCTTGCCGACCCACGCCCACGGGACAGCGACGGCCCCCACCTCCGCCAAGGGCGCGAAGAGCCAAGGGAAAACGAAGGGCGGGAAGGCGCGGGTCGGCGCCAAGAAAGGCGCACCTTCGACCAAGAAGGGCGGGAAGAAGGGCCGCGGAAAAAAGGGCTCGAGCGGCCCGACCCCGGGCGTGGATCCGTCGGTCTGGACGAAGCTCAACGACCCACGCCTCGGCGAGGTGTCGGGCACGTTCACGCATACCGGAGAGAGGGCCACGTGCCACAACGAGCTCGACGTCTTCGACCTCGTCGGGAACGCACACGAGTGGGTCTCGGACGAGCTACCGAACGGCAACGGCATGTTCGCCGGAGGGTACTTTCAAGACGTGCAGATCAACGGCGAGGGGTGCCACTACCGAACGACCGCGCACGCCCGCACCTACCGCGACTACTCGATCGGCTTCCGCTGCTGCCTGGACGCTCCGGAGTAGCTCCGCCGGGCATTCGACCCGATTCCTCGAGCCCCTGAGCGTCGTCGGAGTGCGGCGCCGCCCGCGAAAACGGGCCCCGAATCGTAGCCGTCGATAGCGCCGCGGGCCCCACGCACGTGCGCGGGAGCGGAGCGCGGCGCTTCACGCAGCGACGACGTGAGCGGCCGAGAGGGCGCGGATGGGGCGAAGGGACGACGTGCCGAGCGCCGTCGCGAGGGCGAGGCCCGAGAGCGAGAGGCGCATGCGGAGCGCGTCGACATGGCCTTCGTGGTGGAGCCGTGCGACGACGTGCTTCACGTCGGCCTTGCGGACGTCGAGGTCGGTCGCGAGGTCTTGTGCGGTGACGACGCGGCGCGCGCGCTGCGCCGAGGCGAGCGCGACGAGGACGTGGGCAGCGAGGGACTTCGGGTCGATCGAGGTCGTCATGGGGAGGGCTTTCGAGAGGGGCTCGGGGCGTTCCCCGGCCGTGTTTCGTGGTTGGCGTGCGTGTAAACCACACATTGTGCACTGTGCAAGGACAAGAGACATACATGTGGGACCACAAGCGACCACATGCGACCCGAACCTATTGAAATATCGCAACTTTTTGGCACTTATCGAAGTGAACGGGGCGGTCGTTCGAATGACCACGGGACGCCTCTCGTGACGTCGAGGCGCGTCAATCGAGCCATCCGAGCACCCTGGCGGCCCCCAGCGTCTTGTCGAGCTCGACCCACGCCGGGCGGCCTTCGACCGTGGCGGCGACGACGTCGCGGGGGCCCGAAGCCTCGCGCCACCACGCGAGCGACTCGTACCGCGCGACGAAACGAAACGGGACGACGAGCCGGCGCGACACGGGCATGGGCTCGGGGAGCAAACACGACGGCTCGGGAGAGGCCTGTGGAGAGAGCGAAGGCCCGGGATCGTACGCGGGGCGCACGGGGACCTTGGCGAAGAACGGCACGAGGGTAGAGCGCTCGGAGGGAGACCACGAGTCGCCCAAGGTGAGCTTTCCGACCGAGGCCTCACCGAGCTCGGTGCAGAGCTCGGCAACGAGCAGAGGCAGCGCGCGCGCCTCGCGGCTCTCGGGCTCGAAGAGCGACCGGGGCACCTCGGGACGCGGGGCGTGCTCGTCGGCGCGGAGCGTGAGGGCGAGCACCGGCGCGGGCAAGAGCGTGCGCTCGAGGCGTGTTCGAAGGAGGACACGCATCTCCTTGGGGTTCGACATCGGCACGGGGAGCGTGAGCGTGAGCGTGCGACGCGTGCGACGCGGCCTCGGCCCGGCGGGGAGCGTGTCGTCGGGACGGGCGCGGGCGTCGAGCTCGAGGACGAGCGAGAGCTTCGTGACACCGACGCCGCGGCCCTCGAGCCTGGACGCGAGGCGCGAGGTGAGCGTGGCGACCACGAACCCGAGGGCCTCGAGCGAGTCGGTCCCGTACTCGAGCTCGATGGTCTCGGAGGGGCACTTCGGAGGGACGTACGGGGTGAGCGGGGTGCGATCGTCGCCTTCGAGGAGGGGCAAGAGGCGCGCGGCCTCGGTGCCGAGCCGAGCGCCGAGCGCCTTTCGTGGCAGCGTGAGCAGATCGCGCGCGGTACGGAGCCCGAGGCGGCGAAGGGTGCGCACGGTGGGCTCGTCGAGCGGGAGACCTTCGATCGGGAGCTCCGAGAGCGCCTCGTGATCCCGCCCGTGAGGGACGAGGAGGTGCGACGTGGACGTGCCCACGAGGGCCGTCGCGATGGACCTCGCCACACGGGGCCCCCCGGCGAGCGCGAGGCGGCAGGCGTGGCCCGAGGCTCGAACCATGCTCTCGAGGCGTTCGAGCAAGCGCGCCTCGCCCGTGAGCTCGGCGGGCTCGACGCCGGGCTCGTGAGGCCTCGGGTCGGCGAAGAGATGGGCGCAGCCGGTGACGTCGACCCAGACCGTGTCGTCACCGGCCGTACCTCGCGCGAACGCCACCGTGGCTCCGAACGCGAGCGACGACTCGGCGAGGCGCTCGAGGGCGCGCACGAGGGCCTCTTCGGTGACGAGCCCCACCGTGAGCGACGCGAGGCGTGCCCGCGCCGCGGCGATCGTCTGCCCTGGCAAAATGCCGGCGGCGCGCGCCTTCTCGCACACCGCGTGGATCCGGACGTTGCCCGTGAGCGAGGACTCGTCCATGTCGGGGCGCGAAGCGAGCACGACGGCCCGCGCCGGACGGGGCTCGCCCTCGAGCGGGGCCCCTGGGACGAGACGGACGACCTCGAGCGCGAGGTTCGGGAGCACGATGGCGACGACGCGCATCAGGGCCTCGCGGACGGGAGAGTGAGCGCGTGGACGGGCGCGAGCGTGGGCGCGGGCTCGGAACGGCCCACGGGGCGTGAACGAAGGGAGATCGACCTCGCCTGCCCCGTGCGGCCTCGACGCTCGCGCGCGACGCGGACGTGGATCGACTCGGGGAGCCGCTCGAGCTCGAGGCGCAGCGCGGTAGGCCACGATCCGTGTGCGGAGAAGGCGTCCGTGAGGAGGAGCACGCGGGCCCCCACGTCCTCGGCGGAGAGCGCGAGCCGACGCACGGCGCGCTCGTCGAGCCCGCGGGGCCGAGGGCCTTCGTTCGCCCCCTGAGCGACGGCGACGACGGCGAACGCTCCGGTCGCGAGCGCCTTCAAGGCCACGCGCCCCAGAGCCTCGCGCGGCGCGCGGACCACGAGCAGACGCTCGGGATCGACGCCACCGACGAGCACCTCCGGAGCGTAGAGGCTCGGCGCCCCCTCGGCTTCGATCCATGCGCAATGCACATGGTTCCCCGCGCGCTGCGCGGCCCGCATGGCGGCGAGCGTGACGGTCGTCCCCCCTCCATGGGCGTGAGGGGCCGAGAGCTCCGTGACCCCACGGGGCAGCCCCCCATCGGGCAAGACTCGCGCGAGCTCGGGCCAGTCGAGGTCGAGCACCTGAGACGCGGCCATGCGCCGATCGCCGAGATGCACACCGAGGGTCGTGAGCTTTTCGAAGGCGTGGAGCGCCGTTGCCGCCGACATACTGAACATCCTATCAGCACACATGGGCCGCGCAAGCCGAATCGGGGGTTCTTTGCTAAGAGCTTGGATTCGTGAGCCGAATTCCGTCCGATCCCGCCTTCGATCGCCTCGTCGCGACCTTCGACGACGTGCCGTCCGTGCTCGTCTGTTACTCGGGCGGCACGGACAGCGCGCTCGTGCTCGCCGTGGCGCACGCCCTGCGCGGCTCGAACGCCGTGGGGATGACCGCCGTGAGCCCGAGCCTCGCCCCCTCGGAGCGCGACGACGCGATCACCCTCGCGCGCGAGATCGGCGCCCGCCACGAGCTCGTCGCGTCGAGCGAGATCGACGACGAGCGCTACGCCCAGAACGGCGCCGATCGCTGCTTCCACTGCAAGAGCGAGCTCTATCGCGTCGCGGAGAAGAAGCAGGCCGAGTGGGGCCTCGCGGCGATCATGAACGGCACGAACACGGACGATCTCGGCGACTATCGCCCAGGCCTCGAGGCCGCGAAGAACGCGGGGGTGCGGAGCCCCTTCGTGGAGGCCGGGCTCGGCAAGGCGGAGGTCCGCAGGCTCGCCGCGCTGATGGGCCTCCGGGTCTGGGACAAACCCGCGGCCGCGTGCCTCTCGAGCCGCCTACCCTACGGCACGCGAGTGACGCGCGAGCGCCTCGAGCAGATCGCCACGTTCGAGGCGAGCCTCCGAGCGCTCGGTCTCCGTCAGGTGCGCGTGCGCTGGCACGGCCTCCCGGACGATCGCGGCGCCTTCGCGCGAGTCGAGGTCGAGAAGAGCGAGCTCGCGGCGGCGTTCGAGCAGCGCGAGGCGATCGTCGAGGCCGGCAAACGCGCGGGCTTCGTCTACGTGACGCTCGACCTCGAGGGCTACCGGGTGGGCAGCCACAACGCCGTGCTCGCGGGACGAAGCCTCCGCGTGCTCGCCTGAGATCGACGCGCGCGAAGCTGGTCGACCTGCCGACCAGCGCGACGCGATCGCGCGACGACGAGCGAGCGGGCGGGCGTGGTCGGATCGTCGACCATTGGCGGACCGCGATCCGAGGGGGACACTGAGGGGGTAACCGCATCGCTTCGGAGGTCACCATCATGAAGCTTCGTACTGCCGCGCTCCTCCCCATCGGTCTCGTGGCGTTCGCCGTGGGCGCTTGTGGCTCCGAGGACCTCGGGGACGCTTACACCGGCGCGAGCGATCGCACGGTCGTCGTGGGCGACGGCAAGCGCGCCGTGTTCGTGACCCCCGACGGCCAAGACTGCATCCAGGTCGGCGCCTCGTGCGTGAAGCCTCAGGACAAGTGCGGCGAGGGCGCGCGCGCCGACGTCATCGTCGACTCCAAGGGCAACGTCGTCGAGATCGTGTGCTACCCGCCGCTCGCCGAGGGCACACCTCCGAAGGACGCGCAGGGCGACGTCGATCTCGCGAAGGAGAACGGGGGCGTCGTGACCCTCGACGGGACGGCCGACGGCGCCGACATCACCGGCAACGTGTCGGCGAACGGGAACAACGTCACGGTCTACGGCCAGGGCGCAGGGTTGTCGGTCATCGGCGGGAGCGTGACCGCAGGAGGAAACAACTTCTCGATGCGCGGCACCACGGTCCAGAAGGACGTCACCATCAACGGCAACAACGGCACGCTGGTGCTGTCGGACGTCCTCGGCGACGTGACCGTCAACGGCAACAACGTCGTCATCGCCGAGTGCACCATCTTCGGGAAGCTCGTCATCAACGGCAACAACGCGAAGCTCGTCGCGAACCGCGTCGCGGGTGGCATCACCATCGAGGGCAAAGAGACGCTCTGCGAGTCGAACGTCGCCTTCTCGGACGCCAACGGCGACAAGGTCGTCACGTCCAACGAGCTCGGCGCGGCGTTGACCTGCAACGGCGCACAAGGTGGGAAAAAGTAGGACAGAAAGTTTCCCGAACGGGCACGATCCGTCCACGATCGGCCCGTGACGATGGTGCGCCCCGAAGACGTGACCCGGCCAAGCCTCCCCGCGGGGCCCGGGCTCGCGAAAGCCACGACGAAGCTCGTGCTCCACACGAGCTCGGTCCGCACGAGCGACGCCGTCTGGCGCCGAGCGTTCGACGCGGCCGATTCGGTGAGCGAAGGCGCTGTGCGCGACGAGGGCGGCCGGCGACGGTGGTACGGCTCGACGAGCCTCATCGTCCCGCTCCCGCCCGAGGCGACCGCGCCGTTCGCCCCCCACGACCTCGCCGCGCGCGACCTCCACGCGAGGCTCCGCGCGACGCGGCTCGCGCGGAACGAGGCCCAGTCCCGGGCCCCGGCCTCTCTCGGGCCCGTCCAGTGCGAGCTACGTTTTTTGCCCCATCCGCGGGGCCTGAGGGTTGACGTGGAGGTCGAGGCAGCCTTGATAGAGAGCCCGGGTCGCCGGCCTTCCGCCTCCGAGCCGTCGCCGTGACCCCGCCCTTCCCCATGCCCCGCAAGAACGAACCTCCGAAGCAGACGCCGCCGACGGCCGAGATCATCCGAGTGCAGTTCGGCAAGGGTGGTGGCCGCGTCCGCGAGGGCGAGCCCGAGCCGCGACAGTCGCGACAGGAGAGCCCCCCGAGCGAGCTCCACGAGACCGCCCACGGGACCGAGCCCCTCGCCGACGTGTTCACGGCGCGCGAGGTCGAGAAGCTGCTCGGGCTCGAGCCGAGGTTTCTCCGCTCGCTCGACCGCAACGGGATCGTGTCGCCCTCCGGCGTGCGAGGGCGGGCGCGCGCCTACACCTTCCAGGATCTCATCGCCCTGCGAGCCACGACGGAGCTGCTGCGAAGCCACGTCACGATCCGGGACGTCGCCAAGGCGATCGGGGCGCTGCGGAACACCTTGCCGAGGGTGACGCGTCCCCTCCAAGAGCTCCGCATCGTGAGCGACGGAGCGCGGGTCGTCGTGCGCTCCGATGGGGGCGCGTTCGAGCCGGTCACCGGCCAAATGATCCTCGATTTCCAGGTCAACGCGCTCCGCGACGACGTGGTCCGCGTGCTGCGCCCCGAGACGGCGAAGAGCCGATCGCGCACGGCCTACGATCTCTACGTCCGCGCGAGCGCGCTCGACGAGGACCCGCGCTCGTACGACGAGGCCGAAGCGCTCTACAAGAAGGCCATCGAGCTCGATCCGAAGCTCTCCATCGCCTACACGAACCTCGGCAACATTCGCTTCCGGCGCGGCGACGAGGCCGGCGCGGAGCAGCTCTACCGGAAGGCCCTCGAGCTCGACGAGCGCCAGCCCGAGGCCCACTACAACCTCGGCTACGTGATGCTCGAGCGTGGCCACGCCGCGCGCGCCGTGCCGTATTTTCAGCGCGCGATCCAGGCCGATCCGAAGTTTTCGGACGCGCACTTCAACCTCGCCATGGCGCTCGAGAGCATGAGCGAGAGCGGACGCGCGAAGACACACTGGCGCCGCTACCTCGAGCTCGAGCCGTCCGGCCCGTGGGCCGACGTCGCGCGGGATCACCTGCGCCGACGTGGCGATCCCTGACGGCCTCCCGCCCGGGCCACCGTTCTCTCGCGCCGAACGCTGATTTGGCGCCAAAGGGCGTAACCATCCCGCGCGTATTGCGTACGATCCGGGCATGACGACCTCTCGGACCTTCCTCGCGGCGCTCACCCTCGCCGCCGCTTCGGCCTTTGCCTTCGCCCCCACGGCCTCCGCGGCTCCGAACGCCGAGCTCAAGGACCTCATGAAGAAGCTCGGCGCCGCGACCTCGGCCGAGGACACGAAGGCCATGGCCCCGCTCCTCGCCAAGACGAAGGCCTACGGCAAGGCCGAGTACACGAAGTGGGCGGCCCTGTCGGACAAGGGGGAAGCAGCCGCGAAGGCGGGCGACCTCGCCGGCGCCAAGGCCACGTGCAAGGGCTGCCACGACGAGTACAAGGCCCCGTACAAGACCAAGTACGGCTCGAAGGCCCCCTGACCGAACCCGGCGTAACGCGAGGGCCTCCGCCTCCCTCAGAGACGCCGGTGGGTGAGGCAGGGCAGCTCCCGCCTCACGCGAGCCAGGTAGTCGAAGTCGAGCGTGGCCATCGCGAGGCCCGGGCCCTCCCCCGCTTGCGCGATCACGTCGCCCCATGGGTCGGCGACGAGGCTCTTGCCGTACGTACGCCGCCCCTTCGGGTGCGTGCCGTGTTGCGCGGCCGCGACCACGAACACCTGGTGCTCGATGGCCCGTGCGCGGAGGAGCACGTGCCAGTGGTCTTTTCCGGTCGTGAGCGTGAAGGCCGCGGGCACCGTCACGAGCTCGGCCCCGGCGTCGACGAGCTTCCGATAGAGCTCGGGGAAGCGCAGATCGTAGCAGACCGTCATGCCGACGCGACGGTCGCCGAACGGGGTGACCGAGACCTCGTCGCCGGCGAGCGTGGCGCGGCTCTCACGGAGCTCGGTCCCGTCGGCCAGGGCCACGTCAAAAAGGTGGATTTTTCTATACTTTCCGAGTACTTGCCCATCACGACCGACGAACACCGAGGTGTTGTAGGGGCGGTCCGGGTGGGCGCTCTTTTCGGGCATGCCCCCGCCGACGATGGCGACCCCGTGGGTACGCGCGAGAGACACGAGCGTCGACACGATGGGCCCCGTGCCGTCCTCGATCGACTCGGCGAGGGCGCACTTTTCGGCCTCTTCGCCGAAGTACGCGAAGTTCTCCGGGAGGACGACGAGCTCGGCGCCCGAGCGAGCCGCGAGGCCGACCCAATGCGTGACGTGCTCGAGGTTGTGGGCAAGGCTCGACTGGCTCGAGAGCTGAACGGCGGCGACACGCATCGTGGCGCGCTAGGCTAGCACTCGCGACGGCCTTCGGAGGGCCGTTCGCGCCGCCATGGATGCCTTGGATCTCCCGCCTCCCATCGTCGTCGTGGCGAGCTCGGCCTCGTCGCCGCGGGCGTATACGCGCCAGGTCCCCGACGGGACGTGGGCTTCAGGGGGGGTGAGGCTCGTCGTGGGCGTCCCGTTCGGCCCGCTCGACGGACCGCGGGCCGAGGCCGAGGTGGGCGTGGCCGCGCGCACGTGGTCCGAGGTGCCCTGCACCGGGTTTCGATTCGAGGTCGTGAGCGAGCGCGACGCCGCCCCGAAGACCGGCGACGGCAGAGCGCACGTGGTCTTTCACGACGGCTCATGGCCAGCGGAGCTGGTGCCGCGCGCCCTCGCGCAGACCGTGGTCGAGGTGGACGGGCGGGGAGCTCTCCTCGACGCCGACGTTCACGTCAACGGAGTCGACCATACGTTCGCCACCGACGGGCGCGACGGCGCGGTCGATCTTCGCTCGGTGCTCGTCCACGAGCTCGGGCACGTGCTCGGGCTCGGGCACACGACCGACACGACGGCGACGATGGCCGCGGCGATCTCGGGGCTCCGCGCGCGCACGCTCGAGGCGGACGACGAGGCCGGGGTCTGCGCGCTCTACGCGGGGCGAGGCGCGGCAGGCTGCCCCGAGGTGCCCTGCCCCGTCGACTTCTCGTGTTTCGCCGGGCGGTGCGAGCGACGAGGCACACCGCGCGCGGCCTGCGTCGGCTGCCTCCGCGAGCCCGGCGCGTGCGAGAACGCCGGAGGCGCGGCGCGCTGCACGGACGTCGGGGATGGGCTCGTGTGTACCCGCGCGTGCGACACCGCTCACCCGTGCGGACCTGGGCACACCTGCCGGCCCACCACCGAGGCCGGGGATCTCCAGTGTGTGCCCGACGACGGCTGCCGCGCGCTCGGGACGGCCTGCGCCGACGACACGGCGTGCGCCCCCTTCGTCTGCCGCGCCGGTCGGTGTGTCGGCCCCACCGTCGCCCGCCCCGACGCGGGCCCGGTCGACGCGGCGACACCTCCCCTTCCCTCGAGCGACGGCGCGGAGAGCGGATGCACCGAAGGGCCGCGCGCGGCCAACGGCGGCGCCATGCTCACCCTCGCGGCGTGGGTCCTCCTGGTCGCGCTCGGCCGGCGAACGAGGCTCGGCCGGGGACGATGACCGCCGCGCAGGCACGCCCTCCGCGTGCCCCACGAATGCAGGTCCCCGCGGGCGGGGCCCGACCCGATCAGGCCGAGGCCGACGCGCCCTCTTTGCTCTTCTTCTTGGCGTAGATGCCGTCGATCACCGACTGCCACTTCGCGAGCACCGCGCGGCGCTTCAGCTTGAGGCTCGGGGTGAGCATGCCGTTGTCGGTCGTGAAGTCCTCGGAGATGAGGGCAAAATCCTTTATCCCCTCGAAACCTTTGAACTTATCGGCGTACTTTTCGAGATCCGATTTGAAGAGCTCGCGCACCTTGGGCAGCGCGAGGAGCTTCTCGTCGTCGCTCTCGGAGACGCCGTGCTCTTGGCCCCACGCGCGCACCGCGGCGACGTTCGCCACGACGAGGCCCACGTTGTACGGGCGGTTGTCCCCGTAGACCATGACGTTCAGCACGAACGGCGAGAGCTTGAGCTGCTCTTCGATGGGCGTGGGGACCACGTACTTGCCGTTCTCGAGCTTGTACTGCTCCTTGATACGGCCCGTGATGAAGATGAAGCCCTCGTCGTCCACGCGGGCCATGTCGCCCGTGCGGAAGCCCCCGTCTTCGGTGAAGACGGCGCGGTTCTCTTCTTCGCGGTCGTGGTAGCCCTTCATGATGTTGGGCCCGTGCACGATGAGCTCGTTCTCGGGCGAGAGGCTCACCGTGATGCCCGGGAGGGGCTTTCCGACGCTGCCGATCTTGCGCGCGCCGGGGTAGTTCGCGCAGACGATGGGGCTCGTCTCGGTGAGGCCGTACCCCTCGTAGACCGTGATGCCGAGGCCGTCGATGAACTCGGCGACGTCCTTCGAGATCGCCGCGCCACCCGAGAAGGCGTACCGCAGGCGACCGCCGAACCGCGCGCGCACCTTGGAGAAGACGACCTTGTCCGTGAGGGCGAGCACGAGCCCTTCTTGGAGGCCGAGCTCCTCGCCCGCGCGCTGCTTGTTTCGCGCGGCGAGCGCCGCCTTGACCATGCCCTGCACGAAGCCGGGGCGCTCGGAGATCTGCTTTTGCACACCCGCGTAGATGCGGTTGAAGATTCGAGGCACGCTCATGAGGAGCGTGGGCTGCGTCTCGGCGAGGTTGTCGATGATCTTGTCGACCGACTCGCAGAGCGCGAGGCACGCGCCCATCGAGAAGAGCGCGTGGAGCTCGCACGTCTGCCCGAAGACGTGCGCCCACGGGAGGAACGAGAGCGACCGGTCGGCGGCGCTCATCGGGAATTTGTCGTGCACCGCGCTCACGTTGCTCGCGATGTTGTAGTGCGAGAGGCGGACGCCTTTGGGGTTGCCGGTCGTCCCGCTCGTGTAGATGAAGCCGGCGATGTCGTCCTTCGACGGGCGGATCGACGGGACCTTCTTGTCGGCGTTGAGCAGCGACTTGTACGGGACGATCTTGCCGTCGTCGCTCGCCTTGGTGGCCGGATCGAGGCTGACGACGTGGGTGAGGGCCGGGAGATCACCGACGAACGACTTGGCCTTCTCGACGATCGCGTCGGTCGCGCAGACGAGCACCTTCGCGGCGCAGTCCCTCGTGATGAACTCCCACTCTTTGGCGAGCTGCGCTTCGTACATCGGCACGAAGGCCGCGCCGAGCCCGTAGCAGGCGTACGCGAGCACGGCCCACTCGACCCGGTTGTTCGACACGATCGCGACGCGATCCCCGCGCACGATGCCGAGCGCGGCGAGCCCGGCGCGCGCGGCGTCGACCTGCTTGCCGAACTCGAGGTAGGTGGTCCAGACCCATACCCCGTTCTTCTTCGTGCCGAAGAGATCGTTCTCCGGGTAGGTGGCGATCGAGTTTTCGAAGATGTCGACGAGGGTTTCGAACTTGGGCATGGCGGACCTAAGGCTAGCGAAAAATGCCGACGCGGCACGGGAAAAACCCGCGCCGCGTCGAGGTTTACGAGAAGTAAGGAGAGCTTACTTCTTCTTCGCGGGCGCACCCTTTGCGGGGGCGGCCGCCGCGCCGGCCGGCTTCATGTCGGCCGCGCCGGGCATCTCGGTGTACTTCGCCTTGTCGCCGTGCGTCTTGCAGTCGTCCTCGGCCTTCTTCTTGACCGTGACGTAGGGCGCAGGCTTTTCGTAGCCGTAGCCGGCTGCGTAGAAGATCTTGCCGTCGTCGGCCTCGCACGTCCCGATGACGTTCTCGGTCGGGCACTTGCCCTCGCCTTCGGCCCACTTGCCTTCGCTGCCCTCGCAGTTCGACTTCATGATGCCGCCGTGGAGCGCGAGGGCCTCTTCGCAGGTCTTGAACTTGGCGCTCGTGCAGACGCCCTTCACCTTCATCGGCGGGAACTTGAAGTTCGCCGTCGGGGTGAACTTGCCCTTCACGAGATCGCTCTCGCAGTCTTTCTTGGCGTCGTCGAAGGTGCCGTAGCCGAAGATCTCGTCGGCGTCGGTCTTCGGGTAGTAGTACTCGGTCTCGCCCGACTCGGCGATCGCGCACGTGCCCAAGGCCTTCGCCCGGTCGCACGGCTTTCCGTCGCGCCACTCCGACTTGTGGTTCGGGTCCTTCAGGCCCTCGCAGAGGCCCTTCTGGAGATCGAGGCCGAGGCCCCCCTTGGTGAACTCGGTGCACTTGTTGGCGAGCTCGCAGCTCGCCTTGACGGCACCGCCGCCCGCGCTCTCCCCGCCGCCACCCCCGTCGCCGCCGGCGGCGCCATCTTTTTTGCCACACGCGGTGGTGGCGAGACCCACGAGCATCACGAGACCAAGCAGCGACAGCTTCTTCACGGGCGATCTTCCTCTCTCGAAACGGCGCGACGGCGCCGCACCTCGTTACGGGGCAGCAGGCGAAAACTTCCCCCCGATTTCGGGGGAAGAGACGCAATCTTTCTCGGCATCCGCGGCGGTGAAGCCGTGGGCTCCGACGGCGAGACCGTAGTAGTGGCGCACCTCGCCGTCGCTCATCGTACAGCGGCCCACCTCGTCCTTCGTCGGGCACCCGGCCTGGGCTCCCTCGGCGAACGTGCCTTTGAGGCCTTGGCAGAGGCCCTTCTCGAGGCCCATGGAGAGCTTCGCGTACTCGTTGCAGCTACCGACGACCGTGGTCATGTCGCACGACGCCACGACGCCGGCCTTCCCCGTCGTGGGGGCGGCGTCTTTCGGCGAGGAGTCGACGGGAGGGTCCTTCTTGCAGGCGACCGCCGCTAGGGCGAGAGCGAGAGCGAGGCCGAGCGCAGAGGTGAGGCGGGCCGGCCCGACGGCCGAAGAGACGACGTTCATGGGGGCTCCGGGGCGCGCAGCATACCGCCTCGCGGAAGCGGGTGCGGACAATTCGCCGGCACTTGCTCCGAGGAGTGCTAGACACCGCGCGTCATGTCCGGCCGCTACGTCGTCCAAACGTTCGGGTGCCAGATGAACGTCCACGACTCCGATCGCATGGAGGAGACCCTCCGCGCGCACGGATGGTCGCCCTCGGACGACGTCGAGAGCGCCGACCTCGTGGTCTTCAACACGTGCAGCGTGCGCGAGCGCGCCGAGCAGAAGCTGCGCAGCGAGGCCGGGAAGCTCGCCCCGCTGAAGGCCCGCCGCCCGGATCTGTGCGTCGCCGTGGCCGGCTGCGTGGCGCAACAAGAGGGCGAGAAGATCCTCGCGCGGATGCCCTACGTCGACATCGTGATCGGCCCGGACAACATCGCCGAGCTCCCCGCGCTCGTGCTCGATCACGCCTCGGGCGGCGTGCGTGTCGCGCGCACCGTGTTCGATCTCGACGCCCCTCGGTTCCTCGCCGCCGAGCCGCGCGGGGGCGAGGCGCCGGTCTCGGCGTTCGTCACGACCATGAAGGGGTGCGACGAACGGTGTTCGTTCTGCATCGTCCCCACGACGCGCGGCCCCGAGCGCTACCGCCCGTCGTCGGAGATCGTGGCCGAGGTCGCGCGTTGGGTCGCGGCGGGCGCCCGCGAGGTGACGCTCCTCGGGCAGACGGTCGACAGCTTTCGGGATCCCGAGCTGCCCCCGCCCGCGAGCGACGACCCGGACGAATCCCAATTTCCTGAGCTTTTACGAGCCATTGCGCGTGACGTACCAGGGCTCGTCCGCCTCCGGTACACGAGCCCCCACCCGCGGCACGCCACGGCGTCGCTCGTCGCGGCTCACCGCGATCTCGGGGTGCTCGCGCGCCACGTGCACATGCCCGTCCAGTCGGGCTCGAACCGCATGCTCCGGCGCATGATCCGGCGCTACACCCGCGAAGAGTACGTGGCGCGCGTGTTCGCCCTGCGCGACGCTCGAGCCACCCAGGGGGAGCCTCTCACCCTCTCGACCGACGTGATCGTGGGCTTCCCGGGCGAGACCGAAGAAGACTTCGAGGCGACGCTCTCGCTCATCCGCGAGGTCGATTTCACGCAGGTCTTCGCCTTCAAGTACTCGCCGCGCCCCGGCACCCCGGCCCTCAAGCTCGGGGACGACGTGTCCGAGGAGGAGAAGTCGTCGAGGCTCGCCCGGCTCTTCGAGGTCACCGAGGAGCTCGGACGGGCACACCTCTCGCGCCTCGTCGGCACGACGCAGAAGGTCCTCCTGCACGGCGCCAGCAAGGGCAAATCCGGAACGTTCGAGGGGCGGACCGAGCAGAGCTTCATCGTGCACGTCGAGGTGCCCGAGGGGCTCTCGCCGGTCGGCGAGGTCGTCGAGGTGATCGTCGATCGCGCCTACAAACACTCCCTCGCGGGCACGCCCACGGCGGATGCCCTGGCCCGCCTCCGCGCCGTGCCCCCACGAAAGGCGCCCGAGAAGCGCCGGAGGCTCTTGCCCCTCGCCCCCGAAGGTCACTGACCCATGCTCTACCGCTACAAAGACCGCCGTCCGTCGCTCGGCGAACGCGTGTATGTTGCACCCAACGCCGCCGTCATCGGCGACGTGACCCTCGGCGACGACGCGAGCATTTGGTTCTCGGTGACCGTGCGCGCCGACCTCGAGCCCATCCGCATCGGCGCGCGCACCAACATCCAAGACGGCTCGGTCGTGCACGTGACCGGGGGCTCGCACGGCGTCTCGATCGGCGACGATTGCACGGTCGGGCACATGGCGCTCGTGCACGGCTGCACCATCGGAGACCGGGTGCTCGTCGGCATGGGGAGCACGGTGCTCGACGGGGCCGAGGTGGGTGACGACGTCGTCATCGGGGCGGGCTCGCTCGTCACGCCTCGCACCAAGATCCCGCCCATGAGCCTCGTGATGGGGCGGCCGGCCCGCGTCGTGCGGACCCTCACCGAGTCGGACGTCGCGTGGGTGAAGGGCTCCGTGCTCGCGTACGTCGAGGGCGGGCGCACGTTCCGCGAGGACGTCGAGCCCATCGGCTGACGCCGGTCGCGCCCCTTCGAAACGAAAGAAGCCCGGGGGAGGAGCCCGGGCTTCGTTCGTTTCGGGGGAGGCCGTCGGCTCAGGCCGCGAGGTCGGCGAGGGCCGCCTGGAGGCGAGCCTGGATCTTGTGGCGCTTCGAGTAGACCGTCTTGACGCTGATGTTCATCTCGCGAGCGACGGCCTCGGGGGCGAGCCCCTCGACGAAGTAGAGCTCGGCGAAGGTGCGGTCCTTCTCGCTGAAGCCAGCGAGCGACTCGGCCGCGATGCGAGCCTGCTGGCCCTTGGAGGCCGCCTCGAAGGGGCACTCGGCGTCGGCCGCGAGCTCGAAGTCTTCCCCGATGGTCTCCTTGAGGGGCTCGCGCTTCACGTTGCGGAGGTGATCGTAGGCGCAGTTGATGGCGAGCATGCCGAGCCAGCTCGAGAAGCGGTGACCGCGCGTGCGGTCGAAGGAGCGGATCTTGTGCATGTCGTTCGCGAAGAGCGACACCATGAACGTCGCCTCGATCTCGCGAACGTCCTCTTCGGCGACGCGCGACGCGAAGCGGCGGGTGACCTTCGCGATGCAGCGGGTGATCATGCGGCCGTAGCGGGTCTGGACCTCGCGCCACGCGCCCGCGTCTTTGGCCACGAGCCCGGCCACGAGCTCCTCGTCGGTCGAGAACATGTCCAGCGTGCAGGGGGTTTTCGCGTGAGCCATCGTGACATCCTCCGAAGCGTCGCAGTGACGCGGTGACCACCCTTAAGCACCCACCGTGCCAAACGACGTCCTTCCATAAGTGCATGAAATCAAAGGATCTTGGTCGTGTGCCGTAACGCCGTACCGGCGTAACAAGGGCGTAACAGCGGGGCCGTTCGTTACGCTGGTGTTACGCTCGGAGCCTGTCGCGTGGGCGGGCGTTACGGTGGCTGCGGGGGCCGCCCTGCTAAGGTCCGGGGCATGCGAAGCCGCGTCCCGTACCTCGTCGCGTTGTCCTTCGTGTCGGCCTGGGGTTGCGCTCCCCGGGAGACCGCGGGGTTCCACCCGCCGACCGATCCGTCGAGCCTCCGGGCGAGCTCGACGACGAGCCGAGGGGATCTCGACTTCGCGAATCAGGCGAGCGCCACACGCGACGCGCGGCCGCACGAGGTGGGGCTCGCCACGTGGTACGGCGACCGCCTCGCAGGGAACAAGACGGCGAGCGGGGAGATCTTCGATCCGCGCCGCATGACGGCGGCGCACCGCACGCTCAAGCTCGGCACGTGGGTCGAGGTGCGACGGGTAGACACCGGCACGACGGTGCGCGTGCGCATCAACGATCGAGGGCCGTTCGGCAAAGAGCAGACGCGGATCATCGATCTCTCGCGCGCCGCGGCCGAGCGCCTCGGGATGATCCGCGACGGCGTCGTGCGCGTCGAGGTGCGTGTAGTCGACGGCCCGTGAGCGGCACGCCCACGCGCGCGCGAAAGTGAGCTAGCGTCATGCCGTGGCGTGGTTGATTCGGCCGATCGTGCTCGCGAACGCGTGGGGCGTAAGCTCGCGCACTGTGACCGAGTGGATCCGCACGGGCCGGCTCCCGGGGGTGCGCACGCCGGGGGGGCAACACCGGGTGCGGGTCGACGCGATCGCGAAGTTCTGCGACGCCGAAGGTCTGCCCGTGCCCAAGCTCGCTTCGGGCCGTGAGCTCACCGTGCTCGTCGCGAAGCGCCAGAACCTCGACGTGCGTCCCCTGCGGCGCGCGCTTCGGGCGCTCGACGTCGACCTCGAGGTGACCACCTCGGGCGCGGGGGCGCTCCTCGCCGTGGCGTCGGATCCCCCGGGCGCGCTCGTGCTCGACGCGCAGCTGCCGGGCCTCGACGTCGTGTCCATTCTGAGGGCCCTCGCCGAGTCACCGAAGACCGCGAAAATCCCGATCCTCGTGTGTGACGCGCCGAAGCTCAGGGTGGCTCGCTACCTCGACGCCGGCGCGCACGCCGTGGCCCTCCGCGGAGAGATCGCCACCCTCGCCGAAGAGCTCGCGCGCCTCGCCCGACCGTGAGCAGCGAGCGACCCCACGCGCGACGGGCCCTCTCGCAGGCTCGTCACCGCCGACGCGCCTCGATCGCTACCTTCGCGGCGTCGACGATCGCGCGCGCGAGGTGCGTCTTCTCCCCATGGGGCAACCAGGACGCGCCCGCTTCGGACACGAACGCCACGCGCGACGATTCTCCCCCGAGAGCCTCGTCGGCGCGGTTCGCCACGACGAGGTCCACGCGCTTCTCGTGGAGCTTCTTACGGGCGTAGGCGAGCACGGCGTCGTCGGAGCCCGTCTCGAGGGCGAACCCCACGAGCGCCGCACCTTCCGCCGCGCGCGTGGCGCCGATCGCCGCGAGGAGGTCGGGGTTGCGAACGAGCGCGAGGTCGGGGGCGCCCTCGCCGGCGGCTTTTTTGATCTTCTCCGTCTTCGGCTCGGCCGGGCGAAAGTCGGCCACGGCCGCGGCCATGACGAGGAGGTCGGCGCCGAGCGCCTCGGGTCCGAGCACGTCGCCGAGCGCACGGCCCATTTCGAACGCCGTGGTCACGTCGACCCGCGTCACGTTCGCGGGGCTCGGCTCGGCGGTCGGCCCGGCGATCAAGGTCACGCGAGCGCCGCGGCGGGCGGCTTCCGATGCGATGGCGAACCCCATTTTTCCGCTCGATCGATTCCCGAGGAAACGCACGGGATCGATCGGCTCGTGGGTCGGACCGGCCGTGACCACGACGTGCCGCCCGTCGAGATCCCGTGGCCCCAGCGCGCGCGCGAGCGCGGACACGACGTCCCCGGGCTCGGCCATGCGTCCCTCCCCGACGTCGCCCGAGGCCACCTCGCCGACGACGGGCCCCACGAGCTCGACTCTGCCGTCGAGGGCGAGCGTGCGCACGTTTCGTCGTGTCGCGGGGTGCGCCCACATCCGCGGGTGCATCGCGGGCGCCACGAGCACGGGGCCTCGCGCGGACAGGACCACCGCGGAGAGCAGGTCGTCGGCGCGGCCCTGCGAGAGGCGCGAGAGGAAATCGGCCGTGGCGGGCACCACGAGGACCGCGTCGGCCTCGTCGGCGAGCATGACGTGGAGCTCGCCCGAAACCCCCGCATCCCACATGTCGGTGTGCACGGCTCGTCCGGTGATTCCCGAGAACGTCACCGCTCCGACGAAACGTTCGGCCGACCGCGTGAGCACCGGGACGACCTTCGCGCCGGCCTTCCGAAGGAGGCGCGCCACCTCCACGGCCTTGTACGCGGCGATGCTTCCTGTGACCCCGAGAACGACGGTTCGACCTTGAAGTGCGGACACGCGGCGTATGGTAGCGTCCTTTGCGCCGCGCGGCGTGTCGACCGCGCCTTGGCCTCCCCGACCCATGAATTCCTCGCTCGCCCGCTCGATCCTCCCTGTCCTCGCCACGCTCGCGCTCGCCGCGTGCTCCAAGCCAGAGCCCCTGTCGGGCACCTACACGGCCACGTGCACGTTCAAGGGCGCCTACCGCGGGGGTGGGCGAGCCGACTCGACCTGGACGCGTCAATGCACGATCACCCTCGAGCCTCGGAGCGACACGGACGTCGCCATGCGGTTCGATACGGGCGACGCCATCGAGTGCTACGGGCACGCGCTCCAGTCGGGCTCGATGGGCGAGCGCAAGATCTCGTTCCCCAACAACGACCTCACCTGCCGCGCCAAGACTCTCCCCGCGCCTGCGGGCGTGGCCGTCGAGCAGTGCCCCATGCCGGCCACGTTCGACATCGTCGAGACCGCCGACAAGAACAAGAAGATCACGCTCGGCGTGAAGTCCACGCTCGACGTCGCCGACAAGCGCGCCTGCGTGTTCGCGTACTTCGAGAAGGTGACCGTCGAAGGCAAGCTCGTCTCCGGTGGCAAGCCCGTCACCATCGAGGCCTTCCAAGACGCCGGGGTGCTCCTTCCCCCGCCGATGCCGAGCCACGACCTCCCGCCGCCCTTCCCGCTCGGCCCTCGCGACGCCGGCCCGAATGTCGCCGACGCGAGCGCTCGCGACGCCGCGACGAAATAGGTCGTTCGACCTAAACGTTGACGCTCACGGGGGCGACGAGACGAACGTGTCGACGACCTCGGCGCGCGGGATGGGGCCGAAATGCCCCGGAAAGAACGTGTCGACCGAGGCCGCTTCGCGCACGAGCAGCGACTGGATGGTGCGGCGATTTCCCTCGAGGTCGCACATGTAGAAATGCACCTCGGCGCCGTCCCCGACGATGCCCCCGCGGAACAGATCCCCGACGAGCGCCGCCCTCCCCACGACGACCGCGAGCGACCCTGGAGTGTGGCTGCCCACCGGCACGATGCGCGCGTTCGTGCCCGTGATCTCGGAGAGCGACATCGGCCCGTCGACGAGGACGTCGGGCTCGACGGGGTCGAACGTCTGCACGAAATCGGTCTCGTAGCGAAAGCGCGCGATCGCGCCCACGGGGCAGCTCCGGTCGTTCTTCCCGCTGCGAAGCATGCCGAGATCGGCGCGACCGGCGACGATGCGGGTCCTGTACTTTTGCTGGAAGTAGCGGGCGCCGCCGGCGTGGTCGTGGTGCCCGTGCGTGAGCACGATGGCCTTGAGCGACTCGGGGGGGACTCCGATGGCCCGAAGGTCGATCTCCATCGACGTCGCCGTGCCCTTGAGCCCCGAGTCGACCGCGAAGGCCGAGCCCTTCTCGACCACGACGTGCATGTTCGCGTGGTCGTGCGTGATGGTGTGCACCACCACGTCGCCCAAGGTGGTCTTTTGGTAGTACGAGGCGCAGCCGGGAAACACGGTCGACGCGACCACGGCGAGCGCGGCGAGCCACCCGAGGTCAGTCGACGCCTGGGTTGTCGGGGTCTTTCGGCTCACGTTTTTTTCCCTCGCGCGGCTTGATCTCCTGGGTGAACCCCTCGCGCACGGTCCACCCGTACGAGCCGTACTTGCCCGGCACGCGTGACTCGACCGTAGCACCTCCGCGCTCGCTCGAGCCCGGCCTCGCGCTCGGACCTTGCGTGATCGTGAGGAGCTCGTCGGCCACGTACTCGGCGTGGGAGTCGTCCTTCGCTTCGAAGCTCTTGTCGGGCTCGCCCGTGCCGACGCGCCAGATCTGCGTCGTCGGAGGGTACGAGTCGATCGTCTTCTCGCGCGCGGCGAACGGCCCGTCGCGAACGATGCGGTAGCGCGTGACGTAGAACCCGGGGATGCCACGCTGGACGAGCACGCGCTCGCCCTTCGGGATCTTCGCGTCGGGGATCTCTTTCTCTTTGAACGGGGTCGCTTGGTTCACCTTCCGGAAGAAGGTGACGTCCCTCGTGCGGGGTGGGCCGAGGATCTCGGCGCGGACCTCGCCGTTCTCGACGACCTCGTGAAACACCACCGGAAATGGGAATGGATTCCGCAACTTGAGCGTGATCGTCGGGTAAACGACGGTCGAGTCCATGCCCATCTTGATGTAGCCGCTCGGGCGCGTGTGCGGCCTGCGATCGACGACCTCGAGCCCCGCGAAGAACGCCGCCCCATGGAGGGTGCCCGAGATCTGGCAGGTGCCGCCGCCCATGCCGTCCACGAGCTCGCCCTGCGAGATGACCGTGGCCACCTTGTACCCGTTGGCCTCGTCGCGCGGGCCGACGATCTGGTTGAAGTCGAACGTCTCGCCGGGCATGAGCACGTGGCCGTCGAGCTTCGACGCGGCGATGCGGAGGTTGAAGGTCCGCGCCTCGTGGGCGTTGTCGCGGGCGTACTTCGTCGTAAAGTAGCCGAGCACGTCGTCGTAGCGGACCTCTCGGATTTGCTCGGCGGTGCGCGACGCCGGGATCGTCTCGACCACGGCCGCGATCTCGCCCTCCCCCTTGGAGATCGCCGCGTCGAGGCGCGCCAGCGTGGCGTGCACGTCGACACGCTGGCCCGGTGCGTCGGGGAGCACCTTGCGCGTCTTGAAGTCGAGGCGCGCGTCGAGGGGAGCGTGATCGAGCTCGTCCTTCACCGTGAGGAGGGCCGCCTCGGCGCGCGTGGCGTCGACGCTGACCGGGAGCGGGAGCTCGAGCGCCCTGCCCCTCGCGACGGCGTCGTGGGCGCGACGCATCGCCGAGCGCGGATCGCGGAGCTGCGCCACGATCGCCGAGAGCCGCGCAGGATCCACGCGCGCGCCAAGCTCCGACCGAGGCCGGGAGATGGACCGACCGCCTTCGACCTTGATCGTGAGCGGCTGCGACACGTAGTCACGCGCGATCGATCGCGCGGCCTCGAGCGTCTTCTCGTCGTCGTCGAGCGGGAGCGGCTTCTTGTCGAGCAAGACGGTGGGCGTCGGCGTCGCCGGCCCCGACTTCGACGCCCGAGGCGGCACCGCGAGGAACGCCGCCACGACACCGAGCACGGCACACACGGACAAGCGTGCAAGATGCACGCGCCCCTCGGGACCACCGAACCATGCCGGACGCACCGCGCCTACCGTCGCCACGGCTCTCTCTTCTTGCGTCGCGCGGAAAAAATCAAGGCGCCCGCGGTGGCGCGGGGCGAGAATCGTGCCTCGGCGCCCTGCCCGACCGCGCCCGAGGTCGGCAGAGCACGCCCGTGTCCGCGCGCGTTGTCATGGCGCCTGCGGCGTGGTAGTCGCCCGCCCCCATGGCGCTCTCCGTCGGCATCGTCGGCCTCCCCAACGTGGGCAAGTCCACCCTCTTCAACTCGCTGTCGTCGGCGAAGGCCGAGGCGGCAAACTACCCGTTTTGCACGATCGAGCCGAACGTCGGGGTCGTCGTCGTCCCCGACCCGCGCCTCGCCGCGCTCGACACGGTGATCCACGCCGAGAAGATCGTGCCCACGCACGTGAACTTCGTCGACATCGCGGGGCTCGTGCGGGGGGCGTCCAAAGGCGAGGGCCTCGGCAACCAGTTTCTTTCGCACATCCGCGAGGTCGACGCGATCGTCCAGGTCGCGCGGTGCTTCGAGGACGCGAACGTGGTCCACGTCGAGAACCGCGTCGACCCGGTGAGCGACATCCTCACGGTCACGACCGAGCTTTGCCTGAAAGACCTCGAGACCGTGCAGAAGCGCCTCGAGCGCGCGAAGAAGATGCTCAAGGGCGGAAGCGCCATCGAGAAGCTCGCGGTCGAGATCTGCGAGCCCCTCGCCAAGCACCTCGACGAGGGCAAGCCGGCGCGCACGTTCGTGCTCCCCGAGCACAACGACACGGCCACGGTCATGCGCGAGATGCAGCTCCTCACGGCGAAGCCCGCGTTCTACGTGGCCAACGTCGACGAGGCGTCCCTCGGAGAGGCGAACCTCGAGAAGAACGCGCACTACCGCGCGCTCAAGGCTCACGCCGAGTCGGAGGGTGCGCCCATCGTCGCCGTGTGCGCGGCCCTCGAGGAGCAGATCGCGCAGCTCGAGCCGGCCGACCGCCCCGCGTTCCTCGAGGCCGCCGGACTCTCGGAGCCGGGCCTGAACGCGGTGATCCGCGCTGGCTACAAACTCCTCAATCTATTGACCTTTTTCACGGCCGGGAAGGTCGAAGTGCGGGCCTGGACGACCAAGGTCGGGGCGAAGGCGCCTCAAGCCGCGGGCGTCATCCACACGGACTTCGAGAAGGGCTTCATCAAGGCCGAGGTCATGTGGTGGGAGGACCTCGTTCGCCTCGGGAGCGAAGCCAAGTGCCGCGACGCCGGCAAGCTCGCGATCGAAGGCAAAGAGTACGTGATGCGCGACGGCGACGTCGTGCACTTCCGCTTCAACGTCTGAGCGCGAATACGAAACGAGGCCGACGACTCTGCGTCGGCCTCGTTTCGGCCCGCACGTTTCGGTTCGCGGCAGGCAAACGCGCTTGCGCGGCCGAACGTCGTGGGCCGTTTTCACGCGGTCGCTCGGCGTGCCGAGCTGGCTCGGGCACGCGCCGACGCTCGGTCCCGTTCGTGAGAAACGGAGACCGAGCGCCGCGGAGCGCCGTCACATGCGCATCGAGATCGAGTAGCCGAGGTCGACGAGGACGCCGATGCCGATGCCGACGCCGCCGAGGATCGTGGCGAGCTTCGCCTTCTGTTGGGCGGTCGCCATGTCGCCCGACGCCTTCGCGCTCTTCGCCTGCTGCGTGAACACGATGGCGACGACGCCCAGCACGAAGCTGATGCCGCAGCAGAAGCACGAGAGGATGCCGAGGATGAGGGGGAGCGTCGTGTTGACGTCTCCGCCGGCACCCCCTCCCATCGGAGCGCCCCCCATCATCGGAGGACCGCCCATCGGAGGACCCATCGGGGCGCCTCCCATGGGAGGACCGCCCATCGGAGCGCCTCCCATCATCGGAGCGCCTCCCATCGGAGCGCCTCCCATCGGAGCGCCTCCCATCGGAGCGCCTCCCATCGGGTCAGGGGCGCCGAACCCGGCCTGAGGCGCCGGCGCACCGAACCCGGCCTGAGGCGCTGGCGCACCGAACCCGGCCTGAGGCGCGGGCGCGCCAAAACCGGCCTGAGGCGCGGGCGCGCCAAAACCGGGATCTCCCATCGGGGCGGGCGGAGGCGGCTGACCGAAGCTCGGATCACCCATCCCCGCGGGGGCGACCGCCGTGGCCCCGAAGGCGAAGTCCGGCGATGGGGCGGGGGGCGGCGGACCGCCGAAGGCCGGCGCTTCGGGCGCCGGAGCGAACGGCGGTGCCGCGGGGGGTGCGCCGAAGTCGAGCGGGGCCTCCGGAGGCGCGGGCGCCGCACCGAACGAGGGCGGGGCGACGCCGACCATCGTGCCCTTCAGCTTCGATGGGGCAGCCGGACGGGGAGCCGCACCGACGGCACCGGCGCCGCCAGCCGCGGGAGGCTGAGCGCCCCCTTGCTCCGCGTTCATCATGAGCATCGTGCCCTTGAACTTCGGTGCCGCGGATCCCTTCAGGGCGAACCCACACTTGACGCACGTCTGAGCTGCTTCCGCGTTTTGATTCCCGCAGTTGGGGCAGAACATCGATCCTCCGAAAGAAGGGAGACGAAACGGCGCGGGGGCCTCCGAGAGAAGGCTGCCCCGTGCCCGTGAAAGGCAAACGTGACGGATGCGGACATCCGGCGCGGACGGGAGGATATCCCCCGGGCTTCTTCAATCTCAAGTCCATTGCCTTCTTTTGGGTTTCGTGGCCCGAAGCGCGGCCGTTTCGCGTCGCGCATTCGTTGCGCGATTCCCGCCACTTCGGGCCGCTATCCCTGCTTGACAGGGTGCATCGCACCCGCCTAGCGTTCGCGCGGTTTTTAGGGGGCTTTCGCACGCCGCCTCCTCGGCACCGCCCCGGCCCCGCGCCCGCGGTCCCACCACCCGACCCGCCGCCAGGACATCCCAACGTTATGCCCTTCGAGCTCAGCCCCGAACGCGAACAGACCCTCACCGATATCCTCGGCCGCTACCCGAACAAAATGGCGGCGTGCATCCCGCTCCTGCACCTCTGCCAAGAGCAAAACGGCTGGGTTTCCGAGGACGTGATGGCCTTCGTTGCATCCCGTCTCGAGCTCCCGATGGCCCACGTGCAGGGCGTCGTCACGTTCTACACGCTCTTCAACCAGAAGCCGGTCGGCAAGCACCAGGTCTGGGTCTGCCGCACCCTCCCCTGCGCCCTCCGCGGCGCCGGCGAGCTCCTGCACCACTGCGAGAAAAAGCTCGGCATCCACGCGGGGGAGACTACGCCGGACGGCGCCATCACCCTACGGACGGCCGAGTGCCTGGCGAGCTGCGGGACCGCGCCGATGATTCAGGTCGACAAGGACTACCACGAGAACCTCACGCCCGAAAAAGTGGACGCGATTCTCGACGGTCTCCGTCGCTGAGCACCTCGAAACTACCGGAGACATCGATGCTCAAGCACACGAATCTACTCACGAAAGTCTACGGAATCAAAGACGGCCACACGTTGGCCGTGTACGAGCGTGAGGCCCGCGGTTACGAGGCCGCGAAGAAGGTCCTCACCTCGATGACCCGCGAGCAGGTCGTGGACGAGGCCAAGAAGGCCAACATCCGCGGTCGTGGCGGCGCAGGCTTCCCCATGGGGATCAAGTGGAGCTTCATGCGGCCCCACCCGACGAAGCCCGCCTACCTCGTCTTGAACGCCGACGAAGGCGAGCCCGGCACCCACAAAGACCGCACGCTCATGGAGCAGAACCCTCACGCGGTCATCGAGGGGTGCATCATCGGGTGCTACGGGATCGGCGCCCACACGGCCTACATCTACGTCCGCGACGAGCTCCACCTGTCGAAGGCCCGCCTGAACGACGCCATCAAGGAAGCACGCGCGAAGGGGTACCTCGGCGCGAAGCCCTTCGGAAAAGACTACGCGGTCGACGTTCACGTGCACACGGGAGCCGGCGCCTACATCTGCGGCGAAGAGACCTCGCTCTTGAACTCGCTCGAGGGCCGCCGCGGCGAGCCTCGCCTGAAGCCCCCCTTCCCCGCCCAGGTCGGCGCGTTCGGCTGCCCCACCACGGTGAACAACCTCGAGACGATCGGCGTGGTCCCGAGCGCATTTCTCATGGGCTGCGAGGAGTTCTCGAAGCAGTCGGCCCTCCACCACATCGGGGACGGCGGCGTTCGCCTCTACGGCGTGAACGGTCACGTGAAGAAGCCGGGCGTCGTCGAGCTCGCGGTCGGACCGACCCTTCGAGAGCTCATCTACGACATCGGCGGCGGTGTGCTCGGCGACAAGCCGCTCTGGGCCATCATCCCCGGCGGCTCGTCGACCCCCGTGCTCCGCGCCGACGAGCTCGTGAACGCCCCGGACGAGAAATCGCCGCTCCACGAGTACCACGGCAAGAGCATCCTCGACGTGCCCATGGGCGTCGACACGGCGCGCGGCCTCGGCACCATGCTGGGGACCTGCTGCATCACGGTCATGGCCGAGGGGACGAGCCCGGTCGCCGCGATGCACAACCTCATGCAGTTTTACCGCCACGAGTCGTGCGGCCAGTGCACGCCGTGCCGCGAGGGCTCCGGCTGGCTGCTCCGCATCTGCGAGAAGCTCATGAACGGTACGTGCACCATGCAGGAGCTCGACACGCTCCACGAGGTCGCCAACAACATCATGGGCAACACCATCTGCGCGTTCGGCGAGGGCACGGCGATGCCGGCGCTCGGCTTCCTGAAGAAGTTCCGTAAGGACTTCGAGGCCTACGTCCGCGACCCGAAGGCCGGCAAGCGCGCCACCCTCGTCGTGGAGGGCGAGAGCTTCCTGCCTTCCCACGCTCAAGCCGCCGAATGACTCGACGCCACCGCCCCTCGGCCCCGCAACGCGGACCGAACCTCGGAACCAAGGACCACCCGTGAATCTCGGACAAGCCTACTTCTGGATCTGCGCCACCATGGCGGTCATCGGAGCGATCGCCACGGTCGCTGCGAAGAACCCCATCCGCGGCGCCATGGGCCTCTTGCTCATGATCTTGAACATCGCGGGGCTCTTCCTCGCGCTCCACGCGCAGTTCCTCGCGGCGATCCAGCTCATCGTGTACGCGGGCGCGATCGTGGTCCTCTTCCTGTTCGTGATCATGCTCATCGGTCCGTCGGCGAGCACGCCGTCGGACAAACGCGGCCTCCCGAGCCGCGTGGTGGGCGCGGCAGCCTTCGGGCTGTCGGGCATCGCGGCGATGGGCCTGCTCGTCCGCGCGGGCCTCGCGGCCGCCGAAGCGAATCCGGGCGCGGGCACGGAGCCTCCGCTCCCTCCGAACGACTTCGGCACGATCGACACCCTCGGCCGCCTCCTCTTCACCCAGGGGCTCGTACCTTTCGAGCTCTCGAGCGCGCTGCTCATGGTCGCCATCATCGGGGCCGTCGCCGTCGCGCGCGGCAAGCAGCCCGCCCCCGCCGTCGACACGAAGGTCGCGGCCAAGGCCAAGACGAAGGAGATCGCCTCGTGATCACCACGAACAGCTACGTGTTGCTCTCCGCCATCCTGTTCACCATCGGCGGCATCGGGTTCCTCGTGCGCCGCAACGTGCTCGTCACCCTGATGAGCATCGAGGTGATGCTCAACGCGGTGAACGTGGCGCTCGTCGCGTTCAACCGGTCGATGCCCAAGGCCCACACCGGCCAGCTCTTCGCGTTCTTCCTCATCGCCGCCGAGGCGGCCGAGGTCGCCGTCGGTTTGGCCATCGTCATCTCGATCTTCCGTCTTCGCCGCTCGGTGCGCACGGACGAGGCCGACCTCCTCAAGAACTAGCGCCCCCGTCTCGCAGACGGGCCAAAATGTCGAACCTTTTCGATATCTTCCACCAAGGACACCACGTCCGATGCTCAAGTTTCTGACCACGCTCTTCCCCACCGGCGACTTCGCGCTGCTCGCGCTCGTCCTGGGCATGCCGCTCCTCGGCGCCATCGTGAATGGCATCTGGGGCCAGCGCCTCGGCAAAAAAGCCGTCAAGACCATGGCGCTCTCGGCCATGGGCATCGCGTTCGCCGGTGCGGTCGTGACGTTCCTCGTGCTCGACCGTGAGTCGTCGCAGCACCCCGGCCACCACGTGAAGCTCTCGTGGCTCGCGTGGCAGTGGATGCGCACGACCGGGGCACGCGAGATGACCGTGCCGATCGAGCTGAAGTTCAGCGTCGACGCGCTCTCCGGCGTGATGATGCTCGTCATCACGGGGGTCGGCTTCCTCATCCACCTCTACGCGTCGTCCTACATGGAGAACGACAAGGCGTACTGGAGGTTCTTCGCCTACCTGAACCTCTTCGTCTTCTCGATGCTCGTCCTCGTGTTGGGCGACAACCTCCCGGTGCTCTTCGTCGGGTGGGAGGGCGTGGGCCTCTGCAGCTACCTCCTCATCGGCTTCTGGTACCAGCACGGACCGAACGCCCAGGCGGGCAAGAAGGCGTTCGTCGCCAACCGCATCGGCGACTTCGGCCTGCTCTGCGGCATGTTCCTGCTGGTGCACTACACCGGCGCGCTCGACTGGAGCGGCATCGAGCAAGGGTCGGGCTCGCTCGTGAGCCAGGCCGATCAGATGCAGGTTCACCTCTGGCCCATCGGCGGCGGTCAGTTCCAAGGGTTCTTGGCCTTCCTCCAGCCGAAGACTCCCCTCGTCATCACGGGCGCGACGGCGGTCGGGCTCATGCTCTTCCTCGGGTGCACCGGCAAGAGCGCGCAAATCCCGCTCTACGTGTGGCTCCCCGACGCCATGGCGGGCCCAACCCCGGTCTCGGCGCTCATCCACGCGGCCACGATGGTCACGGCCGGCATCTACCTCGTCTGCCGCCTCTCGTTCGTGTTCGTGCTCTCGCCCTTCACGATGGCGGTCATCGCCTTCACGGGCGCGTTCACGGCGCTCTTCGCGGCCACGATCGCGCTCGTGCAGAACGATCTGAAGAAGGTGCTCGCCTACTCCACGGTGAGCCAGCTCGGGTACATGTTCCTCGGCGTCGGCGTCGGCGCGTTCACCGCGGGCTTCTTCCACGTGTTCACGCACGCGTTCTTCAAGGCCTGCCTCTTCCTCGGCGCCGGCAGCGTCATCCACGCGATGCACGCGCGCATCCACGACGACGTGAAGTCGCAGGACATGCGGAACATGGGCGGCCTGCGCAAGTACATGCCGTACACGTTCTGGACGTTCGGCGCGGCCACGCTCGCCATCATCGGCTTCCCGCTCACATCCGGCTTCTTCTCGAAGGACGAGATCCTCTTCAAGGCCTTCGTGAACCATCCGGTCAACCCCGCCGCCGCCCACATGGGCGCCAAGGCCGCGGAGAAGCTCTGGCAGCAGCCGACGTGGATTGGCCCGGTCCTCTGGGCCATGGGCCTCGCGACGGCCGTGCTCACGGCGTTCTACATGTCGCGCGCCTTCATCCTCACCTTCTTCGGTGACTTCAAGGGGTGGACGATCGGCAAGGCGCCGGCGAGCGAGCACCACGATCACGACGACCACGGCGACCACGGTGACGACGACGATCATCACCACGAGGAAGACCTGAAGGTGCCGGGTGCGGCTCCGCACGAGTCGCCTTGGCAGATGACCGTCCCCCTCATGATCCTGGCGACGTTGTCTCTCGCGGGTGGTTTCTTGAACCCCGGCCTCTTCGCCGGGCTCTTCAAGGATCACAAGCCGCCGATGGAGCACTGGCTCGAGCCGGTGTTCGAAGAGGCCGAGAAGGCGATTCAGGTCCTGCCGAACGCCGAGGCGGCTCACCACAAGGAATACCCGCTCACGGCGGCGGCCTTCGCGGCCTTCGCGGTGGGCACCTTCGTGGCCTACCAGTTCTACATCGCCAAGAAGGGCCAGCCCGCGAAGGACATGGCCGAGAAGGCGCCGGGGCTCCACAAGCTGCTCGTCGACAAGTGGCGGGTGGACGAGCTCTACGACGCGACCGTGTGGAACGGCGTCGACGCGCTCGCCGACACGGCCATCTCGGTCGATCAGAGCTTCTTCGACGCGATCATCGCCCGCCTCACGGCCCTCGTGGTCGCGGCGCTCGGCACGGTCCTCCGGGTCTTCCAGAACGGCGTCGTTCACGTTTACGCCGGGGCGATGGCCCTAGGCATCGTGCTCATCGGCTGGTTCGTCGTCGTCCCCCGGGCCGACGTCTCGACCCGCGCCACGGGCAACGGCGACTACGTCCTCGAGGCCGCGCCCGGCATGGGCTACGGCTACCGGTGGACGCCCGAAGCCTCCGGCAAGCCGCAGGACGACAAGTTCTCGCCCGCGAGCACGCAGCTCAAAGTGCACCTCGACGCCGACAAGACCCAGACGGTCAAGCTCGAGGTCAAGAACGCCTTCGGCTTCCAGGCCTCGCGCGAGGTCACGCTGAAAGGTCCCACGAGCGAGAAACCCGAGAAGCTCGGCTCGGTCGATCTCCCCTCCGACAACCTGGGTAAGAACTGATGTCCGCCGTCCAATCACCCGAGCCCGCACAGAAGAACGCGCCGTACTCCGTCCTCGTGGTCGGGGCGATGCTCCTCGTTCTCGCGAGCGCGTCTTACATTGTCGTACCCGACTTCCTCGCGAAGGTGCTCGGTCGGCTCGGGGGGCTCCTCCCCTTGCTCGTCCCTGCCCTCGTCGTCGGCGCGATCCCGCGGAACCGCTCGTGGGGGGTGCGCATCACGATGGGGCTCATCGCGGCCCTGCTCGCCCTCTTCGTCCAGCGCATGTGGCCCGCAGCCGCGGAGGCCACCGACCCGGCGGAGCTCCCCGCCGAGTCCCACACCATCCTGAGCTGGCTCATCGCGCTCCCCTTCCTCGGCGCGGTGGCCATCCTCTTCGCGCCGCGCCAAGCGCCGCGGACGCTCAAAGCGATCACGCTCGGCGTCATGATCGTGTCGCTCTTCGCGAGCATTCCGCTGCTCCGCGTCTCGATGGGGCGAGACTTCCACTTCGTGCAGGACGTCGTGTGGGTGGAGCGCTTCGGCATCCACTACCACGTCGCGCTCGACGGCATCTCGCTCTGGCTCGTGATGCTCACGGTCTTCACGATGCCGATCGCGGCGTACGTGTCGTTCGGGTCGATCGACACCCGCATCAAGGACTGGTGCTTCTCGCTGCTCGTGCTCCAGGGCGCCATGATCGGCGCGCTCGTCGCGATGGACCTCTTCCTCTTCTACGTCTTCTGGGAGCTCATGCTCATCCCGATGTACGTGATGATCGGGGTGTGGGGCGGCGCGAACCGGATCAAGGCCGCCATCAAGTTCTTCCTCTACACGATGGCCGGCTCCGTGCTGATGCTCGTCGCGATCTTCTACCTCGCGTACACGTACTCGCGCGCGTCGGGTGGGCAGGTGAGCTTCGACTACTTCGAGCTCCAGCGCCTCGCGATCCCGCACAACGTCCAGATCTGGCTCTTCGCCGCGTTCGCCCTGAGCTTCTGCATCAAGGTGCCGATGTTCCCGGTGCACACGTGGCTGCCCGATGCCCACACCGAGGCGCCCACGGGGGGCTCGATCATCCTCGCCGCCGTGATGCTGAAGATGGGTACCTACGGCTACCTGCGCTTCTGCATGGGTCTCTTCCCCGAGGCCTGCGGGTGGGCCGCTCCGACGCTCGGCGGCATCGCCGTCCTCGGAGGGATCCTCTACGGTGCGCTCTGCGCCTGGAAGCAAGACGACGTGAAGCGCCTCGTCGCGTACTCGTCGGTCGCCCACCTCGGGTACGTGATGCTCGGCATCTTCGCGGCCACGCCCGCGTCGATCGAGGGCTCCGTGCTCCAGATGATCAACCACGGCATCTCGACCGGCGCGCTCTTCCTCTTGGTCGGCGCGATCTACGACCGCCGTCACACGCGCATGCTCGACGAGTTCGGCGGCCTCGCGAAGGTCATGCCGGTCTACGCGACGCTCTTCATCATCGTGTCGATGTCGAGCGTGGGCCTCCCGGGGACCAACGGCTTCGTCGGCGAGTTCATGATCATCACGGGCACGTTCACCTCGATCCGCCTGAACCACGTGAACGGCATCCAGGCCGTCGGCGCGGCGATCGGCGTCATCTTGGCCGCGCTCTACATGCTCACGGCCGTCCAGAAGATGTTCTTCGGCAAGATCACGAAGCCCGAGAACAAGAAGCTCACGGACCTCAACGGCCGCGAGCTCATCGCGGTGACCCCGCTCATCGGGATGATCTTCATCATCGGCTTCTTCCCGCAGCTCCTGCTCGAGCCGATGGCCGGGGCGGTCGCGCGCATCCACGACGACTACTCGAGCCGCATCGAGCAGAACCCCGGCCCGAAGTTCTACCAAGGGCCGATCAAGCTCCAGGCCCGCCGCCCGGAGGCCCCTAAGAAGGCCTCGGCGCCCGAACCCGAGAAGGCCCCCGCGGCCGAAGGCCACTGACGCCATGCTCCTCGCCTTTGCACTGTCTCCCCTCTTGGTGGTCGCCGTCGGCGCCCTCCTGCTCATGTTGGCCGAGGCCTTCTCGAAGGTCCGCGCGGGGCTCGCCCTCGGCACGGCCATCGTGTTCTTCGCCGGGCTCGCGTTCTCCGCTTCGGTGTGGCTGTACGGCATCGAGGCGATCCCGGGGGTCGAGGTGCTCGCCCCGTGGCTCGTCATCGACAAGTTCTCGATGTTCATGAACGCGCTGCTCTGCCTCGGAGGCGGCCTCGCCGCGCTCCTCGCGGGCGGCTACCTCCCGGAGCACAAAATCGAGCGTGGCGAGTTCTACTCGCTCCTCCTCTTCGCGACGTTCGGCGCGATGATGCTCGCCGCCTCCGGAGACTTCCTCACCCTCTTCATCGGTCTCGAGACGATGTCGATCGGCGCGTACGCGATGACCGCGTTCCGTCGCACCTCGCCCCGCTCGGCCGAGGGGGCCCTTAAGTACTTCCTCCTCGGGTCGTTCGCCGCCGCGCTCTTGCTCTACGGCTTCGCGCTCCTCTACGGCGCGACCGGCCACACCGACCTCACCGGGGTCGGCGCGAGCATCAAGACGGGCGAGAACGCCCCGATGGTGCTGGTCGCCATGGTGCTCGTGCTCGCGGGCCTCGTCTTCAAGGTGAGCGCGGTGCCCTTCCACATGTGGACGCCGGACGCGTACGAAGGCGCGCCCACGCCCGCGACGACCTATATGGCGGTCGCGGTCAAGAGCGGCGCGTTCGCGATGCTCCTCCGCGTCTTGCTGACGTGCTTCGGTGACGCGCGCTCGATGTCCTGGTCGAGCGGGTGGCCCCCGGTGCTCGCCTGGATCGCGGTCCTCACGATGACCGTGGCGAACCTGATCGCCGGTCGCCAAGAGTCGGTGAAGCGCATGCTCGCGTACTCGAGCATCGCCCACGCCGGCTACCTCCTCGTCGGCGTGGTCGCCACGATGAAGAGCCCCGCGCAAGGAAGCGCGAGCGTACTTTTCTACCTACTCACCTACACGGTCTCCACCGCAGGCGCGTTCGGGACGCTCATCCTCTGCGGCCGCTTCGGCGCCGAGGCCGTGAGCTACGAGGACCTCGCCGGCATCGGTCGCCGACACCCGGCCGCGGCCCTGCCCTTCTCGCTCTTCTTGGTCTCCCTCGCCGGGTTCCCTCCCACGGCCGGCTTCTTCGGCAAGTGGTTCGTGTTCCGGGCCGCCATGGACGGGGGCTTCACGTGGCTCACCATCGTGGCGTTCTTGAACAGCGTCATCGGCGCCTACTACTACCTGCGCGTCCTCGTGTTCATGTACATGCGCGAGCCCGCGGCGGGCGCCCCCGTCGCGACGCCGATGCGCTCGGGCTACGTGAACGCCGCCCTCCTCCTCAGCGCGTTCCTCGTCGTCGTCTTGGGCGTCTCGCCGTCCCTCTCGATCGACGTCGCCATGAAGGCGGCCGCTGCGTTCGGGGCGGGATGAGCTCCTCGGGTCTTCTTCGTTCGGTCGTGGTCGCGGCGCTGCTGGTCGGCTGCCGCGACGCTCCGAAGGACGACGGCCCGAAACCTCCGCCGAGCGCGCCGCAAGCCGAGGCGGCCACGCCCACGCCGACCGCCGCTCCCGCGGCCACGTACTACGACGCGGCCAAGGTGAACGAGATCATCAACCCGTCGAAGCTCCCGACCTACCAAGGGCCTACGGGGAGCGTCGAAGGAACGATCGTCGTGAGAGGTGCGCCGCCACCGGCGACGACCGGCAAGCGCGCCGACTTCTCCAAGTGCCCCGAGGCAGCGGCCGTGTACGGCTCTTCCTTTCGCGTGGGGGCGACCGTCGGGGAGGGGCGCACGCTCGCGGACGCAGTCGTGGCGGTGACCGGGTACGAGGGGTTCGTGCCTGCGAAGACCGATCACGTCGAGACGTCGTTCGATGCCTGTGCGTACGATCGCCGGACCGTTCTCCTCACGTTCGGTCAGCGCCTCGACGTCTACAACCGCTCCAAGAAGCAGATCGTCACGCCCGACATCGACGGACAGCCGGTGTTGGCGCTCCGCATCGCGGCGCCGCACTCGGTCTCGCCTGTCCACCTCTTCCCACCGAACCCTGGTCGGTTCCACCTCATCGATCGGGGCGTCCTCGGGTACGTCGACGTCGACGTGTACGTGCTCATGCACCCCCTGCACGCGACGACCTCGATCGAGGGCACGTACCGCATCGACGGCATCCCGGCCGGCAAGGCGACGGTCAACGTCGCGCACCCGGCGTTCACGGGCGACGCGGCGAAGGACGTGACGGTGGCGCCGAACGTCGTGACACGCGTCGACCTCGTGCTCTCGTACGGCGAGGACGCGGGCGCGAAGGGCGACGCGGGCGCGAAGGGCGACGCCGGGAAGATCAAGCCCGACCCGCTGCGGTGAGCGAGACGTTCCGCGTGGCGTGAGGCGGCCAACGGAGAGGCGTGCCGCTCGTCCTCCTCGCCGACCGAGCATGGCGCACGAGACGAGCCACGCGACTTAACCCTTGCGCCTACAGCTTGTCCTGCGAGAGCAATTTCTCGTGGTCGGTGAGCGCGCGCGGCGCCGACGCGAGGAGGCGAGCCGCGCGTGCTGCGCCGTCCGCGTCTCTTCGAGCGCGGGCCAGTTGGACACGCGCGGCGAGGACGAGCGCCCCATGGCCCGCCTCGGCGACGCGGCCCGAGAGGGCCGCGTCGCCGGGCGCGCCCGCGGGCCCCACGACCACCGCGGCCCCCGGGCCCGTGCTCGCGGGGCTCGCCTCGGCGAGCCCCACGAGCACGTCCGCGACGACAACGACGGGGTGCTCGGGCGCGAGCCGAGCGCGGAGCGCGCGGGTCGCGCCCGAGCGCGGCGCCACCCACGCCGCGCAGAGGTACGCGTGAGGCCCGTCGAGCGGAGCCTCCGGCTCCGCTCGGCGGGCCCCCGCAGAACCCGAGCCGCCCGCAGTGCCCCCGCCGCCCACGCCACACTCCCCTCGCCGCCCCTCGCGGACGGCGAGCTCGGCGCGCCCTTCGGGGGGCAACATGCCTTCGCTCGCGATCCGCGCGACGACGAGCTCGACCACCCGCGACAGGAGCAGCGAGTCGCGCCCCGACACGGGCTCGACGGGCACGGCGGTGAGCCAGGCGCGCGCCGCGTCGCGCCCGGCGTGCGCGAGGAGCGCCTCGGCGACGACCACGGCGAGCGCCGCGGGGAGCGGCCGCGAGGCGCGCGGGAGCCCATGGAGCCGCGCCGCGACCTCGGGCCCGGGGTCGGTCATGGCGAGCACGAGGTGCGCCGCGGCCGAGTCCGGCGAGGACTCGGCCACGGCGCGCGCGACCTCACGGGCGAGCGCGCGCTCGCCCATGGCGAGCGCGCGCGACGCGGCTTCTTCGAGGCCCACGTGGGTGCGCACGGCGCGTCGCCGCGCGGCGGCGACGTCGCCGCGCGCGAGCGCCTCGTCGAGGGCGAGCACGCGGGCGTCGCGGCAGTCGGCCTCGCGTCCGGCGGAGCCGGACGCGGGGCCGACCGCGGGGCGCGCGTCGACCGCGGCGGCCGCGAGCTCGCGGGCGTACGCGACGAACCCCGCGTCCGCGAGGCCGCACACGCGCGCGAGCGCGCGTGTGCGGCCGGGGGCGTCTTTTTGCGCGCGCTCGACGAGCGCGCGCACCTCGGTGCGCGTGTCCCCGCGTGCCGCGGCGTAGGCCGCGAGCGCGTCCCACGCCGCCGGCACCTCCGCGTACGCGACCGTGAGCGCGAGCGCCGCGTCGCCGGCGGAGGAGCCACCTCCCTCGACGAGGGCACGCGCGGCCGTCTCTACGCGGTGCGGTTTCTGCCGAAATGCAGGCCCAAAATCGGCCGGGAGCCCGCGGAGCTTCATGCACGCGGCCCTCCGCTCGAGCGCGCTCTCCAGCTCGGGATCGAACCCGAGCGCACGCTCGAACGCGTCGTCCGCGCGCTTGGGGCTCCGCGTGCACGTCACCGTGCCGAGCCTCGCCCATGGCTCGGCCTCCTTCGGTCCTGCGGCGATCGCCGCGAGGTAGCCACGCTCCGCCCTCGCAAAATCGCCTTGTTCTTCCGCGATGGCGCCCTGCAAAAACGCCTCGTACGCGCGCATCGACACCGCCGGTCCGACGCGGAGCTCCCCCCCGGCGAGCCTCGTCACGTCACTCGGCCCGAGGCACCCGGAGAGCGACCCCACGACGATCGCCATCGTCGTGGCGCGACCCCACACGTCTCCGAGGACCGCGGCTCGCGCCGCCTTCATCCTCCGCGTCCTCCGCGAAAGTCGACCTCGTCGCCGCCGAGGTCCACCGCGCTCACGTCCTCCATCGACGCGGGCGACGCGGGGACACGCCCTCCCTCCGCCTCCCGGAGCCGCTCGGCGATCTCGATGACGCGCCTCTCGACGCGTCCGAACACGCTCCCCGCAGGGAACCGCCCGTGGGGATCCCTCGCGCCCGCGGGCACGCCCGTGAGGACCTCGATGCCCTGGCTCACCGTCTCGATCGCGTGGAGATGGAACTTCCCCTCCAAGACCGCCCGGGTCACGTCGTCGCGAAGCACGAGGTGCGGGAGGTTCGCCTTCGGCAACATGACACCTTGGCGGCCGGTGAGGCCTCGAGCCACACAAAGGTCGAAAAATCCCTCAATTTTGGCGCAAACGCCGCCGATGGCTTGCACCTCACCGAGCTGGTTCACGCTGCCAGTCACGGCGATGCCTTGGTCGACGGGGATCTCCGCGAGCGTCGACAGCAAGCTGTAGAGCTCGGTCGACGAGGCGCTGTCTCCGTCGATCTCGCCGTAGCTTTGCTCGAAAGCGAGCTGCGCGCGCAAGCTGAGCGGCCGCTCTTGCCCGAACATCTTGCCGAGGTACCCGCGAAGGATGGCCACGCCCTTCGTGTGAATGGCCCCGCCGAGCTGCGCCTCGCGCTCGACGTCGATGATGCCCTCGCGACCAAGCGCGACGACCGACGTGATCCGCATGGGCTGCCCGAACTCGACGTCGCCCGCCGTGAAGACCGAGAGCCCGTTGACGACGCCGACCCGATAGCCGTCGGTCTCGAGCGCGATTTCACCCCGCAAGGTGAGCTCGCGGATGTGGCGCTCCGCCGAGCCGAGCCGCTCGCGCCGCTCTCTCCAGGCCGCGTCGACGTCCTCGACCGTCGTCACCGCCTCGACCGGAGGCGCGCCCCTCGAGGCCGCCTTGGCGCGCAGCGGGGCGAGCGACGCAGGGCCGACGTCGTCCCCGCCGTCGAGACCGAGGGCCCTCGCGTGAGCAATCGCGCTCGCGAAGGCCGCGGTCTCCTCGAGCGGCGACAAGGTGAGGCTCAGGCGCTCGCGATCCCCCGAGAGTCGCGCCGCGAGGTCGAGCAACCTCGCTCGAGCCGCACGATCGAACTTCCCCCACGACCGCTCGTGCGCCATCGCCATCAAGTACGCGTCGAGCCGAAGGAGGGCCTCCTCCGTACGAGGGATCGACGGCTCGACCTCGACCTTCACGCGAAAGAGAGCAGCAAAATCCGGATCGGCGTCGAGGAGCGCCGCGTAGAGCGCCGGGGGCCCCACGAGCACGACACGGACCGAGATCGGGACGGGCTCGGGACGCAGCGTCGTCGCGTAGAGGCCGAGCGGCCCGAGCGGATCCTCGGCGCCGAGCCGACGCTCGCGCAGCACCCGCTTCATCCGCTCCCAGATGATCGGGTCGGTCATGAGGTCGACCGCGCGCACGACGAGCACGCCTCCCGAGGCCTTGTGGAGGGTCCCGGGGCGGATGCGCGTGAAGTCGGTGAGGAGCGCGCCGAACCGGGCACGACGCTCCAAATAACCGAACAAATTCGGATAGGTAGGGTTCGTCTCGTAGAAGACCGGGGCGTGCCCCTCCGGGTCCGACTGGACGAGCAAGTTCACGTGGAAGCGGTTCAGGCGCGTGGCGTGCTCCGGATCGTGATCCCGGGCCTCCTTCGCCGAGACCGGCTCCTCTTCGGCCGGGCTTTCGTCGTCCTCGACGAGGTCTTCCCAGTCGGCCGCGAGCGCCTCTTCGACCGCGCGGAGGTACTTCTTGACGTCCTCGCCGGCCGAGGCGAACGCCTTGTGGATCGGCTTCATCCGCTCGGCCACCAACGTCTCGACCGCGGCGCCGATCGCCTCGGCGCGGGCCGCGTCGAAGCGCGCGCTCTCGTTCCTCACCCGCTGTGCAGCCTTCGCGACCTCGGCCGTGAGCCGCTCCTCGGCGTCCGCGAGGGCGCGCTTGGTGGTCTCGTCGAACGCCCCGAACTGCTCCGGGCTCACGGGCTTCCCGTGCAAGATCGGGAACGTCTGCACCCCGCCGGGGACGGCCTTGATGCCGAAGCCCAGCGTTTTTGCCCGCGTCTCGAGGCTCGTCAAGACCTCGCGGTTCTTCGAATCGAGCTCGCGCCCGAGCACCGTCTGCGCGTCGCGCACCTCCTGAGAGTCGGTGATCTCGGGGATGTCGGAGCGGAGCTTCTCGACGAGCCCGCTCACCGCCTCGACGAGCGCCGGCCCGAGCCCCGCAGGGAGCGCGAGCGAGCGCGGCGCCTCCGGGCGATCGAAGTCGTGCACGTAGACGATGTCGGGGGGACGGGCATGGCCTCGGCGAAGCGCTCGGCGAAGCGCACGACGTCGTCCTCGATCATCACCTCGGGCTCGGCCGCGACGAACACGTGGAAGCTCGGCTCGCGCGCCGCCATTCCGAGGGCGAGGGCGCGACGAGCGACGCTCCCGACGATCTCGAAGAGGCCATCGCTCGAGCGCGGCTCCTCGGGCAAAAGCTCCATCGGGGTGTGGAAGGTGAGCTCCTCGGGGCGAACCACGAACGCGTTTTTTCCGTGCCCTTCGGCGACCACGAACGAGTCGGTCCACGAGCGCGGGGGCAAGCTCTCGCGCGGCCGCTCTTTCGTCGCGCCGCCCCGCCCCTTCGTTGCCGACCGTGTGCCTTGGGGTTTCTTCGGGGATTTGGGCTCGGTCATCGCGGACCTCCGACCGTACCAGAGCGCGGCGCGGCCGGACGAGCGAAACGCGGGAGCGCGGCGCCCAGGCGCGATCTCGCGGCCTTCGGCCCCCACCCCAAAAAGGCTCTTTCGCGGAGCACACTTCGCGGTAGCATCCCCGGGGAATGGCTCGATTGATCCTTGCCACACCCGAGGGCCAGCAGGCGATCGAGCTTCGAGGCACGAACAGCCTCGGCCGACACCCGAACAACTCCATCCAGCTGCTCGACAAGATCGTCTCGAAAGAGCACTGCATCGTCGAGGAGCGGGACGGGCGCTTCGTCCTGCGCGACCTCGGCAGCTTGAACGGCACGTACATCAACGGCGAGCGCGTCCGTGGCGAGCAGCTCCTCAAACACGGCGACGAGATCTCGCTCGGAATGACCCGCGCGCGGTACGACGACGGCTCCTCGCCCCTCGAAATTTCTCCGCAGGCGGTGGGCCCGGGTGCGGTGCTCCACCCCGGCGTCGCCCCTCAACAGACGGCGCCCCAAGGCTATGGCGCGCCGCCGCCGCGTCCCCCGATGCCGTCGCAGCCGAACCCGGGCGCGGTGTCGGGCAAGTCCGGCCCCTGGCAAGCCCAACAGCCTCCGCCGATGCCTCAGGGGAGGCCTCCTTACCCCGGGCAGCCGGGCATGCCCATGCAGCACCACCCCCAAGGCCCCGGCGGAACGAGCCCGATGGGCCCTCCGGGTCCCGTCGGTCCGCCGTCGCAGGCGCAGGGGGCGCAGGCGTTCGGGTACGCCCCTCCCCCTCCTCCGAATCGTCCCGCCTTCAAGACACGGGTCGACGTGCTCGACTCGTCGGCGCGCCAAATCGGAACGCAGATCGCCGCCCTCCAGAAGGGCTTTCTCCCGTTCGACCAGGTCTCGCACGACCCGGGTCAGCTGCGCGTCGACTACGAGCGCCTTCGCCTCACGTGGGAGCTCACCCGAGACATCGGGCTCGAGCGCGACCTGGAGAAGCTCCTCCAGAAGATCCTGCTCTCTCTCTTCAAGTTCGTGAAGGCCGACCGCGGCGTCATTCTCCTCAAGGAGAGCGACGGCTCGCTGCAGGCACGCGCCGCCCACCGCCGAGACGGGACCGACAAACCCATCGAGGTCTCGTCCACGATCCTGAACCACGTCATCTCCGAGCGCGCGGGTGTGCTCACCCACGACGCCTCCATGGACTTCGCCGGCGCCAAAGGCAAGTCCATGATCTTGAACCGTATTTCGAGCGCGATCGTGGTCCCGCTGCTGCACGACGACGACGTCCTCGGCGCGCTCTGGCTCGACTCGGAGATGCTCGCGCAGTTCCAACAGAAGGACCTCGAGCTCATCACCGCCGTGGGCAACCAGGCGGCGATGTTCATCGAGAACACGCTGCTCGCGAAGAAGATCGAGCAAGAGATCGTGAACCGAGAGCGGTTCTCGCGGCTCCTCTCGCCGAACGTGGCCGAGCGCGTGCTCTCGGGCAAGCTCGAGATCAAAAAGGGCGGCATCTCGATCCCCGAGTGCTCCGTGTTCAACAGCGACATCCGCGGGTTCACGAGCATGAGCGAGGGGGCACCCGCCGGCGCCATCCTCGACCTCTTGAACGAGTACTTCGAGCAGATGGTCGAGCAGATCTTCCGCTACGAGGGCACGCTCGACAAGTTCATGGGCGACGGGATCATGGCCTTCTGGGGCGCTCCGGTCGCTCAGCAAGACGACGCCGTCCGCAGCGTCCAGTGCGCCCTCGACCAGATGGAGGCGCTCGGCCGCTTCAACCGAAAGCTGGTCGAACAGGATCACCCGCCGCTCGCCGTGGGCATCGGTATCCACACGGGTCCGCTCGTCGCCGGCTACGTCGGCAGCTCGAAGGCGCTCAGCTACACGGTCATCGGCGACACCGCGAACACGAGCGCGCGCCTCTGCGGGATCGCGGCGGCCGGCCAGATCATCGTGAGCGAGAGCACCCTCGCCAAGCTCGGCTCTCGTTTCGAGGTCGACGAGCTTCCTCCCGCGCAGCTCAAGGGCAAAGAGAAGCCCCTCCGCATCTTCAACATCAAGCGCGAACGTCGGCACTGACTCGGTCTGATCCCGCGGCCGGTGGCGCCCACGACGGGGGCTCGTGCTTCGTGGAACCTTCCCTCTCCGGAGCTCGCCCGTGCTCGCGCGGTTGGGCAAGAGGGCACGCTCGGGCATCCCACGAGGCTGCGCGCCACGTGCGGGCTCGACCGTGAGGCCTGCCCGCACGCGCCCGGAAACGAAAAAGGGAGCCCCTTTCGGAGGCTCCCTTCGTCGTTTGTTGCGGGGCGGACGGGACTCGAACCCGCGGCCTCCGGCGTGACAGGCCGGCGTTATAACCGACTTAACTACCGCCCCTAAACGGACCAATCAGCAAGACAAGCGAACAAAGAAAAAGAGAAGAGGAAGGCGAAGGAGAGAAGAAAAAAGGAGCATCCCGTGAGAGTGCTCCTTCTTCCGTGGTTGCGGGGCGGACGGGACTCGAACCCGCGGCCTCCGGCGTGACAGGCCGGCGTTATAACCGACTTAACTACCGCCCCTAAGATGGCCGTACAACCTACGCTCGAGAACTGCTTTTGCCCGAAATTCGTGGTGGGCGGGACAGGTCTCGAACCTGCGACATCCGGCTTGTAAGGCCAGCGCTCTACCACTGAGCTACCCGCCCGAACCGGACACCGCGGCTTTTAAGACTCTTCGGCCCTCGGGTCAACACAAAACGAACGGAGGTCCCGATTCCGCACCGGAGCCCGCGGAATGCCCGTGGGCTTCTCGGGCCACGGCCGAGCGGCTATCACTGGATCATGCTCGACAAAGACACCTCGAAGCGCCGGTTCAAGGGGATGCTCGCGCGCGTATTTTCGGACGCGGAGGTCGACGCGTCGGAGGCCGACGAGATCCGCGGCTTCCTCGGCTCCGGCGAGCTGTCCCCGGACGAGGTGTCCCAGGTGATCATGGACTTCGTCCAGACGACGTGGCGGGTCACGGTGGCCGACAGCGAGATCTCCGACAAGGAGCGGAAGCGGCTCAAGGAAATCGTGCGCGTGCTCGAGATCCCGCAGTCGTCGCTCCCCCCGGCGTGGGCCCAGGCGATCCTCGAATAGGCCCATAGGGAAGCTCGTGCGTGCGCGCTGTGGTAACCCTTCGCCATGGACGAGATCGTCACGAAGGGCGCCGTCGAGCTCGCCGCGTTGCTCCGCCGGCGCGAGGTGTCGAGCGAGGAGGTCGTGGGCGCGTTCCTCGCGCGAATCGCGGCGAAGAACCCGATCCTCTCCGCGTTCACGACCGTGTTCGACGAGGACGCGCGCCGAGAAGCGCGCGCGAAGGACAAGGAGCTCGCGAAGCGCCCTGGCGATCTTCCGCCGTTCTTCGGCGTGCCGACGGCCGTCAAGGACCTGAACCTCGTCGCTGGCAAGCGCATGCAGTTCGGCTCCCGCGGGGCGAAGGTCACCTGGTCGCCGGTCGATTGCCGCACGACGGGCCGGCTCCGCGACGCGGGGTTCGTCTTCCTGGGCAAGCTCGCGACGTCCGAGTACGGCATCATGCCGATCACCGAGCCCGACATCCACCCGCCCACGGCGAACCCCTGGAACCTCGAGCACACCGCGGGGGGCTCGAGCGGCGGGTCGGGCGCCGCGCTCGCGGCGGACCTCGTTCCCATCGCGCAGGGCAGCGACGGGGCCGGGTCGGTCCGTATTCCGAGCGCGTTCTGCCACGTGTTCGGGTTGAAGCCGTCGCGGGGGCGCATCCGCAACGCGTTCATGCTCCCGGACGAGACGCTCCTCTACACGGACGGCCCGCTCGCCCACTCGGTCGACGACGCGGCGGCCATGCTCGACGCGCTCGCCGGGATCACGGTCGGCAAACCCCACTGGGCTCCCCCTCCGCCGAGGCCTTTCGCCGAGCTCGCCAAGCGACCTCCAGGGCGCCTCCTCGTCCGATTCACCACCACGAACGATCTCGTGGCGACACCCCCGGAGATTCGTGCGCACGTCGTCCGCGCGGCCAAGGTGCTCGCTGACCTCGGGCACGACGTCGAGGAGCTCACCACCACCCCGGGGCTCTCCCTCGAGGACTTCCTCCCGCTCTGGCAGAAGCTCGCCGCCGACGTGCCGCTCGTGCGGTGGAAGGACACACAACCCGTGACGCGCTGGGTGGCCGAAGGTGGAGCGCGGTACTCGCACGCCGAGGTCGAGGGCATCCGCAAGGAGCTCGAACGGCGCATCCTCGCGTGGCTCGGCGAGACGGACATCGTGCTGACGCCCACCGTGGCCCTCCCCCCTCCACGGCTCGGGCTCGCGCGTTCCCCCGACGGCCCGGCCGAGATCTTCCGGCGCGCCGCGGAGCTCGGCGCCTACACGGCCGCGTCGAACATCACGGGCCAGCCCGCGGCGTCCCTCCCCATCGGGCTCACCGAGCAAGGGCTCCCCATCGGCCTCCAGATCGTGGGGCGCAGGTTCGCCGATGCGGAGGTGCTCGCCATCTCCCGCGTGCTCGAAGAGGCGCTCCCGTACCGAAAGCGGCGCGCGCCCGTCGCCATCGCCTGAGCGTGATCGGGGCGAGCGGCGACGGCCCCTCGCCCCGCACGTGGCGGACTACTCGCGGATTTGCTGAGCCAGGTAGTGCGCTTCGCCCACCTGCTTGATGAGCTCGAACTGAGCTTCGATCCAGTCGACGTGCTCTTCCTCGGACTCGAGGATGCTCCGGAGCATGTCTTGGGTGCCGTGATCGCCGACGTCACGGCACACGGCGATGGCGCGGTTCAAGAGCGGCACCGCCACGAGCTCGACGGCGTAGTCGTTCTTGAGCATCTCGTGCACGGTCTGGCCGATGTTCACCTTGCCGAGGCGCTGCACGTTGGGCAATCCCTCGAGGTAGAGGATGCGCTCGATGAGCGCGTCGGCGTGCTTCATCTCGTCGATCGACTCGTGGTGGAGCTTGTGCGCGAGGCGCGCGTAGCCCCAGTTTTTCAGCATCTTGCCGTGCAAGAAGTACTGGTTGATGGCCGTGAGCTCCCCGGTGAGGATCTCGTTCAGGAGGTCGATGACCTTGGCGTCGCCTTTCATGCCCCGAAGGTGCCAGACCCGACGGCACGAAGCAACGTAAAGCGTTGAAATAACACGATAATTGTCTTGACTTTCACTTTCAGCGGCGGGGTTCGAGCCGGACTTCCCTCGCGATTCCGTGCGCTTCGGGGCCGCAGCTCGTGCGCTGGACGAAGGTCCTCGGGCGCAGGTTCGTCGCACGCTCGATCAGCGGTGCGGGGCGTCGCCGAGGATGTCGAGCGAGAGCCAGACGTCGACGCCGTCGCGACCGATGCGACGCGACCCGAGCGCGCGGAGCACGAAACACTGGCACGCATCCCGGAGCTCCACTCCGCCGAACGCTCCAAGGAGGGAGACGGCCTCGAGGTCGGCGTCGGCGCCGGCCATGAGGCTCACGCGACGCGCGACGGGGAGCACACCACGCCCGCCGACCCACGACGTTCGGGCGGCGAGGTAGGGCGCCGGGACGTCCGCCCCGCCCTCCCCGAGGCGCCTCGCCGCGAACGCGTCGGACGCCGTCGCGAACACGGCGTGCACGTGGAACCGAGCGCCCTCCTCACGCCCGAGGCGCCCTCGTACGCCCGCGTAGAGCGCTCCACCTTCGCCCGTGTCGCGGTCGACCCACGCCCCCTCGCCCGCGGCTGCGACGAGGGGATGACGCGCGCCGAGCCTCGCGTGCGCTCCCGCCACCGCGCGCGTGGGCTCGGTCGTCGCGACACCGAGCGCCAAGGTGAGCTCGAGGGACGTGGAGGTCGCCGGGACACCGAGCAGAGACCGTGCCCCCACCGAGCCGGCGAGCGCCCCACGGTGAGGAACGTCGCCCGACAGGGGCGGTAGGCCGAGCGGAGGCGGGCCCGAAGAGCGTGTGCCCACGGTCCCCGTCACGACGGGCTCCACCACGTGCACGAGCGATCCGTCGCCCGAGAGATCACGCGCGAGGGGGAGCGCGAGCGTCGTGCGGACGAGGCCCGAGACCATCCCGTCGGCGCCGTCGGCCACCGAGGCGGCTCCGGCCTCGGCCTCGGCGCGTGAGCGCGCGACGAGCGGGCCGACCTCTCCGACGGCGGCGGTGCCGAGGCGTGCCCTCCCGAACGACTGCGCCCCCCCGGCCGTCCCGAGGGCCGCGCCGAAGGCGTCCGCGCGGGCCGCGAGCCTCCCGTCACGGCTCGCCGCGCGGAGCACGGTCGAGACCGTCGGGCCCGCCGCGTCGAACGCGCCGAGGTCTCCGCCGCGGAACGACGTGGCGCGTGCCCCCATGGAGACCGCGAGCGGCCCACGAGCGAAGGTCGCGTCGGCCGCGGCGCGATCCCATGGTTTGGAGGCCTCGTCGAGCCTCGTGGTCGCGCGGAGCGCGCGCCGTCCGCGGAGGGCGTCGACGTCCCACGTGAGCTCGAGGCCCGAGCGGACCGTGTGGCCCCGGACGTCCACGACCACCCCGGTCTCGCGGAGGTGGTCGATCCGCACGTGCGCGCGGCTCTCCCGCGACGAGAGCCGGACGTCGGCCACGGCACCCCCTCGAACGTAGGCGCCCCCACGGAGGTCGAGGGCGTTCTCGCCGAGCCTCCACGGCAGATGCGCCCCGAGCCCCATATAGAGACCGTCGCTCGCGCGGTAGGCCACGTCCGGAGGAAGGAGCCCTGGTTTCGTCGGCGCGCGGAGCCAAAACACCGGCAACCAAAACACGGGGACACCGAAGGTCGTGAGGACCGGCCGATCGAGCAGGAGGTCGCCGGGAGGCGCGACCTTCGCTCCCGAGAAACGCACGCCAAGCGGCGCGCCGAGGCACGGGCAGAAGCCGAGGGTCCCTTCGCCTTCGAGCTCGAGGGGGCCTCCGGAGCGTCGCCTCAGGCGAACGTGGGAGCTTCGCAGGTGGAACGGCGGAGAGTCGACGCGGACGTCTCCGTCGAGCACGACCTCTTGCCGCTCGCCGTCGAAGCTCACTTGCGACGCGTGGACCTCTGCGTCCGCGGCGTGGACGACACGCGCGGGCGCCCAGGCCGTGAGCGCGGCCGCGAGTGCCCACGTTCGGGCGAGAATCGTTCGTAGAGGCCGACGCAAACGGCCAGCACTCTACCAGGTCACGCCCGGGGCCGTCCTCGCCAACACGAGAGACGCGGCCTCGGGGGAAGGCGCTCCGTCCAGGCACAACCACCTGAAACCACTCGACAATCAGGCGCCCGAGGACGAGCGCGAGGGTCTGTCAGTACGTACGAGCGCAGCGTCCGCCGCCCTTGCCGTACTGCCACGTGACGGGCTTCCAGTTGCCGGGGTTCGCCGCGCGCCCCGCGAGGTAGTTCTCGTTGTACCGGGCGTGGCCCTCCCACGAGTATCCGACGAGCGGGAGGTGCGGCAGTGGCCCCGAGTACCGAAGCACGCCGTTGTTGTCGCCGCGCGTGCAGGCCGTCTCTCCGGGCCCGGGCGAGGCGGACGTGTCGCAGAAGTCCTGGATCGCGCCCGAGGGGTTCGTGGGCGGCGCGTCGACCCACCCCGTCTCGAGGTTCAATCCGCCGATGTCGTACCAGCCTTCGCCGTTGGCCGAGACGGCCTGGGTCACGTCCATCTGGAAGCGGCCCGGGGCCGAGATGAGCGGAGACGAGTCGTTCGCGAGGTTGATGAGCGAGTTGTCGGCGTTGCGGAGCGGGTAGCGGTAGAAGATGGGCTGGTTCGCGACACACCCGGGCCAGCCGTTCACGCAGTTGAACCCACCGTGCTGCCCGTTGCGCCAGTTGAACTGGCCGAGGTCGAGCATCGCGGCCCAAGGCACGTACACGTTGCCGGCCGCGATGGGCTGCGGGTTCGTACCCCACACCTCCCGGTAGTCGGTCATGCGAGCGAGCTCGCCGCCGTCCCACGCGCAGAAGGCCATGTACACGAGCGACATGGTGCAGTTGATGGGCTTCTCGTCGAGCGTCGCCTGAGAGTGCGTTCGCGCCGGGAGGCGGAACACCCCACGAGTCGCCGCGTCCCAGTAGTAGGTAGAGTGACCTTCGGAGCCCGTCCCCACGTAGCAGCCGTCGAGGGTGTTGATGGGATCGACCGCGAAGAGACCGAGCGCCGTGACGAGGGAGAGACGCGCGGCTGGCGTGGCCGTCTGCGGGAGCAGGTCGAGCAGTCCGGGGAAATTCGTATCGACGTACTCGAGCTGCGAGCCCGGGTTGGCAGCCGCGTAGGCCTTGGTCCAGGCCCGGAGGTCGGCGGTCCCGTAGGTGGCCGTGACCGCGTTGACGAACCGGCGGATTCGGCCCGCCGTGATCTCGTACTTGTCGAGCCGGCGGGTCGTCGTGGTGGGGAGCGGGAGGGACGCGCAGCAGCTATCCCCCATCGCTCCGGGTGTGCCCGTCTCGCCACCGCCGCACGTCTCGATACCGGACACGGAGTCGCCTGCCGCGACGGCGCAGGACGCGCCCGCGACACACCGGCCCGACTTTGCGCTGCAGGCCGAGCTCTTGCAGTCGGCGTCGACCATGCAGAGCAGAGCGTTCTCGCACCGCACCGCGGGATCGACGAGCGCGTCGGGGCCACCGCAGTCGATGTCGGTCTCGCCGAGCGAAGGAGAGAGCTTGCCGTCCGTGTGCGACGGCGCATCGCAGACATTCGCCGTGCACTTGCCTTCGCAGTCGTCGTCGGTCATGCACGCCTGGCCCGGCATGCAGAGCATCGGGAACCCCACCCCGCAGGTCGGTCCCGCGTCGACCGTGGCGTCCACACCCGCGTCGGTCGGGCCACCATCGGGTGTCGCGCCGTCGGATGTCGCGCCGTCAGGCGTCGCAGCGTCGGGCGCCGCGCCATCCCGAGCCGCTCCGTCCGGGACGGCTCCGTCGACGGGCGGCACGGTCGTCGAGCCGGTCGGGGTCGTGGTGGTCGCGCCGTCGGGAGAGCCCGCGTCGGTCCCTGGCGGCTCTTCGCCGCCTCCGCACGCCGCGAACACGAAGGGAAGCACCACCGAAGAGCCGAGGAGCCAGGCGAGCCGTTTCATGCACGACCTCCAATCTTTCGAGCGTCTCACATTTTTTGTAGCTCTCCACCCCTTCCGAGCGGTCCAACCCCTCTTTTTTTCGAGGCCGTGCCCACCTTCAGGCAACCACACCCGACCACATTCTCGCTCGGATACGCCCGCCAGTCCTTCACTCGAGAAACGCCGCATGGAGCGCCCGCTCGGCGTTCGCGCGCTTTTCACGCCGGACGAGGGCCGACATGCGCAGGGCGTGCCCCGACGACGCCAGCGACTCGACCCCCGCGGACGCCAGGCAAGCGCGGAGCTTGACGAGGCCCGACGTGCCGAGGAGGCCGTCTCCGACGACCGAGACGAGCGCGAGATCCTCGACGATCGAGGTCGCGGGGAAGGTCGCGAGCTCCGCCCGCCGCGCCGCCCAGTCGGGCACGTTGAGGAGCGGGACCGTAGCGAGCCCGCCCCCCGGTCCGAGGGTCACATCGAGCAGCGGCAGCTCGATCTCCGCAGCTCGTGAGAGCACCCCGTCGAAGGCCGCCCCCGTGACGAGGGCGACGCGATCGAGGCCGACCACGGCGCGCGCGGCGGTGCGTGTCTCGGCGGTGGCGACGGTCTCTCGGACGGCCTGCCCTGCGCTCGCGATGGGATCGCTCGTGCGCCTCGCGTGGAGCGCGATCTTGCTGCGACGCGCCCACTCCACCGCCTGCGCGTTCAAGACCTTCGCCCCGGCTTCGCTCATCTCGGAGAGCGTCGCGAAGTCGATCTCCGGCAAGTGGAGCGCTCCCGGGACCGTCCTCGGATCGGCCGTGTAGACACCGTCGACGTCGCTGTAGATTTCGCACCGTTCGGCCGATAACGCCGCCGCGAGCGCGACCGCCGTCGTGTCGGACCCCCCTCGCCCGAGCGTCGTGATCTCGCGGCGGTAGCTCATGCCTTGGTAGCCGGCGACGATCACGATCTTGCCGCGCGAAAGCTCGTCTTCGATGCGATGGGGGCGAACCTCGATGATGCGCGCGTCGAAGTGCCGGTCGTTCGTGAGGATCCCCGACTGACTCCCGGTGAAGCTGATGGCCTCCTCTCCTCGGCCTGCGATCGCGATCGAGAGGAGCGACATGGTCACGCGCTCACCGGTGGACACGAGCATGTCGAGCTCGCGGCGAGGAGCGCTCGCGGAGGGCCTCCCGGACGCGATTCGGGCGGCCTCGGCCACGTTCGCGGCGAGGGCGAGGAGCTCGTCCGTCGCCTTCCCCATCGCGCTCACGACGACGACGACGTCCCACCCTTCGCGGCGCGCCGCGACCACACGGTCGGCGACCTTCCCGATCTTGTCGACGTCAGCGACCGAGGAACCACCGTACTTCTGAACCAACACGGGCATCCGACACCTCCTAGGCGGCCCGGATGGGCCTCGACAAGCCACACGCGGCACGATCGAACGAGCGCGGCCTCGACGAGCCGCGTCGTCCTTCACGCAACCCGACCGGAACGCCGCGGGGGGCGCACGTCGTAGAGGCCGGACGGGGAAGCCACGACGACGGACGAACCGCGAGCATGGAGGTCGACCTCGACGTCTCCCGACGGCGCGCCGTGGAGCTCGATCGCGGCGACGATGCGAGGAGCGACGCCACCCGCGCGCCGCACGAGGACGAGCTCGTCCTCTTCGACGTGGGCGGTCATGACGAAGGGGGCCTCGGGGCCCTGCGGTGCGACGACGACCGCGGCGAGGAGGGAGCCTCGGGGCGCGAGGGGCGCGAGCGGCTCGCCCTCGAACGAGACGAGGTACGTCGCGCCGCAGGCGACGAGCACGAGCTCCCCGGTAGCCTGCACGTCTGTGGGCGGAGCGTCGTCGGGGAGCCCTTCGAGCGCACGCGCGGGCCGCGCCCCTACCTCGAGGAGGGGTCCGCCGCTGCCCTCGTCGAGCGTGACGAGGCACGCCTCTCCCGTCGGCCCCGCGCCCGCGGCGTGTACCCATACGCGGCCTTCGTCGAGGGGAAGATGGCGGCGGCTCACGCGTTCGGCCTCGACGGGAACCCACATCTGCCCCTTGAGGACGAAGAGCGCCCCTCGACGACCGAGGGCGAGCACGCCTCGCGACGTCCCGACGATGCGCGCCGGCCCGAGCTCGATGGGCACCACGCGACCGTCGGGCTCGACGATGCGCGGCTCGGCGCCTCCGAGCGCGATCCGGGCTCCACCTTCGCCCGGCGACGAGGCGATCGACGTCGCGTCACCCGCGCTCGCGCGCCGCTTCACGACGGGACGACCGGACGGCGCGAAGGTGACCTCGGCGAGACCGGAGGTCCCGAGGGCGACGACGGTGTCCTCTTCCCCGCCGACCAGGCGGAACGCCCCGTCCACGATCCGGGACACGGTCCAGGCATCGTCGGCCCAGGCAACCTCGCTCTCGCGCGCAGCCACGAGGGCCGTGGTGTCGAAGAGGACGGCTTCGGACATGTCGCCGTCCTCGTCCGCGTCGAGCGACGGGAGGTCTTCGACTCGGAGCTCGGCGTCTCCCTCCGAGGGCCCCTCCTCGCCGCGGTCGCCCGCGAGGTCGACGTGCGCCCCCGCGTCCACGTCGAGCCCGTCGAGAGCGATCCCGGGCTCTTCGAGATCTCCACCGAGGATGACGCTCGCGAACGTCACGTCGACCGCTGCCTCGAGCGCGTCGTCGGCCCCCAGAGCCGCGTCGTCCGGCAGAACCCCCGCGTCCTCGACCTCGTCGAGCTCGAAGCCGTCGTCGGACGACGCACCGGCGGAGTCGTCGAAGGGGTCGCCGTCGTCGGCCCCGACGAGGTCGGAGTGGTCGTGCCCGTCGTCTGTGGGCTCACCGTCGTCTTCGACGGGCGGAGGGACATGGAGGGGATCGTCGTCGATGCGTGGCTCGGCCATGGAACGGCGTGCAGCTTACGCCCGAAACCGCCCCCGACCGAAGCCCGACCGCCCGAAACACCTCGACCTCGAAAATACACGTACTTTCATACACTTCCAAACACCTTCCCAGGCCCGCCCGGCCGAAGGTACGTTGGGCGGAGATGCGACTCCTCGTCCTCTCGCGCAACTCGGCGCTCTACTCCACGAGCCGCCTCGTGCTCGCGGCCCGCGCCCGCGGCCATCATGTGAGCGTGGCCGACCCGCTCGACTTCCAGATCGCCATCTCGCGCGGCAAGCCCGAGATGTTCCTCGGCAAGAGGCCCATCCCCGACGCCGACATGGTCATCCCGCGCATCGGAGCCTCGATCACGAACTATGGCCTCGCCGTCGTGCGGCAGTTCGACATGATGGGCATCCCCGTCCTCAACACGGCCGTCGCGATCGCGCGGTCGCGCGACAAGCTCCGGAGCATGCAGCTCTTGACCCGAAAGGACATCGACGTCCCGAAGACGGTCTGCGCGCGTTCGCCCGAGTCCGTGGAGCGCGCCCTCCAATTCATCGGCGGGGCACCCGCGATCGTGAAGCTCCAACAAGGCGCGCAGGGCATCGGCACCATGATCGCCGAGACCCCGGCCGCGGTCACGTCTCTCCTCGAGACGCTGTGGGCCATGGGACAAGACATCATCTTGCAGGAGTACATCGCCGAGTCGAAGGGGCGCGACTACCGCGCTATCGTCGTCGGCGGGAAGGTCGTCGCCGCGATGCGCCGGCAGGCGAAGAAGGGCGAATTTCGCTCGAACCTCCACCGCGGAGGCGCGGGCGTTCGTGTCGATCTGCCGGACGCCTACCGACGCGCCGCGATCGACGCCGCCCGCGTGATGGGACTCGAGGTCGCGGGCGTCGACATGCTCGAAGGCCGCGACGGTCCCAAGATCCTGGAGATCAACAGCTCGCCGGGGCTCGAGGGCATCGAGCGCACGAGCGGGATCGACGTCGCGAGCACGATCGTCGCGCACGCCGAGAAGGTCGCTCGACGAAGGCACAAGGCGCACGACTCGGGGCTCGACGGGGAGCGGCGCAAGCGGCGCATTCGCCGCACCGACGGCGACTCGAAGGCCCAGCTCCGAACCTCGCGCACACGGAAAAAGGCAGGGTGATCCGCGAGCAACGGGAGGGCACGGGCGGGCGCGTGCTCGTCCTCACGATCGACCGCCCCGCGTCTCGAAACGCGCTCGACGGCACGACCATTCGCGAGCTCTCCGCGAGGTTCGGCGCGCTCCCGGACGACGTACGCGCCGTGGTCCTCACCGGCGCGTCGGGCACGTTCGTCTCGGGTGGCGATCTGCGAGAGCTCTCCGAGGTCTCCGATCTGGCGTCGACCGAGGCGTTCTGCGACCTCGGTAGGCAGATGTGCGACGCGATCGAGGACGCGAGGGTCCCGGTGCTCGCGGCCATCGAAGGTTTCGCCCTGGGAGGGGGCGCGGAGCTCGCGTGCGCCTGCGATCTGCGCGTCGTCGCGAGCGACGCGACGCTCGGGTTCTTCCAGGCCAAGATGGCCGTGACGACCGCGTGGGGGACCTTCGCCCGCCTCGTGGCGTACGTCGGAGTAGGCCGCGCGACCGACCTCCTCTACCGCGCGCACGCCTTGTCCGGGCTCGAAGCGCGGGCGCTGGGGCTCGTCGAGCACGTGACGGCGACCGGAGAGGCGCGCGCCACGGCCATCGCGATGGCCGACGAGCTTTCGCGGGGTGCGCGGGCCGCCCTCGCCGGGACCAAGGAGCTCGCCACGCGTGCCAAGCGCTCGGCCGAGCTGCGCGACCTCGAGCGCCGCCGCTTCGTCGAGACGTGGCTCTCCGCCGACCACCGCGAGGCCGTGGCGGCGTTCCTCGAGAAGCGCGCGCCCCGCTTCGCCCCCTGACGTCGGCGTCGCGCACCGAACGGCCGCGCGTCCCGTGGGCTCGTATAGGGCGCGGATTTCGCGTATACGAGGGCCACCGTGTCGCGTACGCCGTCCCTGCCCGCCCTCGTCGCTCTCGTCGCCCTCGCCGCCCTCGCCTCCCAAGAGGCGTGCGCGAACCCACCCGCGCCGAGCGGACATGCCCCACCTGTCGCCTCGAGCGGCTCGGACGCGGCCGAACCGGCGCCTCGAGCCACTGACGCCGCCAGTCCGGTCGACGCGTCGGCCGACGCCGCGACCGACGCCGCGAAGACGACCGAGACCGCTCCGGTCGAGCCCGCGCCCGGAGGCGCCGACTTCACCCCGCAGGCGCTCGCGATCTTCAAGGCGGCCGCGTGCGGCGGGGACCACGCCCCGCCCGCGTCCCTGCCGGCGACCCTCACCGACGCCCACTGCAAGGAGCTCTCGGCATCCTATGCAGAATACAAGAAGACGTGGCTCGACGTCGCAGGTCCCTTCCTCGCGAAGCTTCGACCCGCGAACCTACCGGAGACGGTCGTCTACCCGTTCGGTGGGGGAGATCTGGTATCGGCGCTCGCCACGTACCCCGACCTGCGCGAGATCACCACGATCTCGCTCGAGCCCGCCGCCGACCCACGAGGCATCGACGGGGCGAACGCGACGCAGCTCACGCGGGCGCTTCGCGACATTCGCGCCCACCTCGGCAAGCTCTTTCTCAAGGCGCACAGCCGCACCGACAACCTCGATCTCGAGTCGAAGGGCGTGCTCCCCGGCGAGATCGTGTTCTCCATGGCGGCGCTCGTCGTGCACGGTTTCGAGCCCGTGTCGCTCCGCTATTTCCGCTTCGCGGACGACGGAAAAATCGTCTACGTGACCGACGACGACCTCAAGGCCGCAGGCGACAAGAAGGCGCAGAAGAGCCTCTTCCAGAACGCGGAGCTCCGCTTCAAGCGGCCCGGGGAGGCGAAGGTGCGCACCCTCCGCCACGTCGGCTACGACCTGTCGGACGCGAACCTGAAGCTGCGCCCGCAGGTCATGAAGCACCTCGAGTCGAAGGGCAAGGTCTCGGCCATGACGAAGGCCGCGAGCCACCTCCTCTGGGACGACGGCTTCTCGACGATGCGCGAGTATCTCCTCACGCACATGGAGTGGATGATCTCGGACACGACGGGCATCCCCCCGCGGCGCATCAAGGGGCGCGGCTTCGTGCACGAGGTCTACGGCATGTACGAGTGGCCCGAGCCCTTCGGGAGCGTCAACAACCGCGACGCGAGCGATTTCAAGGAGCTCTTCAAGGGCAAAGATCCGATCCCGTTCCGCTACGGCTACCCCGACAACCGCTCGCACGGCCACATCGTGGTCACGAAGAAGGCGCCGTGAGCGACGCGATGCCTGGCCTCCGCAGGCGCTTCGGGGACTACGGCGGTCGCTACGTCGCAGAGACGCTCCACGAGGCCCTCGACGAGCTCGAGGCGGCGTTCGTGACCATCGTCCCTTCCGAGGCGTTCCGGACCGAGCTCGATCGGCTGCTGCGGACGTACGTCGGTCGCCCGACGCCGCTCTTCCGGGCCGACCGTCTCGCGCGCGCCATCGATCCGAAAAACGAAACCATTTCAGCACTTTACCTCAAGCGAGAGGACCTCGCTCACACCGGCGCGCACAAAATCAACAACGCGATCGCGCAGGTGCTCCTCGCGCGCACGATGGGCAAGACGCGCATCATCGCGGAGACGGGCGCGGGCCAACATGGTGTCGCCACGGCCACCGCCGCGGCGCTCTTCGGTCTGCCGTGCGAGGTGTTCATGGGCGCCGAGGACATCGCGCGGCAGGCCCCGAACGTAGGCAGGATGAGGCTCCTCGGCGCCGCCGTGAGGCCCGTGACGTCGGGCTCGCGGACGCTGAAGGACGCGATGAACGAGGCGCTCCGCGACTGGGTGACACACGTACGGACCACCCACTACTGCGTCGGCAGCGCCGCGGGGCCTCACCCCTACCCCGAGCTCGTCGCGCAGTTCCAGACGGTCATCGGCGAAGAGGCGCGCGCGCAGATGCTCGAGGTCGAAGGCGCGCTCCCCGACGCGGCGATCGCGTGCGTCGGGGGCGGCTCGAACGCGATCGGGCTCTTTCGCGGCTTCCTCGCCGACCCGTCGGTCGCGCTCTACGGCGTCGAAGCCGCAGGGGCCGGGCTCGACACGGAGCGGCACGCGGCCACGCTCACGCGCGGGCGCAAGGGCGTCCTCCACGGCGCGAAGACCCTCGTGCTCGCTGACGACGGCGGCCAGATCCTCGAGGCGCACAGCGTGAGCGCCGGCCTCGACTACCCGGGCGTCGGCCCGGAGCACGCGCACCTTCGGGACACGGGGCGCGCCACGTACCTGACCACGACCGACGGCGAGGCGCTCGCCGAGACGCGTCGGCTCGCTCGGACCGAGGGCCTGCTCGTCGCCCTCGAGACCGCCCACGCGTTCGCTCGGGTCGAGGAGATCTCCCGACGCGAGGCGCGCACGCGAGGGAGACCCGTCACGCTCCTCGTGTGCCTCTCGGGGCGCGGCGACAAGGACCTCGCGACGACCCTGCCTGCCCTCGAAGCCGCGGAGACCCCATGAGCACCGCTCGGATCGCGGGCGCCTTCGAGCGCCGACGCGCGGCGGGTCAAGGTGTGCTCGTCACCTACCTGTGCGCAGGTTTCCCAGATCTCGAGACGTCCGTCGCGGTCGCGCTCGCGTGCGTCGAAGGCGGCGCCGACGTGCTGGAGATCGGGTGTCCTTTCAGTGATCCCACCGCCGACGGCGAGGTCATCGCCCGAGCCTCGACCGCCGCTCTTCGCCGAGGCGGAGGCCTCTCGACCGCGCTCGAGGTAGCGGCTCGCGTGCGGGCCGTGAGCGACGTCCCGTTGGTGCTTTTCGGCTACTACAACCCCATCTTCGTCGCCGGGGAGCGCGAGACGGCACAGCGCGCGCTCGCCGCCGGCGTGGACGCGTTCCTCGTCGTCGATCTGCCGCCCGAAGAAGAGCAAGAGCTCGGCCCTGCGGCGAGCGAGCTCGGGCTCGGGGTGGTACCGCTCGTCGCGCCGACGACCCGCGAGTCACGCATCGCCCGCCTCGCCGGCGCGCGCCCCCTCCCGCCCTTCGTGTACTGCGTGTCGGTCACCGGGGTGACCGGGCGCGCCGCCGACGGCCTCGCCGTGGCCTCGCGCCGCGCGCGGGAGATCGGTGATCGCGTGGGCGCCCCGGCGGTGGTCGGGTTCGGGGTGACCGGCCCGTCGTCCGCGCGCGAGGCCGGCCTCCACGCCGATGGAGTCGTGGTCGGCAGCGCGCTCGTGCAGGTCGTCGAGGACGCCACCGCACGCGGGCTCTCCCCGTCCGAGACGGCGAAGCTCGTCAGGGAAGCCACCTCACCGCTCGCCCACGCCGTGCACACGCGAAACGAGCCCTCCGCCCCCCCTCCGTCCGCGCCACGAACGTAAGCTCACGAAAGCCCGCGATGCTCCTCCTCTGCATTTCCGACGTCCACGGCAACCTCGACGCCCTCCGGGCCGTGCTCGCGACCGCCGAGAAGCGAAGCTTCCACAAGCTGCTCGTGGCCGGCGATCTCGTGTTCCCGGGGCCCACCGCCGAGTACGTCCCGGGCACCGCCCTCGAGACGTGGAGGCGCCTCCTCGCGGCGAACGCCATCCTCGTGCAAGGGGTGACCGACCGGGCGCTCGTCACGCTCGACGCGTCGGCGGTCGTGGCCAAGACGGACCACGAGAAGGCGATGCTCTCGCGGGTCCTCGACGTCCGCCGCGAGCTCGGGGATCTCGTGCTCGAGCGGATGCGGCGCCTCCCCACCCACCAGCGTGTCCCCCTCGAGGATGGCGGTGAGCTCGTGCTCGTTCATGGCTCGCCGGCCGATCCAGGTGAAGCCATCACCCACGATCTCGACGACGAAGAGGTCAGCGCGCTCATGGGCACGGACCCGGCCGACGTCGTCGTGTGCGGAATGAGCCACGTTCCCTTCACGCGAGAGCTGGGCGACCTCAAGATCGTGAACGTCGGGAGCGTGGGCGAGGCCCCCGATGGCGCCGCCGACCTCCCGAACGGCAAGAAGCGCCCGAGGGTCGCACACGCCGCCTGGATCGAGACCACTCCTGCCGGGCTCGCCATCGAGCACATCGCCGTCCCCCTCGACGGGTGACGATCGAGGCGCTCACCCCGTGGGCGGGGCGAACGTACAGGTGCCCGCGAGGGGCCGAACCGTCGCCGTAAAACCCAAAGGAATCGGCATATTACGCCGACCATGACCGAACGGTGCCCCAGCGAGGACGGGCACCCCAAGGCAGGCCGTTCGCTCGCGTAGGACGGCCTCCGCCGTGACGCCATCGGGGCCGGGGGTGCAGTCCGTCAGGTCGCCGAGCACGATGGCCGACACGCGACCGAGGTGCCCTGCGCGAGCGAGCGAGGTGAGCATGCGGTCGAGGCGGTAGGGCCGCTCGGTCACGTCCTCGAGGACGAGCACGCCCCCTTCGGGCACCACGAGGGCGCCTGCGGCCGACTGGCACTCGACCAGGGTCAGATTTCCACCGACCACGACTCCGGTCGCGGCCGGCCCGTCGTGCACGACCTCGAGGTCTCGAAGGACGGGTCCCTCGTGGTGCTCGAGGATCCGGACGAGGGCCAGGCGCTCGCGCGGCGTCGTGCGCGAGAGCCCCGTGACGTTCGCCGCGTGCACGCTGGCGATCCCCCTCGCCTGGGCCTCGAGGTGGAGGGCCGTCACGTCGGAGAAGCCCACGATCCACCGGGGGCGCGTGACGAACGCGTCCCAAGGGAGCCGATCGACGATTCGGGTGATCCCGTAGCCGCCGCGGGCGCACACGATGGCCTCGATGCCGTCGGCGGTCATGGCCCACGCGAGCTCCTCGGCGCGACGGGCGTCCGAGCCAGCGAGGTAGCCCTCTCGCGAGAAGGCCCCGGAGCGCATCGTCACCGTGTACCGATCGGCGAGGACGGCGAGACCGCGCACGAGCTCCTCTCGCGGGAAGCCGCTCGCGGGCGCGACGACGGCGACGCGACTCTTCGGGCGTAGGGCGGGCGGAGCTCGCATCCGCCGCACTTTTGCACGTATTTCGCCTCTCGGAGCAAGACGAAGCGCGCCGGGGGTCCACGAGCGGGCGGGCCTCGTGTAGCCTAGGGACCGTGGAACGTTCGCTCGCTCGCCTCGGGGGAAAGCTCTTCGGCGTCGCCCCACTCGCTCGAAAGCTCGTGTCGGACGCGGCCTCCGCGCTCGACGATTTCATGACCGCGCGGCTCGGCGAGGAGTTCAACGAGCGCCTCGCGCGTGTGCCCGTGAGCCTCATGTCGTCGGGCGTCGACCCCTTCGGGATGGACCCGGAGTGGACGAAGTACGCGCTCGCCTCGGTCGCGCTCCTGCATCGCCACTACTTCCGCACGGACGTCGTAGGGACCGAGAACATTCCCCCTGGGCGATGCCTGCTCATCGCGAACCACTCCGGGCAAATTCCCATCGACGGCGCGCTCATCGGGGCCTCGCTCTTCATGGACGCCGAGCCACCGCGCTTCATGCGCGCCATGGTCGAGAAGTGGTCGCAGACCCTGCCCTTCGTGTCGGTGTTCTTCTCGCGCGTCGGCCAGGTGGTCGGCGTCCCGGAGAACGCGAAGCGGCTGCTCGAGCGCGACGAGGTCTTGCTCGTGTTCCCCGAAGGCGCCAAGGGCATCTCGAAGACGTACGACCAACGCTACAAGCTCGCCGACTTCGGCCTCGGTTTCATGCGCCTCGCCCTCGAGACCGGCACGCCCATCGTGCCCGTGAGCGTGGTCGGAGGCGAAGAGCAGTACGTGAACGTGAAGAACGTCGACACGCTCGCGCGGCTCCTCCGCATGCCGTCGTTCCCGATCATCCCTCAGCTGCTCCTGCCGGGCGGAGCGCTCCCTTTGCCGACGAAGTACCGCATCACGTTCGGCGAGCCGATGTTCTTCGAGGGGGATCCCGACGATGACGACGCCGTGATCGACGAGAAGGTGCAGCTCGTCCGGGACACGGTCCAGGCCATGGTGACCCGGGGCGTCCGTCAGCGAAAGAGCGTATTTTTCGGATGAGCGGCACCATCGGAGAGCCCGAACTCGAGATCGCCATCGACGAGCCTCACGAGTCGCTCCCGCGCGGCGAGGGCACGGTGCTCGTCACGGGGGCGTGTGGTCGCCTCGGAAAGAGCCTCGTGCGGGCGCTCCACCGCGACCGTCGGGTCATCGCCGTGGACCGCCGTCCGTTCCCCGATCGCCCCAAGGACGTCGAGCACGCGCAGGTCGACATCCGACGAAAGAAGCTCAAGGACGTCTTTCGTTCCGGTCACGTCGAAGCGGTGGTCCACCTCGGCGTCATGCACGACCCCCGCGCCTCCGACGCCGATCACCACTCGTGGAACGTGGCCGGCTTCCAGAAGCTCCTCGAGTACGCGGTGCAGTTCCGCGTGCCGAAGGTGGTCGTGCTCTCGAGCGCCAACGTGTACGGCCCTCAGCCCGACAACGCGCAGTTTCTCCCCGAGGACGCGCCGCTCCTCGGGGGAGCCCGGTTCAGCGAGATCCGCGACCTCATCGAGGTCGACATGCTCGCCCAGGGCTTCTTCTGGCGTCACCCTTCGACCGAGACCGTCATCCTCCGCCCCGTGCACATCCTCGGTCAGGTGCGGAACGCGGCGTCGAACTTCCTGCGGCTGCCGACGATTCCGACGCTCATGGGGTTCGACCCGATGGTGCAGGTCATCCACGAGTCGGACGTCGTCCACGCGGTCACGTGCGCCCTTGCGCCGGGCATGCGCGGCATCTTCAACGTGGCCGGCGAGGAGCCGCTCCCGCTGTCGCGTGTCGTGCGGACACTCGGAAAAACGAGCTTGCCCGTCCCCTACACGCTCGGAAAGGCCGTGCTCCGGCGACTCTTCGCCCTCCGGCTCTCGAGCTTCCCGACTCCCGAGCTCGACCATATTCGGTACGTCTGCATGGTCGACGACACCCACGCGCGGACGCGGCTCGGCTTCCGCCCGAGGGTCTCGATCGAGGACACGATACGTTCCGTCGACGCCGACCGCTTCCGCTGAGGCGCCCGCCCTTTCGAGAGCCGAGACCATGCGCCGACGAGGCGACGTTGAGCCCCCCACGGGGGGAAAAGCTGCTAGTCTCGTGCTTCATGCGTTCTCGCCACCTTGCGGCAAGCCTCCTCTTCCTCGCGTCCTGCTCCGGGGGCACGGGAGATCCGCCGAGCGTCAAGGTGCTCGGGCCGCCGGTCGGTGACGGCAAGCGCATTCGCGAGGTCGCGAACCCGGACATCAAAGACCGCCCGGGGCCGGGCTCCGAGGTGACGGTCACGGGCGTCACGGTGGTCGCCGTCGACAACTTCGACGAGACCAAGAACGGTCGGAGCCGAGGCACGATCTACGTCCAAGACCTCGGCTCGACCGAGCCCTACTCGGGGATCGGGCTCTTTGCTCCCGCCTTCGTCCCGGGCGATCTCCGCGTGGCGGCCGGCGACGTGCTCGACCTTCGTGGCGAGTACCAAGAGAACAAGAACATCGGCACCGCCATCTTCCCCGAGGGCCAGGTCCTGCCTCAGCTCGCGCGGCCCGTCGCGCAGTTCCGCTACGACTTCACCCCGCCGCCCCCGGTCGAGATCGACGTCAAGGATCTCCTCGACTACTCGAAGGGTCGGCGGTGGATCGGCATGCTCGTGAAGGTGAAGGACGTCACCCTCGACGGTCGCCTCAGCGAGAACAACGGGCGCGTCACCGGGTTCCTCACCGCGAAGGGCACCGCAGCCGACGATCGAAACCGGCCGACGGTCACGAACGAGCTCTACGATCTCAAGGCCGGCGACGCCGCCGAGAACCAGCAGTTCGCGTCGATCACGGGCGTCGTCACCTACTTCTTCAACCTGCACGTGGCCCCGCGCTCCGCGGCCGACGTGGTCAAAAAGTAACGTAAATCCAATGGGTTGGCGCTGAAGGCAGCAGCTCGTCGAGGGCGCGCGCTCGGGCTCGCGGCGGCGCTCGGCCTCGCGGCCTGTGGACCTCCGCCCGAGAGGACTTCGGCCCCGAGCGCGGGGCATTCCGTGGCGCGTGTCGTGCGCCCCGAAGGTGCTCCCGCGCTGGGTGTGGCTCCGCCGGGTGGTCTTTCGTCCGTGGTCGCCGTGCTCTCCGCGGCGGGGCCCGAAGAGTCGGCGGGGCTCGGCGCGTACCTCGAGGCACGCCTCGCGAAGGGCGGTCTCGCCGGGAAGGTCGTCGTGCGGCCTCGGTTCGACACCGTCGACATCGAGCTCACGCCAAAAGACGTACGGGCCGACATCCCTGCCCTCCTCGTCGTTCTCCGCGAGAGGGTGTCGGACGCACATGCGGACGCGCTCGAGGCGGCGCGTCGTCGTGTCGCTTCTCTGCCCGCAAGCCCGGCCGGAGAGACCCACGCACGCTGCCGCGGCGAGGCCGTACGTCCGTCCGCACGGGGAGCGCTCGGGAAAGCCTCCGACGCGAACGACGGCGCCGCGTTCGCCCGTGCCCTCGAATCGGTCAGGGACGCGGCCGTCGCGCAAGGTCCCCTCTCGATGGGCGTCGCGGGCCCCCGGGAAACCGCGGAGCTCGTGGAGCGTGCGCTCGTAGGCGCGGGGCCTTGGGCACGGCACGAGCGGCCCGTGCAGGGCATGGGGCCATCATTTCCCGCGATGGCGCAGGGTCCAGCGCCGCGCGAGCTCCATCTGTCGGTGGAGGCTCCGCTCGGGGCGCGCACCGAAAACGCGGCACGGGCGCTGCAAAAAACGGACGGCGCGCTCGCCAGCGTCGTGGGCCGCGAGGGCGGCGTCGTGGCGCGTGTCTCGGCGACGCCTACGTCGGGAGGCTCGTGCCTCGGGGTGGTGATCACGCTCCCGGAGGGGCGGCCGTTCGCCCCGAGGCTCGTAGCCCTCACCGAGAACGCTGAGCGGGCCATCGGGAGCGCCCTCGCCGTGGCCGATGGACGCTTCGTCGACGGCACCGCGCCGGCCGCGCGCGCGCTCGACGCTGCCTACCTGGCCTTGAGCCCCGCGAACGCCGAGCACAGGACGACACGGACGGTCCTCGCGGGCGCCGAGCTCGAGCCCCGCGCGGTGCCCACGAGCGCTTCGCGAACGGGCGGAGGTGCGGGCGAGCCCCGCGTCACCGTGAGCGTCGCGCCCGCGGACGCCGACGCCCCCTGGATCGCGATCGTGGCCCCGTGCGCGGCGCTCGACGAGACCTCTCGCGACGCGGGGCTCGCGGCCCTCGCGATGACGAGCGCGGCGAGGCGAGCGCCCGACGTCCTGTCCCCCATCGTCACGTCGCGAGGGATAGGGCTCCTCGCTCGCGCGCCGAGGAGAGAGGGCGAGACCTCGCGCGCTCACGTGACGAGGCTCCTCGAGACCGCGGCGTCGGCGCTCTCGATGCCGGCCGACGCCGCGACACGCCGCGCGGAGCGGGCGCGGAGCCTCGCTGCCGCAACGAAGGATCGGGAGCGCCTCCTCGGCACCCTGGCCGAGATCGTCGCCCCGGGTCGGACGTCGATGCTCTCCCCTCGAGGATCCCTCCGGTCGCTCGGCGAAGTGACCGACGAGGCGCTCGTGGCGCGTCACGTCGCGCTCGCCGAGGGCCCGCTCGTCGTCCACGTGCGAGCAGGAGAGCCCCGCGGAGAGCTCGAGGCGCTCGCGATGGACGTGGCGGACCGTTTCGCGCTCGGAGGCGGTGGTGCGTGCCGCGCCTTCGAGCCCAAGATCCCACCTTCGGTTCGCACCGAGGTGCGCGCCATCGCACCGCGCGGAGGCGATGACTACGTCGCGCTCGCCTTCGTCGACCGCGCACCGCGCCCCCTCGCGACCCTCCACGCGGTCGCGCGGCTCGCGTCGCACCGTGACGCTCTCGGTCCGGAGCTCGTGGCCAAGACGCGCGACCTGCGGGCAGAGGTCGCGCCGCTCGGGGCGGGAGCCGTGCTCGTCGTCCACTTCTCGACAGCCCGAGAATCGTCCAATGAAATCATAAACTTACTACGCAAACAGCTCGCACGGCTCGGCGACGCCGCGCCCGAAGCCGTGATCCGCGCGGCGCTCGACGCAGGCGCCGCGACCCGTGAGGTGACTCCCCCATGGCTGGAGGTGAAACCGTCGGCCGCCCCACCGCGCATCGACGACGTTCGTGCCACCGCGCGCGACGTGTTCCCCTCTGGAGGAATCGTCGCCGTCCTCGGGGCCCCGTGAGCGCGGTGTCGACGTTCGGGTGGGACGAGGCGCTCGATGTCCCCTTCTTCGACGTCGACGGCGATCGTGTGCGACTGCTCGTCGACGGGAGCATGGCGTTCCGCGCGATGCTCTCGGCCATCCGCAGCGCCCGCCGCGAGGTCCTCCTCGAGATGTACTGGGTCGGCGACGACCCGGTCGGTACCCGCTTTCGGGCGGAGCTCGCCGCGGCCGCTCGGCGTGGCGTGATGGTGCGCATCGTGTTCGACGCCTTCGGCAGCCTCGGCCTCCCCGGGGACTTCTGGGCGCCGGTCGAGCGCGAGGGCGGGATCGTGTACGCGTTCCACGCGCTCTCCCCGTTCGCCCGCAGGTTTCGGCTCGATTTCCTCGAGCGACGCGACCATCGCAAGCTCCTCGTGGTCGACGGGACCACGGGCTTCCTCGGCGGCATCAACCTCGCGCTCCCCTGGCTCCCACGCGAGTGCGGGGAGAGGCCTTCCGCGACGACGCGATCGAGATCACCGGCCCTAGCCTCGAAGACCTGCGCGCGCTCTTCTTCAAAACGTGGAGCCACGTCTCCGGTACCCGCGCGGGGCCCGCCGTTGCCGCGTTCGGTGAGCGACGGTTGGGGCGTGTCTGGGCGCTCGCGAGCCCCACGTCGCGGAGGGCTCGCCGAAGTGTCCTCAGGGAGTACCTCTTCCGCATCCACCGTGCGAAGCGCTCGCTCGACTTCGCGAACGCGTATTTCGTACCTCGAAGCTCGTTCCGACACGCGCTCTACGGCGCTCGCCGCCGTGGCGTTCGGGTGCGTCTCCTCTTGCCCGAGGTGAGCGACATCACGGCGGTGCAGCTCGCCCAGGAGTCCTTCTACGAGGACTACCTCGCCGCTGGGATCGAGGTCTACCTCCTGCACGATGCCGTGCTCCACTCGAAGACCGCGATCGTCGATCGTCACTTCGTCACCACCGGCAGCTACAACCTCGACGAACGCTCCCGGGTGAAGAACTTCGAGCTGAACCTCGCCATCGAGGACGCGGCGTTCGCCGAGCACGTGAGCGAGGTGTTCGAGAGCGACCTCCAGCGTTCCGTGCGGCTCACCCCTGGCTCGTGGCAACGTCGTAGTGTGGTCCGGCGAGGCGCCCAGGCCTTCGCCCATCTGTTTCGGAGGCTCCTTTGATCGTCACTCGAGCACGGCAAGCGGCGCGCGCCGCCGGCTTTCTCGGCCTCACCGCCGTCATGATCCCGCTCTACGTGGGGCGAGACACCCTGACGAAGCCCCACGACCGCGACGCCGTCCGCGATCGATGGGTGAAGCGCTGGGCCTCGGGTCTCTTGTCCCTCTTCGACGTCCGCGTCGAGCCCATCGATCCCGTCACGCCGCCGCCGGACGGAGTCGGGCGTCTCATCGTGTCGAACCACCGTTCGGCCATCGACATCGGCGTGCTCCTCCAGACCTTCGGGGGCCGCATGGTGAGCAAGGCCGATCTCTCCGGTTGGCCCGTGGTCGGCGCAGCCGCCCGGAGCGTCGGGACGGTCTTCGTCGAGCGCGGTGACGCGAAGAGCGGCGCCCAGACCATCCGAGCGATCCGAGATCTCCTCCGCGCGGGCCAGACCATCGTGATCTTCCCCGAAGGGACGACCTTCGCCGGCGACGAGGTTCGCCCGTTCCAACCTGGCTCGTTCCTCTCCGCCACGAACACCGGCGCCGAGGTCCTCCCAATCGGCCTCGCCTACGAAGAGGGCTCGGACGCGGCGTTCGTCGGCGAGACCTTCCCGCAGCACCTGGCGCGCATGGCAGCGTCGCCCAACCCCACGCGCGTCCGCCTCGCGATCGGGGAGGCCATTCGAACGGAGAAGGCCACGAAGGCCGCGGCCCTCGCCGAGCTCTCGCACGCCGCGGTCGAGCGGGCCGTCACGCGCGCACGCGCCTCGTTCGGCCCCCGCACGAGCGAAGGCCCGAAGCCATCTATCTCTTCGTAATCTATCGACTTTTTACGACGCGCGGCGCCTGCGGCGGGCGCCCAGGAGCGCGGCTCCGAGGGCCACGATCGCGAGCCCGGAGGAGCCCGCCGCCCCGACACCGACCGAACAGCCACCGCTCTCGTCGGTCGGCTCGAGCGGCGTGGGCGACGGAGTCGGCGTGCCGGAGGGCGTGCCCGTCGCGGACGGCGTGGGCGACGGTGTCGGCTGCGGCGCGGCGTCATGGGAGTGACCGGCGTCGCTCGGGGGGACCGAAGCGTCCGTGGGCGCGCCGGCGTCCGACTGAGGCGGGCAGTTCGTGCCCACGCAGATGTCGGCGCAGGTGAAGTACGTGTCACCCGCGTTGATCGACTGCTGGTTCGCCCCGCACGCGCGGTTGATCATGAGCTGACGCACCGAGAGCGTGCAGGCCGTGCACGTCTTCCCGGCCGGCAGGGTGACCGTCATCGTGCGCTTCTTCGGGGTCACGTCACCCGAGGGGTCGTCGACCTGCGCGAGGATCTGGAAGTTCTGATCGTTCGCCTCGGAGAAGAGGACCTGGAAACAGCCGCGGTGGTCGATGGTCTCGGTGAACTCGACGGTGACCTGCTGACCCGCTTGGTACTGCGTGTAGTTGGCGGTGCGTGCCACGCCCCCGCAGGGCCCCGTCTTGTGAGCGTCGGCGCCCGCCTTGCCGAAATCGCGCGCTGGCGGGCTCGACATCACGGTATGGGCGCTCGCCACATGGGCGGAAGCGAGGAAGACGAGCGCGACGGCGGAGGCGGAGAGACGCTTCATGCGGCGGAGCTTACCCGCGCCGGGCGGAACGCGCCAAAAACACCGTCCCGAGCGGACGATTCCGCCCGCGCTTCACGCCCCACGGCCCCTCCCCAGGGACGCTCTGGGGGGACGCGACACCCCCGGGCTCCCTTCGACGAAGAAACGAAGCGGGGCGTCGGCGTCCTCTCCGGCGTAAGCAACCCCCACCCTCGGGGTGACGACCACGCGGCCTTCTGGCCTCTTTCCCCTGCCGAAGTGGAGCGCTTCGTCCGAGACGAGGTCGGTGCCCCCGTGCTCCGCCTCGAGTCGGAGCGCGCGCGTCACGAGCCCGGGGCCGCTCCCGCGCCCTCCCGAAACCTCCACCCCGCGGATGAGCACGGCGTGCCCGGCCCCCTCCGCGAGGCACGTCACGTTGAAGCAGAGGTGCATGCCGTACACACGGAACAGATACGCCGTGCCGGGGCGAGCAAAGAGGTGCTTTCGCGCTTCGGTGCGGCCGAAACGCGCGTGGCAGGCGCGGTCGTCGGGGCCACGGTACGCCTCGGTCTCGACCACGATCCCGACGAGGTCTCCGTCGGCTGTCGTGTGGACGAGGCGAGCGCCGAGAAGGCCCCGGGCCACACGACGCGCGTCACGCGCGAAGAACGATCGATCGAAGCGTTCCACCGTGCACGGAACTTTACACCTGCGCGGCATCGCGGGAAATCGGCCGCCTACGCCCCTCCACGCGTGCCCTGTGCTATGCGACGGGAATGGATCTCACCGTGCTGCTCGAGCCCAAGATCGACCTCCCTCGACTCGCCGAAATCCTCGACGGAATGGGGCACGAGGGCCGTTTGCACACCGTGCGCGGCTGGGGCCTCGCGCGTCAGGCCGAGCTCTTCGAAGCGGTCAAGGGCCACAAGCCGCTCACGTTGGCGGACTTCGTCCCCGACGGGGTCCCGAACCTCACCGAGGTCATCCACGACGGCCGCAACACTCTTCCGCTCTTCAACGACTTTCAGAAGCGCTTCTGCCGCCCGGAGGACGAAGAGGGCGTTCTCTACGGGTACAACGAGGGCTCGACGCGAGGCCTCACCGGCCCGGGCTACTACGTCGCCTACGAGAAGGACGGCGAGCTCGTGATCGACTACCGGAAGACGCCGAAGGCCAAGGTCTCGACGTGGCCGGAGATCATCCCCAACTCGAAGAAGCTCGGCTTCCTCGTCTACGAGGGCATGGTCGACTACATGCGCGGGATCTCGAGTCACGTGTCGATCGGTCGCGCCGAAAAGGGCGGAAAAATGATGGACGCTTATTTCGTCCTCGTCCGGGACGACAGGCCAACGGTCTCCTGATGGGGCACCTCTCCGCCTCCGAGTTCGTCGAGCTGCACCAGGCGCTCCTCGTCAAACACGCGCGCGCGAGCACCAAGCTCGCGACCGACGATCGGGGGCCGCCCCTCCCCGCGGAGGACGTGACCGCCGAGCTCGTGCGTCTCCTCGAGGACCTCGAGTCCTCCGGCGTGGAGCTCGGGAGCATCGCGTCGCCGAACGCGTACCTCCGGAAGTGTGTCCCCGTGGCGCTCTCGCGCGCTCGCAGGCGCCGAACCCTGCTCGCACAGGTCACCGCGGGGGACGACCTCGACGCCGTCTCGAGCGACATCAAGCGGGTCGACGCCGAGCTCCCGTTCCCGCCAGAGGCCCCCACCGCGGAAGCCATCGACGCGCGTGCGCGCCTCGACGCCGTGCTCGCGGGGCTGCGGCCGCACGACGCCTTGATCTTCGCGCTCGTCGTCGAAGACGACCGAGGGGTCGAGGGCGCAGGGCTCGCCATCACCCGCGCGGCCGACGAGGCGAGGGCGAGCTTCGACCGGGGGCTCGCCGTGGCGCGCGAGCTGCGGACGGTGAGCTCGGGGTCTCCGTCCACGTCGGACGAGCGGCTGCGAGAGCTCCTCGTGGAGCTCGCCCGGATCGCCAAGGACCCCGAGGTCAAAGACCACCACGCCGACGAGCCGGTGCTCGCGCTGCTTCGGGGCGGCGACCTCAGCGACGACCTCGGCGACGCGCTCGGGCACGTCGCGCGTTGTGTCGATTGCCGCGCGCGGGTCGCCGAAGGAGAGACGGCCCAGCACTCGGTGGTCGTCATGGCGATCGACGCGGGCACGCACACCGACGTCGTCCTGCGTGCGGCGGAAGAGTCCCACGCGCGGCTCCTCCCGAGGGGCGACGCGCGCTTCACGGCCGTGCTCCCGTCGGACAGCCTCGTGGCGTTCAAAGAGCGGCTCTCGCAAGGCGAGGTCGCGCGGGTCGCCGTCGCCGGACAGGTCGACATCCCCGTGGCGCGAAGGCGCGCGGCGAGCCTCGTCGACGCGACCGAGGCGGGCGGGATCGACGCGGCCGAGCTCCAAGCGTGGGCCGACATCGGGAAGGTCGCGGCCGCCCCTCCGCGCTCCGACGGCTCCGTCCCACGTTGGCTCATGGTGGCGGCGGTCGTGGTCGTGGCGATCGCCTCGGCAACCCTCGCCCTCGCCATGACATCTCACGCTCGGTAAGGGATCGCCCTACCGATGTCCGACACGCCGCTCACGCTCAAGGTCCTCGAGTCCGTGACGGACGTGACGGGCGCCGACTGGAACGGGTTACTCTCTCCCACATCGTCGCCTTTCATGGCCTGGGACTGGCTCGCGTGCCTCGAAGAGAGCGGCGCGGTGCGTGAGAGCTCGGGGTGGGTCCCCCGCCCGCTCGCGCTCTACCGCGGTCCCGAGCTCGTGGCCGCCGCCCCGGCGTACGTGAAGCTCCACAGCGAGGGCGAGTTCGTCTTCGACTGGAGCATCGCCGACGTGGCCCACCGCATGGGGCTCGACTACTACCCGAAGCTCGTCCTCGCGGTGCCCTTCACTCCGGCCACCGGGGAGCGCGTCCTCGTGCGTCCGGGGTTCTCCCGGGAGGAGGCGACCCGTGTCGTGGCCTCGGCGGCTTCGGAGCTCGCCCGCGAGATCGGGATGTCGGGCGCGCACGTGCTCTTCCCCCGCGAGAGCGAGATGCCCTCGCTCCTCGACGCCGGCTACGACGAGCGCCTCGGCGTGCAGTTCCACTTCGAGAACCGAGGGTACCGTTCGTTCGACGACGTGCTCGCCACCCTGCCGTCGAAGAAGCGCACGCAGATTCGCCGCGAGCGCGCGCAGCCCGCCCGGGACGGCGTCCGCATCGAGACCGTGCCTCGTGAGCGCATCGACCGCGCGCTCGCACGGGAGATGCACGCCCTCTACCTGACGACGGTCGACAAGTTCGTGTACGGGCGAAGGTACTTGAACGTCCGCTTCTTCGAGCTCGTGGCCGAGCGGTTCGCGGACCATCTGGCGTGGGTCGTGGCGACGCGACGCGAGGACGGCCGCGACCGCGTCGTCGCGAGCGCCTTCAACGTCAAGGGAGGGGGCGTCCTCTACGGTCGCTATTGGGGCACCCACGTCGACCTCCCGTTCTTGCACTTCAACGTGTGTTTTTACCACGGCATCGACGAGGTCGTGCGTGAGGGTCTCCGCGTCTTCGAGCCCGGCGCCGGAGGAGAGCACAAACGCGTCCGCGGCTTCGCGCCCACGGTGACGAGGTCGGCGCATACCTTCGTCGACCCGAGGCTCCGAGCGATCGTACGCCCCTTCTTCGAGCGCGAGCGGAGGGCGGTGCAAGAGCACGTCGACGAGGCCCGAAGCGGCGCCGGGCCCGAGCGATGAACCTCGGGGTGACGCGGCTCCCCACTCGGGTACTCTGCGTCCATGCGTGTCCTCCCCGTCCCGTGTCTGTCCGACAACTACGCCTATCTCGTGATTTGTGAGGTCACCGGCCAGGCGGCCATCGTCGATCCGTCGACGCTCGACGACACACGCGCGGCGATCGAGGCGCTCGCCCCGGCGGGCCGACGGCTCGTGGAGATCTGGGCGACCCATCACCACGGCGACCACGTCGGAGGCCTCGAGGGCGTGAGGGACACCTTCGCCGTGCCGTGCGTGCGTGCCTTCGCGGATCCGCGGATCGAAGGGGTCACCCATCCGCTCGCCGACCGAGACGTCTTCACGCTCGGCGCGATTCGCGTGACGGCGATGCACGTCCCCGGGCACACCCGGTCGGCCCTCGCCTTCTTCTGCGAAGCCGACGGAGAGGCGCCGTGCGTGCTCACGGGCGACACGATGTTCGCGGGGGGATGCGGCCGCCTCTTCGAGGGGACCCCCGCGGACATGCACGCGTCGCTGACCAAGCTCGCGGCGCTGCCCCCCGAGACGCGCGTGTATCCCGGACACGAGTACACGGTGTCGAACCTCGTCTTCGCGGCCACGCTCGAGCCCGCGTCGGGCGACGTCGCGACCGCGCTCGAGCGTGCCCGTGGCCTTCGCGCGCGAGGGGAGCCGACCATCCCCACGACCATCGACGACGAGCGGAGGACGAACCCTTTCGTCCGGGCGCACGAGGCCTCTCTCCGCGAAGCGGTCGGGTTGCCCGTGGGGTCCGATCCTGTCTCGGTGCTCGCGCTGGCGCGGAAGCGAAAAGACGTGTTCGTGGCTCCCTGAGCGCGCGGCCGCCTACTTCGTCCCCTCGAGGCACCCTTGGCCACACGAGGTGGGCATGACGTCCTTGATGCTCGAGGTCACTTCCTTGTAGACCGCACGCATCCGCTCGAAGTCCTCCCCCTTGGTGATGGGGCGCTCTTCGCCCGGATCGGCATCGAGATCGAAGAGCTTGAAGTAGAGCTGGCCCTGGCCGTACGAGGTCATCTTCCACTTGCCGCTCACGACGGCGCGGCGGCGGTCGTTGTTGCTCGTCGCGGGCAGGTCCACGACCACGGGGCGCGGAGGGGCATCTTTTCCCTTCACCTCGGGGAGGAGGCTCTGCCCCGGGAGCCCCTTCGGGCCCTCGACGCCGAGCGCCTCGAGGATGGTGGGCGCGAGATCGATGGCGCCGCGCGGGGTGTCGACGTGCCGCGGGGCGTTGCCCGGGATACGCACCATGAGCGGGACGCGCACGAGGTTCTCCCAGATCTCGAAGCCGTGGCGAAACTGCTTGTGCTCGCCGAACGCCTCGCCGTGGTCGGCGGTGACGATGACGATCGTGTCCTTGCCGAAGGGCTGCGCGTCGACGAAATCGAGCAATTTTCCCACGTATTTGTCGGTAAAGAGCACCTCGGCGTCGTACTTGTCGCGGAGGGTCTTGCCGAAGGGCTCGATGCCGTCCTTCTCGTGGCCGATGTAGAGATCGTGCGGATCGAGGAAGTGCACCCAGGCGAAGAAGCGGCCCTTCTTGGCGGCCGCGGAGAGCCCCTCCTCGAAGAGCGCCTCGAGCTCGGGGCTCGTGACGTTGTCGTCCTGCTGCGCGTTCCACTTCAGGTTCGGGACGATGCGCCAGTCGGCGAAGCCCTGTTCGAAGCCGGCGTTCTGGAAGTAGCCGTGCGCGTGGGCCCCGACGGTGGCGACGCCGGCCGCCGCGAGGCGCTCGGGGAACATGTCGTTCTGGGCCGCGTATTTCCCGAAAAAGAAGCCGTCGCGCTGGAGCTCGTGAGGGTAGCGCCCGGCGAGGAGGCCGCCGAGGCTCATCGAGGTGTACGACGAGATGGCGTACGCATGAGTGTAACTTACACTTTGTTTCTCGAACGCCGTGAGGCGCGGGGCGATGGCGCGGGGGTAGCCGGCCCAGGGCATGTCGGCGCGGAGCGAGTCGATCGAGAGCAGGAGGACGTTGCGCGGCCCTTCGCTCGGGCGCGAGGACGGCGAGGTGGCGGACGCCCCATCGAAAGACGCGTCGGGCGACGAGGAGGCCGGGGCGGCCACATCGGGGACCTGGTCGGGGCTGTTCGAGGCGGAGGAGCCACCTTTGGAGCATGCGAGCATGCCGCCGAGGAACCCCACAGAAATGAGAAGACGCGTCGAAAGGCGCATGCCCCCTTCTGCCGTATCCGGCGGATCTCGGCAAAATCGTGGCACTTGCGCGGCGCGTCACAACGTTTTGCGCACGTCGCGATCAGGGTGTCGTATTGCGGGATTCGTGCAGGCCGCATAGAGTGAGGCGCACTTGGGGAGCCGCGCGCGGCGCGGAAATGGCTCTTCGAAGACTTGAGGAGAAAACCGCGATGCAAAAGAACAATTGGCTTCGACTCGGAATGGCCGGAATCATCCTTTCGGGCCTCGGCGCCGGCACGGTCCTGCAGGGCTGCGGCGACGACGACGTGACCCCGCTCGACGCGGGCACGGACACGGCGACGACGACCACCATCCCCACCTCGACGGGCTCGGTCCCGGACTCGTCCGTTCCGGACACGTTCGTTCCCCCGGTGCCGGAGTCGCAGAAGATCATCTTCGTGCACGCGGGCAACTGGATGGGGGCGAGCTTCGAAAACGGCCCTGGTCCGCTCGCTCCGCTTGCGGGCGGTGTCCGACTCTGTCTGAAGGCTGGGCCGGTCGGAAACAACCCGTTCCTTCCCGTCCCCGCTCTCCCGAACGTTGCAGCAGCACCGGTGCCAGTTCCCGCGCTTCTTCCCGGCACCGGCGGCGTCCTCCCCGCGCGCACGGACTTCTCGACCACGCGTCTCGAAGGCTTCGCGCTCAGCGTTCAGCGACTCGCGGCCAAGGCCGCGAGCCTTCCCGACGACGCGGCGCGCACCAAGTTCAACAACACCCCCTGCGGTGATCTTTTTGGCAAGGGTCTCGACGGCGATGCTGCGGTCCCGACCGATGGCGGGACCAACCTCGTCGAGGGCGTCGACTTCCTCCGCGTGGGCGTTATCGAGCCCGGAACGTTCACGCCCGACGCAACGTTTGTCGTGACGGTCCAAGGATGCGCGCCTGGCTACGCCGAACAGGCTGGTGTTACCGCCCAGATGGTGGCGGACAAGTGCGGCGCCACCTACGCGAGCGCGACGGGCAACCTCAAGCTCAAGGTCCAAAAGGTCGACCGCGGTGCGGTCGGCGCAACGGAGCTCGGCGCCCAGTTCATCCATGCCACGACCGGCGCGGCGCCGGCCAATCCGGGTGTGCTCCCGGGTGGCGCGGTGGACGGCGGCGCGGACGCGGCGGCCTTCAAGGCCTTCTCGACGGCTGCCCCTGTCGCGTACGACGCCCCCATCACGCCCCTCGTCAAGCTCGCAGGCGTCAGCCTCACGGCCGACGCGCTCACGGTCAACCCGCAGGCGCCGATTCCGCCCTACAGCTTCGCCTCGGCGATCGCGGCGACGGCGGGCAAAGAGCCCGTCGCGCTCGGCAAGGGGAACGTCTTCGTCCTCGTTGGCGAAGGCTCTCTCGCCGTCCTCACGGACCCGGCCGCCCCCGCGAACCGGAAGCTCCACTTCCTCGCGTTCCCGACCAACCCGGTCGTCCCGCCGCTCACCCAGTGACACGCGGCTGACCCGTCGAACGGCGCACCCCTCACGGGGCGCGCCGTTCGCCTTTTTGTCCGGTCACCCATTCCCCACGTCACCCACTCCCCACGTCACCCACTCCCCACGTCACCCACGAAAACCATTACCGGCGATGCCTCCGGCCATCGCCGGCAATGCCCCACTCCGTGTACTCCGCACGCTATCGCGTGCGCAGTACACGCACCCACGTCACCCACTCCCCACGTCACCCCACTACGTGTACTCCGCACGCTATCGCGTGCGCAGTACACGCACCCACGTCACCCACGAAAGCCATCACCGGCGATGCCTCCGGCCATCGCCGGCGATGCCCCACTCCGTGCACTCCGCACGCTATCGCGTGCGCAGTACACGCACCCACATCACCCCACTACGTGCACTCTGCACGCTATCGCGTGCAGAGTGCACGGACCCGTTTCACCCACGAAAAAGCCCGGCGCCCCTCCGGGCCGCCGGGCTTCCCCTCGCCTCGCGAAAGCTACCTCACGGCAGCGCGCACTTGTACTCTTCGCGCTTGATCTCGGGGATCGCGTCGCCCGGCTTCACCGGCACGAAGACACAGAAGTCGGTGCTCGAGTCGAGCGGCTGACGGATGGGCTCGACGACGAAGCCACCGAGCGTCGCGCAGAAGCGCGGGCGGCCGCCGGGCGCGGTGGGGGTGCTGGCGTCGACCGGCGTGGGCGTCACCCCCGAGTCGCCGCCGTCGCCGCCGTCGTCGCCTGCGCCCGCGTCGGGCGTGGGCGTCGGGCCTGCGTCGACCGGGGCCGGCGCCGAGGCCGAGAAGACGCCCTCGAACGTCACGTTCTGGATCTTGATGGGGCGACCCGAGATCGGGTTCGTGTTCGGATCGAGCGTGACCTCGGGGAACACCACCTTGAACCGCCCCGCAGGCGAGACCGGCGCGTTGTCGGCGCCGAACGGCGCGCCGAAGAGCTGGTCCTTGTTCATGCCCGAGGGCGGCGTGGGAACAGGATTACCGCTCGAGAGGTCGACGCCCTTCATCGGCGAGAACTTGATGTTGAGCTTGCCACCCGAAGGGTCCGGCGTGAACTTCACCTCGGTGTAGAAACGCAGCACCTTGGCGAGATCGCCGAGCGAGAGCCCCGAGAGGCAAGAGCCGAAATAAAGCCCTTCGATGACCTCGGTCGGGGCCGACGAGTCGATCGGACCCGAGTCTTCCTTCGGGAGCGGAGCTCGAGCGTCCTCGGTGCGCGCGAGGAAGTCTTCGAAGTCTTCCTTGGGGTGCGGGATACACGCCACGCCCACGCCGATGCCCACAAGCAAAAGCCCAAGCCCGATCGCCCTCGGTTTCATGACGGTTTCATGTAGCACGAATTTGTTTCGTGTTAGGTTCCGAACATGGTTTTGGGTCAAATCGCGCGCCGCATTTCCACTGGCTTCTCTCGCTCGCGCCTCGCCCGCGGCTCGCTCGCCGCCACGGCCGCCGTGCTCGGTCTCCTCGCCGCCGAGGGCGACGCGTCGGCCTCCGGCTACCTGACGGCCCGCTTCGGCGGCGATCACGGCACGCCCGCGTCGCCCAACACCTACGCGGTGTACTTCAACCCGGCCGCCATGGGCGGCACCAAGGGCACGAACGTCACGGTCGATCTCTCGATCGTGCTCCGCCAGGCGAGCTACCTCCGCGACACGACGGCCCTCTCCCCGCAAGATCCGAGCGGCCAGGCCCTGCAGAACGGCGCCTACGTCCAGTCGAACACCGGCAAGGGCACGCTCCTCAACCTGCTCGCGCTCCCCTACATCGGCGCCACGAGCGACCTCGGCACCAAGAGCTTCCGCCTCGGCGGCGCGTTCTACATCCCGTACGGCGGCATGGCCGTGTGGGACAAGAAGGACGAGACCCCGGGCGTTCCCGGCTCCGTGAACGGCCCGCAGCGCTGGCACAACATCTCGGGCACCATCCTCGCGATGCACGCAACGCTCGCGGCCTCGTACACGATCGAGCCCCTCGACCTCTCGATCGGCGCCAACGTGTCCGGCGTGTACCACACGGTCTCCACGGTCCGCGCCCGCAACGTCGACGACAGCGACAAGACGGTCGACGCCACGGGCCGCATCGCCGAGGGCCGCAGCTACCTCACCGCCAACACCCTCAACATGACGGCCTCGGGCGGCATCTACTTCGAGCCCCGCGCGCTCCACCGCAAGCTGAAGCTCGGCCTCTCGTACACCGCGCCTCCCGGCTTCGGCCAGACGCGCATGAACGGCGAGCTCACCCAGCAGCTCGGCACGGCCGCGAGCGCCGGCGGCGACACGCAGAAGATCGACTTTCTCCAGAGCTACCCCGACATCATCCGCTTCGGCGCGGCCTACCGCATCAACGAGAAGTGGGAGGTCAAGGGCGACTTCGAGTACGTGCGCTGGAGCGTCTTCGATCGCCAGTGCGTCGTGCTCGAGGGCCGCAACTGCAACATCGACGCGCGCACCGGCGGCGCGCCGACGACGCAAGACAGCTCCGACATCGTCCTCAACTTGAAGCGCGACTGGCAAGACGCGATCGGCGCGCGCCTCGGGCCCTCGTACTTCGTGAACCCCGACATCGAGGTCTTCGGCAGCCTCGGCTTCACGACGCCCGCCGTGCCCAAGGCCACGATCGACGCGAGCACCATCGACTCGTTCCGCATCTACGCCGCCCTCGGCGCGAAGTACGACGTGTCCAAGAGCCTCGCGATCGCTGCAAGCTACAACCACATCTTCTTCATGCCGGTGAACAACATCGGCGAGAGCGCCTACGCGAAGAACGTCGTCCCCTCGCGCTCGCCAGGCGCCGACGGAAAGTACAACTCGCAGATCGGCATGCTCAACGTGAACGCGACCCTCAAGTTCTGAAGGGAGCACGCCCGGGCCCGTTCGGTCCTCCCGCACGGGCTCGCGTTCGCCTTCTCGCGCGACCTCGCGAGAGATCTTGGGGCTTCCGGCAGATGAAGGTACGCTAGTCCCGCGCATGGCGACGCGAAGCTGCCCCCACTGCGGGCACATCATCCCCGACGTAGCTCGGTTCTGCGGTAGGTGCGGACAGAGCTCCGAGCCCGCGACCGTCGCCGCAGCGCCGGCCGCGCCCGCGCCGTCTCCGCTCGCCGAGGGGTTCCTCAACGAGGCGCCCACGCGCACGGACTGGAGCCCCGACCCGGACGTGCTCGCGGCGATGTCCGAGCCCGCCGAGCGAAAGCCCGCCATGAAGACGGCGCTCGGCATGCCCGCGCCGTCGGGGCTCGGAGCCGCGCCCATGCCCGCGCCTTCGGGAACCGCGCCTGCACAGGCCCAAGAGCCCCCGCGGCAGCGGACGATGTTGGGTGTCGCGATGCCGGGGATCGCCCCCGAAGGCCCGGCCCCGACCCCCGAGAAAAAGCCCATGGGGACGCTGCTCGGAGTGGCGATGCCCGGCGTGGCCCCCTCCCCCGCGGGCGCGGCGCCACAGCAAGCCGCGAGCCCAGCTGTCGCGGCACGCAGCAGCGGCCGCACGCTGCTCGGCGTCTCCGGCCCGCCGAACGTCGCGCCGCCGAACGCCGCGCTCCCGCCGGACATGCTCGCGCCCGGCGTGCTCACGGCGCAATTCCGGGTGCCCGACATTCTCCCGGCGCCGGCCCCACCCCCGCGCGAGGCCCTCCCCGAGGCACCGGAGCTCCAGAAAAAGCGCGGGATCCCGATGGCGCCCGTCGTCGGCGCGGTCGCGTTCGTCCTCGCGGTGGGTGGCGGCGTGCTCTTCTTCACGATGAAGTCCGCGGCCCCGCTCACCGCGCAGGGGCGCGTCGACGAGGCCGGCAAAGAAGCGCTCGCCGTGAAGTGCCCCTCGTGTCCCGACGGCACCAAGCTCACCCTGCGCGCCGCGTCGGTCGAGGTGAAGGGCGGAGAGGCCGTCGTCCCCCTCGCGGAGCCGCTCGCGCTCGGCGCGAACGAGTTCCAGGTCGCCATCGACAGGCCCGCCGGCGGTCGAGACGAGACCGTGAAGCTCTCGGTGCCCGTCTCGTACCGCGTGCGTGCCGACCTCTCGGCGCTCTCGGCCGAGGCGCCCGCGTTCTCGGTCAAGGTCGAGGCCGTGCCCGGCGCGACCGTGGAGATCGACGGGAAGGCGGTCGCGCTCGCGGGCGGCAAAGCCGACGTGCCCTTCCCGATCGGCGACGCGGCGATCGGCACGGCCGACGAGTCCAAGGTGATCGAGCGTACGGTGCCCTTCAAGGTCACGTTGCCCGGAGGTAGCGCCGCCGAGAGCGGCTCGCTGCCGGTCCGCGTCCGCATCGTTCCCCTCCACCTCGACGCGCCCGGGGCGAACGCGGTCATCGCCTCCGGCCCCTGCAAGCTCACGGGGCAAACGGTCGTCGGCGGCAAGATCACGGTGTCGGGTCGCGACGTGACGCTCGGGTCGCGCGGAGAGTTCTCGGCCGAGAGCCCGTGCGCGGAGACCGGAAAAAACGAGGTCCCGGTGGTCGCGAGCATCGCGGGCTTCGCGTCGCGAAGGGCCGTCGTGGTGGTCACGCGCGTCGCGTCCCTCGAGGCCGAGGGCCGAGCGTGGGAGGCCAAGCCGACGGTCCCGATGGAGGCCCTCACGCGACCCGAGAGCGTAGGAAAGCCCACCATCGTCGAAGGCGAGATCGTGGACGCGCGCATCGTCAACGGGCTCACCATCGCCGTGGTCGACAATCGGCGGAGCTGCAAGGCTCAGGCGTGTCTCGTCCGCGTCCTCTACGGCGGCCCCGAGACGCTCGCGAAGGGGCAGGTCGTGAAGGCGTTCGGTGTCGTCACGAAGACGGTCACCGCCGACGGCAAGACCGTGCCCGAGGTCGACGCCGCGTTCGTCGAAAGGAAACCGAAGTGAGCCGCCGGTCGTCGGCGCTCGTCATCGGGGGGCTCGTCGCCGCGGGGCTCGGCGTGAGCGTGCTCGCCCTCGCGGATGGGTTCGATCCGAGGGCCCCGAAATCGGTCGTCGTCGGATCGCCGGGCGGGCCCTCCCCGGTGGGCAGGGTCGGCCCTCGCCGAAACGGTAAATCTCCGAATTCACTACCAAAAAGGCGCATCCACGTCGCCTGGAAGAAGGCGACCGGCGCCCCCGTCGAGGGCCCGGTGCTCGTCGAGGACGGCCGGGTCGTCGTCGTCGGAGCCCGCGGCGACGTGGTCACCCTCGGGCCCGACGGCGACGAGCGCACACGCGCGGCCACGGGCGTCTCCGCGCCGGGCCCCGCGGCGCTCTTGGCCGACGGCACCACCGTGTTCGTCTCCGCGGCCGGGGAGGTCGTCGGCGCCCAGGGCAAATCCAAGCGCTTCGGGGTGCGCCTCGGCCCGTCCGGCGCGGGCAAGGTCTCCCCTCTCCCTCTCGCCGACGGGGGCTTCGTGGCGGCCGCAGGCGCGGACCTCGCCCTCTTCGACGCCGACGGAGGCATTCGGGCGCGCGCTCAGGCCCCCGAGCCGCTCGTGGGCGCGCTCTTGAGCCACGGTGGCCGCGTGGTCGGAGCCGGGCGCAGTGGTGCGGTGCTCGCGTGGTCGCCGGGCGGCGAGGTCGTGCGCGTCGGGAGCTTCCGTGCCCCTATCGACGGACCGATGGCCCTCGACGACGGAGGGCGCCTCGTCGCCGTCACCGACCAGAACCAGATCACCGAGGTCGAGCTCGGGAGATCCGCGGTGAGCACGCGGGCGTCCGCGGCCCCCGGGAGCCTCTATCTCGGCCCCGTCGCGCTCGGGCCCACGGGCACGGCGCTCCTCGGCTCGACGTTCGGGGTGTCGTACCTCGTGCTCTTGGATCGCTCCTCGACCGAGACACGCATCGCGATCGGAACGGCTCCCCCCACGACCCCGACCCTCCTCCCGGATGGCGGCACGCCTCCGGTCGTGATCCCTCCCCACGCCGGGGTGTTGATCGACGCGCAAGGCACCGTGGCGTTCGTGACCCCCGAGGGCGTCGTCGGAGTGGCCTCACGCGACTCCGGCGTCTCCACGCTGGGCGAGTCGGCCTGCGCGCGCGGCGGAGCGCGGGTCGCGTCGCACCCGGGGCTCTCTCCCGCCGAGGCCGGCGCGTTCTACGTCGCCTGTGAGAGCGGTACGGTGGTGAAGGTCGCGGGCGAATAAGGACGAGCCTCGTGCATCGAAGGCGAGCTCGTCCGTGCCGACGTCGTGCATGTTGCCACTTCCCCCATTGAAACGGCGGCGTCGGGCGCTATGATGCGTGCATGATCACCGTGACCGAACGTGCGGCCGACAAGGTCCGCGAAATCGCCAAGGCCGAGAACCTCGAGGGCCAAGGCCTGCGCCTGCGTGTCGTGGGCGGCGGGTGTGCGGGCTTCTCGTACGACCTCTACTTCGAGGACGCGATCACCGACATGGACGAGTCGTTCGAGAGCCTCGGGGTGAAGCTCTACGTCGACCCGCTCAGCTACCAGTACCTCGACGAGACCGAGATCGACTACGTCGAAGGTGCGCACGGGGCCGGCTTCAAGTTCAACAACCCCAACGTCAAGGGCAGCTGCGGCTGCGGCTCGTCCGTCTCGTTCTGAGCCGACGCCCCGCCGTCACTCGAAGAGGGAGCCTCGAACGGCTCCTTCTTTCGTTTTGTGGCGGCGTCCGATCGCGCTTGGCGACTCCGGCGAGCGTCAGAGCTTCGCGAAAAAGTCCCAGGTCGCTTGGCGGCCGGGGCCCCAAATCGCGTGGCCCTGGTCGGGCACTTTGCAGACGAGCACGGGGCTCGCACACCCGCTCGGCGCCTCGCACGGAGCGGGCGACACCGGGCTCCGCGCCGCCTGGCAACCGTTCCAGTGCGACCAATGGGCGATGGCCTTGTCGCCCTCGGTCGGGCTCACGTTCGTGTCCGCGAGGCCGTGAAAAATGGCCGCCGCGACCGGGGGCGTGGGGCACCGGAGCTGGCCCTTCTCGTCGTAGGTGCCGCCGTTCAGCATGTAGGGGCCGCCTCCGGCGTGGGAGGCGATCCCCTTCAGCACGTTACCTCGCGCGCACGCGAGCTGATTGACGAAATAAGCGCCGTTGCTCGTCCCCATCGCGAACGTCCGGGCCTTGTCGAGGCAGTAGGCGCCGCGGAGCGAGGCCACGAGGGCGTCGAAGAGGGCGACGTCGCGGTTGTCGGCGTAGGCCGTGTTGAGGTCCCAGTTGCCGCGGACGCCATCGGGGTAGACGAAGATCGCCGCGCCGCCCGAGCGCCCCTCGAGGTCGAAGTAGGGCCGGGCCGATGCGCCGGTGCGCCCCCCCGAGTGGAACCCGAAGACCAGGCGGTAGGCCTTTCGAGGGTCGTATCCGACCGGCACGCTGAGCGTGTACGTGCGAGATGCACCGAGCACGTCGATCGCGAGGCCCTCGAACACCCCGGCCTTCGCGGGCTTGAGGCACCCCTCGCTGCCACCCTCGGGGGCCGTCGCGTCGGCGAGGGGATCGACGTCGGGGGGCGCGTCGACCGGCACCTCGGCGTCGACCGGCACCTCGGCGTCGACGTCCGTCGCGCCCGCGTCGGCGGCCGGAGCCGGCGCGTCGACCGAGCTACACGCCCACGTGGTGAACGCGAGGGGTGCGGCGAGCCGCAGGATGGAGCGGAGGGAGCGAACGTCGGGGAGCTTCACGAGGCCGCTCGGCTTAGCACGCGACCCGGGCGCGCGCTCACCCGGCCAGCCAAGAAAGCGCGCGTTCGGCGAGACCTCCGAGCCTCGAGGGGGCCCGCTCGAACACCGCGTCGAAATCCGCGCCGCGCGCGCGCGCCCGAACACGCTCTTCGATCACGCCGAGCTCGTGAGCGATGCCCGCGCGATGCGACTCGGTGACGTCGGCGAAGCTCGTGCGCACCGTCGGAATGGCGCCGCCGAGCGACACCCAGATCGAGGGTCGCTCGTCGTCCGCGTGCTCGTACCGGACCCCCATCGGCACGACCCGCGCCTCCGGTACGAGCCGCGCGACACGCGCAGCGCCTCCGAGGAGCACGAGCGGCTCGGTCACGGGTCTTGTCTCCCCTTGGGGAAATATCCACACGGCGCGGCCAGGCCGGTCGAGCAGACCTCGCGCGTAGCGCACGGCCGCGGCCCCGTCGCGAGGATCCGTTCGATCCACACCGAACGCCCCCACCCTCTTGAAGAAAGCGAGCCGCGCGAGGTTCTTCGCATCCATCATGGCGTAGGCGTCGACCGAGAGGAGCCTCCCGAGCACGAGCACGACGAGCGGATCGGGCCACGCCGTGTGGTTCGAGACGACCAAGATCGGGTGGCGCGCGGCGAGCTCACGTGTCTCCGCGAGCCCTCGCACGTTCATCGCGTGGAACGTCGCCTCGAGGCGCTTCCGTGCGTGACCGACGAACCAACGCTCGAAGAGGGGCCATTTCTGCGCCGCGATCATGACCGGCGAGGCTCTTCGAGGGTTCGGGCTCGCGCCGTCGTTCGTTCCACGTAGCTCTCCGATGATCCGAGAGCCGGAGCGTAGCGCGACGAGGCTGGGCTTGCGGCATCGAAAGGTCGCAGGAGGTCGTCATGCGCCATCGTCTTGCCACAACGGGTCTCGCCCTGACCGTCATCGCCGCCTTGTCCAGCAACGCGGTCGCGCTCCCTTCGATGGGCGAGGCGCGGCCTGCGCTCGTCGTGCACGACGCCGACGACAAGCCGTTCGACCTGCGCTCGATCAACGGTCGCCCCACGCTCGTCATCTACGAATCCAAAGAGACGAACACGCAGAACCAGGCCCTCAAGGACGAGCTCTCGCGCCTCGCCCGCGGCGATGCGTACCGGAACAAGGTCGCGCTCGTCCCCATCGCCGACGTCGCGAGTTATTCGTTCTGGCCCGCGAAGGGGTTCGTCCGCGACGCCATCCGCTCCGAGTCGAAGAAGGCGGGCACGACGATCTACTGCGACTGGGACGGCAGCGCAGGGCGCGCGCTCGGCGTTCGACCCGGGCGGAGCACCGTCGTGCTCGTGGGGCGCTCGGGCAAGGTCCTGCTCTCGGCCGACGGCCCGCTCGACGCCGAGCGACGAAAGGCGCTGGTCGACGCGCTCCGGAACGAGGTCGGCGGCTGAGGCGCGCTTTTTCCCTTGCGAAACCGCCCCTCGAGGACCCATGGTTCGCGCGTTCGGGCGCGACGGACGATCGCCGGCGACCTCGATATCCCTCGGCCGAAAGGTCCGGGGCGATCGAGCCTCGCGGGAGGAAAGTCCGAGCTCCACAGAGTACGATGCCGGGTAACGCCCGGTGGCGGAGACGCCAAGGAGAGTGCAACAGAGAAGAGACCGCCCGCGCGCACGTAAGTGCCCGTAGGTAAGGGTGAAACGGCGGGGTAAGAGCCCACCGCGAGCACGGCAACGCGCTCGGCATGGCAGACCCCATCGGGAGCAAGGCCGCATAGGCGGGCATTCGTGTGGCGCGAGCCTCACGATAAGGGTGACTCGCCCGAGCCCGTGGGTAGGCTGCTCGAGCCGGCCGGCAACGGTCGGCCTAGAAGAATGATCGTCACCCGGGTCGGGGCGACCTGACTCGGGAACAGAACTCGGCTTACGTCGAACCCGAACCGCGAGAGGCCTCCCCTAAAAAGGAGGCCTTTCGTGTCTTAGCAGCCCGTTGATTTTCGGACCGAGGCCGTTTGACGTCCGCGCCCGACCCGCCGAGGCGCGATCCGAGGAGCGCCCGGAGCCTACTTTTGTAGGTGAGGACGCACCGCAGGATCGCAACGAAGGCGGTCGGGATGCGGCGGCGAGCGGCCGATGGGAGAAAATCAACGGGCTGCTAGCGAGGCGCCGAGCGCCGAGGCAGGACGGAGAGCGCGCACACGAACGGCGCGACGACGAGCCCGTAACGCCCGGCCCCGAAAAAGACCGCATGAAGGAGCGCCGTCGACGCCACCATGGCGAGCGAGAGCGGCACGAGCAAAGGCCCTCGCGCGAGCGCGCGCGGCCCGAGCAGGAGCCCCATGACCACGAGACCGAGGTACGCGGGCCACGCGTGACGCGAGAGCGCGACCGCGACGAGCACCGCGGCGAGCAGCCCCCGCGCGCGGCGACGAGGGCCACGGCGGAGGCCGAGCGCGACGAGCGCCCCGACCAACGCGAGGCGGGAGAACACGGTCTCGACCGTGCCGAGCGCGACCTTCGCGTCGTAGGGAAAGCGCGCCGGGCTCGATTGGTGGAGGTACCACGGCGCGCCGCCGAAATAGTCGAAGGTGACCGCCAGCTTTTGGGGGGTACGCGCCAGCCACGAGCCCGGCGCAGACGCGATGTTGGCGCGAGCTACATCCCCGAAACATTTGTCTTTTTTCGCCTCGTCCCACACGGTGAGGCACGGCTCGGGGACCTTCACGGCCTCCCACGCGCCGGTCTGGGTCTGCTCGCCGATGAGCAGGTTCCACCCGCCGTTCACGCTCACGAGGGCGCAGCTCTTCATGCGCGCGCAGTTCCGCGCCGTCCACGGGGCGACGGTGCCAAACACGAGGGCCGTGATCGCGACCGCCGAGCCGAGCCGCCGCGCGAGCCCCGCTCGCCTGCCGACGAAGAGCGCCCCGCACACCGGCGCGAGGACGAGGCACTGGGGCCTCACGAGCACCGCCACGCCCAGCACGAGCCCCGCGAGCACGTAGGCCGGAGCCGCGAGCCCACGTCGTCCGAGCGGGCCCCGAGGCGCGGCCGCCGACACGCCGAGGGCGAACGCGAGGGTCACGAGCGCGACCGTCGCCCCCTCGGTCATGAGCGCGACGGCGTACGGCACGAGGGCCGGATGTGCGGCGACGAGCAGACCTCCGACGAGCGCGCGACGACGGGACACGGCCTGCGCGAGCAGCGTGTGCATCGCGACGGACATCACGACGCCGAGCACGACGTTCACCCCGATGGCCACGTCGACGCTCTCTCCGAAGAGCGCGTAGGCGGGCGCGAGCAGCGCGGGGTAACCCACCGGGTAGTGCGCGGCGTAGGTCACGACGCCGTCAGGCCACGCCCACGTGTAGCCGAGGCCGCGCGCGAGCCTCCCCGCGAAGGTGTGGTAGTAGACGCCGTCGGCCGCCGCGGGGAAGTGGCCTCGCGCCCACACGAGGACGACGAGCCTCACGACGAGCGAGAGCGGCCACCGCGAGGGCGGGCGCGTACCCCCCGAGGGAGCGCCGTCGCGACGTCACTCCGCGCCCCCCGCAACGCCGCGACGCCTTCGCACTAGAGCAGCCCGAGCCGACCGAGCGCCTCGATCACCTCGGCGACCGGCAGCCCGACCACGTTCGTGTACGACCCTCGGATCGCCGTGACCAGCGCCGCACCTTGGCCCTGGATGGCGTAAGCGCCTGCCTTATCGAGGCCCTCTCCGGTCGCGGCGTACGCGCGGACCTCGGCGGGCCGGAGGTCCCGGAAGCGGACCTCGGTCGTCACGGTCTCCTCGTGGAGGACCGCGCCGGATGGCGCCCCGAGCACGAACCGGGTGCGCACCTCGTGCCCGCGCCCCGCGAGCCGACCGACGAGGCGCTCGGCGTCGGCGACGTCGGAAGGTTTGCCGAGCACCGCGCCGTCGAGCACGACCGACGTGTCGGCGACGAGCAGGCACGACGCTCGCGCGCGGAGCTCGGCGGGGAGCGCGGCGGCCACGGCGAGCAGCTTGGCCCGCGCGATCCTCTCCAGATACGCGTCGGCGTCCTCCCCTTCGAGCAGAGACTCGTCGACCTCGGCCTTGTGCACGACGTGCGGCACGCGGGCCGCGTCGAGCAGCTCACGACGGCGCGGCGAGCCGCTCCCGAGGACGAGCGGATGCTCGACGGAACATGGAAAACCCTCGGCCGGGGAGCGCATGGCCGCCGGTATGCGCGGAATGCCGGCGCGGTGTCAACGGGCACGCGACGGTCGAGCTCGGGCGCGCCCCGCGAAGGCGCCGCCGACGTTCCTGTTCCCGAAAGCGTGGGCCTGAATTAGGGTACGGAATCATGAGTTTCGGCCCGGCCGCTCGATCGCGGCTGACCTCCACGCCTTCGCTCGCCGCGCTCACCGCCGGCCTCCTCGTCGCCGCGTACGCCGGGAGCGCGCGGGCCCAAGCGACCTGCACCGGCTCGGCGAGCCCGTGCGTGAACAGCGACGCGCTCTGGTCTTCCCCTGGGCCGTCCCGCTTCGCGCACGTCTCCGCCACCGAGACGACGAACCCCGGAGATCTCGCGATCGGCGTCGTCACGAGCTACCAGTCGCGCCCGTTGGTGCTCCGCACGGCCTCCCCGGGCCCCGGCGCCACCGGGACCGACAGCTACGCCGTCGACAACCAGGTCACCGCGAACTTCCTCTGGCAGTACGGCATCACCCAGCGCCTCGCGTTCGACGCGGCCTTGCCGATCACGCTCGGCCAGAGCGGCGACGGGCTCTCGGCCCTCTCGGGCGGGTCCGGCTTAAAGTTTACAGCGATCCGCGATTTTCGTTTCGGGCTGGCCCTCGCCATCGTGCCCCGTGAGCGCACGGACCTCGAGACCTCCCAGAAGCGCGGCGGGCCCGGGAACGCCTACGCCCTCACGCTGCGCCTCGGGACGAGCGCCCCCATCGGCGACAAGGCCGAGCTCGCGAGCGAGCGCACGGCGGTCTTCCTCCCTTCGCTCGCCGGAGACTACCGCATAGGTCGCGTCGTGGTCGGGGCGGAGGTGGGCGCACGTATCCGGCCGACGACCGACATGCTCGGGGCCCGCATCGGCACGCAGCTCCTCACGGCCGTCGGCGTCGGCGTCGACGTGCTCCCGCGGGAGCTCTTGTCGTTCGGTCTCGAAGCGCGCGCGCTCGCGAACCTGGCCGAACAGGCCGACGTGACCCGCTCGGCTTCCGGGCTCGTCTCCACGCCGAACGGCCGCTACATTTTCCCCGCCGAGTGGATGCTCTCCGCCCGCTCGGCGCCGCTCCCTTCCGGCGATTTCACCCTCTTCTTCGGCGGCGGCGGCGGGCTCACCCAAGACACGGCCACCGTTCCTCGGTTCCGCTTCGTCCTGGGTGTCACGTACGCCCCGCGTGGCCGCGACTCCGACGGCGACGGCATCCTCGACCGGCTCGACCCATGCCCCCACGAGCCCGCGCGCGGTGAGCCTCGCGACGGCTGCGACCACGAGAAGGGCAACGAGGCGCGGCCGTGAGCGTGCGCCTCGTCACGATCGCCGCGGGCTCCGATCTCGTCGCGGCGGCGCGCGACCTCGGAAAGGCCGGGCGCTCCTGGTTTCGCGCCTCGGGGAACCTCTCGGCGGTCGAGGTCCGCCGCTCCGGGCACGAGGCCCTCACGCTCGACGGCGACGCGCTCCTCGTGTCGCTCGAGGGCCCGTGCGAGGGCCCGCTGGTCGGCCTCGTGAGCCACGCCGACGCCCTCGGAACACGCCTCGTCGCGGGCGAGGTCATCGCGGCGCTCACGTCCACGACCACCATCGTCTGCGTGCTGACCGAAGAGGCCGAAGCGCTCGCCCTCGTGCCCGAGCCTTCGCTCGCCCCGCGGGTGCCGTCGCACCACTCCGAGCCCGCCCTCCCCCCTTCGAGCCCGTCGTCCGCGCCCGTCATCGCCGAGCTCACCCGCGACGTTCCCCCCGCGCGCGGCTCGGCCCCGAGCCTCGGCGCCGCCATTCCCCCTCGCCCTGCCCGCGCGCGGGTCGACGAGGTCGACGCGGTCTTCCCCGACGCCGGCGACAGGGTCGAGCACTTCGCGTTCGGCGCGTGCGAGGTCGTCCAGAGCGACGGCGACCGCCTCCACGTCCGCCTCGGCAAGGACGGCCGCATCAAGGAGCTCGCGCTGGCGATGCTCAAGGTCTCAGAGCTCCCCGACGACGGGGCCCCGGGCCGCCGCTTCAAGCTCGAACGGCGAACCTAACCATCGGTAATCGTTCAGCTTTAGAGAGCATCAACTCTCGTAGAGCGCGTGCGCCACGACCTCGCCCGAGCCCGCGGTGAGCCGCTTTCCTTCGCCGAAGGCCGACGTCTTGATCGATGCGAGCGCGTGCACACGGTCGCCCTTTCGCGCCACCGAGGTGACCTCGCCGACCTCGACGCCTGCGTCGCTCACCTTGTCCCCGCGGGTCATGTCCCCCTGCCCCTCCAGCCTCACGAGCGAGCGCTTCGCGTGGCCGCGGTGCTCGAGCATGTAGAGCACCTCTTGGCCGAGGTAGCAGCCCTTCGAGAACGAGACGCCCGACCCGTGGAGGCCGGTCTCCTGGGGGTAGTCGGTCGGGCCGAAGTCGAGCCCGAACCGCGGGACACCGAGCGTGACGCGGAGCTCGGCCTCGATGGTGGGGTCGACCATGGCGGCCCCCGTCTCTCGCATGACCTCGGCCACGCGCTCGGCGAACGTATCGACGTCCTCGAGGCCGAGCACGTGGGCGACCGGCACCCGCGCCGGCGCCTTGGGCCATACGCCTCCCCCGAGCCCCGACGCGACCTCGGCCGCCTTCGGACCGTACACCCGGAAGACGGGCCGGACGTCGTGGGCGATCTCGACGTCCTCCATGATGAGGTGGTGCTCGAGGGTCTCGTGCACCTTGTCCCGGGCTTCGGCCGCGAGCACGAGGAGCGTCTCTTCGGGGCGCACGAGCACGTGCATGTCGGCGACGATTTTCCCTTTCTTTTCGCATAGAAAGGTAAAAGCCGACGCCCCCGCGGCGAGCTTGCTCACGTCCTGGGTGACGAGCCCCCCGAGCCACGTGAGGCGGTCTTTCCCGCGGAGCGAGAGCACGGCCAAATCGTCGGCGCGGGCCATGATGGCGTGGGTCTCGACGAGGCGCTCGGCTTCTTCGCGGGTCGTGGGTTTCACGGGCATGACCATACGCACGAGCCCGAGAAAGGGAACCCTCGCCGGCGCCCCTTCCTTGACCAATCGATCCCTTCGGGGGAAACCATGGCTCGCATGGCAGGCATCGGCATCGTCCTGAACCCCCGCAGTCGGAAGAACCTGAAAGACCCGAAGGCCGCCCGGCGCCTCGCGTCGACGTTGGGGGACCACGGGGTCGTCCGCGAGGCGCGCTCCCTCGACGACCTCTACCGCATCGCCGAAGACTTCAAGCGCCTCGACATCGACGTGCTCGGCATCAGCGGGGGCGACGGCACGAACCACGTCACGCTGACCGGGTTCATCGACGTCTACGGGGGCAACGCGCTCCCGCAGATCGCCTTCCTCCGCGGCGGCACCATGAACACCGTGGCGAACTCCTGCGGCGTCTCGCGGGGCAAACCCGAGGGGCTCCTCTCCAAGCTCCTTCGCCGCTACGTGGTCCGCGGCGCGCGCCCCCTCGAGAACGTCGAGCGGCACGTCGCCCGGATCGGCGAGCACTACGGGTTTCTGTTCGGCACGGGCGCGGTCCGAGGCTTCCTCGCGGAGTACTACGCCGGCGGCCCCCCCGATCCCGTGATCGCCGCGAAGACCCTGCTCCGGGGCGTCGGCAGCACGCTCGTCGGCGGCGAGATGGTGAAGCGCATGTGCGCGCCGTTCCGCGGGCGCGTCGTGTTCGACGACGGCTCGAGCTGGGAGGACCGCGACTACCTGTCGACGGCCGGTGGCACCATCGACCAAATCGGCCTAAATTTTAAGCCGTTCTACCGCTATGCCGAAAAGCCCGGGTGTTTTCACATGCTCGGGATCACCGCGAGCCCTGCGCGGTTCGTCCGAAACCTGCCGCGAATCCTGCAGGGTCGCCCCATGGCCGAAGGGGCGACGTTCGAGGCCGTCGTGCCGGCGGCCACGATCGAGGCGCGGCGCGGGGAGCGCATCGCCTACATGATCGACGGAGACCTCCACGAGTCCGGCGCCGAGCTCCGCATCGAGACGGGGCCTCGCGTCCGCATCCTCGTAGGCTGAGGCGTCGCTCTTCGGGGCCCGAAGCCTTGCGCTCGGCCCTTTCGGGCGGCTACCTTTCGGGCCGTGCGTGAACCTGCCGTCTCGAGAGCCACTCGTCGCCCACTCTTCGTGGTCGCGGCCATGGTGGTCGGCGCCTGCCTCACGAGCGGAGGCAGTGCGCACGCCGACACGCTGACCTCCGCCGAGAACGAGCGGCTCGCCCGCGGCGAGACGGTCGCCCGCCCCGTCACGATCGACAACGACGACCGGCGCTACGTGGGCGGCATCACCTACGCGGTCGTGCGGGCCTCGGTGTCCGACCTGCAGGCCCTCTTCGAGGACGTGAGCTCCTACGCGAACGTGCTGCCTCGCACGAAGAAGGCGTCGCTCGTCGCCGAAGAGGGCCTCGACCAGCTCGTCGAGCTCCGCCAAGGCAACGCCCTCATCGACGCCAAATACACGCTCCGCGTGAGGCACGAGGCCTGGAGGAGGGACGTTCGCTTCTGGCTCGACGCGCGCCGCCCGCACGACATCCGCGACGCGTGGGGTTACTTCCACGTCGACCCCCTCCCGGACGACGCCGAGGGGCCGCGGTCCCTGGTCACGTACGCCGTGCTCGTCGACGTCGGCCCCGGCATCGTCCGCGAGCTCTTCGAAGAGCGCCTCCGCGCCGTGCTCCTCTCGACCCCCGACATCCTCTCGCGGTACGTCGCATCGCGAAGGCGCGCGCCGACCCACGGCTGACCCATGCCGATGCGCATCCTCTCCATCGCGCTCAACACGTACCGCGAAGCGGTGCGCGCGCGTGTTCTCTACGGGCTGCTCGCCTTGGCCCTCGCGACCACCGCGTACTCGGTCGTGCTCGGGGCGATGTCCCTCCACCAAGAGAAGCGCGTCATCGCCGACGTGAGCGCGGCCTCCATCTCGCTCTACTCGGTGCTCGTCGCCATCGTCTTGGGGGCCACCTCGCTCCACCGCGAAATCGAGCTGAAGACGCTCTTCCCCATCCTCACGCGACGGCTCGTTCGCCACGAGTTCGTCCTCGGGAAGTTCTTCGGCATCGGGCTCACGATGGCGGTGTTCGTGCTGCTCGACGGCGGGACGGCCCTCGCCCTCCTGGCGAACGAGGCCGGGCGCTCGCCGGGTGTGGTGCTCGGCACGGTGGCGGGGTTCGGTGTCACCCTCGGGCTCGCGCTCTACCGCTTCGAGCGGATCCGCGTGTTCGTGCTCATCCCCTTCGCGATCGCCTATTTCGCGGCGATGGTGGTGCTCGCGGCGCCGGCGGGCGGGGAGCGCACCCTCGTCGTCGCCCAGTGTGGGCTCGCGCTGTTCGAGGTCGCGATCGTCACGGCGATCACCGTCTTCTTCTCGTCCTTCTCCACACCTTTCCTCACAGCGATCTTCACGCTCGCGATCTTCGTGTTCGGGCGCTCGGCCGAGACCCTCGGGAACCTCCCCGCCAAGACCGTCGGTGTGCTCGCGAAGCAGATCGGGTACGTCGTGTCGAAGGTCGTGCCGAACCTCCATCTGTACGTTCCCGAGCGCGCCCTGCTGCTCGGCGAGGTCGACGGGGTGCCCATCGGGCCGTACGTCGCGAAGGCGGGGCTCAACGCGGCCTTTTATTCGGCCCTCTTGGTCGTGCTCGCGTGCGCCGTGTTCCGAAAGCGGGACCTTCAGTGAGTGACGCGGCGCCGAGCACGTCGGGCTCGGTTCGGGCGAAGGGGCTCGCCGTAGGGTTCGCGGCGCTCGCGACCCTCGCCTTGGCCACGGTCCACGAGACCCGCGAGGGGGCGAACGCGATGCTCGCGAGCGACGTCGCGCTCGCCGCGAAGAACCCCGATTTGGCCATCGCCGAGGCGTTCTCGGCGGCCACGCACGTCGCGCCATTTTCGCCCTACGCACGCGAAGGTCACGCGAGGCTCCGCCAGATCGCCGAAGACGCCGAGAACCGCGGCGACGACGAGCTCGCCCTCACGGCGTGGCGCGCGATCCGAGCGGCCGAGGTGGCGACCAAGAGCCCCTTCTCCGGGGACGCGGCTCGTAGAAAACACGCCGAAGCCGCGATCGCCCGCATCGACGCCCGCCGCATGCTCATCTTGGGCGCCAAATCGCCCGGCTTCGTGAGGTTCGACGAGGGCGAGCTCGCGAAGCGGCACGGGCGCGATCCCACACCGGCGCCCTTCACCTTCTTGGTGCTCGGAGCAGCCGCCGTGGCCTTCGCGACGGCGAGCGGCGCCCTCGCGCGACGAGGGTTCGGGCTCCGAGGCCGGCCCTCCTGGATCGCGGCTGCGGTCGTCGGGGTCTCCGTCGCTGGGGCCGCGTTCGCGCTCGCGCGTTGACGGCCGCCGTTCGCCGCATCGCGGCAAGCCCGCAGGGTTCTGGGGTTTTTCGGCCGTTTATGGCAAACAGCGGGGATGGCAAACGTCCCCATGGACACGCAGAAAGTCGCCCGCTGCCGCGAGCTCGCGGGCGCCGTCGCCGACGACGTCCAAGGCTACATCGATCGCCACACGAGCGTCGGGGCCGAGCGCACGATCTTGCGCTCGTACGGCGTCGATGGCCTCGACGACCGCGGCGCCCCGCTCGTCAACGTCGCGGTGGAGCGCTACCAGCGCGAAGGCCTCCTCGGCCGTGGGATAAGCTATTTTCTCGGGCGCGCGCTGCTCTCTGGCGCGGACGACGTGCAGGACGCCGCCGAGCGGCTCGCGTTCGGGCCCGAGGTCGATCGCGGAGAGGGTGGACCGGACGTGGCCGCGGTGCGCGCGGCGCTCGAGCCCCACGCGAAGGCCGCCCTCGCCCGCGTCGACGCCGCGAAGGCGCAGCGCGAGGCACGAAAGGCCGCGATTTCTCCCGGTCCGACGCCGCACAAGTACGTGATCGTCGCGACGGGGAACATCTACGACGACGCCGTGCAAGCCAAGGCCGCCGCCCACGCGGGCGCGGACGTCGTCGCGGTCATTCGCGCCACGGCGCAGTCCCTGCTCGACTACGTGCCCCACGGCGCCACGACCGAGGGCTACGGCGGCACGTTCGCCACGCAGGAGAACTTCAAGATCATCCGCCGCGCGACGAACGAGGCCTCCGAGGAGTACGGCAGGTACATCCACCAGACGAACTACTCGTCGGGCCTCTGCATGAGCGAGATCGCCTGGATGGCCGCGGTCGAGGGGCTCGACATGCTCCTCAACGACGCCATGTACGGGATCCTCTTCCGCGACATCAACATGTGCCGAAACTTCGTCGACCAGTACGTGTCGCGCCGCTTCATCGCGCGAGCGGGCATCGTCATCAACACGGGCGAGGACAACTACCTCACCACGGCCGACGCCGTGGAGAAGGCCCATACGGTGCTCGCGAGCCAGTTCATCAACGAGGCCTTCGCGAAGCACGCCGGTGTCCGCGAGGAGCAGATGGGCCTCGGGCACGCGTACGAGATCGACCCGTGGAAGGAAGACTCGTTCCTCTTCGAGATCGCCCAAGCGCAGCTCGTGCGGCAGGTGTTCCCGAACCACCCCATCAAGTGGATGCCGCCGACGAAGCACAAGACGGGCGACATCTTCCAGAGCCACGTGCACGACGCGCTCTTCAACCTGGTCGGCATCACGACGAACCAGAGTATCGAGCTCCTCGGCATGTTCAGCGAGGCGATCCACAACCCCATGCTGATGGACCGCTACCTCTCCCTGAAGGCCACGAAATACATGTATACCACATGCAAACACCTGGGCGACGAGATCTCCTGGAAGCCCGACGGGATCGTCGCGAAGCGCGCCGTCCAGGTGCTCGACGAGTCTCTCGAGCTGCTCGAGAGCGTCGCCAAGGAGGGCATCTGGGAGGCCATCTCGAAGGGGGCCTTCGCCGACGTGAAGCGCACACGCGAAGGCGGAAAGGGCTTCCATGGCGTCGCCGAGCGCCACGCCGACTACGTGAACCCCGTGCTCGATCTGCTCGAGAAAGGAACCTGACGATGCACCCACCCGACGCTCCCAGCGCCCCCATTCGCGCGTACGGCGACCGCGAGGGCGACGGCATGGTCCAAATGTCGTTCGTGCTCCCCCTTCCCCCTTCGGCCAAGGCGCGCGAGGCCGCGAAGCGCTTCGCCGCCGAGCACGGCCTCCGCGAGCCGCTCGTCTCGACGATGGAAGAGTGCGCAAAGGGGTTCTCGTACTTCGTCGTCTACGGGCACTCCGTCCACTCGGTCGACGTGGCCCAGATCGACGTCCCCGAGATCCGCACCGAGCCCCTCACGCGCGAGGAGGTCGAGCACCGCATCAAGGCGCGCCTCGGCCGAAAGATCGTCGTCGTGGGCGCGTGCACGGGCTCCGACGCGCACACCGTCGGCATCGACGCGATCCTCAACTACAAGGGCTACGCGGGCGACAAAGGCCTCGAGAGCTACAAGGGCTTCGAGGCCTTCAACCTGGGCGCGCAGGTCGAGAACGAGCAGCTCGCGGAGCGCGCGCGGGCCCTCAAGGCCGACGCCATCCTCGTGAGCCAGATCATCACGCAGCGGAACTGCCACAAAGAGAACGCGCTCGCGCTCATCGATCTGCTGAAAAAACAAGGGTACCGCGACAAGGTGCTCGTGCTCCTCGGCGGGCCTCGCATCGACCACAAGCTCGCCCTCGAGCTCGGCTTCGACGCGGGCTTCGGCCCCGGCACCAAACCGAGCGACGTCGCCTCGTACCTCGTCGAGCACCTCGCGGCGCCCCACGCGAGCCCCGAGCCCTGACAGGCACGGTCTCCACCCCCTGACGAGCCGCGCCGCGCCTCCGCGGGTGCGGCTCGCCGCCTCATGCGCTCCGCGCTACGCCGCGCACGACTTCCGCGCGAGGGCGCCCGCTGGCACGAGGCCCGGGCCGTCGTCGCGGTCGGCCACCATGTCGGCGATCTGGCCGAGGCACGACCCGCAGTCTCCGCCGGCGCGGCACGCCTTGGTGATCCCCTCGACGGAGGTCACGCCCTCCCCGATGAGGCCTTCGATTTCGGAGTCCGTGACGGCGAAACACGAGCACACGTACATCGTGGAAAAAGATGATACTGAAACCCGTTATCAACTTCAAGGCGTCGACGCGCTTTTTTTGACTTTTCGCCCGCAAAATCTCCCGAGGCGGTTGCCGAAAAAGCACGACCCGGCCGCTCCCGCAGGGAAGCCGGGTCGGCCCGATTCGACCGCGCTCAGGCGTGGCCGGGAATGGGCGGAGGCTCGGCGGGACGCGGGGTGACGGGGCCCGGGCCAAAGACCTTGAGCTCACCGTCCACGTATTCCATGCCGTCGCGGCGCGGGCCGAACACGGCGTCGGCGTCGGCGAAGCGGAGGGCCTCGCGCAGCACGTCGTCGGCGTGGTCGACGAGCACGACGCGCATCGACTTCAGCACGCGCCGAGGCACGTCACGGAGGTCCTTGCGGTTCTCGCGCGGCATCAGCACCGTCTTGATGCCGGCGCGGTGCGCAGCCAAGAGCTTCTCTTTGACGCCGCCGATCACCTGCACGCGCCCGCGCAGCGTGACCTCGCCGGTCATGGCGATGTCGTGGCGAACCGGGATCTTCGTGAGCGCGCTCGCGATCGTGGTCGCGATCGTGACGCCGGCGCTGTTGCCGTCTTTCGGATCCGCGCCGGGGAAGTGAACGTGCACGTCGACCTTTTGGTAGAAATCGGGGTCGAGGCCGAGGGCCGCCGCGCGCGAGCGGATGTAGCTCATGGCCGCTTGGGCGCTCTCCTCCATCATCTTCTGGAGCATGCCCGTGACGGCGAGCTTGCCCTTGCCGGGCACACACGAGACCTCGCATTGGAGCATCTCACCCCCGGCGAACGTCACGGCGAGCCCGTTCGTGACGCCGACCTCGTCGTGCTCCTTCTTCCGAGACGGCGGGAATTTCGGCACGCCGAGCAGCTTCGGCACGTCCGCCACGTCGACCACGATCTTCTGGTCTTTGCCCTCGGCGACGACCTTGCGGGCCACCTTGCGGCAGAGGCTCGCGATCTCGCGCTCGAGCGAGCGCACGCCGGCCTCGCGCGTGTAGTGGTGGATGGTCGTGCGGAGCGCCCCGTCGGTGATCGTGAGATCGACGCCCTCGAGGCCGTTCTCCTTCTTCTGGCGCGGGACGAGGTACTTCACCGCGATGTTCATCTTCTCGAACTCCGTGTACCCGGAGAGCGAGATGATCTCCATGCGGTCCTGGAGCGGCACGGGGATGCCCGACAGCGTGTTCGCCGTCGTGATGAACATGACGTCGCTGAGGTCGTAGTCGAGATCGAGGTAGTGGTCGTTGAAGGCGCTGTTCTGCTCCGGGTCGAGCACCTCGAGCAGGGCCGCGGCCGGATCGCCGCGGAAGTCGGCCGACATCTTGTCGACCTCGTCGAGCAAGAAGACCGGGTTGTTCGTGCCGGCCTTTTTCATGCTCTGAATGAGCTTGCCGGGCATCGCGCCGATGTACGTCCTTCGGTGGCCGCGGATCTCGGCCTCGTCGCGGACGCCTCCGAGCGCGAGCCTCACGAACTTGCGGTTCGTGGAGCGCGCGATGCTGCGCGCGAGGCTCGTCTTGCCGACGCCGGGCGGGCCCACGAGGCAGAGCACGGGGCCGCGGAGCTTCTGCGTGAGCGCCTGCACGGCGAGGTACTCGAGGATGCGCTCTTTGATCTTTTTGAGGCCGTAGTGATCGGCGTCGAGCACCTCTTCGGCCGCGGCGAGGTCGTGGGCGTCCTCGCTGCGCTCCTCCCACGGGAGCGTGAGGATCCAATCGATGTAGTTTCTCACCACGGTCGCCTCGGCGCTCGTGGGGTGCATCATCTTGAGCTTCTTGAGCTCTTTTTTGACCTTGGCCTGAGCCTCTTTGCTCATGGCCTTCGTCTTGAGCTGCTCTTCGATCTCCGCGATCTCGTTCTTGAACTCGTCGCGCTCGCCGCCACCCAGCTCCTTCTGGATCGCCTGCATTTGCTCGTTCAGGTAGTATTCCTTCTGCGTCTTCTCCATCTGCTTCTTGACGCGAGAGCGGATCTTCTTCTCCACCTGGAGGATCTCGATCTCGGCCTGCATGAGCTCGTGGAGGCGCTCGAGGCGCTTCATGGCGTCGTCGTTCTCGAGGAGCGCTTGGCGATCCTGGAGCTTCACGGTGGGCAGGTTCGCGACGATGGCGTCCGAGAGCTTCGCCGCGTCGTCGAGGGTCTGGACGTGCATGAGCACTTCGGGCTGAACCTTCTTGTTCAGCTTCACGTACATCTCGAAGGCCGCGTGCACCGAGCGCATGAGCGCCTCGACCTCGACGCCCGTCTGCGGGGCCTCGACGATCTCGTCGACCTCGACGAGGAAGAACTCGTCGGTGTGGACGAACTTGCGCACCTTCGCCCGCTTTTTCCCCTCGACGAGCACACGCACCGTGCCATCGGGCAGGCGCAGGAGCTCCTTCACCGTACCCACAGTGCCGACGGCGTAGATGTCCTCGGGCGTGGGATCGTTCGTCTTCGCGTTCTTCTGCGCCGCGAGGAAAATGTCCTTGTCGCGCGACATGGCCGCGTCGAGGGCGGCGATCGACCGCTCACGCCCCACGAAGAGCTGACTGCCCATGTGCGGGAACACGATGATGTCGCGGAGCGGGAGGAGCGGAACGACCCGGCGCTTCTGGGCGAGGGCGGCGTTTTTCTCGGAGTCGTTCTTGAAGAACATCGGGACCGAGGTTTACCGCGTGCGGCGGCAAAACCCAAGGCCCGGGAGGTCACCCCCGCTCGGCCCGCCGCGTCATCGTGAGCCGCGCGCGAGGGCCGCCTCGGCGACGGCAGGTTCCCCGGTGGCAGCTCGCGAGAGTCCGCCGATTCTGGGTCGAGACCCGGACGTCAGCGGGCAAGCTTGGTGATGCGCGTCTCGAGGCCCGCGTCGCCGTTCGCCTCGGCGGTGACCGCGAAGTCCCCCGCGGGCAGCGTGACGAGACCGCGGAGGCGCCCCTCGGTCATGAGCTGCCACGTCGCGTCGGCCGTGGGCTCGGTCGCGGGCTTCGCGAACCGAGAGACGGCCCCCCCCTGCCCTGAGCCCCCGTGCGCGACGAGCAGGGACCCATCACACACGTGCGCGACGGAGACGAGCCCGACCCCGCTCCCGACGGGCCCCACGGTGTGCTTCGCAGGGTGGACGTACGCGGTCGCGGAGCCCGAGACCGGGATCCCGAGCGAGGTCACGCCGTCCCGACTCGCGATCGAGGTGCTCGTGTAGAGCACGTACGACGACGACGCCGCCGCGACGGGCACGCGGACTCTCCCCTGCGGGCCGAAATTCGAGTCGTCGATGAGCGTCAGGTTCTGGGCGACGTTCCATCGGTGGAGCCACACCTCGGTCGCCCCGGTCGTGTTCGACGGCGTGACGACCGCGAGCACGCCCTGGCCGTCGGGCACGAGCGACGCGATCACCTGCCCGGCGAAGGGCATCGTTCGTGCGTCACTTCCGAGTCGAAGCACGCTGTCCGTGCTGTCGAACGTAGCGTAGAGATCGAGACCGTTCACCCTCGCGACGGCCGTTGGAAACGTGGTCTTCGCCGGCGTGGTCGTGCTGACAGGTGGCGCTCGCTCGGTCAAATCGAGCTTGAGACGGTAGAGCCTCGACCCCGGGAAGCCCGCGCCCGGATGGCGCGTGAGCACAGCCACGCCGGTCGCGTCCGCGGCGATGCCCACGACGAACTCGGCGGGCTCTCCCAAACACGCGGCGCGCGTGGTCGCCTTCCCGACGGTCACGCGATAGACCCCGAACGTCCCACCCGCGCACGCCTCTTGACCCGCCACGACGAGGTCCCCGTCCGGAAGCGCTGCCACCGACGAGGAGCTCACAGGGACGGTGGTCGACGCGCCGAGCCGCGCGAGCGGAGGTCGGCAGGGTGTGCCCGCGTCAGCGTCAGGCGAGGCGTCAGGCAGCGGCGGTGGGGCGCCGTCGGGGAGCGATTGCGCTGCGTCCGCCGCGTCCGCGTCCGCGGCCCCCCCATCGGCGACCGGAGACGGATCGTCGTCGTCCGACCCGAACGTCGAGCAGGCGACCACCACGGAGACGGCGAACGCAGGGAGCACCCAGGAGAGCCTCATCCGACCACGGTAGAGCCAGATGCATGCATATGCATGCAAATTCGTATCGCTTGGAAAGGAGGAGCTATTTTCGACGTTCGTTTGCCGGCTCAGGGCTTCTCGCTCAGCACCTTGAGCGTGCCGAGCGCCCCTCGGAAGGCCTCGTCCCCGAGGCGGGCGCGGAGGGCGTCTTGTGCCCGCTTCCAATGGGGAAAACCCGCCTCGAACAGGTCCCTCCCGGCGGGCGTGAGAGACACACCACGCTCGCGACGATCCTTGCCCGGAGAGAGCTTCACGAGCCCACGCTTCACGAGCCCCGCCACGTTGCGTGACAGGGCCGACGGCTCGACGAGGAGGTGCTCCGCGAGCGCCGCGATCGGCGGCGGAGTGCGCCACGGCCCCGCGAGCGCGCACAGGACCGTGTACTGCGTGGCCTTCAGCCCGACCGGCTGGAGCGCGTCGTCGAAGTCTTGGGTGACGACCCGCGCCGCGCGACGCACGTGGAAGCACGCGCAGCTCGCGACCTCGCGGTAGTCGTATCCCTCGGGGCTTCGACCGCTCATGTTTGCCTCGCCGCGTCCCTCGACGACCGCTTGCCCATCCGTGTGCTCTCGAACCAAAAAGACCCTCCCGTACGTACGACGGAAGGGCCCTCGGGTTTCGTCACCGCTCACCTTCAGGCAAGCTCGGCTTCTTTCGCGTAGACGATGAGCGGAGCGTCGCCCTTCGTGATGACCTCTTCGTTGATGACGACCTCCTTGATGCCACCGGAGCGGCTCGGGATGTCGTACATGATGTCGAGCATCGCGCCCTCGAGGATGGCGCGGAGGCCACGGGCGCCGGCGTTCCGAGCGAGGGCCTCTTTGGCCACGGCCGAGAGCGCCTGCTTCGTGAACTTGAGCTTCACGCCGTCCATCTCGAAGAGCTTTTGGAACTGCTTCACGAGCGAGTTCTTGGGCTTCGTGAGGATGTCGATGAGGGTCTCTTCGGTGAGCTCGTGCAGCGTGGCCATGATGGGCAAGCGGCCGATGAACTCGGGGATGAGGCCGAACTTGAGGAGGTCCTCGGGCTGCGCCTTGGCGAAGAGATCGCCGAGCTTGAAGTCCTTCTTGGACTTCACGTCGGCGCCGAAGCCCAAGTTCTGCTGACCGATGCGCCGCTGCACGATCTGATCGAGACCGACGAACGCGCCGCCGCAGATGAAGAGGATGTTGGTCGTGTCGACCTGCAAGAAGTCTTGCTGAGGGTGCTTGCGGCCGCCCTTCGGCGGGACGTTCGCGACCGTGCCCTCGATGATCTTGAGGAGCGCCTGCTGCACACCCTCGCCCGACACGTCGCGCGTGATGCTCGGGTTGTCGCTCTTGCGCGAGATTTTGTCGATCTCGTCGATGTAGACGATGCCCGCTGCGCGCGCTCGATGTCTTGGTCGGCGTTCTGAAGCAGCTGGACGATAATGTTCTCGACGTCCTCGCCGACGTAGCCGGCCTCGGTGAGCGTGGTCGCATCCGCGATGGCGAAGGGCACGTTCAGGATGCGCGCGAGGGTCTGCGCGAGGAGCGTCTTGCCGCTGCCGGTGGGGCCGAGGAGCAAGATGTTGCTCTTCTGGAGCTCGACGTCTTCGGTCGCGACGCGCGAGTCGATGCGCTTGTAGTGGTTGTGCACGGCGACCGAGAGCACCTTCTTGGCGCGGTCTTGGCCGATCACGTACTCATCCAAAATAGCCTTGATTTCCGCAGGCTTAGGAATAGGCGCAGAGCCCCCCTGGGGCTCGTCCTTCTCGACCTCTTCCGCGATGATGTCGTTGCAGAGGCCGATGCACTCGTCGCAGATGTAGACGGTGGGGCCCGCAATGAGCTTTTTCACTTCCTTCTGCGATTTGCCGCAGAAAGAGCAGTTGAGGTTGCCGCTGTGGTGGTCGTCCCGCCTACGCTCCAAGGCTCGTTCTCCCGCGAATCTAGCTTCGCCTGTGAACGAGCAAGATAGGCGCACGGGCCGCAAACGGCAAGCTTCGGGGCGAAGTCGTTCACGATGGATGCCGCGTGGGGTGCGAGCGAATTGTCCACCACGACGCCACGCTGGTACCTTCGCTCCATGCGCGTGGCCTCGAAAATCACGGCGTTCGCCGCACTCCTCTCGCTCGGCGCGACCGCGGCGGCGTGCCGGCGAGCCACAGCGCACGAGTCCCCGGCGCCCGCGCCTTCGAGCGGCTCGGGCCTCGCGAGCGGCGACAGCGGCGCCGACACGGCCATCGACGCGGCCCCGCGCGCCGACGTCGCGCCGAGCACGAGCTGCCCTCCCCTCGCCCTCGAGACCTCCTGGATCGGCGCGGACGAGGGCGGCCCCGAGCTGCCCACGATCGACGATCCCCAGAAAACTCTCGCGCCGTTCTACGCGAGGTGGGCCGAGGTCGAGCGCGGCACGGCGAAGAAACCGCTCCGCATCGCCGTCTACGGAGACTCGAACCTCACCATGGACGGCCTGACGGCGCTCCTGCGCCGGGCCTTCCAGAAGCGCTACGGAGACGCGGGCCACGGGTTCGTCGCCCTCGCGAAGCCGTGGGGTTGGTACCACCACCACGACGTCGTCCACGGCTTCTACGAGCCGATGTGGAAGGCGTACGCCACCACCACCGCGCCCGCGATGGACAACCACATGGGGTTCTCCGGGATCGCCGCCGAGAGCCTCCAAGGAGGCGCCCTCACGTGGGTCGCCACCGCCGAAGGGGACGCCCCCATCGGGAAGACGGCCAGCCACTTCGGTGTCTACTTCCTGAAGCGACCGCAAGCCGGCACGTTCGAGATCCGCCTCGACGGCAAGGTCGTGAAAGAGGTCGACACGCGGTCGAGCGCGGCGAAACCCGAGCTCGGCTACGAGGCGATCACCGCGGAGGACGGGCCCCACAAGGTCGCGTTCATGGCCCGCACCGGCGGGGTGCGGCTCCTCGGTGCCACGCTCGAGCGCGAGCCCAAAGGCCCCGACGGAAAGCCCCACCCGAGCGTCACGGTCGACTCGTTCGGCGTGGGCTCCCTCAACGCGTGGGCCCTCGCCCGCCTCGACACGTCCGTGAACCGCGAGATGCTCACGCACCGCGACCACGACCTCGTCATGTTCCTCGTGGGCACGAACATGTACGCGCTCGAGAAGCACCACGAGTGGATGGGCCGCGTGATGCGCCACCTCCGCGCCGCCAAACCCGGCCTCCCCGTGCTCTTCCTCGCCCCGCCGGACATCACGCTCGGCAACCACGGGAAGAAGACCGACCCGCGCATCCACAAGGTCGCCGAGCAGCTCCACGACATCGCGAAGGAGCACGGCGCCGCCTTCTGGGACTTCCACGCCGCCATGGGAGGCGACCTCTCCATCGTCGCCTTCCGCGACAAAAAGTGGGCGCAGGCCGATCTCATCCACTTCACGGACGACGGCAGCTTCGTCATGGGAAGGCGCGTGCTCACGGCCCTCCATCGTGGCCTCGAGGGCGCCGTGCACGACGCCCCGAGCCTCGGGTGCGAAAACGAAAAACGCCCGAATCCCTAAGAGATTCGGGCGTTTCGAGAGGGTCTGTCCCGCGGCTCAGCGGCCGATTTGCGGGTGGATGCGCTCGCGCTTCTTCTCGCCGGCCGGGCGAATGTGCCCCGCGAGGTAGACGCCCGCGTTGATCGTGGCCCACGAGCGGAAGTGGTGGAAGGTCGTGAGCCACTGCATCGCGAGGGGGCGACGCACGTCGGGCCGGAGACCGCACGCGCCCGCGTGATCCTGCGCCGCGCGGAAGGTGTCGGCGATGCGCTCCTGCACGGCGAGCGGCGAGCAGCGCTCACGGGCGAGCTTGCTGGCCATCGTGCCGAGGCGCGCGCGACCCTCGGGATCGCCGAGGAGGCGGAGCACCGCTCGACCGAAGGCCTCGTCGGCCTGGGCCTCGGCTTGGGTCCCGGAGCCGGGCGCGAGCAGCACGCCGTTCACGCCGTCGCGGATTTGCGACGAGACACCCATGCCGTCGGCGTAGGCGACCGTGGGGGTTCCGCACCAGAGGGCCTCGCCCATGACGTTGCCGTACGTCTCGCTGAGGGACCCGTGCACGAACACGTCGGCGTAGCCGTAGAAGTCGACCATGCGCGTGAAGGGCACCTCGCCAGGGAAAAACACCCGAGAGCCGACGCCCTCTTCGACCGCGACGCGCTTGTAGTAGGCGCTGTCGGGGCCATCGCCGAGCATGGTGAGCGTCGCGTGGGGGTCTTTCGAGGCGACGTGGCGCGCGAAGATGCGGATGACGCGATCCTGCGATTTTTCGCGGGTGTGGCGCCCGGCGCACAAGAGGCGCGCGCCTCCGAAGTGCGGCGTGTCGCCGAGGAAATCTTGGTACGGGTCGTCGCCGAGGGGCTTGTCGAAGATCTCGGGCTGCACCGCGCGAGGAACGACGTGGATCGGCGCCGTGACACCGCGCTCGCGCCAGTAGCTCCGGAGACCTTCGCTCAAGACGACGAGGCCGTCCGAGTCGTTGTAGACCTTGGCGAAGAGGCGCTCGTACGGGCGCTTCAGGGTGATCTCGAGCCCCGCGTGGAGGGCGGGGATCTTGGCGAGCTTCTCGGGAAGGAGCACGTCGTAGGCGGCCGCGAGGTGCGTCGTGTTGACGCACAAGAGCGGGATGCCGCGCATCTTCCGCAGCCAAACCCCGAACTCGAGGAGGAGCGTGGTCGTCTGGGCGAAGACGATGTCGAAGTCGAACCGGCCGATTTTGTACACCCACGACTCGAGCGGGAGCGGGATGTAAACGCCGGGGTACGTCTTGAGGGGCAAGCTCGGCAGCTCGATGGTGCCCGGGGCCAGCTCGTCGGGGGTGGCATCCGGATCATGGGGCCCGATGACGGTCACCTCGTGGCCGCACCGGGTGAGCTCCTGGTATAGGAAGCGCGTCTGGAACGCGGCCCCGTTGGCGTAAGGAATCCTCGTGAAATCACTCAGAATGGCGACGCGGAGTGGGCGACCCTGCCGGGCGGCGAGGGCCGCGAACGGCGCGATCTTGCGCACATCCATGCCGTGGCCCGAGGCCACGTGCTCGGCGGAGAAGCCGGAGCGGGCTCCTTGCCCACGAATCGCAGCGGCGACGAGGCGGGCCCCCTGCCCGTCGGGCCCGTGGGCAGCCCGCCCCTCGGCCGGAGGCGCCTCGTGAAGGTTCTGGATTTGACGGAGTTCTATTCCGAAAGGGGTGGCGGGGTTCGAAGCCATCTGGAGGGGAAGAGTCAGGTTCTGTGCCAGAGGGGTGACGAGCACGTCATCGTGGCCCCTGGGGCGACCGATTCGGAGACGCGCGGAGCTGTAGCACGGGGCCCGGGGAGCGCACGAATCATTCGTATTGCAGGGCCAAACATGCCGTACGACCCCACCTACCACGCCTTCCCGGGGGTCGCGAAAATCCGGGCCGTGATCGCCAAGGAGAGGCCCGACGTCCTCGAGGTGCACTCTCCCTACATGGGAGCTATCGCGGCCCTCGGGGCCTCGGACCATGACTTTGGTGTCCGGACGTTTCGCTGGCACTCCGATTTTCTCGATACCTACGCCCAGGTTTTCGGGTGGGCGGTCGAGGGCAGATTCCCCCGCCTGGCTAAGCTTTTACCCAGTCCTTTGCGGGTGGTGAGGCCCGCGTGGGGGCTCGTCCGACGCCTCGCCCAGGGCATGGACGCGACCCTCGTGGCATCGCGATCACAGCGGACCAAGCTCGAGGGGCACGGGGTGGCGCGGGTCCACCACGTTCCGTTCGGGGTCGACGTCACCCAAATCGATGAAATCACTAGGGTCGCGCGGCGTGCCGAGCTCACCATGGGCAGGCCGGGGCCGCTGCTCGTGGGGGTCGGCAGGTTCGCCGTAGAGAAGCGCTGGGACGTGGTCCTCGAGGCCTCCCGGCAGCTCTTGCCTACATTACCTCACACGCTTGCCCTTTTCGGCGACGGCCCGGAGCGCACGAAGCTCGAGCGGGCGGCGGGGTCCCACGTGAGGTTCCTCGGCTTCGAGAAGGACCGTGAGCGGCTCTTTTCGGGGCTCGCGGCGGGCGACGCGCTCGTGCACGGGTGCCCCTGCGAGACGTTCGGCCTGTCGATCGCGGAGGCGCTCGCGGCGGGGCTGCCCGTGGTCGTGCCGCGAGCCGGGGGGGCCTTCGACCTCGCCGACCCGACCGTGTCCGAGACGTACGAGCCCTTGGACGCTTCGGCGTGCGCGGCGGCCGTTCGGAGGCTCCTCGGGAGGGATCGGGAAGAGCTCGGCCGTGCCGCGAGGGCGTTCGCGGGCGCGCTCCCCTCCCACGAGGGCGAGATCGACGCCCTCCGCGCCCTCTACACGGACCTCCTCGGGGCCCGCCCCGCCCCGCGCCTGGCCTCGAGAAATCCGCGCATGTGATGCGCGAAACCGGTGCTAAGTAATCGCGCCATGGCGACGAACCTCATCGACAATCTCCGGCGTGACCTCGACCTCATCACGAGCACCTACGAAGCCGACTTCTCCGGCCAGTCCCGCGCGACGCGCGACGTCGCCCAGATCGATGGCCTCATCAAGCGCCTCCGCGACCTCGTGAGCCGCGCGAACGGCATTCCCGCCGCGGTGCAGGGCCCCGAGCTCATCGCCCTCCGCGACGACGCTCAGTCGGCCCTCTCGCTCTACGAGACCGAGCGGGTCGCCATCGTGAAGGCCAAAGAGGCCGGCCCCATTTTCGACGAGTTCGCCGTCGAGGCGACCGACGCGAACTTCGTCTTCGCCCGCTACGCCCGGCATTTCGCCGGCCAGAACCGCTCGACGCGCGACGTGGCCCTCCTCGCCGAGATGCTCGAGGAGCTGAAGGGCGTGCAGAAGCGCATGTCGGCGCTCCTCGAAGAGAAGAACGTGGCCGACTTCGGCAGCGACCTCGACGTCGTGAAGGCGGCGGTCACCCAGTACACGAACGAGCTCAAAGAGATCGACAAGGCCCAGAAGTCGGGCTCCGCCGAGGAGCAGGCCGGCCTCTTGGCCACGCTCGCGAACGAGCAGTTCGCCGTCTACCAGACGCACTTCGCCGGACAGGCGCGCATCAGCCGCCGCCCCGCCCTTCTCATGCGCGTCATCGACTCGCTCAAGAACATCAAGTCGCGCATGGAGGCCCTCAAGCTCGGCGGGTTCTCGGCCGACTACCACGACAAGAACATCGGCATCGTGCAGGAGCGCCTCGCGGTCTACGAGACCGAGCTCGGTGAGATCCGCAAGGCCCGCCAAGGCACCGCGCTCCCCGACATCATGGGCAACCTCGGGAACGCCGCGAACGAGATCTTCGAGGAGTACCGCAAGGGCTACGCCGACAAGTCCCGCGCGCAGGTCGACTACGCCAAGCTCGGTCAGATCTGCGATCGCCTCGGCGAGGTGAAGCGCCAGATGCGCGATCTCTCGCGCGCCGAGCAGAACGAGATGAACGAGAAGAACCTCGACATCGTCGTCTCGCAGCTCTCGCTCTTCGAGAGCGAGTACGAAGAGGTCGGCAAGGCGCAGGCGCAAGCGAAGCACTGAGCGACGTGGCGAGGGCGCGTGTCCACGTCAGCATCCACGACGTGTCCCCCGCGTGGGACGCCGAGGTGGAGCACGCGCTCCGTATGTGCGCCGATGTAGGTATCAAGCCGGGGCTCCTGGTCGTGCCGAACTTTCACGGGCGCGCGCCCCTCGCCGAGAGCCCACGGTACGCGGCGCGGCTTCGGGCCCTCCAGGCCCAGGGCCACGAGGTGTTCCTTCACGGCTTTTTTCACCGCGCGCGCGGGGCAGAAGAGGGGCCGAAGGGCGATGGCCGTCCGGGCGGGGTGGCGCACGCCTTCGCGCAGAAGGTCGTCTCCGCCGGCGAGGCCGAGTTCTCCGACGTGACCCGCGCCGAGGCCCGCGAGCGCCTCGACGAGGGCATCCGCGTGCTCGAGGGCGCAGGTCTCTCGCTCGACGGGTTCGTGCCTCCGGCGTGGTCGAGCCCGGCGTGGCTCGTCGACGAGCTCGGCGCACGAGGCCTCCGCTACACCGAAGATCACCTCTCGATCACGGATCCTGTCGCGCGCGTTCGCCGCCCGAGCCTCGTCTTGAACTTCGCGAGCCGCACGCGGGCTCGCATGCTCTCGACCATCGGGTTTTGCAGGGCCGCGCGCCCTCTTGCCGCGCTCGCGCCGACCCGGGTCGCGCTCCACCCGGGCGACATGACGAAGGCCGCCCTCCGCCACGAGGTGCGCGATCTGCTCGCGTGGGCTGCCCGGCACGACGTCGTGCCCGCGCGCGAGCTCTTCGGCTGAGCCTCACCCCGCGACGTACTTGCCATCGACGAGGCGCAGCTCGCGCCCTTCGGCCGACGCACGCTCGGAGACGGCGCGACGCTTGGGCCGGTAGCCGTCCGTGAGGGGCATGTCGGCGAGCGCGACGATGCGCCGCGGGCGCGCGTGAGCCTCGAGGCGCGACATCGCCGCGTCGAGGCGCGCCGGCGTGACCTCGTCGTACGCTACGAACGCCGCAGAAATCCCGGGCTCTCCGCGAGCTCCATCCGACACGAACGCACACGCCATGGCGATCTCGGGCAACGCGTAGAGCGCGTCTTCGACCGCACGGAGCGACACGGGCCCGCCCGAGGTCGGGACGAAGCCGGAGCGTGCGTCGATGAAGAAGACGTCGCCCGCGGCATCCTCGCGGACGACGTCGGACGAGACGACCCACGGCTCTTTTCCGAAGGCCGCGCGCACGACGTTGGCCCCGAGCTCGCCACCGTCCTCTGGAGGGTGCCGGACGGCGAGGAGCCCCGGCTCCCCTGGGAGCGCGCGCACGAGGTGACCGTCGACGTCGCGGAGGAGCTCCCCCGTCGCGAGGTCGGCCTTCACGACGGCGAGCTCGGCGCTCCCGGGGAGCGGCCTCCCCACCGAGCCCACCTTCTCGCCCGACGCGTTCGCGAGCACGGCCCGCTGGGTGGTGCTCGCGTAGAACTCGAGCACGCCGACGTTGAAGCGCTCTTCGAGCTTTTTCCAGAGGTCTTGGCGCATGCCGCTGCCCGCGACGAGCCGAATGGGGTGCGTGCGATCGCCGCGCCTCGGGCGCTCGTGGACGAGCGGGCGGAGCATCTCGCCCGCGTAGAACACGACGGTCGCGCCGTAGCGACGCACCTCGGGGAAGAACGTCTCCACCGAGAACGCCGAGCCGAGCGCGAGGCGCGCGCCGGCCACGAGCGCCGCCCCGACCGCGACCAGGATCGCGGCGGGGTGATGGAGCGGGATGCACGAGTACACGGTGTCGTGAGGCTTGAGGGTGCAGGCGGCCGCGGCCCCGTGGGCGGAGAGCGCCCACCTGTGGAACGTCACGGGCGCCGTGCGGAGCTCGCCCGAGTCGGACGGCCGGAGCAAAATGGCCCCGATGTCCCGGGCGCGGCCCGCGTCGAGGGCGAGGTCGGGCGGGAGGCGCACCCGCATCGGGTCGATCGCTTCCATGTCGACGACGTCGTCCGAGAAATGCCGGGGCCCTTCGCCCGCGCCGCCGAGCACGAGCACGCCGAGGCGACCCGCGCCCTCGGCCGAGGCGAGCAACGCGACCTCTTTGGCGACGCCGACCGACGAGGGATCGGTCGCGACGAAGCGGCAGTCGCAGCGTGTGGCCGCGCGCGCGAGCTCCCCCTCCGACGCGTCCGTCGGGGCGAGCACCGGGCAGGCGCCGAGGCGAACGAGGGCCGTCGCCATCGAGAGGTAGCTCGGCCGCGAGTCCATGAGCACGAGCACACGATCGCCCGGGCGTACGCCCACATGGTAAAGCCCCTTGACGACGTTCGTGACCCGCGCGTCGGACTCGGCGTAGGTGAACGCGCGGCCCTTGAAGAGGAAGAACGTGTCGGTCGGGCGCTCTTCGGCGGCCCGCGCGAGCCACGCCGAAGCCGAGGTGACCGTGTCGCCGGAGACCTCGGCGAGCGCGCGGAGGTGGGGCTCCTGGTACCTCACGCCGTCGAGGGCGTCGGCCGCGCTCGACGACACGTCGCCGAGCCTGCGCCACACGGCGCGCGCCGTCTTCCCGAGGGCTTGGGCGAGGAGATCGAGGTCGGTGTCGAGGCCCGCGGGCTCGCGCCGTCGCTCGCGTTTCTCGGCGATGGCGCGCGGCTCCGGCCCGAGGCCCTCGCGGTAGTGCACCCACTCGGCGACCGTCGGCCACGACACGTCCATGGCGCGCGAGCCCACGACGAGGCCGAAGTGCCCGGCCTCGACGTTCACGAACGTGACGCTCGCCTCGGGGGCGGCCTTCACGATCGCGCGGACGGCGCCAGCGCGGGCGATCTCGTCGCTCGTGCCGATGAAACACAAGATGGGGCAGCCGATGTCGGCGAGGGTGACCGTCCGCCCGTCGATCAGAAAACCGCCCGAGATCATGCGGTTATGAACGATGAACTCGTCGACGAAATCGCGGAGCGCGGGCCCGGGCCACGCGACGAACCCCTCCCCGCCGAGGAACCTCCGTCGAGCCTCGCGCCGCACGAGCGCGCCGCGGTCATGGAGCTTCGCCAAGAACTCGACGCGCTGCTGGATCTCTTTTCGTGTCGAGAGCAGCTTGAACCCGGTGCTCGTGAGCTTCCCGGGGAGGCCGCCGATGCGATCGACGACCTCGGTGAGGACGGGCTCGATCGTCTGCGCGAACGCGGCCATCGCGTCGCCTCGGACCTGAGCGGGGACGTTCTTGTGGATGTCGACCGGGCTCCCGAAGGTCACGATGCTCGCGATGCCTTCGCCTCGCACGTAGGCGGCCGCTTGGTAGGCGAACATGCCGCCCTGCGAGTATCCGACGAGGTGCACGTCGCGGCCCTCGAGCTCGCGCGCGCGGCGGAGGCTCTCCGCGACGGCCTTCACGTGGTCGGCGAGGTTCCGCGTGTGACCATGCTCGGACTTCTCGGGCGCGCCGAAATCGACGAGATAGGGCGTGACACCGGCCCGGCCGAGGGCCGCCACGGCCGACAGCTCCGACTCGATGTCGTACACCTCGGACGCGACCATGAGCGGTGGCACCAAGAGGACGACCGGGTAGCCCCCGCGGGCGAACGTCGCGTCCTCGTGGGTGTTCGTGGAGTAGCGCCGGAGCTTGTGGTGGCGCCCCTCGTCGACCACGTCGTACGGGGCGGCGTACTCGGGGCCGAGGCGCCCTAGGCGTACGAGCTCGAGCGCGTTGCGAGTCGAGTGCACGGCGCGACGAGCGAGCTTTCCGAGGAGCGACATCGAGGCGCATCCTACCCCCTCGGATCCCGGTTCGTGAACGATCCGACCTCGATCCACGAGGCTCCCGGGGACGCGGCTCGGCGGCGGCTCGCGGCCCCGCCCTGGGGCCCCACGAACGACTCGGCTAACCATGGGATCCCATTCGTGATTCTTCAATTTTGTGCGCCCCGTCGGCGAAGTGCGCTAGGGCACGCGCCGTGGCCGAAGAGAGCCCTCGCCCCCACGGCCTCGTCCCCCACGTCCCGGCCCTCGACGGCCTGCGGGGCGCGGCCGTGCTCGGCGTGCTCTTTTTTCACGCGGAGGGCATGCTGCGCGGCGGCTACCTCGGCGTCGATCTCTTCTTCGTCCTCTCGGGGTACCTCATCACGAGCCTGCTCGTGGCCGAGCACCAGAAGAGCGCAAGGATCGCGCTCGGCGCGTTCTGGGTGAGGCGCGCGCGGCGGCTCCTCCCTGCCCTCCTAGCGCTCCTGCCCGGGGTGGGCCTCTACGCGTTCGTGTGGGCGAAGCACGGCGAGCTCGCCAGGATCCTCGGCGACGCGCTCGCCACGCTCGGGTACGTCGCGAACCTCCGCGCGATCCTCTCGAACAAGAGCTACTGGGATCTCTTCGCCGCGCCCTCGCCGCTCGAGCACACGTGGAGCCTCGCCATCGAGGAGCAGTTCTACGTGCTCTATCCGCTGCTCGCCGCGTTCGCCTTGGGCCGCGGCGAGGGGGCCCACGAGCGGGGAAAAAAGCGCCTCTTTCGCGTCGTGCTCGCCCTCGGGCTCGTCTCGTCGGCGCTCATGATCGGCCTCTACCACCCCGAGCGCAGCGGGCGCGTCTACCTCGGCACGGACACCCGCGCGTCGGGCATGCTGCTCGGGGCCGCCCTCGCCGTGAAGCTCCCTCCGACCTCGCGCCTCGAGGGCCGTGCGGGGCGGGCCCTCGGTGCGTTCGCGCTCGTCGCGCTCGGCCTGCTCGCCGTGGCCTGGGCGCGGCTCCCCGGAGAGAGCCCGTGGCTCTACCGCGGGGGCTTCTTCGTCACCGAGCTCGCGTGCCTCGTGCTCGTCGCGGCGGCCGTCGCGCGCCCGTCGTGCCTCGTCGCGCGCCTCTTCTCGCTCCGCCCGCTGCGCGCTTTGGGCAACGTCTCGTACGGCGTGTACCTGTGGCACTGGCCGGTCTTCGTGGTCATGACACCGGAGCGTGTGCACGTGGGACCCCTCGTGCTCACGGTGTTGCGCTTCGCCGTCACCGCCGTGATCGCGCTCGTCTCGTACCGCTTCCTCGAGACGCCGATCCGCAAGAACGGCCTCCCCGGGGGCCGCCCCGCGCTCGTCGTGCCGCTCGCCTTCGTCGCGTCCATCCTTCCGATCTTCTTGGCAAAAACGCTGCGCAAGGCCCCTCCCCCTCGGCCCCTCGAGGTCGTCACGGCGGGTGCGTACCCCACGAAGTACTCGGTCACGATGCAGACGCTCCCGGCCGCGAAGGACCTCCGTCCCGGGCAGCTCCGCGTGCTCACCCTCGGCGACTCGGTCGCGTCGTTCCTCGGCATCGCGATGCGCCACGGCCAAGACGATCGCGAGGTCTTCGTGGCCGAGCGCGGCGTCGGCTCGTGCACCCTGTTCGAGGCCGAGGTGCGCGTCGTCGACGGCAAGCGCATCGAGGGTACGAGCTGCTCACGCGACTGGGTCAAGGACACCGAGGCGCTCCGCCCGGACGTCACGCTCATCGTGATGGGCGGCGCCTTCCTCACGCCCAAGACGTGCGAGCCCACGTTCGCCGAAGCCTACAAAAAGCGGCTCGGCGTGCTCGTCGACGGCATGGGGGAGCGCGCGGGGCGCGTCGTCGTGGCCAAGGTCCCCTACCCGGTCGGCCGATGGCGCTACGGCGACGTCCCCGAGAGAGTCGTGTGTTTGAACACCATCCTCGACGACTTCGCGAGGTCGCGCGGTCTGCCGACGATCGACCTCATGGCGTTCGTCTGCCCCACGAAGGAGTGCAACCTGCTCAGCAAGGGCGAGCCCATTCGCCCCGACGGGCTCCACTTCGACGGCGTCGGCGCCGAGGAGACGGCGGCCTTCACGTGGCGCGAGATCCGGCGAATCGCGGGCTTTTCGGGCCTCCCCGACGCGGGACGGTAGCGCGCCGAAGGAGACCTCCGCTCACCCTTTGGCGGCCGCGCGCTCGATCTCGCCCTGGATGATCTTGGCCTGACGTTCGGCCGAGAAATCGCTGAGGATGCGCTCGCGTCCGGCGCGGCCGTGGGCCTCGCGCAGGGCGGGATCGCGGAAGTAGCGGAGGAACGCCTCGGCCATGCCGTTCACGTCCGGCGGGGCGCCGTGCACGAGCGTCCCCGTGCGTCCACCCACGAGCATCTCGGCGACGCCGCCCACGTCGAACGCGACCACGGGCTTCTCCATGGCCATCGACTCGATGACGGCGCGCGGGAGCGGGTCGGGGTACACGCTCGGGACCACGGCGACGTCGAAGTCGGCCACGTAGGGGCGAACGTCGACGCGGAAGCCGAGAAACTGCACGTATTTCTCGAGGTTCAGCGCCGTCACGCGGGCGCGGCACTCGGCGAGGTGATCGGGGAAGATGTCCTCCGGGGTGTCGCCGAGCACGACGAAGCGCACGCGCTCACGCTCCGACGCGGTCATGCGCGAGAGGGCGATCTTCGCGGCGTCGACGAGCTCCATGTAGCCCTTGCGCGGCAAGATGCGCCCTTGGCTCCCGAAGACCACCGTGCCCTCGGGGAGGCCGAGCTCGGCGCGGAGCACGGGGCTCGGGGCGGCGCCGCCGAAGTCGTCGGGATCGAGCGCGTTGTGCACCACGCGGACCTTGTCCGGGCAGTCGGGGAACAGGCTCGCCGAGGCCTTCGAGACGCAGACGATGCGGCGCACACCGGCCGAGCGCGCGAGCTCGTCGTGGACCTTCACGAGCCCCTTCGGAACCGACGTGTACCGCACGTGCCAGAGGCACGGCACACCCGACAGCTTCGACGCGATGCCGCCGAAGAAGTCGGCGTTGGTGCCGTTGCAATAGAGGAGATCGTACTTTCCCTCGCGGAGGCGCCGAGCGAGGGAGACGACCGAGTACGCCCCGCGACCGAGGTTGCCGACGAGCCTCCTGCCCTTCGTGAGCGGGCCCGCGTCGAAGTCCCGGCGCTCCATGGCGCGCGTCCACGGCTCGACCGGGTTCTCCACGAGGGACTCGTCGACGAAGAGCTCGTCGGCGACCTTCTCGCGTTCGTAAAGCTCCGAAACCACTCCTCTTCTTGGCAGGAGCACGGCGCGATGGATGCGCTCCGGGTCCAAGAACTTGAGGATGTAGAAGAGGCTCCGCGGGGGGCCCCCGTTCCGCGAGGTGTCGTTCAAGAAAAGGACGCGAAGCTTTTCCATACGACGGCGGTTTCTACCAAAAGGCGGAGCGCGCCGCGCCCCCTTCGACCGCGCCGGCGAGGCATCCCTCGACGAAGAGGGTGCCATCCCGAGCGCGGTGCACTAGAGAGCCCCCGTGGACATCGTCCTGACGGCACGTCCGGAACCCGACGACGGGCGCGCATTCGACGCGTTCGTCGCCCGAGGGCCCACGGCGAGCTTCGCGCAGCTCCGCGACTACGGGACCTTGGCCGCGGCGAGCCGGCCGTTCTCGCCGTACGTGTTCCTCGCGCGCGAGCGTGGCGAGATCGTGGGCGCGGCCCTCGTGCTTCGGTCGACGCTCGGCCCGCTCGGTCTTCCGTTCGCGCAGGTGGAGCGAGGGCCCGTGGTGGCCGCGCCGGAGCGTCTTTCCGAGGTGCTCGTGCACCTGCGTCGCGCGCTCCTCGTGCGTGGCGTCGTGCGCCTCTCGGTCATGCCGTACCTCGCGGACGACGCCGTGGGCCCCGCGGAGCGCACGTTGGCCGACCTCGGTTACCACCCCATCGACGATCCGGCGGGCGCCCACGTGCGCACCCTACGCATGCCCATCGACGCCCCGAACGAGGCCGACGTCTTCGCGGGCAGCGAACGAAAGACGCTGCGCTACGAGCTCAAACAAGCCAAAAAACTCGGGGTTCGCACCGACCGTGTGCGCGGCGACGGGTGCCGCGCGTTCTTCGCGCTCATGGACGAGACCCTCTCGGCGCAAGGCAAACCGAGCCCGAAGCCAGCCTTCGCGGCGGCCCTCGGCGAGGTGACGGGGTACAGCGAGCGCGTCGCGTGTTTCGTCTCTCGGGACGACGAGCGCGACCTCGGAGGGGTCGTGGTCGTGCGCACGGACACACGCCTCCACCTCGCGCACGGCGCGACCTCCGTGGCGAAGCGCCCGTACAGCAAGATGAGCCCTCCCCTCGCCGCGGCCATCACGTGGGCGCGAAGCTTCGGAGCGCGCGAGCTCGATCTCGGCGGCGTCCCCCACGAGGACGACACCGACCCCAAACGCAACGCCATCGCGGCCTTCAAACACGGCTTCTCGAAGACGCGCGTGAGGCTCTGCCGCGAGCACGTGCGCTGGCTCTGATCCCTTATAGTTTCGGACACTTAGCAGACGACAAACGCACGACGGGCCCGCGGCGGAGAGCCGGGGCCCGATCGTAGGAAGAAGGCCGAGGCTACTTCTTGTCTTTCTCGTCGCCCGTCTTCTTCTTGGGGAAGAACACGTTGTCGATGAGGCCGTACTCTTTGGCGGCCGTCGCGCTCATGTAGAAGTCGCGGTCGATGTCCTTCAGGATCTGATCGCGCGACTTGCCGGTGGCGTCGGCGAGGATGTCGGTGAGGGTGTCCTTCAAGAGGCGGACCTCACGGGCCTGGATCTCGATGTCGGTCACTTGGCCACGCGCGCCGCCGTGCGGCTGGTGGATCATGATGCGCGAGTTCGGGAGGGCCGAGCGGCTGCCCTTGTGACCGGCCGCGAGCAGCACCGCCGCCATCGACGCGGCCATGCCGATGCACGCCGTCGCCACGGGGCAGCGGACGTACTGCATGGTGTCGAAGATCGCGAGGCCGCTGTAGACGACGCCGCCCGGCGAGTTGATGTAGATCATGATCTCCTTGTCGGGATCTTCGCTCTCCAGGAAGAGGAGCTGCGCGACGATCTCGTTGGCGACCATGTCGTCGACCGGCGTTCCGAGGAACACTATCCGGTCCTTGAGGAGGCGGCTGAAGATGTCCCACGTGCGCTCGCCGCGGTGGGTCGTCTCGACCACGTACGGCGTGGCGTAGACCTGCGCCGAGAGGCGCTCGCGGTTCGCTTCGAGGTACTGGATCGCCTGGGTGCGGTTCTCGGGGCGCTTCACCATGAAATGAGGCCTTTCTGTACGCCTATGTCGGGTCGTCGTGAAAAAAGGGCCCGAAGGTCTGTGTCTCCGGGCCCGTTCGTTCGTGTGCTTCGATGCCGCGTCCGAAGCTTACTTCGCTTCGGCCGCCTTTTCCTCGGCCTTGGCCTCGGGCGCCGGCGGATCCCCGTCGACGATGGTGGACTTGCTCTCGATGAAGTCCAAGATTTTGTCCTCGAGGATCATGCCGACGAGGATGTCGCGCTTCGACTTCTCGCGGTACTCGACACGCAGCTTGGCGACGTTCTTCCCGGTCTCGGCGGCGAGCTCGGCGAGGCCCTTCTCGATGTCGTCGTCGTTCACCATGAACTGGTTCGCCTTGGCGATGCCCGCCATGACGAGGCCCGCGCGGACCTTGCGCTCCGCGTCCGCCAGGACGGCGCGACCGAGCTCTTCGGCCTGAGCCTGCGAGAAGCGCTGACCCGAGCGGCGCGCCTGCATCGCGAGCTCTTGCTGGAGCATCTGCGCCTGCTGGAGGACGAGCGACGGGGGAACCTCGCACGGGTTCTCCTCGTTGAGCTTCACGACGATCTGCTCGGCGACCGCGGTCTCCGAGCGCTCCTTCGCCATCTTCTCGAGGCGGGTGTGGATGTCGGCGCGGAGCTCGACCAAGGTGCCGAAGTTGCCGACGTCTTTGGCGAATTCGTCGTCGACCTTGGGGAGCTCGCGCTCCTTCACGTCGGTCAGCTTGACGCCGAAGGTGCCCTTCTTGCCCTGGAAGTCCTTCCGGGGGTGGTTGTCGGCGAAGGTGGACTCGGCCTCGAAGGTGTCGCCCACGTTCTTGCCGAGGAGGGCCGCGTCGAGCTCGGGGAGCGCCTGGCCCGCGCCGACCTCGAGCTGGATGCCCTCGCCGCCGCCGTCCTTGATCTCTTTGCCGTCGACCTTGAGGGTGAAGTCGATCGTGACCACGTCGCCGGCCTTCACGGGGCGCGCGGGCTCGGGCGACTTGAGGGTCGCGTGGCGCTGGCGGAGGCCCTCGATTTGCTCGTCGACCTGCGCGTCGGTCACCTCGACCTTGGGGCGGTAGAGCGTGAAGCCTTCGAACTTCACCGTGGCGAGCTCGGGCTGCACTTCCATGCGCGCCTTGAAGGTGAACGGGGCGTCCTGCGAGACGCGGCTCGCGTCGACCACCGTGGGCTGGCTGATCGGCGTCACGTTCTCTTTCGAGAGCGCCTGCGGGAGCGTCGTGTTCACGAGGCTCTGCGCCACGTCGTTCTCGACCTGGGGCCCGAAGAGGGTCCGGAGGACGGGCCGCGGGGCTTTGCCGGGGCGGTAGCCCTTGACGTGGGCCTTCTTGGCGAGGGTCGAGTACTGACGTTCGACCTCGGCCTTGACCGCGTCGGCGGGGACGTCGATTTGGAGCTCGAGGACGACCTGGGAGATGCGCGAGACTGTGACTTGCATGAGGAGGCCGGCACCATACGGGCTCGGGCCTCCCCGTCAAGTGGCGAGCAGCGCCCGGCGCTATTTTTCCCGCGCGCCTTGCCTCGGGGGCGGCCTCGGGGGCGGCATCGTGGGGAGGACCGTGACCTCGCCCGAGCCGACCGACGCGTACCCGGCCCGCGCCGCCCACTGGACCACGTCCGCCGTGTGCCGGCGGATGCTCGAGCTCTTTTGGCGGCTCGCGACGAGCTCTCCCGCGATCCGGAGCGCCTCGTCGGGCTGCGTGACGAAGAGCGCGGCGACGGCGTCGTGGGCGTTGTAGGGCCCCTCGTACGCGGCGCGCGCGGCCTCGACGAGGCGCCTCCGAGGGTAGGCCCCCGCCCGGGCCATGAGGAGCCGCGCGAGCTTGACGACCCGGGCCGGCGTCTTGCCAAACGCGACCGGATCTCCCGGAAATCCTTGAGAAATTTCGCCAAGCCAGCCCGTGAGGGGCTCGCCCACGTGAGGCACGGGCCCTTCGGGGAGCCACCCGCCCGAGAGGAAGTCGCAGCACGCCGACACCTCGTGGCCACCACCGAGCCTCGCGACCAAGGCCTCGCGGAGCTCGGGCCCCGACACGCTCGCGCCGAGCAGGCAGGCCACGGGCGAGACGGCCGCGAGCGCCGCGAAGAGCGCGCGCGACGAGGTCACGTCGAGGGCGACATAGTCGCAGTCGCGAGGGCGGAGGGTGCGGAGCCGGTCGACGGCCGACTCGTCGAGGAGGAGGTCCACGCGGAGTGACTACCTCGGCCGAGCGATCTTTCGCAGGGCGAAGCGGAAGGACCCCACGGCCGAGCCCATGAGCCCGACGACCAGCGATTTCTGCAGCGGCTCGTGGAGGAACACGTACATGCCGAGGAAGCCGAACGCGAAGATCACCGCGGCGACGATGAGCGCCTCGCGGCGGTCTTGCCCGCTCGGGCGAGCGACCGTGAGCCTCGCCTTGGCGTCGTCGTCGGAGAGGCCCATCGAGGGCACACCATGCCCGTCCGTGGGGCGATGCGCAAGCCGGCCCTGGGCCAAAAAAAGTGCCCCCGACCGAGAGGCGTCGGTCGAGGGCGGGAGGTCCGGGAGGACCGAAATCTTGGGGACGCGCGTCAGTCGTCTTCCACGTCCATGAGGTCGGGGTCGTACTCGTCGTGCGTGTCGTCGAAGAGCATGTCGGAGCTCTCGAAGGTGGTCTCCTGCATGAGATCCTCGTACGTGAGGCCGACGCGGAAGCTCGGGCGGAGCTCTTCGCGGTGAAACTCTTCGATGGTTCGGTAGTGCTTCGGAACGGCCATGGGGATCTCCGGGATGGGTGACGGACGGCGACTCGCGCTCGCGGTGCACGCCGCGAGCACGGGGGTGGGGAGCGGGACGAGGGGTCAGCGCGGCGCGTTCGCCCGGGCTCTCGCCTTCCGCACGTCCTCGAGAGACACGACGTCCGCGGCAGACTCGCGGGCCTTCGCGCCCAGGTAGAAAGGCCGGAGGATCCGGTCGTTCGCGGGCTCGTCGTGAGGGAGGAGGGCGTGGGAGAGGGACGGGAGCATGGGGCGTTCGCGTTCGGTCCGTGAGAGCGTTCCCTCACGTTTCCCTACATCTGCTCACACCGTACACCCGAGCCCGGGCCACGCCAAAAAAAGGGGTTGCATTTTCTCTGGCCGAAACTAGCGCCGGGCTCGAAGAGCGAGGGGCCACACGGAAGGACGCCGCGTTTCCGATTCTCCGCGGACTCGCACCACGGGGCCGCGCCCATGCTAGAAGGGCCGCCTCATTCATGGCGGCGACCGCAAAAAAGACCAAGGCACGCGAGAGCGCCCCGCGAGGACCCGCGCGGGTCGTCGCGGTGGTGAACCAGAAGGGCGGCGTCGGCAAGACGACCACGTCGGTCAACCTCGCGGCGAGCCTCGCGGCGGCCGAGGTGAAGACGCTCCTCCTCGACATGGACCCGCAGGGGAACGCGAGCTCCGGCGTGGGGGTGCGCGCGGGCACGCGAGAGCACACCGTGTACGACGCGATCATCGGGCGCTCCCCGCTCTCGGACGTGATCGTCGCGACCGACGTGCCGAACCTCTTCGTCGCGCCCGCCACGCAAGACCTCGTCGCCGCCGAGATCGAGCTCGTCGACGACCCGGGCCGCGCGCAGAAGCTTCGAGAGGCCCTGGCCCCTGCCCTCGCCGACTTCGACTACGTGCTCGTCGACTGCCCGCCGTCGCTCGGGCTGCTCACGGTGAACGCGCTCGCGGCGGCCACGTCGGTGCTCGTCCCGCTCCAGTGCGAGTACTACGCGCTCGAGGGGCTCACGCACCTCATGGCGACGCTCGACCGCCTGAAGAACGGCATCAACCCCGATCTCACGGTCGAGGGCATCGTGCTCACCATGTTCGACCCGCGGAACAACCTCGCCCACCAGGTCGCCGAAGAGGTGAAGAAGCACTTCTTCGTGTTCGAGTCGGTCATCCCGCGCAACATCCGCCTCTCGGAGGCCCCGTCGCACGGCAAGCCGGTCCTCCTCTACGACGCCGCGTCGAAGGGCTCGCAGGGGTATCTCGCCCTCGCGCGCGAGATCGTCGATCGCCACGCGGCGCGCACCGAAGGAGCCACCTCGTGAGCCAAGACAAACGCCGCGCGCTCGGGCGTGGGCTCGACGCGCTCCTCCCCGCGGCGCAAGCCCCCGCCAAGGTCACCTCGGCCTACGGCGACAAGAGCGTCTTCTCGTGCGCGATCGACAAGCTCGTCCCCCAGAAGGGCCAGCCTCGCCGCCACTTCGACGGCGAGAAGCTCGACGAGCTCGCCGCGTCGATCCGCGAGCACGGGCTCATCGAGCCCATCGCCGTCCGGAGGGCCCCCGGCCAAGAGGGCGTCTTCGAGATCATCGCGGGAGAGCGCCGCTTCCGAGCGAGCCAGCGCGCCGGCCTGAAAGAGGTGCTGGTCGTCGTCAAGGACGTGTCTCCGAAGGCGGCGTTCGAGCTCGCGATCATCGAGAACGTGCAGCGCGAGGACCTGAACCCGGTGGAGCTCGCCGAGGCCCTCGAGCGCCTCGTGAAGGAGCACGGGTACACCCAAGAGAGCCTCGGGGAGCGGCTCGGGAAGAACCGTACGACCATCGCCAACTCGATGCGGCTCCTCAAGCTGCCCGTCGACGTGCGCGAGAAGATCGTCACCGGCGAGCTCTCCGAAGGCCACGGCCGCGCGCTCCTCGGCTGCGACGATCCGAAGCTGCTCGGTGAGCTCGCGCAGAAGGTCATTCGGGGGAAGCTCAACGTGCGCGCGACCGAGGCGATGGTCCGGCTCGCCCGCGAGAAGAAAGAGAAGGGCGGCGCGGCGAAGGCCCCCGAAAAGTCGGCCTCGGTGCGAGATCTCGAGAGCCGCCTGACGCAGAGCCTCGGCGCCAAGGTGCTCGTGAAGGACCAGGGCAACAAGGGCGAAATCGTCATTCCTTACGCGGACTTGGACGCGCTCGACCGCCTGCTCGAGAAGCTCACGTAGCGCGCGAGGAGCACCTCGCGCGGGGTGGCGGCGAGGCTAGATCTCGAAGTCGAGCACCCACTCCGCGGCCTCGCGCACCTGGCGGACCGAGAGCTCCGGAGCCTTCAGGGCGATGCGCGACCCTGCGGGCACCGAACGTGTGACGAACACCGAGCCGCCGACGAGCGCGCCTCGGCCGACGACCGTGGCGCCGCCGAGGACCGTCGCGTTCGCGTAGATCGTGACCTCGTCCTCCACGGTCTGGTGGCGCTTCACGTTTCGGATGACCCTCCCGAGCTCGTCGCGCGGGTGGGAGAGCGCGCCGAGCGTGACGCCCTGATAGAGCTTCACGCCGTCGCCGATGACGCTCGTCTCGCCGACGACCGTGCCCGTCGCGTGGTCGATGAAGAAGCGCCGACCGATGCGCGCTCCCGGGTGGATGTCGCAGCCCGTCCGCTCGTGCGCCCACTCGGACATGATGCGTGGCATGAGCGGGACGCCCATCTCGAAGAGCTCGTGGGCGATGCGGTAGACGACGACCGCGAGGAACCCCGGGTACGAAAGCACGATCTCGTCGAGGCTCTGCGCCGCGGGGTCGCCGTCGTACGCGGCCTGCATATCGTCGAGCAGCATGCCTCGCAGCACGGGCAAACGCTCGACGAGCATGGTGGCGAGCTTCTTCGCGTGGCTCGAGCAGTCGTCGATTTCGCCCTGGCCTCCCGGAGCCCCTGCCGTCTCGGCCTCGGCGGCGTGGCAGAGGCACTGCTCGATCTCGTGCGCGAGCTTCTCGCGGAGCCGCACGAGCTTCTCTCCCACGTAAAATGACACGTTCTCCTCGGTGACCTCGAGCGGCCCGTAGTACCCCGGGAAGAGCACCGTGAGGGAGAGCTCGAGGATCTCGACGATTTGCGTCTTCGACGGGAGGAACCGGCGCCCGATGCGGTGCCCACGAGGATCGCTCCTGTAGCTTACGACGAGGGACTGGACGAGCGAGGACAGCTCGGGGCTCGACATGACGCGCGTATACCGCGATCGGTCCCCGGACCCAAGGGGGCCGAGGTGAACGAACCGACGTTCCGAAGCACCCGACGAGAGCGCCGAAGGCTCGCGTGCCGTAGGCCCCGGGTTCTGCTAAGGCCTACCCGTCGAGCACCGAAGCGAGAGCCCCCTCACGTGATTGGAATCCTCTTTATCCTCGTCTTCTTCGGCATCCTGATCGCCGTCGTCTCGTCGGCGAAGGAGCTCGGGACGACCATCGGCTCGTACCTCATCGCGAGCTTCGTGCTGCGGCTCATGCTGCACTGGGTCGCCCGCAACGTCGCGTTCTTCAGCCACGGCCTCGGCGGCGACGCGATGACGTACGAGTATTTCGCCCAGTGGATCTCCGAGCAATGGACGATGCACGGGATCAAGTTCATGACCGCGGCCGACAACGAGCTCATCGGCGCGACGTCGCTCCCACCGAACCTCTTCGGCCTCCTCATCTACATGAACGGAGGTCAGAAGGCCCCCCTCGCCTGCACGGCGCTCGTGGCGCTCGCGCTCTGCGTCACCGCCCTCAATTTCTTCAAGCTGGCCATGGAGCTCGGCGCGCGGAGGAACGTGGCGACCGGCATGACCATGGTGCTCTTCACCTCGCCGGCGCTGCTCTTCTACACGTCCGACATGTACAAGGACGGCCTCGTCCTCATGTTCGTGCTCGGGGCCGTCGGGAGCGCGATCCGTGTATCACGCAAGTTCTCGCTGACCGACGTCCTCATCGGCGTGGTGTGCCTCGCGGCGCTCTGGTTCGTCCGCTTCTACCTCGTCTTCCTCGCCACGCTCCCGATCCTCATCGGCTACATGGGCTTCGGCTCGCGGGGGTACTTGCGGCCGATCGTGTCCGTTCTTGCCGTGACCGTCGTGTTCGCGTTCGTCCTCCAAAGCCAACAGGGGGCGAACATCAAGACCACGATCGACGGGACGTTCACCATGGCGACCGACAAGGCCACCCTCGAGGGCAACGCGCTCGGAGGCTCGGCGGTCATGCTCGACCAGGGCATCGGGTCGCTCCCGATACGCCTCGTCTACACGCTCTTTTCGCCGTTTCCCTGGATGGGTGGCACGCTCGGTCTTCAGCTCGGGAAGATCGACACCATCATGTTCTACTACTTCATGGTGCGCGCCGTGGTCGCGTCCCGAAAGCTCGTCAAGACCGACCGCGCGACGCTCCTTTCGCTCCTGGCGTTCATCATCCCTTGCACCATCGCGTACGCGTTCACGATGGCGAACATGGGGCTCATGCTCCGCCAACGCCTCCCGATCGTGGTCATGGTGGCGCTCGTCGCGACCCTGAGCTGGCCCACCCGCGACGACGTCGCCCGGGCCCAAGAAGCCAAGAAGCGCAGGCTCGCGGCCGCGAAGGGCCCGGCGCCCACGGAGCGACCTCGGCCCTCGGGTCGACCGAAGCCCATCGCAGCCCTTTCGCGCGAGCAGGCGTGACGGCTTGCGCCCGACGGCCACCTCCGAGTAAGCGAGGGGCGTGAGCTCGTCGCCCCGATTTCTCCTCGCCGCCGCAGGCGCCTTCGCCTTCGCCGCGTGCTCTCCGTCGCTCCGGGCCCCTACGGTCGAGGGGCCACCGCCCGAGTACGTCGAGCCGGCCGCCGACGCGGGACCGGGCGGTCAGGTCCCCGCCCAAGCCCCTGCCGCCGAGGAGCCGATGCCTCGCTTGCCGAGCGCGCCGCCGCCCCCGGACGCTGGCACATCGTGACGCGCGCGGCCTTGGGCACGAGGCAGGTCGTCCTCGGCCTCACCGTCTTCGCCCTCGTCGCCTGCGGGGGTGCAGCGCGTTCGTCCGCGCCGTCGAGCCCCGCCGCGGAGGGGGCCCCGGCGCCCGAAGAGCCCGCGCCCACGCCGCCCCCCAAAATGTCCGGAACCATTCGATATTTCGAAGTTTCACCCGAGAGCCTGAAGGCCGACCACGCGGGCCTCGCCGACGGTCCGGCGCTCGCCGACGGGGCACCCGACGTCGCTCTGGCGCTCGGGCTCGAGGGTCCGGCGGACGCCATCTTCGTGTCGTCGACCGACGCGCGCGGCGAGCCCAACGGAGAGCAGACGGCCGACACCATCGTCGGGCTCGAGGCCCTCCCGGAGACCGTCGGCGGTTTTGCGCTCGGCAAGCACACCCCTACGCTCGCCGTGCTCGAAGGCGGACGGCTCCTCAATACGAAAGACGGGGCCCTCCGCCCGTTGCCACCGGGCAAACACGACCTCGTCGTCTACTTGGGGAAGCTCGACGGCCGCGTCCCGGAGGGGCTTCGGGTGGCGGTACGTTTCACGGACGGGTCCGTCGTCAAGGGCCCGGTCGCGAAGCTCCGGTGAGGACGAAGGGCGCATCGCGGCTCGTCCGGACGGCGGGCCCGAGGGTGCCGGTGGGTCTCGGGGCCCATGGGTTGTTCGACGGATACCGTGGGCTCTGCGGTGCGCTTCCGCCGAACGAGGTCCTCCCCTCGGTCGCCGCGCTCGACGCCGCGTGGCTCGCTCCGCTCCGGGCCTCGGGGCGCACCGATCTCGCGCTCGAGGTCCAACCCGAAGCGCGCAGGCGTGGCCCCCGCAAGCTCGAGGACCTCTACGACGTACGGATCGCGTCGGCGCGACGCGTCCCCACGCGCGAGGGCTCCTGGCACGACGCGATGAACGCGCTGGTCGTCGCCACCTATCCGGCCACCAAGGATGCCATTCACCGCCGACATCGCGGAGAGCTCGAGGCCCACTTTCGCGAGCACGGCGGGCTGCCGAACGCGCGTTCGAGGCTCCAGGACGTGCTCGCCCTCTTCGACGAAGGCGGCCTCGTGATCGTGGCACGCGAGGCCACGGTGAGCGTGCTCGAAGACCTCGTCGTCCGCGGAGATCCGGCGAAGCTCGGGCGCGCGATCGCCGAGACGAACAGCCGCGCGCTCGTCTTCGGTCACGCCGTGCTCGAGCACGCCGTCCTAGGCGCTCCCCTGCCGCGCGCGTTCGCCGTCGTCGTCGCCGACACGAGCCCCCACGACGACGAGGCGATCCTCACGCCCAGGCTCGACGTCGCGCTCACGGCCGTCGCGAACGCGCTGTCGACCACGTCCTCGGCCCCGGGCCAACGGCTCGGTGAGCTCTTTTGCCTGGCATGACGAACGCCCCGGTCGGCGCGGGCCGACGCGGGGCGTTCGAGGGGTGTGCTCCCCGAGCTCAGCGGCGAACGAAGGGCTTCTTACCCGCGTAGACCGCGCCACGTCCGAGCTCGAACGCGATACGCACGAGCTGGTTGTACTTGGCGACACGATCCGAGCGCGAGAGGCTGCCCGTCTTGATCTGGCCGGCGTTGGTGCCGACGGCGAGGTCGGCGATGAACGTGTCCTCGGTCTCGCCCGAGCGGTGGCTGATGATGCTGCGGTAGCCGGCCTCGGTGGCCATGCGGATGGAGTCGAGGGTCTCGGTGAGGGTGCCGATCTGGTTCACCTTGACGAGGATCGCGTTGCCGACGCCCGCCTCGATGCCGCGCGAGAGGCGCTCGACGTTCGTGACGAAGAGGTCGTCGCCCACGAGCTGCACCTTCTTGCCGAGCTTGTCGGTGAGCTTCTTCCAGGTGTCCCAGTCGTCCTCGGCGCAGCCGTCCTCGATCGAGACGAGCGGGTATTTCTCGGCCCAGGCCGCGTACGTGGCGACGAGCTCGTCGGGCGAGAGGACCTTCTTGTCGAACGTGTAGCTCTTCTTCTCTTTGTCGTAGAACTCGCTCGCGGCGCAGTCGAGCGCGAGCGCGATGTCCTCGCCGGGGCGGTAGCCGGCCGCCTCGATGGCCTTGAGGACCGCGTCGAGGGCCTCGCCGTTCGTGCCGAGGCGCGGGGCGAAGCCGCCCTCGTCGCCCACGGCGGTCGTCTGCCCCTTCTCCTTCAGGAAGGTCTTGAGCGCGGCGAACACCTCGGCGCCCATACGGACCGCCTCGGCGAAGCTCTCGGCGCCGACGGGGGCGATCATGAACTCTTGGATCTCGAGGCCGTTGTCGGCGTGAGCGCCGCCGTTGAGGATGTTCATGAGGGGCGTCGGAAGGACGCGCGCGTTCGCGCCGCCGAGGTAGCGCCAGAGCGGGAGCCCGACGGCGTCGGCCGCGGCGCGCGCGACGGCCATGGACACGCCGAGGATCGCGTTCGCCCCCATGTTCGCCTTGTTGGGCGTGCCGTCGGCCTCGATGAGGATCCCGTCGACCTCGGCCTGGTCGAGCGCGTCGAGGCCGAGGATGGCCGGACCGAGCGACTGGTTCACGTTGGCCACGGCCTTCTGGACGCCCTTGCCGAAGAAGCGCTTCTTGTCCCCGTCGCGGAGCTCGATGGCCTCGTGCTCGCCCGTCGAGGCGCCGCTCGGCACCGCCGCGCGACCGCGACCGCTGTCGGTCTGGACCTCGACTTCGACGGTGGGGTTTCCTCGCGAGTCGAGGATTTCACGGGCGATGACGGCGTTGATCTCGGTCATGACGGCTCCTTCGGGTGCGCTCGGGCGGGTTCGCCCGGGGCGTTGTCGAGCCTGCCGAATAGCACGGAAGCTCCTACCTTTGGTCCCTGTGTGGGGGGGACGGCGCGATCCCGCCCGGTTCACACGAGCGTCACGCGGGCGCGACCGGGACGTTTCGTCGCTTCGCTTCAGGCCTGGTCGTCGTCGAGGCTCTCGGCAAAGAACGCGCGCACGTCGTCGACGGTGGCGCACGCGCGCGCCCGCGGGAGCCCCGCGAGCAACCTCGGACCGTAGCCCTTGTTGCGTGCCCTCGCGTCGAGCAAGGCGACGACCCCACGATCCTGCTCGGTGCGAATGAGGCGGCCGAACCCCTGCTTCAAGGTCATGGCGGCCTGCGGAACGGAGTACTCGACGAACGCGTTTCCCCCCTCCGCCTCGATACGCCTCGACCGCGCCACGACGACGGGGTCCGTGGGAACGGCGAAGGGGATTTTGTCGAGCACGACGAGGCGGAGAGCCTCCCCGGGCACGTCGACCCCCTCCCAGAAGCTCGACGTGGCGACGAGCACGGCCTCCCGCGAGGCCCGGAAGCGCGCGAGGAGGAGCTTCTTGGGGGCCTCGCCTTGGACCATGACGGGGTACGCGACGCGGTCTCGGAGGGATCGAGCGTAGGAACGCATCATGCGCACCGACGTGCACAAAACGAACGCCCCGCCGCGGGAGGCCTCGACGAGGGCGACGATGACCTGCGTCGAGCGCTCCTCGAAGGACGGATCCTTGGGCTCGGGGAGATCCGAGGGGACGAAGAAGGCCGCGTTGCGCTCGTAGTCGAACGGGGAATCGACGCGGAGCTCGAGGGTGTCGGCCGGCGCCCCGAGGCGAGCACGCGCGAACTCGAAGCCGATGCTCCCGTCGGGGTGCGCGGTCGACAGCGTGGCGCTCGTGCAGACGACCGTCGAGATGCGATCGAAGAGCGCACCACGCAGGATCTGCCCGAGCTCGATCGGGCTCGCGCCGACCGCGACGCTCCGCTCGCGTGATTCGACCCACGCGACGCGGTCGGGCGCGTGCTCGCGTGGGCCGCCGTAGCGCGCGCGGGACGAGCCGAGCAGCACCTCACGGAGATCGGCGCGGAGGTCCTCCGCGCGACGGGCGACGAGCTCGGTGGCCTCGTCGGAGCGCGGCCCCGTACCGAGCCCTCCCACGAGGGAGACCGCGAGATCGAGGCGGGCGGCGGCGTCGACGAGCTCGTGCGAGACGTCTCCCTCGGCGAGAGGGCGGCGCTCGGTCCCCGTCGAGACGAGGGATGCGAGACGGGAAAAGAAGGCGGTCGAGGCCACCCGCGCCTGCTCGACGGTCCGGTGCGTCTCCTCGACGTCCTTGAGCAGCTCGGGCGACTTGGTCGCTCTCGCCGAGAGCGTGCCCTCGGCGTCCCGTAGGAGCGCGTCGACGCGAGCGCTCGTCACCCTCACTCCGAAGAAGTCCGTGGCGACCGCCTCGAGGCGCTGGGCCTCGTCGAAGATCACCGCATCGTAAGCGGGGAGAGCGCTCGCGAAGTCGCCCCGCGGCCCCGATCGGAGCGCGAGATCGGCCAAGAAGAGGTGGTGGCTCACGACGACGAGGTTCGCGCGCTCGGCCTCGCGGCGCATGCGTGTCACATGGCACGCGTCGTAGTACTTGCACTCCACACCTATCCGAGTCTCCGTCGACGACGCGATCTGGGCGAACGTAGGATCGTCCTCGGGGAGGAACGCGGCCTCCGCGCGATCGCCGGACTCGCTGCCGCGCTCCCACTCGGCGAGGCGGAGGAGCATGGGACCTTGGGACATGCCGAGCGCCTCCGCGAGGCGACGCTTGCACACGTAGTTCGAGAGGCCCTTCATGAGGGCGAAGCGGACGGGGATCCCCTCGGCCTCGGCGATCGCGGCCGCCATCGGGAGGTCCTTCGAGAAGATCTGCTCCTGGAGGGCGATGGTGGCCGTCGACACCACGACCTTCTTCCCCGAGAGCAGCGCCGGCAGGAGGTACGCGAGCGTCTTGCCGGTGCCGGTTCCGGCCTCGACGAAGAGGTGGCGGTCCTCTCGGAGGGCGCGCTCGACCGCGTCCATCATCGCGAGCTGCCCGTCGCGGCGCTCGTACGAGAGCCGGCCCGAGAGCGCCTCGCTCGACTCGAGGAGCCGGCGCGCGACCCCGACCGGGCCCCGAGGCGCGGTCTCGTCGTCGTCCTCGAACATGCGCCCGGCTCTTAGCAGCGTCCGGCACGCCACGCACCCCCGCGCGCACGAACGACGCCCCGTCGGGCGGCTGCAAAGTCGACCTCGACGGCGCGACCGGGCTACGATCCGACGGATGCGGTCGTCTCGGGCGAAAAAGGCGCAGAAAGCGGCGAAGAAGCCGCCGAGCGCCCCCGCGCGGGTCGAGCTCGCCCTGGCCCTCGGAGCGGGCCGTGTCGGGTTGACCCTGGGGCGGCAGGTCGGGCTCGGGCCGCTCGTCGTCGATGAGATCGACGTCGCCCTCCCCGGGCTCGGCTTCCCGCTCGACGTCTCGGGGGGCGTCGCCAAGTTCCGGCACCGTCGGGGCGAGCTCCGGCGCGTTCGGCTCGCAGCCACGTGGAGGGCTCTCACCGATTGGTGCACCGTCAAGCTCCGCGACGTGGTGCACCAAGGCACGCCGCGCGTGCGGCTCTCCCGGGCCCGCGCCGACGCGGACGGCCCAGCGTCCAAGGTCACGGTCGAGATCGCCGAAGATCCACGCCGTTCGACGAAAACCCATGTACATTCGGGCATTTGGAGAACCCCTGCTGTCCTCGTTTTCGAGGTGACGGTCGCCTCCCACGACGGCGACGTGCGCCTGACGGTGACCGAGGCTCGTGGGTCCGGTCTCGGCACACCGGCGACCCCGCTCGCGCTCTCGGCCATGCGCGCGCTCGCCCAAGGATGGCTCGCGGCCGAGGGCGCGGTCTTCCGAGCTACCGACGTCGCCGCGGCCATCGCTTCCTCGCTGTTCCCGGAAGCCGGAGCCCGCGCTCCGCGGGCGGGGGTCATGGGCAGCGTCGAGCTCGTGCTCGACGACGAAGGGATCCTGCTGAGCTTCTCGGAGGGTCGCGGCTTCGTCGGCGGAGCGAACGCCGTGCGCGCCGCGGAGAGCGCCCGCCTCTCGAGGGAGGTCGACGAGGCCGCGGCGAGCGACGAGCACGTCGGCGATCGGGCCGCCCTGCTCGACGCGCTCACGGTGGCGCCACACCACCCCGAGCTCGCGCGCCGACTCGTCGAGGTCGACGCGCTCGCCGATCACGCCGAGGCGGCCCTCGCGACGCTGCGGGAGGCCGAAAAGGGCGCTCCCTTGAGGATGGGAGACGTCCCCGCGCGTTTGCTGGAGCGGGCAGGAGATCGAGCCGGGGCCTTCGCGCGCGCCGTGCGGGACGCCGACCGTGAGCCCTCGGCGATCCTGAGAGCGACGCTCCGAGAGCTCGCCGCGCGACTCGCGGGGGACCCCTGGGCGGCACTTCGCGAGCTCGACGAAGCGACCCAAGACGCTCGAGCGTACGGGTTCGCGCACCGCGCCGCGCTCGCCCAGGCGATCACCGTCGGCAGGCTCGACGAAGCGCGGGCACACGCTGGCATGCTCGAAGCGCTCGCGGAGACCCACGAAGAGAAGAGCGCCTGCCTTCGCGAGATCGGGGAGCTCTACCTCGCGCTCGGTCAGCCGACCCAAGGCATCGAGCCGCTCGAGCGGGCCGTTCGCTACACGCCGGACGACCCGAGCTCCCTCGGGGGCCTGGGGCTCGCGCTCGTGCGCGTCGGAAAGGCGAGCCGCGGCGCGATGTTGCTCGAGAGAGCGGCGGCGCTTTCGACCTCGACCGAGGACCGCGCGCGAGCGACCCTCGCGCTCGCCCGATGTCTTGCGGATCCTCTCGGGGACCTTCCCGCGGCGGCTGCGCGCGCGCGCGACGTCGAGGCGGGCACGACGGCCGCACCCGAGGCGAGGCTCCTCGAGGGCCGTGTGAGGGCGCTCGCTTCCGACCTGGAGGGCGCGCGGCTCGCGTTCGCCCGCTTGCGGGAGGAGGTGCGCACGATCGAACACGTCCCGCTCCTCGTCGCCGCGGCAGCGCTCGAGCGCGACCGGCTCGGCGATCGAGGCGGGGCGCTGCGCACCGTGCGGCGGGGTCTCGCGATCTCGCCGATGGACCCGGCGCTGCTCGAGCTCGAGAGGTCACTCGCCCCTCGACCCGAAACGGCGGGGCCCGCTCGGGACACGCCCGGGCTCGTCGAGGTCGCCTCTGCCCCCGAGGTCGCCTCTGCCCCCGAGATCGCTCACGCCGTGGTCGACGCCCCGCCGCCGTCCCTCGAAGGCCTCGACGAGGCCGAGCTCTCCGAGCGCGTCGAGGTGCTGACGGCGCTCCTCCGCGCCGATCCGACGCGGGACGACGTGGTCGACGAGCTCGTCTCCGCCCTCACGCTGCTCGGGCGAGGCCTCGAGCTGCTCGCGTTGCTCTCGGCGCGCCTCGAGGATGCGCCCCCGGACCGACGCGACGCGCTCGCCGTTCATCAACGCGCCGTGCTCGCCCGCCTCGAGGCCGACGCTCGCGACGCGGGACGGAACGAGGAGGCGAGCCTCTACGCGATGTCGCGTGAGGCTCTCGACTACGGCTCCCGTTGAGGGCGGATGCGGCTGCGACGCACCTCGCCCGGCTCAGGGCGCTTTGGTGACCGCGGCGAGGACGTGATCGACCTCGCGAAAGGCCTCGTCGACGGCGCCCGCGGGTAGCCCACACGCCGACGCGATCCGCTCGATCGTTCGACGCTCCTCCGCGCTCACGTCGTCCGACGACCTCGCCATGACCACGGCCACCCGCAGGGCTTCTTCGGCGTGCGCGGGCCTTCGAAAGGACCGCGCCGCCTCGCGAATTCGGGTGTCCTCGCCGTCTTCTTCGAGCTGAGCCTCGAGGTCCCCGAGGAGGGACGCGATCTGGCCCCGCGAAACGGCGCCGTCGCACGCGACGACGACGAGGCGCTCGAAGGCGGCGCGCTCGCGCTCGTCGAACACACCATCGGCGTGCGCGACGAGAAAGGCGCACTCGACGAGCCCTTCGAAGAGCGCGACGGCCGCCGGGTCGAAGCCGGTGGGCACCGTGGCGTCGGGGTCGTGGCGCGCACCGAACGCCGCTCCTGCGAGCGCGAGGATCGAGGCCGACTGCCTGCCGGCTTCCGCGTCGGACGTTCCGACGAGCCGGGCGAGGAAGGGGATGCGCTCTTCGGAAAGTGTCATGGGCTCCTCGAAGGCTATTTCGGAAGTGGGCCGAGCAAAAGCTCGAACTGCCCCGACGTGTCGGAGAGGGCCTGACCGACTTCGACGTAGCCGACATCGGCCGAGACGAAGGCGAACGCACGCACGACCGCTCGAACGATGGGCTGACCGCCCAGCGCCTTCATCGTCCACGCGACCCGCGTGGGCGCGCCGACGACGAAGTCCTCGATCGTGGTCGCGTCGGGGCCCACGGGGCGACGTGGCGCGACGAACCGAGGGAAGCCGGAGCCAGGCTCGGGGACGATGGTCACGTCGTACTCCCCCTCGTCGAGGGACACCGTGAACGATCCGTCGGAAGCGGTGCGCGTGCGAGCGGCGCGGGGGCTCTCCCATGGAGCGGGAGAGACGCGAAGGTTGCGGGTGGACGGCCCCCACATCACCTCGGCCGCCGCCATCGGACGCCCATCGGCGAGTCGCACCTTTCCAGACACCGTCCCCCGTGGACGGACGCGCAAGACGACGTCTTCGCGGGGGCGCGCGACGACGACGCTGAGGCGAGTCTTCCCGAGGGCCCGCGCCCCGTCCTCGGGCTCGACGAAGGCCTCGTAGGTCCCGCGTGGGAGCACCGTCGCGAATCGACCGAGCGCATCCGTCCGAAGAGAGGTGCGATAGACGAGCTGCGGAGAGAAACCGAACGGGCGGACCTCGATCCCCGAGCTCACGAACGTGACGTTCGCCGCCGTAGCGTCCGCACCCTCGACTCGACCGAGGACGATCGACGGCTCCGGGACCTCGGGATACTCGAGACGGAACCCTGCACCGGCGAGGATGCGATCCACGAGCGATGGGACGCCGACCCAGCGCTCGTCGGGCGACACGACGATGTCGATCCCGTCACGGAGCGCACCATCAGGACCGTTCTCCCCCACCGTGTCGAGGCGAACGGCCGCCTCGGTGCCTCCAAGAGCCCGCAGCGACGAGAGGCGCCGCTCGGTGCGACGGTCGCGGAGGTGGACGAAGAATCCGTCGAGCCCCGCGCTCCTCTTCACCTGCGCCGTGTGCGCCTCTCCCGTCGGGTCGTCCAGGGTGTTCGGAGCGGCGCCTACGACGAACCGGTCGCCGAAGTACGGAATGATGCCCTCACGGCTGCCCTCCGTAACGACACGCACGTCGGTCGAGAGGGGCGGAAAGGCGGCGTCGAAGGGGCTCGTCGGGGCGGCGACCCTTCGGTAGGCCCCGGCCGGAGCAAAGGCCAAAAACCGGATCACCGACCCTGTCGCCTCCGGTCCGAGCACGTCGGCGAAGATCGCGGACGACGGCAGACCGACCGAGCTTGCTTCGCGCCGGACACCGTCGTCGAGCACGATCTCGGGGTAGTACGTCACGCGGGCGGGCAGCACATCGACCCCCGAGAGCGGGAACCCGACGAGCGGAGGCACGGTCGGCGAAACCCTGTACTCGCCGGACACCTCGACGATCGGTGGCAGCGTGAAGCACGTCGGCGAGAGGCACGTCAGGCCGTCGCCGCGCAGGTCTTGGCTGCGGAGCAGGAAGGTCCGCCCCGGCGCGAAGAACGAGCCGTCGGGAACCGAAATCGAGAGCACGTACGGGTACTCCGGCTTCCCCGCGACCTCGCACCGGGCGCTGCTCGTGCAGGTCGGTCGCGCGCCCTCCTGATCGTAGAGCTCGCACGCCGACACGTCGCAGGCGTTCTTCGGAGCGCCCGAGCCAGCCTGACCGACGATGGGCCCACACGCGAGCACGGCGGCTCCTCCGGTCGCGAGCAACGCGGCCAAAGCGCGTCTCACGAGCCTCCCTCGGCATCGCTCGCGTCGGGCAGCCTCGCGTCGGGCACCCCCGCGTCCGCGACGGGGCATCCTCGGAGATCGCCGCCCGGACTGTAGATCCACGTCACCGCGTCGCCGCCGGGCGGATCGATGGGGGTGTGGGCGTTCTTGCCACCGCCCAACCCTTTCACCTGAAACTGCTGCGCGACGATGAACTCGATGACGTGACACCGCGACAGGTCCGCCGGCGGGCGCGTCTGGACCTCGAGCACACGAGTCCGATCGGCGCTGACCGCCGGGAGGTCGTCCGCGAACGAGTCGAGCCCTTCACCCGTGATGGGGTTGTAGTCGATATAGAGCCGCCACGAGAGGGCAACCCCAGGGTCGACGAGCTCGACCGGAACGACGAACTTGTCGGGGAAAACGCCCAGAACCGCGCTCGGTTGGGGGACGGTGGAGCTGCGGACGATCACCGGACGAAACGCGGGGAGCTCCGGCAGATCGGAGACCGGCTCGGCGATGATGCACGCAAAAAGGGAGGCCGAAGCGACACCGGCGAGCACGGCCACTCCCCGCCGAGCGAGCGCCGTCCTCGCCACTAGAGCCTCGCCCCCGGCCGCCCCGTGCGCGCGGGCACGGCGAACCGCGCATCGGCCATCGTCGGTGACATGGCGAGCCGGTAGAGGTCCGTGAGGCTCGCGAGGCGGTTCACCGCTTCGACGAACGGCGCCGGTTGCTCGACGATCCGCGGGTCCATGCCCGAGTCGGCGAGCACCGCGCGCGCCGCCTCCCGGAAATCTCCCGACACGAAGAGGCCCACGCGGTACGTCGCGAGCCGCGCCTCGGCGAGCGCCGCGTCGAGCTGGGAGAGGTCGGCCGCTCCGAGCAGCTCCGAGAGCCTGCGCTGCGCCCGCGCGGGGAGCGTCTGCCACAGAGCCTCGCCCAGCATGGCCGCGGGGCGGTCCAGGTCCCGCGCTGCCTCGGGAGGCCCGAAGGCGCCCAGCATCGCGCGGAAAACGGTGCGCAGCTCGGAGGCCTCGTGGCCGAGGAGCACGACGTACTGCGGGAGCGACGCGGCGAGAGCGCACCCGACCGCGAACGCGAGCTCCCCGGCCGCGCACGTGGGCCTCGCGAGCACGAGACCTTG